>CAVOMN010000012.1:0-24172 GCA_963697035.1 uncultured Acidobacteriaceae bacterium | reverse complement strand
CCGTTGGCTCCCTGCGCCAGCAATCCGTCCATGTGAAGCTGTAGCAGGCGAACGAAGGTGCCGTGCGAGCCGACGTTGGCGACCACCGCGTCGAAGACCTGGCCGATCTTATGGCTCATGGCGATGGCAGCCAGGCGCTTGGCCATCTCCCGCTCCACTTTCTGCGCGGCATCTTCCTGCTCCGTGCAATGTTTCGCGATGGCATCCAACTCGCTGTCGGAGTATGGAGCGGGCTGGCCGGCCAGCAGAGCCTTAATCAGCCGTTGCGTAACCAGATCGGGGAAGCGGCGGTTGGGTGCGGTCGAATGCGTGTAGTCCTGCACCGCCAGGCCAAAGTGACCAATCTCCGGGTCGCCGGGACGTTCCAAAACATACTCGCCCGGCCCGATCAGCTTGATCACGGCCAGGGAAAGCGCCGAAAAGGAATCCGGATCGGCGGCTTTGCGCTGCAACAGAAAATCATTCAGCGCTTTGGAGTCAGGCTCCGCAGGCAAAGTGACGCCATGCAGCGCCGCAAGTTGCACAATCCGGTCCCAGTGCTCTGGAGTTTTCACGATGCGCCGCAGCGAAGAAACTTTTTCGAGCATGCGCGCCACCGTGCCATTGGCTGCGATCATGAAATCTTCGATCAGTTCCGTGCCGTGATTTTTCTGTTGGCCCATCACGTCCACTACCTGCTGATCGACTACCACCGGCCGTATCTCGCTGCTCTCGAGATTCAGGGCGCCGTGACGATAGCGCTGGTTCATGAGGGCCTGCGCCACCTCGTCCTGCAACTTGAGTTGCGCTTGCAGGTCGGGCGAACTCGCAACCTTCGCGGGCGCCGGGCCTTTGCCGTCGAGCCAGGTTCCGACGCCGTTGTAGGTAAGCTGCGCCTTGTTGCGGACAATGGCGCGATAGACATTGCCGGATTTGACGCAGCCATCGGCGCCGGCGATGAACTCAATCACGATGCTGGCGCGGTCCTGATTCTCCAGCAATGATGTGAGGCCGGTGGAGAGATCCTCGGGTAACATGGAAAAATTCCGCACGCTGGCATAGATAGTCGTAGTTTGATCGGCGGCGTACTGGTCCATCGCGGAGTTCTTGGGGACGTACGCGTCCACATCGGCGATGCCGACCATGACTTTGGTATCGCCGTTCGGCAGGCGCTCGGCGACTTCAATCTGATCGAGATCGCGCGAGGTATCGTTGTCGATCGAAGACCACAGCAGGCTGCGCAAGTCGCGAACATCGCCGCCGGGCGCGATCTGGGGCGGATGAGCTTTCAAATCCGCCACCTGCTGCATCACCGCGGGCGGGAAAGCGGGAGCGAAACCGTTTTCCTGCATGACTTGTTTGGTAAGAGCCTGAAGATTCACGGGGTGAGCGGGTCGAAGATCGTTCATGGACTCCTTGATAGGGCCAATCGAAGATAGGGCGGATCGAATGCCGGATAAAATTGGAACCTCAAAGAGCCTACCATGCGCGCAGCGCGATCCGCATCCTCAGCCGCCTGGAATGGCCGAACCGGCGTGATATCCTTACTACAGCAGCTGCGTTCCCGCCTTTACCGGGCAATTTCCTCGCAGTTCCCTGGACGAGCATGATTTCGGTTAGCAATGTATCCATGCGCTACGGCGCTAAAGTTCTGTTTGAGGATGTTTCCACCGCCTTTACCGACGGCAAGCGCTACGGTCTGACGGGGCCGAATGGCGCCGGCAAATCCACGTTCCTGAAATTGCTCACCGGCGAGATGGAGCCGCAGAAGGGAACCGTGGTGCGGCCGCGCAAGTTTGGAGTGCTAAGCCAGGATCAATTCGCTTTCGATCCCTATCGCGTGATAGATACTGTGGTCATGGGCAACAAGCGGCTGTGGGCGGCGCTTGAAGAGCGCGACACCATCTATGCCAAGCCGGAAATGACCGACGAAGATGGCATGAAACTTGGCGAGCTGGAAGGCGTGATCGGCGAAGAGGACGGCTATACCGCGGAAACCGATGCGGCTTTGCTCTTGCAGGGTCTCGACATCCCCGACGATTTGCACGAACGCAAGATGAGCGAACTGCCCGGCGGACAGAAAGTGCGAGTGCTGCTGGCGCAGGCTTTATTCGGGCATCCGCAAGCCCTGCTGCTGGACGAGCCCACCAACCACTTGGATCTCGATTCGATCCACTGGCTGCAAGGTTTTCTGAATGACTACGACGGCGTGCTGATCGTCATCTCGCACGACCGGCATTTCCTGAACAGCGTTTGCACCCATATCGCCGACATTGATTACCAGACCATCATCACTTATACCGGCACGTATGACGATATGGTAGTGGCAAAAACGCAAATACGTTCACAAATTGAAGGCCAGAACGCCCAGCGGGAAAAGAAGATCGCGCAATTGAACGAATTCATCGCGCGCTTCTCCGCCGGTACGCGCTCCAGTCAGGTGCAATCGCGCCGCAAAGAGGTGGAGCGCCTGCAGGTGACGGAGTTGGCCAGGTCGAACATCCAGCGGCCATTCCTGAAGTTTGAGCAGAAGCGCCCTTCAGGCAAACATATCCTGGAACTGGAACAGGTGAGCAAGTCCTACGACGAAACGCCCGTCGTACGGAATTTCACCGCCAGCGTGACCCGGGGCGAAAAGATCGCTTTAATGGGCCGCAACGGCGCCGGCAAGACAACTTTGCTGAATGCGTTGCTGGCAAATTCCCCGACCACGCCGGAAGCCGAGTTACGCAAAACCAGCTCATACGGTGGCCCATTCCTCAGCTCCGGAAAAGTGATTTGGGGACATGAATCGTCCATCGGCTATTTCGCGCAGGATCACCGCGCGCTGGTTGAGCCAGGAACCACGGCATTTGACTGGCTGCATCAGTGGGAGCCGGGAGCCTCCACCGAAGAAATTCGTGGGCTGCTCGGCCAAATGCTCTTTCAGAAGGACGAAGCCAACAAGCGCACCGAAGTTCTTTCCGGCGGAGAGACGGCGCGGTTGCTGTTCTGCAAATTGATGCTGCAGAAACCGAATGTTCTGGTGTTCGATGAGCCGACGAATCACTTGGATTTGGAATCCATCAACGCGCTGAATATCGCATTGCAGCGCTATCAGGGAACGGTGCTGCTGGTTACGCACGATCACGATTTGATTGACGAAGTCGCCACCAGAATCTGGCATTTCGAGGCCGATCACAAGATCACCGACTTCAAGGGCGCGTACGAGGAATACCAGTCGGTGACCGCATAGATCTGTGCGGGAGATCTGGATTTTCGATCCGGCGGAACCTCGCCTCGGCAATTCTCGCGATCGGCGTCCAGAAGGCCAACTGTCCGATTCCGGACAGTAAAGTCCAGAATCGGACACTTATTGACTTTCTCATCCAGTGGAAAAACCGAATAACCCATTTGTCTCTAGCGGCTTACATTCCAAGTGGGTTTGGGGGATCAATTGCGTCTCTAGACTGTAATCACTCGTCTGTAAGGAGGCGCGATGAGCAATCTTTGGCAGGATTTGCGGTACGCGGTACGGGTGCTGGCGAAGAGTCCGGGATTCACGGCGGTGGCCGTGCTGACGCTGGCGCTGGGCATTGGCGCGACGACGGCGATTTTCACTCTTGGTCTATGACGTGATGCTGCGCCCGCTGCCTTTTGCGCAGGCGGATCGGCTTGTGACCATGGAAGAAATAGCGTGCGGAATGGAGCAATATCTATCCGACCCTGCCGTGTCAACGCGAACCACTTCATCTTCTGGCAGCAACACAACCGCAGCTTCGATTCGATGGCGGTGATGCAGCAAGGCTCTGTGCCGCTTGGGGCGGAGGGCCATCCATTGGAGGTCGGACCCTGCGTGCGACCCCTGGGATATTTTCTCGGTGCTCCGGGTACAGCCTCAGCTGGGGCGCGCATTTACTGAAAGCGAAGCGCAACCGGGCAACGAGCACGTCGCAGTCCTGATGTACGACCTGTGGCGTGAACAATTTGGCGGCGATCCCGGCATTGTTGGCAAAACCATTCGGCTGAATGGCTTTCCCTATACGGTGATCGGCGTGATGCCGCAGTCGTTCCACATGCCTCCATCCAGAACTGGGCACAATTGGCTGAACAAATCGCCCATTGCCACTTGGGGTACTGGTGCCACTGGCCTTTTCGAAGGATCTGCTCGACCGAGCAGATGGGAGATTTGAATTACTTCGGTCTGGCACGGCTAAGACCGGGAGTATCTGTCGCTGCGGCGACGGCAGACTTGGACGCACTGCAACACACGATCAGCGCGAATCTGGCCGCGAATGAGAAAGCGACTCTTGTCGGCGAAGCTCACGCCTTTCAGGAAGCAGCTGGTGGGGAATAACCGGAAACCGCTGATGATGTTGCTGGCAGCCGTTGCAGGGTTGTTGCTGGTGGGATGCGTGAACGTTACGAACTTGTCTGCTGGCACGCGCAGTCGGGCAGAGGCAGCAGATGGCAGTGGCCGCGGCACTGGGCGCAAGCCGTGCCGAGTTGGTGCGCATGGCGCTCCGCGAAACTGCTGTGCTGCGCCGCCGTCGGAGGCGGCTGGGGGTTTTGCTCGCGTCGGTCATCGTTCCCGCAATGCAGCGGTTCCTTCCTCCGGCACTCGATTTTCGGGACCCTCTGCATCTGGACTGGGCTGGAGCGGGATGCGCGCTGTTTCTGGCTGTCCTGGCAACATTGCTGGCCGGAGCGGCGCCAGCATTCATGGTTTCCAAGACAGCTCCAAATGAAGTTCTTCACTCGGAGTCGCGTCTGGCAAGCGAATCGCGCGGGAGCCGACGCGCCCGGCGAGTTCTGGTGGGATTCGAAGTGGCGGTGAGCGTTGCGCTGGTGCTAATGACCGGATTGCTGACCACCAGCCTGGTAAAGCTGATGCGCGTGGACCGCGGATTCACGACGCGAGCAGACACTATCACGGCCATGATCGACTTGCCGACGGAGTCCTATCCCGATGACCAACATCGCGCAGCATTTTATAGAGAAATCCTGGACGCATGGATCGGCTGCCGGGAGTGGAGCATGCAGCCATCACAAGCGTGCTGCCACTGACGGGAGATAGTTGGGGCGACATGGCGCGGATTGCGGGAGACTACTCGGCCGGTCACGCAATTGCCGCTGGAGAGCTTTCGCTGGGTTAGCCCTGAATATTTCTCGACGATCCATCTGCAACTCGTATCGGGACAGTTTTTCAGCCAGAGCGACTGGGGCAAGAATCTGGCACTGGTCTCAGAGAAGACGGCGAAGACGCTGTGGCCAGGAAAGGATCCTGTTGGGCAGCAGTTCACCCGGGGAGATCCTGCCAGCGAGAAGCCGTTTACGGTCGTTGGGGTGGTCGCAGATGCGAGGACGATTTCCCTAGCCAAGCCCGATCCGATGCTGATCTATGTTCCGTACTGGTACCGCTGCGAGTCGTAGCGCTGGACTGGTACTCCGAACCCATCAGGACCCATCGCGAGATGGCGGATGCGATTCGGCAGACCATCTGGAGCGTTGACCGAAGCGTGCCCGTTCCGGCGGTGCGCGCCATTGAGTGGCGTGGTCGCCGACTCGGTAGCAACCAGCGCTTCGAGATGGACCTGTTGCTCCTGTTCGCTGTCAGCGCGCTGTTTCTGGCAGGACTCGGCGTCTATGGGGTGATCATCTATTCCGTCGTGCAGCGGTCTCGCGAGATTGGATTGCGCATCGCGCTGGGCGCGCAGCGTGCGAGTATCTATCGGTTGGTGCTGCGCGATGGGCTGTTTCCGGTTGCTGCGGGCGCCGTTGCGGGTGTTGTGCTGGCGTTTGGATCGGCGCGTTTGGTGAGCAGTCTCCTCTTCCAGGTGAGCCCATACGATCCGACACTGGCTGCTGGCGCGGTTTGCGTGCTTCTTGCTGTAGGAGCAACTGCCTGCCTGCTGCCCGCCCGCCGTGCGGCCAAAGTGGATCCCATGGTGGCGCTGCGGTATGAATAGCGGTACGAATAAATCTGAAACGTCGAGCAGTAGAGCATAGGATCATGCGCCCATGCCGTGGCTTCTCCAAGTTTACAATCAATTTCGAGGCCCCACGGAATGTCGAATGCTGCTCATCAATGGAATCCCGCCGACTATGCCCGGCATTCGCAAGGGCAGGAGCGCTGGGCAAAAGAGCTCATCACCCTGCTCGCGCCCCAGCCCCACGAAAGCGTATTGGACATTGGCTGCGGCGATGGCCGCAACACCGCCGAGATCGCCAAACTAGTTCCGCAAGGCCGCGTCGTCGGCGTGGACCTCTCGCCGGAGATGATCGCGCACGCGCAAACCCACTTTCCGCCTTCGCAATTTCCCAATCTCAGCTTTCGGCAAGCCGACGCCAGTGCCCTTCCGTTCGATTCTGAGTTTGACGCCATTTTCTCAAACGCCGTGTTGCACTGGGTGCTCGATCACAGGCCGGTGCTGGCGGGCATTGCGCGCAGTCTGCGCCCCGGTGGCCGATGTGTGCTGCAAATGGGTGGAAAAGGGAACAGCGAGGAGATCGTTCAGTCCATGGAAGCAGGCCTGGCAGATCCCAAATGGCATGCGGAGTGGCGGCCGCGGGAATCGCACTACGGCTTTCACGGCGCGGAGGAATATCGCAAGTGGATCGAGGCCGCAGGGCTGCATCCGGACTCGGTCGAGCTGATTGAAAAAGACATGGTCCACGAAAGCCGGGAAGCCTTCACCGGCTGGTTGCGGACAGCCTGGCATCCCTATACCACGCGAGTAGCCGAGCAACGCCGCGAGGCATTCATCGAAGCCGTGACCGTCCGCTACCTGCGCGAGCACTCTGCGGATTCTCAAGGTCGCGTGCACGTCCGCATGATCCGTTTGCAGGTGTTGGCGCATAAGTAGCGTTCACACCAACCGCACAGTTTCTCCGCTTTAGCCGCTGAGATGGATTCGAATTGCGGACAGCTCCGATTCTTCAAAGGCCATTCCGCCGTGCCACGCATTTGGTTTCGGCAGAAACGCAATGATGCGGGAGATGCCGAAGAGTGTATGCGGCCCGGTGATGCGCTCGCTGAGGGTGGCCACGCTCTCGCGAGGAAACGCACTCTCGACCGCCGCGCGCGCCACGCTTCCGTACACGATGATGACTTTCGCGGCGGCGATCTCCAGGATTCGTTTCAGATAGCGCTTGCGACAGAAGCAGCTTGCTTCGCGAACGCCTTCCTCCAACCGAGACTTGCAATGGACAACCTCGGTCAGCGCAAAGTCAACCCCCGGCTCCACTTCAGCAGCGGCCTTGTCCAGGATTTTGGAAGCGCGCTGCCGAACCGCCAGCCAAAAACGCACGCTGGTCTTGGAGTACTTTCCATTTCTCAGCGACACCTTGTACTTCTCGACCCATCTTTCCGAAGAGGTGAACCGGTTAGAGAAAAAATCGATAACGCGATGGTCCGCCCACTCGCTCTTGTCGGAGTTGGGGAATCTCTCGTCTTGGTCAAGCGAAGGATTGGCGCCGATGAAAAGTATCGGGGCACGATCAATCTGTCCGACCCAGGGCTCGGGTAATTGAAAGACTGTCCCGCCCTGGCTGCTCACAATTCTCTGGCAGGGATGCGGACGAGTGGGATTCCTGCGGAGATCTCCGGCGACCGAACAATTGGCTATTTCCAGCAGGAGTTCTTGCGGGCCGGGCATGCAAGTCATCTTAACTCGCCCCGCAACGCCTGTGGAATTTCTTACGGACTTCCCTCGCGCCTGGGGGCAGTTCGGGTTGTGCCAGGAAGGCGTCCGAAGCGGCCGCGCCAGGAATGCAGGAACCCACTTGTTTTCCTCAAGAGCGCACATGCGCCGGTGGTAAACTGCGCCTATGGCCGCAAGGAAGAAAACCAAGAAGAAACAGACGAAGTCCAAAAGAGCCACCCGCAACAAGAAGCCGCCGATGAAGAAGCTGGCTAAAAAGAAGCTGGCGAAGAAAGCAGCTCAAAAAAAGGCGGCGCTGAAAACGAGGGCCGCCGGCAAGAAGACAAGCGCTGCGCGGACAGTGACCGGGCTCAAGAAACGGGTTCGGGAAAAAAGGCAGAGCGAAGATACGGTGGAATTCTCACCGGAGATATCCGCGGCGCGTTCCGGCCGGCAATCGGGAGATCTGCAGGGATTGCCTACCGTCCAAGATGCGGATTCGGAGAGCGTTGACGAGTTGGTTGAGGAAGGAAACGCCTTCGAGGCTGACGTAGTGGCGGGCGTGGAAGATGCCGAGGGCAGCGATGAGAGGGAAGTTCGCACGCACGAGGTGCCCGAGGATGATGTTCCCGGGGAGTATGAGGACCAAGAGTAACGAAGCGACTTAGATGGCACCCCTCAAGTTACTACTCCCCGCCGCTACTCCAGCGGATAAACACACAACCCGCTAAGCAACTTTGGAAAGAAGTCCGTGGATTTCTGCGGCAACACTTCACCCGCAAACGCGATGTCGCGCACCTGCTGCATGCGGGCCGGGCTCATCAGGAAGGCCACATTGGCCGCGCCTTTGCGCACCTGGGCCAGCGCCTCATCGGTTTCCCGGTAGTAGCTGATGTTCTGCTGGTTGCGAATGGATTCCTCGGACAATCGCAGCACGCCCTCCAGCAGGCATTTATGCAGTTGCACCACATCCAGCGCTTGCTGCCGGAGCGACAGGCCGGCAAAAATCTCCGCTCCCAGCTTTTTAGGACGGTCCAGCAGAAACGCCCGGTTCGCCGTCACGGCCAGCAGCGCGCTCCCCGCCTGCGAGGCTTCGCGCAGAATGCCGTGGGCGCGCGCCGCATCAATCGCCGGATCCACTTCCTCCACACTAAAGTATTCCCGCGCGCCGTCGCGCAGCGCATCCGCGGAGAACGATGCCAACCCATGTACTACGCGATGGGTCGGCAGGATCACCAGCCCCGGGCTGTCCATGTTGACGAAGGTCATCATCACAAATTCATAAGGCGCGCCTTTTTCTGGACCAGCTTTTGCGCCAGTGGCTCCGGCCGCCGCCCGCCGCTCATTGCGGTAGTTCAGCGCCGTCTCATACCGATGATGCCCATCCGCAATGATGAGCTTCTTGTCCCGCATCTTGCCGCGAACCGCTTCGATGATCTTGGGATCGGAGACCTTCCATGCCCGGTGCAGCACGTCATATTCGTCGCGGGTCTCCATGTCGGCCGGCCCAGCCGGAGCCAGGATGGTCTCAATCTCGCTCGCCGGGTCGCTATAGAGCATGAAAATCTGCCCAAAATGGGCACGGGTCGCCCGCAGCAGGTCCAGCCGGTCGGCCTTCGGCTTGGCCAGCGTCTGCTCGTGGCGGAACACGACCTGAGCCGAGTAGTCCTCTATATGTCCCAGGCCAATAAAGCCCTGGCGCTCTGCGTCCGTGTAGGTCCCGGGCACGGTAAAGCGCTGAGAATAGAAATAGAGCGAAGGCTCGGCATCCTGCGCCAGCACTCCTTCTTTCCTCCAATCCCCCAGGAAACCGGCCGCCCGGGTATAGGGATTGTCCCCGCCGTCATCGGTAGCCATCCGCTTACCCAGGATGATACGTACCAAGTTATAAGCACTAGCCGCGTAATAGGCTTCCAGCATCTGAGGGTTGATTTTGTCGTAAGGCTGGGTAACCACCTTCGACAAAGAAACCCGGTTCTGGTCGTAACGAAGGGCGCGAAAGGGTGCGATATGAGCCATAAGTAAGCCTCAGATTGTATCAGCCTGCTACGCACCAAGGGCGCTGTCTTGGCGGATGTGGGAAATGGCAACACTCCGGGAAGACTGCGGACCTTCGAAATGTCAAAACGGTGTAATTTCTTGCGCAGATAGGGCAGATCGCCGATAAAAATGTTATGAGATAGCCGGAAGTGCGCTATGCTACGATTCAATTAACGAGGTGTGGTATGACCCGCTACCGCGTGCGCGGGTTCTCTCGCCGCTGTTCAGAACCCGGGACCTCTCTTTCGGACCCCTCTTTTGCCGGGCAAGCCAAATCTGTGCGTTCACCGCATTACCCCAGTCTCATGTGCCTGCTCCTGTGCTTACCGGCCCTGATTCTGGGTATTACCCTGAGTGCCACAGCTCAGGTGAGCGATGTTGAGGAAGTGCACATCGCTCCCCGCGTCAAACCCCCAGACACCACCAAGAGCGAGATTGTTGATGCTGCTCTGCAGACCCACACCAAGCCCATGAAAGTGGATGTGGACTTGGTCCTGGTCCCTGTCACCATCACCGATCCGCTGAATCGCCTGGTAACCGGCCTCGACCGCGAGAATTTCAGCGTTTTTGAAGGCAAGGATGCACAGGAAATCCGCAGCTTCTCCAGCGAAGATGCCCCGGTCTCGTTGGGCATTATTTTTGATATGAGTGGCAGCATGAGCAGCAAGATTGACCGGGCTCGCGAAGCGGTTGTCGAGTTTATGAAAACGGCGAATCCTCAGGATGAGTTCTTCCTGATCGCCTTCAACGACCAGCCCGAGCAGCTTTCCGATTTCACGCAGGCGGCTGATGAGATCCAGAACAAATTGATGTTTACCGCCCCGCGCGGCCGCACTTCTCTGCTCGATGCCATCTATCTCGGCGTGCATAAAATGCGCCAGGCCAAGTACCCCAAGCGGGCTCTGCTCATCATTTCCGACGGTGGCGACAATCACAGCCGCTATACCGAGGGCGAGATCAAATCCACCGTCAAAGAGGCCGATCTCCTCATCTATGCCATCGGAATCTATGACCATTACATGCAGACCACCGAAGAGCAGCTTGGTCCAGCCCTGCTCGCCGAAATAACCGATCTCACCGGCGGACGAGCTTTTACCATAGACAACCCGAACGACTTGGCCGACGTCGCGACAAAAATTGGCACCGAGCTACGCAACCAATATGTGATCGGATACCGTCCTAAGAACAAGGCACACGACGGCAAATGGCGTAAAATCAAGGTGAAGCTTACCCCCCCGAAAGGGTTGCCGCCGCTTCGTGTCTATGCCAAGACGGGATACTATGCACCTTCGGAATAGCCGACTCTGGATCGTTTTGGCCGGCCTATTCTTGTTCAACCTGGCAATCTTTAGCACAGCAACCCGCGCGCAGGATTCCCCCAGCCCGCAATCGCAGCCAGCCGCACCCGCTCAGCAAAACGCTCCTTCAGCCGCTCAACCCGAGCCACCTGCGTCGCCCGACGCTGACAGCGGTGTCTTCGTCTTCAAAAAAGAAGTCGAAGAGGTTGTTCTCCACGCCTCGGTAGTGGATAACAAAGACCACATGGTGCTCGATCTGGGCAAGGATGCCTTCACGGTCTTCGAAAACGATAAGCCGCAGCCGCTCACGTCCTTTCGCCGCGAAGATGTCCCCGTGGCCATGGGCATCGTGATTGATAACTCCGGCTCCATGCGGGAAAAACGCGACAAGGTCAACAAAGCCGCCTTGGACCTCGTTATGTCCAGCAATCCGCAGGATCAGGTGTTTGTGGTCAATTTCAACGACGAGTATTACCTTGACCAGGACTTTACCGGTAGCGTTCCTCTGCTGCGGCAGGCACTCGAAAAAGTGGAGGCCCGCGGCGGGACGGCCTTATACGATGCAGTCGTCGCTTCGGCCGAGCAGCTCAAACTCGCCAAACTGCAAAAGAAGGTCTTGTTCGTGGTTACCGATGGGGAAGACAACGCCAGCCGCAGCACGCTCGAGCAGGCAGTACGCTGGTTGCAGGTGGAGAATGGTCCCACCGTCTACGCCATCGGCCTGCTGGGTGGCGAAGAGGGAGAACGCCGCGCCAAACGCGCCCTCGAAACCCTTGCCCTCAGAACCGGCGGAATCGCGTTCCTGCCCAAGACCGTTGATCAGGTTGACGAGATCAGCCGCACCGTAGCCCACGATATCCGCAGCCAATACACCATCGGCTACAAACCAACCACCCCCAAAAGCGTTGGCGGCTACCGCACCATTCGCGTGGACGCCCACTCCAAAGGCTACGGCAAGCTCACAGTCAGAACCCGTAGCGGTTATTACGCTGGTCAAAATCCCGCCTCTGGGGGCTCCAACTAATCCCTATTTCTGAGTCGTAGAGACGTAGCTTCGCTACCGTCTGGGTAGCGCCGGAAATCCAGCTCCGAATACGGCGGCGGACGGAAAGACGTAACGGAGCTACGTTACTACACCGCTATTTGCTGGGCAGGCTCCAAGGGCGAAATTACCAACTCCCGGCCCGGAAGTCACGTTGACGCTCTCAGCTTGCTTTCGTAGTCTTTTAGTGTGCCTTTAAAGACCACCGAACAAAGCCGCCTGCGCGTCTCCGACAACATCACCAAGCTGGTCGGTGAGACCCCCATTCTGCAGTTGAAGCGCATCGTTCCTACAGGCGCGGGCGAAGTCTTCGCCAAGCTGGAGTATCTCAATCCCGGCGGAAGCGTGAAAGACCGTGCCGCGATTGGCATCATCAAGCGCGCCGAAGAAGACGGTAAGCTCAAATCGGGAGGCACCATCGTCGAAGCCACCGCGGGGAACACCGGTATTGGTCTGGCGCTGATTGGCATCAATCGCGGTTATCGTGTGCGCCTGTTTCTCCCGCAAGGCTTCTCAGAGGAAAAAGCCCTCATCATGCGTGCTCTGGGCGCTGAGGTCACGCGCACCCCGGAAGCTGAGGGAATGCAGGGAGCTATTGATCGCGCCCGGGAACTTGCCGCCCGTGACCCCAATACTTTCCTGGCCGCGCAATTCGACAACCCCGCCAATCCTGATTACCACTACCAGACCACAGCCCGGGAAATCTTCGAGCAGATGGAAGAGCAGATTGATGCAGTCGTCATCGGCGCAGGCACTGCCGGAACTTTTACCGGGGTCGCGCGCTATCTCAAAGAGCGCTTGCCGCGCGTTTTAGGCGATTGCGGTCGAAACCCAGGGTTCAATTCTCGGAGGCGGCAAGCCCGGCAAGCACAAAGTCGAAGGTATTGGAAACACCTTCATCCCCAGAAATTTTGATCCATCCGTTTGCGACGAAGTCATCATGGTCAGCGATTCTGACGCATTTGGCACGGTAAGAGACCTGGCCGCCTGCGAGGGTGTGTTGTCAGGTTCGAGTGGCGGAGCCAATGTGTTCGCGTCCGTACAAATTGCCCGCCGCCTCGGGGCAGGGAAGCGTGTGGTCACGGTAATCCCAGATTCTGCGGAACGTTATCTGTCGAAAAGGATTTTTGAAGGCGGGTAGCTTTGTCATCCTGGAGCGGGCGTAATCGGCGCGGTCGCGAGGTCCACTACCGGCCCGTCTGCCGCCCTACCGATTCCCGTGTTTCGTAAGATCCTTCGCGGCTTGGGCCGCTTCAGGATGACATGTAGCAAGGAATTGAGCGAATAATGAAGCCCCAAAAACAACCCGGCTTCGCCACTCGCGCCATCCACACCGGCCAGGAGCCTGATCCTGAAACCGGCGCAGTCGCCGTGCCCATTTATCCCGACTTCTACCTACGTGCAGCAGGAACTCGGCAAGAACAAGGGCTATGAGTACGCCCGCGTTTCCAACCCCACCCGCACCCGCCTGGAGCAAAACCTGGCCGCGCTCGAAGGCGGCATCGCGGCCCGTGTCTTCGCCAGCGGCATGGCGGCCATCAACGCTATTTGCGCCATGTTCAAGTCCGGCGACCACGTGGTTTGCGGACACGACCTCTACGGCGGCGTGCCGCGTCTTTTCAATCAGGTTCTGACCGGCTATGGGATGGAATTCACCTACGTGAATACCACCGACCCAAAAAACGTAGAGAACGGCCATCCGCGAACGCACCCGCATGGTCTATGTGGAAACCCCAACCAATCCCTTAATGACGGTCACCGATATTCGAGCCATCAGCCAGATCTTCGCGCCACAAGAAAATCGAGTTGGTGGTGGACAACACTTTCATGTCGCCCTATTTTCAGCAGCCCATCGCGCTGGGCGCCGACATGGTGGTTCACTCCACCACCAAAGTTTCTGAACGGCCACAGCGACGGACTTGGCGGAGTGGTGGTTTGCACCAGGCCCGAGCAAGTGGAACAGCTGAGCTTTGTCCAAAAGGCGGCCGGAGCGATCCTCTCTCCCTTTGAATGCTGGCTGGTGCTGCGCGGCGTGAAAACTCTGGCCGTCCGCATGGAGCAGCACGACCGCAGCGGCCAGAACGGTCGCGGAGTTTCTGGCCACGGCACCAGAAAGTGAAGAAAGTTTTCTATCCTGGATTGCCAGACCATCCCGCAGCATGAGCTGGCGAAGCGGCAAATGACTGGCTTCGGCGCCATGATCACCTTCGAGACCGGCTCACTCTCCAACGCGAAAAAGCTGCTAAAGAATGTGAAAGTCTGTTCGCTGGGCGAGTCGCTGGGCGGAGTCGAGACGCTAATCTCCCATCCCGCCACCATGACTCACGCCGCGCTGGGAGTGAAGGGAAGAAAAGCCATTGGCATCACCGACGGCATGGTCCGCATTTCGGTGGGAATCGAGGACGTAGAAGATATACTTGCCGACCTCGAGCAAGCGTTAAAAGCTATTTAGATTCTCCCACCGACTCGTCAATCCACTTCAAATACTCCGCCGATCCTTCCGTGATCGGCATGCTCATGCACTCCGGCAGTTCATAGGAATGCAGTTCCCGGATCGTCTTGCAGACCTTCTGGAATGCCGCCGCTGTGGTCTTGATCATCAGCATCCATTCCTGCGACTCCTCGGTCTTACCCTTCCAGCGGTAAATGGATTCAACCCCCTTGAGGATATTGACGCAGGCCGCCTGCCGCCGTTCCACCAGCGCATCGGCGATGCGCCGCGCCTCTTCGGTCGATCCAGCGGTGGTAAAGACGACAATCTTATCGGTCATATAAAATCAGCTCTCGGATATACGACTATATCCATTTTGATTGCCGTAGGCATCAAAATGATACTTTGAAGTTCCCTGGGAAACAGAGAACTGGGAACTGACAACCGAGAACTGCTCTCCATGCCAACCCAAATCAAGTTCGGCACCTCCGGATGGCGTGCCATCGTGGCCGAGGAATTTACTTTCGCCAATGTGCGACGCGCAGTCACCGGAATCGCCCGTTACGTAACGGCGCAAAAGCCCTCCGGCGCGCGAGTGATCGTCGGCCGCGATCCCCGGTTTCTCGGCGAAACATTTCTGCTCCATGGCCGCGGATGTCCTCGCCGCCCACGGCATCACGCCGCTCGCTCATCGCCGACCCCGCTCCCACGCCCGCCATCACTTATGCCGTGATTCGCGAACAGGCCGACGGCGCCATCAACTTCACCGCCTCGCACAATCCGCCGGAGTACAACGGAATCAAGTTCTCCACGCCCGATGGCGCCCCAGCTCTGCCCGAAGTCACCAAGCAAATCGAGGCCGAAATTGCCGCCTTCGACGCTGCTGGCGAGCGGACGCCCGCTTCCAACCAAGGCCGCTGCAGGCCGGTCGACTCCGCGCGACACCTACCTGGCCCGGCTGAGGAAATCATCGACTCTGAGAGCCATCCAGAAAGCCGGCTTGCGAGTCGCTTTCGATCCCCTCTGGGGAGCGGCCCGCGGCTATCCCGATACGCTCCTCCGCGAGGCCGGCGTCGAAGTTGCCGCGGTCCACGACTATCGCGATGTCCTTTTCGGCGGCCATGCGCCCGAGCCCGATGACCATCTGCTCGCCGACCTGCGCGACAAGATGAAGGCAATCAATGCCAACATCGGCATCGCCACGGACGGCGACGCCGACCGTTTTGGCATCGTGGATAAGGATGGAACCTTCTTCCAGCCCAACTACATTATCGCCCTACTCTTCGATTACCTGGTGGAAAGCCGCGGCTGGAAAAATGGCGTGGCGAAATCCGTAGCCACCACCAATATGGTTAACGCACTCGCCCAGCATTACGGCATCGAGTTGCACGAAACCCCGGTCGGCTTCAAATACATTGGCGAGCTCATCAAGCAGGACAAAATCGTGATCGGCGGCGAAGAAAGCGCCGGCCTCTCCATCCGCCATCATGTTCCCGAAAAAGATGGCATCCTCGCCGGCTTGCTGTGCTGCGAAATGGTCGCCACGCGAAAAAAGACCCTGGGAGAACAATTGCGCAGCCTATTTGCCGAAGTTGGTTCCTTTTACCCGCAGCGCGAAAACTTCCGCTTGACGCCGGAGGTGAAAGAGAAGTTCACTGAGAAGTTACAACTGCAACCTAAGGAATTCTTTGGCCGCAAGGTCAAGGAGATCGTCCGCACCGACGGACTGAAGCTGGTTTTCGAGGACGGTGCGTGGGTATGCTACCGCCTATCGGGTACCGAGCCGGTGGTTCGCGTCTATTCCGAAGCGGGCAGTGAAGCGGATCTGCAGAACTTGAGCGCGGCGGCCAAGCAATGGATTTTCGAGTAAAACTAAAACTTCCTGGGTTGGCTAAGTCCGCATTCGTCTGTCCCGAGCGCCGCTTACAAGCTCTGGCTGAGCATGCTCCGCGGGCCGAAGCTTGGGCTGGGCGCGTAGCAGGCGAAGCTTCGTCCGCACTTCATTTTCGTCTACCAGCTCCGCCGCAAGATTGCCACCGCGTTCGTCGCCGTGCTTACCGCCTGGCTCTTTGCTCACGTGATGTTCGGCGCCAATGGCATGGTCGTGTATCGACAGAAAAAGACCGAGTATCAAAGCCTGCAAAAGGAAATTGACGGCCTGCAGAAAGAAAACGACGCGTACACTTCGCAGGTCAAAGCCCTAAAGACCGATCCCAAAGCCATCGAACAGGAAGCCCGCGAGCAACTTCACTACGCCCGCCCGGGCGAGGTCATCTACGTCACGCCTGCGCCCGCGCCCTGCCGAACATCCGGCTCTAGACTCCGCCAAGAAGTAGGTCCTGCCGAGTAGCTACATCCGTCCCTTGCCCTCCGATCCGTTGTGCTATAGTGGGCAACACTCGGGTAGATGTGGCTTGCTGGAGACCGTTAGCAGCGAAACGCCGGCAAGAACCCTGCTGTTCGGCCAAAATCTGCGGCTTCGGCCGCCAAATTCAGAGGAGTTCTCGCGATGAAAAAGCTGTTATTGGTTTGCGCTGTTTTCTCCATGTTTTTCCTAATGATCGCCACCGTCTGGGCGGGTGACGACATGGCCAAGGACGAAACCGTCAAAGGTTGGGTGAGTGATTCCATGTGCGGCGCCAAGGGTGCCTCCGCCGGCCACGAAGCCTGCGCCAAGAAGTGTCTGGATAAAGGCGCCAAGATGGTGGTCGTGACCGATAGACAAAAAAGTTCTTACCGTCGAGAACCCTGACGCCCTCAAAGATCACGTGGGACATCACGTAGCCGTGACCGGACATGTCAACGGCGACTCCATCCATGTGGAAAGCGCCTCCATGCTCTAGATCCACTGCAACGGAAATTGCAGGACGCCCCGTCCAAGCTTTTCGCTTGGGCGGGGATTTTCATTTACCGCACTACACCTTCCAGCGGCGAGCTTGCAGTCGCATAAAGCTTCTTCGGCATCCGTCCCGCGAGATACGCCTCTCGTCCCGCCAATACCGCATGTTTCATGGCTTCGGCCATCAGCACCGGATCCTGCGCGCCCGCGATACCAGTATTCATCAGCACTGCGTCCGCGCCCAACTCCATGGCGACCGCCGCGTCGGACGCCGTTCCCACCCCCGCATCCACGATGAGCGGCACGCTCGTGATCACCTCGCGCAGAATTCGGATATTCGCCGGATTCTGAATCCCCAGCCCACTGCCAATGGGTGCTGCCAGCGGCATCACTGCGCTGGCTCCCGCATCCAGCAGCCTCTTGGCAAACACCACGTCATCTGAGGTGTAGGGAAGAACTGTGAAGCCTTCCTTTACCAGCACCCGCGTCGCCTCCAGCGTGGCCTGCACATCCGGATACAGCGTCGCCTGATCGCCAATCACCTCCAGCTTCACCCAATCCGAGAGCCCAACCTCGCGCCCCAGCCGCGCCGCGCGAATGGCCTCATCCGCCGTATAGCAACCCGCCGTATTGGGCAGCAGAAAATATTTCTTGGGATCAATGTAGTCGAGCAGCGATTCTTTGCTGCGGTCCAGATTCACCCGCCGCACCGCCACCGTCACCATATCCGCGCCACTGGCCTCGAGCGCCCGCGCGGTCTCCTGATGCGACTTATATTTCCCCGTGCCGACAATCAGGCGGGAACGAAATTCACGGCCAGCAATAATTAATGAGTCCATAGTGGTTTTTATTGTAGTCCTTGAAGGCTGGGCATGCCGCGGTGGGTGCCGCTGTTCTCGCGGCTTTTGCGAGACGCGGGACTCTCCGTCGCCGCTTTGTCTCCCTACGCCCGCGCCATCACAATCGTGTGCGGGCTCATCGGAATCGGATACGCCTTCATCCCGCTGAATCCCGCATCGGCATGCATCTGTGCCAGTTCGCGGAAGGTGTACGCATCGCCGGCGGCAGTCGAAGTCAGCATCGTCATGCTGAATGCCGCGGGCATCGGTGGCGATACGCGATCTTCATTCGGCACGAACTCCAGCGTCGCCGCACTTCCGCCGGGCTTGAGCGAACGCCGCACTTTCTTCAGTAGTGCGACACACGTCTCCACATCGAAGTGATGCAGAAAATTGGTCAAAAGCACCGTGTCATACGGGCCACCAAACGCGACATCGAATGCGCTGCCCGGCAGCATGTCATAACGCTCCTGTACCCCAGCCTTGCGCGCATTGTCCAGCGCCACTCGCAAAACCGGCGCCCAGTCCAGCCCAGTCACCCGCGCCTGCGGATTTTGTTTGGCAATCTCAATGCCGAACAATCCATGCCCAGCGGCAATGTCCAGGACGTGCATCGGTCCCACGCGCCCTTCGAGCACAATCGCCCCCAACGGCCCGACGAGAGGCGCCATCATCGGCGCCATGCTCTGCGCGAACTCCACCCAGATAGGGTTCTCCGGCTCAACCGAGCCCTGCCCGGGCAGCACCGTTCGGCCACTGCGCACAATGTCCGCCAGATGTTCGTACGGCTCGTGCAGCGCAGGAAGCGACAAGAAACGGACAATCGACGCGAGGCACGCCGGCGATTTGGGGTCGAGGAACGCCGCGCTCGAGGGCGTGTGCTGATAGCGCCCGTCCACTTTTTGCAGAAGTCCGTTGATCACCAGAAAGTCGCACAAAATGCGAATACCACGTTCCGACGCCGAAGCGTGCCGCGCGATCGTGGCCACGTCGCCCATTCCGTGGCCCACGGCGCCAAATATATCCAGTTCGATAGCCGCCTTCAGCGCGGAAGTCCGCTGGAATGCCTGTAAGTTCTCGAAGACGATAGCCGGCGTCAACGGTGCGCCAGATGGAGTGTCGGATTGCATGAGCGAAGTCCTCCCTGATCCGCGAGAGTATACACCGCTAAGAGTGCGCGGCGGGCGTTCCTGTCCGCCTTCCATCGGATAAGATTGGGCCCATGCGAGTGTGAATGAGAGTTTCCTGTTCCCGGGGGTGCCGCGACCAAGGCCTGCCCCGAGCGAAGTCGAATGGGCTACGCTTGGGCGGGGTATTGTTCTAGTGGGCAAAACGAAGAGCGCCTTATCTTCGCGTCTGTTCAAGAGCTTGATTTCATGAAAGCGGATTGGACTTACTTCAGTTTCTTCACGCGAATCTCCGCCTTCATGCCTCGCCGGATCTTTTTGTTCACTCCGCGCCGCCCGCCCAGGTCAGAATTCCGCGTATGCTTCACCCATCCAGCCGATTTCCCCAGGTAAATATTCTTCTTCATTTCTGGTTACTCCCGACAGACGCACCACCACTGCGAGAAAAGGATAGCGCACTTGTGCCCCCAGAGCCTGCCCTGAGCTGGGGGAAGGGTTCGCGCAGCTTTTGGGCGCTAACCTGAGCGAAGCATGTACCCTGCTCGTCGCGTTTTGTGCGCCAGACGCCTGCCCCGCTGTGCCGAAGCCCCGAGCCAAGTCGAGGAAGAGTCGAAGGTGGAGGCACTCTTTCGTCCCGCGGCTAAAGCGCGCCGCATCCGTCTCAGTTCAGTGGAGTTGCATTGCGCAGATCGAGCGTCACCGAGTTTGCTCCCGGCCGCACCTGAACCGCCTGCCCCCACGCCAGCCCTTGATTGTTGTAGCGGGTCGAGATCATCAAATAATAGGTTCCGGCAGCCAGGCCAGAGAATGTTCCGCTTCCGTTCGCGTCCGCTCTCACGCCGCCGACCGCATTGGCTTTGACCGCTTCCATAATCTTCTGACAGTCCGCATTGCGATTGACGCAGGCGCTGCTCATAACTTTGTACGGCGACGTCCCAGGCGGAACCGGTACGCCGCCACTAGCCACCACATTTGTGAAGCTGCTGCGCAGCAGCACGTAGGGATGCCCAGCCAAAGGATTTGCCGCCCCAGGCGGAAATCCTGAGGTCACCGAGAGCGTCGCATTTCCTCCACCAGCCGCGTTGCTGGACAAACCGCCTGTGGTCCCGGTGGCCAGTTGTGAAGTTGCGCTACTCTGTCCGCCGCCGGAGGGAATCGTCTGGCTCGCCGTCAGAATCCCAAGATTGCAGCTCTGCTCATTCGGAGTGAAGGTGAAGTCGTCATTGTCGTTCTGTCCGCTGATCGCCCGTCCGTGCACCTGGTACGCGCCCGATCCTCCCGGATCAAGCGAGCCGTCCGGCCGGAAGGCTAGCGTGAGCGGATGATCGGGCGCTTCAATCTTCACCACTGCCCGCCCGCCCTCGGGCACGACGGTGTACGGATAGGCGCGCGCCGCGTCCAGCCCGCAGCCGAGGATTGCCGACTCCGGAAAGAACTGAACGCTGAAGCCGGTGGAAGCTGCGTAACTGCCGCTCATGCGAATTCCTGGCGGCGTCGGCGCCCCTTTATCTCCGCCGAACATGGTCTTCAGCAGATCCGTCTGCATCGTCTGGATGCCGACGCCAGATCCCTTCGAAGACAGGTTGAGTGCCGGACAGGTCGCGGTTCGCGGCGAGAAGGTGGAGTAAACCGGAGTGGATGTGCCGGGCACGTAGGTGCTTTGCGTGGTGGTCGTCGCCATTTGATATCCCCCTTCGACATGGGTAACGTTGGGGTCTCCGGCGTGGATGCTCGCATCCGCCTCCGTCATCGGCTGATACGTGGTCACCACATTGGTCTCGGTATGCCCTGGAGTCGATTGGCCGCCCGCGGTCCCGCTGGCCACAACTCCATTGATCTGCAGCGGACCCGGCCCAGTGATGGTTCCATCGGCTCTGAGGGTAAGGACGAGAGGCTTCGGCGTGGTGTCAATCACGATTACCGGACCGCCACTCCTGAAGTCGATCTTGTAACTCTGTTGATTGGGCGACAGGAACGAGCAATTCACCAGAACCCCGCCATCAATGAAGTCGAGCCGCCAATTGCCGGCCCCCTGAAAAACTCCCGCCATGGTCGGCCCCGCGACGGCAGCCTGTTTGTCGGCTCCAGGAAGAACCTGCGAAAGCATCTGGCCAAAGGCCCCCAGCAGCGAATTGCCGGTGCAACTCGCCGGCAGCCGTCCGGATGTGATGCAGCGGTTCAAGGCGCGCTGGTCCGGCGTCATCGGCGCTCTTTGCTGCGGCGTATTCATCGCACCCGCATTGGGTTGGGTGGCATTGACCTGTGGATTCGCCTTTTGCACATTGGCGTCGTAAATCTCCTGCTGCTTCTTCTTGAAGGCCGCCTCGGCTGCAATGTCCTTGGCCGAAGGCTGGGTGCAGGTGGGCAGCAATTTCTTTAGCGCACCCCGCGTCTCGGTGGTGTAGGCCATGAACCCGTTATGCTGTGGCCGGTCAGGATGCGCCACCATGCACGTGGAAGTGTCCGACAGATCGCGGATATTGCAGTTCTCCACGTAGAGCCGCTCCCCGCCGCACACATAAGTCACGCCGGTCGGAATCGTCTGCGCGAAAGCACTGGCTCCCGCAAGCAGTCCGCACCATGCCATCGCGCTTAGTATCGCCGTCCTCATCTTCATCCCCGCACCTCATTCGCGCAGATCATTTTGGTACCCAAAGCCCTTATTTGGCTATGCGCAAAAGGCAGGAAAAAACCATCACTGCAGCTCAGAAATTATTGAGTCTAGGCGAATTTCATGAAGTGCCCGACCCTCGTCGCCTTCCATTATTTGTCATTCCGAGCGGTCCGCGGCCGCAGGCATTTTGCTGTGCCTCGTGACCGAACTGCAGCCTCCTTCCACTTTGACAGGTGCAAATATCGATCAGAGAATTCATGACATGTGGGACGCTGTGATGCCGGCCTTCACGGTTAAGGAGTCATATAACGAGCAATACAGGCAACTCATGAAGGACAAAGGAATCAATTCCTCGCCCCAGCGCCCGATCTTTGCCGCTCTTTTTGCGATGTGAGCTTGCCACATCGGCAAACCTCAAACCCTTACGCCCTCCGCCTCCGCATACATTTCCTCAATCCGCCCGCGATACCGCTCCTCCACGGCGCGCCGCCGCAGCTTCATGCTCGCAGTCAGCAACCCATTGTCCGCGGAAAATTCTTCTGCAATCAGCAAGACTTTTTTTAACCTTTCGAATTGCGCCAGGTCACGATTCAGATCCACCACAATCCCCTCATACAATTCGCAGACACGGGCATTTCTTACCAACTCCTCCCGCGAAGCGAACCCAACCTGATTAGCCCGCGCCCAGTCTTCGAGAATAGGGAAGTGCGGCGCAATCAGCACGGCGCAGAACTTGCGCTTGTCGCCTAAAATCGCGGCCTCCGCAATCAGCGGATTGTGCTTGAGCGCATTCTCGATGGGCTGCGGCGCAATAAATTTCCCCCCGGAAGTCTTGATCAGGTCTTTCTTGCGGTCGGTGACGGAAAGAAACCCTTCGGCATCCAGGTTGCCGATGTCGCCAGTCTTGAACCATCCGTCCGCGAAAGCCTGCTGCGTTTCTTCAGGACGATTCCAATAGCTCCGAAACACCGAAGGCCCACGCACCAGAATCTCGCCATCCTCGGCGATTCGCACTTCCACATTGGCGAGCGGCTTGCCCACCGTGCCCAGCTTGTGCGCAGCCGGTTTGTTGAGCGCGATCACCGGCGAAGTTTCCGTCAGGCCGTAGCCTTCGTGAATGCGAATGCCGAGATCGGCATACCACTCTGCCAGTTGGCGGCCCAGCGGCGCTCCGCCCGAGATAAAAAACTTGGCCCGTCCTCCCATGCCGTTCCGCACTTTTGCATACACCAGGCGGTTGGCCAGCTTCCAGGCAAGAGAGCTGGGGGTTCGCCGCGCGAGAATTTCCGCGCGATACGCGCGTCCTGTGCGAAGCGCCCAGCGCAGGATTGAAGCTTTCGGAAATCCCTTCGTCTTGCTCTCCACCTGCGTGTGAATCTTTTCATAGAGCCGCGGCACTCCAACGATGATCGTCGGCCGAACTTCCAGCAACGCCTTAGGCAGTTGATCGGGATGCGAAACGTACGCCAGCGCGACTCCCAGATGCAGCATCGCCAAGTCCAGATGGCGCGCCGTGACATGCGACAGGGGCAAGAACGATACGCTGATGTCACCCGGCCCAAGGTCATATCCATTGAGCGACTGAGAAATGTTGGAGGCCATGTTCCCGTGCGTGAGCATGGCCCCTTTCGGGATTCCCGTCGTACCCGACGTATAGATAATGGTTGCCAGGTCGTCCGGACTGACGGCGCAGCCGCGGCTATCCAGCCCTGCGTCGCGCTGCTGTGGCCCGCCATGCATCAGACGGTCCATGGAGAAGGCCTGGGAGGTCGCCACCGCATCCATGACTACAATTTTTTCCAGTGCAGTCTGGTTCTGGATGCCGGCAATTTTCTGAAATTGCGTTTCCGTTGAGACGAATGCAACCCGCGCACCTGAGTCGTTCAGGATATAGGCAGTCTGCTCTCCCGTGAGCGTGGGATAGATAGGAACAACTACCGCGCCCAGCAGCAGACAGGCAAAATCCGCCGTAGTCCACTCGGGACGGTTCTCCGCCAGAATTGCGACCCGGTCTCCGGCGCTGATGCCCCATTCGAGCAAGGCGCGCGCCGCCCCAGCCACATTGCGGTAGTACTCCGAAGAAGAAACTGAAACCCACCCGGCAGCTCCGCGCTGCATGGTGACGACCCGCGCATCGCGCTCTACAAGCCCAAAAAAAATATCGTTCAGCGTCAGCAGATTCATTGCCCGAGAAGAATGTACTGGCTTCAAGCCGCCAAGGCAATGTTCTGGCTGGTGCCGGGTTTGACCGCAAAGAACGCCGGTTGCTATGATGTTACTGCGGGGTGGAGCAGTCTGGTAGCTCGTTGGGCTCATAACCCAAAGGTCGGTGGTTCAAATC
>CAVOMN010000011.1:0-543390 GCA_963697035.1 uncultured Acidobacteriaceae bacterium | reverse complement strand
GAAACTCGAGGCGGCGATGAAGGGGTAGCACCGCCGGAAGGGCCAAATGGTGTGGGCCCGACCTGCGGGCTGTATCTGGTTTGCCGAATCCTCGACGCTCGACCCAAGCGGGCGGGGCGCCCAGCCCTCCTGATAATCGATTCCCATTTCGGGAATTGTCTCCGACCTTCGTAACCTATGGCTCGCACTTTTCGCGTGCCCCCGACTCAGCAACTCATAAACTCTCTCCGAGGACACCAAAGGGTGTCTCCGCAGCTGTGCCTTAAGGAGTGTCTGGGTCGCCAGACGATCTGCCACCAGCGGCGTATATTGGGGGCAATTCGGTCCCCGTAAGTTCTTTGAAATCAGTTAAGTGCCTGTAAGTCCTTGGCGCTCAATTATGTGGAGCACAATTGTGGTCTAAAGTGTTGAAAACAAAGTATCGCGAAATCAAAAATTTCGTGATCTGCGTCACAATCTAAACCCGCCAACTCTCTGCGTCGAGGGCGGCAGAACTGAATCGAATGACCAGACTGATCGCAAGCTGAGGTGAGATTCTGTGAGCCAGCTACCCAAATCCGCTGCGCTGATTGTTGTCGATGTGCAGCAGGGACTCGCCGACGCCACGGCTTAAACAAATCTCGCCCTTCGGGCTCTTCTGGAGGTGGCTGCGTGCCTGCGGGCTATGCCTGATTTCCAGACGACGCCTTTCATCGCCTGCGCTTACCATGGACCGCAAAGGCGGAGAATAGAGCGGTGAGGCGAACAGAATGGCTGACATTCAACGGTGCTGTCGAGCGGGACCCCGCCATCGGTCGGTGGATGAGCGAGCATGCAGGCGAATTGGGAGCCATAGCGCACGAGTGGTTTGAGGTGATGCGTCAATGCGGCGATGAAGTTCGGGAGCTCTTACATGACGGCTGTCCGACCGCGTGTCTGGGCGATGCGCCCTTCGGATATGTGAATGTGTTCACTTCGCACGTCAACGTCGGGTTCTTTCATGGCGCGGCGCTGCCCGACCCGGAACGCTTGCTGCAAGGTACCGGCAAGTCCATGCGCCATGTGAAGCTGAGACCGGGAGCGGCGACAAACCCGGCAGCACTGCGCAGGCTTATCGATTTGGCGTGGTCGGATATTAAGGCGCGGGTCGAGCACGGGTAGGGCTAAAGAGTTTAGCTCTTGTCGCGCAGGACAGTGCGGATGAGTTGAATGAATCCCACGACCGCGCCGAAGATGATGCCGGTGATGGTGAGCCAGTGGGTGTGGAAGAAGTAGTCGCCCAGCTTGCCTAAGAGCAGTCCGATAACAACGGCAGCGGGAATGATGAAGGCAATTTCGGAATAGCGCGCCCAGACAACGGCAGTGTCTTGAAGGTCCTTCGAGTTGCGCTGGTCGTCGGGCATAGGAGAGAGGCTATCACGCCGGAGTGAATTCGACGCGACGGGGCCGAAGCCCGCTAGCACGGATGAGGTCTTTTCACCACGGTGAAGCGTGGTGCCTCCATCAGCAGGCTGTCGTTCCCATCGACTTTTTTTCTGAGGAGAGTCTGTTTATAAACGAGACAAAAGCAGCGCAATGCGTGCGCGTGTGTTCGACAGCACCTAGGTTCCCATAGCCGCGGAGCGGCTCTTTACAACGCGTAAGTCATTGCGGCTCAATTAAGTACGTATAACTGAGAATCAGATATTTAGAATGGATTTGTGGCCTAAACTCCTTGAAAACAAATTATCGAGCAGCGCGTTTTTTTTGACCTTGCTCACCAGAAAACGGTGGAAGCTCACATTCATGTGTGAGATGGAGGCGTCTCGTGTGAAACGCGCGTTAGCGCTGGCTGAAGTGCCAGCTCCCTCGACTCCGCAGCGCCGTGGCGGGCTCGGGATGACATGGGATCTACTGAGAGTTGCCGAGGGCTTCCACCCGAGTTCGCGGCTCGTAGCTCCTACTCCAAAGGCCAAGAGCCAAAAGCCGTCCTTTGTGACCCACGGCACTGCAATCCAAAGGCACGCTTGGCGGAGCATGACTGCCATGGCTACTACAACCTTCCCCGCAGTCGAGCGGATCGCCAACTTCACGCCCTTCGCCAGCAGGCGCAGCAGCTCGGGCCACGGCGCGTCGCTGTCGTTGTCGCCGATGATGAAGTCGCACTTACGGCGGCCGATCGCGCCCTGCAACTTGGGAATCGCCGCTCCCGTGCTGCTTGGAAACGCCGGAAGATCCGCGCCAAAGCTGAAGAGTTGGCACTGTCCGACCTGCTCGTCCAGAGCAGAACTCGTCGATACCGTCGATGCCTGCTGCCGACTCGGTGCGACTGGCGCGCGAGGGCTATGTCGAGGTTCTGCTGAAGGGCCACTTGCGGACCGACGAACTGTTGCATGCTGTGCTGAACAAAGAACGGGCCTGCGCACGGGCCGTCTGCTGAGCGACGTGCTGCTCTACGAAGACACGCTGGCCGGCGAGACGAGGCTCGTCGGCATCACCGATGGCGGGCTCAACGTTTTGCCGACGCTCGAGCAGAAGCAACAGATCGTCCAGAACGCGATCGAGGTCATGCGCTGCCTGGGCATCACGCCAGGCCGAAGATGGCCATCATGAGCGCCACCGAGGCGGTGAGCGCTTCCTGCCTTCGACCGAGGACGCACAGCATCTCACGCAGATGGCGGAGGCGGGACAGTTCGGCGAAGTCGATCTGCTGGGCCCGATCGCGCTCGACTGCGCGCTGCTGGAATCGGCAGCGCGGGCCAAAGGCATTACTCACCCCGTCGCCGGCCACGCCGACTGCATGGTCGTTCCCAACATCGAGGCCGGCAATCTGCTGGGCAAAGCCGTCAAGTATCTCGGCGGCTCGCAATGCGCGCACGTGGTGGTAGGAGCGAAGGTGCCCATCCTCATCCCGTCACGCGTTGAAAGCGTCGACGACAAGGTGAATTCCATCGCCCTGGGGGTGCTCTTTGCCCGCCGCTGAATTTCGAGTGCTCGCCATCAATCCCGGCTCGACCTCTACCAAGCTCGCTCTCTTTGTGAACGAACAGCCGTGTTGGTGAAGAACCTTCGCCACACCGATGCCGAGATGGCGCCATTTCGCAATCGGCCCATCCTCGACCAGCAAGAGTTTCGCTCGGCGCAGATCGAAGCGGAGTTGGAACACGCGGCGTGAGCATCGCCGAACTCAGCGCGGTTGTCGGACGCGGCGGTCTGCTGCCGCCGCTGGCCAGCGGAACCTACGAGGTGAACCCCGCAATGCTCGACGAACTGCGCCTGGCGAAACGCGGCGAGCACGCTTCGAATCTCGGCGCCTATCTGGCGCACGCGCTGGCCGACCAAGGCAGGAGTGACAGGCTTACGTCGTCGATCCGGTGAGCGTGGACGAGTGGCCGGAAATCGCTCGGCTCTCGGGCACCGCGTTGCTGGAGCGTCAATCACTTTCGCATGCGCTGAACTCAAAGGCAGTCGCCAAGCGCTACGCGCGCGAGCAGGGCAAGCCTTACAGGTGCTCTGCGTCTCATCGTGGCGCACCTCGGCAGCGGCATCTCGGTTTCGGCGCACGAGGGCGGACGCATGATCGACGCCACCAACTCCCGCGAAGAAGGGGCCTTCTCTACCGAGCGTGCCGGCGGCGTACCTGCGATGCAGTTGCTCGATCTGTGCTTCTCGGGAAAGTACACCAGGAAGCAGATCGAAGCCGCTGCTCTGCCGCGACGGCGGACTGCAATCGTATCTGGGGACGAAAGACCTTTGCGAAGTCGAACGCCGCATCGACGTCCGGAGACGCTCATGCGGCCACCGTGTTCGCCGCCATGGCCTACCAGATCGCGAAAGAAATTGGAGGCATGGCGGCCGCGCTCCGCGGCCGGATCGACGCCATTCTGTTCACCGGAGGCATGGCTCACTCCGAGCGCTTGGTCGCAACGTTGAGCGAATACATTCAGTGGATCGCGCCCATCGTTCTCTATCCCGGCGAGGACGAGCTACAGGCGCTGGCCGAAGGCGCGCTGCGCGTGCTGCGAGGCGAGGAAAGGCGCTGGATTCGGAGCGGCGGTCAGATTCTTCAGTCGATCGCATAGCCGTCGCCGCTGCTTCTAAGTAGTTGATCACGCCTGGTTGCTCGCGGCGGTCGATGGGTTATCATCTCTGCCACCATGGACAAGCAACATTTCTTCTTCAAGCTGATTCCGCCGCGCGCGACTTTTCCGCACGACATTACCGACGCAAGAGAGAGCCCTGATGGCGCAGCACGGCGCCTATTGCCAGCAGCAGTTTGATGCGGGCAAGCTGCTGGTCTACGGCCCGGTGATGTCGCCCGAGGGAGCGTTTGGGATGGGGATCCTGGAGGTCGCCGACGAGGCCGAAGCCCGCCACTTCGGCGAGAATGATCCCTCCGTAGCCGGAGGGCTGAACCGCTTCGAGTTTTATCCCATGCGGGTGGCGAACGCCCGCGCGAAGAGCTGAGACGTCGAAACGAAGAGGGCTTCGCCAGCGTAATTCCTAAACATGAGAGACGGTCTTCTTCAATTCCCGCGGTTTGCGCGCCGGTTGGCGCCTGCTGATCTTCGTCGCCATCTTTGCCGCTTTGTCGTTTCGCGCGGACTGGGCCGATCACAAAGATCTTCCATCCCGAGCAGCGACCGTTCCTCGATCCTGTGTCGTTCATCGAAGCAGAGACCGTTTCGCTCGCACTCGCTCTCGATTGCCACCTGGATCATGGCGCGCATCGAACGCCGGCGCTTTCAGGACTACGGCATCCCGCCGTTGCGTGACGCCTTCGGACGCGACTTCTGGATAGGAGCCGTCTGGGGGATAGGTTCAACCTCCCTGCTCATCGGGCTGATTGCTCTGTTCGGCGGATACCACATTGTGGGACTCGCCATTCACGGGACGGACTTGTGGTACTTCACGGCGCTGTGGACGGTTGCCAATCTGCTGATTGGCTTTGCCGAAGAACTTCAGTTTCGCGCTTACCTGCTGGCGACCACCGCTGATGGTATCGGCTTCTGGGCCGCATCGATTCTGCTCTCCGCCGGTTTCGGCGCGCTGCATTACTTCTTCAAGCCGCACGAACGCTGGGAAGATTTTGCTTCCACCGGACTGCTCGGGTTGTTCATGTGCTTGACGCTGCGGCGCACGGGCTCGCTGGCGTTTGCCATCGGATTCCACGCGGCCTTCGACTTCGCAAATCTCTTCGTCTGGTCGGGGCAAAACGCCGGAGAATATGCTGTTGGCCACTTGTTGCAGACGAGCTGGCAGGGACCGCAATGGGTCACCGGCGGATCGCTTGGACCCGAAGGCCAGCCGCTCTTGTGTTTCCGGTGATCGCGATCATGTTCGTTGTCTTCGACCGGCTTTATCGAAGAGCGAAATTTCGCTTGGAAGATGAGGGGGATCGAAAAAGCGACGGCCCCATTTCCCTCAGCCTGAACCAGTGATGCAACTATCTAGGAGTGCCTTGCGGGCGACGATGCCGGTGTTGGGTGAGTGCAGTCGACTCCACGCCGGGTATGATCCGCCAGGCGACTAGCGGCGCTCATGAGCGCCAGCGCCGCAGCATATCCACATCATCAACCTGAAGCTGCTGACGAACGAAGCGACGATAGCCTCGTGAATGGCGGCCGCAGTCTGAGGCTCTACCGAACTCGGCGGCGTGAGCGCTGCCATCTTGATCTCATTGGATTGCAGCTCAGTCCGCACTTCGTTGGGCATAGCGACTTGTTCGAGACGGCGATTCAAGTGGTTGCCGAATCTGAGCAACCATTGCCGCTCCCAGTCCGGCAACCGCCAGCACTCCGGCTACGCGAGCAACCGCATTGTTGATTCCCGATGCCGTTCCTACGCGGTCCTGATCGACCGCACCCATCACGCGTTGTGGTCAAGGGAGCGACGCTCACCGCCATCCCCAGACCCAGCGTGATCACAGCCGGGAAGAACGTTCTCCAATAGCTGCCCCCGACCGAAGGGATAGTAAACAGGAAGAAGCCCAGTGCGGTAATCACTGGCCCGATAATCAACGGCAGTCGCGCACCGTAGCGGGCGACCAAGCCTCCCGACCAGCGCGAGAGCAGGAACATCAGCAAGATGAACGGCAGCATCGCCGCCCCCGTCGCCGTTGCCGAGTATCCCTGCACCTGTATGAGGTCGAGCGGAAAAACGAAGAAGAAAATGCCGAGGGCCGAATACAGAAACAGCGTCAGCAGGTTCGCGCCGGCTAAAGCCCGCGAACGGAACAGCTTCAGCGGAACCATCGGCGAATTCTCGCGCGGATCTCGATAAGAAGAAAGGCGAGCAATCCCAGACGCCGGCCGATGAGAGTCGCCAGCACCAGCGGGTGTTTCCATCCCATGCGCGACGACTCGATCATGCCAAATGTCAGCGCGGTCAGGCTGAACGTTGCGACCGAGGCGCCGAGCCAGTCGATGCGCCCCTGGCGACTGCTTCGACTCTCAGGTACCTGCCACAAGCTGATGACGATCACCGCCAGCGCAAGCGGCACGTTGATGAAGAACACCCAGCGCCACGACAGATGCTCGATCAGCCAGCCTCCCAGAACCGGGCCGAGCGCCGTGGTGATCGCGGTTGATCCCGACCAGGTGCCGATGGCCCTGCCGCGCTCGCTCTCGTCAAAGCACGCGCTGATGAGCGCCAGGCTCTCGGGCACGAGAAATGCGGCGCCAATACCCTTGTACGGCTCGGGCAGCGATGAGCTGCCCAATGCTGGGCGCCAAGCCGCAGTAGACCGAAGCAGCAGCGAATATGCCGACGCCCAACACGAACATCCGGCGGCGGCCGAACATGTCGCCCATCGATCCACCGACCAGGATCAGCGCCGAAAGCGTGAGACCATAGGCCTCCACCACCCACTGCACGCCGATCACGCTCGCGCCAAAGCTCTTCTGCAACGCCGGCAAAGCCACGTTCACCACCGTGCTGTCGATGAACGCCATGCTGGAGCCAAGGATGGTGGCCGCCAGCACCCATGTCGCCTGCTTGCCGCTGGCAAGGCGAAGCCCGTTGCGCGAACCGATTACCGCTTCATCGCAGGGTGGCTTCATCAGGTCTAGTAGATGTGCGCCTTCACCGAGGGGTTCGATTTTCGAGGACTGGAGTGGAAAACTCGCGCGGGTCAGGCCAGCCGGGAACGCGCAAGCGCCTTGACGGGTATCGAGTGACATGGATAGGCCGTTGTCATTTCGCCGACTTCGGACGAGACGTCGTGCCGACGGTCAATGTTCCGTTCACCTGGGAGCTGCCCGCAGTCGCCGTGATCATCACCGTCGTGTTGGTCTTGACGGGAAAGGTATGCACGGCGAAGCCGACCGAGTTTTTGCCCTCCGGGACGATGACGATTGCCGGCGGATGCGCCACACCTGGATGATCGCTGCTCAGAGAATCCTAGCCCTCCAGGAGGCGCCGCGGCACTCAGCGTCAGCGTCCCGGCCGACTGTTTGCCGCCCTTCACGTAGGTCGGATTGAAGGTAAGCGATGTCAGGGTAATGTTGTTGACGGAATCGAACGTGGCAGTTACATTTTCGATTCTGTCATCGTTACCACGCACCGACCGTCGTTCACGTTGTCGCAGCCAGTCCAGCCGCTAAAACTATATGCGGAATCAGGTACGGCACCCATGACGACCGTCGATGGGTCCGTGTACCTATAGGAGCAAAAACCGGGGCATTCGATTGCACTGTCAGTGCTGCGCACCGCACCCTGGCCCACGAGGGTCACCGTTAGCGTTGAATTTACCAGCAGCGCCACTTTGAATATTGTGCCCTTGCCGTGGTCCCCGCCTGCTTCAGTCGTTCCGTAGAAGCTTCCGTCGTTGGCTTCCATCAGCCCGGCCCAAGGCTGGCTGCCATCATTGTTTGCCTGCAGCACCGGTTCGTAGATGTACTCGAACAGCTTGCCTGCAAGGGACAGCTTTTTGTCGTAAACCGTCGCGACGTACCGCCCGTCCATTGCTTCAAGAACATCACTGATAATGCCCCGGCCGCGCCTGGTCTTTAGGAGTTTGGCAGCCTTCAGTTCTGGCATTTGAATGCGATGACCGGCACGAACGCGACGGACCAACTGTTCCGCCTCATCCAACGAAAGATCGTGCGAAGCATAGCCGAAGAAACGCTGCTCAGGGTTCAGCAGGGTTATTCCCGGTAAACCCTGACTCATCGCAGGATATGCGGTGCGCAAATAACAGAGTTGACATGGGGAGTGACCGATTCTCGTTGAAGCCTTGTAGATAAGAACCGGCCGATGAAAAACAACTCGACGGCCTTTGCGTCAGCAGATACCGTCATTCCGAGTCTGATCCCGCACTACGCCGTCCTATCGTGCACTACGCCAATCAGCCATTTAGCGAAATGCTCTGGGCGTCTGATCTCGTCGTGCGCACGAACACCTGCCGAAGGGCGGCAGTATAGGACATCGTCACTCTCCGAAGGCATGCGCGACGACTTTGCGCATGAGGCTTGGCAAAGCTTCGCCATCAAGTTCTGAAATCTTCACCCAGCGCGTGCCCTCCGCCGCGCGCGTATTCGCTGGCAGCTCGGCCGCGTGAACTGAAAGCTCAAGCGGGAAGTGCGTGAACACATGCCGCACCACGCCGGGCAGTCGGCGCCAAACTATTTTTGGTCCCCGCCCTCCCCGCCTCACCCGGCTCGCGTCGTTGGCGCGCGCCGACCTCTCCCCAGCGGCGAGAGATGAAAAAACCGGCGCATGCGTCAGCGCATCGCCCTCGTCAAAATCCGCCGACCATTCCGTCGTCGGCACTTCCGTCATGCCGCCGAGGAGCCCCTTCGCCGGCCGGGCGCGCACCAGCAGATATCCGTCGGCACGGCGCACGACAAAAGCCGCGCCGCGGCGCAAGGCGCCTTCCCGTTTCGGCACGCGGCGCGGAAAGCTTTCGGCGTCGCCGCGCGCATAGGCCGCACAGCTTTCGTTCCATGGACACAGCGCGCAGGCCGGTTTCTTCGGCGTGCAGAGCGTGGCGCCGAGATCCATCATCGCTTGCGCGAAATCGCCGGCGCGATGCTGTGGCGTAATCTCACGCGCAAGCCGCCGCAATTCCGGCTTCGCCCCGGGCAGCGGCGCCTCAACTGCAAACAGCCGCGCCACCACCCGCTCGATATTGCCGTCCACCGGGCTCGCCGGTGCATCGAAGGCAATCGCGGCAATCGCGGCCGCCGTGTAGTCGCCGATGCCCGGCAGCGCGCACAGCTCGGTCTCGCTCGCCGGAAATACGCCGCCATGGCGCTCGACGACGGCACGGGCGCAGGCATGCAGATTGCGCGCGCGCGCATAGTAGCCGAGCCCGGCCCAGGCCTTGAGCACCTCATCGAGCGGTGCCGCTGCGAGCGCATGCACGTCGCCCCAGCGCGCGAGGAAGCGGTCGTAATACGGCGCCACGGCCCGCACCGTGGTCTGTTGCAGCATGATTTCGGAGAGCCAGACCCGATAAGGATCGGCGCGCTCGCCTTTGCGCGCACGCCACGGCAGCGTCCGGCGATGGCGGTCGTACCAGGCAAGCAACGCTGCGGGGGGTGGCAATGTCCTCTTTCCCTCTGCTGAAAGAGGAGAGCGGGAAGACTTTTTGCCGGGCACGTTGACTGCTACGGTCATCTGCGCAGGGATGACAGAGCATCTGACCATGAACAAGCCCGCCCGCTCCTTCGCCAAACCTTTGCGCGACCTCCTCGGCAAGGTGGTGGGCGATACCTTCACGCGGCAGGGCTTTGCGTCGGCCGAACTCGTCACGCGCTGGCCGGAAATCGCCGGCGCCGAGATCGCAGCGCACAGCGAGCCGATTAAAATCCAATGGCCGCGACCGGACCGACCGGCATCCGCCCGCCCGGTACCCTCGTCCTGCGGGTAGAAGGCCCGGCGGCGATCGAAATCCAGCACCTCGCCCACCTGATCTGCGAGCGCGTCAATCGCTTCCTCGGCTGGCGCGCCGTCGAACGCATCACCTTTCGACAAGCGCCGCTGCAACGTACACCCCGCCGCTCAGGCCCGAAGCCGGATGCCGCGGCCGCGGCGCGCTTGGCAGCAAGCCTGCCGGAGATCGCCGACGACAATTTGCGGGCGGCACTCGCACGGCTCGGCGCTGCGGTCAAACGCCACTGACGCGGGGCTAAGTCTTGTGCGGGTCAGGTCTTGTGCGGGTCAGGTCTTGTGCGGGTCAGGTCTTGTGCGGGTCAGGTCTTGGCGGAACGGCGCGCCGGTGCCACATTCCCGCTGCAGCATAGGCATTAAGCACTAAGATCAGGAGTTGCCCTTGACGCTCACCCGTCGCCGCATGTTTTCGGCCAGCGCGAGCCTCGCCCTCGCCCTCGCCGGCGCCGCTGGAGCCCTTCTGGCGCCGCCGTGGCGGCAAGCCAAAGCCGATGCGGGCATGCCGGACCCGGCTGACCTCGCCAAGGCCGGCCCCGACGGCGATGTCGTGCTCGGTTCCGACAAGGCGCCGGTGACCATCATTGAATACGCCTCGATGACCTGCCCGCACTGCGCGCACTTTTCCGAAAACACCTTTCCGGAGCTGCAGAGCGCTACATCGATACCGGCAAGGTGCGCTTCATCTTCCGCGAGTTTCCGCTCGATGCCCTGCCGCAGCGGGCTTCATGCTGGCACGCTGCGCCGGCAAGGACAAATTCATCCCGGTGGTCGAGACGCTGTTCGCCAAACAGCGCGAATGGATGGTGGAAAAACCGATCGAGCCGCTGCGCGCCATCGCCAAGCAATTCGGCTTCACCAGCCAGAGTTTCGACGAATGCCTGGCCAATCAGAAGCTATCGACAGGCATCCAAGAGGTGGCTGCTCGGCCAGTTGCTGGCCGAGATGGGCATGCGCGAAGGAACGAAGTAAGCTGGCTGCCATCCTATGGACCGGAGATGCGTTCGGAAGCGCACATTGTTATGTGTGCTCTCGCCAGATCGCATCGGGTCGCCTCTGACTTGCCATCCCGACGTCTTGATTGCGCTGAACGAACCCTCGCTGCGAAAGTTCGCCTCAGACGTACCCGCCGCTGGCTTGATCCTGTACAGCGGAGAAGCTCTGCCCGGTGACTTCACTCCGTGTGCAGCGCCCGTGCTCTGTATTCCGGCGATTGCCATGGCCGATCGCCTTGGCGTCGGCGAAGGTGGCCAATATTGTGATGATGGGTGCGCTCCTGCGAGGAAACCGGCTGCCTCGGCTCCTGCTACCGCAGTGCAATTACTGGAGATGAAGGTCAAAATCGTGTGCTGCTTGAAACCGATCTCCGCGCTCTCGCCGCGGGGCGCGATTTCGCAGGCCACCAAGCATCCCTTGGGGCGGTCACCCAGCCCGACGGCTTTGCCTGACAAGACTCCAGCATAGGTGCGGCTCGGGCGCCCCGCGAGCGCGGGCTGGTCTTCTTCAGCTGGCCATTGAGCGCAATCGGAATTTTCCAATGAAATGCTACGCGAGCGGCGTCAAACTCTGCAGCACTGTGGGCAACAAGTTCCGAAACCGTGGGATGGATATGCATGGCGCGCGACATCACCGTGTAAGGAGCTTTGGCATACATCATGTCGAGAATGCAATGAATCACTTCATCGCCGCCGGTGCCAAGGATGGCGGCTCCTAGAATCTGTTTGAGCCGGCATCCACTAAGATCTTCATGAACCCCTGTGTCTCGCCCTTTTCGACCGCCCGGCCGACTTTGGTCATGGGCCGGTTGCCGATGAGCGCGGGCTTGCCCGACCGTCGCACTTCTGCCTCGGTCAGTCCAGCTCGGCCCAGCGGAGGGTCAATGTAAAGAGCGTAGGCCGGAATGCGGTCGCTTACCCGGCGGGGATCGTTATCCAGCAGATTGGCGGCGACGATTTCGAAATCGTTGTAAGAGGTGTGCGTGAACGCGCCTTTGCCGTTGCAGTCGCCCAGCGCCCAAACGCCCGGCAACGTTGGTGCGCAGTTCATCGTCCACCACGATGTAGCCGTGGTCGTCCTGCGCAACGCCGGCCTTTTCCAGCCCAAGATCATCGGTATTTGGCCGCCGTCCCACCGCCAGCAGCACGTGAGAGGCGATGACCTCCGGCGAGCCTTGCGTGCAATCCACGCCGACCGCGATATCATCGCCGCGTTTTGCCAGGCTGATGCATTTTGCGTTCAGACGCAGATTCACGCCTTCGTTTCTGCACGATCTCCTGAATCGCCAGCGATACGTCTTCATCCTCACGCGCAATCAGTCGTGGCGCCATTTCAATAATCGTGACTTGGCTGCCGAATCGGCGAAACATTTGGCCAAATTCCAGGCCGATATAGCTGCCGCCGACGATCGCCAGATGCCGCGGCAGGAAGTCAACGTGCATCATGGAGGAATTTGTAAGAAACGGAACCTGATCGAGCCCGGCAGGGAAGGTATGATCGCGCCGTCCGCCCACATTGATAAAGATCCGCGGCGCGGTCAGGCGATTCTTGCCGACGCTGACTTCGTGCGGAGATTCAAATCGGGCATGAGCCGGTAAACACGCGCAATTCTCGGTGGTCCTGAGCATTTTCTCCACCCCGGTCGGCTGGGGGCCTGAATGGCATCCTTGCGTGCCTTTACCTTCTTCATATCCACCCGCACTTCACCCGGCAGAGTACTCCGTACTCGGTGCGCGGCGCGCCATTTGCGCAGCGTAGGCGCTCGCCACCATGGCTTTGGTGGGATGCATCCGGTATTGACGCAGGTGCCGCCGAAGAGCCCGCGCTCGATGACTGCGACCTTCATTCCCGCGTCCGCCAGGCGCACCGCCAGAAAGGGGCCGGCTTGTCCAGTACCAATGATGATTGCGTCGAATCTGGTCGCCATGAAATTGTCCTCTCGATTCATTAGGCCACGTCCGAACCACGACGGCAAGCCGGGGAGTTCTGTATGAGCAGAAATCGCGGCTGCCGTGCTTCAACGCTTCATGACAGCTTCCGCATCATTAGTCGCGCACTTGCTGTCAGATACGGGGGAGGGCAATGCCGGGGCTCGATCCGCTTGTTGGAAGATCGATCTGGATGTATTCTCGGCGACCTGAGCCGCACGTGGGAAGATCAATTCAAATGTACGGATTTCAGTCGAATCCACCCGAGAAGGGCCGAAGCATCTTATTCAAGACGCAGGGAACTTCTGGAGGCAGATGCCGATGCTGGCGACGCAAAAATATGTTGCCATCGAGCATGATTTTCTGCTTCGCCTGAGCGAGGCTCGCGACCCGAACGGATGAGCTTTTCGAAGTGATCAAGCCGGATTTTCTTTACCAGCGGCCCATCGCGGAACGCCATCGCATTATTTTCTACCTTGGACATCTGGAAGCCTTTGACTGGAATCTGCTTCGAGAGCGGTTATTCGATTTGCCGTCATTCCACGCCGGATTTCGATCATCTCTTCGCTTTCGGCATTGATCCGGTGGACGGTGGGCTCCCTCCGACCAGCCTTCAGATTGGCCGTCGGTCGAGGAGATACGGCGGTACGGCCGCCGCATTCGGCAGAGGCTGGACGAAGCCGTCGCCACTCTGATGTCTGATTCCGCCCGGTCCCATGGAGGAGCTTTTCTGCCGCGCAGCTTTTGAATGTCGCGATCGAGCATCGGCTCATGCACGCGGAAACTCTGACTTATATGCTGCATCAATTGCCCGCGCAACACAAGCTGCGATGGCCTCATCACCTGGAATTGGTTTCCCCTCCGGCGGAGCCGGAGATGGTCGAAATTCCCGCTGGCGCCGCTACGGCTGGGTTTGTCACGCAGTGACACCCGCGTTTTGGCTGGGACAACGAATTCGAAGCGCATGCTGTGGATGTTCCGGCCTTCGCCATTGACCGGCACATGGTGACAAACCGCCAATTTCTGGAATTCATTTCCGCAGGCGGATATCAGGATCGGATGCTATGGAAGGACGATGATTGGGAGTGGAAGACGCAACGCGACCTTCAGCATCCTGCCTTCTGGAAACGCGACGGTGACCGCTGGTACTACCTGGCGATGTTCGACGAGGTTCCGTTGCCAATGGAGTGGCCGGTGTATGTCAGCCACGCCGAGGCATCTGCCTACGCGCGCTGGGCGGGGAAGTCGTTGCCCACGGAGGCGCAATGGCACCGCGCGGCCTACGGCAGCCCGCAAGGACAGGAGAACGTTTATCCCTGGGGGCGCAGGCAGCCGGCGAAAAAGCACGGCAATTTTGATTTCCATAATTGGCACCCGTCGCCCGTAGGCCACTTTCCCGGCGGATCAGAGCGCGTTCGGAGTCGCCGATCTTTTGGGAAATGGCTGGGAATGGACTTCGACACTTTTCCAACCTTTCCCCGGATTTCAAGCATTCGAGTTTTATCCTGGGTATTCGGCGAATTTCTTCGACGGAAAGCACTACGTACTCAAAGGGCGGCTCAGCTCGCACCGCGGCGTGCATGCTACGCCGCTCGTTTCGCAATTGGTTTCAACCGCACTACCAATACGTTTATTCGGGCTTTCGTTGCGTCGCAACTAAATCAAGCTCTACAGGGAGTTCACAATGCTGAGCCATGCCATCACTGCAGCCGATCCGGTTTATGAGTTTGCCGCAGAAGTGCGCGCCGGGCTTAACCGGCCAGGACAGAAGGAATTGCCTTCAAAGTATTTATACGATGACGTGGGATCAGCGCTTTTTGAGGTGATCAGCGTTCTGCCGGAATACGGTTTGACCAGAGCGGATGAACGGCTGTTGCGTCGCCACGCAGGAGAAATTGTGGAAGATTCGCCGGGTCAGGTTACGGTGGCAGAATTGGGCAGCGGGAGCGGGAAGAAGACCCGCTGGATCCTGGAAGCCTTGGGCAGCAGCCGCCGGGTTTGGTATTGTCCCATCGAGATTTCCGCCACCGCGCTCGCCATGTGCCAGCGGGAACTAGGCGATATGGAGTTCGTCAGTATTGTAGGCTTTGAGCGCGAATACCTCGATGGTCTTCTCGAAGTGGCCGCCCGCCGCGAGGAGGGCGAGCACTTGTTAGTTCTTTTCTTGGGGAGCACGATCGGCAATTTCGAGCGTCCGGCGGGCGTCCGGTTCCTCCGCGAAGTGCGCCAGATTCTGGAGCCTGGGGACTCGCTCCTATTGGGGACCGATCTGGAAAAACCTTTGCCGCAATTACTGCGCGCCTATGACGACCCTCTGGGCGTGACTGCCGCCTTCAATCTGAATCTACTTTCCCGTATCAATCGCGAGCTGGCGGCGGATTTCGTTCTGGAGCAATTCGAGCATGAGGCCCGTTTCAATCGCCAAGCGCGCAGTGTAGAGATGCATCTCCGGTCCAGGAGAAATCAAACGGTGACCATTCCGGGGGCGGGGTTCTCCGTCCGGCTGCGGGAAGATGAAACCATCTGGACCGAGAGCAGCCACAAATACTCCTTGGCCGAGGTAACGGAAATTGGAGCGCAGGCCGGCTTCCGCTGCAAATGCCAATGGACGGACAAGGAGTGGCCCTTCGCGGAGAGTTTACTGATCGCCGCTTGATCCCACGCTTGGTAATGGTGCGGTCTCCTTCCCCTTGCTTTTCGCTGGTTCGCCAGCCATGCTAATGTGGGCTGTCGGTTGCTTCCGGGCTGAACTTGGCGTCTAGCTCCCAAAGTACGCGAGGTCTTATGCGAATTCGGCCGGGGATCGAACTCGCCGCTCTCAGTGACATTGGCTGCCTGCGCGCCAACAACGAAGATAATTACTCCTATTGGGAGTCCTCGCGCAGCGAGCAATTTAAGCGTACCGGCAGGCTCGCCGTCGTGGCCGACGGCATGGGCGGCCACGAGGGTGGACAGGAAGCCAGCCGGATCGCGGTTGAAACCGTCAAACAGGTCTACTCTGATGCATCCAGTGGCGATCCCCGTGAATGGCTGCTCGCCGGACTTCACGCCGCTCACCGAAACATTCTTCTATACGGTTCAAAGCACCCTCTGCTGCAAGGATTAGGTACGACCTGCACCGCTATCGCATTGCTGGGAAACGATTTGTATTTTGCCCACATTGGCGACAGCCGTCTCTACCTGCTGCGGGATTCGCACATGGAATGCCTTACTCGGGATCATTCCTACGTGGGACGCTTGCTGGACTACGGAATCATCGGTGCGGCTGAGGCGGCCGTTCATCCCCAACGGAACATCCTGCTGAAAGCTCTCGGGGTGGGCGCTGAGATCGAACCGGAGATTTCCGCCCAGCCGACTCCTTTGCAAAATGACGATATTCTTTTGCTCTGCACCGATGGGTTATGGAGCATGGTCAGTGAGGATGAGATACAGGCCGCCCTCGCTGCTGGAACCCTCTCGCAGGCCTGCCAGGCGATCGTGGATAAGGCCAAAGAACACGGCGGGCCTGACAATATTACTCTCCAGTTGATCAGAATTTCCGGGAAGACTCACTAAATCAATGGTTTGGCTGAAGCCCGAGCTTCGCATCCGCAATAATGTCTAGTAAACTAATGTAGTTTATGGAATAATACGCCAATGAAAATCTCGCAAAAAGGACTCTACGCGCTGCAGGCCATGATGATGCTGGCCCGCCACTACAACCAGGGCGCCATTCGCATCCGCGATATCGCCTACGAAGAAGGGCTGCCGGAAAAATTCCTGGAACTGATTCTGCTGGAACTCAAGAACGCCCGCATCGTGGAAAGCGTGCGCGGCGCCAAGGGTGGCTACCAGCTGCGCCGCCCGCCTTCCGAAGTATCCGATGAGCGACATGATCCGCCTGATTGACGGCCCGCTCGCGCCTTTTGGCGACGCGGAGCAATTGCGCAGCCTGATTGATCGCGATGCCGAGCACCGCGCGCTCTATCAGATCTTTCTGGATGTGCGCGATGCCGCCGCCAAGATTCTGGAACACACCACGCTGGCCGACATCGTGAGCGGCCCGAATCGCTCCAAGATCAAGAAAAGCCAGGCCAAGAAGAAAGACGATGCCTAGCGTTTTGCCGATGGTAGTTCACGGCAATCCGACCGGAGGAAAGATGAATAGGAAGTTCTCATTGTGGGCTTTCTGTGCTTGATGCTGCTTTCGAGGCTCGGCCGGCCAGACCGTAATTCGGGTGGGCGCGTTTCCCAACATCACCCATGCTCAAGCCATGGTCGGCAAAGCCAATGGCTGGTTCGAAAAGGCCCTGGGATCGAAGGTGAAGATCGAGTGGACCAGTTTCAATGCCGGGCCCTTCAGCGATCGAAGCTTTGTTCGCCGGCGCCATCGATATGACCTACGTCGGACCCAATCCCACCATCAGCGGTTATGTGCGCTCGAACGGCGAAGCGCTGCGAGTCATCGCGGGCGCAGCCAGCGGCGGCGCGCCTTGGTGGTGCGCAATGATTCCGGGAATCAACAAGCCCGAGGATTTTCATGGCAAAAAAGTCGGCTCCCCCGCAATTGGGGAATACGCAGGACGTTGCGCTGCGCGCCTGGCTGAAGGCGCATGGCATGAAGACCGACTGGACAAAGGCGGCGATGTGCAGGTGATTCCGATGGCCAATCCCGACCAGCTCACTCTGTTTCTGCAAAAGCAGCTGGATGCCGCCTGGGCGCCAGAACCCTGGGCCACGCGCCTGATTCAGGAAGGGCAATGGACGCATCTTTCTCGATGAGCGCGATCTTGTGGCCGCACGGGCAATTCGTCGTCACCAACTTGATTGTGAGCCCAAAGTTTCTGCGGGAGCATCCCGAGGTGGTGAAGAAGTGGCTGCGCGCCCACGTCGAGCTCACCGACTGGATCAACGGCCATCTGCCGGAAGCCAAGAAGACTCTCAACCAGCAGATTCAAAAAGAAACCGGCAAAGCCCTTGCGCCGGCCGTGCTGGACGAAGCCTTCGGACGGCTGCAAGTCACCTATGATCCCGCTGCGCACTCGCTGCTGACTTCGGCGCAAATCGGCTTTTGAAGCTGGTTTCTGGGAAAGCAACTGCCCGATCTGTCCAGGCTTGTACGACCTTAGCCTGCTGAATCAGGTGTTGGCAGAAAAAGGGAAGAAAGGCGATCCAATGACAACCAATCCGCTGCCGCAACGTCCTTCGCCACCGGCGATCATCGCTGCCCGATTCGCCCGGCACCGAACGCGCTGGAAAGCAAGCCCGCGGACCGAGTGGTCGTGCCGCCGTGCACGGCGAACGGCGAATGGAATGCTCCCAAAGGTATCGCTGGACGGAATCTCGCTCAGCTACAAGACCAATGACGGATCGCAGCTGCTGGCGCTGGACAATATCAATCTGAAGGTGAAAGCCGGCGAGTTCCTCTGCATCGTCGGCCCGTCCGGCTGCGGCAAGTCCACGCTGCTGCACTTGATCGCGGGTCTGCAGCAGGCCACTTCAGGCAGGGTGCTGGTGGACGACAAGCCGGTCGAAGGCCCCGGCACCGATCGCATTCTCATTTTCCAGGAGCTCGGTCTTTTCCCCTGGCTTACCGTGCGGACAAAACGTCGAGTTCGGCATGAAGATGAAAGGCGTTTCCAAAGCCGAGCGGAAGGAGAAGACCGCAGTACTACCTGCGGCTGGTTCACCTGGCGCAGTTCAAGGACAGCTACACCCACCAGCTCTCCGGGGGAATGCGGCAGCGGGTGGCGCTGGCCCGGGCGCTGGCCACGGAGCCGGATGTGCTGCTGATGGACGAGCCCTTCGCCGCGCTCGACGCCCAGACCCGCGATCTTGCTGCACGACGAACTGGAGCGCATCTGGGCGGAGACCGGCCGCACCATCATCTTCGTCACCCACAACGTGCGCGAAGCGGTGCGGCTGGGGGATCGGGTGGCGGTGTTCACCTTTCGTCCCGGACGCGTGAAGCGTGAATTTCTCATTGACCTGCCCCGGCCGCGGCATCTGGAAGATGTGACCGTGGCCAAGACGCGCCCGCGAGATTCTGGACGATCTGCGCGAAGAGATCAACAAGTCGCTGGAAGCGAGTATGGCATGGAGGCGTCAGCCATGAAGCGCTTCGCTAAACATGCGATCTTTTACTCGCGTGCTGGTCGGCGCTGTGGCTGTTGCTGGCCAAACTGAAGATCTGGCCGCCCTACTCTTTCCCACCCCGCAAAGTGTGTGCGGACTCGCTGTGGGCGGGGTTCGCCGACCACAGCTTCTGGATCGCCATCGCGGTCAGCATGAGGCGCATGCTGCTGGGTTACGGCCTGTCGGTGGTGCTCGGGATGGTCCTGGGCCTGGGCGTCGCCAGCAACAAGTTTCTGGAAGAAACCATGGGCGGGCTGCTGGTGAGCCTGCAGAGTCTGCCCAGCATTTGCTGGCTGCCGCTGGCCGTGCTGTGGTTCGGCCTCACCGAGAAAGCCATTCTGTTCGTCGTGGTCATGGGATCGTTGCTGTCGGTCACCATCGCCATGGAAGACGGGCGCAAGCAGATGCCGAAGATCTACGGCATGGCCGGCCGCAACCTCGGCGCACGTGGCTTCAAGCTGTTCTGGTACGTGCTGCTGCCGGCCAGTTTGCCCTACATTGTTTCCGGCCTGAAGCAGGGATGGGCGTTTGCCTGGCGCTCGCTGATTTCCGGCGAAATGATTTTCGTCAGCCTGGGACTGGGGCAGTTGCTGATGATGGGCCGCGATCTGAATGACATGAGCCAGGTGATCGCGGTCATGATTCTGATCATCGGCATCGGCTATCTGGTGGATGGCCTGGTATTCAGGACCATGGAGCGGCGGCTGCAACAGAAGTGGGGTCTGGCGCCGGCCAGCCTAGCCGGAGCGGTCTCCAGTAATTCTTCTCGAAATCTATTGCAATCAAGGCCAAGGTTCGTGTATAAACACTACTTACTTAGATAGACATTATAAATATAATAGTGGAATCTAGTGAAGCTCAACTTGCCATCTCAAAAGGAGCTTGACCCATGCCACCGATCAAGTCCTTGACTGCCGCGCTCTTGGCTTTTGCCCTGACCACGGCCTCATTCGCCCAAACCGCTTCGCCAACCCGAAAGCCGCGGGCCAGAAAGAAGCCCGCGCCCTCGGCCGTGGAGAAGGAAGTACAGGCTTTGCACGATCTGGTGGTCGCGCAGCAACAACAGTTGCAAACTCAGAGCCAGCAGATGGATCAGTTGAAGTCCCAGCTGCAGCAGGTGCTGGACGCCACGCAGCAGGCCAATGCCGCCGCTCAAAAGGCGCAAAGCACCACCGACCAGGTTCAGGCCGCAGCTGCCCAGGCCCAGCAGTCCGCGACCGAAGCCCAACGCACCGCGGACCAGGCCTCCTCCAATGCTGTCGAAGCCAAGACGCAACTTTCCCTGATGGACGGCAAAGAGAAAGATCAGGAAAAGCGGATGAGCGCGCTGCAGGATGTCCTGGGCCGCTTCCGGTTCAGTGGCGATGTCCGGGTGCGCGGCGAAGATTTCTTTCAGGATGGCGTGGCCACACGTAACCGGGCGCGCATTCGCGTCCGCTTCGGACTCGATGGCAAGCTGAACGACGACTTCATTGGCGGATTCGCTCTTGCCAGCGGATCGCTTGGCGATCCCACCACCACCAACGAAACCTTCACTAACTTCTTCGACCGCAAAACTATCGGACTGGACCGCGGCTACATTACCTATAATCCGGTGGCCGCGCCGTGGTTGTCTCTCACTGGCGGCAAGTTCGCCTACCCCTGGTATCGCACTTCGCTGACCATGGATCCCGATATCAACCCAGAGGGTTTCGACCAAAAGCTTTCCTTCAACTTGGAGAGCCCGGTCGCCGAAAACCTCACCGTGCAAGCGTTCCAGTTGCTCTACAACGAGAACTCCAAGGGAGACGATTCTTTCGCTATTGGCGGTCAGGTGTCGGGCATATTTAAGTTTGGTCCCTGGACCACCACCCCTTCGTTTGGCTTAATTGATTGGCGTTTCGTGGATGCCTGTTGGCAGCGTCGGCCTTCGCCAACCAGGCCACCAGCAGCGGCAATCCTGCGATTCCCATCTCCGGCGAAGGTCCGGGTTGCGCTACCGGCTTTGGTCTTGCCAGTGTTCCGAATTGCGCTTTCGCGGCCAATGGAATGACCAACGCCACATTCACGGATGCGGGTGGCGTGCGTCACTTTCTGTCCGGCTTCGCTTACGCGGATTTCATCCTGAACAATCAGATTCAAACTGGCTCGAAGCGCGCCCCATTGAATCTGATTCTGGAATACGAAGACAACCTAAAGGCCGCTTCTCATCCATTGAGCTCAACGGGCGCTGTGATCTCAAGCCTGGGTGCGCAAGGCAAAGCCTACCTGGGAGATTTCAGTGTCGGGCAGGCGAAGAACAAAAACGACGTTCAATTTGGCTACTCCTACTGGCGCATTGAGCAGGATGCCATCATCGCGTCGTGGGCAGAAAGCGACCAGCGCGCTCCAACCAATATTCTGCAGCAGCGTGTGTATGGCATCTGGAAGCTGCGCAGCAATACGGTGGCGCAATACAGCCTATGGTTCGGACACACTCTCAACACCAGCTTGGAGCACGCGGTTTTGGCGACCGGGGTCACTCCCGGGGCGCCCGAACCCACGCTTAAGCGGCAGCAGTTCGATCTGATTTATTCGTTCTAGTGCAGTTGCGGTTTTTCCTCCAACCCTCTGGCCGGCCGAAGTTCTCGGTTGGCCAGAGGATTTTCAATCAGTTCTGATTCTGGCGGATTCGCGGCTGATAACTCGAAAGAGGCGGCTTATGGCAGAAAAAACGAATGGCAACACGCGGGGACTAACTCTCGATGGATGGGCTGTGCTTCTGGCGTTTCTCCTGGCAGGGGCAGTTCGCCTCGGAGCTTTACCGAAAGTGCCGTGGTAGCGGATTGACGGCCGACTTCATTCTCTAGGAGACAACTGTGGCGACGTCCATCTCAGTCCCGCAAGCGCGATCCACTAATTTCGCAATCACGGTATTGCGTCTGGCGCCGGGTATTGCGTTACTGGCGGCAATCGGTTACGCAGGTAAGATCATCGAGCGCACGCTGAATACCTACGGGAAAACGCATCACCTGACGTTTCCTAACATCGAATATGTCCTGTGGGCGATACTTATCGGCCTGGTAATTTCCAACGTCCTGGCGATTCCGGCAATCTTTCAACCTGGTGTCGCCACCTACGAGTTCTGGCTGAAGATTGGCATCGTGCTCCTAGGCTCCCGCTTTATTCTGGCAGATATTCTGAAACTCGGCGGCATCAGCCTGGCGCTGGTCGTGGTCGAAATCTCTTTATCACTTCTGCTGATGCATTTTCTGGGACGGGTCTTCAAACTCAAGCCGAAGCTGGCCTCGCTGCTCGCCGTCGGATCCTCCATCTGCGGAGTCTCCGCCATCATCGCCGCCAAAGGCGCCATTGACGCCGATGATGAAGACTCGACTTTTGCAATTGCCGCGATTCTCGCGCTGGGAGCGCTGGCACTCTTCACTTTCCCACTCCTTGGCCACGCTTTTCATCTGGGAAACACCGCCTTCGGTCTCTGGTCCGGTTTGGGTGTGGACAATACAGCCGAAGCGGCCGCGACCGGCGCGCTCTATTCCGACGCTGCCGGCAAAGTTGCCGTGCTGGCCAAGACATGCCGCAACGCCATGATCGGCTTCATCGTGCTGGCATACGCTATTTACTGGGCAAAACGCGGGCAGGCTGAAAAAGTGACCAACAAAGCGGCGTTTTTGTGGAATAAATTTCCTAAGTTTGTTCTTGGTTTTATCGCTATCTCGCTGCTGGTGAGTTTTCATGTTTTCAGCAAGGACCAGATCGGCTCGCTAGGCAATCTCTCGCGCTGGGCTTTCCTGCTGACCTTCGCCGGAGTCGGGTTGCGAACCAATCTCCGTGAGATGTCAAAGCAAGGTCTGCGCCCATTTATCGTAGGCGCCTTAGGCGAAGTGCTGATTGCCGCGCTGACCTTTGGTTTGGTGATCGGAGCTAACCGGATCTGGGGACTGTAAGCACGCTCCGGGAATCTCCACTCGCCTCACGTTATGATGGACAGGCACCTGAGGAGGCGACCACTTGTCCATTCTAGTTATCGGAGGCGCGGGATACATCGGTAGCCATACCGCGCACGTCCTCAAGCGCAAGGGCTACGAAGCGATCATCTATGACAATCTGTCCACCGGCCATGCGGCATTGGCCGACGGCTCTGAGCTGATTGTCGGCGACATTTCCGATAGCGCCAAACTCAAAGATGTCCTGCGCCGTGTGGATGCCGTCATGCACTTTGCCGCCTTTGCCTATGTCGGCGAGTCGGTAGAGAATCCCCGAAAATATTTCAAGAACAATGTCCAGGACGGTCTGACCCTGCTCAATGCAGTCATAGACAGCCCCGTCCGCAAGTTTATATTTTCCTCCACTTGCGCCGTGTACGGGATTCCCGCCAAAGTTCCCATCACGGAAGAGACAACACGGCAGCCGGTGAATCCCTACGGGGACACCAAGCTGGCTTTTGAGCACGCCCTCGAAGCCTATAACCGCGCCTATGGCCTGCGTTACGTGAGCTTCCGCTACTTCAACGCCGCGGGCGCCGACGAAGATGGAAAGATCGGTGAGATGCACGTTCCTGAAACTCACCTGATTCCGTCGGTTTTCGAGGCTTTGCAAGGGCGTCGTCCCGCGCTCGACATTTTCGGCGAGGATTACCCGACTCCGGATGGCACATGCGTACGTGATTACATCCACGTGATCGATCTGGCTGAAGCCCACGTCCTCGGAGTGGAGTATCTGGGGCAGGGAAGTTCTACGGCTATCAATCTTGGGACAGGTCGCGGGAATTCCGTGCGCGAAGTCATCGCCGCGGTTGAGAAAATCGCAAAGAAGAAAGTCCCGGTTCGCATGGCGCCCAGGCGAGCCGGAGATCCAGCAGAGTTGGTGGCTGATCCCGCCCGAGCTGCGAAGTTACTGAACTGGAAGGCCCGCTATTCGCTCGATCAGATTGTTTCCACTGCCTGGAACTGGGCGCAGAAATAGTGTGGCACGGACACCCCTGTCTGCGAAAAGCATAATATGCGCGTAGGTTCGCGTGGATGGAATTTCTCGCTGCCGGTTAAGCAATCCAAAAAAGCAAAGCGCCACCGACCCAACATCCACGGAAGCCTTCGGATGTTACGGCAGCGCTGCTTAAATTGAGCCTGAAACTAGCGGGGAGTGTATGTCTGTTTTTGCACCATTTCTAGTGCATAGTTAGGTGCCGCCAGGGCTTGCCTGCGTCAGCCTCCGTGCTCCTCACTGTCCCCCGTGGGGAGACTCTTCTCCGGTCTGAGCAAAGGAAACAGAATCACATCGCGGATGCTCTGCGAGTTGGTGAACAGCATCGCGAGTCGATCCACGCCCACGCCCACACCGCCCGCAGGCGGCATCCCGTAAGAAAGCGCGCGGATATAGTCGTCATCCATCTGATGAGCTTCTTCGTCGCCGCGCTCACGTTCCTGAAGCTGCTGTTCAAATCGCCGCCGCTGCTCTTCGGGATCATTGAGTTCGCTGAAGCCGTTGGAGATTTCCATCTGTCCCGCATAAATTTCCCATCGTTCCACCCACTCTGGCTCGTCGGCCTTCTGTTTGGAGAGCGGCGAAACCGCGGTGGGGAACTCGTAGATAATCGTCGGCTGTACCAGATGTTCCTCGGCTGCAGCCTCGAATAAGCCAGCAATCGTTTTTCCCGCAGGTTCATTCGGATCGTAGGCGACGTGCGCATGGCCCGTGTTGAAGCGCTGCACCAAGGCTCTGACGGTTTCGTGCGAAGCAAAGTCGCTAATCTCAGGCTTCGCGCCCGCCGTCTCCGGCCAGTAATGAATTATGGCCTCTCGCATCGTCATGCGCTGCCAGTTGGCCCAGTCAATTTCTTCGTCTCCCCAATTCGTCTTCGTCCCGCCGGCAACGTCCCTGGCGGCTTGCTCAATCAATTGCTGTGTAAGGTCCATCACCCCGCGGTAGTCGGTGTAAGCCTGATAGAATTCGACCATGGTAAACTCGGGATTATGCCGGGTGGAAATTCCCTCATTGCGGAAGTTGCGATTGATCTCGTACACCCGGTCCAGCCCGCCCACCAGTAACCGCTTCAGATAGAGCTCGGGCGCGATGCGCAAGAAAAGATCGATATCCAGCGCATTGTGATGCGTTACAAACGGTCGCGCCACCGCGCCTCCGGCAACCGACTGCATCATCGGAGTTTCTACTTCCACGAAGCCACGCGAATCCAGGAATCGCCGCAGCGATTGCACCAGCTTGCTGCGCTTGAGAAATACCTCGCGCACTTCCGGATTCATGACCATATCTACGTAACGCTGCCGGTAGCGCAACTCGACGTCGGTCAGCCCATGCCACTTTTCGGGGAGTGGCAGCAGGTCCTTGGAAAGAAAGGTCAGTTCATCCGCATGCACGCTCAGTTCGCCCGTGCGCGTGCGAAACAAATATCCCTTCACCCCAATGTGGTCGCCGAGATCGAGCAGCTTGTAAAGCTCGAATCCTTTGTCGCCGACTACGTCTTTCTTCACGTAAATCTGCAGTTTCTGCCCGCCCTGTTGTAGATGTGCAAATCCCGCTTTGCCCATCAACCGTATGGCCATGATGCGTCCGGCGACAGCGACGCTTACGCGGGGATTGTCCAAGTCCTCGGCGGCTTTCTCCGAGTATTCCGCCAGAATTTGCGGAATGCTGTGACTGAACGCGAACTTGCTCGGATACATTTTCTGCCCCAGCACTTCAATCTGTTTCAGCTTCTCCAGCCGCAGTTTGCGGATTTCGTCGTCGAGTGCCAATGGTTTCCTTGTGGTGTTGAGATTTGTGCTTCGTACAAGCGCCGGAAATCAAGAGGGTATGATTATAAACAACTGACACCGAAACTCCGGTGAAGCCTCAGCCGGTTTTCTCCGCGAGCTCGGCGGGTTCTTAGCGCACTCGGCGGTCAAAGGCTTTGCGTTGTAAACGGCTGAGCTGATTTCGCTCCCATCCATCGACTACAATCACAATTACTTTCTCAGGCTTCCATGCCCCTCAAAGAATCGGAAGCGATCGTTCTGCGCACCTACCCGCTGCGCGAAGCGGACCTGCTGGTCACGCTGTTCACCCGTCTGGAAGGCAAAGTGCGCGGAGTCGCGCGTTCGGCGAAGAAATCCCGGCGCCGTTTTGGCGGGGCTTTAGAGCCGCTGACATATGTTCGCGCCTTTTACGAAGACCGCGAGCGGCAGGAGTTGTCTCGCCTCGACTCCTGCGACGTGCTGGAGTCACCGTTGGCGGAGGAAGTCGGCTATCCGCGGGCGGTCGCGCTCGCGCACGTCGCCGAAGTGCTCGACGAGTTACTGCCCGACCGCGAAGCCAACGACGCCGTCTTCCGCTTGGCGCTTTCGGTGCTGGCCGGCTTGCGCGGGCCACACATCTGGATGCCCCTCACTTATTTTGACCTGTGGATGACCCGGTTGACGGGCTATCTCCCGGATTTTTCCGAGTGCGTGACCTGCCGCCGGCCGCTGAACGGCAGCCGAGCCTTTTTCCATGCCTTGGCCGACGGACTCATGTGTATCGACGACAAGCGGCTTGCGTCATCGGAAATGTCGGTCGAGTCGCGCAGGCTGGCCTCGCAAATGTTCCGCGCGCCACTGGAGACCTTTGCTGGCGCACCCTGGCCGAAAGAGCAAGGAGCCGATCTACGGAAATTTCTGTTGCAGTCCCTGCAGCGCCACATTGAGAAACAGTTGGTCACAGCCGGAATGCTGGAGAAAGTCAGCGGCTAGCCGTTCGTGATTCGGGTGGCCAAGTCAAGCCCACTTTGGTGGGCCCCAATACCCTGAAAGTAGGCAATCTTTCCCAATCTAAGTCCAGTCGCTTCAATGCGAACCGGGCAATATCAATCACTTACGGTCGGCCACACTTGCTTTTTGAAATGTTCCCGTAGCAACACTCTGTGGACTCGGCCAGAGGGCTGACGCCTGGTATCTCCTTCCGTTACAATCGTGGTTTAGGTCACAAGGGCTCCTCCAACTGACTCAAGCCAATTCCAATCCGCTGACTTACCAGGAACTCATCCTGCGCCTGCAGTCCTTTTGGGCGCAACAGGGTTGTGTTTTGCAACAACCTTATGACGTCGAGGTAGGCGCTGGCACCATGGCGCCCGAGACTTTTCTGCGTGTGCTTGGGCCGAATCCGTACAAGGTCGCCTACGTGCAGCCTTCGCGCCGCACCGCGGACGGCCGCTACGGCGAGAATCCCAATCGGCTGTACAAGCATATGCAAATGCAGGTCATCCTGAAGCCGCCGCCGGAGAATGTGCAGGAGCTTTATCTCGAGTCCCTGGGCGCGATTGGCATTGATCTGCGCCAGCACGACATCAAGTTCGAGGAGGACAACTGGGAAGCGCCTACGCTGGGCGCCTGGGGAGTCGGCTGGCAAGTGATGCTCGACGGTCTGGAGATCACGCAGTTCACTTACTTCCAGCAGTGTGGCGGCGTAGATCTCGATCCCATTTGCGCCGAGCTGACCTATGGGCTGGAGCGCATCACTGCGTTCCTGCAGGATGTGGATTCGATCTACGACATCGTGTGGGCGCGCGATCCGCAGGCGGGGCGCCCTGTCACATACGGCGACGTGCGCCTCGCGGACGAGTTGCAGTTTTCCGTCTACAACTTCGAGATGGCCGACGTCGACAAGGCCTGGAAACATTTTGAGTTGTATGAGGCCGAGTGTAAAGAACTGCTGGAGCAATACGCGGCGGTGAAAGTGCGGGATGAAGCCGCAAAAGACAAGAAGCGCTTTCCTCTGCTCGCGGCATACGATCTTTGCCTCAAGTGCTCACACCTGTTTAACATCCTAGACGCGCGCGGCGCGATTTCCGTAACCGAGCGGGTAGGTGTCATCGCCCGAGTGCGAGCCCTGGCGGTTGGAATCGCGAAAGCCTCGGTGGATCAACAAAGTGAGTCAGCCGGAGAAGACAAAGAGGACCCGGAACCGGCGTTGGCCAAAGAAATGGGATTGGAGCCAGCGGCCACTCAGGGCTGAAGTGTGGTCATCCGGAGCGAAGGAGGAAACTCGCAAAGCGGGGTTCCTACGCAGTTGAAGGATCCCCGAATTCGAGAATGCGCCAGAGATTCTTCGACTTCGCAAGATGGTTCGCGGCGAACATCTCGCTGCGCTCAGAATGACAGATGTGATCCTGCTCACGTCGTGAATGATTCTAGCTTGCTAGAATCGCGAGTGCATTGAATGCCAGACTTTCTGCTTGAAATCGGTTGCGAAGAGATTCCCGCGCGGATGATTGATGGTGCGTCGCTGGAACTACGCCAACGCCTGCAAAAGTTACTGCACCGGGAACGGTTGCACCCCGCGGGAGAGATTACTTATTTGGATACTCCTCGCCGCCTAGCCGTGCTGGCAGCGGGTCTTCCGTCTGCCCAGCCCGACGTTACCGAGCAAATCACTGGGCCTTCGACGACCGTGGCGTTCAAAGACGGGCAACCTACGCCCGCGGCTCATGCCTTCGCCAAAAAGGCTGGAGTCGAAGTCTCCGCATTAGAAAGAGTCACCACCCCCAAGGGCGAGTACCTGTCGGCGAAGCTTACGAAGAGGGGGAGATCGGCGCAGGAAATCCTTGTCGAATTCCTTCCCAAGGAAATCAACTCGATCTACTGGCCCAAGAATATGTACTGGCGCAAACGCGGCGAGTTGTTCGTACGGCCCGTTCGCTGGCTGGTGGCCATGCTCGACGACAACGTTGTTCCGCTGGAGTTCGACGGCGTCCAAGCCGGCAATGAGTCGCGCGGCCACAGAATTCTGCCTCCGCGTTCAGTGCGCATTCCCCGGGCAGGAGCGGACTATGCGGCCACTCTGCGGCAAGTCAAAGTTCTCAGCCGCGAGGAACGCGAAAAACAGATTCGCAAATCCCTCGACGCCGCGACCCGGACCATCTCTGGCGCGCGCTGGCGCGAGGACAAAGTGCTGCTGGACACGGTGGTGAATCTCACCGAATGGCCGGCAGTAGTGCTGGGCAACTTCGACCCAGAATTTCTCGAGCTGCCGGAAGAAGTGCTGGTCACGGTGATGCGCGACCATCAGAAATATTTCGCTGTAGAAGATGCGAACGGCAAGCTGGCGCCGCATTTTCTGGCCGTATTGAACACCGACGGTGATCCTCAGGGAGTCATTCAGCACGGGCATGAGCGGGTGCTGCGCGCGCGGTTTAACGATGCACGCTTTTTCTGGCAAACCGATCAGAAGCATCCCTTGCGCGAGCGGGCGCTATGGCTGAAGCAAGTCACGTTTCAAAAGGATCTGGGTAGCTATTACGAAAAGACTCGACGGGTGCAGCGCTTGTGCAGTTGGCTTTCTGAAGTGGTTCGCGCGGGAGGTGTTGCCGTTCGTCCGGGCGTAGTCCACAAGGCCGCGCTGTTGGCCAAGGCTGACCTGACCACCGAACTGGTGAAGGAATTCACCGAACTGCAAGGCATCGTCGGTGGCCTCTATGCCCGGGTGCAAACGCTTGACCGCGGCATGGCGGATTCGACGCGCCGTGCCATCGCCGATGCGGTGTACGATCACTACAAGCCCGAGTCCATGGAGGATTCTGTTCCGCGCACCGTGGAAGGTGCCATGCTTTCGATTGGAGACAAGGCCGACAGCATCGCAGGAATGTTCGCCTTGGGATTACAGCCCACCGGCTCTAAAGATCCGTTTGCGTTGCGGCGGCAGGCGAATGGCATCGTGAAAACGATTGCGGAGCGTAAGCTCCCGATCAGTCTTGGCCAGTTGTTTTCTGACGCACGCGAGGCCTACCGTGGCACCTCGGCGGAGAAGAAGTTCTCCCCAGACGTCCATTACGCAGAAGCGTTGCGGGCGTTTTTCCGGGAGCGGCTGGAGTTTTACCTGCGCGATGTCTCAGGTTTCAAATATGACGTCGTCAAGGCGGTTCTTGCAGCCAATGGAGACGATGTTGTGGATGCAATGGCCCGGGCTCAAGCGGTAACCAAGGCGCGTCCGTCTGTCGATTTTGAGTCCATCTCGGTGGCTTTCAAACGGGCGAAAAATATCCTGCGGCAGGCGCAGGAGGCAGGCAAGAGTCTAGCTGCCGTAGTGGACGCGGAAAAGCTGCAAGAGGCGGCCGAAAAGGAGTTGGCGTCCCAGATTCCGCGGGCGGCCCAGTTGGTCGAAACTCTCCGCAATCAGAAGAACTATGATGGGGCGTTATTAGAAATCTCCAAGCTTCGGCCCGCGGTCGATACTTTTTTCGACAAGGTCATGGTAATGGTGGACGATGAGCGGGTTCGCGCCAACCGGCTGGCGCTTCTGCAGGCCCTGGTAAAGGAATTCACGACCATTGCCGATTTCTCTGAGATCGTGACGGAAAATCTAAAAGAATCCTCCAAATAGAAAAGGACTCATAAATGGCGACTACCACTCTCCCTGAAACTGAAATTCACGAAAGCAAGCCCGGCACAAAATACGTTTACTTCTTCGGCGGTGGCAAGGCCGATGGCAACGGCAAAATGAAGGACGACCTCGGCGGCAAAGGCGCTGGCTTGGCCGAGATGACCAACGCAGGGCTGCCTGTGCCCCCCGGTTTTACCATCCAGACGGAAGCCTGCCGGGAATACATGCGGAAGGGCGGCGTCTCGGAAGCTGTGGGCCAGCAAATGGAAGAGGCCCTCAAGAGCCTGGAAACCTTGCAAGGCCAGAAGCTCGGCAAGGGCGACAACCCGCTGTTGGTGAGTGTTCGGTCCGGAGCAAAGTTTTCCATGCCCGGCATGATGGATACGATCCTCAACCTTGGCCTCAATGACCAAAGCGTGGAAGCGCTGGCCAAACGCACCAACAATCCGCGCTTCGCCTACGATTCTTATCGCCGCTTGATCCAGATGTTCGGCAATGTGGTGTTGGAGATTCCCAAATCCGCATTTGACGAAGTCTTCGATGCCAAGAAAAAGCAGAAGAAAGCCAAGCTCGATACCGACCTCGACGCGAAAGCTTTGAAGGAAGTGATCGAGGAGTACAAGAAGGTCGTCAAGAAGAACGCCAAGCGCGACTTCCCGCAGGATCCACACGAACAATTAGTGATGGCCCGCGACGCGGTGTTCCGCTCCTGGCAAAATGAGCGCGCCAAGCACTATCGCCGCATCAACAATATCGACGATATGCTCGGCACCGCGGTGAATGTCCAAGCAATGGTCTACGGCAACCTCGGTGACACGAGTGGCACGGGGGTGGGCTTTACCCGCAACCCGGCGACTGGCGCCAAGGAATTCTATGGCGAGTTCCTGATGAATGCGCAAGGCGAAGATGTGGTTGCTGGCATTCGTACTCCAGTCCCGATTCTCGAACTGCAAAAAATCATGCCTAAGGTCTATGACCAGCTGCGTGAAATCACCACGCGGCTCGAAAAACATTACCGCGACATGCAGGATTTCGAGTTCACCATTCAGGATGGCAAGCTCTACATGCTCCAGACGCGCAATGGCAAGCGCACCGGTCTCGCGGCCGTGAACGTGGCCATCCAGATGGTAGACGAAGGACTGATCACGAAAGAAGAAGCTATCTTCCGTGTGGAACCGAACCAGCTTTACGATTTTCTGGTTCCGCGGCTGGACGAAAAGAGTGTGAAAGTGGAAGTACTGGCCACGGGCTTGCCGGCTTCGCCTGGCGCCGCTGTCGGCCAGATTGTTTTTACAGCCGATGAAGCGGTAGAGAAAGCCGGACACGGCGCCAAGAAGAATCCTGTCATCCTGGTGCGCGCCGAGACTACGCCGGAAGATATTCACGGCATGGAAGTGGCGGCAGCCATTCTCACTTCTCGCGGCGGCATGACCAGTCACGCGGCCGTGGTTACGCGCGGCATGGGCAAGTGTTGCGTGGCTGGAGCGGGTGACATTGAGGTCGATGAAAAGGCCCGTGTCATGCGGGTCAAAGGCCAGGTGTTCGAGGCGGGCGATTGGATTTCGCTCGACGGGACTACCGGCCGTGTCATCAAAGGGAAACTTAATACTCTGGAGCCCAAAGCCGACGATCCCGATCTGCTCAAGTTCATGGCCTGGGCCGAACCGTTCCGTAAGATTGGGGTTCGCGCTAATGCAGACGTTCCGCGCGATGCCATTCAGGCGCGTGCCTTTGGCGCAGAGGGCATTGGTCTCTGCCGCACTGAGCACATGTTCTTTGGCGAAAAGAAACTGCCGCACATGCGCGCCATGATTATGGCTCGCGACGAAAAAGAACGGCGCGCGGCGCTGAAGAAGCTGCTGCCTTTGCAGCGTGCGGATTTTGACGGCGTGTTCCGCGCCATGGACGGATTCCCGGTCACCATCCGCACCCTCGATCCTCCGTTGCATGAATTCCTGCCACGGCGCGAAGATTTGATGGTCGAGATCGCTGTGCTCGAAGCCACCAAGCCGAAATCACCAAGACTGAAAGAACTGCGCACTGTGCTGCGCCGGGTGGAAGAGTTGCATGAGTTCAATCCCATGCTTGGCCACCGTGGCTGCCGTCTGGGAATCACTTATCCGGAAATCACTGAGATGCAGGCTCGCGCCATTTTTGAAGCTGCTGTAGCCGTGGCGAAAGACGGCGTCAAGGTGATTCCTGAGGTCATGATTCCGTTGGTCGCGACGCCGAAAGAGCTGGCCAACCAGGCGGCGATTGTGAATCGGGTCGCCAAAGAAGTTTTCGAGGAAAAAGGGAAGACCGTCGAATATCTGGTGGGCACCATGATCGAGTTGCCCCGCGCCGCGCTGGTCGCGGATGAAATCGCCAAAGAGGCGCAGTTCTTTTCCTTCGGAACAAACGACCTCACGCAGACGACGTTCGGCTTCTCTCGTGACGACGTGAACAAAATCCTGCCAACTTATCTGGCCGAGGGCATCCTGAAGCAAGATCCGTTCGCGGTGCTCGACCAGGAAGGTGTAGGCCAGTTGGTTCGCATGGGCACCGAGCGCGGGCGCAAGACTCGTCCGAACCTGAAAGTTGGTATTTGCGGCGAGCACGGCGGCGAGCCTTCGTCGGTCGAATTCTGCCACCGAATTGGGATGAACTATGTTTCGTGTTCGCCTTTCCGCGTGCTGACCGCACGGCTGGCGGCGGCTCAGGCGGCAGCGGCTGATAAGTTGAAGGTTGAAGGCGGAAGAACGAAGTAAGCGCAGAATGAACCGAGAAAGCGGCTCGGCCCTTGTGGGCTGGGCCTTTTTCGTTGGGCTCAAGGTTTTTTCATCCGGTGCCGATAACCCCCAGGGACTTTCTCCCCAAATCGTTGTTTCCATGGAGGAACTTATGAGCGTCATCGATTTTTCTGTTGCCAGATCACAGCACATTGCCTGGCGGACGAAACTGCGCGATTTTCTTGATGGGAAAGGAGCTCTGACCGCGGCGCAAGCCACTTCGCCCAAAGATTGCGATTTGGGCAAATGGCTCTATGGAACGGGGATTCAGAAGTTTGGCAAAACGCCAGGAATGAATGATCTGGAGAAGGTCCATGTCGACATGCACGCTTCCGTCAAGCAAGTGATTGCTCTGAAGCATTCTGGGAAGACATCCGAGGCCGCACAAGAATATAAGAAATTCGAAGCGCTCAGCGAGAAAGTCATCGCGTTGCTGAAAGAGGTGGAGAAGCACCTCATGGTAGCATCCTGAGCTGCGCTTCCTTACGGTAAGGCACTCCACGTTACTGGACGCGTTGCAGGCGTGCGATCAACTTCTGCGCCAAGTTTTCTTCGGATTCCGTCCACAGCAGCCGTCCGGTCGCGCCGGAGCTTTTCTCCACATGCGTGATAAACTCGACCAGTGTCTGCACGTTGGCCCGGACTTTTTCTTTTACCTCATCGGTCAGCACGATGCTTTCCTGGAGAAAGAGCGAATCCAGGCCAAAGTCCACCTGAACGTGACCGTCCTCCATATACGATCCGTCGTCAAACTCAGGGCCGTGAACGACAACCTTGACCATTGACGGTTGCATCTCCCACTGTTGCCCGTCAGCACTGGGTACCCAGAGGTCCCAGAAACACTCAAAGACGTAAGCATAGTCTTCGTGGAGGAGATCGGCCGCCAGGAGGATAGCCTCTTCTGGCTTAACACCGGGACGAAAACGCTGTTCGAGCACCGTGGGCTCGCTCCAGGAGACGGGATGCACCGCAAAGTAGGTAATTCCCGGCCGTTGCGCGGAATAAGGGAAATGACGCATCACGCTAAGAACGTGCGGCAGCATGTCGGCCACATCAAAGCTCGGAAACCAAAGGCTGAAATAGACGGGATCAGGCATGGATAGGCTCAGAGAAAGTCTGCTCTGAAGTTCATTGTAAATCGCCGCCGAGAGGCAGCGCGAATCATGGCGGCAGCGGGCACCGTGCCTGCCCTGATGACTTGAATCGGCCGGTCGCGCAACTATTCGATTGCCGCCAACCAGCAGACCGAGCATAGGCTGCGGTTCAATGCGCGGATCGCAACTCTTTCTCCCGGGCAGGAATATGCTCCCGGCGATGGCTCAAGTTAAGTCTTCAACCTCAAGCCTTGCCATATCGTCTCCGCTGGAAAACACGAAGCTCGCCTTCGCGGAACCCATCTTCCAAAGCCTCGGATTCATGCACGGCCGCATTGCCAGCCCGGCTGCATGCAGGTGCCTATTAACTCGGATCTCGCATCCAGGCCATTGCAAGTGCGCGGTGTCGTCGACTATTTCGCTCCCAGGCACTTCTCCAGAAGACTCTCTTGCGTTTGAAGCACAGCAGCGCCTCCGGTTATTTGAAAGAAGAAGCCGTCATCAGGCCCTTGTTGCGGCAAGCTGATGCGGAAATGATTTATGTGAGAACCCGCGCTGAGACTGAGGATGCTAGAATAGCAAGTGCTTGCTTCCTCAGTAGTCCCCGTCGTCTAGCCTGGCCTAGGACATCGCCCTTTCACGGCGGTAACACGGGTTCAAATCCCGTCGGGGACGCCAATAAACAGAAGAAATGTGCTGGTCTTTGCTTATGTTCTTGCCAAATGTGGGCGTGACAGAATTGAACTCAGAAAGCGGAGGTGGGGCGACTGCGTGCGGACATGCAAGTTCTATCCGACCTTGAGGATTGGAGGGAGGGCGATTCAATGCAGGTCGGGCCGCTGCTGTTTGGTGCAGTCCCTAGCACTCGTGAGCAGCAATATGCTGTTCCAGCGCGAGGCGTGCTTGCTCCGATCGCACCCGGGCTTCGTTCGCCGCCCGATCGAGCCGCTCATATTCCTGCTTAGGAGATACACCGATTTTCTGCTGCAGTTCGGTGACAGCTTCGGAGAACTTGGCAGTTGCTGTGTCGTATATCATCGCCAACCGCATTTTTTCTTCACAGCTCATCGGATCCTAAATTATCCATCACCAATGCGGGAATTGAAAGACCGAGGATGACGCAGGTCGAATCGAAAATCACAGCGCGGAGCACTCTGTGGACAACGTGGGCTGCCTGCATTTCTAGAATCGCGTATAAAGCTGAAACGGAGCCCAATAGTATGGTTTGCGGAAAACGCCCTCCGAATGCAGCATTTGCAACTTTGCCCGTCGTAACGCTGACGAAGGGCTACTACCTTTTCTAAGCTCCGCGTAGAAATGATCCATAAGCTGCGGCGTTGAGGTGTCGCTGACCTCCCATAGTGCGCCGATGACGTTATGAGCCCCGGCCCGCAGAAATGCCCACGAGAGTCCTACCAGTCCTTCGCCGGTATAGGCACGCGCTCCTTCTCCGTAACACGACGAAATGGTCACCAAGGTTGTGTTCAAATGATGTTGCATAATATCGCGTGCATAGAGCTTGAACGAATCGCTGTCGGGAGATTTCGAGAGCACGATGGCGGAGTCCAGCGGGCTGAGCTGGCTGGCAGTGCCGTGAGCCACAAAATGGATGTAAGAGAACCTGCCAGGCTGCGCCGCCAGGTACGCCGGCGCTGTTGCCTCACTTCGTCGCAAGATCAACCTCGCGCTCGGGGAAAAATGGGCGGCGATCTTGTTAATTTCATCGGCGGCATTCGGCAGTTCTCCAAACTGGGGCGCGGCTGTTATGGCATCACCAATAAGCAGAAGATCCGCGGGACGGGTTGCACGCCGGGGATTTGATGCGGCCACGAGCCGCAGAGAATTGACGTTTGTTACTTCGACATCCTCGATCCAGAAATGTGGAGCTGGTTGCGGCGCCAGAAGGGTTTCAAAATTTACACGGTTCAGGTTGCTGTCGGGGATGATAAAAACCCGTGAATTGCGAGGGATGAGCCTTTCTGCGGGCCCCACCAGCACGTCGTACAGTTTGCGGCCGTCGGGGTTACCTGTTTCGAGGACATTGGCTGGACCGGTGAGCGCCTTATTATAGCTTCGCACCAGCGCTTCAATTTTGGCCCTGGCAGGTAAGTTAAATAATTTGGTTTGCTGGGGCGTCACTGCCCAAAGAAAAGAACGGTCCAGACCTAGCCAATAAAACAGAATGGTGCCATCCATGGATTGAGCAACCCGCTGCGGGGCCAAAGCGGCTGAAGGGAACCGCTGTGGGGGCTCGCCGAGACCTTCCAACAAGGTTTGCGCGCGGCTGAAGTCCGCCATCTGAAGAGCCTCCGTTACTTTTCCTTGCTTGACGAGAAACTGCACATAATCGTCATAGAGGTGAATGGCATTCGCCATGAAAGGCAGACGAAATTCTTCATGATGCAGAGACGAACGGGCAGCTTCCAGGGTATTCAGCGATTCGCGATACTGCCTGGCGGCGGCCACCGGCTGATCCTCGGATTCGTAAAGTCGGGCCAGACTATTCTGCGCATCCCAGCGCAATGACGTGTCGCTGGCTGGGTCGTGCGCCACTGCGGATAGCAACTGCGCGGCGCGCTTCTTGTCACGGGATTGTTCCGCAATTTCGCCATGGAGAAGCAGGGCATAAAGTTCGTCAGGCCGGTCAGACTCCTCGTTGGGCCAAGCGGAGGGCTTCGTCGCTGTATTTCCGTGCCTCGTCCAGTTGTTCATTCCGTCCAGAAAAAGAATGCCAGCGCTATGAGGGCCGCGATAATCTGGATCTTGATTTTGACTGGCGCGCGCCAACTCGAGAGACTGACTGATAATTATTCTCGGCGGCAGGGAACTGCTCCATCCTGAAAATAAGCAAGCCCTGATTGTTCAACCACTCGACCTCGTCGATCACCGCGCCAAGTTCCCGCGATCTCTGCGAGGCCTTCACAAAATAGTCGAGGGACTTCTCGAAGTCTCCCATCTTGTAGTAAGCCCAGCCCAGATTGCCGAGCGCTTTCTCCTCGGTAAGACTGGCATGAATTGCGTGGGCGACTTCGATGCGGCATCCGACCAATCCACCGACTCGTCAAAATGCTCTTTGCCGATAGCCACCACGCCCAGATTGAAGAGATCGGATGCCTCGAGAAATCTGTCTCGCCTTGTCGTCGGGCGATTTGCAGGCTGGTACGGAATAAAGCCCTCGGCCTGGCTGAGATTGTCGCGCTTCGGCTGCGATCGCGCCGGCAATTCTTGCCACTTCGCCTCTCGGCGGCGCAATTCGCTGGATCGCCTTGCACAGGCTTCTGCCTCCTGCAGATTCTGGTCCGCGTCGCGATACTTCTCCTAAGTGGGAGTAGGCGAGCGCCTGCAGCATGTGGCTGCGCACGTCCAGATCGCTGCCAGCAGGCTGGCGGTCTCATCCTGCAAGACGGAAAGTACATCCCGGCTCAGCCCTGCTTGGCAAAGATTTCGGCTTCAAGGATGCGGAACTTCCAGGCCCAGTGCCGATCGGCGACCGGAGAATTGCCGATAAGCCTGATCGGCGGCGGCTCGCGCGCCAGCCAGGTTCCCTTGCATGAAATGTAAGCCGAGTCTTCTCAAAGGTATCTTGCGGAAGTCGTTGCTTTCTCGCCCGGCATGCGATCAGGAGAAGAGAACTGGAAGCAACAACTCCTTCTAGGGTTGGGTTCTGCCTTCGATGCTGGATGATCCCAGACTGACCTTCCCGTGGGTAACGCAACCCAATTCCAGACGCATGGCGATCAGACGGAAAGAATTGTGATCCACCAGCAGTTCTCCCAGGAAGATTTTTCCAAACTCGGGAACGTCGAGCACGTTGCCGAAAACCCTGCCAGGAAATTCTCCTTGGACCTCTTTCACCAGGGAACATAGGACAACGCCTTTTGCTGGCGGTTAGCGTTTGAATTATCCCATGGGTATCGCTCGCGCACCCAGTTAGGAATTTGGCGGTCTTTTTGCCATGCGGGCAGGCATTTCTCATCGGCCATGCGGCGATATTGATTGGCGACGGCAGCCAGAAAGCGTTCATCATCGAAACAAGACTTTGCGGGATAACGATCTCCATCCGGGCTGCATAGACCGAGATCAAGCGCCACCTCGAGGGCATAGCCACCTATGCGCAAATTGTCGAAACGTGTGCCGATGAACATGACCTTCGGATCGTATCCCTCACGAGGGTGTTCGGTCGGATCTGCGTAACCGATCCGGTCGGCGGTGAAGATCTCATGCATGTTCAGGCCTTCGACAACCGCTGCCGCCACGGTAGTCCATGCACCATTTTTTTGGCTTATACTCCCGCCACCTGGGTATACGCATTCGCAAAAGAAAGAATCCCTTGCAGTTGAAACGCGCTAGATCGAGCGGTGGCGTATCCGCCAACGGGCGGCAAGGACAGCGGCGCCTGCACGGGATAGTCCGCCTCAAAAGGCGTCTTGATATGTCCTCCTAAAGCGTTCGATATCCGCGTGGTAGTAGTGAACTCGCTTGAATTGGCTTCCATTTTGGGGTTCTCCTAGAGGGTGGGATGACTTCTACTGTTGAGGCTTGCAGATCGAAGGTATAGCGCGCTGACTGGCGCGTGGTCTGCGGCCCGCATCCACGCCACTGACCGCCAGAGTGTATCGGCCCGGGGCTCGCTGGCCAGAAGGAACATGCAGGGCAAGTATGTCCTTTGCCGCCTCAGCGGAAACGGGAAGCGACCACACCAGCGCTCCCGCCGGCGAATAGAGCTCACATGTATAAGACGGAAAACGGCCTTCCGTGGGAATGTCCACAAACAGCAAGAAGGATTGGTTGGGATCGGATCGCCATAACCGGGACCCGGTCGCTGCGCGCGCTGACCAATGACGCCGAGGGAAGAACCTGGGGCAACGCGGAGATCCGCCAGTTCGTTCTTGGTTTTCGGGAACGTGACCAGGTTTTGATAACCGATACAATCAGCAGTCCGCCATGACCGGTAACAGCAATGGCAGGCCGCAGCCACCAGAGCCAGTCCGCTGCCGCGAGGCTTGGGCCCGGGCAACCTGCTCTGGCCGAGCGTGGGGTCGGCAAGCGCAACCTTACTGTGCTCAAGAAATGCAGCGCCCGCGCGCATGTCGAGCGCACACTCCGGACAGCTAAAGAAGTGCTCCTCGAACTCCTCCCGCAACTCGGGCGTGAGTTCGTCGAGCAGATACTTCTCGCTGGCCATCGAACGAATTGCGTCGGCATGTTGCATCTGTTCTAGTTCCTTCTCATTGGTAGTGAAAAAATCGCCCGAACCGTTTCATCGGTGGTTATCCCGGCTTTTGGCCCGGACGAGGCCGCCATGCTCTTTAGATACAGTGACTTAAACGACAGTTTGGCGCGATGCAGCAGATACCCGGAAATATTCGCGGTCCACCCCAAAATCTCGACAAACCTCATCTTTATCGCGTTCCTCGAGAAATATCTCTCTCATGATGCGGCGATCTCTCTCGGAGAGTTCGTTCCAGAATTTGCAGCACTTTCTGACGCATCTGCTTGTGAGAAATAATGCCGAATCGCGTCCACGGACTTGTCGGCGAACCTGACATCATCGTCATCTTCAATGGGATCTTCCCGCGAAGCCGAACGGTAATGTTCCAGCAACACGTTGTTGCAGACCGAGTTCACGAATGCTCCCAGCCGCTCCGGCTGGCGGACTCCTTGCTCACTTCGCAAAGCCGAGAAAACCCGAGCGAAGGTTTCTTGCCGCAAATCCTCCATTGCCTGAGGAGAGCGCACCCGGCTGCGCAATTTCAGTTGAATCAGCTCACTGAAATAGCCGACAAAATGCTGCTCGGTGCGGAAATCGCCCGCACAGAGCCGTTCTACGTAAAACTGGTCGAACTCGTGAAATTGCAACCCTTAGCCTCGTGACTCCTCCGACAGTTTGCAACATTCTATACCGGGTAGATCGCGGCTAAAAGTTGCAGGCCAGTCAATAACCGGACGCCGAGTTACTGATCAGACAGGCAGTGACTTCGCGCTCCCTTTTAAAAAAAGCGTGTCCGTTGGTGAAACGAAATCCGGTCGATCTGCACCATTCCGATGAGCAAGGAACCGAGAGGGGTTCTGAAGTGGCCGGAACAAAAAAGGTTCGGCCCGCTTACCACCCTAAAAGTCACTGCTTTTGAGGGGGGAACGAAAGATCCCGGAAGGACGCCATGTTAATCGGGGGAGGAGCAGGGCGTCCTTCGGGTTTTTGAGTTTCAAAGGAGGGGTCAATATGAACTCGCTACTAGGAATCGAAGAATGCCGACCGGTAATTCGCTGGTGCTCAACGCCGAATGGCGTGTTGCAGGCTGTGGTGATGCATGCTCTGCAACTGCGGCGGGACTGCCGTGAAGTCTATCTCCTGTGCGACATTCAAGGCTGCAGCATCACCGAAACGGCTGCCACTCTGGGCATGACTATCGACGTCGTGATACGCAGGCTCAAGCGCGCCCGCAGCCAGATGGAAAACGTGATTGCGCGTCTCTGCGAAACCCAGGCCATCCCCGAAGACTGATTCACTCGGCGGCCTTCGAACTTCGGGAAGGAGGTGCAATGGCAACCGAACTCATGTATTGGATTCTGCTGCCGCAATTTTGCAAGTTGCATTATGCGCGCTGGAGAAATTCTCTCCTGTGCTGGCTCGAAATCAGGACTGTCTGACGTGCCGACCGGTTCTATAGTTGCTACAAATCAAACCAAATCAAAGCCCAGGAAGGAACAAGCCATGTATGACGATGATCGCTGGACCGAATCTGTGGACCATATTCTCGACCCTGTGGAGAGTATCGAAGAAATGCTGCGAAAGTGCGGCTTCTTCGACACCGTTGTCCCCAGCAAAAAAGATGATGAAGCACTGGCAAACTGATATGCGGCCGAAGCCGGCCTCCTCGTTTTGGGGGACGAGTACAGGCTGACAGGGGCGCTCACCGCGCCCCTGATCCACGACCAGCACATCCAGCGCCTGCATTACGTCTCAGCCAGCCCGGCTAAGAAGGAAGTTGGCGAAGCTCCCTTGGATTGCATGCCGAGTAAGGCGGCGGGCAATCCGGAAAAGTAACCTAGTAGATCCGATTCTAAGTCCTTTTCCGGCCCATTGTGGACGGATAGGGTGCAGGCATGTTTTCTGTTGTTATTCCTTTCAGAACCGCATTCTTTCGCAACAATTCGCCAACCAGTCACAACCTGCCTGCTCCTGCGGTATTCTAAGAACCCAATGTCCGCGCGCATAGAGGACTACGCATTGATCGGTGATTGCGAAACCGCGGCATTGGTGAGCCGTGATGGTTGTATCGATTGGCTCTGCTTGCCTCATTTCGCGTCACCGGCCTGCTTCGCCGCCCTGCTGGGGAACCCGGACAATGGTCGTTGGGTTATCTCGCCGCAACAGCCCGCGCAATGCAGCCGCCGATATCTCAATCACACCCTCGTTCTCGAAACGAAGTTTGAAACGGCCGAAGGAGTGGTTCTTTTAGTCGACTTCATGCCCATTCGTGACGGGAATTCCGACATAGTTCGTATCGTCCGCGGCCTGCGGGGCCGTGTGCCGATGAAGATGGAGCTGATATTGCGCTTCGATTATGGCCGCTCCGTCCCTTGGGTGACGCGGTTGCGGGATAATTCATTACGGGCGATTGCAGGGCCGGACATGGTGGTACTGCGTGCTCCCGTGGAATTTCGTGGGGAGAACCTGAGGACGGTAAGCGATTTTACCGTCAACGAAGGCGAGTCCGTGCCTTTCGTCCTCACCTATGGGCCCTCCTTCGATGGACTGCCGCGTCCGGTGGAACCAGAATCGGCTTTGCGCGACACCATTGAGTTCTGGCGGGAGTGGGCCAGTCGAGCCAAGACCGATAACGGCTATGTCGAGGCCGTGGAGCGGTCACTGATAACCCTGAAAGCACTGACCTATCGCCACACCGGAGGAATGGTCGCTGCACCCACGACATCGTTGCCGGAACAACCGGGGGGGAGCGGAACTGGGACTATCGTTACTGTTGGCTTCGTGATGCCACCTTCACCCTGCTCGCATTGATGAATGCCGGATATTTCGACGAGGCAGCAGCTTGGCGAGATTGGTTGCTGCGGGCCGCGGCTGGCAGTCCTGGACAGGTGCAAATTATGTATGGCATTCGTGGAGAACGCCATTTGAAGGAGTGGAACGTAGACTGGCTCTCCGGATATGAAGGCTCGCAGCCGGTGCGCATCGGGAATGCGGCTTCTGAGCAACTGCAGCTTGACGTTTATGGCGAAGTAGCCGATGCTCTGCTGCACGCCCACTTGGGCGGAATCGCTCCCGATCCGTATGATTTCGGCTTGCAGGAAATTTTGACCGATCACCTAGCCGAGATTTGGGAGCAGCCTGACGAAGGCATTTGGGAAGTGCGCGGCGGACGCAAGCAATTTACCTATTCGAAGATCATGGCCTGGGTGGCATTTGACCGCGCCGTCCACAGAGCGGAAAAGTTTGGGCTGCGCGGCGCAGTCAATCACTGGCGCGAGGTGCGCGACCGGATCCACGCCCAGGTTTGTGAAAAGGGGTTTGACCCTGGAATTGGAAGCTTCACGCAGTCCTACGGCTCGAAAGAGTTGGATGCGTCCCTATTGTTGATCCCCATGGTTGGATTTTTGCCGGCTACGGATTCAAGAGTTCGCGGCACCATTGAAGCGATTGAGAAGCAACTCATGGTGGACGGTCTGGTTCTTCGCTACCGCACAGAGAACGTTGAGGATGGCCTTCCAGCCGGGGAGGGAACCTTCCTGGCTTGCAGCTTCTGGATGGTCGGGGCGCTCAACATGCTGGGCAGAGATAAAGATGCAAGAGCCCTGTTTGAACGTCTGCTTAAGCTGCGTAACGACGTTGGTTTGCTGGCTGAGCAGTATGACCCGAGGGAGAAGAGGCAACTCGGAAACTTCCCTCAGGCGCTGTCACACATCGCTCTGATAAATGCAGCGTTCGAGTTGACCCGGGCGAGCGGTCCTGGCCACCAACGCGCCCAATCCACTGCACAAGGAAAGACTGGTGCGCGAAAGCCGACTCGACTTAGTCACGAAAGGTAACGGAAGAGCATGCCCTACGCTGCTTTTGATTTGACGGGTAAGTCCGCGGTTGTGATTGGCGGAACTTCAGGAATTGGCCGGGCGATTGCCCATGGCCTGGCGGAAGCGGGTGCCGATGTAGTGCCCACATCGCGCCGGGCGGATCAAGTGGAAGCCACCGCTCAGGAGATCGAAAAGCGGGGTCGGCGCACTTTGCGTGTGGTCTCGGACGTGGGTGACGTCACCTCGTTGGAGCGGTTGCTGGCCGCGACCGTAGCTGCCTTTGGCAAAGTGGACATTATGGTCAACTCTGCCGGACGTACCAAGCGTGCGCCCACCCTCGACGTTTCGGAAACTGACTGGGACGGCATCCTGGATACGAACCTCACTGGCGCGCTGCGCGCTTGCCAGATATTCGGACGCCATATGGTGGAACGGCGCTATGGCCGGATCGTCAACATCGCGTCATTGGCTTCTTTCGTGGGAGCCTTTGAAGTGGCGGCTTATTGCGCCAGCAAGTCCGGGGTCGCCGGATTGACCAGAGCTCTCGGCATCGAATGGGCGAAATATGGCGTTTGCGTGAATGGCATTGCACCGGGCGTATTCCGTACCGCGCTGAATGAAAAACTACTGGATGGAACCGGCAGAGGTCAGGAATATCTGTGGCGAATTCCTATGAAACGCTTTGGGAAAGTCGAGGAACTAGCCGGCGCGGCAGTGTTCCTGTCTTCCGATGCGGCTTCTTTCGTCACCGGCGAAATCCTTGTAGTAGACGGTGGCATGCTGGCTAGCGGAGTGAATCAGTAGAAATCCGCCTTTGACAATCGGGCCGGGGCACAGCAGACGGACAAACACAGTTGTGCTCCCGAAGAAGCGCGAAAGAGCGAAGATCCACCGGCGCCGTGAACCGCTACTGCTGGATAGAACTGGCTACGCTGGAGAAAGCATTGTTTGCGTTCGAGCCAATCAGCCGCAAAGTTCCGACGACGATCACGAGGATCACGGCCAACATCACAGCATATTCCGCGATGTCCTGGCCTCGGTCTTCAGTCCACAATCTGTGAAAAACATTTACCATAACCACTCCCAGGGACTCCGAACTTGATTGTGTCGATAATCATGGCCGTCCCGCAGGAAATTGTCAAATCCCTTGACCAGCGCGGGTTTTGACCGAACGACGATTTGCGATGCTTACCCTTTAGAATAGCTTGTGAGACAAAAAGATGGCAGCGATTCTGGAGTTCCTGGGGATCACCAAACAATACGGCAGTTTCCCCCGGGGGCGCAGGCTAACCGCCCTTGACGGCTTTCGCGTCTCCGTGGAGAAGGGCGAGATTTTCGGTTTCCTGGGCCCAAATGGAGCGGGGAAGACCACCGCTATGCACCTTGCCATGGGTTTCACGCGTCCCACTCGCGGTACTGGCCGCATGTTGGGGCGGCCCTTCGGACATGCTGCCACCCGCCGCCGGGTGGGTTTCCTCTCCGAGAACGTGGCCCTTTATCATCGCCGGGCTGAGTTCCTGGTCCGTTTCTACGGAGCCCTGAATGGCATGGGCGGAGCGCATCTAGCCAAGCGGGCAGCAGAGGTTCTGCAACTGGTCGGGCTGCAGGATGATGCCAACCGCAATGCCGGTAAATTCTCCCGTGGCATGTTGCAGCGGGTGGGTCTGGCGCAAGCCCTGGTGAACGATCCCGATTTGTTGATTCTCGACGAGCCAACTTCAGCTCTCGACCCCCATGCCCGCGTGATGGTCCGCGAGTTGCTGCTCAGTGCGCGGGAGGCCGGCAAGACTATTTTCTTGAGTTCCCACCTGCTTTCGGAGGTCGAGTTGGTCTGTGATCGAGTGGCCGTCCTGCATCGAGGCAAATTGGCCCGTTTGGGAAGAATCGCGGATTTGGTGCGCGCCGCGGGACAAACCGAAGTGGTCGCCCGTGGAGTCGCGGCCAGCGAATTTGCCGGAGCGACCGCCCAGGATGGAGTTGTCCGTTTTTGCGTTGCTCCGGATGTACTGCGGGCTTCCCTTGAACGTATTTGGAATCTGGGCGGCGAGATTGTCAGCACGAATCCGGCTCGCCGGTCACTCGAGGAGATCTTTCTGGAAGTCACGGCGAATCCGGCAAATGCCCATCCTGATTCATCGCTGCCGGAGAATCCGTCATGAAGGCGGTGCTCCTGATTGCGGTCAACTATGTACGCGAGCAGCGCTGGCCCATTTTTGTGCTGATGCTATGGATCCTGCTTCTTACATTTCTTGGTCTGATCGCCAACATCCCCCGGGACCGCGAGGAATTGCTGTTCATCTTCAAGCAGGTAGCAATGTACATCGTGGTGTTCAGCATCTTCTTTGGTGGATCCGCCATCCACAATGAGCGCAAAACGCGCCGCATTTTGGCGGTTTTGTCGAAGGCCGTGGGCCGCCAGCAATATCTCTCCGGTCTGGTTCTCGGCGTCACGATGGCCTGCGCAGTTTATTGCCTGTCGCTCGGCGTTACCGGAAGTTGGACGCTGGGACAGGCCGGTTTTCCCATCAGTCAAGTCTGGTTTCTCATGCTCTGTGTAATCGCCGCTTGCATGCTGGCCGGAACCGTGGCGCTGATGTTCTCCACCTTCCTGAATCCGTTCTTTGGCGCGAGCGCGACCGCCATCGTGCTTCTTGGATTACCTGCCATCGCGGGCCGAATAATGTCTCCCGCCTGGGAGTCCGCGCTGCCGGTCTATTCGCTTACGATGACCGTGATGTCTTCTACCTTTGCCGCCCCCGGATCCGTTTCCTGGTTTCCAGTCAGCCTGGCCATTGTGGAGACGATTGCCTTTTGGATTGTGGCTGCACGCATTTTTGCCTACGTCGACATCGCCGTGGCGCTCGAGTAGATTGCAAGGCTGCCGAAAAACAAGGTGCGCCTCGCCCAAAATAATTATGCTACTATCCCCGAGCTCGATCGAAAGGGGGAACGATGTCCGGTAAGACGAGCCGCCGCGAATTTCTTGGCAGGATGGCGATGTTGGCCGGTGGAACCGTTTGGTCACATGGTTCAACTCTTCCGCACTCCCCCTTCCGCATCGCAGTCATCAACGACGAAATCACCCAGGATTTTGGCCGCGCCTGCGAAATCGCGTCGCGCGACTTCGGCATGAGCTGGATCGAATTGCGCGGCATGTGGAACAAGAATATCGTCAACCTGGACTCGAAGGAGATTGTGGAAGCGCAGCGCATTCTCAAAGCGAACCGCCTGCGCGTGACCGATATCGCCAGCCCGCTTTTCAAGGCAGACTGGCCGGGCGCGCCACTCTCCAAGTTCAGCCCTAAACATGACCAGTTCAATGCGGACTTTACCTATGAGCAGCAGGGCGAGGTGCTCGACCGCAGCCTGGAGATGGCAAGAGTGTTTGAAACCGATCGTGTACGGTGTTTTGATTTCTGGCGCCTTGAAGACCAAGCGCCGTACCGCGCGGCGATAAACGAGCAGCTGCTGAAAGCGGCTGACAAGGCTGGCAAGAAAGGCATCACGTTGTTGCTGGAAAATGAGGGGGCGTGTAATACCGCCACCGGTGCCGAATCGGCGGCCGTCTTAGCTGCGGTGCAGTCTCCTTACCTGATGTTGAATTGGGATCCCGGAAATGCCGCGACCCATGGCGAGAAACCCTTCCCGGACGGGTATAAGCTGCTACCTGTAAACCGCATTGGCCATTGTCATTGCAAAGATGTCGTCAGAAACAGCAGCGAGGGCTACGATTGGGCCGCAATGGGGAAGGGCTTAATTGACTGGGTGGACCAATTCCGGGCGCTCAAGCGAGCTGGGTATCGCCATGCGGTGAGCCTGGAAACGCATTGGCGCGGCGCCGGTACGCCGGAGGACTCGACGCGCCAGAGTTGGGCAGGGATGAAGGATGAACTGCAAAAGGCCGATGCGCTTTAATTCTGAGGAACTCTCATGACAGACAGCAGCAGACGTGATTTTGTAAAACAGACTGCCTTGGGCGCGGCTTTTCTGGCCTTTCCGTCTTATCGATCGAGGGCTGCCAACGATCGTGTACGAATCGGCATGATTGGTTTTGGATCACGCGCGCAGGAGTTGGTCAAAGAGGTCTTGGCCTTACCGGATGCGCAACTCGTCGCTGTTGCGGACATCTATAGCCGCCGCCGCGACGAGGCCAAACAGTTGGCGCCCAGAGCTGATACCCTCGACGACCACCGCCGTCTTCTGGACCGCAAAGACATTGACGCTGTCATCGTTGCGACGCCGCTCTTTCTTCATGCGGAACATTTCCTGGACGTTCTCTCTGCAGGTAAGGACTTATATTGCGAAAAGACCATGACTTGGTCCATCCCGGAGGCGGACAAGTGTCTGGCCGCCGCGAAGATATCCGATCGAGTGGTGCAGATCGGTTTGCAGCATGAGAGTTCCGGCGCGTTGGCGGATGCGCGCAAGTGGGTGGCGGATGGACTGGCCGGCAAAGTAACCCAGGTCGAGTCATGGATGAGCCGCAATACTCCGCACAAGAAGGGGCAGTGGGTCCGACCTGTGCCCGCTGACTGTACGGCGGAGAACGTAAACTGGAAGGCATTCCTGGATGGCCGGCCCGACCAGCCATTCGATGCCTACAAGTTCATTAACTGGCGGCTATTCTGGGAATTCTCCGGCGGGAACATTACGGAGAACATGGTTCACCAGATCGCCTGGATCATTAGCGCCCTAAACTTGCCGGTTCCAATCGCTGCCTATATGTCAGGCGGAGTGTTTTCGGAAAAAGACGGCCGCGAGGTTCCAGACACCATTGTGGCTACGCTGGATTTTGCCAATGATCTGGTTGTGACCTGGCAGTCAACGTTCAACAACAGCCGTTACGGGCTGGGCGAGCGGCTGCTGGGGAGCGATGGCGCCATCGAACATGTGGCCGGCGCCACCGATATGGTGACGGGAAAGTCCGACGAAGAGGTTCACTACTATCCTGAGAAGGTGAATCGCCCCGATGGTACAGTTCTAACCAGCCAGACGCCGGACGAGAACCACATGCAGAACTGGATTGACTGCATACGCAGCCGCAAGACTCCCAATGCCTCAGTCGAAATTGGATACCGCTCGGCCGTTGCCGCGCACTTGTGCAATCTTTCTTACCGCCGCAAGCAGCGCGTGACGTGGGAGATGGCGGCTTCCATCAATCAGGAATTCTAAGCAGAAGACGTTTCACCGAAGAAGATCGGCCGCGGAGCGCGATGCATAGTCCAGCACTCGCCCCGGAAGCACGCCAAGGTAAATTGTTGCAGCCAGGCTGATCGCGAGTGCCGAACCAAGTCCCAGCGGAATCGCCGGAATCGGCGTTTGATCGCGGGCTTCCTTCATGTACATCACAACAATGATCCGCAGGTAGTAATAGGCTCCAATGGCGCTGTTAAGCATGCCAATGATGGTGAGCCAGACTAAATTCGCCTGCAATGCCGCACTGAAGACGTAGAACTTGGCAAAGAACCCGCCGGTGATCGGGATGCCAATCAGCGAGAGCAGAAAGATCGTCAGAGTAGCCGCCAGAATGGGAGAACGCTTTCCCATGCCCGCATAGTCTTCCAGATTGACATAGCGCTCGCCCGCACCCGCAAAGTGACTTACCACAGCGAACGCGCCCACATTCATCGCAGCATAGGAAGCGGTGTAAAACATTGCGGCGGGAATGCCGTTTTCCGGCAGCGCTGCAAATGCCACCAGCAGATAACCGGCGTGCGCGATGGAAGAGTAGGCCAACAGACGCTTTACATTGGTCTGCACCAGCGCAGCAACGTTGCCGATGGTCATGGAAAGCGCGGCCATCGTCCAAATCAGCCAGAGACATCCCGGCGCCTGGGCCTCAAACACAATCCGCAACAGCACCGCAAAGACAGCTGCTTTCGGGGCTGTCGACATGAAGCCGACCACCGGTGCGGGAGCGCCCTCGTATACGTCGGGTGTCCAAACATGGAAAGGAGCGGCCGCCACCTTGAAGCCGAGTCCCACAAACATCAAAGCCACGCCCGCGAAGGCCAGCACGGGCACCGATTCTGAACGTAGCGTGTCCGCGATGACCGGAATACTCGTGGAGCCCGTCGCTCCGAACATCAAGGCCACGCCGTAAAGAAAGAATGCAGTGGCAAATGAACCAAGCAGGAAATATTTGAGCGACGATTCGCTGCTGATGGTGGAATTCCGCCGGAAGCCCGCAAGAATGTATGTGGAGATGGACGAGATCTCCAGCGCGATGAAAATCAGCACCAGTTCGACCGCCGAAGACATCAGGCTCATGCCCACCGCGCCGAAGAGGATCAGCGCGTAATATTCTCCGGCGCGAATTTGTTGCACTGCCATGTACTCGTATGACGTAAGAATGATGACGAAGGCAATGGCCGCCACCAGGAAATGAAAGAAGACGCTGAAGGTGTCGACCCGCACCATGTCCCAGAAAGCGAGGCCCGGAAATTGCGACTGATAGAGGGTGGCCAGGATCGCGGCAAATGACCCGAGCAGTGCGAGTCCACCCAGAGTTCGCTGGCTGCGCTCTTCATCCAGCACCGGATCCAGCACCATGATGATCATGCCGAAAACTGACAGCACAATCTCCGGCAGAATGCGAATGTAATCGGCCGCGGCGGGAATTCCGTGCATCCCGTATTGAATGGTAAAGTTCACCGTCCCACCACCTTGCTGGCGAGTTGGGTGAGCGGTGCCAGGACTGCCTGTACGGCGGGATCAATGGCGTTCAGCCAGAGCAGCGGCGCGACTCCCATTACCAGAGCGCGGCAGCCGCGGTGGGCCATAGTGCGATGCGCTCGCGGGTGTCGAGGTCAGGCAATGTCCGATTTGTGTCATGGGTGACTTTGCCGAAAAAGACTCTCTGATACATCCACAGTAAATAGCCCGCGCTCCAGATCACGCCGGTTGCGCCGAGAATGCCATAAACCGCCCGCGCCTGGAAGGCGCCGCTCAACACCAGAAATTCGCCAACGAATCCATTGAGCAAAGGCAGGCCGACCGAGGCCAGCACAATGAACAGGAAGAACGAGGCGTACACCGGCATGGGTGTTGCCAAACCACCAAATTCCGAGATCTCGTAGGTGTGACGGCGTTCATACAGAATGCCCGCGAGCATGAACAACGCGCCGGTTGAAACGCCGTGCGCCAGCATTATGTAAGTCGCGCCGTCGAGACCGGCCTGTGTGAAACTGAAAATTCCCAGCACCACGAAGCCCAGGTGGCTGATCGACGAGTAGGCAATCAGCTTCTTCATATTGGGTTGCACCATGGCAACCAGCGCGCCATAAATAATGCCAATCAGGGCCAGAATCATGATCCACCAGGCATTGGCTCGCGCCTGCTCGGGAAAGAGCCCGAGGTTAAAGCGAAACATTCCATAGGTGCCCATCTTGAGGAGGACACCAGCCAGCAGTACGGAGCCGGCAGTAGGCGCCTCCACGTGGGCGTCGGGCAGCCAGGTGTGGAAAGGGAAGAGCGGGACTTTGACGGCAAAGGCGATGAAGAACCCCAGAAACAGCCAAGGTGCGGCCGCCATAAAGTTTTCAACTTGCCCGCTGCGGATGGCGGTCTGAATCGTCACGAGGTCAAAGCTTCCAACTTTGGCATAGAGCCACAAAATGGCCGCCAGCATGAACACGGACGCGATCATCGTATAAAGGAAAAACTTGACTGCCGCATACACCTTTCGCCCATGGCCGAACATGCCGATCAGCAACGCCATCGGGATCAGCGTGGATTCCCAGAAGAAGTAGAAGAGGAAAAGGTCGAGCGCGAGGAACACGCCGATCAACGCGGTTTCCAAAACTAGCAACAGGATGAAAAATTCTTTCACTCGTTCGTGAATCGAATTCCAGGAAATCAGCACGCACAGGGGCGTGAGGAATGTGGTCAATACCACCAGCCACATGGAAACGCCATCAGCGCCCATGTGGTAGTGAATGTTGGGCGTGGGAATCCAGGCATGATTGATTTCAAACTGAAAGCCGCCCATGGCGCGGTGGTAATGCGCCGGCAGATGAAGCGAAACAAAAAAATCGATCAGGGAAACAATGAGCGCGAGAATGCGAATATCCCGGTCGCGCCGGGGCAGGAGCAACAGCAACAATGCGCCCGCCAGCGGGATAAACGTGACCAGCGTGAGGATGCAGCCGTCGAGCGAGCTCATTGGACTCCCATCCAGATCATGTAGGCGATGACCGCGGCTGCGCCCGCGGCGATCCAGGCTGCATAAGAGCGCAAATTTCCCGATTGCATACCGCGGACCGAGTCAGAAACTTCCCGTGCGCCGGCAGCAGCATTATCGAGAGTGGCGTCAATCACGTTCTGGTCCACCCCGTGCCACAGAATTTGTGTGGATCCGTTGATTAAGGGCTTCACGAACAGGGCCGCGTAAAGCTCATCCACGTAGTATTTGTGGACCACAAGCTGGTAGAACCCTCCGAGCGCGGCGGCAATTTGCTGCGGCAGCTGCGGGTTGCGGAAGTAGAGCAGCCACGCCAGGCACAAGCCGAACAGCGCTCCTGCCACCGAGATTCCGGTGAACAACAGCTCAGTACCGTGACCTGCCTCGGGTTTCGGCGCTTCGGTCTGCTGTTCCGCACGGGCGCTTCCCATTTGCTCCCCTGACGTTGAGGGCATGGAAGCGTGGAACACGGGTTGCAGGAATCTGTCGAAACGGTTGCTGCCGCCGAGCGATCCCGGAACTCCGATCCAACCTCCCACCACGGAAAGCACCGCGAGAATCACCAACGGAACGAGCATGATTTTGGGGCTCTCATGGATGCCGCCGTGGCCATGCGCGCCATGGCCGTGATCCTGATGGGAATGTCCCGCAGATTCAGCATCTCCGCGGTACTCGCCGAAGAAGGTCATGAACCACAGCCGGAACATATAGAACGAAGTGAGGAAGGCGGTGAAAACTCCCACCGCCCAGAACAGCCAGCTGGTTTGGTAAGCCCGCCACAAAATCTCGTCCTTGCTGAAAAAGCCAGCCATCGGCGGAATGCCGGCGATGGCGAAGGTGGCGGCGGTCATAGTCCAGAACGTTACGGGAATCCTGCTGCGCAGGCCGCCCATCTTTCGCATGTCCTGCTCGCCGCCCACGGCATGAATCACGGAGCCCGCAGCCAGGAATAACAGCCCCTTGAAGAACGCGTGGGTCATCAGGTGGAAAATGCCGGCAGAGTAAGCCGCCACGCCGCACGCCATGAACATGTAACCCAGTTGCGAGATGGTCGAATACGCCAGCACCTTCTTGATATCGGTCTGGCAAACTCCAATGGTCGCGGCAAACAGCGCGGTAAGCGTTCCAATGATCGCAACGAGCGTAAGCGCCATGGGCGCCCGGTCGAAAATCACGTGCGACCTTGCCACCATGTAGACCCCAGCCGTGACCATGGTGGCGGCGTGAATCAAGGCTGAGACTGGGGTGGGGCCTTCCATCGCATCGGGCAGCCAGACATACAGCGGAATCTGCGCGGACTTGCCACAGGCGCCCACCAGTAACAGCAACCCAATCGTGGTCAGCAAGCCCGCACCGGCATTCTCGACGCCCAGCGGCGCGACATTTGGAACACCTGCACGAAACTGAGCGATCCGAAATGCTTGATCAGCACAAATAGCGCGATCAGAAACCCGAAGTCGCCAATGCGATTGACGATGAACGCCTTCTTGCCAGCGGAGGCAGCCGAATCCTTGGTGAACCAGAAGCCGATCAACAGATAGGACGCCAGGCCCACGCCCTCCCAGCCAATGAACATCAACAGGTAATTGCTGGCCAGGATCAGCGTCAGCATGAAGAACATGAACAGATTCAGGTAGCAGAAGAAACGGTAGAAACCGCCTTCCTCCCACATGTAGCCGACGGAGTAAATGTGAATCAGGAAGCCGACGCCGCTGACCACCAGCAACATGACGATGGAGAGGTGATCGAGATAGAAAGCAAAGTCTGCCCGAAAACTGCCGACGCGAATCCACGGCGCCAGGGTCTCAATGATAGGGTTCGGTCAGTGAAACTGCCTGCCATACTGCCCATAAGGCCATCGCAAAGGCGGCGCCGCAGAATCCGAGCGCCACCGTCGTGACGGACTGCCGGGAAAAGCGCTTTCCCAACAGTCCATTGATGGCAGCGCCGGCCAGAGGCAACAACGGAATCAGCCAGAGATGAAGGTTGGGGGTCATAGTTTGAGCAGGTTCACCCGGTCCACATTCAACGTTTCACGGGTGCGGTGCACCGCAATGATGATGGCCAGTCCCACCGCCGCTTCCGCCGCCGCCACCACCATCACGAAAAAAACAAAAACTTGTCCGCTAAGGGCATGCCACTGCGCGGCGAAAGCAACAAAGGTCAGATTCACGCCGTTCAACATGAGTTCAATGGACATGAAGATGGTGATGATGTTGCGTTTGAGCAGAAATCCAGCCACACCGCAGGCAAAGAGAATGCCACCCAGCAGCAGGTAATAGGAAAGTGGCACCATTAAACCTCCTTCTTCGCCGGCGGCGCGGAAACTGGCTTAGCGGCCAGCACCACGGCGCCCATAATGGCGATCAACACCAAAATGGATGTAACTTCAAAGGGCAGCAGGAAATCATGAAACAGCAGCCAGCCAATGGTTTTAGGAAGTCCAGGCAGCGCGCCGATCTCGACCGAGCGCAGCGTGGGTTGATTGATCAGCACCCAGCCGATCAGCAAAACTCCAATCAGAAGACCCGGCACGCCCAGCCACCACGCCACGTGGCTTCCCCCGGTGTGCTCTTCCTCGCCCGCGTTCAGCAGCATGATGACGAAAACAAACAAAACCATGATTGCGCCGGCATACACGATGACCTGCACTGCCGCCACAAACTCCGCGCCCAGCAGAAGATACTCCGCGGCCAGCGATCCCATGACCACCACCAGTGACAAAGCACTGTTGATGGGGTGAGTCTGCGCGACCACGTTCACCGCGCCCGCGACGCAGACCACTCCGAATACCAAAAAGAGGATGAGGTGAGGCATTTTCTTATAAAAACTGCGCTTTCAGCGCAACCACCAAAGCCGTAATTACAAGATTCGCAATCGCCAGAGGCAGCAAAAACTTCCAGCCGAATGCCATGAGCTGATCATAACGAAACCGCGGCAGCGTGCCGCGAACCCAGATGTAGACAAACAGAAATCCAAAAACCCGCAGCGCGAACCAGAACACCGGCAAAACCGCCTGCAGTAACGGAGGGCCGAAAAGAGGCCCATGCCATCCGCCGAGAAAGAGAATGGTTGCGAGGCAAGCCACCGTGATCATATTGGCGTATTCCGCCATGAAGAACATGGCAAATTTCATGGCGCTGTATTCGGTGTGATAGCCAGCCACCAATTCAGTTTCGGCCTCGGGCAAGTCGAAGGGGATGCGGTTGGTTTCCGCATACGCCGCCGTCAAATAAATGAAGAAAGCGACGATCTGTCCCTGGAAAATATTCCAGCGGGGAATAAACCCCCAAAACGTCCCACCCTGCGCGTTGACGATATCGCGCAGGCTGAAGCTACCAGAGAGAATCAGTACACCGACCAGGGACAATCCCAGCGCGATCTCGTAGCTCACCATTTGCGCACTGGCTCGCAATCCGCCCAGCAGAGAGTATTTGCTGTTGGATGACCAGCCCGCAAGGGCTACTCCATAGACGCCCAGCGACGTAATCCCAAGAACGACCAGCAATCCGATATTGACGTCAGTGATTTGCAAAGGGATTCGCAGGCTGCCGATCGTGACCGTATTGCCCATCGGAACCACGGCAATTGAGGTGAGAGCAAAAACCACCGCAATCATCGGCGCAATCGTGTACAGCAGTTTGTGTACATGCGGCGGAGTAATGTCTTCTTTGAACAGAAATTTTATGCCATCCGCCATGGGCTGCAGCAGGCCAAACGGGCCGACCCGGGTGGGACCCCAGCGGTTCTGCATGTGGCCTACCACTTTGCGCTCCAGCCATACGGTGTAAGCCACCGCGGTCAGCAGGACAAAGAGTGCCAGCGCGATTTTTACCAGCGAAACCAGGATGTAGGTGCCGATGCCCAAGTGCTTTCTCTCTTACCTGTAGCTCAGAATCTTTAATGCGAGTGCGACCGGAAACCTAGGGTCATGAGTTAATCGACGGCGACGTCTGCCTCCGCCGGCTTGCGGTGTTGATTTTCAATTACGGAATTCAAAGTGTTTGAGTAACGGCCAAGGGTGCCCGATGTAAACAGCGCATCATTTGCCGGCGCAATCAATTCCGCCGGTTGCAAGGCTCCGGGGCCGCTGCCGGCTAGAGCCGTATGCTGATCGTTTCCGGTCAGCAAGTTGATGCGGGAAACCTGATACCCCGGCACCAGACGCTGTATTTCGTCCAGAATCGCCATCGGATCGAAAGGACTCATTTTGGGCTCAAGGCTGTTGGCCTCCAGCCACACGGAGTGACGGTCCGCCTCTCCCGACTGCGCGCCGCGAGATTGCCCCATATCCGCGCGCGTTCCCGCCACCAAAGGGAACCAGCTTGCGCACATCGAAGCCCATGGCGTCGGCAATGCGCACGATCATTTCAAAGTCGCTCTTGGATCCACTGACCTCACCCGCTTTCTTCACCAGTTGCAAATCGCCGCAGTTATTGGTAAAGGTGCCGGATTTTTCGTAGGCATTGGCCGCCGGCAAAACCACGTTGGCGATGGTCGCCGTTTCGGTAAGGAACATATCCTGCACCACGACAAAGCTCTGCGAAAACGCGAAGGGATCAAGGCCAAAACGCGAAATGGGGTTCGAGCCTACGACGTACAGCGCTTTCAATTGCCCAGACTTGGCGGCTTGCGCCATTTCTTTCAAACTTAGCCCATGTTCCCCGGGCACGCCACCCCATTCCTGATGAAAACGTCCTTCATCCGCCACGCGGTGATAGCCGGGCAGCAGGTCCGGATACAAGCCCATATCGGCCGCGCCGCGCGAATTCGCATAATCCGCCAGGCAAAGAAATTTCGCGCCGGAAATGTCCGCGCCGAATTTCACCAGAGACGCAATGTCTTTTCCGCGAATCTCCGAGCCAAAGATTATGACCAGGTTCTGTTCGGCACGCAACTTGTCGCGTAGTGAGCCGGCGTCAGGCGACTTCCCCGAAACTCTTGCACCGCCGACCTCCCGGCGAGGAATTCGGCGAATTTGCTTTCCGTGCCCTCGGGAATCTGCAGGAATGCTGCGGCCTGCCGCTTGAGCTTGATTTCCCGCGCGTTTACCACGTACAGCCGCGCGCCGTGCAAGCGGACATTGTTGCGAATCTGCCAGGCTAACAACGGGTGCTGCTCCGTTGGATCATTGCCAATCAGCAGAATTGCCGGCGCGCTTGCCACCTCACGCATGCTGGCTGTGGCGTCTGCTTTGCCGGCGAGCGCCGCCGCCAGGGCAGGGAAGTCGGCGGTACGGTGATGGTCGATATTGTTGGTCTGCAGCACCACGCGGGCAAATTTCTGCAGCAGATAGTTTTCTTCGTTGGTCGTGCGATTGGAACCGATTACGCCAATGGCTTTCCCGCCATCACGTTCACGAACCGTCTTAAACTCGCGGCCTATCAGTTCAAAGGCCTCTTCCCAAGTAGAGGGGGTCAGGCGGCCATTCTTGCGGATCAGCGGCTGTTTCAGCCGGTCTTCATGGTTCGCGAAATCGAATGCGTAACGCCCCTTGATGCAGAGGAAGTCGCCATTGATGCCGCTCTTGTCGCGGTTATCTCCGCGTACGATTTCCATGCCGGTATCGGAGCGGCGGATACCCAGAGTGGTTTTGCAGCCGTCAGCACAATGCGTGCACGTTGTGCCGACGTGGTTCATCTCCCAGGGTCGCGTCTTATAGCGATAGGCACCGGAAGTCAGCGCGCCCACGGGACAGATGTCAATGCACATGCCGCATTCTTCGCAATCCAGATGATCGCCTTCGTTAGGGGCGATGATCGAACTCACGCCGCGATTCTGAATGCCCAGCGCGGCCACATCCATGCCTTCGTTGCACACCCGCACGCAGCGGTAACAAAGAATGCAGCGCGGCCGGTCAAAGAACACCACCGGCGACCACTGCTGCTCGTCTTTATGATTCTTGGCGTCAATGTACTTCGATTCCGCCGCGCCGTAGGAAAACGTCATATCCTGCAGTTCGCACTCGCCACCCGCGTCACACACCGGGCAGTCCAGCGGATGATTGCCCAGCAGCAACTCCACCATGCCCTTGCGCGCCTGGCGGATTTCGTCGCTGTCGGTGGTGACAATCATTCCCTCGCCGATCACGGTGGTGCAGGCGGTTTGCAGCTTCGGAGCCTTTTCGATCTTGACCAGGCACATGCGGCAGGCGCCCTGCAAAGACAAATTCGGGTAATAGCAGAATGAAGGCACTTCGATGCCGACAGTCTTGCAGGCTTCGATCAGCAGAGTGCCTGCGGGGCCGTGACCTTTTTCCCGTCCACCGTAATGTTGACCGCTGCCGGTGCGTCTGCCATGTCCTAGCTTGCCGCTTTCTCCCTTATTGCCGCCTGATAGGAGGACAGTTCTTGATCTCCTCGATCTGCCGCCGTGCCGTTCGGAATGGGCGGCGATCAGCAGGAAGCAGTTGGTGGCCGTCCATCTCGGCCACCGGATGCTGTACCAATTTCTCGCGAAAATTGTCAGCGCTGGCTTCGACAAACGCGATGTTCTCCGCCGCGGGTCTTGCGTACTCGCCTTATGCTTCCGCGAGCGAACCAAATTGGCCCACAGGAAGCACAAGCTGGGGCGCGTTTCGCGGGCGCTACGGTCGTGGCCAACTTCCTCGATGAATCTGTCAGCATCCCACGGTATCGACTGGCTTGGTGTTCGGACCTGCATCGCAGGTACCTCTTCCACATTCTGCGCTCCGAACCAGCGTGATGTGCTCCACAACTTGCCAGCACCGACCAACAACCCTCTCGCTGGCCTCACCCTCGCACCGTCTTCAGGAGTGCCTTCAGCAGCGGAAACCAGACCAGCGCTCATCTCTCAGCCAACCGGCCAAGCAGGGTACGTCTTCTCCTTGCTGCGGCGAAATTTGTGCGCTCAACATTGCGTTATGCCATCACGGCTGCCGTGCTGCGCTTCTCGAACGGGCACGGCTTGCCATCCAAATGATCTTCAAATTCTTTGCGGAACTTTTTTATGAACGCAATCGTCGGCATAGCCGCGGCATCGCCCAGCGGGCAAAATGTCCGGCCCAGCATGTTTTCCGAAAGATACTGCATGTTGTCGATATCTTTTTTCAGCCCGGCGCCGGCGTGAAAACGGGTCAGCGTTTTCTCCAGCCAGTCCGTGCCTTCGCGGCAGGGAATGCACCATCCACAACTTTCATGCTTATAGAACTTCATGGTGCGCAGCGCGAATTTCACCATGCAGGTGGTCTCGTCGAGCACCACCACGCCGCCCGAACCCGAGCATGGAGCCTGCCTTCGCCAGCGAATCGAAATCCATGGCTGACGTCAATTTCATCCGCGGTCAGACAGGGCGTGCTGGATCCGCCGGGAACGACTGCCTTCAGCTTTTTGCCATCCGCGAATGCCGCCACCCACGTCGTAAATCATCTTCTTCAGGCTGTAGCCCATGGGCAGTTCGTAGACGCCGGGCTTGTTCAGATGTCCGCTTAAGCAGAACAAACGCGTGCCGCCGTTCTTCGGAGTTCCGAGATTCGCATACCATTCGGCGCCGCCCAGCAAAATCTGCGGCACGCTGGCCAAAGTTTCCGCATTGTTGATGACGGTCGGCCCACCCCAAAGTCCCACGACCGCAGGGAAGGGCGGGCGGATGCGGGGAATCCCACGCTTGCCTTCGAGCGATTCCATCAGTGCCGACTCTTCACCAACTTCGTAAGCTCCCGCGCCGCCATGCCAGTAGATATCGAAATCTTTCCCGCTGCCGAAGATGTTCTTGCCGAGAAAACCTTTCGCGTACGCATCGGCAATTGCCTTCTGCACGATCTCAAGCAAATAGCGATACTCGCCGCGAACATAGATGTAGCCAGTCTTCGCGCCTACGGCCAACCCGGCGATCATTACGCCTTCAATCACCGAATGCGGATCATGCTCGAAGATCAGGCGATCTTTGCAGGTGCCTGGCTCGCTCTCATCACCGTTGCAAAGAATGTATTTCGGCTTGGCCGACTGCTTGGGACGAACGACCACTTCAAGCCGGTATTGAATCCCGCCCCGCCGCGCCCGCGCAGTCCGGAGTTCTTCACAAGATTAACAATGTCATCCGGCGTCATCCCCAAAGCTTTTTGCACGGCCTTGTAGCCGTCCAGTGCCAGGTAGCGATCAATGTCGGTCGCACCTTGGCCGAAGCGCTTGGAGACGACCTTTATCTCGTCGGGATGGGAAACCAAGTCAGCCATGGTTAAGTGGATTGCCGGGATTCCTTATTGCGCGCCCTTCCTCTTATAGTCGTCGAGAATCTTGTCCATCTTCTCCATGGTCAGATTCTCGTGAAAGTCGTAGTTCATTTGCACCGCCGGAGCCCAGCTGCAGGCGCCGATGCACTCCACTTCTTCGAGATAAAACAAGCCGTCCGGCGTGGTCCCCTTGTGGCCGACGCCGAGTCTCTTCTTGCAATGGTCGAGCAATTCTTCGCCGCCACGCAACATGCAGGCAATGTTGGTGCAAACCTGCACGGCATACTTGCCCCGCGGTTTGGTGGTCAGCATGGAGTAATAGCTGATCACATTACGCACTTCGAGCTCGGTCAATCCCAGTCGGCCGGCGATTTCCGCGATCACTTCATCGCTCAAATGTCCCGCTTCGTCCTGCGCGTAGAGCAAGGTCGGGACGAGTACCGATCGCTTAGTCGGATAATGCGTCAGCATCTCCGAGAAGCGGGCTTCGAATTGGTCAGAAAATCTCATTTGCTACAAACTAAATTCCTCAACCACCAAGGACACGCAATTTCACGAAGGAAAACAAAGCCGAAAGGATTTACCCTGTGCGCCTTCGTGTCCTCCGTGGTTCAAGCCTTGAACTACCGGTCAATCTCCCCTAGGACGATATCTATGCTGCCGATGGCCGCGACCACGTCCGCGAGCAATTTGCCTTCGCACATCTTCGGCAAGGTCTGCATATTTGCTAAACATGCCGACCGCATATGCACTCGATATGGTTTTGCCGTGCCATCGCTGACGATGTAGTAGCCCATCTCGCCGCGCGGCGATTCGACCGCCTGATATACCTCACCCTCGGGTACTGCAAAGCCTTCCGTAATAATCTTAAAGTGATAGATGAGCGCCTCCATTTGCGTCTTCATCTTCTCGCGGTCGGGCAGCACGACTTTGGGGGCGTCCGCTTTGATCGGACCTTCCGGCATGCCGTCCAGCGCCTGCTGAACGATTCCGATCGACTCGCGCAACTCCTGCACCCGGCACAGATAACGGGCAAAAACGTCACCCTCGGTGCGCACCGGCACTTTGAACTTGAAGTTTTCGTAACCCGAGTAGGGCATGTCCCGGCGCAGATCGAAATCCACCCCACTGCCGCGCAGGGTCGGACCGCTTGCACCCAGCGCAATAGCGTCATTCGCTGTAATGGTGGCGACGCCCTTGGTGCGCATGCCCCAGATAGGGTTTCCGGTGAGCAGATTCTCGTATTCGTCTACATTCGCGGGAAAACGCTTGGCGAAGGCTCGTACCCGATCGTAGAAATCCAGCGGCGGCGGCAACGCAATGCCGCCTACCCGGAAGTACGACGTCATCATGCGCTGTCCGCTGACCGCTTCGAACAAGCGCAAAATGTCCTCACGCTCGCGGAAGCAATAGAGGAACACCGTCATGGCGCCGATATCCATGGCATGCGTTCCTAGCCATACCAGATGTGAGTTGATGCGGGTCAGCTCATTCAACAGGACTCGTAACCACTGGGCCTTCGGCGGGATCTCCAGCCCCAGCAACTTCTCCACGGCCAGCACATAACAAAGGTTGTTGGTGAGCGGGCAAAGATAGTCGATGCGGTCCGTCAGCGGCACCACCTGCTGGTAGAACTTCGCCTCGCAGGTCTTCTCAATCCCAGTATGCAGATACCCGATATCGGGCATGATGCGCACAATGTTTTCACCGTCGATCTCCAGTAGCACCCGCAAGACGCCATGGGTCGAGGGATGCTGCGGCCCCATGTTCAGGATCATGGTCTTGTCCTGACCGGGTTCCAGCACCGGGGTAGGTGTCATGTGGGCCATAAGTCTAGCGATAGCCCTCCACCGGATAGTCCTTGCGGAGCGGGTAGCCTTGCCAATCCTCCGGCATGAGCAGGCGCCGCAGGTAGGGGTGGCCGCTGAAGCGGACTCCAAAAAGGTCGAAGACCTCGCGCTCGAAGTAATTCGCTGCGGGCCACACCGAGGTTACGGATTCGACCACTGGATCACCGCCATCCAGGAGAACTTTTAGCCGGACGCGCTCTTTCTTGGGGATCGAAAGCAATTGGTAAACGACTTCAAACCGCGGCTCGGAGGGGTAACGGTCTACGCAGGTTACGTCAGAAAAAAAATTAAACACACAGTTTGGATCGTCTCGCAACAGCGCGCAGGCCTCTCGGAATAAAGACCGTTCCACGACAATGGTGGTTTCACCACGATCGAATTTCGCGGCCGTGACCGCGGACGGCTTCCAGGCCCGCAGACACGCGATGGCTGGATGGTCCTTCAATTGTTCGATGCCGGTGATCGCAGGAACCAGAGCCATTAAACTTCACCCCGCCGTACGGAGGGTTCGCCCCAGTCCAAAGCTCCCTTTTTCCAGATATAAAAGAAGCCCACCAATACGATGATGATGTACACCAGCATCTCGTAGAAACCGAACATCTTGAGGTCCCGCAGGATCACTGCCCAAGGATAGAGAAATACGGCTTCCACATCGAAGAGAATAAAGAGCATTGCCACCAGGTAGAATTTGACCGAAAATCGCCCCCGAGCGTCGCCTACGGGCTCCATCCCGCACTCATAAGGGGAAAGTTTGGCCCGGGTTGGCCGCCGGTAGCCTATGATGTACGACAACAGTACAAAAATGCCCGCAAGCCCGCCAGCAATTACGAAATGCATGAGCAATGGCAGGTAGCGGGCGAAATAATTGTCGGGCATAGAAGAGCTATATATAATTCGCGCAGCGTTGCTTAAACATTCTAGATTAGAGTTCACTACTTGTTAGTGTCAAGCCGACGCGGGCAGTTTTTGAGAGCATATTAATAAAGTGCCCAGTTTGCACAAAACACGGAATCCAAGCGCATGATTTTTGGCTTCAACACCGACGTAAAACACGAAGACACCGTCTACCACGTGCAAAGCGAGGCTCGGGAGAGTGAGCGGCTTTTGCAGACCCAGGTCTTTGTCCGCGGGCGCTGTATCGGCAAACGGGCCACCCCTTATGCAGCTGCCGAGGGCAGCTTTAGCGATCAGCAAAAAGAGCAAGTTTTGCGCGACCAGCATCGTTTGGTGCTCAATGCGATCCGGGATGGGCAATTGGAGAGTGTTTTGGACAAACAAGAGACGCCCGAGACTCTGGCGGCCATCAAGGAGTTGGATGTGCACTGGCTAAACGCGAATTCCGTCCACTCCGAAAATATCCTGCTCATGCGATTGCGGGTTACCGAGGCCGGCGCTGGAGTTCAGGGATCCAGACTGACGGTTCGCTTCGCCCGCCCCGATGCCGCTCCCTTCTACACCCAGGTGGTGACCGATCCGGATGGCAACGCCGAGATGAAGATTGATACGGACGAATCTGGATTGCCGGATTCTTCCATCCTGGTGCAGGCCAGATACGAAGATCGGACCGCGACGAGAAAGTTCCAGCTGCGCAAGGTCGAGGCCTAGACCGGCCTTTTTACTCCGAAATGAAACTCCAAATCAACGGCCAACCACGAGACTTTGCTTCTCCGCTCACCCTCGCGGGCTTGATTCAGCAACTCGGCATGAAACAGGATCGGGTGGCCATTGAGCTCAACCGGGATATTGTCTCCCGCGAGCACTGGGATCAGACTCACCTTGCCGAGGGCGACCAATTGGAGATTGTCCAGTTCGTAGGTGGCGGCCGCTCTGATCGCAGATTTTTCTCTCCTGGTGGGCCGCGCCCTGGAACTCCTCTAGTCACCCCCTTCCGGTAAAGTCTCCCGTTGACAGCAGCACGTTCCCGCCTAGAATGTCTTAAACATTTTTGCTTCAAGTTGTTTAAAACATTTTCAGCCATTTATGCGGCAGTTCACATCTCACGATGTCGTGGCTCTAACGGGAATCACGCCCCGCCAGCTGCAATGGTGGGATGAGCGGGGTATCGTTGTGCCGGTCAGAGCGGGTCACCGGCGGATCTATTCGCTGGAAGACCTGACGGAGGTGTCGGTCATTTGCCAGCTGCGAGACCGGGGTTTCTCGTTGCAGCGTGTTCGTAAAGTCGTTCGTTTTCTGCAGCGCGAATTTGGCAAGCGGCTGGTAGAAACGGTGAGCAGTTCCTCCGAGTACCACCTGCTTACCGACGGTCACAGTCTTTATTTGGAAACCTCGGCGCGGCAGATTGTGGACATCCTGAAGAATTCTCGCCAGCCTTTACTGGCTATTTGCCTGAGTGACACCGTTCGGCAAGTGCGGACGGTCATTCGCCAAAGCAAGAAGAGCAGCAAGCCGGCGGATGCCTCGAACATTCTGCCGAAGAAGAAAAGGGCTTAGATCACGAATTGCGGGTGGCGTGAGGAGGCAAACATGGTCGGAGAATTGGATGTCCTGAGCGAATGGATTCCAGAACAGATGCAGCCGGGCACGATCTTCGTTCTGGAGAATGCCGGCCAAGTTGGCGAGAAGGATGATCCCTATTGGGCGGTGCTGTCTTGTCCAGGTTGCGGAACTCTCGGGCTGATCACGCGCAAGCAAATCGCGGGACTGTTGCCGGTAATCTGCGGCTCAGGCCAGTGTTCTGCCCAATTTTTTATCCACGACAACGACATTGTCCTTCGCAAGCCGTCGTAAATACCTGCCGTTTCTTCCTGGCCTAACCTTCTCGCTCAAGACACTACTCTTCCCGAAGCGCGACTAATGGATTGATTTGTGATGCTCTCCGCGCGGGGAGGTAAGCCGCAAGAATTGAGATCATTGCAACCACGGTTGAGACCAGAAGGTAAGCCACCGGATCATTCGGACGGATGGCATAGTCGACCCTGCTCGCGAAGCGTAAAAGCCCAAGGGTAAGGAGCAACCCGAGACCGATCCCATAGAGTGCCAGCCGCAGGCTCTGCCTGAGGACCAATAACAGGATGTCATTGCGGCTCGCTCCAATGGCCATTCGCATGCCCAACTCTCGAATCCTTTCCCGCACCAGGTAGGACAGAACTGCAAACAGTCCAACAACGGTCAGCATCACCGCCAACCCCGTCAGCCCGCCCAGCAATAGCAGCGCGAATCGCCAGCGTCCCAGGAAGTCGTGGACAAGAGATTCCATGCTTTCGACGGAGGCGACGGGCTGTTGAGCATCAACGCTCTGCACGGCGCGCCGCACCTCTCCCAGGACAGGTCCGGAGGAATCCGGCGCCACCATTACGATTGCCATGTCACGGAAGGGAACCTGTTTGTAGGAGACGTAAATGGTAGGCAGGGGATCGTCCTCAATCTCTGCCCGCACGTCTCCCACGACTCCAACGATCCGTGCCGTAGCCTCCGGAGCACGCACGATCGTGATGTACCTTCCGACGGCGTCCTCACCCGGCCAATACTTGCGAGCCAGGGATCCACTCACGACGGCGACTGGCTGGGCATTTCGATCGTCGGCATCGCTAAGATTACGCCCGCTCAATACCGGAATATTCATTACGGAAAAGAACCCAGAATCGATAAAGCGCAACGAAGCGTGCTCGTATTCGCCGGGAGATGCGTCTCTTCCGTTGATGTTGAAGTTCGTCCAAAAGGGATTGCCTACGATCGGGAGTGGATAAGCCAATCCGACCGATCTCTCCGGCAAGTCCTGCAGTCTTTGGTGCAGCCGATCGAAAAACTGCGCGACGTCCTTGTCGTCTTAATAGCGCGTTCGAGGCAGGTTAATCCGCGCCGTAACGACATGGTCGGTGCGGAAACCGAGCGGCTGTTGCTCCAAACGAAGCAGGCTGCGCAACAGCAATCCAGTGCCGAACAGCAGGACAACCGCGAGCGAAATCTCACCTACCATCAATAGGTGGCGTAAACGGCGGCCGTGCACATCGCTTGTGGACGTATTTCCCGCGTTCCGCAAGGCTTTCTGAATGTCAGTTCTCGAGACTAGCAATGCAGGAAACAGCCCAAACCCCAAACCGGCGACGGCTGATGTCACCACCGCAAAGGCTAGAACCGCGGGATTGATTTGAATCGATTTGAAGACATCCTGCTCCGGCAGGAATGCAGCAGGAGCTTCTGGCCAGCCAGGGCCAAAGCCGTTCCGGTGAGTCCAGAAATCAACCCTAGCACCACACTTTCCAGAAGCACGTCAATCATAATCCGCCACATTCCGGCACCGAGAGCACAGCGGACAGAGATCTCGCGTATCCGCCCGCTGACGCGAGCGAGCATCAGAATGGCGACGTTCGCGCCGGCAATCAGCAGGACAAAACCAGCTATTCCCAGCGAAAGCAGCAAAGAAACCTTAGTCTCGCCAACCAAAGCCTGTTGGAGCGGCATCACTACAGCACCCGCGTCACGGTTCGATATCGAATATTGCGCATGCAATTGGGTGGCGATACGATTCGTGTCGGCCCGCGCCTGGTCTAAAGTCACGCCCGGGCGGAGCCTTCCCACTACACCTAAAAAACTCTGGTCACGCCATAACATGCGATCAGGCCGAATCTGCTGCTGCAGAGGAATCCACAGGTCGTCGTATTCTCCTTCAAAAAAATGGAAATCCGCTCCCATGACGCCAGCCACGTAGAACGAATCTCCATTGAGCGAGATAGATTTGCCGACGATGCGCGGATCGCTGCGGAATTTTTCTGACCACACGCGGTGGCTCAAAATGACGGCATGTTCCGCAGAATAGCTGTCTTCCTGCGGCAGAAAGTTACGTCCAATGACCGGATGTACTCCGAGGATGTCGAAAAGACCGGAAGAAACTGCTGTGCCGTTCAGCATCTCGGGTTCGCGATTGCCGGTCAACGTGTAATGGAAACCACAATAGGCGGCCAAATCAGTGAAAGCACGATTCTGCCGGCGGAAGTCAGTGAAATTGGCCGGAGAAAGTCCAGCCCGAGTCGCATCGTCGTTTGGGGTCTTGCTCTGAAACACGCTGAATAAATCTGCGGGTTTCAAATAGGGCAGCGGCCGGATCAATACGGCATAAACAATGCTGAAGACCGTGACCGTCGCGCCCATTCCGAGCCCAAGCGTGAGAACCACTGAAGAAGAGAATCCGCGGTTGCTCCACAGTTTACGGAAGGTTTGTTGAATCTGGTTGAGGGGCATGGAGTAAATTCTCGCGTGTGGCTGACACCATTATAAGTGCCGGAGCAGCCGTGGATAGCGCAAACGGCATGGGTAACCAGCCAACCTGATTACTAAGGAAGTTGCTCTTTTGGAGACTATAAAATCTGCGACAGACCAATTAACCTAGGGCTCCTAGGGGGATACCTGTGAAGCCTGCGGAATGCAATGGCACTTCAGACCGTCTGGAAAGCGCCATACAAGACCTGAAGTCACTGCAGCAGGTGCTTCTTTCGGGCGATCTCGATGCGCAGGTTCTGACCGATTTCCGCGATGCGCTGAACCGCATTCGCAATACCGCCTGGGCAGCTCAACAGCTGGTGACTTCCCAGGTTCTTGACCAAGGGCCAGAAGGCGTGAAGTCACTTTTGGCATCGGAAAGAATTCGTACCGCCTACCAATTACTGCGCGCCATCGAAACTGATCTGGGCAATGATGACATTGAGTTTCAACGCGGTCAGCTTTCGGAGCTGCACAGCGCTGCCACAGAACTTGCCGGCCAACTGAAAGAAAAGCTCAAGTCCCGCTAAATCCTTACGGGGTGCCGCGCCGCGAGTTCGGTCGAAGAATTATCATCTCGGGTCGTATCCCGCGTCACTTCAGCCGGTGATCCACATCACAGTTCATACCCGCGGCCAGATGAGAGGCTCAAAGAGGCCACATTCGGCAGGCGATTCACCGTAAGGAGGGTCAATGACTTCCAGGGAAAGAGTACTCCGTGCCATCAATCATCAGGAACCGGACCGGGTTCCGATTGACCTGGGCGCGACCCGCCAGTCGGGTATTTCCGCGTCTTCCTACCACCGCCTGAAACAGCGCCTCGGAATCAAGACTCCCACGAAACTCGTAGACCTTATTCAGTTCCTGGCGGATGTAGAGCAGCCCGTGCTCGACCGGTTTGGCGTGGATGCGGTTGGAGTGTTCCGGCCAGAAACCAATCCGGGCCTGGGAATCCAGAAGAAGGATTGGAAGCCCTGGACGTTGTTCGATGGCACCCCTGTAGAAGTCCCGGGAGGATTCAATCCTGTACCTGAGCCCGATGGCGGGCTCGCCATGCTACGCGACGGCGTGCCAATTGCCCGAATTCCGAAAGATGGATTTTTCTTCGATCGAGTGGAGAAGTTTCCCGGCGCCGCGCATGTGGATGTGGATAAATGGCAGCCTCATTACTGGACGAATGAAGAACTCGAATATGTGCAGGCGCAGGCGGAGTGGCTCTACAAGAATACGGAGTACGCGCTAGTTTGCTGCGTCAATCCTCCGCAAGAACTGTTTACGGGCATGGGCACCGGCGACTTCGAGGCCTGGTGGATGACGTTGGGCAGCGAGCCGGAATATGTGAATGCCCTTTTCACAAAGACAGTGGATGTGTGGATCGAGAATCTGAAGCGCGTGGCCCAGGTCCTGGGAGACAAGGTGCAGGTCATACAAATGACGGACGACTTCGGGACCCAGGAATCGCTGCTGCTCTCGCTGAAGATGTTTCGTGAACGCATCATGCCTCACTACAAACGCGGCATGGATTGGATTCACCAGAACACGAAAATGAAAATCCTGCTGCATACGGATGGTGCCATCTTCACCTTGATTCCGGCCCTGATTGAAATGGGAGTCGATATTTTGAATCCGGTGCAGGTGAATGCGAAAGGCATGGAAGCCAATGGACTCAAGAAGGCCTATGCTGGAAAAGTCGCGTTCTGGGGCGGCGCTGCCGATTGCCAACAGACCCTTCCGCTGGGCACACCGGAAGAAGTGTCTCGTGAAGTGGAAACCAATGTGAAGGCCCTGGCGCCTGGCGGCGGCTATGTTTGTGCCGCGGTGCATAACATTCAGACCGGAGTCCCGCCCGACAACATTATTGCCTTGTTCGATACGGCGCGAAGAACAAGCATTCATTGAGGGGCTGACGTCGGTCAGGAGCGTGAATGTCATTTATCGGTATTGATCTAGGCACTTCGTTCATCAAGGGCGCGGTGCTGGATCTCGAGCAGCGGCAGCTCTGGCATCTGAGGCGGCTGCCGTTTCCAGGTCCGCTGCCGAGCGAAGGCCCTCTATTCTGCGAATTTGATCCGGACGCGGTCGTAGCCTCGGTGCGCACGCTTCTGGATGAACTGGCGCGGCAGGCACCAGAGTGCGAAGGCATTGTCATGTGTTCACAGATGCATGGCATGGTCTCTGTTGATGAACGCGGCAAGGCCACGTCGAACTGCATCTCCTGGCGGGATCAGCGGGTGATGACGCCGCATCCCAAGGGCGGCGGATCGTATTTCGATGTGATCCGGCGGCGAATCAATCCCGAACAGCGAAGGCAACTCGGCAACGAACTCGATCCCGGTAGGCCTGTCTGCTTTCTCTTCTGGTTCGCGGAACAGGGGAAACTCAGGCCTGGACTGATCCCCGTCTCAATGCCTGACTTTGTGCTGAGCACTTTATGTAACTCGACTCCGTCAGTCGAGACGACCAACGCCGGTGGGTATGGAGCGCTCAATCTGGAGACCTTGGAGTGGCACCGCGAGGTGATTGAGCAGCTTGGGCTGGATCATGTCCGTTGGCCCCAGTTGCGCAAACACGGCGAAGTTGTGGGTCATGTGAATCTGGGCGGCAAGCAGGTTCCGTGCTATACGCCGGTCGGAGATTACCAGTGTGCGCTGTTGGGTGCTTTGTTCAAGGAAGAAGAGCTCTCGCTGAACATTGCCACCGGGGCGCAGGTTAGCCGAATGACCGTGGGTTTGACTCTGGGCGATTACCAAACCCGTCCATTCTTTGACGGGAAATTTCTGAATACGTTCAGCGATCCGCCCGGAGGCCGCGCTTTGACCGTGATCGTCGACCTTCTCGTCGAACTCGCCGCAGCGCAGGGCGTCGAGCTTACCGACCCCTGGGCATCAATCATGAAGGCTGTCAGTAAAGTCGCCGATACCGATCTAGAGGTAAATCTCAATTTTTTCCCTGTCCAGCATGGCGAGCGAGGCGGGATCTCGAACATCCGTGAAGACAACTTAGCAGTCGGCCACCTTTTCCGCGCCGCCTTCAAGAACATGGCCGATAGTTTTTATGATCGCGCGCTGCGGTTGTGGCCCGAGAAATCGTGGAAGAACCTGGTTTTTTCGGGTGGCCTTGCCTGCAAGCTGGAAGCGCTGCGCCAGACGGTTCAGAAAAGATTCGCGACAGATTGCCGGATCGCGCCCTTCGCCGAGGACACATTGTATGGCTTGCTGATCCTGGCATCGGTGTTCAGCGGGAAGGCCGAGTCTGTTTCGCAAGCGACGACTTTATTAGGAGGCTAGATCATGCTCGCTGCAGTCTTAAAGGATTTCAATCAACTCGTGCTGGAAGATGTCCCTATCCCGGAACCTGGTCCCGGAGAAGTTGTGGTCCGCATCAAGTCGTGCGGCATTTGCGCCACCGATTACAAGGCAATCAAAGGGATCCGTAAAAATGTGGAATTCCCGCTCATTCCGGGCCACGAGCCGGCCGGAATCATCTCGGCAGTCGGCCCTTACGTTACCAACGTGAAAGAAGGAGACGATGTAGTGATGTCTCCCAGCGGCTTTTGCGGTCTCTGCCGGAACTGCCGGATGGGGAAAACGCACTACTGCGAACATTCCTATTCCACTGGTGGCGATGGTTCCGACAGTACGGCCGGGCAGTTTCGCTGAGTACACTCGTACCGGCGCCAACGTGGTTTTCCCCAAACCACCCGAGCTCAGCTTCGATGCGGGATGCCAGGCGGAACCGGTCAGCGGAGCATGGAAAGGCTTATCCACTACTCGGAAATGCACGTGGGTGATGACGTGGTAGTGATCGGCACCGGCGGAATTGGCATGTATTGCCTGATGGTGGCGCGAGCCGCGGGCGCAGGCCGTTTGATCGCCGTGGATACCAGTGACTATGCGCTCAAGAACGCAAAGATATTGGGCGCGACTCACACCATCAATCCGAAGAACTGTGACGCGAAGAGCGCCATTTACGACATCCTGCCTGCCGGGCCGGATCTGGTGGTGGAAGCCGCCGGACCGATTCAAGCCGTCAATCTCATGATCAGCCTCCTGCGGCGCGGCACGCGCTGGAACATCTTTGGCATCACCACCCACGAAGAATTCAAACTCGATGGTGGCTGGATGCATTTCCTGGAGGCGCGGATGGATTCCAGCTTCAGCACGACTCCGAGGCCATTGAGAATGCCGTCCGCCTCATGGCGCGGGGCCTGGTTGATCCGGAGAAGGTGATCTCTCACCATTTCCCGCTTTCGAAAATTCATGAGGCGATCGAGACCATGAGTTCGCCCGAACGGAACAAGGTCATCATTCATCCCTAGAAGTTGGCGCAGGCGAGACGAGAGAGGTCTCCATCATGAATATTCGGGAAAGATTCTTGGCAACGATGGCATTTGAGCCGGTGGATCGTCCTCCGCTTTGGGAGTGGGATTATTGGCCGGCCGCTTTGCAGCAATGGAAGGCCTCGGGAGCGCCGATGCATCATCGGTCTGGAGACGGTAAACTTGAGCCCCGACGAGGAGGGTGCTTTTGATCCAATGAGCAACACGCTGCTCAGCGAACCCCCCTTCGAGGAGGATGACCCGTCCCTGGACTTCCATATTGATCCGGGGGCGCGCCGGGTACCATTGAATTCCTTCATCTATCCGCTGTTCAAATATCGCGTCATTGAAGAGCGGGGCGATACCGTGATTGCGCAGGATGAGCGCGGCCATATTCGCGAGGATAAAAAAGGCCGAGGCAGCATCTCGAACATCATCAAGCCCCTTATCTCGAATCGCGAGGATTGGGAGCGGGTGAAAGCGGAGCGGCTGGCGCTGAGTTTGGAAGGACGTTTGCCTGCTGATTGGCCCGCCGTCCGCGAACAACTCAAACGCCGCGATTTTGTCTTGGGCATCGGCGGCCACAGCGGACTTTGCGGTATCTATCATCCTACCCGCTACCTGATGGGAGCTGAGCGATTGATGTACGCCCTGCATGATGATCCGGAACTGGTACGGGACATCATGAATCATCTGAATAATTTGCAGATTTATCTCTTCGACAAAGTATTGAATGAGATCGATGTCGATCTATGTTTCGGCTGCGAAGATCTGGCTTTTAAGAACTCATCTTTCCTCTCGCCCGCCATGTTCCGCGAATTCATGATGCCATGCTACAAAAAACTCACCGCCATGCTGCACGATCACGGGGTCAAGAACGTAATCGTGGACAGCGATGGCCACATCTGGAAGATGATCCCGCTCTTCATGGAAGGCGGCGTTACTGGCATGGGCCCCATGGAAGTGGCGGCGGGAATGGACGTGGTGGAAGTGCGCAAGGCATTTCCGCGTTTGCAGATACTGGGCGGCATCGATAAGCGCGAAATGGCGGCCGGCAAAGCGGCAATCGACAAAGAACTGACTCACAAGGTTTCTCCTCAGATGATGGAGGCTGGCGGCTACATTCCCTGTTGCGATCATTCCGTGCCTCCGGACGTATCGTGGGAGAATTTCCGCTACTACCGAAAACGGCTGGTCGAACTTCAGCAGGTGAAAGCGGTACCGGCATAGCGGACGTGGCCTTAAGAATGGCTGTCGAGTTGAACCATCCGATTCCGCAGCTTCTCGAACTGCAATGTGCCCAGGCCGCGCTGACTTGCCATCATCAGATATGGCAAAGCGGAAGATTCGAGATTCCAGTAGGCTTTGGCAACATAAGCATCAAGTGCTACCGGATCGGTTCCGGCTACTAAGGTCTTCTTCAGCAACACATCTTCCAGATTCCCACCGGTTGGGCCATTGCGCACCAGCACACGGTAGCAATCGATCATAGTTAGCGTCGGGCGCACGAAATCGGCAAGGTCGACCAGACTTTCGTGGATCTTCTGGTGCAACTGATGGCGTGCTCCTCCCAGAATGCCGTACCAGTTCTTCATCCCCAGCGTTGTGCCGGTCAGGCTGTGGTGCTTGGCAATCGGCAAATTAATAATCTTGTCGGCTTCGAGGAAAGGCTGAAAAACCAGCCAGTCTTGCAGTACGTCGCCACCTAGATCAACCCGCTTGAATTTAGACGGGTCGGGTAACAGCACTTCGGCGCCCGCGCGGCGTGCCACTTCGGCGATGCCGGAACGCTGAAAGCAACGGTTCGGATCGTTGCAGCTGACATCGGTCACGATGACTTTTTTCGCTCCCGCCTCCCAACATTGCCGTACCACCTCCGCCACGAGGTCAGGATTGGTGTTGGCCGCTTGTTCCGGCGTGCGATCCCAAGCGATGTTCGGCTTGATAAGGACATTATCCGTACGGGAGATAAAGCGGCGAATGCCACCAAGTTCCTCCAGAGCCCGCTGTGCCAGCTGCTGCGGCTCTCCGCCTTGGATCACGGCCAGATCGGGCAGGTTGGGATTCGATACGACAGTATGGCCGCGCCGTGCGCCTACGATCAGATCCTCCGCGGGGTGCGCACTGCGTGACCGAAGCCATACGCCTGCGGCGGCCGCCCCAGCGCTGATGCCGGCCAGACGCAAGACGCGAAGCATGGCTTCGCGGCGGCCCATCGTAGCCGGACTACTCGAACCTGCCGTTACCTTGTTTTCCTGCACGACGCTAGACCTCGACTAAAGTGATTCGCTTCGGGTCATTGGTCCCTAAACGGTGCTGGGCATCCGCCGCGACAGCAATGTATTTCGGGGGACGTCCAGCCTCCTCGAGTGTTTTCAATCCGGCTTCTTTCCGCCTACTCTCGATGATCTGCCAGCCGGTGTAGTCGAGTGCAACGGGGTCAGTCGCAAGCATGAGACCGTTGTATTTCCACGCGTATTGCGGATTGAAGCCGGGGCCGCCTTCGTAGCAGGCGGTCATGGCGTCGCAAATCACCAGCCGAAATTTGCTTTTGATCTCAGGCAGCACGTTGAGGTCGGCGATGTACGGGGAACAGTCTTTGCCATGCAATGCGGACGGATTGTGAATCACGCCATACATGTTCTTCATGGCGGCAGTCACCCCGGCCAGACTATGGTCTTTCAAGATCGGAATATTGATCATGCAATCGCAGGTGCGAGTGAGCAGTTTGGAAAACCGTGTGTTGACGCTGGCATAGATGGCGGGGTTCTCTTCATAACCGGCGCTCGTGTCGTCGCTCCCGAAGATGCGCTCGTGGCTGTCATCGTTGGAGATCCGATATCCAGCGTGTTCCAAAGCTTCGTTGGCGTTATCCCAAATAATAATGTCCGAAGCTTTCACTCCGGCTTGCTTCAGCCGCTCGCAAATGGCATCCACCAGCACGCGATTACTCGAGAGCGCCGGCCCGCCTAGAGTATTGATCTTGAGTCCGACGACTTCTCCTGGGTGCACGAGCTTCTTCCAGGGCGTGATGGCATCGCTGGAGTGGTAGAAGGACTGCATAGCTCGATCGAGCAGCTTTTGCACCCGCGCGGAATCGGGAGTGGAGCTTTGGCCATAGAGCATCGCATCGCACGCAATGACGACTTTCGATTTGTCGGCGTTGGTCGAGGCCAATGCCAATGGTGACCAGCCACCCACGCCCGCCACGATCGCTCCAGTAACAACATTCTTCAGAAAATCACGGCGGCTTGCTGCTTTTTCCTTCATGAAAACTCCTTCTACATCGAACTTGCTCAGCCTACGGTTCTACGGCGCTAACTTCTTCTCAATTGCATGACCGAGATCAAGCATGGCCTGTTGCAGTTGCGGCGATCCCTGATAGGCGACAATTCTGACTACATACCGCCCCTTCCGGAACACCAGGCTCTGGGTATAGAGGCGCGCGGCGTCGCCGATCAGCGCGCTCCCGGCGCCAGCCGGAGGCTCGGATTCAAAAATGCTCTTCGCGCCTTCCATGGCGGACATGGTATAGATATCGGTTGTCGCTTGCGTCTGGTCGCCGAACTTGTAGTCGGCGGTGGATGCGCTCTGCGCCCCCGCTTTTAAGTATTTCTCCGCGTCCCCGTCGATATAGTTCGAAAGTTCGGACGCGGCAAAAGTACGAGTCTCGCCTGTCTTGGTCCAGCCGGCGACTTCGTTCGTCTGAGGGAAAGCCGTGCTCGCGGACACCCGCTGTTTCTTGCAGCCGGCCCCGATAGTCAGAGCAACCGTCAATCCCGTCATACCCGCTGCATACCCGAACAAATTTATCTTCATGCTCTTGCGTTCTTCCGCCGCCGGTTCAGCAGAATCTGGTTGGTCTTCGATCGGCTCTCCCCGATACTCGTCACATAGACAGCCGGCCGGTCCTGCACCACGCAGGCGTACTCACAGGCTCCGCAACCCACGCACCGCGCTGGGTCCACCCGGGGCTGTTTCACCATCTTCGTTTGCCCAGCGGCGTCGATTACCTCCGCGGGCTGTAAGTAAATTGCTTTGGGAGATGTGGGACACCACTCTTCGCAAACGATGCAATCAGTAGCCATAGCCCACGGGAGACAGCGTCCGCGGTCATAGAAAGCGGTTCCTATGCGAATCGGCTTAGTGTCGCTGCTCACGGCAACTACCCAACCTTTCGATTGAGGTGAAGTCTCCCAAATGGCGCCAGTCGGACAGACCTCGGAACACAGAACGCAGCTTGGTTCGCAATAGCCGACTCGAGGCACAAGCACCGGAGTCCAGAGGCCTTCCAGTCCCGCCTCGGAGAGCGCCGGATGCAGCGCATTGTTGGGGCAAGCCTTCATACACTCGCCGCAACGGATACAGCGCGCCAGGAAGTCGGACTCCTCCAGCGAACCAGGAGGACGCAATAGCCGTTCATCTTTCTCTGCCGCAAAAGCAGTTGTACTGCGCAGCAGTGGAATCACTGCAGCGCCCGCCGCCACACCGGCGAGAACCTTGCGGCGCGCGAGGCTCGGGCCAATTGTTACGCCCTGCTGCTGCGGGAAGAACTTGAAGGCGAGACCTTCATGCGGGCACGCGTCGATACAGTTCAAGCAGAGATGGCATTCGGCCTTGTGCCAGGGAACGCCGCCGATTGGATCATCCCCACCCTGACAGCGCAGCAGGCATCGATTGCAGTTATCGCAAGAGCCGGCCTGTTTCTGCAGACCAAGAATCGACCAGCGGGAGAGCACGCCGAGCAGGGCTCCGAGTGGACAAAGCGCCCGGCAGAAAAATCTGCTCACCCGAAAGTTCAGCGCCAGAACAAAGATGAAGAGCAAACCAATGCCAACCCCTTGGCGGAAGTGAGGTTGTTTGAAGCTAAGTACTGTCGCATTCAGAACGGTGTGAACGCCGCCGGCGATTTGAGAAAAGAAACCCGAGCCACCGCCCTCCGCCGCCTTCAGACTCGCATTCGCTACATAGTTGACCGCCGGCAGGATCGACAGGGCAACCGAGCGGGTGAGAAACGAAAAGGGATCCAGCCAACCCACCACGCCCGTACCCAGAAATGCTGAGACCAAGACCGCAATCAGGATGTAATACTTCGCAGTCTGCCAGCGCTTGTAGCGGTTCGACTCGATCAGTTGCTTGCCTCGCTTCTTTTCCGACTTCAGGCTTCCAAAGAAGTGGTTGAGCGTTCCCATCGGGCAAACCCAACCACAGAAGAAACGTCCCAGAAAGAGCGTGGGGATTATGACCAGCAGACCCCACAGCAGGCCACGATAAAGTGCATGGCTGGCCAGAGCATTAGAAATTCCCACCAGGGGATCGAGCTCGAAAAACAGTCGGATCGGGTAGAGGAGGTGGATGTCTTCCCCACTGCCGTGAAGAGATCCACGAAACTCGGTTCTCAAGAGAAGGAGCACAAAGGCAAGCAGGAAAACAACTTGCAAGCTGCGCCTTAGCCGCTTAAGCTTCGCGTGGGTCACTACGACATTCTGACAACTCACAGGCTGGCCCTGATGTGACGGAGATCACGAGGATGCGTATCAGGAGGCTTGTAGCCGCTGAAATTACTTGGCTTCGCGCAATAAACGGAAGGCCCGTCACATCTAAAGCAAGGCGTTCGGCGGCACAGCGGATTCCGCGAATGGTTCGAGCCTGGGATACTTTGCTATGAGGCTTTCGGGAGCCTTTACTTTTTCCCCACTCAGCAAGTGCGCAATTTCCAGAGCGCTCACCGCGGCCTTTCCATCTGGATGATTGTTGGTGATGACGAATGTTTTGGCCGCGTTAGTGTCAACTGCTTTAATTCGCTCGATCCACCCTTCCAATTCCGCACTGGTATAGAGATAGTCATAGCGGGCATTGCGCTGTTCGGAATCAAACCAGTTTTTATAATTGCGTCCATGCAAGCGCACATAGCCGACGTTTGAAGTTACATGATCGGTGGGCCGCATGGACTTGCCCAGAATCGGCTGGTCAATGTTGGCGAAGCCTACGCCTTGTTCCGCGAGCCGAGAAAATAGCGCAGGGACATTCCAGGTGGCGTGCCGCACCTCCACCACCAGCGGATACTGCGAAAATCTCTGAATCAGTTGTTCCAGATACACCTGATTTTCCGGAGTGTTCTTGAACGAAATAGGGAACTGGACGAGCAAAGCGCCGAGGCGCCCGGCATTGGCAAGGCTATCCAATCCCGCTTTGGCAAGAGTCTCATCTTCGGGAAGCGGGCGAATGGTCTCGGCGGAAGTGGACTGAATCACAGGCAGCGGTGAGTGGGTGAAAGCCTGATTCAGTTTGGCGGTAAACAGAAAGCGTGAGTTGACGGCGGATACAATGGCCGCCCATTGCTTACCGGTTTCCGGCTTAATGTGGCCGTAAAAAGAAGTGTTGATCTCGCAACAATCAAAGAATTGCGCTAAGTACTCCAGAGGATGGATCTTCCGCTTTTTGAGGTCTTTGGGATAAACCGTGCCCTCCCAATCCTTATAAGAAAAGCCCGCCGTCCCAATAAAAATATTCACTCAATTCCTCAATACTTTAGGGCAAATCGGTCAATTCGAGGATTGACAGAGACCTGCCCTGGGTCTAGTGTAGGCCCTTGAAAGGCGAATAAAAAGCGAAAAATGGCGACCGCGCTGCTGTGCTCTCAACTCCGCTCTCGGATCGAAGAGAAGCTTCCCTCCGCGTTCACTGTGTACCAGCGGATGCAGCGGGGGAGCATTCCAACCGGCATTCCGCAAATTGATCATGCCGTGCAAGGCATTCCGCTGCATTCGCTTACGGAAATCTGCGGCAGCTCCATGGCCTCTTCCGGAAAAACCTCGTTGTTGACGTCCTTGCTGGCCCGGGCTTCCCGTGATCATTGTTGCGCCTTAGTGGATACCGGTGATTCTTTTGATCCGGCCAGCGGCCAAGCTGCGGGAATTTATTTCCCCAGACTGTTATGGGTGAGATGCGGAAAAAGCCAGGTCAAACTGCCGCCTTTAGAGCAAGCTTTCAAAGTCGCCGATATCTTATTGCAAAGCGGAGGGTTCGGTCTGATCGCGGTGGATTTGAGCAGCCTTAGTGAACGGATCATCCGCAAGGTTCCGCTGAGTTCCTGGTTCCGCTTTAGCCGTGTCATCGAAAAGCAGGCGGCCGCGCTGGTTTTCATCGAGCAGGAACCTCATGCCACCAGCTGTGCGGGACTGGTGTTGCGGGTAACCAGCGAACCCGCCGCGCTCTCCGAAAATTTGCTCACCCGATTCCAGCTGAAAACAGAAATCATTCGCGGACAGAAAAAGCGGCCGGCCGGCTCGGAAAAATCAGGATTTTCTCTTAGGACCCAATGGGCTTAGCTCAATGTTTGCCTGCTTATATGTTCCCGATTTTCCCGTGCAGGCGCACTTGCTGCCTGAACCAGCCGAGGCAAGAAAAGTCTTAGCCCAATCCCCTCTGGCCATTCTCGACGGGCCAGCCAATCTGCCCAGAGTTTTTGCCCTGAATGACGCCGCCCGGCGCGCCGGAATCCAAACCGGCATGACGAAATTGCAAGTGGATACCTATGGCGGCATCGGCTTGCGAAAGCGCTCCATCGCAGCCGAGGAAGCGGCGCAAGCCACCTTGGTGGATTATGCCGGCGCATTTTCGCCGCGAGTGGAGTCCACATCTGCCGGCGTAGTGATTCTCGACCTCGCTGGAACAGAAAAGCTTTTGGGTCCGCTGCAAACCATAGCTCGTACCATCACAGCCAATGCTCTGCCAATCGGTTTCCATCTGCGGGTTGCAATTGCAGCCAATCCTGACACGGCATTTCATGCCGCGTGTGGGTTTCCCGCGATCACAATCATCCCCGCAGGCGACGAAGCCCGGCGGCTCGCGCCCTTGCGAGTGAGTATTCTCGCAGCTTCGCCAGAAATTCTTGAGATCCTGGAAGTTTGGGGAATTCAAACCTTCCAGGCGCTGGCTGCTTTGCCCACCGTGGCTTTGGTCGAGAGGCTGGGCCAGGAGGGGCTGCACTTACAGAAACTGGCGCGCGGACAAATGAATCGGCCGCTCTTGACGGTCAGCCCGGTCGCGGAATTTACCGCGGGCTTTGAGTTCGACGATCCCGTGGAAACCCTGGAATCGCTCTTCTTTATTTTGAATCGGCTGCTGCGGCAGCTTTGCGCCAGTTTGATGGCGAATTCATTTGCGGCCAACGAACTGCGGCTGACCATGGAACTGGAAGTGCGGCAAACGCAGAATGGGCAAGACGGAGAAAAATATCGGCATGAATGGAATCTGCCCGTTCCCACGCAAGACAAGCACATTCTCTTTGCGCTGGTACGGCTGCATTTGGAAAGAACTACCTTTTCCGCGCCCATCCGCAAGCTGACCCTCGAAGTTGTCCCGGTAAAACCTCGCCTGGCGCAGGGCAATCTTTTCGCACCGCCCTCGCCCGAACCGGCAAAGCTCGAAATCACATTGGAGCGGATTCGCGGAGTTGTCGGCACCATCGATCCTCAGGGCAGAAATTGTGTGGGCTCGCCGCGTCTGGTGGACACGCATCAGCCCGGCAGTTTTACTGTGCAGCTATTTTCGAGCGTGGATGAAACGGCGGATGTGTCCCACGCAGTGGATCCCATTGTCGCTCTGCGGATTTTTCGCCCGGCGTTGGAGACTTCCGTGGAACTCACCGGAGAGACGCCGCACTTTGTAAAGCTGTGGCGCCGCCATCGCCGGGTGGTCGCGGTCTCCGGACCCTGGTGCGCCTCCGGAGACTGGTGGAACGCCTCCGCATGGGCGCGCGAAGAGTGGGATGTGGCTCTCAAAACGCCTGCCGGCATTGGTTTCTATCGCATCTATCGCGACCGGCTTCGCCGGCAATGGTTTGTGGAAGGCGTCTTTGATTAACCGTTATGCCCTACGTCGAATTACACTCGCGCTCCGCGTTCAGTTTTCTCGAAGGCGCTTCTTTGCCGGAGTCTCTGATCTCTGCCTGCGCCGAACTGCAGATGCCTGCCATGGCTCTTCTCGATCGGAATGGTTTCTATGGATCGCCGCGTTTTCACATGGCGGCTAAGCAATGCAAAATCAAAGCGCATGTCGGAGCCGAAGTCAGCCTGGCCGGGGGAGGGAACTATCCGCTGTTAGTGCAGTCCCGCACCGGATATCGGAATCTCTGCCGGCTGATGACCACCACCAAGCTGCGCACAAAAAAGAATACCGTCGCAACCGCGGAACTGGCCGAATTACAAGATCATGCAGCCGGGCTGATCTGCCTGACCGGAGATGTAAATGGCCCGCTTGCCCACGCGCTCGAAAAAGATGGAACCGAAGGCGGCCGCCGATTGCTGCAGCAACTCATTGCAACCTTCGGCCGCGAAAATGTGTATGTGGAATTGCAACGGCATGCCGACCGTTTTCAGGAATCGCGGAATCAGGCTGCCATCGGCCTGGCGCGGGAACATCATCTTCCGTTGCTCGCCACAAACGGGGTTTGCTACGCCACCTCAGACGAGCGTCAAGTAGCCGATGTTTTCACCTGCATCAAGCACAAGCGGCGGCTCGACACTGCAGGCCGGTTGCTCTCCCGGAATTCGCAACGCTATCTCCGCAACGCGGAGGAAATGACCCGCCTTTTTTCCGATCTGCCGGAAGCCATCGCCAATACCAGCGAGTTATCTTCGCGGTTAGAGTTCACTCTGGAAAAGTTGGGATATGAGTTCCCGCGCTATCCCGTACCCGAAGACGAAACCATGGATTCCTTCCTGCGCAAGCGCACCTGGGACGGAGCCCGTTGCCGTTATCGTCCCGTGAGTAAGAGGGTTCGCGAACAACTGGACAAAGAGCTGGCGCTCATCGAAAAGCTCAAACTGGCGGGATATTTTCTGATCGTATGGGACCTCGTTTGCTTCTGTGAGCGCAACGGAATTTTAGTGCAAGGCCGGGGTTCGGCGGCCAACAGCGCGGTTTGCTATTCGCTGGGCATTACCGCGATTGATCCCATCGGCATGGATTTGTTGTTCGAGCGGTTTTTGTCGGAAGAGCGCGGCGAGTGGCCAGACATCGACCTCGACCTGCCCAGCGGTGATCAGCGCGAACAGGTAATTCAGTACGTGTATGAGCGCTACGGCAAGCGAGGCGCCGCCATGACTGCGAATGTCTGCACCTATCGCGGCCGCTCGGCGGCGCGGGAAATGGGTAAAGTGCTCGGCTTCGACGAAGACACTCTGGCCCGCTTGTCGGCGGTGGTGGGTACGTGGGAGTGGCGCGATCCCAACGACACCATGGAGCGGCAGTTCACCAACACTGGCCTGGACCTCAGCCATCCGCAGATTGCCGTCTATCTCGATCTCTGCCAGCGGGCGCAGGATTTGCCACGCCATCTCAGCCAGCATTCGGGCGGGATGGTCATTTGCCAGGGCGAGCTGGATTCCGTGGTGCCGCTTGAACCGGCGACCATGCCGGGAAGAGTGGTCGTGCAATGGGATAAGGACGACTGCGCCGATCTCGGGCTCATCAAAGTAGATCTGCTGGGACTGGGCATGATGGCGGTTTTGAAAGACAGCATCGGATTGATCCACGATCACTACGGCGACGAAGTGGACCTGGCGCACTTGCCGCAGGATTGCCCCGATGTTTACGACACCATCCGTAAAGCCGACACCATCGGAATGTTTCAGATCGAAAGCTGTGCCCAGATGGCCTCGCTGCCGCGAAACAACCCCACGCGCTTTTATGATCTGGTAACGCAAGTAGCGCTGATTCGCCCGGGCCCCATTACCGGCGAAATGACCAGCCCCTATTTGAAACGGCGGCAGGGGAAAGAGGCGGTCACTTATCCGCATGAATCTTTGATTCCGGTATTGAAGCGAACCCTCGGCGTGCCGTTGTTTCAGGAACAGCTCCTCAAGCTGGCAATGATCTGCGCCAACTTCAGCGGTGGCGAGGCCGAAGAATTGCGGCGCGCGTTAGGCAGCAAGCGTTCCAAACAGCGCATGCAAGAGATTGAAATCAAACTTCGCGCCGGGATGAAAGCAAACGGCATTCTCGACGCGACACAAGATCAGATCGTGCGCTTCATCAGCTCATTCGCTCTCTATGGGTTTCCGGAATCCCATGCGGCCAGCTTTGCCCTGATCGCCTATGCCAGCGCATTTTTGAAGGTTCGCTACCTGGCCGGGTTCACGGCCGCATTGCTGAATAACTGGCCGATGGGCTTCTACCATCCGGCAACTGTGGTGAAAGACGCGCAGCGCCATGGCTTGCGAGTGAAGCCAATTGATGTGACTTTTTCTTGCTGGAATTGTTCGCTGGAGCATGACCATGACCACCTCATGCTGCGCATGGGATTGCGTTATGTTCGTGGCCTGCAGCAGGCTACGGCGGAAGCCTTGGTGCGCCAGCGCGAGCTTGCCCGTTTCTCTTCTATCGAAGACTTGGCTCATCGGGTCCCTCAACTCAGCCGGGATCATTTGAAAATGCTGGCCAGCGTCGGCGCGCTGAATAATCTTTCCGGCGATGCGAAACTGCACCGTCGCGATGCCTTATGGCAGGTAGAAAAAGCAGTCAGAAAGACTGGGCCTTTGCTGGAAGGCATCGTGGAAAGAGATGTCAGCTCGCCTTTGCGTCAGATGAATATCGAAGAGCGGCTAGTGGCGGACTATCACGGAACCGGCTTAACCACAGGCCACCATCCCATGGCGTATCGTCGGGAAAGCCTTCGCGCCCGCGGCATCAAATCCGCGATTGAACTCAGCCGCCTTCCGCATGGGAAAGAAGCCGCGGTGGCGGGTTGTGTCATAACCCGCCAGCGGCCGGGAACCGCCAAGGGCCTTATTTTTATGACGCTGGAAGACGAAACTGGAACAGCCAGAATCATTATCACCCCCGATTTCTACGATCAGAATCGAATGACAGTGCTGAAGGAACGGTTTGTCGTTGTATCGGGAGTGGTTCAGAATCAGGATCATGTTATCCATCTAAAAGCGCGGGCCATCGGCCCGCTCGGAATCAGCGCGGCTCCCATTCCATCGCATGACTTTCATTGAAGCGACTTTCGTCGTTACCCGACCGCCCCATTGCTCATCTACACTGAGTGCGCAAGCCTTCTGCCAGGAGCTGATGCCATGCTCGTCCGCCAGTCTATTTTCTCGAAGAAATTCCCGGGTCCTTTCTTGATCGCTTTGATCGTCCTCATGACCTTTGAGGCGTTTGCGCAGGAGCAGGGCCCCAAGCCTGCTCCAGCCGCACCAAGCCCAGCCCCGCAGAAAATCAATCCTTCCGCTGAACTTGGCAAAGCCTCTGGCCCGCGACCTGCCGAGGCGCCGCAAGTGCTGCAGCAACTCAACTCCGCGCTCGAGGAACTGGTGGCCAAGGTTTCGCCGGCGGTTGTGCAAGTCCAGGTGACCGGCTATGGCGCGCTCGATGAAGCGAGCCACGGCGAGACTGCCGTCATCGCCCGCCAGCATGCTATTGGGTCGGGTGTCATCGTCGATTCCAGCGGCTACATCATGACCAACGCCCACGTCGTCCGCGGCGCGCAGCATATTCGCGTGGTGCTTCCCATGCCCTCCGTGGATTTCCCCCAGGTTTCTCCAGCCGGCAAAGAGCATATCTTCGACGCAAAACTAGTCGGCGTGCACCAGGAGTCCGATCTCGCCTTACTCAAGATTGAACAGACCGGATTGCCCACGCTTTCTCTGGGTAGCGCCCGCCCGGTGCATCAAGGCCAGTTAGTGTTTGCCATCGGCAGCCCGGAGGGTCTGGAGAATTCAGCGACCATGGGCGTGGTAAGTTCAGTGGGCCGTCAACCTGATCCGGAGAAGACTATGGTTTACATCCAAACCGATGCACCGATTAATCCCGGCAACAGCGGTGGCCCGCTGGTGGATACGGATGGCTATGTTCTGGGCATCAACACCATGATTCTTTCTCAGGGCGGAGGCAGTGAAGGCTTGGGTTTTGCGATCCCGGCCAGAGTCGTGCGTTTCGTTTACCAGAGCTTGCGAAAATACGGCCACGTGCATCAAGTCGAGGTCAAGGCCGCGGCTCAGGACATATCACCCAACTTGGCTGAGGGACTGGGGCTTTCACAAGGATGGGGCGTCATTATTTCGGACGTTGATCCCGACGGACCAGCCGCAGCCGCAGGTCTGAAAGTTGGCGACATCGTGGTCAGCGCCGACGACCGCCCGATCGCCACACTGCCTGCGCTGACGGCCGCCATGTATCTGCACCCGCTCGATCAGGTGATGAAGCTGATCGTCTTGCGGGGAACCGACAGGAAGACTTTGGAAGTCTCCGTCACTGAACACCGCGACCCCATGGATAAGCTCCGGGATTCGGTCGATCCCGACAAGAGCCTGGTGCCGAGCCTGGGAATCTTGGCCATCGATCTCAATGATGAATTGCGATCCGCTCTCGGCGAGTCGCGCATCCCCAACGGCGTGGTGGTGATTGCGCGTGCTGCCAATTTGATTGGACCGGATACGGGATTGAAGTCGGGTGACGTGATTCATACGGTGAATAAAACAGGCATCGATTCCATGGATGGGTTGCGTTCCGTGATGGGGGAAATCAAGCCAAACGCCTCAGTAGTATTGCAGATCGAGCGCGATGGCAAGCTGCAATGGCTGGCCTTCGAGATGGAGTAGCCGTACGGCTTTGCGGATGGCACGATTCCATTGCAAGGTTCTTCCCCGGTGGCGATAAGTCGCAGCCTAGGGGAGGTTTTGTTTATAACGATTTGGTTTTGTTCCAGATAGCACTCGTGGGTGGCCCGTCTCTCCTGGTTTACCGGGAGGGCTCCGAGCTGCATCCCTTTTTCACTGGCTTTTTCGCCCATTTTTTGGAATAATTGCCCCAATTTTGAGGCACTCTATGCTCCGGCTCCAGCCACGGCCGCTGCCAAAAAGCCATTGTTGTGCGGCACCGCTTGTCCCGATCTACGGCTCAACCGTGTGGGCGATCTGCATGCGATGCAAGAAGCGCTGCCCGGTTCCGGACGCATGGTTTTGTGGGAAGTGCGAGCAGGAAAACGGCCGCTATCCGCAACACGAAATCATTCCCAACCACTCGCTGCACTGCCCGAAGCGGCATATCCTCCGACGCGGTGCGTAAACACCGGATCCGGCTATATCTTTCATGCTGGGCGCGAGCCGCATCCGCATGCGGTATGATTCTGCCCAGTTTTTGCAGGATCCTGATGCATAGGGAGGCGCGGTGGATAACAATCGGGCCAACTTAGATCCCAATTCCAGTAACCCGTACCCTTATTTCGACGCGAACGGAATCGGCACGCCGTATCCTTTCTCCGAGCCCGCCCCAGTGTTTTCTCCACCGCCATTCCAGCCAGTGCCACCTCCGGCTCCCACCGATCCCGTGTCGACCGGGTCCGCTTTTCCGACAAGTAACACGTTTCCTGTTTCGCCAGGCAGCAGGCGCGGGGACTTTGTTCTAAATCTGATCTTCGTGGGATTTCTGTGGCACATTTGGATATGCCTCTACCCGCTTTCGGCTCTCGCGGGCCTCTTCACGTTGGTCTACGCGTTGCCGTTTCTGCGCAGCGTGCTGCCCGAATCTTCCATCATTGGGCCAGGGCTTTATGCGGTGGTTCTCGGATGTGGAGCGGCGCTGGTCGCGCTGTGGAGCGCGAGCCGCCTGGAAGAGGTGCTGGCGCGGTACAGCGTGTACCGTATTGTGAGGCACGTGGTGCGGATTCCGCTGCTGGGGATGGCCGCGGTGGTTGGCATCGAGAAGGCGCAAGGACTGCCGTATGACCCGACGCTGACCGGCATCACAGCCATCCTGAGGGCGCCTGTGAATCTGGCCATCGTGATCGGCTTCATGATTGCCTGGCATTTTATTTTGTGGAATTGGAATGGGGCACGCGCGTTCTGGCACCGGCGGCTGGCGGGCGCGCGCTTGCGCAGCAGCGCCGATTAGAGGGAGGGAGCGAACGATGGCAACCCAGGAACAGATGGACGCTCTGTTGGAGCGCATGCGAGGGATGAGCGCGGCCGATCTCTCCGTGCTGGACGCGAGCGCTCACACTCCCGACAGCAACATGACGACCTCGCCGGGAAGCGCGAACGAGGCCCTGTGGTCCCAGATGGTGGAACTCGGATGGATGGACAAGAAAGAAGATGGGATTGATCTCCCGGGAGGCAAGCGTTTTACGATGACCGTCTATTCCATTCGCCCCGAAGGTCTCCAACCCATATTGAGCCTGCTGGCGAGGTTGAAGGAGTAGGGAAGCAGCGCGGGTAGCACGATCTCCGTGGGAGCGTAACGCTCAAGAGGAGATTTGATACTTGCATCTTGAGTGCGCCATGTTTGCCGAGGTTGGCAAACGTGGGACGCTGCTCGAAGAACCGATCTTCGGAAAAAGTAAAACTGTTCTGTCAAACATCGTGAAGCTGGCGGGATCTCACTGCCCGCAAAACCGGCGAGGAATGATTGAGGCGCGCCCGTCCCGGCCGGGTATGATTCAGGCCGCTTCCTGGCTTTTCATTGCCCGCATAAGCACTTCATTTATCTCCGATTGGAGGTAACATCCGTACCCTAAAGATGCCCGAAGAAGTTGTGGAAGGTTTCCTTTCCCCGCAAGATTACGAGCCAGTTCGTACCCAGGAATTTGCACTCGTTTTGCCAACTCGATGACTTCGATCGCGGGTAGTTCTCCCACCGCTAGCAGCGATAGCAGCAGAATCAGACCATCGGGTCCGATGAAGCGCTCCAGACTCAAACCTTCCACCACACTTCGGCGGTTTCGGAACACGGTGCGCGCATCATAGCGGCAGGATCCGCGATGAACCAAACGCAGCCCATTGATGATCGTCGCACCGTTGTCGTCCTCCGAGGCCAGCCACTCCACCCACCCATCGTTGACGCTCGTGATGAGCCGCGCACAAGCGTCGCAATGCCATCCTGCATAGTTGCGCAACCTGAGATATGTCGCCCGCTTCATTTCCCAACTCCGTGCCTTGTTTGCAGCTAAGCCGCAACTCTTTTGCGATTTTTAAGAGTCAAGTCCTCGCGGCACGAATGTCGCCTTCACGTACCGCACCTCGCGATTAGGCCAGAACAATCGGACCGAATCTATTGGATGATGGTATTGATCCATACCTTCGTAGCAGTCAATCGGATTTCCGGTGGTTGACAAACGCGCTGCGGAGCATGGGGGAGGATGCTTCAGCTGGCGCCGCCGATACTTTGGCGGGGTGTGCCCTGATACAAAGGTATCGCCCGATACCATCGTCCAATAGATTCGTTTCCGCACTTCTGGCCTAATGCGAGCGACGTTCAGATTCGATGGCACCCGGAGAAACGCTTGATCAAGCGAAATGCAATGCACAAGCAGCGAATCAATATGGAGGTGAGGCATGCCAACTTTCGAACCAACTTGGGAGCCATTCGAGGAGTCCACCTACCGAGCAACTCGAAGTAACCTTCCCGAGACCGTGTTCGCTTTTCCTAAGCAACGCAAAGAGCCGATGACCGACGCACAGCACGTGCGCAATGCCGCCGCCCGATTCGACCAAGTGCTGGACGTCTCAGATGAGGATCGAGCCTTAGCGTTTGCCAACATCGAAAAGGCCGCGAAGCATTACGGCGTAAACCTTTCCGAGACCAACTGGCACGAACTCGGCAAGCACCCTAATCCGCATCGCTTCGAGGCTGCGGCCAAGGCGGCAAAAACCAGAAAACGGCACAGCGAGGAAGGCCTCCGGCGAACGTCGTGAGGGTAGTAGATCGCTCGTATTCGCCCCGGTCTGATTCTTGACGGTGCGCTTTTTGACAGCCGCTCCGAATACTGCAGTCGCGCTGCCGGGTCATGACACGGGTGCAGAGCCAAAGCCTGCCTGGATGATTGCGGCGACTTTCGGTCAACACTCTTGACCGCTGTGGTAAGACTTGTGTGATGCGACCTCTTCGGTATTCCATCAACGTCACATTGGACGGGTGCTGCGATCATCGTGCAATCTCCGCGGATGAAGACTTGCATCGTCATGCGGTCGAGAACCTCGAGCAGGCCGATGCCCTCCTCTTTGGCCGGGTGACCTACGAAATGATGGAGGCAGCGTTCCGGCCGCCGGTGCGGACGGGAGCGAGGCCCGACTGGATGGAGCCCTTCGCCCGGGCGATCGACGCGGCGAAGAAATATGTCGTGTCGAACACCCTGGACGCTGACCGGGTCGATTGGAACGCGGAACTTGTGCGCGGCGATCTGGAGAAGGCCGTTCAGCAGCTCAAGCGGCAGGCGGGGAAGGGACTGCTCGTGGGAGGAGTGAAGCTCCCTCTGGCGCTGGTGGAGTTGGGATTGATCGATGAGTACGAGTTCGTGGTGCAGCCCAGGCTAGTGGGCCATGGGCCTACGTTGTTCGCGGGGCTATCGAAGCGTGTCGACTTGAAGCTGGTGAGCCGGCTGGAGTTCGGCTCGGGGGCGGTGGCGATGCGATATGAGCCGAGAAGGTAGCCATCGGGTTTGTTAGCCCGAAGTCGGCCGCGACAAAGAGTCCTACATTACCAGTAAATCTTTTCTGTCATGGGCCGCGGGTCAATCGTGGATGGGCCGACCAAACCCGAGGCCGCTAAGGCCGAGTACACAGCCCGCTCTGCCGCGAACCAGTCAACTTCAGGCTTACCGAACGGGCGACCCCTCTCTTCCCAAAGCTTGTAAGCCAGTTTTGCAACGAACTCGTGCCGATCCTCACCTAGAAAATCGGTGGTGAGCTCTATCGGTTGTTGCCGATCTGGCGACTTGAGTTTGTCGGGCATTTAGCGCAGATCCAACTCACCGCCAAGAGGGCGCGTTATGCCACAAAATAAAAGGCGCCTCCAGTGGCACCAACGCCCCCGGGCGCTGCGGAACGAGGCGTGGGGTGTAGTCCGCAGCGGGGCGATTGGCCGGAACAGTGGCAGTGTATGTAAAGCCCCGGGCCGCACCCACCAGGCTTTCGCCACGATTCATTGTTTGCGTGATCGAGCCAGCATCTTTCTCGCCTTCCGCGTAGAGCTCGACTCTTACGGCTTCCGGGTTCATATCATCAAAGACAACCTGAACCTGGAAAACATATTGCGCACCTTGTTGCTGAACAGTCGCGGAACCGAAGCGGAGTGCCGACCAGTGTTTCGCCAAATCGGCCTTCCAGGCGACCAAATCGGCTCCCAGCAACCCTCGATTCTCGGCGCGTTGGCGAAAAGCCGCCGCCGCGGAGAGGTAGTGCTCATCGGTGTATTGTCTTACTGCACGGTTGGATGAGAAGGCCGGCGTCAAGCGAGCCATGCTTTCGCACATGCGAGCAACCCAGCGGCCCGGAATTCCACGCTCGTCCCGCGCATAGAACTCTGGGATCACCTCTTTCTCCAGCAACCCATAAAGGGTGTCAGCTTCGGCCGCGTCCCAGGACGGGTCGTCCCTATGTTCGCGCCCATCTCCGATGGCCCAGCCTACTTCCGGCGAATACGCCTCCGCCCACCAGCCATCGAGTTCCGAAAGATTCAGCCCGCCGTTTACCAGCACCTTCATGCCACTGGTTCCGCAGGCTTCCCAAGGACGTCGCGGAGTATTTACCCAAACATCCACGCCCTGAACCAGATGTTCGGCCATGAGCACGTCGTAGTCGGAAAGGAAAACCACTCGCGATCGAACCTCGGGGCGCCGAGCAAACTCAACCCACTGCCGGATCATGTCTTGCCCCTCCGCATCTTGGGGATGCGCCTTGCCGGCAAGCACCAGTTGGATGGGATGCTCTCGATCAAGCAGCAGGTTAAGCAGGCGCGCCGGATCATGCAGGAGGAGGTTCGGGCGCTTGTACGTCGCAAAGCGACGAGCAAATCCCAGCGTCAAAATGTTGCCATCGAGTACCAGTGCTGCCCGCGCCAGATCTTCCGGCGACGCTCCGCGAGTCGCCAATTGACGGACATAAAGTCTGCGAACATAATCAACCAGAGCCTTGCGGCTATCGGCGCGGAGTTGCCAAAGAACAGAGTGGCTCACGGCAGCAACATCCTTCATCATGTTTGCCAAGGTTCCGCGCCAACGGTCTTTGCCGCAGGCAGATTCCCATAGGTGGTCGGCTTCGGCTGAGTCCCAAGTGGGCATGTGCACTCCGTTCGTCACATATGTGACGGGTACTTCTGTTTCCGGCCATCTTGGAAACAGGACCTGGAAAATTCGCCGGCTGACTTGACCGTGCAGTCGGCTGACGCCGTTGACAGCGCCGCTGCCCCGGATCGCCAGGTAGGCCATGTTGAACGGTTCGGACGAGTCTTGGCGATCCCGGCGGCCCAATGCCAGAAGCTGCTCGAACGAAATCGACAGCTTCTCCTCAGCGTACTTCCTGAGGTAGCGCTCGATCAGGCCAGGAGCGAAGCGATCGAAGCCTGCTTCTACGGGAGTGTGGGTCGTAAAAAGGTTGCCGGCGCGAGTGACGGTAAGCGCGACATCGAATGGCTGACTGTTATCTTCCATGTAGGAACGTGCCCGTTCCAGCACCGCGAACGCCGCGTGACCTTCATTCAGATGGCAAACTTCCGGGTGCAATCCGAGGGCCCGCAGAAGCCGCCAGCCTCCGATACCAAGGACCAACTCCTGTTTCAAACGCAACTCCGGGCCACCGCCGTAAAGTTCAGTTGCGATGCCGCGGTAAGGCGGAGGGTTCGCGGGATCGTTGGTATCGAGCAAATACAAATTCGTCCGGCCTACTTGCACCCGCCAAACTCGAATCCACAAGTTAAAACCAGGCAAAGGGAGGACCAGGCGCAGCCATTCGCCATTTGGCTCCCGCACCGGTCTGATGGGCAGCTGGCCGGGAGCGTTGAACGGGTACAAAGCCTGCTGACGGCCGTTTGTATCAATTTCCTGCCGAAAATAACCCTGTTGGTAGAGCAGGCCGATGCCAGTCACAGGGACGCCAAGGTTACTTGCCGCTTTGAGTTGATCGCCGGCAACGTTTCCGAGTCCGCCGGAATAAATCGGCAACGCTTCGCTCAGCATAAATTCCATCGAGAAATACGCGATTGTCGAGATGCCCGAACGCGGATGCGCCTTTTGAAACCACGCGTTCGGCTCCTCCGCAAGCGCCTTCTCCCGGTGGAGAGCAGTCAGCAGTTTTTGGAAGTCCGGGTCGGCACTAACACTTTGCAGTTTCTCCCAGGATACGGTTTGCAACAGAACCCATGGATTGTGCGTAAGCTCCCAACGTTCGGGGTCCAGTTGCTGCCAAAGCCGGTCTGCCGCATGATTGAATGACCATCTCAGGTCCAAAGCCAGGTCGGTCAGCGCATCCGAAATGGATGTGTCGAGCGGATGATCGACGTATGCTGGACTGCTCATAAGGAACTCCTCCTATGGCTTGCCGGCTCAGGCCGCCGGGGCGCTGCGGGCAAGGGTCGCCGAGACCATCGCCTGGGCTTCCTCCTCAATCTGTCGTAGATGGTCCTGCCCGAGGAAGCTCTCGGCGTAAATTTTGTAGATTTCTTCCGTCCCCGATGGACGCGCCGCAAACCAGCCATTCACGGCGATTACTTTGATTCCTCCAATTGGGTTGCCGTCTCCCGGAGCGGTGGTGAGAATCTGCTCGATCTGCTCACCGCCAACTTCGGTAGCGTGAATGTCGGAGGGCGACAATCTTTCGAGAGCGGCCCTTTGTTCGGGCGTAGCGGGAGCGTCGATGCGTTCGTAGACAGGATCTCCCAGCTCCCGAGCGAGTTCGCGATAAATCTCACCCGGATCTTTTCCCAGGCGCGCCGTAATTTCCGTCGAGAGTAGACAAGGAATGATTCCGTCCTTGTCCGTGGTCCACACGCTGCCGTCACGTCTGAGAAAAGAAGAACCTGCGCTCTCCTCGCCCCCGAAACCCAACCGGCCAGCGAGCAATCCTTCGACAAACCATTTGAAGCCAACCGGGACTTCGTACAGCGGCCGTTGCAACCTGGCACTGATGCGATTAATCATGCTGCTGCTGACTACCGTCTTCCCAATGGCCACGTTCTCGCGCCAACCCTTCCGATTTGAAAATAAGTAGTGCACGCAGACCGAAAGATAGTGGTTTGGGGGTAGCAACCCACTCCCCTTGGTGACGATGCCATGGCGGTCGTGATCCGTATCGCTGGCAAATGCGATGTCAAACTTGTCTTTCAGGCCGATCAGCCTCTGCATGGCATAAGGCGAGGAAGGATCCATGCGAATCTTGCCATCCCAATCCACGGTCATGAAGCGAAATGTTGGATCAACCGCTTGGTTCACGACCGTGAGGTCGAGACCGTACTTCTCGGCAATCCGTGGCCAATAGTCGATGCCCGCACCTCCGAGTGGATCGACTCCAAGCCTGATCTTGGCGTCGCGGATCGCCGTCATATCGACAACGCTGTCGAGATCTTCGACATAGGCGCTCAAAAAGTCGTGCTTGTGGGTTGTGGGGGCGCCGAGCGCTTTTTTGAAGGAAACTCGCTTCACACCCTCCAACTCCCATCGCAAAAATTCATTGGCTTTGGTTTCGATCCAGGAAGTTATGCCCGAATCGGCTGGTCCGCCATGCGGAGGATCGTACTTAAACCCACCGTCGTCGGGCGGATTGTGAGACGGCGTGATCACAATACCGTCGGCGAACCCTGAGGCTCTACCGCGGTTGTAACGCAGAATCGAGTGGGAGACAACCGGGGTTGGAGTGTATGCAGTGCCTTCGGAGAGCATTACTTCGATGTCATTTGCCGCAAGAACTTCCAACGCGCTTGCAAATGCGGGCTCCGACAGAGCGTGGGTATCCATCCCAAGGAAAAGCGGCCCGTCGATGTTCTGGAGTCTGCGATGGTCACAAATAGCCTGGGTGATTGCCAGAATGTGCCACTCGTTGAAGGCCACGTCTGTAGCGGATCCGCGATGGCCGGACGTGCCAAATATGACCCGCTGCCTCGGGTCACTCGCATCGGGACGCAACTCGTAGTAGGCCGTAATGAGCTTCGGAATGTTCACCAAGATAGAGGGATCAGCCGATTTGCCAGCAGCGGAGCTAATTTTCACTTGGCACCTCTACGTCGTCGGTCAAAAGAATTGCGCTCGACTTCATTGCCCAACTGCCTTGGCTCGAAGTCTATAACTGAACCGGATGCGGCGTAGGCTTAGGCAACTCGCGGCATTTCAGTACTTCAATCTTACACACCACTATCGTCCCATTTGTTTCATCAATGTCAATCGTCATGTAAGAAGAGCACATCGAACACAACCAAGCGTACTCAGGCGACCTGGACTTGCTTGCGGTAGCGGACAACCGCTCCCGCTCATCCAAACGTGAAATGGAATTGATCAGATAGAGCCTCCCCTCACGAAGGTAGCGGAAAGTATTTGAACAGGTTGGATTCGCGCATTTAGAGAGCATGGCATCTCGAAGTCCTGGTTAGTTACCGTTCTGATGTTTTTCGAGTTCCCCCGGTTATCCAGTAGCCGCTCTAAACAAAGAAACAGAAGCAATCAGGCAAAGCTATTGGACGAAGGTATCGTCCAACACCAAGGTCCAATGGCGCTCGAGTGAGCGGAGATGCATTGTTGTCTCAGACACTGAATTGGATATTGCACTAAGACGAATTGGGAGTTCGAAGCGGTGTTCTCCTGTCATACAGTCAGCGACCCGAATCGAATTGCGACGGGGCACAAACCGATTGTCAATGTAAGAAAAGGAGATGAAAGATGAATACCACACCAAGACAGGACCAAAACTCGGTGGTTGCAGTTTTCAGCCAGCACTCCACAGCAGAAAATGCCATTAAGCAATTAAAGGGTGGAGGGTTTGACATCAAGAAGCTGGCCGTCATCGGCCGCGACTATCAAACCGAAGAGGATGTCGTCGGTTTCTACAACACAGGCGACAGGATGAAGTACTGGGGCAAATGGGGCGCATTTTGGGGCGGGCTCTGGGGCCTGCTCTTCGGTGCGGCGTTCTTAATCGTTCCTGGTATCGGGCCGGTTGTTGCCGCGGGTTCCATTGTCACCTGGATCGTCGCCGCCCTCGAAGGATCAGTCGTCGTGGGAGGCCTCAGCGCTCTGGGCGCTGGGCTCTTCAGCCTCGGCATTCCCAAAAACAGCGTCGTCAAATACGAGACGTCGATCAAAGCAGGCAAGTTCGTTCTTGTCGCGCATGGAACTGCTCAGGAAGTAGCGAAAGCCCGCGACCTGTTGAACACTTCAGGCGCGGAGCAAATCGACAGCTACGAGCCCTCGACCGAGGCGGCCCGCGTAGCGTAAGCCGGCCGAGGCCATTTACGGAGTGGGCTTGCGCCTACCCCCCAATCTAACTCTGTGGGATGCCCCGTCCAAGCTTTGCCCATTCGACTTCGCTCAGGGCAGGCTTTGGGCGGGGGGCGACGGGACGCACTCGAGGTGTCGGAAGGATTCCCACCTTCTTGCGCCGCCCACTGCGATTCGGCCTCCGCGACTCCCTCTGCGCCCGTCAGATAGTGGCGGAGACTGCTCCGGCACCCAGTGCGCGTTGCGGAAATCAGTGGGAAGCATACTGAGAACAAAGAAGCGCTCACGCGGTGACGGTTGTGAGCCTCACCAGGTGCCGTCCGCCATCGCCTTTCGACGCGCAATTTCCGCTTCACTTGGCTCTGAACTTGCGAAGCTTCCGGTTCTAACTGCGCCGGCTGGCTCGTAGGTGGCAACTATATTGCCTCCGGGTGACACCATGTGGTCGACCATGCGCATCGTGCTGCCTGGAGTGTGCTCGCCGAACAACCGCTTCCCGCCGCCAAGCACCATCGGAAACGTCATCAAGATCAATCGATCGATCAGGCCTGCCGCGAGCAACTGCGGATAGAGAGTGCTACTGCCTTGGATGATCAGATCGGGTCCATCGCCACGCTTGATCCGGGCAACAGCTTCAATACTTGTGACCCGCTCGCTGTTTTGCCAAGTCAGCGGCTTCTCGCCGCGGGTGACGACATACTTGCGCACCCGGTCGAACAGCTCGCCCATCGGCTTTCCATCGCCCTTGGCATAGGGCCAGAAAGCGGCAAAGATGTCGTAGGTCCGCCGCCCCAGCAGCAGGTCGAAGGAACGACCGAACAGGCCGCCCATGGTCTTCCCGATGGCTTCATCGCCGACCGGCGGCAGCCATCCGCTGTACTCGAACCCGCCGGTCGGATCCTCGGTCGGTCCGCCCGGCGCCTGCATTACTCCGTCGAGTGAGACGAATGCAGCGCCAATAATCTTACGCATGTTGAACTCGCATGTTCAAACTCCCTTTCCTTTCCGAGGAATCTAAGCTGCCTTTTCCGCAACTACGAATTTTAGAAGAGCCTGGGCTGTAATGGTCGATGACGCGGGATTCTGTCCGGTAATCAGACGCCCATCCGAGATGACAAAAGGTTGCCAGTTCGCCTTCTTTTCAAAGAAGGCGCCGATCCGCAGCAGTTCGTCTTCCACGAGGAAAGGCACAACTTTGGTGAGCTTCATCTCTTCTTCCTCGCCATTCGTGAAGCCCGTTACATGCTAGCCCTTTACCAGCGGTTCGCCCTTGTACTGAACATGTCGAAGTACACCGGGGGAGTGGCATACCAATACAATTGGCTTGCCGGAGTTGTAGAACGCTTCGAGTAGAGCGATGGACACTGGGTCCTCCGCGAGATCCCACATGGGGCCGTGCCGGCCCGGATAGAAAATCGTGTCGAAGTCTTCCGCTTTCACACCCGCCATCGTTATCTTTCGCTGTGTAGGTCTCCGATTTTGATCGGCCTGGCGGCATCAGACCACAAGGCCGGAAGCCGGGCAATTAGACGATGGTATCGCCAATAATTTCGGATGATCGGTCATCGGCTCATGCGGTTTTGACGTTGACTCGATGTGCCAATCGAGCCGCAGCGGCGATCGTGACCGCGCGCCAGTTTCGAGCCTCAGATCGAGGCTGGCTGTCCATACGCTCAGCTTCATCGAGCCAGTTCTCCGCCGAGAGCCGGGCCTGCTCCGGGCCGTACAATTCCGTCACGGCGGCAAGGAAGGAAGACAGCTCGCGCTCCGCCAGGTGCATCTGCTCCTCGTAACTCGAATCCGAAAACGAATTACGCTCGTTCATTAGACATTCATTTTCTGGCATCATCGCCAAAGCTGAAAGAGAACGAAAAGGCCCCAACACTGAATCGAAACCAGCAGCATCAAAGCACTTCGCCCTCTACTTCTTCCGTTCAATCGAAGACGTTTCCGCACTCGCCTTCTTATTCCATCCGTGAAAACGGGAAAGGTCCCCTGCATTCCAAGCCTCGGGGAGTCCAGGTTTGCTCAGGTCCCAGTCCGGGCGAATTTCACTCGAAGCCGCGCGCAGGTCGTGCCACAAATCGACCACCGACGGGCGGCCCCAGAACCAATAGCCGTTGTAAATACTGTAGATCACCAGGCCCGGCTTGAGCACGAGCGTGTGCGGAATCATCGGGTTGTGCTCGGGGTCGGTGTATTCCTGAATGTCGAGATCTTTCTGGACGATTCGCTCAGGGTCGGAAAGGAATGTCCACTCGGCTCCGACCGATGCCCGAAATTCCTGAAGGGTATGATGGTCGTCCGTTGAAATCGTGGCGATCTGCGTGTACGCCACGGCAATTCTGGGGTAAAACGCGGCCAGTTCCAAATGCTGCTGGTGTTCTTTTGGGCAGTAGTGGCCGCGTGCCAGCGTGAGGATCAGTGGATCGTCACCCTGTAGCTCGCTGAGCTTGCGCAGTTGCCCCATGTGATCGGGTAGCTCGTAGTCGGGAAAAACGGCTCCCGGTGCAATATCAGAACGCATGGTTGGACTCCTTCGACGGATATCCGCGGACATCAATTATTTCGGTAAGCTCCGTGCTTTGTGCGGCGGACCTAAGTAAGGGAACTCATCCAGCAGGTCTTTGTGAGGGCCTACGTTGTCTCGCGTCACCCTCCCATTGGTGAGGATAGAAAGGAAGACGTCTATGGCGTCATCGGTGAGCGTCCGGCCATTGCCTGGGTAGGATGCTGGGCGCTTGGCATCATACGAGAGGACGTCTGGCAACAGAGTCTGCGCCACTCGCGTTGCTTCCTCTGGCGTATATCCACCAGTGTGCTCCAGGGAGTGTGCGAATACGGCGACGAAACCGGCGTCGTCCGCCGGCTCCGCAGCCAGGTAGGCAGCTTTCTTGTCGCCCGTCAGAAAGACCGATTGCGAAGGCAACGCGCCACGATCTGCCTGGATCCACGTCCCATCCGTGCGGTCCAGAGTGCGATGCCAGAGACCAATCTTGTTAGATCCGAGGGCAGAGTCGGGCACTTCGAGCACGATGCTGCACACGTCCTTCCCGGTGAAGAAATCATCGCCTGTGAACTGCAGGTTATTCAGGGCGCCAAGCGTGTCGAAGAAAAAGGGATCGCTGCGCCAGCCCGCGAAAAAGCGGTAGTCGCCGGCCTGCGTTGCCTGGGCCTCACGCCCCATCGAGACCGATGATCCCTCGAGTATGACCTGCCCGCCATCGCCTGTCTCGGCAGCCTGCGAGCCCTCAACGCGGCGCACGGTCGCAGTCTGCCTTGCGCCATCGGACGAGAAGCGCACTCGGTACGCGATATCGGCGACGGCATCGCCATCTGTGTCAATCTTGAGTTCATAGATCGCTCCGGGAGCGAAGGGCTCGTCCGTAGTGGGCCCCGATGGGTTCAAGCCGAGTGCCGGATGAACGTTCATAATGAAGATCGACTTGCCGTCGCTCCCAGGCTTGGGGAAGGCATACAGATCGGTGAGGTCGAGGCGCGGATCCCCATGCGGGAAACCATAATCTGGGCCAGAGTAATGGTGTGACATGGACCGTTCTCCTAGGTTGTCTAAGCGGAAATCCATCAGCGCTTAAATCTGCATCCCATCCCGGCCGGGCTTAACCGTACGTGAGATCGGTGCTTTGTCCGACCTCGATAATGTAACCGTCAGGATCGCGGATGTAGCAGCGGATCTCGCCGTACTTGGGGATCGGCTCCGTGATGAATTCGGCGCCTCGACTTTTCCACAATTCGTAGCACGCCTGAATATCCGCAACCCGGATATTCATAAAGCTGTTGATCTTATCCGGGTCGGGGACGCTGAGGGTTACCGTCGGCTTGTCGGGGGTCGGTCCGCCCCCAACGTTCAGAATCATCCAGATATTCGCCAGCTGAAGGTACGGAGGCGCATTGCCGTCACCCATGGTCAGAATGCGAGCGCCGAAGACCTTTTCGTAGTAGCGAGCCGATCGCTCGACGTCGGCGACAGTGAGAAAATGCGCGATACTGATCCCCTCCCGCGGAGGCATCTCATAGGTTTTCTGTTCGACTTGTACGCTGTTCATTGACGTCTCCAATTCCGATAGAGTACTCATCATAAATACGGTGTCCCAGGCGTTCCGGTTTCCGCCGGAGGTGAGGGACGCTCATTGCAGCGCTCATGGTTGCTCCCTTCAGCGGCAGGTTCATTAAGCCAGAAGGGCGGCGACGAATCTATTAGACGAACGTATCGATCAATACCTAAGTATGGGTTGGACATTTGGGGGCAGAGTGGTGCATCATTATTCAACCGGGTTCAACTGGGGGCCGCCCGATATCCCGTGGAGGATATGCGATGAAGAAAGCGACCGCTCCCATTCCTTTTGCTGGTTCCCAGCTCGACCAAACCCGTCATGTCTGCGCGTTCTTCAACAGCGCCGACGAAGAGTATCGGGTCTTGCTCCCATTCATAAAGGATGGATTTCAATCCGGCCATAAGGCGATTCACGTTGTTAATCCGGATCAGCGTCAGGACCACCTCCAACGCTTGGCTGAGGCGGGGATCGATGCGGCAGCTATGCAGCAGAGCGGACAGATGGAGCTTCGCATTAATACCGACGTCTATCTCCCGGATGGCCACTTCGATCCGGATCGCATGATCGCGGCATTTGAGCAACTGGCCAGCGGCAACTCCGGGGCGGGATATCCGCTGAGTCGCATTTGTTGTCGTATGGACTGGTCAGTGAAAGATCAATCGCACGTCGACGATGTCATTGAATTCGAGTCGCGTGTGAATGAGGTGTGGCGTCGCCACGAAGACGCGGTCATTTGCACCTACCATCTCGGGCAATTTCGCGGCGACGAAGTGATTGACATCATGAGGACCCATCCGATGGTCATCATCGGAGGCATCCTTCAGCAAAATCCCTTCTATATTCCACCCCACGAATTCCTGCAAGAATTTCGTCAACGCCGAGCTCGTCGGAGCAGCTCACCCGCGGCCGCCTGACATGAAAGAGCAAGTGCAAGACCCCGCCAAGGAGATCAAGCGTCTTCAGCGCTGCATTAACGATCTTGTCAGCCTGCTGGCTCTACCCGCTGTCTGGAGTGGCAATGAGCCATCGAAGATTGTCGAAATGTTGCTCGACGCGCTCTTGAATATGCTTAGCCTCGAGTTTGTGTGCGCCCGGCTAAACGATCCAGTCACCGCTGCACCGGTGGAAATTCTCCGTATTGCTGATTCATGCAGGCTGAAAGCGCCGCCGCAAGACATTGCTGTGATGCTCAGCGGCTGGCCCGCACGCGATCGGGAGACTTCGCTGCCGCCGGCGGCAAGCCAATTCGGCGAGAACATTTCAACCTTTCCTGTACCACTGGGCGTACATGGTGAGATAGGCATGATCGTAGTAGGTTCTGAACGCGCGGACTTTCCTAGCCAGACCGAGAGTCTTCTTCTGACTGTAGCTGCGAATCAGGCCTCGATCGGGCTGCGGGAGGCTGCACTTCTAAGCGAACAGAAGCGGGTCGCCAATGAACTCGATCGACGGGTTGTCGAGCGAACTGCGGAACTTGCTGCAGCCAATCAAGAGTTGAGAAAGGAGATTGCCGATCGTAGGCACGCGGAGGAGGCTCAGCGTGAGAGCGAGCAACGTTTCCGTTTAATCGTTGATGGCATTGCGGGATTGGTCGCCATCATGACGGCGACTGGTGAGGTTGAGGTCGTAAACCGCCAGGTTCTCGAATATTTCGGCAGCGCTGTCGATGACCTGAGAGGCTGGGCGTTGAGCGACGCTGTCCACCCAGAAGACTTGCCTAGCGTGATCTCGGCCTGGGCGCATTCGGTTGGGACGACGTCTGTCTACGATGTGGATCATCGTCTGCGTCGCGCAGATGGCGCTTATCGCTGGTTCCACGCGCGCGGTCTCCCGCTACGCGACACCGAAGGCCGGGTTCTGCGATGGTATGTCCTTCTCACCGATATCCACGATCGCAAGCGGGCGGAAGAGGCGCTGCAGGCCAGCGAGCGCGAACTTGGCCTGGTCGTCAACACCATCCCCGCGTTGGCGTGGTCGGCGCGTCCCGACGGATCTGCAGAGTTTTTCAATCAGCTATACCTCGCCTATGTGGGGCTCCCGTTAGAAGAGTTGCAAGGCTCCGGCTGGGCGCGTGCCGTTCATCCCGACGATCTAAGCACTTTGGTTGGTGCGTGGCAATCGATGATGGCCTCTGGCAACCCGGGAGAAGTCGAAGGGCGACTGCGCCGCTTTGACGGCGAGTACCGATGGTTTCTCTTCCGTACGAACCCGGTGCTTGATGATTCGGGCAAGATATTGAAATGGTACGGAACAAATAGCGATATCGACGATCGAAAACGCGCCGAAGAACAATTGCGGCGCAATGAGGCATTTCTCGCGCAAGCACAACACCTCAGTCAAATCGGCAGTTTTTCTTGGCTTGTGCCGATCAACAAATTCACATGGTCAGAGCAGCTTTATCGCATTTTCGAGTTTGATCATGGCGTGCCCGTGACTCTCGAACTCATTGCTTCTCGGGTCCACCCAGAAGACAGGCCGCCGATGTATGACATGGTCGAGCAGGCGCGGGCCGGCCGAGACTTCGAGTACGAGCATCGGTTGCTGATGCCAGGTGGGTCGGTGAAACACGTGCACATGCAGGCTCACGCTACCCGTGATAAGGACGGTCTATTGGAGTATATCGGCGCAGTTCAGGATGTGACACAGCGCCGACTTTCGGAGGAAGCCCTCGCCAAGGCAAGATCGGAACTCGCAAAGGTGACAAGCATCACCAGCCTCGGAGTTCTAACCGCCTCCATTGCACACGAAGTCAACCAACCTCTCTCGGGAATAATCACCAATGCCAGCACCTGCTTGCGGATGCTCTCCGCCGATCCGCCGAACATCGATGGTGCGCGGGAAACTGTCCGACGCACGATTCGTGATGGCAACCGGGCCTCTGATGTAATCATGCGATTGCGGACGCTTTACAGCAAGAAAGAACCGTCCCTTGAATCAATGGACCTGAATCAAGCGGCTCGAGAGGTGGCGGCATTATCGTTGACTGAGATCCAGAGAAGCGGCGTGATTCTCCGGTATGAGCTTGCGGATGACCTCCCGCCAGTAGTCGGCGACCGCATCCAGCTTCAGCAGGTCATCCTGAACTTACTTCGAAACGCTGCGGACGCGATGAGCACGATTGACGATCGCCCAAAAGAACTGCTCATCAGAACCGAAAGGGAGGAGGGGAACCAAATCCGGCTAAGTGTGAAAGATTCGGGAGTCGGTTTGACGCCTCAAGCCGCGGACAAGATCTTCGAGGCGTTCTACACTACCAAAAGCGACGGCATGGGAATCGGACTCTCCGTCAGCCACTCGATTATCGAGGCTCATCAGGGACGTATCTGGGCAACAGCGAATGATGGGCCCGGGTCTACATTTTCGTTTGCCATCCCTTATACGCCCGACGGTTTGGCTACCGCCGAGACCCGTGTCAGCCGGGCTAATCCATCGACGGACGCCGCATAATATGGTCTTGCGCTCACAATCGGGTGAGAGGCAATACCAAAGTACAATGGACGTCTCCCATGGAATGCCGCATTGTCTTGTCATGGAGCCTGCGAAGGCGAGGAGCGACGACAAACGTCAGCTTCTTTCCGTAGTAGTTGATGATGACGAGTCGGTGCGCGAGTCGCTTCCTGACCTGCTAAGGGAGTTCGGCTTTGCGGCTCGAGCTTTTTCGTCGGCCAAAGAATTTCTTGCATCGGGTTGTGTCGATGAAACTAGCTGCTTGATCCTCGACATCGCGATGCCCGGCATGAGTGGACCGGAACTTTACCAGGAGCTAAAGCGTCGCGGACGAGAGATCCCGGTCATATTCATCACCGGTCAAAGAGATGAAACGATTCGTGCTCGAGTTTGCAAGCTGGGCGCAGCGGGGTTTCTGCTCAAGCCATTCGGTGATGAGGCCCTGCTTGCCGCCATAAAGGCTGCTCTGCAAGGTACTGAAGGTCCCACCGCCCATCTCTAGGGGAATACATGAATTCGGCGCGCACAACGGCTCATAAAATGGGGACATCGTCAATGCCGATCGCTATGCCCATCGTGTACATAGTCGACGATGACGTTTCCGTGCGCGATTCGCTGGAACTGTTGGTCCGAAATGAAAACTGGAAGCCGGAGACATTCGCGTCTGCCAAGGAATTTCTTAGCTACCTAAGAAAGCCTATCCCGAGCTGTCTTGTCCTTGATCTTTCACTTCCTGGCCTGAACGGTCTTGAACTGCAAAAGCAGCTCGCCGTTGAACACATCGACATGCCGATCATCTTCATCACCGGTTACGGCGATGTGCCGAAGTCAGTGCAAGCCATGAAAGCCGGCGCTCTTGAATTCTTAACCAAGCCGCTCAATAATGACGCATTGATAAGCGCCATCCGAAACGCCCTGCAACGAAGCCGTCTCGCCCTCACTCAAAACGCTGAGATCCAGGAACTTCAGGACCGTTACGCCTCATTGACTCCCCGGGAACAGCAGGTGATGGCGCTAGTTGTCGATGGCCTGCTGAATAAACAGGTGGGCGGCGAGCTCGGCATCAGCGAGATTACGGTCAAAGCGCATCGAGGGCAGGTGATGCAGAAAATGAAAGCCAATTCCCTCCCCGACCTGGTGAAGATGGCGGCAAAGCTCGGACCCGCACGTCCAGCGACTCACGTGGCCTGACCGCAGCTCAGCCGGGCTGAAGTCCGCGATAGCTTCCTTGGCACCATCTAGTGCAGCAGCGATTCCCAATTGGCTGGAACTCTCCCCGCCGGTCCAGGTGCTGGTTGCCCCCGCGGATGCGAATGCGGCGGTAGCAACTCCGCACCCTTGATCATACCCTGCTCCTCGTAATCGAAGAACCAGTCCTCGCCCGGTTCAAAGCTGGCAATAACCGGATGCCCTGTTGCCGCCGCGTGCTTGGACGCATGCTGGCTCGGAGAACTGTCGCAGCACCCGATGTGCCCACATTCCGCACACCGGCGGAGATGAAACCACCAACCTTTCGGTGACGCCAGGCATTCAACACACCCATCGCCACTTGGCTTGGAAGCGGGGTTGATTCCGCGCTGGACCTTTCTCATTTCCGACTTTCCTTTCGTGGTCCGCCTTTCGCAAAATAATGTCAAGCCACCAGCAGAATCTTCCCAACACCGCCCTTCTCTGCCGCCGCTTGAGCCTCGGCCGCTTCACTAAGTGGCAGCTTCAGGCTAATCGGGATTACCAGCTTGCCATCCCGCACGGCTTCGGCCATGAACTCGAGGGTTCTCCTGTCGAACGTCGAGAATACTTTCACGACCTTTACAGATGGATAGTTCGCGGCGTTCTGCGGCACCTCGACAACCGAAGCAAACGATCCTCCCGGCTTAACCTTGGCGATCAACTTCTCGGCGGTTCTTCCCCCGACCGTATCCGCCACCGCATCGAGTGGAGGAAGGTTGGCAATCGCGGTGTCGTCGTCGGTTGCAACCACCTGATCCGCGCCAACAGTCCTCGCCTCATCCATCTGCCTCTTCAAAACTCCCGCAATCACAGTCGCTTCGCGATCCTTCGCCGTGAACACCGCCGAGCGCCCGACATTTCCTGCGGCGCCTACGACCAGAACCGTCTGGCCCCCCTTGATTCCGGTAGCTAAGAGCAGCTGATTGCCAGTCGTCGTCACTAGCGGCAGCGCTGCCGCCTGGATTAAATCGAGCCCCTTGGGAACCTTCGCCAGAAGCGCGGCTTTCACCACGCAAAGCTCGGCGTAAGTATTGTCCGCCATGGCGAACACCTGGTCGCCGGCAGAAAAGTTTTCCACTCCCGGCCCAATCTTGACCACTGTGCCCGCCACGTCGACCCCTATAAGCCCCGGGAACTTGAGGGGATAAAAATCTTTCGTTAATCCAGCCCGTCGCTTGTAGTCGATCGGATTCACGCTTGAGGCGGCAACCCGCACCAGCACCTCGCCCGGACCCGGAACCGGGTCAGGGTATTCTTCGAACTTGAGTACTTCAGGACCGCCATATTGGTGGACAACGACTGCTTTCATGTTTCATCTCCTTAGCTCGCAGTGTATTCGTTTTCTATCCACGTCGAAAAGAAAGCCTCACGCAGGGACATCCTTTGCGCGGGATACTGAATGTCCGCCCGGTTCAACGCTTCTGGTATGGGTGGAAGATGTAGTCCTTCGCCTTCACGGCCACATGGCAGGTGTGTCCGCAGTCTGAAAGGCTTTTGGGATCGGCGGTGAATTTGTCCGATGCGGCGTCATAGTTGAATACCGCGTATCCCCAGCCGCCGGTTTTCGGAAATCTCGCGCTGTCCTTCTCCATCACGAAAGCCTGCTTAAAGACATCGGGCACGTCCACGACGAAGGGCGCCTCCGTGCTCTTCTTCGGCTTCCACTGCAGCTTCACGATCATGGAGCCATCCGGGAAAGGCTGGCTGTTTCCAGGAACGCCGAGCTTGTACGCCTCAATCATCTTCGGATTAGCGACGATCACCTTGAGCACTTCGTCGGTCCGGGCGGAAGAGACCACAGACCAGTCCTCGTATCCCCTGAAGTCGGAGAACGCGATTCCGCCCGGCGATATCAGAGAGTACTTGTCCTTGTCTTTGTCCTGGCCTTGCGCGTAAAGGACTGCGCCGCCGAGCATGGCAAGCAGCGCCGTGGCCACAAACATGGTAAAGGCCGCGATTCGTTTTACGCCAGTGCGCCCATCTATCTTTTGTTTTTGTGGTGCTTGCGCCAAAGATTCCGCCCTAAGCTCAGTCATGGTGCGCTCTCCTTCACAAAAAAGTTTCTAAACCTGACCAAGGTGCGTCCCGAACAATGGCAATTAGGCCAGCGGTAAGGGAATAAAACAATTAGACGATGGTATCGCCCATACCTTCGTATCAGCTACGCGGCGAGAGAAAAGTTTCCTTCGCTTCGATCGATTTTCAGGACTGGCTGGATGAAAAAAGTTGCGGTTGGCCCATTCTAAATTTCGCGCTCTTTGCGAAATGTAGGGTGGGACGTGGGAGCCCGATCGAAAACCACTCAACCTGAGGGATACAGATCGAGTTGGAATGGAAGCCCCACTCAAGCCCAAAAAAGACGGCTTGAACGGGCCACCGTCCATCCTCGAAGAGCTTGAGCGGGCCAATCCGCCTGCGCTACGCGTAGAGGAAAGGCCGGTCCTCGTGGCTTCTCCAGAAATAGGCGAGGATGATCACACTAGCAACCGCCGCGTACGCGCACCACAGCGAGGTAAACGCGTAGCGTTTGACCACCATTACAACCAGCAGGATCGACAGGTTTGCCGCGCCGAAGATTACCATCATCCTGATCTTCGAGAAAAACAGCGAGCCACAAGTGGCAATCACGTAGAGCACTGCAACGGTGGTATTGTTGGTCGCTTGGTTGATGTATACGATGCTATTTCCCCTGACATACAGCTGCAGCGGAAATGCCGTCAGCGCCCATAAAATATAGAGCGTGGTTGCTCCGCCGAGCACGAGGAACGGCAGCATACGCCGGCGACTCTTCGCGGTCGGCTCGAACAGCAGCACGCTCAACGGCAGCAAGAAAGGAAGCAGCCCCTGCGCATAAAGCATGAACGCCGCGCCCATGTCGTGAGCCGCCTGCGGGGAAAGAATGCCATCCAATCCCAGCCAGACGAATCCCTCGGTGAACTGATGAATGGCGAATAGCGTGGGAAGTGCCGCGAAAAGCAGTTCGCGCCGATGTTTCACCTTAGTAAGCGTGACCACGCCAACGGCGCCCAGAACTCCGCTACCCACAAAATTCGCTGTGGCTGAAAAGCACATGGTTCGTTTTCTCCGTTGCGAGGATGGCATTTATCATTGCGGAAGCCAAAACATTTCTGCCATCACGCGCGTTCATTTGCCAGCACTAAGATCCGCGTGTCTGAGCGCTACCAACGGCGGGCGGGAGCACCGCCATCCACGTGGAGCACTTCTCCGTTCACATAACCCGCGTGCGCCAGATAGAGAACAGCGTCAACAATGTCTTTTACGGTCGCCATTTTCCGCATCGGCGGTGTTGAATCCTCGGGATCATCCGCGTGCATGGGGGTCGAAACCGCGCCAGGGGCAACAGCGTTGAAGCGGAGACCGTTGTTCGCGTACTCGACTGCGAGAGCCTGGATGGCTGCATTCAGCCCTCCCTTCGTAATCATCGAAACCGAGCCATTTTCGCCGGCGATCGGCCGGTCCGCGAGCGCCGCAGAAATGCACACAACGTTCCCGGATTTCTGCCTCAACATCTCTTTGACGCTGAGCTGGGTGATGTAGAGGAATCCCAGCAGATTGGTCGAGACCAGGGCGTTGAAATCCTCGGCAGTGAAATCGGTGAATGGCTTGGCGAGGAAGATTCCGGCGTTATTCACCAAGACATCAATGCTGCCAAAATGTTGGAGCGTACCTTCGACAATTTTCGCAGCCGTCTCCTGCTTGCCAATATCGCCATCGATAAGAACGAGGCAGGATGAGGCAGCCATCGACCGGCTCATATTCCGAGCCGTTGCGACGACGTTGTACCCATCCTCCAAGAAGCCCTGAACCAAACCTGCACCGATACCCTGCGATGCACCCGTGACGATTGCTGTTTTCTTGTTTGGCATGCGTGATTTTGGTTTTGAAGATTTCGACTCAATTCACACTTACGATTAGTGCCATAAATTCGGGGATGAATCCATTGGACGATGGTATCGATCAATGCCGTCCCCGCGGTGGTGGCAAGTCGGCCACCTCTGTTGACGTCGACGATGCGGTAGCGCTACTGCCTAATCATGAGCTGGTGTGACACGAGGCGGATTGAATATTGCACGCCTCGTAGAGGCGGAAGAACACATGACCGGAGGCTGGCGTTTGTGCCGCCCCTTTGCGGGACTCGAAGATATGCCTAACCTCACCCAGGACTTACGTTCCGGGCTCTCCTGTTTCGTCCCTGCGGGACCGATGATCCCAAGAATATGAATTGCGAAAGCATTTGGTGGAGGCGGCGGGAGTCGAACCCGCGTCCGAAAATGTTACTGGTCAAGAGACTACATGCTTATTCCAGTTCATGCCCCAGGCGTTGGCCGCCATTGCTGGCGGTTCCCCCAGGACGTTCGCGGCCCCCGCTCAGAACGGACAAGAAACGGTTGCCACTAGCCTGAAAGCTTAGCCTCTCAGCCCAGACGTAGCCGAGAAGAGCAGCCCTCTGTGTGACGCTCGCTCACAGCCCAAGGGCGAAGCTGTGGAGAGCGGCTGCCTAATAAATTAGGCGGCGTATGCCATTGGTTGATTGGCAATTATCATTTTGCCCACGATTACGGGTGTGTGCACCCCGGCATGCCTCTTGGCCGCAAGCATCTCCGTCGAAGCCGTGACGCCCCCACTGGTGGGATTGGCCTGTAAAGAACTACTTCCAGACTAGGTATGAAACCTAGGGAAGTCAATGGTTGGATGCCGGTGTGTTGGATGCCGGTGCATGATCCGCGGGTTCAGTCGGAAGCTGGCGCATTGGAAGAATTTTTTCAGTTGCTTTCGTGAGCAACACGACCTTGGCGCCTTCGCCTCGAATGACGGCCATTACCCTTACCACATCCATGAAGGGGACGTTGTCGTCGCCTTCGACATATACGATCCAGTCTGTCCGGCGAGCGAGATCAGCTTTGAGCGCATTATGGAGGCTATCCCAGGAAACCGGCTCCGAGTCCAAGTAGAGCTTCGGAGGTAGGGCCGGCCCCGAGTCCTCTACTCTGATGACAATGGGAGCCACCCAGCGGTCGGTTCCTTTTGGTGGAAGCCCCCTCAACACGGAGATTCGGATTCCCTTCGAGATCGGGCGAAAGGCAAACTGCAAGACATACATAGGGAATACCGCCCCGACCACAAGCGTCGCTGCCCAAAACAGTCCAAACGGAGGCAGACCGGAAAACCGCTTGTTGAGTGGCAGGTGCGATGGGCGAATTCTGAAATTGGCGTTTTCGAAAATAGTCGGGGTCTTGTCGGTGACAGATTGCCAGCCCATGATCCTGGCTGCAACGGAATGGCCTAGCAGGCTGATCCCGGCCAAGGAAAGTATGCCCGACAAACAACTTATGACGAGTTGCCACCCGGAGTAGTCTGGAGAGGTCTGGATGATGATCCGCGGATGCAACACGTTGAGGCAACTGGAATCGGAAAGGATTTGAACATCCAGGTCATAGTTGCCCGCCTTATCTGCGTAAAAATAGCCGATGTAGCTGTAATTATCGCCTTCTCCTTTCGCCGAGTACCCGTCCATCCCGGTAAAGAATCAGATGTGTTTTCAGTATGGAATCGGGACCGGCAACCTCGCACTTCGCGTCTTCTGGGTATTGATAATCCAGATCAATGTTGATGTAGTACAGTTCCTTCAAATTGATGTTGAAATCTCCAGTTCTGATATGGCCGCGCCCGAGCGAAACCGGCATGTTGACTGGCTCAAACGTGCGCGTTTTCAACCAATGTCTAAACCCGATATGCAAGGAAATTCCGGCGAGGCAGAGAATGGTCCCTATTCATACCGGTTCGTGGCTAACCCGTACAGCCGCCATATAGGAGGAATCCAAAGATTCCCACTCCGAGGATGATGTAATCGAATCCCCAGGCGTAGTGCAAGACGAGATCAAGAGCGACGCCCGATGTTATAAGGTATAGCCCTAGTCGCCGAGCCATGCGTTTAAGTTAGACACCGCGTCCAGGGATGACTAGATACCTAAAGTTAGGGAACCAACCGTAACTGCGATCGAAGGCATGAAAAACGCCGCCCTTGCGGGCGGCGTTATGTAGGAACTCGCTTCGTTGGTTACCGCCGGCCTCCTCCGCCACTATGACCGCCGCCACCGCCGGAAGAGTGTCCGCCTCCGCCACTGTAGGAGTGACCACCACCACCGCTGTAAGAATGGCCGCCACCGCTGTAGCCTGACGACCCGCGAGACGACGGAGCCGAATACGACCGTCCTGAATAGCCACGAGACGATTCCGAATATCCGCGATAGGACGGCGCTGAATAGCTGCGATAGGACGGTCCTGGATAGCTTCGATATGAAGGCTGCGAACCGTAGCTCCGGCTCTGGGAACCGTAGCCGTATCCCGGAGAGCTGTACCGGGAAGACCCTCCATAGGATCGCGATTCACCATACGAGCTGCGTCCGGAATACCCTGGCGAGCCGTAGCGTTCGTATCCATTGGAGGCGTACGGAGCGGATCTCACCGGGCCACTCGGCCTGGGCACGTAGTTCGAGTTTCCACGGCTCGATCCCTGAGGCGAATAGCTGCGCTGCGGCGAGTAGCTGCGGTTTGAGGGCGTTGAGCTAGACCTCATTGCCGAAGATGAACGCGATTCCGACATCGCGTTGCCGCCACGCATGCTCGAAGGTGGCCGCGGAACATTGCGATTGGCTCCGAAATTTGCCGCCGACTGCCCGCGAGCTGCATTGGACATCGTATTGCGAGAGGCCATTGCCCCGGTGTTCGGACGGGCAAACGATCCGGCCGTTGAGGGTCCGCGGTTGGCCATCCGCGATCCACTCGTCAGGCTGGACCGCGAGACCGTGGGCCGCGAGAAGGATCGTGACGGCGACGCCGCGGTTGCGCGGCTGGCATTGACTCCCAGCCGGCTGGTGCGGGTTGGATTTACAGGGACCCTGGCACCCAGCGACGCACGCGCAAAGTCATTGGCCGACATCCGCACTCCGGCGCCGCGTATTGCCATGGAGTTGGTGAGAGCGCGCTGCGAAACCGCAATCGGACCATGCGGTGCCCGCAGGTTAGCGTAATGGAAGCCCGCGCCAAATCCAGGGCGTCCAAAGCCCGCGCGGAAACGGTTGAAGTCGTGGAAGCGCGTATTGTAGATGTTGATATGGTTAAAGTAACCCCACCCGTGGTGGTACCAGGGGAAGAACGGCTCGCCCCAGCCCAGCGCGCACCATCCGATGCCGCCGCCGAACCCGAAACCAAATCCGGTGCCCCAATACGATCCACCGAACCAGGCTACCAGCGCGGGAGAATAGTAAGCCGGACCCCAATAGGAGTACGGTCCCGGCGCCCAGCCCCAATTGCCGCCCCAATAAACCCAGCGGCCATAGTGGAATGGAGCGAATCCCCAAGGTTCATCATCAACCCAGGTCCATCCCCAGGGGCCAACCCAGGCCCAATGTCCGTAGTGATAGGGAGCCCAACCATCCGGAACCGATGATGGGGTCCACACCGGGCCGTAGTCGGGCGTCTCATTCCAGTTCCCGTATTCATCCAAATCATCCGAACCGATCACGTTGGGAGAAACGTAACGCGAAGACGCGGAGTGTTCAAATTTCTGGTCACGCGCGTCGCACCAGTTATCGAAGGAATCGGGAGCCTGCGCTCCAGCAACTTCGGGAGCGGCAGAATTGTCACCGAACTGCGCTTGCTGGCCGGCCTTGATTGAAACGGAAGAGCCATTGCTGCCGGCCTGACCTTCGCCGCGCCGGACAATCACTTCGCTTGTGTTGCCGGTCGAATCCACGTCGAGGCGATACTCGCCCGGAGTTTGCACAGTGAACGCAGTTTCTGGCGTGTCAACCTCGTAAGTCTCACCGGACTGCAAATGCCGAACCGTAAGGCTCAGCGTGCCCTGATGCAACTCCAATTGTGTGACGTTGTCGCCGACATTGGAAATCGTCAGGCTGCTTTCACTGCTCATGCGAATGAGCCCACTGCCTACGTTCAATTCGGCGCGCGAATCTTTGTCAGTCCAAATGTTATCGGCGTTGGTCAGCGGGCGATTCAGAACTCCCGCGACCCAGTCACCCGTGCCCTGCGGCTGAACGGAAACTGAGCCCGACATATATTGTAGGCGGGCTACGCGGCTCGATGGGTCGGGCTGATCCGCTTGATTCGACAACGGCGCTTGCCCCTCGGGCGGTGGCGGTGGTTGATCGGCTTGTATCGAAGGCGATGGTTTCTCGTCTGGAGCAGACGGCGGGCTATCTTGCGCCCAAGCCGTTGCCAGACTCAAAGAAACTGCCAGCAACGTTCCCCACATGATGCCCTTAAATCGTTTCATGACTTCAATTCTCCTGGGAGTTCCTAGCCTGAACCCGGTCCGTCTATGCCGAGCGGAGCATAGAGGAAACCCCCAATCCCATTACTAACAACCCGCCCATCCGGGATAAGTTGCGGGGTCACCGGCACTTGAATGAGGAAGTATCCCATAAGCACGCCCTGGCGAAACCACTTCTCGTTCAATTAGATGCGGACATTCCCCCGGGCGGCGAGGTTTTCGCGTATCAGCGTCTGGGATCCGGAGGTCGAACACCGCAAGGAAAGGGCATTGTCAGGATTTTCTGATACATTATTTCACAACATGAAACGGCCGGGCGGCAAAACTCAATTGGCGGAATCGAGCGGGCCAGACTACGCCGTGCAGTCGGTGCTGCGGGCCTGCGACATTTTGGCGACGTTTCAAACCCCCGAGGAAGTACTGCAACTGCGGCAGGTGACAGAGAAAGCCGGACTGAACAAAGTGACGGCGTTTCGGCTGCTGTCCACGCTAGTCTCGAAAGGGCTGCTGGAACGCGTGGGCAAGAATGGATACCGCTCGCGTTTTCAGCCGCTGCATACTCGCCGCTACCGGATTGGCTACGCCGCGCAGAGTACGGTTGTGCCCTTCATCACCACGGTTACGGAGGGCATCATGGCAGCGGCGCGGGAAGCGGGCATTGATTTGATTGTCCTGAACAACCGGGCCAGCCGGAAGATCGCGTTGCGAAATGCAGCGCAGTTCATCCGCGAAAAAGTCGATCTGGTCATCGAATGTCAGATTCATGCCGAGATCGCGGGCACGCTGGCGGCGGAGTATGCCAATGCCGGCATTCCGGTGATCACGATGGACGCGCCCGAACCAGGAGCGGTTTATTTCGGAGCCGACAACTATAAGGCCGGTCACATCGCGGGCATGCATTTGGGCCGCTGGGCGGCCATGAACTGGCAGGGCCAGATTGACGAAGTGGTGTGCACCACGGAGCCAGCCGCGGGTGCAATCCTGCACGCCCGCACTCTGGGCGCTCTGGATGGATTGCACCAGGTGCTGCCGCACTCCACCAGCGTTCCAGTGTTCAAGTACGAGATCCGGCCGAACTTCGAATACACCCTCACCACCATTCGCAAGCATCTGCGGCGCAGCAAGGCGCGCCACATTTTGGTGGCGGCGGTGAACGATCCCTCGGCGCTCGGATCACTGCAGGCGTTCCGCGATTTCGGACGCGAGGAAAACTGCGCCATCGTGGGACAGGGCGCGGTGATTGAAGCACGTCATGAGATGCGCCGCCCCGGGACAAGATTGGTTGGATCTGTGGCCTATTTTCCGGAAACGTATGGTGAGAAGGTGATCCGCATCGCCGTAGACATGCTGGAAAAGCGGGCTGTCCCAAGGGTCAGCCTGGTGCACCACCAGATCGTGCACCCGCAAAACGTGAACAAGATCTATCCCAACGATTTGCTGATGGATATGAAAGCCCTCGACTAGGCGCAAGCCGAGACGCTGAATTGAGTGGTTCTGGTTAATTTCTCCTATCGAAACAAACGGTTGGGCGCAATCGGAAGGCTGGCACGTTTTCGTCCTGACCACCAAGCGCTGACGGGGAAACCAAGATTACTGTTGGGGAGGGAATCGGATGGAACGTCGGCGATTTCTGAAAGACCTGGTGCTGACCAGCGCTGGCTTCCTGGCCGATCCGGTCTGGAAGAAGTCGGCAGATCAATCAGGGCAGGGTGAGACTGCAGAGAAGTCCGGAGCCCTGCAAATCCCCAGCCTTGATGATCTAGCTGGCGATTGGATCTCCCCCAAGCTATTCGAACAGACTCCCTCGATCTGCAATTTCCGTGGAGGAATTCAGGCGGGCCGCGCGGTTCCATTGGATGAGCCGGTCAATGAAAGAAAAGCACCCAATGTTCTCGCAATCAGCAGTTTTGTGAATTTTCCTCTGGCGCAGGGTGGGGAGCTGGGGCAATTAGCTGTCGACGGCACTGAAGTCGTTGCGGATGAATACCGCTGGTGCGCATACCAGATATTGCGGCGCGCCCGGATTCATGACCTCGAAATCCTTACCATGGTGCGCATGCCGTTCGAGGCCAGCGGCATCCTGTTTCGCATAGAAGTTACAAACCTCGGTCCACAGCCGCAAACGGCAGATCTCTCTGTCAAGTTGCGCGCGGCGATCCGCGAGTATCCGCAGACCTGGCATTGGGACCCGCCGCGGCCGGAGGACAAAGATTCCGGCGATTTCGAAGCCACTGTTCTTCCATCCAACGGCGGAGTGCTCCGCATTCAAGACACCCTGAGCAAGGCCGTGGTCACCTTCGCCTTTGTCCGGCCAGCAGAGCAGCTTTCCGGAGGCAAGCAAGAGGCCGCATGGACTTTGGATCTGCAACCGGGAGAATCACGGAGAATCGAGTTTGCGATGGCTGCGGGTACCGAGCCGGCCGGGGTTTTGGCGCAGGTCTCCTCATGGAGGGCTGATTTCGAGCAGGTGTTTCGCACAGCCAAAGAAAAATGGGAGAAGCGTTTTGCCGACGCGTTCACACCCAACAATGGGCATTTCTCGGGTAATCTGCCCACGCTGCAGACCGCAGATGCAAAGCTCCGCCGTCTGTACTACATGAGCGTATTGAGTGTATTGGAACTCGAACGGACCAACCTTCATCCTGATTTCCCCCGTGTGATTGTGACCGCAGCTCCTCGCTGGGCGCCGACCCTGGCGTATTTTTGGGACACTGGACTTTTCCCGACGCTCTACTCTCTGCTCGACCCGGCCGCGGTGAAGCGACTTCTTATTTTGTTTTTGAGCGCGGATATTCACTCCTGCTACGCGATTGATGTTCCCAGCGAGAAAGGGGTAGGCCCCTGGTATTCCTTCAACGATTACGTGATTTTCCAGATGGTACTGCGATATATGGCCGTCACGCGGGATTGGAGATTTCTGGAGGAGATGGTCGCGGGGAAAAGAGTGATTGACCGGATGGAAGAGTCGGCTCTCCATTGGCAAAGGTTGGTAAAGGGCCCAAGCCCATTGGCCAGCTATGGGACTCCGGACAATCTACTGGAAACGGTCCCCACCTACGAACAGCGCGTGCCTGCGCTGAACGCTGCCAACGTTTGGATGATGCGTACCATGGCAAAACTGCGGGAGCGAACAGGCGAGGCAGCCCGCGCCACTGATTTGAAGAAGCAAGCGGATGAATTGTGCCGCCACGTCCTTGAGCTCTATGCCGACGGAAAAGGTTGTTGGGTTTGCGAGCTGGATGACGGAAAGCGCGTCGAAGTCCGCCACTGCGTCGATTATTTCACTACGATCTTCTGTATCGGTGACGATTTAGGGGAGAAGAAGATTCGCGAAATGACGGCCTTCGTCGAGCGCGAACTGTGGACCCCGGACTGGCTTTATGCTCTCTCTCCGCTGGACGGAGCCGCGAAAGAGTCACTGCGTCCTGATCACGGGAGCACCGGCTCTTTTGACGCATGGCCGGCGCTCACTGCCGAGGCCATGTTCACAGTCGGTCAAAAAGAAAAAGCCCTCGCGCATTTGCATAACGTTGGCCGAGTCTCTCAAGAAGGCCCGTTTGGTCAGGCGCACTTCTGCGCCAGTGATGGCCGTCCCACGCGCAAAGCCGTGTCCATGGATTACTACGAGAGTAGCGCCGGGGCTGCTTTCGCTGAGGTAATCCTTCGCACCATTTTTGGCTTTTCCCCGGGACTGAACGACGAATGGACTTGGAACGCGCCGGACTGTCCTGGCCTCACGGGCCAGCTGCGTAATATGCGATACAACGGAAAATTGTTGGAGCGCACAATCGGTTCGCAGAAAACCGAGTGAGCTGAACTTCAACCACGCTCTATTTCGCCGCAACCGTTGAGATGGCCTGCATCCTTTGCAGCCACGCCGCTGAATCCTGAGGGCTGAGCAAATAGAGCTGCATTCCTCCGCTCACCTTGTTGTGCGACACGCCCTCATTGGGGTCATCGGGACGGAGTTCGCGGCCTTGGCCGTAGTTTTGCCACCATTCGCCCCAGGCTGTGGCGGCCACGCCTCCGAACCAGTCGTTGATGCTGACTTCAATGAGGTCGGTGTCCGACGGACGCACGCAGATGCTGCTACCCGATGGCCTCAATGCCAAGACCGTAGCCCTCTTTGTCGGTCAAAGAGGCGAAGACAAAATTGCGCTTGCGTGCTGCGGAAATCGTTGGTGCCGATGGGCGTGTCATCGAGCGCGAACGGTTGCGTAGGAGGAACGGTCTGCGGGCCGGGAGCGTGAGCCATGGCAACGCCGTCGTTGCGGCCGATGTGATCGTCGGGATAGACGGTCCATTCGCCACGACGCCGCCATTGCAGCTTATCGCACCACAAGCGGCACGCCGAATTGAAGGCCGACTTCGCGAGCGCGAACGTCGGTTCCAGTGTAGGTGAAGTCGTAGCTCACGCGAAGGCTGCCTTGGGGAGTAATGCGAAAACGCAATTCGCCGGCGAAGTCGCGATAGGTGCCGGTTTCTACGACTTCATAATCATTGCCGGCCGGATGAATTTCCAGCGGCTTGGTGAGCCGCCAGGTTTCGAAAATGGGAAATTCTTCAAGCGTGGCTTGGATAGGCAACACGTGGAGTTTTGGCGTTCCATAGACAACCGAGTGGCGATCAATCAAGCGCGCGCCGGATGCGGCCATTTGCGCCATCGAAGGCGATCTCAAAGTTGTCGCCTGCGGAGTTCTGACCAACGAAGCGTTCCATTGGACCGCCGAGCCAAGAGGGTTCGTGGAGATAAGTCAGTGTTCCGGGTTTGGCTGTGTCAGTTGCCGGGGGCGGAGCCACTCCCAGTTGCATGCGATGGGGAATGACGAGCTGGCCCTTGCTATCCAGAAAACGAAGTGAGAGCGCGTCGCCTGGTTTAGTTTGCGAACCTACAGGAATCGTAATCTGTCCGGTCGTGTGTGGAGCGATGTCGGGATGCAGCGTACCGTGCCGCGCGCCAACCGACCACTCCAACGTCAGCTCCGAGAGATTTGTGAATTCGTAGCGGTTATCCACGGTGAAAGTCACCGGGCTCACCGGCCTTCCACGCCAGGCAGATCGCGCTCCGGGAATGTGCACCGGAGAGTAGAGCATCTTCACGTGCCAGAACTCCGGCTTCTTGCGGCGCCATCCATCCACAATTCCCCAGGGAGCGTCGCCGACGACGCCGCGGCCCGGCATCTTATAAATGCGATCGAGAGCATGCTCTGGGTCGCCAATTCCGCCGCGTCCGTATTCCGAGTCGCGGCCGGGCACCAGAAATGCGTCATCCACCCAGGCCCAGATGATGCTGCCCTGAACATTTTTACTGGTCTGCACCGCGTCCCAGACAGGGATCAGGGGCGCGATGTAATAGTCGCGGTCACCGGGATCGAGCCACATCTCTTGTGCATCACCCCACAGATCGCCCTGGAATGGGGCCATGCTTTCATCCCAGAGAATCGGAACCTTCACGTCTTCGCGTTCCTTCATGCGCGCGAGAGAAATTGGATTGTGCATGGTAGCCAATTCGAGAGTCGCGCTTTGGCCGGCGCTGGCAGGGCGTGTGGGATCGTGCTTCTTCACGAATTGGTGAGCAGCTTCGAAATCCGGCCCCCAGGTGCTTTCGTTGCCGACCGACCAATAGACCACGCTGGGATGCGAGCGGTCGCGTTCGATCATCTCGGCGGTGCGTTGCACGAAAGTGGGCAGATAGCGGAAGTCGGAGCTTTCGTCCACCCAGCAAAATGGGCCTTCTTCTTCGATGTAAAAACCCAGTTCGTCCGAGTCGTCATACAAATCCTCGACCGCCGGAAAGGTAGAAGTGCGGATGGCATCGAGGTTGTCCTCTTTCATCATCTGCAAATCCTTGCGGGTGAGTTTCGGGCGTCACCGCGCGGCCGGCCAGCGGGTCCATTTCGTAATGATTCGCTCCGCGCAATTTTACGGGGACGCCATTGATCAGGAACTGGGTGCCGCGGATTTCAATCTGCCGGAAGCCGAAACGACGGGAGACGATCTCGCTCTGCGAGCCGGAAAACTTGGCGCTCAAGGTATAAAGCTGCGGATGCTCCGCCTCCCAATGTACCGGGCTGGGGATATGAAACCCTATGCGTTGCTCGAGACGCGACCAGGGGGAAAGCTTGATATCGAGGCGATCGTTTTCCAGAGAGACGGAGTGGCCTTGCGGATCCTTCAGCGAAAAAACTAACGGCGTTCCGGCAACCTCGCGGCCCGACTCGTTTTCGACGGACAGGTCGAGGGTCAGCGTGGCGTCCCTGTAGGCGCTATCGAAAACTGTCTGCACGTGGAAGCGGCGGACATGAGTTTCCGGAACGCTGAAGATCTGCACGTGGCGGAAGATTCCGCTGAGCGGGAAGTTGGCGTAATAACTCATGTTGTCGAGGTGCGACGACAGAGTTTTCTCCTCCACCAAGACGGCCAGAAGGTTGTCGCCGCCAATGTGGGCCGCCTCGGTGACGTCGAGTTCAAAGGGAGAGAATCCACCTTCATGCGAGCCTACCGGCTTGCCGTTGAGGAAGACTCGGGCACCGCTGTAGACGCCGTCGAACAGCAGCTTGATGCGCCGGCCACGAAAGCTCGCTGGAATTTGCAAATGGCGACGATAGGCACCCATCCCAGTCTTAGTGTTGAAGCCCTCCATCGTCCAATGGGACGGAACCTTAATGTCCTTCCAATCGGAATCGGGATAGCTCGCCTCCGGATCAGCGTCGGGCTTGAAACTCCACGTGCCATCGAGGTTGAGCATCGGAGCAGAATCGTCGGGGGCGCCGAGTCCAGGAGTGAGGGCAAAGGCGTGGACGGTAGTCTTCGGGACAGCACTACCGGCCAATTGCGCAGTTACGGTTAGGTCGCCTTCCAAACCTACCGGCATCTCGACCTGAAAAATTCCTTCGCCATCGGTTTGCGCCGAAGCATGCCAAGGTTTTCCGCCAGCCGTGCCTTGCAGTTCTACTGGAGCATTGCTGAAGGGCCGGGTTCCGAATGCATCGGTGACGATGCCGAAGATGTGATTCAAAAGATCGGAGCCAATATTAATCACCGGCTGGTCGGTTCGGTCGTAGACTTCAACTTCCATCAGACTGACTCGGCCCGCAAATCCGGAGAGGCGTAGTCCGCTGCTATTTTGCGCCGCGAATTGCGCCAGAATGAGGCGTGGGAGCAGATGCTGAGAGTTCCCGATTGACTGCAGCAGTTTCCACTGGCCGTTGGCGTCGCGGATCTCGAGGTTGACGTGGGAGAGCTGTGGGTCCCCGCTTTGCCGGATCACCACCTCCTGGAACTCCGCCGCCTTCGGCCAATTTAGCTCGACCCATGTATCCGCCGGGCTCGTACCCTCTTTCGCACTCCACTGGGTATTCGTGATATCGCCGTCGGTCAGGTACTCCGCCTTGCTCCCTTCAGATTCGCTGGACGCGGTGGCCTTTGCGGTTAGCGCTATGTTTACGCTTGGCTTGTCTTGTGCGTTCAGGGCGATGGTGAAGAGAACCATGGCGAGTACGGCGCGCAGGAGTCGGCTTTGAAACATGTTCGGTAGAGCTCCTTTGGGAGTGAAAAAATCTGCCATCAGCCGATTCATGCCAGCAATCGTAAAGTGTGGAAAGCATTCCGCCAAATCAATCAGCCGATCACCGTCGCTATTATTATTATTATTGATCTCGCGGCGCGACGAATAGACTCTCACTCGGCCCTAAATAATATCATATGATTTATTGCGTTCTCCTCCGAAGATGCCGCGGAAATTCCTTTGGAACGGGCTACCCGGTTTTCCCGATGACCTCCGTAATTAGGCTGTGTGCCTTTTGCCGTGCGACCCTACCGCAAATAGCAACGCAGGAATGTGGTGAGGATGTGATTGAGTTTCTGGAAGTTAAGTGGGATCTTCCGGGCTGCCAATCGTGCTTCGGAAAAAGCTGTGGAGTATGAAGCCAACCCTGGTTCTTCTCCGCGCTTGGTTCCCGTATTTCCATTTTCAGCAACGCTGAGAAATCAAACTCGATTCATTCCAAATTTGTGATAAACAGTTCGCAGGCGTGAAGCTGGGACCCCAGATTTAGGGAGTGAAAAAGCCACCGCATGTCGACAGACCACGTGAAGTTTCCCACGGCTGAAGATTACCGCTTGCTCTTTCAGGCGTCACCTACTCCTTTTCTCGTGCTCACGCCACAGCTAACGATTGTGGGTGTTTCGGATTCTTATCTGCGCGCGACCATGACGCGTCGCGACGACATCATGGGGAAGGGATTGTTCGAAGTATTTCCCGACAATCCTGAGGATACCGGTGCCACCGGCACGCACAATCTGCGTTTGTCGCTGGAGAAGGTTCTCTCGACGCACCTGCCGCACCAGATGGCGGTGCAAAAATATGACATCCGGAGGCCCACGGAAGAAGGTGGGGGCTGGGAGGAGCGGCACTGGAGCCCGATGAATGTTCCCGTGCTGAACCACAAGAATGAACTGGTTTACATCATCCACCGGGTGGAAGATGTCACCAGCCTGGTCAAGATAACCCAATTGCAAGAGCGCCAGCGCCTGCACTCCCAGGCCCTGGAAGAGAAGAACGAGCTAATGGAGGCGGAGTTGAACCGGCGGGCGGAGGAAATCAAGCGGGCCAACTCCGAAATCGAATTGATTGGCCAGTTGCTGAAATCAGAACGGACCAGCCGCGCTGAGGCTGCGGAATCCGACCACGCCAACCGCTCCAAGAGCAAATTCCTGGCGACGATGAGTCACGAGCTGCGGACCCCTCTCAACGCCATTGTGGGCTTTTCCGATCTGATGGCCGACGAAACCGCGGGCCCGCTCAATGAAAAACAGAAGCGCTTCGTCAGTCATATCAAGCAGGGTTCGGCGCACCTGCTGCAGCTCATCAACGACATTCTCGATCTCTCGAAAATTGAAGCCGGACAGCTGGAACTCCGCTGCCAGAATTTTAGAATTCAGGATGCTTTGCCCGAGGTTCTTTCCACCATTCGGCCCCTGGCGATGGCTAAGAACATTGACGTGCAGCAAAAACTGGAAGGCAGCCGCATGGTGTATGCCGACCGGGTTCGCTTCAAACAGATTCTTTACAACCTGCTGAGCAATGCGGTGAAGTTCACGCCCAGTCGGGGCCAGGTTCACGTTGAATCTTTCGATCGTGGAGACTTCACCGAGATTTCCGTAACCGACACGGGGATTGGAATTCGGCCGCAGGATCAAGCGGTGGTGTTTGAGGAATTCCGCCAGATTGAGGGAAGCGGGGAGACGCTAACCCAAGGTACTGGCCTGGGACTAGCGATTTCCAAACGCCTGGTCGAGCAACAGGGCGGAACGATTTCGTTACAGAGCGAGGCCGGAAAGGGAAGCCGCTTTGCTTTTACTCTTCCGGTTGCCAAGGCCGCGGTGAGCCCGGTGTTGAACGCGGCGGTTCCTGCGCCTCAAGCATCGATCGCAAGCAGCCGCAAGCCTCTCGTTCTGATCGTGGATGACGAACCCGCGGCCCGCGAACTTCTGGCTAGCTATCTGGAACCGGAGTACCGCACCGCGATGGCAGATTCGTCCGCGGCAGCTCTCCGCCAGGCACAGACCTTGCGGCCAGACGCCATCACGCTCGACGTGCTCATGCCCGGCGGCAGTGGCTTTGAGACTCTGGGTAGCCTGCGCAAGACTCCGGAGGCGGAGAGCACCCCGATTATTATTGTTTCGATCGTGGACCAGAAGCGAGTGGGCTTTGCGCTGGGCGCCGCGGATTACCTTGTCAAACCGATTCACAAGCCGGCTCTTCTGGAAGCGGTCCGCAAGCATGTAAGACCTGGCACCGACGACGATGCCGCCATTCTTGCCGTGGATGACGATCCGAGAACCTTGGAACTAGTAAGCGAAACGTTGCGCTCGGCCGGATACGAAGTACAGGGTGTGGGCACTGGCAAGCGCGCTCTGGAGGTGCTTTCCTCGAAATTTGTGAGCGCGGTTCTGCTCGATCTGCTCATGCCCGGCATGGATGGTTTTGATGTCATTCGCCATGTGCGCCAACAGCCTACTTTAAAAGACCTGCCGATCTTCGTGATGACATCAAAAGCTTTGACTGGAGAAGATCTCACATTTCTCAATCGCGAAACTCAGGCCTTCATTCAGAAGAATGGTTCCTGGCGAGACCAGTTGCTGACGGAGGTTGGCCGTCTGGTGCGGGACCACAAGGTGAAATCGGCGGGGCTGCCATGACCAGAATCCTTGTCGCCGAGGACAATGCCGTGAATCGTGAATTGCTGCGGGAGTTATTGGAAGCGCGCGGCTACACGGTGAACGAGGCCTGCAATGGGCAGGAGGCGCTCCATGCCCTGGAAGATTCCTTGCCCGACGTTCTGCTGCTCGATATCGGCATGCCGGTCCTGGACGGTTACGGCGTGGTGCGCAAAATCCGTGAGAATCCGCGCCTGGGGGGGGTACCCGTGCTAGGCGTTACTGCTTATGCCATGCAGGGCGACCGAGAAAAGATTTTGAGTTCGGGATTCGACGGTTATCTTTCCAAGCCGGTAAATGCCAAGGCGCTCAACCAAGAACTCGACCGTCTATTGAAGAATCGCGATCCGAAATGAATGCCGGCTTTAGGTCCTGAGCGCCTGAAGGTAATCAACTTTCCCGCAATTTCTCCGACTGCGCTACGAACTCGCGAATTTTTTCCTGGGCCTGCTCGCTTACCTGGGTGAAACCGATCCCCAGCAGGTGGTCCTTTGCCCAAACCAGTGAGCCGGTCGCTTCGATTATACCGGCAGTGACAGGCAGCTCGAAGGCAAGATGTACGGTGTCACCCAGGTGCAGACCGTCAGCCTCAATCTGCATTCCGCCCTGGCTGAGGTTCCGCGTCACCCCGTGAATCGTCTGCGATCCGGCGACGCAGGTGATCTCGGTTTGCAGCGGCACTCGCAGATGGCGCCGCCGGAACTCGAACAATCCCCCGCGTACGGTGCGGAACAGGCCGCTCAGCTTGCGCCGGTCCACCGGTTTCTGCAGGAAGAATGTCGCCCCGAGGGTAAACGCCTGCTGCATGGTTTGCCGGTCTTCGCGTCCGGTCACAATGATGATAGGGGTGGATTTATTCCAGCTCGACTTGCGGATATGCTGCGCCAGATCGAAACCATGAAGCTGGGGCATTTCGAGGTCGAGAAAGATGCCGTCAAATCTTTCCAGATCAACCAGACCGCTGGCCTTCTTGCTGTCGCTGATGGGTACGACTTCGGCCTGCAGGGAAGTAAAGACTTCCGTCATCAGTTCCAGGCTCACGAGATTGTCTTCCACAACCAGCAGCTTTAGCGGTGGCATCCGTCGTTCCAGGCCCTTGGATCAGTCCTCACTAGAATGAAGCGTATGAGATCAAGAGTACGCCAAAACGGGGAAAAGCAGGCACCACCAAAGTAACCTCCGCCGGTCATGGCTGGCAGTGCGTAGCCCCTACCGGTCCTGTCCAAGCCCTACTTGGTCAGGACCTTAAACGTATGTGTCCATCTGATTTCTCAAAAAAGCCCCGAATGCACCACAGCATGCAGAGGGGTTCCAGGCGCGGGCGGCCGCGAATGCGCCACAGTCGAAAGGCTCTGGCGGCGCTTGGTCAGCGCCTAGCTGGGACTGCCGGCCCCGTGGCGCTTAGGAAAGATTTCGCCGATGCGGCGGATTTCAGCGCCGATGCCTTTGAGTTTTTCTTCGATGCGTTCATAGCCGCGGTCAATGTGATAGACGCGGTCGATGATGGTCTCGCCCTCAGCCACCAGTGCAGCCAGGACCAGCGAGGCGGAGGCACGCAAATCGGAGGCCAGCACGGCCGCGCCGCTCAGCTGAGTCTTGCCTGTAATCACGGCGCGGCGGCCTTCGATCTTGATGCTTGCACCCATGCGAAGCAGTTCCTGGGCGTGCATGAATCGGTTCTCAAAAATATTTTCCGTGATCACCGAAGCCCCTTCGGCCTGCGTGGCCAGAGCCATGTACTGTGCCTGCACGTCGGTCGGGAAGCCAGGATATTCTTCGGTAACGATGTCCGCAGCTTTCACCGGCGCGTCGCCCATTACGCGCACAGAGTCAGCGGTGTGCTTGGTTCTGACGCCGACTTCGTGCAACTTTTGCAGGAGGGAATCGAGATGACGCGGATCGCAGTTAGAAACCTTGACATCTCCGCCGGTGATGGCGCCGGCAATGATGAATGTCGCAGCCTCAATGCGGTCCGGAATGATGGCATGCTTGGCGCCGTGCAGCTTGTTCACTCCCTTCACGTGGATCGTGGCCGTACCTGCGCCCTCAATGTGTGCTCCCATTTTGTTGAGCAGAGCAGCGAGGTCGGCGACTTCAGGCTCGCGCGCGCAGTTCTGCAGGATAGTCTCGCCCTCGGCGAGCGTGGCGGCCATGAGCAGGTCTTCAGTGCCGGTGACGGTGATCTTATCGAAAACAATTTCGGCGCCCTTGAGCCGTTCGGTGCTTGCTTCCACGTAGCCGTGATCTTGGGTGATCTTTGCGCCGAGGCGTTCCATGCCTTTGATGTGCAGGTCAATGGGGCGCGCGCCGATGGCGCAGCCGCCAGGCAGAGAAACGCGGGCGCGGCCGCAGCGTGCCACCAGGGGGCCGAGCACAAGCGTCGAAGCGCGCATGGTTTTGACCAGGTCGTAGGACGCCTCGGGCGATGCGAGATTCTTGCAACACAACGTCGTGCGATGGTGGGCCCGGCCGTAGCCGAGTTCAACCTCTGCGCCCATGGCCGCGAGCAACCTGCGTGTCGTCTCGATGTCGCGCACCTGCGGAATATTTTCCAGGATGACAGGCTCGTCCGTCAGCAGGGCGGCCGCCATGGCGGGTAGCGCGGCATTTTTCGCGCCGCTGATGCGGACTGTTCCGAGCAGCGGGTTGCCGCCACGAATGACAAATTTGTCCATACGAGTGAAAAGCTCACCATCATACTGCGAGGATAGTCCATTTTACCTGGTTGGAGAGAGGATCTGCGGAGCGAGGGGTAATCCGAAGGGCACGGCCTGTGGACACGAGAACCGGACAGCCGAGGGCGGCTGTCCCTACGTGGTTTTTGCAAGCGCAATGGCTTGACGAACATTGCCATTCGCCGATTTGAGGGCACGTGCAGCTTCCATACGGCCGAGTCTGGCCTGGATCATGACCAGGGCCACTGGAAGTTTGTTTCGAGCTTCCTGAAGAAACTTTTGCGCCGCTTTGCGGTCAGCGCGGGTGGTCTGCTGCAAAATACTTGCTCCACGAGCAATGAGTTTTTCGTTCTTGAGGTGAACGTTGACCATCAGATTGCCATAGACGTAACCCAGGCGGGTCATGGCGCCGGTCGAGAGCATGCCAAGGATCATCTTTTGTGCCGTACCTGCTTTCATGCGGGTGGAACCGGAAATGACTTCCGGGCCGACCTCGGCGACGATGGCGAGATGCACGGCTTTCTCCAGCGGCGAATCGCGGTTGCAGGTTACCCCGATGGTTTGTGCGCCACGATGGCAGGCGTATTGGATGGCGGCGACGGTGAAGGGAGTGCGGCCGCTGGCAGCCACACCAACCACAACGTCCTTCTTTCCCGGCTTTTTCTTGGCGATTTCACGCCGGCCGAGGGCGCGGGAATCCTCGTTAGCTTCGCTGGCTGTGGCGAGAGCCTTGGCGCCTCCGGCCATTACGAACTGCACCATCCTTGGTGGGGTGTTGAAGGTAGGAGGGCATTCGACGGCGTCAAGGGCGGCAACGCGTCCACTGGTGCCGGCGCCGACGTAGATGAGGCGGCCACCATTTTTCAATGAGCTGGCAATCAGATCAATAGCGTGCGCGATTTGCGGAAGTGCACTTTTGACGGCGGCCGCGACCTTGGCGTCTTCGGCGTTAATGGTGCGGGCAATGCCGAGCGACGACTTCAGATCCAGGTCTCTGGAGGCGTGGTTCGGTTGCTCGGTGGAAAGATCGGACAATGTCGGACGGAACCGTTTCGGCGCCACATCGAGAGTTTACAGCGCTTCGATGATCGCATCGTGAAACCGCGGCCGTACCTGTTTAATGGCTTGGTTACTGCTGTCGGGCCAGGTTCGGTTGGTGAGCAAAGTTACGGAGAGTTGGCGCTCGGGATCGAGCCACAAGGACGTACCGGTGTAACCGAGGTGACCGAATGATCCGGCCGAAAAGTATTTCCCCGATTGCGAAGGAGACGACGGCGTATCCCATCCCAAAGCACGCGAAGTGCCCGTGGGCGTGGATTCGCGGCGGGTAAAGACGCTCAAGGTTTCCGTACGAAGGATTGGGGCGCCTTCTGAGAGCATTGCGTTGGCGAAGATTGCGACGTCCTGTGCCGAAGCGAAAAGTCCGGCTTGTGGGGCGACCCCGCCAAGGACGCTGGCATTTTCATCGTAAACCTCGCCCTGGATGATCCGGTGGCGGAAGGTGCGGTCATCGGCGGAAGGTGGAATGGAGGTTCGCCACGCCAGCGGAGGATTGAAAGCCGTTTGAGCCATGCTGAGCGGACCGAAGACCTCGCGCTGGCAAAAACGGTCGAGAGACTCGTCGGCGATACGCTGCAGCGCCACTCCCAAGATGATGAAGCCGATATCGCTGTATTCCGCGCGTGTGCCGGGGTCGGCGGTGAGCGGGGTGCTAAAGGCCGCGGCCAGCAATTCTTCGCGAGTCTTCGTCCGCAGGAAAAGCTTTTCGTAAGCGGGTAGGCCGGAAGAGTGCGCCAGCAACATGCGGAACGTGATCTCTCGCCGTCGATTGTCGGAATGAGAGACGAATTCAGGCACGATGGCAGCCAGAGGCGCCTCCAGATCGAGCAGGCCGCGCTGGTAAAGGATCATCGCCATGCTGGTCGTCGCCACGACTTTGGAAACCGATGCGAGATCGAAGATCGTTTCCGCTTCGGCCACTGGCGAGTTGGGTTGGTAGGTGAAATGACCAAAGGCTTTGAGAGCGATGAGCTTTCCATCATGGGTGATGGCGACGGAGGCAGCGGGGAAAGCGTGATCGGCGATGGCGTGGTGAAGGACGTCGAAGGCGTGAAGAAATTTCATGTCCTGATGTTCATGGGCACGGATAAGGCCTCTAACCTTAGAGGTACCGTGTGTAGGGGAGCTTTCAGTCAAGGAGATGCGTCCGGTGTCTGGTTTATAACAAAGCCGCGAGCGTGGGTAAAGTTCCCGCTCGTGAAGGCAGAGTAAATTCTTTGCGTATGCGGTGAACAGGTCTGATAGAGTGCGGCCATGCGGCAGATTATTCGCATTCTCGCCCCGCTAGTTGTGCTTTCCTGCTGCGTCGTGGGGCAAGTCGCGGCCACTAAAATGGATTCCGTGCTGGACATGACGGAGTTCATTCAAGACTGGAAGATTTCCAGGCAATTTACGCTGGATGTCGCCAACGCCATGCCCGCTGAATTCTACAACTTCAAGCCCAATCAAGAAGAAATGAGCTTCGGCGAGCAGATCGTGCATATCGCGGGCGGCAACGTGTTTCGCTTTCAGCAGATCACGGGCATTCAGCCGCCGTTTCCATTTGATCCGAGCAAGATGCCTCCCACGGACAAGCCGTCCGCTATGAAGATGCTGGAACAGTCCTTTGACTACGTAATGAGCGTTCTGCCGCAGATTACGCCAGAGGAGCTCAAAAGAACATGGGATCTTCCGACCTGGAAGGCTCGTCCCAAGCCAGATGGGCGAACCATGATGATGAACATGCTGGTACACACGGCACATCATCGGGCACAGTGCGAGGTTTACCTTCGTATCAAGGGGATCAAGCCGCCGGATTATGTGTTTTGATTTGGTACAAACGGTACCCCTTACTTGAGTTTCTTGAGTGAGTGGGCATGGCTTGTGTAGAGTCGAAACATCCGGACAATCAGGACAAATTCGGTTTGGGGAAGGAACGCGGCGGCGGGAAGTGCACGTCGTGGAATCCTCACTAGCTGGCGCCCGCAGAAGCCATTAAGTGCCTCTGCGGCTAAAGCCGTGCCTCAAGGCGAAGCTCTTAACGCAGCGCTGGAAGCGCTGCTCCACACAAAGGCGATTTCGTTAACCGAATGTGAAGGTCTGCTCGCTGCGGGCAGGCAGCATGTTCCTCGGTGCTGCGCTTCTCGGAGTGGCAAATTTGGGCTGGCAACTTGGGTTCTCCTGCCTAGTCTCTTGCTCATCGGGCTGATGACCGGAATACTTTCTGCGCCTGCTCAGAGTGAAACGGCGCGGGCGGTAACACCAAATAGCCTAGGCGTTCTGGATTCGATTGTACAGGACGCGATTCGCGATGGACAGATTCCCGGTGCGGTGGTGCTGGTATCGCATGACGGCGATGTGATCTACCGCAAAGCGTTTGGCCATCGCTCGCTGGAACCGCGGCACGAAGCCATGACAGTGGATACAATCTTCGACCTGGCATCGCTGACCAAAGTGGTGGCTACGACCACCGCGGTCATGCAACTGGAGGAGCGTGGCAAGGTGCGGATGAACGATCCCGTCGCCAAATATATTCCGGAGTTTGGGCAGAACGGGAAAGATGACATTACGGTGCGGCAGTTGCTCACGCATTTCTCCGGACTCCCGAATGGCCTGGACTTGAGGGAACGGTGGGAAGGGCGCGATGCGGGGCTGCGCATGGCCTACGAGTCAAAGCCGGTAATCGCACCGGGCGCACGCTTTTTGTACAGCGACATCAATTTCATTACGCTAGGCGCGCTGGTGGAGCGGGTGACGAACACGTCGCTGGACAAATACTGCGCCGCCAAGGTTTTCGCACCGCTGGGCATGGTGCATACCCGGTTTTTGCCTCCAGCCTCCTGGATTCCGAAGATCGCTCCTACGCAGTACGACGAGCATGAGCGTATGCTGCGCGGGGTAGTGCATGATCCGACGGTGCGGCGCATGGGCGGAGTGGCGGGGAGCGCTGGCGTGTTCTCCACCGCTGACGATCTCTCGAGGTTCGCACGGGCAATGCTCAACGGCAGCCCGGTGCTTTCCGCGCTGTCGGTGGAAAAGATGTCGACGGCACAGCAACCGCCCACGGCAACCGTACTGCATGGATTCGGGTGGGACATTGATTCGCCTTTCTCTTCGAATCGAGGAGAGTTGTTGCCGGTAGGTTCGTTCGGACACACTGGTTTCACCGGAACCTCGCTGTGGATTGATCCCACGACACGAACCTACATCATCATTCTTACCAATGCAGTGCATCCGCGCGGAAAGGGAAGCGCGGTAGCTTTGCGTTCGAAGATTGCGACGGCTGTGGCGGCGGCCCTGTCGCTCACGGCGGATGAAAGAGACAGATTGCGTTGGGAGAGCATCACCGGCTACAACGAAACGCTTACTGCGGCGCGGCGGGTGAGTGTGCGGAATGGCAACGTGATGGCCGGGATTGACGTTCTTGAAGCGCACAATTTCGATGTGCTGCAGGGAAGCGCGGGCAACAAGAGAAAGATTGGCATACTGACCAACCAGACTGGAGTAGATGCGCAAGGGCGGCGCACGATTGATGTGATGGCGGCGGCACCAGGGGTTTTGCTAGAGGCGATCTTTAGCCCTGAGCATGGCGTGACCGGCACGTTGGACACGACTGCGATTGGAAATTCAAAAGACGCGGCGACTGGAATTCCGGTGTACAGCGTGTATGGCGCGACCGATGCGGCGCGACGGCCTTCGCTCGACGTCCTGAAGACGCTAGATGCTGTGGTGATCGATGTGCAAGATGCGGGCGCGCGTTTCTACACCTACGAAACCACACTGGGATATTTTCTGGAAGCGGCGGCGAAAGCCGGTATCGAGATCATTGTGCTCGACCGGCCGAATCCCATCACGGGGTCATTCGTGCAGGGGCCGATCCCCGATGCTGGGCGAGAGAGCTTTGTGAACTATTCCGCGATTCCAGTGCGTCACGGCATGACCATGGGCGAGCTGGCGAAAATGTTCAACGCAGAACGCGGCATCAACGCCCGGCTTACGGTCGTGCCCATGGAAGGATGGCTGCGCGGGGACTGGTTCGATTCGACTGGGCTAACGTGGGTGAACCCGTCGCCGAATCTGCGAAGTTTGAGCGAAGCGACGCTTTATCCGGGGGTGGCGCTGGTCGAGGGCACCAACGTTTCGGTGGGCCGCGGGACGGATACGCCATTTGAATTGCTGGGCGCGCCGTGGGTCAATGGACGCGAGTTAGCGTCCTATTTGAATACTCGGGTGATCTCAGGAGTGCGGTTTGTGCCGGCCAGCTTCACGCCGATTAGCGGAACCTACCACGGAGAAAATTGCCAGGGAGTTAACCTGGTGGTGGTGGAGCGCAATGCTTTGGACGCGCCAGAGCTGGGCATCGAACTGTCGTCGGCGTTGCACAAGCTGTATCCCCAGCAGTATCAGATGGAGCGGATGATTGAGATTCTGGCCAACCAGAGCGTGTATGACGCGATCGCTCAGGGGGAAGATCCGCGGCGGATTGCTGACGATTGGCGTGAGCCGTTGGAGAAGTTTGAACAGATGCGAGAGAAATATCTGATTTACAAGTGATGTGTGCTGTCACTGCGGGACTTAAGGATACTCACAATCACTTCCCGGCACTCCCGTGCTTGGTTTTCCCATGGCGCCGCTCTGTGGCTGTACAACTTTCCCGTCTGAACGATGCATCCCATTGGCAAGGTCGCGGGAAAGTCTCCAACGATGAAGTTCAGGCCTATAATAAGCGCGTTCATGCGGCCTGACTGCGGACCGCGAAGAAGGAATCCATGCGAATCATACCCATGCGGATCATCATGATGTGCGTTTTGCTGTCCGCATATGCGGCAGCGCAGAGTACGCCAACCGCAGCTGCGGTGGCAACCGAGCCGAGTAAGCCTTCCGATCAGTTGGTGATTCCCACTGGCACCGAAGTTCCGGTGGCGCTGAAACATGCCATCTCGACCAAGAGCGCTCGAGAAGGCGATCCGGTTTACGCGCAGACCACATTCCCAATTGTGCTGAACCAGCACATTTTGGTCCCGGCGGGAACGTATGTGCAGGGCAGAATCACACGGACGCAGCGCGCGGGGCGAGTGAAGGGCCGTGCCGAGGTGCTGATTCATTTCACCACCCTGATCTATCCGAGTGGCTACACGGTGCTGCTGCCGGGCGCAATCGAGAATGTTCCTGGAGCGGAGAAGACTTCGATCAAAGACTCGGAGGGGACGATCCGGCAGGACCGGCAGACGGGTGAGAAGATAGAAAAAGCGGCGGAGAGGGGAGCCGAAGGAGGCATGGCCGGCGCGGTCGTGGGTGGCCTGAGCAGCGGTAGCGCAACCGGAGCCGGAGTCGGAGCTGGAGTTGGTGGCCTGGCGGGTATTGCGATTGCCATGCTGACGCGCGGCGCCGATGTTCGCTTAGAGGCCGGGACGACGGTGCAGATGGTCATTCAACGCGATGTGCCGCTGGATGCGAGCCGCATTGCGGCAGCCAAGTAACTTGAGTAGTGCTTAGGGTTTGTTGCTCGCCGAGTAAGCGAAACGGTAGCTTTGGGAATTAATTTGTTTACGTAGGTCTCCCCAGATATTTTCCGGCATGGAGAGAAAAATCTGCACCACCTCCGGATCGAATTGCCGTCCCGACCATTTCTTGATCTCCTCGCGGGCCGCGGGGATGGATTGCGCAGGGCGGTAGGGACGGTCGGAGGTAATGGCGTCGAGCGTGTCCGCCACTGAGAAAATGCGGGCGCCCAGTGGAATCTCACCGCCTTTAAGTCCACGGGGATAGCCGGTTCCGTCAAATTTTTCCTGATGGGCGTATACGATGTCGGAAGCCTCAGTCAGGAACGGAATCTTCTTCAACATCTGGTAGCCGCGATAACAGTGCTCGCGCATGATGGTGATTTCGTCCGGCGTAAGGGGGCCGGGCTTGCGCAGGATGGAATCCGGAATTGCCATCTTGCCGATATCGTGCAGAAAGGCGCCGCGCGCGATGACGCGAATTTCTTTATCGGTGAGGCCCATGTGTTTGGCCATGGCGATGGTGAAAGCTGTAACCCGCTTGGAGTGACCTTCGGTTTCGGCGTCTTTAAGATCGAGCGCGTCGCCCAGCGCTTCGAGCGTGATGTCGTAAGAGCGCTCGAGATTGCGCATAGTGTTGTTGAGTTGCTGGGTGCGGGCTTCAACTAGACTCTCCAGATTCGTCTGATAGGCGCGGTTTTCTATTTTGAGACGGCGGTTTTCGAGAGCGCGGCGAACCGTGGCCAGCAGCTGTTCGCGTTCAAAAGGCTTCAGCAAATAATCGTAGGCGCCATTGCGGATAGCGGCCAGAGCAACCGAAATGTCGTGCACCGCGGTGACCATGACCACGGGCATTTCGGGAGTTCGTTCCTTGGCGCGCTCCAGCAGTGCGAGTCCATCCATCCCCGTCATCATCAGGTCGGAGAGCATGAGGGCGAATTCCTCGCCCGATTCCAGAAGCGCGAGAGCCTCCTCGCCGGAGCCGGCTTGCAGGCAGGTGTATTTGCCTTGCGCCATCAGCATGGAGCAGACGATTTCGCGGATCGGTTCCTCGTCGTCAACGACGAGGATGCGGTCGGAGTTTGGTCCCATGGGTGGGTTCAGTTTACGGCCCATTCTATCGTAGTTCCGAGGTACCGAAAGTAACCAAAGGGCGGGGGAAAGCGCATTGGTTACTGGGCATGGCGTGCTAAAGAAGATAGGGGGAGTTTGCCCGCCATTGTCAATGAATCTGCCTATCTGGTACGCGTGGAACGCGGGGAGCACGATTGTGCCCCAGTTGGTTGCGCAAGAGTCGGCTGCACTTATCGTGCTGGCGGTGACTCTTGTGGTCTACCGCACCTTCCGCGAACGCTACCTGTTGATTTGGATCTTGGGCTGGCTGATGCATCTGGCGGCGAACTGGACCTTGCTCGTCGTTGGCGGCCCATCCTCAGGGCTCGCGGCCGCACTTTCCCAAGCGGAATTTGTTCTGACGATAGGGTTGCTTTCGGCGGCGATTCTTCTCTACACACAAGACCGCCGGATTCTTTGGCCGCTGCTGCTGGCGTCCCTGGCCCTGGCGGGCTACGCGGCGGCGCGGGCGCTTCGGTGGCCGGGTCCCCTGGTGCCGCGCGTCGTATTTGAAGTTCTGTCCCGATTGATTGCCTGCACGGCCGCCATTCAACTGATTCGTTACCGCTGGGCGCGGGCAGAGATCGGGCCTTGGCTGCTGGGCCTGAGCATGGTGCTCCTCCAGCCCGAATGGAGCGGCGTCAATACCCGGTTCCTGACTGGCGGCGGGAGGATGGTGGATTTGCTGTTGGGCGCCAGCATGATTCTGCTTGTGCTGGACGAGTCCAAGATGCGCACCCGGCGCCTGGGAGTGATCCAAACCCTTACGAACAGTATGACCCGGTCGCTGCAGCCGGGACCCATGCTGGAGACAGCATTGACAGAGCTGAAAGCGTTGATGGGCGCGGAGGCGGCGTGGTTCCGCTTGCTCGAAGGCGAGAAGATGCTGATTGTCCAGCAAATCGGGCTCTCTCCTGCTTTTGTCCGCGAACGGGCCTCGGTTCCCAAAGATGATTCCTTCGAGCGCGGCTTTCAAAGCGGCCAGCCCGTCGTAGTCAAGATTTCTTCCACCGATGCAAAAGCCCGCGAACAATTACGCAAGGAGGGCTTTGATCACTGCATCGTGATTCCCGTGCTGGGGAAGAAATCCGTCATTGGTACTTTGACGTTGGGCAGCCGGCGCCACCTTCGCTACACCCCCGAAGAAATGGAATTTCTGGGCACCACCGCACACCAGTTGGGTCTGGCGGTAGAGAATCTTCGGTTGCTCGAGCAGATTCTGCGCTCGCACCGGCAGTGGACGAATACGTTCGATTCTATCCAGGACGCGGTGCTGCTGCATGATTCCAACTTCCGTATCATGAAAGCCAACATGGCGCTGCTGCGGCGCCTGGAACGGGCTCCCGCTGAAATCATTGGCACGACCTGCGAAGAGTCGCTGCCGAAAGACCAGGGAGAATGGGCGGGCTGTCCCTATTGCCAGGACGGCAAGGCGTTCTACGAAGGCGGAGATTTGTGTTTCGGCGGCTTCTCGATGGTCTCCACGTCGTCCTACAGGGAGCAGGGAACCAAGTTGCGTGGGACCATCCACGTGATCCGGGACGTGACCGAACGCCGCGCCGCTGAGAAAAAGTACAGGCTTCTTTTTGAACAGATGCAAGAGGGAGTTTTTGTCGCAACGCCGGATGGAGTTTTGCAGGACTGCAACGACGCGTTCGTACGCATGCTCGGCCACAGCAGCCGCGAAGAAGTCATGGCGCTGAACCTGGACCGGGAAGTGTACGCCTCCGCCGAGCAGCGGGCGGAATTCAGGCGGGAAGTCGAAGCCCAGAATTTCGTGCGGAATTTTGAGGTTCTGCTGCGCCGCCGCGATGGCACAGTTCTCAGCGCCATGGAAAGCAGTTTCGCAACCCGCGATCCGGAAGGCAAAATCGAGCGTTATCAAGGCTTCCTGCTGGACATCACCGACAAGAAGCAGGCCGAGGACGAGATTCGCCGGCGCAACCGCGAATTGAATGCGCTGAATGCCATGGCCATGATCGCCAGCCAGTCTTTTGATATGGATGAGATCCTGAATCTCACCCTGCGGCAGATGATCCTGCTGCTGGAGGCGCGGGCCGGCTCAATCTATGTTGCGGATTCTGGGAGTGGAGCTTTCCGGCGCCGCGCCGATTGGGGCCGGGGCGGCGCGGACTCAGGCCGCAACGGCGAAGTTCGGCTGCCGGAGGGGTTCGGCGATCTGGTCATGCGATCCCGCACTGAGGTGCTTACGGCAGAATATTTGCCGCATCTTCCCCTGGCGCTTGCGCAGTTTGTTTGCGGGCGGCGAATCGCGATCGTGGATCTGGGTATTGTTATGGGGACGGGAGTCGCCGCTCGGCATGATGGGAATTCGCCGCGATACGGCTCAAAAATTCAGCAGTAGCGACGAGAATCTTCTGGTGGCCACGGCGCGGCAACTGGCGACCACCATTGAGAAAGTCAGGCTGTACGAAGAAACCTCGCGCGCTTATGAAGACTTACGGCGGACCCAGGAGCAACTGCTGCAAAGCGAAAAGATGTCGGCGGTGGGGCAGTTGATCTCCGGCGTGGCCCACGAACTTAACAATCCGCTGACCGCGATCCTGGGCTATGCGCAACTGCTGGAAAGCGAATCTCTCAACAGCCAGGCGGCGGATTTTGTAGCCAAGATTTTTCGCCAGGCGCAGCGCACCCACCGCGTGGTGCAGAATTTGCTGTCATTCGCCCGGCAGCGTAAACCGCAACGCTATCGTGTGGAGGTCCGCAAGGTGCTGGAAGAAACTCTGGCATTGCGCGAATACGACCTCAAGGTCAATGGAATTCGCCTGGAAAAAGAAATCGAACCGGATTTACCAGGGGTGGTTGCCGATCCCCACCAGTTGGAACAGGTGTTTCTGAACATCATCAACAACGGCCTGGATGCCATGCTGGAGATCGGGAAGGGGTGGCCTGCTCAGGGTTTGCGTATATCTCCAATGCCGGCAAAGTACATATTGAATTCCAGGATTCGGGACCCGGGATCAAAGAGCCGAACCGAATTTTCGATCCGTTCTACACCACGAAAAGCGTAGGCAAAGGGACTGGGCTGGGCTTGAGCATTTGCTACGGGATTATCAAGGAGCACGGGGGTGACATTTCCGCACATAACCGGGCTGGAGGCGGTGCGAGTATCGAGATACGCCTGCCTTTTGCGGACAGAATGCGGTTCCCGAGCAGGTGCTGACTCCCGCGCGGCACGAGCTCGCGATTGCCGGCAGGGTGCTGCTAGTCGAGGACGAAGAAGCCGTGCTGGAATTCGAGCGCGACGTACTCGCCGGGGCTGGTGCTCAGGTGGTGACCTGCATGAATGTGGAGCACACGCAATCGCGCTTGCTGAGCGAGGCGTTTGAAGCCTTGATCATCAACGGAAGGATGCCGGGCGGGTGGAACGCGTGCGATATACACCGCTGGCTGGGAGATAAGAGTCCCGACATGCAAAGGCGGGTATTATTTACTTTCTCCGCTATCCCCGAATCCGAGGTGCGTGCCTTTTTGAAAGAGAACGACCTGCCGTTCCTCGTCAAGCCTTTCGAAGTAGCGGAATTGATCGCGCTGGCGCGGCGTCTGCTGCAGAAAACGCAGACTGCGGTTGCGGGGTAGGATTTTCGCCGGGACTCCGCGATTCGATGACCTCAGGGCTATAGCGTGCGCCGCAGAGTTTTCGTCAACTGGCGCAGAGCAGCTTCCTTGCGCTGGTACCACATCCACTGGCCGAGCTTCTTTGCCTCGACTAGGCCTGCCTTTTTCAAAATTGCCATATGATGCGAGATGGTTGGCTGGGTAAGGTGAATGCGTTCTTCGATGTCCGATGCGCACAAGCCGACATCCTTGCCGATCGAACATCCACCTCGCTCCTTGAGTGCTCCCAGGATACGGCGCCGGGTGGGATCCGCAATGGCGTGGAGTGCGCGATCTAGAGATTGGTCGGAATGACTCATGTTGCGCTCGGCCGGAAAGCAGGATAGCAGCGGTTATGCCTCCGCATAGACGAAAGCCGCTACTTCTTCAGAATCGGGTTGTAGCCATCGTTTGTAAGCTTGGCGCGGATGTCCTCGGCACTCTTGATATCGGAGAAGGGACCGACCTGCACATGATAGAGCTTGTCGGGACCGGTTGCCGCAAACGCCGCGTATTGTTTTTTCTTCAGGGCATCCACCAGCGCATCACCGTCTTCCTGGCGGCTGACCGCGGCGACCTGCACATAATATCCTGCGGTTGGAGGAGCTACTGCCGGGTCAGGTGGTGCAGTGTCGGCGGAGGTTGTCCCAGTGCTGGCGTCAGAGGCCGGTTGAGTGTCCGCGGATTTTCTGGCTCGTGGATTTGTAGAATGCCAAATCAGGGGAAGAAGCGGAAGCGGCGCTGCTCGAGGCTTTCACCGCGGATGGCCGCGCGTTTCCTGTGGTTGCGGATACCGAGCCTGGCTCGCCGAGGACGCTGATGGGAACGGAGGAACTTTTTCCCATCTTGTAACCCATTCCGAAGAAAGCGCCGCACAACGCGACCAGGCCGAAGAACAGAACCAACATCTTGCCCGTGCCCAGGGTAATTTCCGTGTCTTGAGAATCCACCATTCTCCGCTCCGACGTGGTTTTTCTATGCCCCAATCCAGCTAGCGAACTGGCGCGGATGGTGTACTATCCCCATCCGTCTTGCCCAGCAACTTCTGCAGTCCGGACATGAAGTCCACCGGTACGGGGAAGATGACCGTCGTGTTTTTCTCCACCCCGATCTCGGTCAGGGTCTGCAAATAGCGTAGTTGTACGCTGACCGGTTCCGTCGCCAGAAGGTGGGCTGCATCCACCAACCGCTGCGCCGCGGAGAACTCGCCCTCCGCGTGAATAATTTTCGACCGCTTCTCACGTTCGGCTTCGGCCTGCTTGGCCATGGCGCGCAGCATGGACTCCGGCATATCCACTTGCTTGACTTCCACGTTGGTGACCTTCACGCCCCAGGGAGAAGTGTGCGTGTCGAGAATGCTCTGGAGCCGTAGATTAATTTTGTCACGATGGGCAAGCAGTTCGTCGAGTTCCTGTTCGCCAAGCACCGACCGCAACGTGGTCTGGGCAAACTGCGAAGTCTGATAGACGTAATTGGAGACTTCAACGACTGCCTTGTTGGGATCGAGCACTCGCAAAAAGATTACGGCGTTGACCTTTAGCGTGACATTGTCGCGCGTGATGATGTCTTGCGGCGGAACTTCGAGAGCCTCCTGCCGCAGCGAAACTCGCACGATGCGATCGATCGGAGCAAATACGAAGATTACCCCTGGACCTTTCGCGCTCGATAGCAGACGGCCCAGACGGAAGATTACGCCCCGTTCGTACTCGGCCAGAATCTTGATCGAGCTTAAGAGATAGAGGACAACAATGACGATAACAACGGTAGTAAAACCAAAGCCTATTTCCATCAAATGCCTCCTACTGCTTCTGCGGCGGATTGTATCGCACTTGGCGATCCCGTGCCGTGATTCGTGGCCGCCAGAGTTGTCGCGCCTGATTCATTACTGCCGTCTCTGCGGCCTCGGAGATCTCGCAGCGGTTCAAGGCTTTTCTTAGGATGAATCAAAATCTTACACCGCAGAGTTCGCCGAGATTAGACCGAGCGCGCGCAGAAAAGTTCACAGCTGTGCGACCGCCGGAACCCGGTCGTGTGCCGGAGCCCGTTCCACCTCAAGTTGCAGACCATCTACCTTACGCACCACAACGAGCTGTCCTATCGCAATATTGCCAACGGCCACGGCATCCCATAGTTCGCCATGAACGAAAACTTTGCCAATGGGTGAGAGCGCCGTCTGCGCCACTCCGGTCTCTCCGATCAATCCCTGTACTCCGGTGAGTACTTTGTTGGCGTGAGCCTTGAGGGCAATGCGCATCAAGAACACAGTGATTAAGCCGAACGGGATGCTAACCGCCAGGGCGGTAAGGAGGTGCACCCGCATCTCAGGAATCGGCGAGTCCACCAGGAGCAAGCCGCCGAGAGTGAGGCTGACGATCCCGCCGATAGCCAGCACCCCGTGTGCGGCGAACTTGGCCTCCAGAATGAAAAGAGCAAAAGCCAGCAAGATGAGGCCGAGAGCGGCAAAGCGCACCGGCAGAAGATTGATGGCAAAAGCCGCCAGCAGAATGAAAATTACGCCGATTGTGCCAGGAACGACCGCGCCGGGATGGTTGAATTCGGCGTATAGCGCCAGGGCGCCGATGATAAGCAGAACAAAAGCCACATTCGGATCCATGATGTAGTCGAGGATATGCTGCTTCAGGGTCATATCAAAGATGCGGACTGGCTGGCCGACCAGATTCAAAGTCACGGTCTGGCCGTCGAAGCGCTTTACCGGCTTGCTAGCGATTTGCTTGAAGAGTTCATCTTCGTTGGGAGCGACGTAGTCAATGAGCTTTTGGGTTAGCGCTTCCTGATCGGTGAAAGACTTCGACTGGCGCACGGCGCTCTCAGCGACTTCGACATTGCGGCCGCGCTTGGAGACGTAAGAGCGCATGAAGGCGGCTGCAGTCATTCTCGACTTTCTCTTTCATGACATCGTCCATCTTGCCGCCAAAGAGGCTGACGGGATGCGCGGCGCCGGTGTTTGTGCCGGGCGCCATGGCAGCGATGTCGGCGGATTCCAGAATAAAGAATCCGGCTGAAGCGGCGCGGCTGCCGCTGGGCGCGACGTAGATGATCACCGGCACAGGCGATGCCAGAATTTTCGCAATGATGTCGCGCGTCGAGTCGAGCAGGCCGCCGGGCGTACTGATCTCGATCAGCAAAGCTTGATCGTGGCTGCGTACAGGCGTCCTGAATAGCGCGGTCAATGTATTCCTCGGTGATGGGCTGAATGGTGTCATCCACAACAATCTTGAGCACTTCGCCGGACGCCGGAACAGCGAAGGCTACTGCAAGTAGCGCGGTGATTATGTAGCAAGCGCGCGAAGGGAAGGGCAGCTTCACGGAAGTAGCCTCCGCCTCTATTGTCTCGCAAATCGAGGAGATAGACGAATGGGAACTGCCGTGCCCGCATGGATAAGGTCGCCGGACCGCGTTCCCCAGAAATCTTACTGCTGAGCGTAGTATCCGGTGCGGGTCCGGGCGCTGAGCCCGGGTTTATCAAGCTTGATCTGCAGGCTGTGATATTCGTCCGGACCGTCAGCCGGCGGTGAGTCAAACGAGATGGTATAGAAAGCCTTTGTATCTTCCAAACAGGTCGAGATCAGGCCGACGAGGTCGTTGCTTGAGTTGAGGACTTGTCCCCCAGTTTGGATGGCGATTACCCCGAGTGCCAGATTGCCACCCTCGACTCTATTGACAGAAGCTACGCCCTTGAGAAAGGTTTTGTAGTAATCAGTTCGGCCGGTACCCGCGTCTGCCAGGCCCAAGGGGTCAATGCTATAAACGGTGACACGAGACTCGCGCAACGCCGCCGAGAGGCTGACAATGACTTTAAAGATCCACTGTCGCGCCTTGTTGCTCAACTCTACCCCCGGTCCAGAGAGCAAAGGCCACCCTGGACTGAGCCAAATCAGCAGTTTTCGGCCGGGCTGGGTCTCCTCATAACTGGCCAGTTTCTGCAGCGCGGCAATCGAAAGTTGGACACGCTCCTCGCCACCATAAAACCCCTGCGATCGGGTGATAGAACGCAACCCCGTTTGGTTTGCATCCAAGGTCTGGAGTAACGCGTTTCCATTGTTGGTAGTGACGGGTTGAATCTCCGTTGATGTGTCCGTAAGAAAAACCAGCGACATAGGAAGGGGAAGCCGCCCACCGTTTTGCTGCAAGAGTTTTTGCAGTTGTTGCCGCTCGAAGAGCACGCTCTGATATCCGGTGTTGGCGGCGTCCACCAGCAGAATCACCTGCTGCTGTGGGGGGGCGGCGGTCTGGGCGGTTCCAGCGACGGCTTGAAACGAGAGAATGGGCTGCGGCTGCTTGTTATCAACAAGCTTGAAATCTTCTTGCTGCAAGCCAGGAATCACTTTGCCGGACTTGTCGGTTACTACTACGTCGAGCGAAATGCGGCGATTGTTGACAGGCGTTGCTGCGGCTGAGGCCTCCGTAGACGGCGTGGGCTGCGTGTTCTGCTGAGCGAATCCGGGCAAGGAAAAAGGAAGGCAGAGGCCGAATAGAAGGACAGACCACGGACGCATATCTCACCTCACGTCAGAAAATCCTGGGAATGCCATTCCTAAGGAGCCGCAAGATTACAATGACTAACGGCTGGACAGCCCGCCGGTTCATTGCCAGAATACATTACCCGAAGCGCGGAGAATCGCGGTGAAGAAAAAAGAGAACAAAGCAGGGAAGAAGCTTGCGGAAGAGAGGCCGAAGGAAACTCTCGTCGAGTTTTTGGTGTCATCGGCAGCGGTGCTGGCAACCGGCTTATTCATTCTTACCTTTTGCCTGCAGGCGTTTGCGATTCCTACCAGTTCAATGGAGAATACGCTGCTTGTGGGCGACCACGTCTTCGTAGATCGCGTGCAGTTTGCGCCTAAGAGTTCGTGGCTGGGTCCGCTGCTTCCGTATCGCGATATTCGCCGCGGAGACATTGTCGTCTTTCTATCGCCGCAGACGCCTGGGCTCCATGTAGTGAAGAGAATTATTGGCATTCCGGGTGACCGCATCCATTTGCGCGACGGCGTGGTCTACCGGAATGGCAAAAAGCTCGATGAGCCTTACCTGTTGCACGATGCCGATAACTCCGCCGACTATTACCGCAACGATTTCCCCGCAGTGCAACCGTCCGCGCTGGATGACCTCTTCAAAGTGTGGCAAACGGAGTTGCCGTCGCACATTCAGGAAGAGGATATTGTGGTCCCACCCGGTGCCTACTTCGGCATGGGTGATCACCGGGGTGTCAGCTATGACAGCCGCTATTGGGGATTCATTCCGCAGCAAAATGTGATTGGGCGTCCCTTGTTCATCTACTGGTCGTTTGAAACGCCTGAGGATGGGTACACGAAAACCTCAGTCGGCGACCGGGCGGCCTCGCTGGGCCATACCATCGTTCATTTCTTCGATGAGACGCGATGGAAGAGGACGTTGACTGACGTGAGGTGAGGGAACGGCTACGCCTGCAAAGCCTGCGTTGACCTCCGTAAACCCGCGTCCATTAAGCCATCTGGCTGGTGCGTCCGATCACTGAACTCTGCAAACCAAAGGAAGCAAGCTTAGACCATGCATTCCAAAGGTCCCTCCTCTTAGCGTAGCGGAAGGAGGTTGATATGTTTGTGCGAAGCATTTCCGCCTATCTGAAGCCGAATACAATCACTGAATTTGTGAAGACAATGGAGAGCGAAATCGTCCCATTACTGCGCAAGCAAAAGGGCTTCCAAAATTTGATAACTCTGGCGGTGCCTGGGGGAAGGGAAGTGGTGGCCATCAGCTTCTGGGAGCAAAGAGATTACGCGCGGGCTTACAACTCAACGGGTTATCCAGAAGTCTTGAAGATCTTGGAAGAATTTCTGGAGGCAACTCCTCACATCAGGACCTTTGATGTTGTCAGTTCGACCGTCCAACAGCTTGCCGCACACGTCGCAGCTTGAAGCCTGGCACTTGTCTGCACGACAAACGCCACATTCCTATTCGGTGAGTTCTATTTTGTCTCGTGATGAAGTTCCGCGTCCGCTGGCTTCGGCTCCGTCCACCCCGGCAATTAGTATCCCCGGTAATCAGCCGGGCTCCACGTTCGTAGGTAAAGTATGACCACGCCCACTGGATGAAGACAAGAATACGATTACGAAAGCCAATCAAAAAGAAAATGTGGACGAATAGCCACGACAGCCAGGCAATGACGCCCGAAATGTGCAGTTTGCCGAACTGCGCGATTCCCGCCGAACGGCCGATGGTGGCGAGACTGCCTTTATCCACGTAGTGGAAGTTCTTGCGCGGCACTCCTTTTAAGTCGCGGCGCGATGTTGCGGGCGGTGGCTTTGCCTTCCTGCATGGCGGTGGGTGCGACGCCGGGCAGCCATTTGCCATTTTTGTCTTTTAGCGCGGCCAGGTCGCCGATCACGAACACTTCAGGATGGCCGGGAATACTCAGATCAGGATTCACCAGCACGCGGCCGGCACGATCGATGGGCGCTCCCAGCTTTTTCCCCAGCGGCGATGCCGACACTCCCGCTGCCCAAAGGATGACGGCCGCTGGCAGCCTGCTGTCGCCGATCATTACGGCGGACGGCTGGACTCCGGTCACCATGGTCGAAGTGCGCACTTCCACGCCCAAGTGACTCAGTTGTCGTTCCGCGCTGCGGGAGAGATCCTCGGCATATGCCGGCAAGACGCGGGGGCCGCCTTCGAGCAGAATAATGCGGGTGCGCTTCGGGTCAATGGCGTGGAATTCGTGAGTCAGCACATGATGGGCAATTTCGGCGAGCGTTCCCGCCAGTTCGACGCCGGTAGGCCCACCTCCCACCACCACAAAATTAAGCTGGGCCTGACCTTCGCCCAAAGCGGCGCGCCGCTCCGCCAATTCGAAAGCCAATAAAACGCGGCGGCGAATTTCCAAAGCGTCTTCAATGGTTTTCAAGCCCGGGGCAAACGGCTCCCATTCCTCGTGGCCGAAATAGGCGTGGCTGGCTCCGGCGGCTACGACCAGGTAGTCATAGGGAATTTCCGCGTCGGGCAACCGGACCACGCGTCGGGCCAGATCAAAATCCTGAACTTCGCCGAGCAGCACCTCCACGTTGCGGCCGCGAAGAATCGAGCGGATGGGGGCGGCAATTTCTCCCGGCGAAAGTCCCGCCGTCGCTACCTGGTAGAGCAGCGGTTGAAAAGTGTGGTGATTCTTGCGGTCAACCAACAGCACGCGCACCAGCAGATGCGCCAGATGGCGCGCCGCAAGTAGGCCGCCAAAGCCTCCTCCAACCACTACGACCCTTGGTATGCTCTTGCCGTCCATTGCCATACATTTATGAGATGATGCAGGATGTTGCAGGCTTCGAAAAGTTCTTCCTTAACCATCTCCGCGCAAGCCTCCTCTACCTTAGGGTTGCACCTTGTACAAACGGGGGGTTCTGTCCGCCTGGGCGCACTCGAAACCTGGCTGCAGATTAGCTTGGTCTATGCGCTGATTGAGGCTGCCCTGTGGATGCCGGCCGGTCCTCTCTATACTTTCTGGATTCTTGCGGCCGTGCTCTGCATTCTCCTGTTTGTGCGGATTGCGCCCTTTTCGGCGCGGGACATGGGGATCGCCAAGCCTGGTGTTTCCGCGATTGCGTGGACTCTGCTGGGTGGAATGATTCTGGCAGCGCTCATCCCATTGCTTGCCTGGGTACTGCGTGGCAATTTGGACCCAACTCATCGCCTGCCTTTTGGCCAAGCTTGCCTGTATGCTGTCTGGGCTCTAATGCAGCAATTCATCTTGCAATCGTTCTTTTTTGTGCGGTTCGAGACCTTGCTGGATAGCAGACCGGCTGTGCTGGTGACCGCCCTCTTGTTTGGCGCGGCGCACATTCCCAACTACGTGCTGGCCTTCTCCAGTTTTGCGGCGGCGCTTTTCTTTTGCGAGATGTTCCGGCGCTATCGCAACATTTTCCCGCTGGGAGTAGTGCACGCCGGTCTGGGATTGCTGATGGCGTCGAACTTCTCCGATTCCGTGCTGCATCACATGCGTGTAGGGATTGGCTTCGTGAGATTCCATCCCTAACAAAAGGGCTATTGCGTCCTTTTGTTACTTGCGTCATGGCAGGAGCGCATGCGACCTTGTTATAGAATCGCACCATAAGCTCGATTCGGCTGGACCCTATGAAAAAGCTTGCTGCCTTCCTCCTCCTGGCTGTCAGTGTCAGCTGTTTCGCGACTCCCTATGCTGAGGCTCGCACCCAAGGCAATCCTCAACTTCGGAAAGGGGAGAAGAAACAGCAGCGGGCGATTAAGAAGTACGCGAAGGCGCAGCGAAACGCTCAGCGCAGGATGCTTAAGCTGGACCAAAAGAACAACAAACGCCTCGCCAAGCACCCCCAAGTCTAGATCCCGTCATCCGTCGCAGTTGCTCCGCCCGGGCGCCCTATAGTAGTAAGATGGGCAACATCTTGATCCAATAAGAGGGCGAGACGCTGTTACCAACGCCACAAGCTCAGCGCGGTTCTAGTTGAGGTGTAATGGACCGTTCCGGATACCCACTTGCACGCGAACCCATCGAATAGTGCCGCTGATGCCTACACGCCGCTCTGGCAGCGTTTTCTTCTCCCCTCCGCGGCCGACCTGATTTTCCTTGGAGTGCTCTTTTCGTTGAGTTGCAGTGCGCTGGCGTCGCGGTTGCTTGGCGATGCCGGCATTGGCTGGCACATTCGCAACGGCGAGTTGATGCTGCGAACCCACGCGGTCACGCACGTCGATCCCTTCTCGTCCACCATGGGCGGACGAGCGTGGTATGCGTGGGAGTGGCTCTACGACCTGCTGATCGCGTCCGTTCATCACTGGGTGGGATTGAATGGTGTGGTGTTTTTGACCGCAGTCGTAGTTGCTGCGACCTTTGCCCTGACGTTTCGCATTGCGGTCGCGCGCAGAGCAAACTTGCCGGGCGCGGTTGTTCTATTGGCGCTTGCCGTGGGCGCTTCGGCGATCCATCTTTTCGCCCGGCCACATGTGATCAGTTGGCTGTTGGCGGTTCTGTGGTTTGCTGTGCTCGATTCCTGGGAAACTTCGCCAGATTCGCTCGCAGGATCGCAGCCTGTTCTGGCTGCCACTGCTGATGTTGTTTTGGGTCAATCTGCATGGAGGCTTCGTTACCGGCTTTATCCTGTTGGGAATCTATCTGACGAGCGAGTGCTTTCATGCTTCGCAGGCGGAGATAGGTCTTCGCTTCAAGAATCGAAAAATCTGGCAACCGCTACGCTGCTTTCCCTCATGGCAACGTTTGTGAACCCGTATGGATACAGGCTCCATATTCATATCCTGGGATATCTTTCAAATCATTTCCTGATGAATCACATTGAGGAATTCCGTTCTCCGGATTTTCATGGGGTGGCGCAGCAATGCTTTGTCATTCTGCTGATCATAGCGATCACGGCGCTGGCCGTAGCGCGAGAGAAGCCGCGGGTTTCCCAGGTGCTGGTGATTCTTTTTCGCCGCAGGAAGCGGCCTGTATGCGGCGCGGAATTTGCCCGTGTCATCTCTTCTTGCTGACGCTGACGGTTTCGCCCATTTTGTCGCGGGACATCGCGGACGCCAAGAACAGGTCAGAGTTAGCGGCTTGGTTGCGGGGGTTGCTTTCGCGCTGCGATTCTTTGGCCCCGCGCATGGGAAATATGGAGATTTCGCTTGCGTGGCCATCTTTGGCCGTTGGCTGGAGTGGCGTTCGGCTTCCTGATCTGCCTGCACGGCGGAAGGCTGGGCGACGCCAAATCATGATAGGCGCATTTCCTACGAACGCTTTCCGGTGCAGGCGGTTGATTTGCTCGAGCAAGCGTGCTAACACGAAGCAGTCTTCTGTCCCGATTATTGGGGAGGATATTTGATCTACCGGCTTTATCCGCAGACCAAAGTGATGGTGGATGACCGGCATGATTTATACGGCGAGCAATTCTTCAAGCAATACCTGAAAATGGTTCAGATCGAGCCGCAGTGGGAGCAGGTTCTGAACGAAGCTACGGGGTCAATGCAAGTCCTGATTCCGGCACATCGGCCCTGGCGAATATGCTTAAAGAATCGCCGGAATGGAAGTTGGTTTATGAGGACAAAGTGGGAATGCTTTTCCAGCGCGGACATCGTCTTGAACCCCTAATCTTCAGCTTAGAGCCTAGTGTCTGTCGCTGGTATCAATGTCGAAGCCGAGGAAGGCATTGACTTCCACCGGCTGATTGCCGCGCAAGGCCGGGCTGAATTTCCAGTTGGCAAGAGCGGCCAGAACTTTAGCGGTCATGCACCGGCTCGGCCGAGTCGAAGCACCTGCGGATTGCGCAACACTGCCGGTCCGGTCGAGGACGCAGGCGATGACCAGTCGGCTGTGGTGCAGACCCGCGGGCAGATCGACCCGCATTGGTTGTGGCGAAGTCAGTTCCTGCAGATTACGGGTGAGCGGCCGTGGTGGGATCGGAGAACTGCATCACCGCGATTCCGAGCGTGGTATCGATGTAACGGGTATAAACCTTGTCGCCCTTCATCCCGCCGTAGAAATTGAACGCGCCGCCGGAACGCGAGGTTGCGACCACCGTAATTCCGTCCGCTTGTCGCAGTGGCAGAAGAGCGGGCTGGGTCGCCGGCTGCAGAGCAGGCTTCGGGAGAAACTTGGGAGAGTGACTACGCTCGTGGTTCCGCCACTGATCTAAACGCCCGGGACGCCGCCGGATCTCCGGAGGGCGCGTTGCCCGCGCCGCCGCGGCCTGGGAATGGAGAGATTCCGCCGCGGGCGTTGGGATCGGAACCGTGACCGCGTGCCTTCGTGTCCAGCTCCCGAGCCTTCCCCGGATAATCCGCTTCCAGGACCGTTACCGCGGCTAATGCCGTTGCCGCCGCCGTATCCGCCCAATCCCGTGCTGGTCGTCCCTCCGGAGACATGGCCAAAGATCCGCGCCGCCGCTGCCGGGTACACCAACTTTCGAGCCGGGCTGATCGGAAACCACCACGCCAGCGTCTCTTTCCGTTACCGCCGCTGTTGGGTGGAGCTGCGAGTCGCCAATGTCGCCCGGTCCGCCAAGGCCACCGCCGCGCTCGCCGCGGCCGTGCCCGTAGCCGACCGCTCCCGCCAGTGCCGGCGGAGGTGGCACTACTGCAGTGCCTCCGCCGAGTCCAGATTGTAGTCTGGCGCGAGGTCGAGCCGCCGCCTAATTGCACCGGCGGCGGCACCACAGCAGTCCCGCCGCCAAATCCGGTTTGCATCTGACGCGATACAGCTGCGCTGCACAATTGAACTGGCGGTGGCACGACGGGCCCGGTGCCCAGCCCGCTACCTGCGCCGCTCGCTGCCACCGTTGCCCATTTGCACCGGGCGGGGAACGACCTGCGTGTGCAATTCGCCGGGACCATATCCCGGACCATTCTTCGAGATTTCCTGGCTCACCTGGGAGGCGGCGCGACTACCACTGGGCGCAGGAAGCGTGAGCCGGCGGTTGAGTCGGAAGCCCGTTCAGGGGCAGAAACCGGTGGCGGCACAACCTGCACGGCATTCGAGCCGGGCAGCCGGACGGAAGTGATATCTCGCCCGCGCTTGGAGCGGGTTCGACGACGATTGCGCCGAGAGCCTGTCCGGTACGCGCATCGCTGTCGCGCTGAACCTCCGGAGCCGGCGCAATAGCGGCCAGCAGCGCACGCGAGGGAGCACGCAAAGAAGACTTCAACCCTTCCATGGGCGGCGGGCCGGGACGCGTTGAAAGGCCAGCAGATTGGCCACGGCCGCATCGGAGTGCGGCAGATTCAGCTTGGGAGCATCCACTACTTTTTGCGCGCAAGCGATTCTCCCCGAGCCACATGGATGGTCTGGGTAGGATGGTGGGCTTCGCGGCCGCCGGAGCGTCCAGAGCGGCCGGATTGGGCGCCGCCCACATCTCTGGTTCTCGGCAATTCCTTACCCGAGAAATAAATTACGTCGTACTTGGGCGGGACTGGGAGTTGATACGTGTGCATGGTGTCAAAGCCCCGGGTTAGAAGAATAAAGCAGGCAAACAGCAGAATTTCTGCCAGCCATGCGCCCAGCATGCCGCGATAGGGGAAGATGCCGACCGGAGCCTCTCCAGCAAGCCGCCGCGGAGAACGCACCAAGAGCGGGACGCACCGCGCTGCGGAACTCATCCCACGGCGAGGACCATTCCACCAGCAGCTTGAGATCGTCGACCCGGCGATTCGATTAATGTTAGGCTTGGCGACTCCGCCTCGACCGGAAGGGCCGATCTTGGGATCCCCAAGCTTTGGAGTCGTCGAGTTTGAGTTGTTCACTCACGCCGTGGCGGACCTCCGGCGCGTTTCCCAGTTCGATCTCGAGCCGGTCGCCCACGACGGTTCCGGTGGAGTGCAACGTATTGTTGGGCAATTCCAGCACCGAGGCTGCCTTCATGTTTACCGGCGCAACCCGCCACGGTTTGAGATTGGGCCGGGCATATACCACGACCTTATCGTTGTCCAGGTACACCACGTCAATCGGAAACCGCATGGCCAAGGTATGCACTCCGTGAGAAGGAACGATCCACAAGCCCTCTCCTGCACAAAAATTTGCCGCCTTTGCGCCCATCAGGCCGCAAGCAGGCGCGACCAATGGGTTCCGGCCACGCGCAAACGGGTGGCGAGGTAAGCTTGGCGCGTGCGGTTAAAGGCAAAGCCTTGGGAACGGCCTGCGGACATACCTACTCCTGGGTTCGATGCTGTGACGAAGCGGGCGCCTTTAGCGTCCTCCCGGCAACAGCGTGCGGAACAGTTGAATCATGGCTGGGCCCAGAGTTACCACGAGGAGGGAGGGCAGAATAAATAATACCAGCGGAATGACCATCTTGATCGTGGTCTTTGCCGCTTGTTCTTCGGCTCGCTGCCGGCGTTCGGTGCGCAGCGAATCCGAGTGTACCCGCAACGCCTGTGCAATACTGGTCCCGAAGCGGTCGGTTTGCACCAGGGTGGCGACCAAAGCGCGGATGTCGCTCACCCCGGTGCGCTCCGCCAGACTGTGCAGAGCTTCGACTCGCGGCTTGCCGGCGCGCATCTCCAGATTGACCATATGGAATTCGGAACTTAACTCAGGATGAGCATGGCGAAGGTCCTCGCCGACGCGCATTAACGCCTGGTCGAGCGCTAAACCCGCTTCCACGCAGATGACGGTGAGATCGAGCGCGTCGGGAAGGCCCAGCGTGATGCGGTGCTGGCGCGCCGTGATTTTCCGCTTCAGCCAAAATCGCGGGATGAAAAAACCCAGGCCGCCGGCTCCGACCATCAGCAAAGGAGAATTGAATCCGCTGAACGCAATCACCGCCACCATCGCCACTACGGCCAGCAAGTACCCGGCTGCCAACGTAAGCGGTCAGATGGCGCTGCTCGCGATAGCCAGCCTGAATCAGCCAGGCCCGCGCCCGCGAAGTCTCATCCGCGGACAACGGCAAGGCTCTGCTGAGCGGATCCAGCGCCTGCTCGAGGCGTTCCTTGAATGGCCGGTTTCGGGGGCTCTCCCACCTTGGGCCCGCCCGCTAAAGAGCGCAAGCGGGAGCCGATCACCGAAGAAGGCGCGTAGACAGCCGCGCCAAAGGAAAACACCGCCAGCACGACGGTCAGGAACAACACGATGGTGAGCGCGAGTTCCAACATTGCTTAAACCTGAATCTGAATGATCCTTCGGATCACGAAGTATCCAATCGTCTGCAGACTGATCCCGATGACGATGGCGGTATGACCCATGCGGATCGGCAAACAACGGACGGATGAAGCTCGGGTTTAGGATGCAGCATCACCACCACGATGACCGGCGGCAGCGCCATCAGGAGCAGCATGGTCAGCCGTCCCTGCGCGGTAAACACCCGGACCTGCCGCAGGATTTTGAAACGCTCCCGAATCATGTAAGAAAGATTATCCAGAATTTCCGCCAGATTGCCGCCGGTTTCGCGCTGCAGCATGACCGCGGTAACAAAGAACTTCACATCCACCAGCGGCACGCGCTCGGCCAGGTTGAGCAGGGCATCGCGCACCGGCATGCCGAATTTCTGTTCCTCGAACAGCTTGCGGAATTCCGAAGCGATCGGCTCGCTGACTTCGTTGGCAATCATTTCGATGGCGGTGGTAAAGGCATGGCCGGCACGGACGGCGCGCGCCAGGGTGTCGATGGCTTCGGGAAAAAGCTCTTCGAATTTCTGGAAGCGCTTGCCCCGCGTGTAAGAAGCATAGGAGTAAGGCAAAAGCGCCCCAAGAAAAAAGCCTGCCCAGCCGAACACGATCTGCTGGCCCACCACGATCGCGACTCCACGCCGAGAGCCACCGCGCAGGCCAGGGACAGCAACAGCATGTTGCCGGCGCGCATTTCCATGCCCGCCTGGGAAAGCAGCATCTGGAAATTGGAGACCCGTTCCGAGCGGCGCAGAATGTTGTCGAGCGCGGGAATCTCGCTCAACATTTCGTCGCGCAGCAGCGCCAGTTCCTCGCTGGGTTCCCGCTCCGCCGCTTTTTGCACGGCCGCCAGACGATCCCGCAGCAAGCGCGCGCGGGCATTGCGCTCGTCGAGCAGGGAGCCGGCCAGGAACACCGCTCCCGCGACGATCACGAATACGATGATGGCAACGAATGCAATGTGGACATTCGATTTCTTCGGCAGTATCGCGGCTGCCGCGGCTAAACCTCCATCCTGGATTCGAACAACGCCGGACGCAAGCGGCAACCCTGCGGTGGCCAGTTTGTCGGCGAACTTGGGCCGGATGCCGGTGGCGCGAAATGCTCCGTGCACTTTGCCGCTTCATCAACGCCGGTCGATCGAAGGTGAAGATATCCTGCATGGTGATCATGTCGCCTTCCACGCCGGTGATCTCGCAGATCGCGATGACTTTGCGCGTGCCGTCCACCATGCGGGCGATCTGCACCACGGCGTGGATGGCCGAGGCGATCTGGGCGCGCACCGCCCGCTCCGGAATATTGAGATTGGCCATGGAGAACATGCTCTCGATACGGGACAGAGCATCGCGCTGCGAATTGGCGTGGACCGTGGTGAGCGAGCCTTCGTGGCCGGTATTCATGGCCTGCAACATGTCGAAGGCTTCTTCGCCACGCACCTCGCCCACGATGATGCGGTCGGGGCGCATACGCAAACTGTTGATCACCAGCTGCCGTTGCCGCACCGCTCCCTTGCCTTCAATATTCGGCGGACGGGTTTCCAGGCGGACGATGTGTTCCTGCTTCAGCTGCAATTCGGCGGCATCTTCAATCGTGACGACGCGCTCGGCGTTCGGGAATGTAGCCGGAAAGCACATTCAGCAGAGTGGTTTTGCCGGCGCCGGTGCCGCCGGAGATCAGAATGTTCAAGCGGCCCTTCACCATGGAAGAGAGCAGTTCCAGCATGGCTTCGGTCAGGGTCTTGTTCTCCAGCATGTTGCGGGCGGTGATGGGATCGCGGGAAAAGCGCCGGATCGAGAGGCAAGGGCCGTCAACGGCCAGCGGCGGAATAATCGCGTTCACACGGGAGCCGTCAGCCAGCCGGGCGTCCACCATGGGCGACGATTCATCGACCCGGCGCCCCACCCGCGAGACGATGCGGTCAATGATCTGCATCAGGTGGCCGTTGTCCTTGAAACTCAGGCCGGTGGGTTCGAGTTTGCCGGCGCGCTCCACATACACCCGGTCATAGCGGTTGACCAGAATATCGGAGATGGTGGGGTCCTTCAGCAGGGGCTCCAACGGTCCCAGGCCGAAAATCTCGTCCAGAATCTCGCGCGCCAGGCGCTCCCGCTCGGCAAAACTAAGCGGCACGGCTTCGCTGTTGACGGTGTTGCGGATGAGCAGCAGAACTTCTTCGCGGGCGGCGTCGCCGGGGGTGCGCCCCAGCTTTTCCAGGTCCAGACGGTCGAGGATCTTGCGATGAAGATCCGCCTTTACCTGCTGGTACTCGGCCTTTTCGAAGCTCTGCAAATTTGGCATAAGCGTTGCTACCTACTATAGCGTGTTCCGCCGCTCAAACGGTCTTAAACAATGACCAGGCTGCGCGTTTGACTTCGGCATCATTTTCGGTCAGGCGAGTCGCCAAGCCCATAAACGCCCGCGCCACTTCGGTATGGGTTTGCTGCATCAGCGGAACCCCGCGGTCAATGGCTGTGGAAACCGCGGCATACTGGTTGGGGATTTTCCACAGCAGCTTCACCCCGGCAGCGCTTTCCGCGTCGATTTCCGTAAACCCGGGGGTTCGCCGGAAGCGGTTTAACACCAGCCGCATCTGCTCGCGGCCGCCGGCTTCAGCCAGGTACTGCTGCATGCGCGCCGCGCTCCACAGCGACGCTACGTCGGCATGCGCCACCAGCAACACGCTTTGCGAAAGACTGCTTACCAGCCGGGCGGTGCCATCCACGCGGGTGGAGACATCCACGACGATGTAGCGATAGTGCCCGGCCAGCATATCGAACAGACGCGCGAACTCCGCCGTCGAGGGTTCCACCAGGATGGGCGCGTTGGGACCGGCCAGCACTTGCAGGCCGCTCTCATGGCGGGTCATGAAACCTTCCATGCAGCGAGTGGTCAAGGCGGTGCAAATTGCGAATTGCATCGGCCACGCTGAAAACCGGCTTTAAATTCATCTGCAGCGCGGCATGGCCAATGGTGGCGACATCCGCCAGCGCCGTATTGCCATGGGCGGCCTGCAAAGCCAGCGCGAGATTCACTGCAACCGTAGTGGCGCCGCTGCCACCCTTTGGCATTGAGCACGGAAAATACTTTGCCGCGGGTGTTCTTCCCGCTGGCTTTTCCGCTGGGTGGCGGAAAGGCGGACGAAAGCCTCCAGTAGATCGGTTGTGGTAGTGGGGCGCTCGATAAATTCGCGCGCGCCCGAGCGCATCGCATTCACGATTACCTGCGGCTGCGACAGGCTTCCGATCGCAAATACCGCAATCTGCGGCAGGTCTTGTTGCAATAGTTCAATGGTTCGCAAGGCCGCCGTCGAGTTATCGGCAGGGAATGTCCACCAGAACCACATCCGGATTGGCGCTCTGAATCCGGCGCATCACGGGATCCGCGCCACGGTGGGAAAGCTTCCGGCGGAGTGCACCGCGCGGGCCACGCTGGTGCTGTCCACCAACACCTGCAGCACGGCACGCTGTTCGCTGTCCGAGGCTACGATTACGACGGAAACTTCGGGCATGGTACTGTGAGCCCCCGCGACTCCACCGCTGCCGGAAACAATCCTGGCAGCCCATTCAGCGCTCTCACTTCTTGCCGTGCGGCGCTGACGGAATGATCGAACTGGCTCTTTATCCAGGAAAGGCACCGGTTGCGTCGGCAGCACGGGCGGCTGCGCGGTCGCGTCAATCTTGCGCACCGTGCACAGCACCATCAGTTCGGTCTGCTCTTTTGCGCGCTCTTGCTTCTAAAAAAATAGCCGATGAACGGGATGTCGCCGATGCCGGGAATCTTATTCATGATGTCGGTGACGCGGTTGTCCATTAGCCCGGCAATCACGAAATCTGGCCGTCCTGCAGTTCAAACTCGGTTTTTGCGCTGCGCGTGCTGAGAGCAGGAACAGTGAAACCCGAAATTGTCAGGCATTGGTGAAGTCCAACGTACTGACCTCCGGAGCGACCTTGAGGTCAATGTTGCCGTTGGGCATGATTTCCGGGGTGAAGTCCAACTGGACGCCAAAGTCTTTGAACGTGATGGTGACCGCAGTGAAGCCCTGGCCCGGTTGCACCACCGGAAACGGAAATTGTCCGCCAGCCAGCATGTTGGCTTCTTTACCGTTCATGGCGACAAGCTCGGCTCCGAGCCAGGATTTGCAGCAGATTTTTCTCCTGCAATGCCTGGATCACTGCGCCGAAATTGATGTCCTGGCGGAATATGAAACAGATTCAGGAAGTTGGAGATATTCGCCGTGGGCGCGGTGGGAGTCTGCGTCGTGGTCGTGCTGTTGCCGTTGGTGGTCGTCGTCTGGGCCGAATTGGTCACCGTAACCCCGCCAAATTGCTGGGTCTGGCTGAGGGCAATGGTATTCCCCTGTCCTGGCAGCAAGAGATTCGCCCCCAGCTGGGTGAGCGCAGTGCGGTCAACTTCCGCGAAGTTTACTTTCAGTAAAATCTCCTGCGAACCCATCGGTACCGAACGACAAAACATTCACTACATTCTTGCCGAGTACGCTCCGTGCGACCTTTTCTGCATTTTCTCGCCACGTCCTTGGTGGAGACGTGCCCGGACAGCACGATAGCCGAGCGCGAAGCAGTCACATGGATCTGCTCGTCAGGGAAGATTCCTTTTCTTCTTCCGCGCAGGAGGTCACGTCCACGTCCACCCGCAGTTCGAAGCTGCGCTTCACGCCCATACTCGTCCCAAATCAGAGGGACACTTCACCTGCCGTAGACCCATTCACCAGAATCTGATTTCCGGGCGAGAGCGGCATGGCAGAAGCTACGTTCGGATCGGTCACGACGACCCGCGTACTCGCTCCCCTGAGGGAAATTGAGCAGCAGGACTTGCCCACCATGACGCGCATCGGCGCGGACGCCCGGAGCCTTCGCTCTGGGCGAGGGGTGCGTTCAGCCGAGGAGCGGTAGCGCCGACGTTTTGTTCACGGCGCCGCGGCACCCTGTCCCGGAGCGGCGCCGGTTGAGCCGGCTGGGGCGGACTGATCTTGCGCATAAGCAGCGGCCGTGGCAAGGCAAGAATATTGCCAGCAAGGACAAAGGGCGCTCGCCCAACGGCTTTAGTTTTTTGTTCCTCGCAACTGCGGGAGCAGATCGTCATTTCCACGAGCCTCTGGATGTTGGGAGTTTCTCTAAAACCTTACTGGCTATCGTCCATCGGTATGTTCTTTCCGCGTGCTGCCCTGAATCACTTCAACCTTATACGGCGGGGCGGAGCTGCTGCCTGGACAGCAGCATTGCCGGACTCGGTGCCGCCTTGGTTACCTCTTTCACCGGCACGGGCACACCTTTGTACAAACGCTGGTGCCGGTCGCATTCAAATCGTGACTGGCTCGTATCGAAGGATTGCGCAGCGCCAATTGGATCTTGCCCTGTGCGCTTGGCCAAAGTCAGTTTCTGCGCATCGTCAGGAGAAACCAGCAGAGTAATGACGGGGCTGTTTTGCGGTTCTCCATTGGAGTTTCGTTCGAGGTTCGCTCCGTTGGCAACCACCGCCACATTTTCCAGAACGGTCGTGGTCTGTTGTTCGCCGCCGCCGCCCGGATTGCCGGTAAGCAAAACATCCACGCGCGTTCCCGGCACGACAAAGCCACCCACGGATACGACGTCATTTACCCGCACCGCATCCGCCAGCATCCCCGGCGGAATGAGTGAAGGGAGACCCGAGCCGCCGTTCTCTCCCGCGAGCTTGTTCGGGCAGAATGAATTCGCCTCTTGTGATTCCCTGGATCTACGCCCCGGCCGATACCTGCGGCATATGGCGATAAATATTGGGGGGCAGAGTTCCTGCGGAAACGCACCACCTGCACATCGTGGTCCTGGATTCTCGCACCCACCTGAAGATCGTCGGCCGCAACCACGACGTCCACGCCAGGCCGTGTGTCGGCAGTGGCGCTGCTTTTCAACCTGCTGTACACCGCGAAACTCACGAACGCGCCCAGTGCGAGAGCAATCGTTCCAATAAACAAAAGCCGGGAACGGTTCATTTACGGTTTCCTCAAAACAAACTTGGGGTGGATAGCTCCCGCCACCACGCGGGACTGCCAATCAGGGTTCTCATTCTTTTCACTTACGCAGGCCCATTCGTTCCCAAACAGGAATCATGTCTGAGGCGTTGCTCCGCCAAAGACGAGAAAAATGTAAGACCTGACGCGGGAGAGCCTTACGGCTGAATCGAACTGGCGACCGAGGAAAAGACATTATTCGCGTTGGAACCGATGAGCCGAATCGTGCCCACCACGATTACCAGAATCACCGCCAACATCACCGCGTATTCGGCGATGTCCTGCCCCTCATCCTCGCGCCATAACTTGCGGAGAACATTACTCATTTCGGCTGCCTCCATTTACCTTGGCCGGCAGGCACATGCCCCCAGCCGATCTCATGCAATTCCAGGCGCACTTTTGGTGCGTGTCACCTGGAAATCGCCTCAATACTTCAATTGCTGATTTTTCTAAGGGATAAGGAGAACGGCGCTGTAACCCCTGTGACCATCATACCCCGCAATGTGTCCAGATGGAGAGACAATTTGTTGCACACGCGGCCCTGAACTATTGCCTTCGGAAGACGGTCGCGGTGTTGTTACCCCCATTCGCTGAAACTCGCGTGCAGCCCGGTAGATGGTACGGCAATTTGCAGTTCCTGTTTCCGGTCCACTCTGCGGAATCTAAGTTATCTAGTTTAGTATCAATCACTTGAGATGTTTTGTTCGCTGATTGCTCGATCTTTCGCGACAAGATTGCTACCTGCGAGTCGGAATAGATCCGTAGCCAGTCCCCATTAGCCTCTAAAGCCATGATCAAGGGTGCCTTTGGAGGAAGAATCACGGTTTGGATGTGCCATGCGTTCAGCGAGTTTTGCCCGCAATCGGCACGACAGTCGTAATCAGCTGAGAACTGATCCATGAAAGCATCGCCATATAGATCTGCGCGGCCATCAATGTAGACACGGTATTCGGGATACAGCTTCCAGATAAAATAGCCGCCCCAATCGTAATAGTTGAAGATTGCGGCATTTGGGCGCGATGTCATGAGGAAGGTGGCTGCTGCGGCAGGGAAATGGGCTGCCTCCGCTTGCGGTTGTTGATTCACTACCCTCTGGACCCGTAGCACGGCAAAGCTCGCGAGAGCGAGAAAGATCGCCAGATTCGCCAATACCTTCGCGGAGCCTTCCTGCGAGAGAGGACTGGACGTGGCGGGCGCCGAAGTCGCAAAGAACCATCCTCGCTCCTTCAGCCACGCGCTGGCCAGGTTGCTCAAAATGGGGGCAGCCACCAAGGCAAAAATCGCGAGGTGACGCTGCGAGCGCAGCCCCATGTACATTGTGGTTAATAACAAAATGAGGTCACGCGAAAGTAACCGCCGCGGCGCATAAGCGATGATCAAGATGCTGGCCAGCATAAGCAGCAGCGCCAGCCAATACTGTGCCTGATGGAAATCGGGCGAGAACCATTCGGCAATGTGAACCTGCATCGCTTTGGAATGAAGCGTGGCGAGCGGGTAGCCGTACATTTTCCACCCATAGGGATTCAATGGAACTAATGCCAGGGAAGCAATCAGAACCAGCGCCAGGTTCCGAGCTCGGATTGCGGTTTTCGGCCAGGGTGCCCGGCCAAGAACGGAATCGAGCGCATCGCCCGCCAGAAAAATCAACAGAAGTCCGATTCCCGCCAGATACCCAGCATGCAGATTCACCCAAAGCAGCAGGAGCGGCAGCAGCCACCAGAGCAGGCGCGGCCGAACACATGAGCCCTCGAGAATCAGCAAAAACAAACTGATCAATAACAGAGAAAACATTTGCGGACGCGCGCCCCACAGAGGAGCAGAGGCGAACGCCGCGCAGAGGGTAATCAGCAATGCGATCGAAGCGTTTCCGCTACACCGCAGGAACGTGAATAGGAAGATCGCGGCCGTGATTGCAGCGAAAGCAACAATCAATCCTCCCCACCCCGCCACCCGGTAAACGCCAAAAATGATAATGTCGGAGAGCCATTCGTGATTGATCCAGGGGTGGCCGAAGCGCGTGAACGAATAAGGATCGGTATGAAACACGGCGTGGTTTTGCAGAATGAGCTGACCACTCCGCAGGTGCCACCAGAAATCAGGGTCGGTGACGTTACGGGTTGCCATGGCAAACAAGCCAAGCGTCAGGAGGGCTCCGAAGACACGGGGTTTATTGAGATGTGCTTTCATTGTGATGGTCGATCATCCCGCCGGTCCAGCGCGGTATAGAATCTACTGTCCTCGGCGCGTAAGCGACGTACATCGGCTCCAAATGCGACCATTCCACCTTCGCGGATTACTCCCGATTTTTGTTGGCGGTATGTTGTTCCTCCACCTCGTACTTGCCTGGGAATCGCGAGATCTCATCCACAAGGGATACCCCGACTTCACTATTTTCTACTCAGCGGGGAAGATCGTGGGCCGCGGTCTCGGACGAAGTCTCTACGATCCGCAGACCCAGTATCGCATTCAGCGGGAGTTTGCCGCAGGAGTCAGCATCCGGCAGGGGCCGTTGCCCTATAATCATCCCCCGTTCGAGGCCCTGGCCTTTGTCCCATTCGCCCGCCTGCCTTACTTGGTCGCCTATTTGCTTTGGGACTTTATCAACTTACTGATCCTGTTTGGTCTCGTTCCGCTTTTGCGGCCATATATTCAAATCCTTCGAAGACGCTCCGCCCTGGAATGGGTCATTGTTGCGGCGGCTTTTGTCCCAATTTTTGTCGCCCTCTTGCAAGGCCAGGATGCTATCTTTTTTCTCCTGCTGATCGCGCTGACTTTCGTTGCGCTGAGGAATGGCCGCGACTTTACCGCAGGGGCCTGGCTTGGCCTCGGCCTCTTCCGCTTTCACTTGGTTCTGCCGCTGTTGTTCACTGTGTTCTTGGAGAAAAGACGAAAAACAGTGCTTGGCTTTGCAGTGGTTGCCATCGCTTTAGGGCTCGTTTCGACCGCCATCGTGGGATGGCATGGGATGGTGAATTATCCGGCCTATATTTGGCGCGTGGAGGGCGCTTTGGGACGCGGCGCCATCGTCTCCGCGGACATGCCCAGCATACGCGGCTTCGTAGACATCATTCTTGGCGCTAGTCTCCCGCAAAGTTTCAACATCGGTTTGGTGGCGCTCGCATCCATTACACTTTTTATTTTTACCGCCAAATTTTGGAAGGCGGCGAGCACGGGAACCCGAATCGATCTGGGTTTTTCTCTTTGCCTGATCATGACAGTTCTAGTGAGTTACCACTCTTTTATCTATGATCTGAGCTTATTGGCTCTGCCGAGCCTGATTCTGGCCAACTATTTTCAGGAACTTCGACAGGCTGACGCCTGGACTCGTTTTGCTCTGTTCTTTCCTGCCGCTGTACTATTTTTAAGCCCTTTGCAAATTGTCCTGGCGCTACGTTACGGGCGGATCGGATTGCTGGTCCCTGTCTTGTTGTTGTGGTGGTGGGGAATCGCCCGGCTTCTGGCAAGGATCAATCGTGCCCCGGTCATACCACTTACCGCGTAGCATGGCACGTCCGGCTTGCTCGACCCCGCTCAGGAAATGGGCAGAGTTGTCTCGCCATCTGCGCTACAGAATCCGCGTAGCCACAACACACCTAGCATGGGAAGGTAAATACAGAGCACGATGCAGCGGCCAACCTCGGCAAGATTTTGTGGGACGTGATACCAGCGCCAGATTCCGGCTCCCCAGCTAAGGAAGGCTGTTGCCAGGATCTCGCGGCGCGTCTTAGGGATCAGCCAAAGCCCCAGCGTATCGAAAAACCAGCGTTGGGGCATGCACGCCATCAGAAACAGACAACCATGCATCACGCTTCCGATAACGCAGCAACGCCAGCGCCAGAAGCGGCCCGGGCAACACAAGAAGAGGAATGAAGTGCTGGTAGTTGGTGGGTTGGTGTACCCAGAGCCACGGCCATTTCGGTATTGCAACCAGGCTGACAATCAGCAGGATCGCACACGCCAGAACGCCGCGCGGGCTCAAATGGGTCAATGCCACGGGCAAGCCAATCTGGGGTTTGGCCAGGGTTGCGGGCAACAACAATGGGAAAAAGGCGCTGGCCATAATCAGTGGAGGCCACTGCGCAGTCAGAAATCCTGCCCAGTAATGGATAAGCCAGAAAAACCAGCAAGCGCGTGTAACCGTGGCGAGTCAGACCAAAGGCCAACAATGCCGAACTCAGGCCGTAGAAAGCTCCGGCTGCCACTTCGGGCCGCAGCCAAGCGAAAGGCAAGCCGAAAATCGTGGCAGTGAGCGGATATTGCACCATGCCCTGGAATCGGCATGTCATATGGATTTTTTCCACTGCAGCCAATACTGAGCGCTGCGCAGCGTCCAGACGAAGTCCCCCGCTCCTAGATGGAGATGCACCATCAGAAACCAGCAAAATACCCCACTGAACACGCCAATCACAGCCGAGATAAGAATGCGAGCCCGCACAGGAAAGTTCGCTCGCATAAGTTGTACCATGGATCGCTCAGGTTCGGGATCAGCTTAGCTCGGAAGCAACTTAGGTTGGCCGCTCCCATGGAGAAGAGTTCCAAATTCGGTTTGCTGTTGGCCTCTCTTCATGGCGGCCAGCATGTGGTTCTACTGTCCAGCGAGTGCTGATTCCTTATCAGCAGGCGGACGCCGCTGTGCACGCCCGGCCGCGCGGAAATCTTTCCGATCTTTATCCGCGCTGGTGGGGTGCCCGCGAATTGCTGTTGCACCACCGGGATCCCTACAGTCCCGAAGTCACCCGCGAAATTCAAAGCGGCTACTATGGCCGTCCGTTGGACCCAGCGCCGTCCCGGCGATCCCAAGGATGAGCAACGGTTTGCTTATCCCGTTTATGTTGTCTTTCTTCTCGCACCCACGTGAAATTGCCATTCCCCATGGTGCAGATGCTGTTCGAATTCTCCTCGGATGCTGACGCTGCCGAGCGTTCTGCTGTGGCTGCGTGGCTTTGCGCTGGCGTCCATCTTGCGCACGGTTGGCCATTCTGATCGTCCTTACCCTCGGGAAGCTTTGCCGTACGTGCAAGGGATCAAACTGCAGCAACTAAGCTTGCTGGTTGCAGCCTTTGACTGGCCGGCTGCGCGGCTCTGCTCTGGCGAGCGGCACTTTCACTCTGGCAGGCTCTCTGCTTGCGCTTGCCACCATCAAGCCGCAGCTGGTCATGTTTGCCGGCTTTGGCTGCTGCTGTGGACATTGCGCCGCTGGCGCGAGCGCCAAGCGTTTCGTCTGGGGATTTTCACAGCCCACGTTGTCCTTGCTTGCTGCTGGTGAATTCTTCTGCCCGCTTGGATAGCGACGCTTTGCTCGACAGCCGTGGACGCTTATCACCGCTATACCGGCGGCCACGGTCCTTGCTGGACTGAGCTTGTCAGCCCGATACGGCGGCGTCCATGCTGACCGCGTTGTTTGTATTTGTCTGTTCATGTGGGCTGGCTGAGCTGGCGTTGCGCTGGCCGATGCGAAAAATCTCACGGCGTTTGACTTCGACCCTTGCCGTTGGTGCTGGCGGTTACGGTCGTGCTCGCGCCTATGATCGCGCCGTACAACCAACTCCTGCTCTTGCCGGCGGTATTTCTCAATTGGGTCGTTCTGGCCAGAATCTTGGCATAGAAGTGCTTGAGCCGCTGTCGCTTGGCATAGTGGCCGCTTTAATCGCTGCTGGCCCTGGCTGGCCAGCCTTGGCGCTGATGTTGGCTTCCGCTGGCGTTTCGCCGAGCGTTACCGTCCAAAGTGGGCTGGGCGATTGCCACTCTGGACCAGCCTGGAGTTCCACTGGCGATATTGGGACTGCTTGCGATTTGTCTCCGCTGGCTTGTCGAATGTTCAGAGTCCTGCGATAGCAGCGTCTGACCCTGCAGCTGTAGTCGCGCTAATTATCGCTTCGCTGAGCTCTGCACCAGCTCGATGGTATTCTCTCCAGCGCATGAACTTCACCCTTCTGGATTGGTCCGCGATCGTCGGCTATCTCGCCATCACGCTCATTCTCGGCCTCTACTTCCGCAAGCGCTCGGGCAAAAGCGTGGACGACTACTTTGTCTCCGGCCGCAAGGTCTCCTGGTGGCTGGCGGGAACCTCGATGGTCGCGACCACTTTTGCCGCCGACACTCCGCTGGTGGTGACCGGCCTGGTTTACCGGCAGGGCATCGCCGGAAACTGGCTGTGGTGGTGCTTTCTGCCCTCGGGCATGATGACTGTCTTTCTCTTTGCCCGCTTGTGGCGGCGTTCCGGCTTGCTCACCGATGTGCAGTTTGCCGAGATGCGCTACTCCGGCAAGCCCGCTGCTTTTCTGCGCGGCTTCCGCGCGCATCTATCTTGGGTTGCTGATGAATTGCCTGATTCTCGGATGGGTCACCAAGGCGATGACCAGCATTGTCGCCATCACGCTGGGCGTCAGCGAAACCAACGCACTATGGATTTGCGTTTTCTTCCTCATTCCATTCACCGGGCTCTACGTCGCGCTGGGCGGATTGTGGGGCGTGCTGTGGACCGACTTATTCCAGTTCGTGCTCAAGATGGCGATCGTGATCGCCGTGGCCTGGTATGCCTGTCGGCCGCATTGGCGGAATGCACGTGATGCTCGGCAAGCTGGCGGCCATGCGAGTCGCTGCCGGCCCCAGCGCCAGTGACGCGACCGCGTTTTTCCCGGATTTTTCCCGTCCGCTTACCTATCAGGCGATCTGGGCGCTCCCGGTCATCACGTTCACCGTTAGCCTCGGCATGCAGTGGTGGGCCTTCTGGTATCCGGGCGCGGAGCCCGGCGGCGGCGGCTACATTGCGCAACGCATTTTCAGCGCGCGCGATGAGCGCAACGGCCTGCTCTCGGTGCTGTGGTTCAACGTCGCGCACTACGCGCTTCGGCCCTGGCCCTGGATTCTGGCGGGCTTGCGGTCATCGTTCTCTATCCGGGCCTGCAGCATCCCGAGTCGGCCTACATGCGCATTGTCACCGAACACATGCCGCATGCTCTGCGCGGAATCGTGTTCGCCGGATTTATGGCGGCCTTCATGTCCACCGTTGCCACGCAGCTTAACTGGGGCGCGTCTTACCTGGTCGCGGATTTCTATCGCCGCTTCGTGAAGAAAGATGGCAGCGAGAAGCACTACGTGCAGATGTCCCGTCTGGCGACCGTGCTGCTCGTGATCGTTTCGGCTTATGTTTCGGCGCAACTGGGCTCCATCGTGGCCGGATGGGAAATCGTGCTCACCATCGGCGCTGGCACCGGCGGAGTCTATCTGCTGCGCTGGTATTGGTGGCGCATCAATGCCTGGAGCGAGATTTCCGCCATGGCGACGGCTCTGGTGGTGAGCCTCGCCCTACGCTGGACAAATCTATTTACCGGTTCCGAGCCTGTGGTTTTCGCCGAGACCGCGCTCACCGTGACCGCTGCGACAACGCTGGTTTGGATCGTGGTAACGTTCCTGACCAAGCCGGAGCCGGAAGCTGTGCTGCTGAAGTTTTACCGCAGCGTTCGCCCGCATGTCGCTGGCTGGAAACCGGTGGCACAGCTTGCGCCGAAGAGTTGCACCCAACCCGCGATCTGGGGCGCAACCTGCTCTCCTGGGTTTTGGGCTGCGCCATGGTTTACCTGGCGCTGTTTGGTTCGGGAAACTGCTGTTAGGGAATTTCTGGCCCGGTGGCCTGCTCCTGTTCTTCGGCGCAATCTGTGCCGGCGCTCTCTATGGAAATATTCTGCGCAGCGGCTGGGAAGAGGAAGCCCCGTCTGCGCTCCCGGCCTCAGCCGGAGATCAGTAACTAGTTGGCCGCGCCGCCCTCGCACCCTTGCCCGGCGTCCAGATTCTTGCTTACGAATTTCTTCTTTGAGTAAACCTGCCTCACGGCCCGAATTAATTCCTGCGCGATGTCGCTCTTAATCAGAAACCCTCTCGCCCCCACGACAAATGCTTCCCGAACAAAAAACGGGTTGTCGTGATTGGTGACCATGAGAATCTCTGTCCTGGGAGCAAACTTCTTGATTAGCGGCGCCGCCATGAGTCCGTTGAGCTCCGGAATGCTGATGTCTAAAAGAACCACGTCGGGCTGATATTCCTCCGCTTTACGAATCGCTTCATAGCCGCTGGAGGCTTGACCCACCACGTGCAGATCATCCTCCAGACTTAGTAGATTGCAGATGCCGCGTCTTACCAGTTCGTGGTCATCCACCACCAAAATGCGGATTGAATTCATGACGCTCTCGCAATCTGAGTGCACAAGCGCAGCGGATGAACCGAGCCTTACCCGTTTCCGCGATGAAAGGGGACATCGTTGCGAACGCGAGGAATGATCGGAGTACCGGCCACGCGCACCTCCAACCTCGAATTTATCGAGAGCCTCGGCCGGTGGCTGGCGCGCCTCCTGGGCAAGTACGACTGCGACAGGTGAAGGCTGTCTTTACCCTATGCTTTTATTCGTGCTAGGCAATACTCAGAACACTGTACGCTGCCGTACCAAATAAAGGCAAAAGCGTACCGACGATGCGGCGAACGGACGGTAAAGTATGGTCGGGTACGAACCTTAAGAAAGGAGTAAGCTTAAGGAGTCTCTTCTAGCAACCTGCCTCCGCAGCCATAGTGCGATGGTTCCTTGCGAAAATCTGACAGCGTCCCGCTGTTCGCAAGGAGGCCCATCATGGCCAGGAAACCCCCCGTCCGTCTAAGAGGAGAAAAGCGTCCTAGCGATGGAGATGGCAAAGCCATCGCCAACAAGATCCTGCTCACTATTCCTGCCAACGAATCCGCGCAGCTGCTTCCCAAGCTGGAGTTCGTGCGTCTGAAGCTGCATCAAGTGCTTCATGAGGCAGGAGAAACCATCAAATCGGGGTATTTCGTGAACACTGGACTGATTTCCGTCCTGTCGGTTCAACCCGACGGGAAAAGCGTGGAAGTTGGCCTCATTGGGAACGAGGGTTTCGTAGGGCTTCCTCTGTTGGTCGGATATCGCACCAGCCCCACCAGAATTGTGATTCAGGGTGACGGCACCGCCTTCCGGTGTGATGCCGAGGTCCTTCACCAACTCCTCCCGCAATGCCGGGAATTGGAGAAACAGTTACATCGTTTTGGCCAAAGACTCGCCATGCAGACCACGCAGATTGCGGCCTGCAACCGGCTCCATGACGTAGAGGAGCGGTTGGCGCGCTGGATTCTGATGACCCAGGACCGCCTCAAAGGCGACCGTCTTCCCCTAACCCAGGAATTCCTTTCGCATATGCTGGGCACGCGCCGGGCGAGCGTGACGGTGGCAGCAGGCAGCCTGCAAAGGGCTGGACTCATTGCCTACACGCGCGGTAATGTCACCATCCGAAGCCGGAAGAAACTCGAAGCTTCAGCTTGTGACTGCTACGGGATCGTGCAGCAACAACTCAGGGAGTGGGACTCGGAAACGAAATAGGCCTCATCGCGTGCGCGATCCATCGGGCCGTTTGGAAGATGACTTTCCGCTTGATGGGTCGCCCCGGGGCGGGCGTCGAGCTTCGAGTAGGATATTCAACTCCTGGACCAGCTTGATCAGCTTTTCAGGGTCCCGCTCTCGAGTTGCGAGGTCCGCTACTTCCTTCCACCGCTCTTCATTGCGGTTCACCTGCCACCCTCCTCCGTGCCCCCTCATCGCGACAAAGTATTGGTACCGCAAAAAGAAAAGAAATGTCGGCACGGTAGCGAGCTTGTCATTGTCCGGTATCGTACAAAGAATAGAAACCGCTGCCGCAGATGAGTCTATTGACTTGCCTACTTCAACTTGAGCGTCACGAACCCCATGCTTTCGGAATAAATCGGCACCGGCTTATGTCTTCCGGTGTAGAAGACGGTGAAGGTATCGTTTCCCTCAGGGATCAGCCCCAGCGGCGTAATAACCTCATTCGCCCAGTGCCCTGCGCCTTCAGGCTGAACCACAATCTCGTCTCCCGGCCCCCAATGGATCCCATCCGCCGACCATGCGTATCCGATAGCGTTGTCGGCGTCCGTGTCATACACCGCGGCATAAGTTCCGTCTTTGAGGAGGGTCACGATGGGATTCTCGGAAAACCGCTTTTCAATCTGCAAAGGATTGAGTTTTGTGCATCGTTTCCACGGTCCTGCCAGACTCGGCGCTGTCGCCAATCCAACTGGCCACGATGTCACCGGATGCATTTCGGTGTGGGCGGACCCATAAATTCCATACCACTTATCCTTCACCGGATAAGGGAAGAATGAATCCGTTCCCTGCAGCCCCTCCCACGGGTCAGATTGCGGACCCGGTTCCAAAATAACGCCGATATCTTTGTAAGGCCCGCCGATTCCCTGCATGCCTTTGGTTTGCGAAACCGCCCGCCAGATTCTGCCCTCGTAACCCAGCAGCCATTGGGGCTCAGTTTGAGGCTGAGAGCGGTAGCCGACGTAGATGAGATCCCATCGCCCTTCTTTTTCGTCGTAGATCGGCATGGGGCCCCATAGCGATGCGCGTGGATCCTTGCCGGTCTGGTCGCCGCTCGAGGTGTAGAGAGTGGAGATACGCTTCCAGTGGATGCGGTCTTCGCTGGTCCAGTATCCGATCCTCGTCTTCACCGAAAATGGCTCGGTGAACATTTCGGTGGTGATGAGGTGATAGGTATTGCCAATCTTCACCACCCTCCCATCTTCAAAGCCATATTTGATGTCTTCTGCTCCGGGTGAGTGCACCGTAAGCACCGGCTCTTTATATTGCTCCAGCAAGATAAGGCTTGGCTTTTGGGGTGATCGCGGAGCGTGTGCCACCGCCTCCACAGCTTTTTGCTGCGTGGGCTCTTGCGATTCCGCCGGTCTTGACCAGCTGAAAGTTACCGCCAGGATTGCGACTAAAAGAAAAAAAGGGATGCCGCGCCCGCGCATGTTGGTTCTCCCTGGAGCAATTCGCAGTAAGAAAAGAAAATGCTGCCTCTTAAAGTCGAGCGTTCTAAGATCGAGAAAGATGAGCCTAGTCGTCCCCAAGCCCTAAGGTCAAACGGCCCTCACTCGGGAGTTTTCTCAAATCGCACGGAGGAAGCCGCGAAGGTCAATTCCTCCCGGATTATCATTCTTAATATTTCAACTTCAAGGTCACGAAGCCAACGCTCCACACCTCGGATGCGCTGGGACTGGGCTTCTCTCCACCCGTGTAGAAGACGGTGAAGGTGTTGTTTCCCTCAGGAACGAGACCAAGCGGAGTTCTGATGTCACTCGCCCAGTGACCAGAACCACGAGGCTGGACCACGATCTCCTCTCCAGCAGCCCAGTGAATTCCGTCGGACGACCAGGTGAATCCAATGGCGTTTTTGGCATCGGTGTCGTACACCGCGGCATAGCTTCCGTCGTCGAGACGCGTCACCACTGGATTCTCGGAAAAACGTTTCTCGACGTGCAAGGGATTGAGTTCCGTACATCGCTTCCATGGTCCCGCTAAACCCGGTGCCGATGCCAATCCCACCGGCCAGGACGTAATCGGGTGTTTTTCGGTGTGGGCCGAGCCGTAGATTCCATACCACTGGTCTTTCACCCGATAGGCAAAGAATGAATCGGTACCTTGCAGTCCTTCCCATGAATCGGATTGCGGGCCCGGTTCGAGAACGATGCCCGTGTCTTGGTACGGCCCGGCGATGCCTTGCAGCCCTGAGGTTCGTGAAATTGCGCGAAAGATTCTTCCTTCGTAGTTGAGCAGCCATTGTGGCTCCGTCTCGGGCTTGGAGCGGTAGCCGACGTAGAAGAGATTCCACTGCGCCCGCTGCTCATCGTATATGGGCATAGGGCCCCAAAGAGCGGCACGCGGATCGTTGCCGGACTGGTCGCCACTGGAAGTGAATAGCGTTGAAATCCGCGTCCAATGGATACGATCCCGGCTGGTCCAATAGCCGATGCGAGTTTTAACCGCCCACGGGTCGCTGAACATCTCGGTGGTGACGAGGTGATAAGTGTTGGCGATTTTCACGACTCGCCCATCTTCGAACCCGTACTTAATGTCTCCCGCCCCCGGCGAGTGGACCGTAATCACAGGCTCTTCATATTGCTTCAGCAGCACAACTGTTGGCCTTCGAGGGGTTGAGGAACTGTGCGCGCCCTTCGGCTGACTGGCTGGCGGTTGCGCGGTGGCCGCAATTCTCGGGAAACTCAGGGCTACCGAGGAAATTACGCTCAGAAAGAAGGAGAGGACACCTCGCCTGCTCATGGATTCTCCGTTGGAAAATATGCACTGGTAGAGGGACGGCTGACTTGATTTGCCGGCAAGAAGAGTCCTACTGATACCAATCTGCCCGTGTCAGCGGCAATCCGCTCTGTCCCTGCTCGCTTTTCAGCCAGCAGCGTCTGGTAGAGATCCAGCCATCCATGGCTGAAGTAATGGGCCGAGCCCGCCATATGCAGCCGCCAGATTCGTAAGTCACTTCGTCCACCAGACGGCGCGCTGCTCGGCGTGTTCCTCCATGCTGTGCACCCAGTGGCGCCAACGTCAGGGCATAATGCTCGCGCAGGTTCTCCACGTCGCGGACTTCGAATCCGGCTTGTTCCGCGGCCCGCGTCATCGTCCCAATGGGCACCAGTTCGCCATCCGGAAAAACATACAGGTCCACGAAATTCGGGCTCTTGGCTTTGGGATAGTTTTCCGGCACTCCGATGCCATGGTACAGAAATACTCCGCCCGGTCGCAGCAGCCGGTAAGCGCAACGGAAATATTCGGGCAGGTTGGCTTCGCCCGACATGCTCCACCATGCCCACGCTGACCACTTTGTCGAAGCCGTCGGCATCGCCGACTTCGCGGTAGTCCTGCAGCTGTGCCTCGCAACGGTCGGCCTAAGCCGGCATTCTGAATTCGCTCTTTTGCCAGTGCCAGTTGCTGCTCGCTGAGCGTAATTCCCAGTGCCCGCACTCCATAGTTCCGCGCGGCGTGCAGAATCAACCCACCCCAGCCGCAGCCGATGTCCAGCAGTCGCTCTCCCGGCTGCAGGCGCAGCTTGCGGCAGATGTAGTCGAGCTTCTGTTCCTGCGCCGTATCCAGGTCGTCGTCGGGCTTGGTGAAGTAGGCGCAGGAATACGCCATCTCCTTGCCCAGCCACAGCGCGTAGAAGTCGTTGGACACATCGTAGTGATAGTGAATGGCCTGCCGGTCACGCTCTTTGGAGTGCAGGCGTCCGCGCAGCCGCGATACCGGGCCGTGGTGGATGCGAATCGTCGGCACGGGGCAGCGCCAGCAGCATTGCGCCCAGCCGCAGTTTCTCTTTCTTGCTCCAGCGATGGCCAAGCAGATAATCGGCTAGTGGGAATACGCCGCCAATTCGCCGTCGAGATCGAAATCGCCATAGATATAAGCTTCGGCCAGAGCGCCAGTTGGCTGGCAGTCGTTCGAAGGCGGCGCGCAGCGCGCCCGGACGGTTCATTTTCCAGTCGAAGCGGCGAAACTGGCTGGCTTCCGGCTCCCAGCGCGTGCCATCCCAAAGTTCCACGGCAAAGTCGCGGGGATGATAGTCGCGCAAGAGTTCTTGCAGAAAAGCCAGGGCTTGCGATGCGGGGTCAGTTTCCTTCCATGCTCGAAGCGCCATAGCGCCTCCCAGGGGGTTGAGGCACTTAACCATTTTCCACTACTACAGAATAATTTACTCCTTCCCAGCGCTGCGAATGCAACCACAAAAACGTAAACACGATCTCTCTGCCCCGGCGCCAGCGTCGTCAGTGGGCAGATCGGCGCAGTATACCCCTAATCCGGTATCCCGAGTGGAGATATCCTGCGTCGTCCTCCAGTCGTCGAGGCTCCAGTGAACCAATGCCGCCTCCAGCAGCACCAGACGCAGTTTTTTCCCCGGCGGCATGCTGCGCGTCTTGTTATTGAAGCACCATCCGAAGTATGCGGACTTTTTTCCTTCCACCTGATAGCGCTGCACGGTTTGCGGCGGCTGATCGAAGATTTTTCCGTCACGCATCGAGCGCCGCAGTTTGATGTATTCCGAGTGGGCCCACACCAGCGGGCACGCCGATCCGGTCGGCTTGCCGCGGAAAAGTTCACGCTCGGGAATGTCGGGAGCATCCCACACCTGCTCGGGGATCAGCCGGCTCCCGGCGGTCGAAAGCTCCATCACGCGCAGCAGTGCTTCTGCGGCTTCGCGGCCGTCCGGCGGCCAGTTCGTAGTGTGCCCGCTCGCCCGCCAGCAGCGGCCATGGCCGGCCAATTCCTGTGCCGTCAAACGGAGATCCATCTTCATGCTCGCCGTATCCGTCCTCGTTGTAGCGGTACCAGCAAGGTCCCTGTGGAAGCTCGACGCGCAGCAGCGCATCGAATATTTTCACCGTATTCTAGGATGTGCGGATCATCCGGCTGCGCGCAGGCCAAAGCGCACCAGAGCCAGCGAATCCGGACTGATCATTCGGATCGCCTGCTCAAAGCTGTTTCCCGGCGGACGGTTCTTGATCGGCACGAAATCCCGACAATGGTGAAGCCGCTCCGTCACTTTCCGGGGGAGCAATCCGCACGTAATAGCCTCCCACGCCCAGCTGCGTTGGCCAGCGGCCCATCCACCGCATAGGTCCAGCGCTCGATGTTGTCATTCCAGAAATCCGCAGTCTCGCGCAGATCCTGCAGCGATTTGTCTTCTGCGCAACCGCATCCGCTATATCGGCCGCCGCCAGAAAGCCCGCGATCTCCACCGCCAGCGTGAATGGCGAGTAACCCGCGTCTTCTTCCCATCGGTCCTGCTGCGTCACCGGTCCGTTGCGCACGATAGAATCCGGCGGCGCGCCGCACCAGCTTCCACCAGCGCTTCAGGTCGCGCCATCTCATCGGGCGCGTAACGGCGCAGCAAATCCACCAGCAGAATCGGAAATGCGGTCTCATCCATCTGCAAGCCCGCCCAGTAAGGGCGCCCATCCAGCCACATGTTCTGCGCCCAGTGGCCGTCGGCCTCCTGAGTCGACTCGAGATAACTCAACACGCGCAGCGCATCCGACGTGGCGCCCGCCGCCAGAAATCCGCAGCCGTCTCTACCAAGTCCCGCGGCCACACCAGGTGATATCCGCCCAGATCCTCGTCGCCCTTGTTGAATCCCCAGGGAATGGAAAGGCTGGCGATCACTCCGCCCAGAAAATCTTTCGATTCATGTAAGCGCAACACCGCCGCGCTGGCGCGGTAGAGATCCATTTCGCGCTGCGGTTGGTCGAGTTTGAGCAGATTGTCCTGCCAATTTCGCCAATGCCACACGTATTGCTTGCGCAGTTCCTCATAGGGCTCCTGAAGGCTGGATCTGGCCACTTGCCCGGCCTCCGCCCAGACCGCCGCCGAACCCGAGGCGAGAACGAATTCTCCGCCGCAAGCCGCTAGGTCGATTTCTCCGTCAAGGCAATGTTGCCGTTCTCCGCGCGCGTGTATTCCCACTTCATCTGAAAATGTTTGAGAGGTCCTGCCATCCGTCCGAAAATCCGACAAAGCCCACCGACCGGCACCGCCAGGGTGCGGAGCAAGCCAGGGCCAGCGCGCAATCTTCGCGCTCGGCGAAAAACATCGGCTCGCCTTTGTAGTCGCCCGTCCATCCTGTGTTTCCCACTCCGTGATTGGCCAGATGCGGAGACAGCAGCACATACAGACGGTAATCCGCCAGCCGGCCCGCAAAGGGCTCGAAGCGGGTCTTTTGCAGGACGACGTTACGGTAAGGATCGGTGAAAATTTCTTTCTCAATCCAGAAGCGGCCCTCGAGATCGGTATTGGTGAGCTCATAAGCCGGAACTCCCGGTTCGATGGCGGAGTTCTGAAAACTGCAGCTGCGCTTTTCTTCGGCAGAAAAAAGTAGCGCCGTCAGTGACGATCAATCCCATGTCACGCGTGCACGCCTGATCTACGCGCGGAAAGTACACTTCATTCACAATGCCATGGCTCAGCGTGAACCAGACACGGCTGTGCAAATTCAGCGCGGTCCCCATCCCGGTCTTGGCGCTTGAAGTCCATCGCGGTTCGATTCCCGGCCAGCCCGGCGCGTACCGCTCCGATCATCCACGGTCTTTCATCCTCGGATCGCATCAAAACAGTGTGCCAGATTTGCCGCGATTGCGACCAGCAGTCATTGGATGTCGCCAACACCCATTCGCGATGCAACTCGCGGGATCCACTGTGAAGAAAGATGAGAGCTGTGAAAATCTATTCAACGAACTTTCATCAGCGCTTCACTGAATCGTAACGCAAGCACGGCAGTTTGGACCTACGGGGAAGAAAGTAGACTCCCCGTGCGGAGGAATTGTTATGAAGTTTGTGGAATACGCGCGAGCCGCCGGCCACTATACCGGGTTTGGGCGCTGCGCTTGCTCTCGACTGTGGTCAACCTCTTGGCCCCGCCGCTCGGGGCCGCTCAATGACTTTCCCACTCACACCCGCACTCCGATTAAGCATGTCATCGTCATTATCGGAGAAAACCGCAGCTTCGACCATGTCTATGCCACTTACAAATCCCCATCGGGCGATAAAGTCAGCAACCTGCTGTCCAAGGGAATCATCAATGCGGACGGAACTCCGGGACCGAAATACGCCCACGCCACTGCACGTTTCGGCCATCGACTCCCAGCCCGATCCTTTCCTGCTGAGCCCCACGTCCAAGATCTCTTACCCTGTGCTTCCCACGCCGCTGACGGATGGCGCACCCAAGACGTCGTACGTTCCGACGGCCGCCGAGGCGCAAATTGACGAGAGCGGTCTCGCTGCCGAAGGATGCTGTACTGCTCACCACTGGGGCGACGGGCCTTGCCGTCAAGAGTTCCCGACACCCGTATAACCAATGTGTCAAACCTGCCGCCCGGCCCGTTCCAGCTCACCGGCTCCACTCTTGCCCTACGATAGCTACACCGCCAGCCCGGTTCACCGCTTCTATCAGATGTGGCAGCAAATGGATTGCACCGCCTCCGCGGCAACCCCTAAGAACCCCAGCGGCTGCAAAGCCGATTTGTTCCCTTATGTTGAAGTTACGGTCGGCGCCGGCGCGAACGGCATCACGCCGCCAGCCAACTTCAGCACCGACTACTCTCCCACGGCCGTCACGACCGGCGAAGGCTCGACCGCCATGGGTTTCTACAACGTCCAGCAGGGCGATGCGCCTTACATGAAGGAGCTGGCCGACAAATACACGCTGAGTGATAACTTTCACCAGTCCGTCATGGGCGGAACGGGAGCCAATCACATTGCTCTCGGCACCGGCGACGCCATCTGGTATAGCGATGGCAACGGCAATGCCTTGACCCCTCCCCACAACCAGATGGTCGGCGGCGGGATCGTGGACGAAGTCGAAGATCCCAACCCCGCCATGGGCACCAACAACTGGTACACCGAAGACGGATACGGCAGCGGCGGCTACGGATCAGGCACTGCCGGCGGCGGCGGTTCTTACAGCGAGTGTTCCGATCCTAACCAGCCCGGCGTGGCCCCGGTGCTCAACTACCTCTCTTCGCTCAAGCGCCCCATTCGGGCCTAACTGCGAAAAGGGCCACTACTATCTCCTCAATAACTACAACCCGGGATTTTATGGCGATGGCACCGTAGCCGATCCGAACGATCCCGAACTACGCGCCCTTCACCATTCCGCCCGTCTTCGGTCCGCACCATCGGCGATGAGCTCCTCGAGCAGAACATTTCCTGGAAGTACTACGGCGATCAGTGGAATCAGTACCTCACCGACAAGTACCAGGTCAACTATGGCGACTTCGGCACGAAGAGCGATGAATACTGCACCATCTGCAATCCCTTCCAGTATTCGACGTCCATCATGACCAATGCCGCCGTACGGACCACGCACTTGAAAGACACCGTAGACCTCTATGCCGATATCGCCAGCGGAAATCTGCCGGCGGTTTCCTTCGTAAAACCCAGCGGCTTCGTGGATGGCCACCCGGCTTCTTCCAAGCTGAACTTGTTCGAGGCCTTCACCAAAAAGATCGTGGATGAAGTCCGCGCCAATCCGAAGCTGTGGAGCGAGACTGCGATCTTCATTACCTTCGACGAAGGCGGCGGCTACTATGACTCCGGATACGTGCAACCGCTCGATTTCTTTGGCGACGGAACCCGCATTCCGTTGCTGATCGTTTCTCCCTACACCCGCGGTGGCCACATCTCGCACAGCTACAGCGATCATGTGTCCATTCTGAAGTTCATCGAAGCCAACTGGAACTTGCCGCCCATCACCCACCGCAGCCGGGACAACTTCCCGAACCCGCGCGTGGACGAGCGCGATCCCTATATTCCTCAAAACAGCCCTGCATTGAGTGATTTGATGGATGCTTTCAACTTCGGGCGCTAGGTAAAGTAAAGACGTTGCAGAAAACGCCGGCGCTGGCAGCCCTTTCATCACAGGGTTCCGGCGCCGGATGTATTTGTAGCGCCGCCATCTCGGCGGCGACTCAGAATTGGAATCTTATCGTGCCGGCTCCCGCGCTTCCACCTTTACCAATCCCATCATTCCTCCGTCTTCATGCTCCAGCAGATGGCAATGATAGGGAAACGTTCCAATAATATTCGGATCGCGGAAATCAATGCGCAGCTTCACGCTCGGGTAAGTCGAACTCTTTCCATCCCAGTAGGGAACGTTGACCGTGTCGCGCAGGAAGGGCTCATTCGTTTTCAGTCCGTTCCACTCCAGCATCAGATAGTGGACTTGATGGATGTGAAAATCGTGCAACTCCTCCGAACGGTTTTCGATGATCCAGTCCTCCACGTCCCCTTGGTGCACCACAATATTCGGCTCGCGTGAATTCATGTCGAAGGCTTTTGGCGTTGTCCCTCCTCGGTTAAATAAAACGTAGTCGGACTATTGGGATCATTGGGGTCCTGCAATATTTCCGAAAAATACAGCTTGCGGGTGCGCGCCGGGGTCACATCTCCCAGCCAGGGAAAGCCGGGGCCGCTGTAGTGTATCGACGCACCCAGGCGCGATTGCGGCTCAGGGCCGTGGGCGAGCCCTCAACGACAGCCAACGGCCGTGTCGGATCATTTTCCCCACCGGGCCCCGTATTCACGCTGCGCGTAATCAGAGTCGCCTTCATGCCGGCCGGCGGCCCTTTGAAAAGAAACTCCATTCGTCCGCCGGGCGCCAAACCGACGTGGTCCTCCCACAGGATGCGGCTTTTCAGGTCTCCCTTTTGCGTGATCGGAACTCCATCCACCGCCGACCACGCCCAAAATCTGCGGCACTCCGTCCATCAGAATCTGCAAATTGAGATACGTGATCGCCGAGGCATTCAAGCACCCGCCACAGCTGTTGCTCTCCATGGCCTGATTCGCGATTTTGGCAGGTGTGCAATCGGGGAAGGCAACCGGAACAAAATTCACCGACAGGTCTTTTGCCGGCTTGCCCGTCCCGTCTCCCGTGTTGATCGCATCGCCCTCCCGGTCCCGAATCACTACCGTCGGCACTCCTTTTCCGCCCGGCGGAGGCGTCGCCTCAGGATTCATCAGATCCTGATCGCGGATCACCATGATCCGCTCCGGCAGATTTGCCCGGCTTGATTCGCGTTTTCCAATCCTTCGATGATCAATGCTCCCGAAGCCCCACCCAGCACCTGCGCCTTGCTGAAGCCATGAATGTGCGGATGGTACCAATACAATCCCGGCGGCTGGTTTGCCGGAATCCGAACCCGGTATTCAAATGGCGGATCGCCAGGCTCAATCGCGGTCCGGATCACGTCATCCTCATGGCAAACTGGCGGAATAGTCATCCCATGGAAATGCAGATTGGTCGAAAGAGCAGTCATGGTTTGGCCGGCACAAAGGTCCCCGGAGTGCTCCTGCTCGGCGATGCCATTTTTTCATCGGCGCCATCTTCCCGGAGGACGAAATGTTGTTCTTCAGCCGAATCGTCAGCAGGTCGCCCGGATGCACCCGCAAATTGGGAGACTCGTGGCCAAACTGATCCACGTAGCAATAGCGCGTCACACCGGTCTGTCGCTACTCTTGCGGAATGACAGCTCGACGCTCAATTCGCCATTCTGGCTGCGCAGATCGTACGGTTCTGCAATTCCCGCACCCGCCGCGGCGCGGGCACAGGGTTCATTGGAAGCGGTCTGGGCGTAGGCGCGGCCAGCAGAAAAGCCACAACCAAGAATCAGGAGCAGTAGAGTTTGTTGGGATCGCATTTCCGGAATGAATCCTTGAACAGCCCGGCAGGCGCCTCGTCCGGGTCGCGTACTTTGCTAGACAGGGCGGGATTTCCATGCACTCAAATGTCGTGTTGCGCCGCCGTTTCGAGGCTAGCAGAGGCTTGTTTCAGGAATGTTACAGAGTCGCTTACGAGGTCTTAATTGTCGCTGGCAAGCTCTGTGCCTGCAGGGTCTTGGTCACGTCGAGCTTCCCCAGATAGAGCGCCATTCCGACGACTGCGTCAACGCCAATTGCATGCAGCTGTTCGATCTCGGCATCGCTCGATATCCCGCCCGCGGCGATGAGCTGTTTCGCAGTTCCAGCCCGCAGCGTCCCGCACCGTCTCCATCGGGATGCCCAGCATCATGCCCTCGGTGTCAATGTGGGTATAGAGAAAAGCCGCGCACCAGGGCTCAAGCGCTTGCATCATTGCCAGCGGAGTGATCGGCGTTACCTCCCGCCAGCCGCGGATCGCCACCTTGCCGCCCTTCGCATCGAGGGCAAATACAAGGCGGTCCGTACCCACCGCGTTCGCTATTTCTTCGCGCAAACCCGACGTTAATGGCGCCGTCGCGAACTAGAGTGGATCCCAAAATCACGCGCCGCGCCCCCAGCCCCAAAATTTCTCTTGCCGTCTCGATCGAGCGAATCCCGCCGCCCACCTGGCAGGGAAGCCGCCTCACGAAATCCTCGAATCAGCGCCCGGTTATCGCCCGTGCCGATGGCGGCGTCCAGATCAATGAGCTGAACTAAAGGGAAACCGCGAGAACCGTTCCACCCACTCGTCGAAATTGTCGAACTCTAGACGCTTTCTTTTTCCCCTGGACGAGTTGCACAATTTTGCCGCCCATCAGATCAATCGAAGGAATCAGCAAGGCCACCTCACGGGAATTCCGGCAGAGCGCAGTTGCAGCTTCAAGTCGGAGAACGAACTCAACCCAAAATGAAAGATGGACGCCGCCAGCGCCGCGTCCGCATGCCCAGTCTCGCCGAATACCTCGACAAAATGCTTTGGCGCCGCCCGCTCCGCCGGAGGCAATCACCGGAATCCGCACCGCATCGCCCACCGCGCGTGTCAGCTCGCAATCGAATCCGATTCCCGTGCCATCGCGGTCCATTGAGGTCAGCAGAATCTCTCCCGCGCCGCGCTCCTCGGCCTCTTTCGCCCACTCAACGGCATCCCGCCCAGTCGGCTTCCGTCCGCCATGCACAAACACTCCAAAGCCGTCCATCAGCCCGTTTGGCGTCGATCGCGATGATCGCGGCCTGCGATCCAAAGCGATTCGCAATCTCCGTGATCAGCCCCGGAGTCGCGATGGCCGCCGAATTGATGCTCACCTTTCGGCGCCCGCATCAAAAATCGCGCTCGCGTCATCGAGCGTGCGAATCCCTCCACCCACGGTGAACGGAATGAAAAGCTCCCGCGCGGTGCGCCGCACCGTGTCCACCAGCGTAGCCCGTCCCTCATGCGTAGCGGAAATATCCAGCAGCACAATCTCGTCGGCCCCGGCCGCGCTATGCGCCGCCGCCAGACGGGCCGGATCACCCGCATCCCGCAGATCGAGAAACTGCACGCCCTTGACGACGCGTCCCGCGTCCACATCCAGGCAAGCGATAATTCGTTTGGTCAACATGTCCTAAACGTATATGCCCTAAACGAATATGGAGCGACGGGCGTCCCCGCCCGTCCACGACGCAGTTTGTGGGGCTCGGGCAAGATGCCTGCCTTTCCATTCACAACTCGCAAAAATTCTCCAGCACCTTCAACCCCACCGCCCCCGACTTCTCCGGATGAAACTGCACTCCAAAAAGATTGTCCTGCTCCACCGCCGCCGAAAATGCCCCGCCATATTCGCACTCCGCCACCGTTGCCTCCAGCAACGGCACTCGAAACGAGTGCGTGAAGTAAACAAACGACCCCGCAGGAATCCCACGCAGTAACCGCGACGATCCATTCTTAATCGCCAACTGATTCCATCCCACATGGGGCGACTTCACCTCGGCAGGGAAGCGCTCGCACTCCCCGGCCACAGCCCAAGCCCCGGCACCTCAGGAGCCTCCTGGCTCGAATCAATCATCCACTGCAGGCCGACGCAAATGCCAAGAAACGGCACACCACGCTTCAGGGATTCCCCAATCGCCTCGCGCAATCCGCCCTCACTCAGCGCGGAAGTGGCGGCAAAATGCCCCACGCCCGGCAAAACAATTTTCTCCGCCCGCGCCACCACTTCCGGATCGGCCGTCACCAACGCTCCCGTGCTTACGCGGTCGAGTGCCTTCTTCACCGAAGTGAGATTGCCAGCCCGGTAGTCCACAATCGCAATGGTCATTTTAGGAAGGTCGCCATCCGATACTTGCCTGTGCGATCACCGCGGTCACAGCAATCCCTTCGTGCTGGGCAGCAGCCGCGCCATCTGCGGATCGCGCCAACAGGCCGCCCGCAATGCCCGCGCGAATGCCTTGAACAATGACTTCAATCTTGTGATGATTCGATCGCCCGTAAAGCGTCTTAATATGCACGTTGGCGTGCGCCCCGCGCGCAAATCCCTCGAAGAAATCAAACACCAGTTCCGATTGCAAATCTCCCACCAGCCGCGTCTTGACTTTGGTGTCAATCACCGCCGCGGTTCGCCCGGAAAAATCCACCGCCGCCAGCCCCAGAGTCTCATCCATCGGCATCACGAAATATCCCGCGCGCAAAATGCCTTTCTTACTGCCGAGAGCCTTAGCAAAGGCTTGTCCCAGCGCGATGCCCACATCTTCAACCGTATGGTGCTGGTCCACATCCAGATCGCCGCGGGCCTTCAGGTCCAGATCGAAGCCGCCATGGTGCGCAAACAGCTCCAGCATGTGATCGAAAAAACGGATGCCGGTAGAAATCTTGTAACGGCCCTTGCCATCCACCGTCAGCGCCAGCCGAATGTTCGTCTCTTTCGTTGCTCGTTCAATCGTCGCTTTTCTCACCGCGCCACCTTTGTCGTCATTCCCACTTTTTCGAAGACTTCGGGAAGAACCGCGAACAACCGCGCATTGTGCTCCGCCGACCCCAGCGTGATGCGCACACATCCTTCGCATCCCGGATCGCGCGACCGGTCCCTCACCAGAATTCCTCGCTCGCGCATGGCCGCGATGAAAGGCTTGTTCGCCGCCCCAAAATACATCAGCACAAAATTCGCCCGGCTCGGCCAATATCGGATCCCACGCTCGCGCAGTTCCCGTTCCAGCCGTTCCCGTCCGCGCCGCACATCGGTCACATATGCATCAATGTAAGTCTTGATCCCCCAGCGCGTCCGCCAAGCACGCCAGCGCCACGCTGTTCAGGTTATAAGGCGAGCTTACCCTCCGCACCAGTTTCATCTGCTCGACATTTCCCGCCAGCACCCCGATTCGCAGCCCGGCCAGCCCATACGCTTTGGAAAATGTCCGCGAAACAAACAGATTCGGGATCTCGCGCCATTGCTTCATCAATGTCTCGCCGCTGAATTCGAAGTAAGCCTCATCCACCAACAGGGCCGCTTGTGGAGCAGCTTTGGCCAGCCGCAGCAAATGCTCCTGCGGAGCTTGCGCGCCCGTTGGATTGTTCGGATTCGCCACCGCGATCAGCCGGGTCCTCTCATTCACCTGCGCCAGAACTTTCTCCACGGGAAAATGAAAATCGGCGTCGCCTAAAACCGGAATTACCTTCGCTCCCGTCGCCGCTGCATAGATCTCGTACATGGCGAACGTCGGAACGCCAATCAGAGCCTCATGCTCCGGCTCGAGATAGGTTTCACAGATGAGGTGGATCGCTTCATCGGTGCCGTTGGTGAGCAATATTTCCGCAGGCCCTATTCCCAGGTGAGCCGCCGCGACCAACTCGCCCGGCTCGCGCTCGGGGTAACGCGCCAGCAGTTCTCCGTCAATTCGCCGCAGCCGCTCCAGCACGCGCGGCGAACAACCCACGGTGTTCTCGTTGAAGTCAAGCCGCAGGCCATCGCGATTTCCCAGCGGCGGATGATATGACTTCAAACTGTAAACTGCTGCTCTTGCTTTAAGCATTCCGGACTCTCACTCGAATTGATTCGGCATGCGCCTTTTAATCCTTCTTTTTCCGCAAGAAGCTCGACCGCCGGTGCAATCCGCCTCAATCCGGTGCGCGAAAGCTCCTGCACCGTGATTACCTTGACGAAATCCATCACGCTCAATCCTCCGCGAAAGCGCGCCACGCCCGCCGTGGGCAGCACGTGATTCGGTCCCGAGGCATAATCGCCCGCCGCCTGGGCAGAATAGTCGCCCACGAAAATCGAGCCCGCATTCTGTAAGAGCGGCAAGTTCTTCCTACTTACCGTGATGTGCTCCGGCGCAATCTGGTTTGCCCATTCCATCGCCTGCCTTCGCGAAGCGGCAATAGAATCGCGCCGTGCCGCCGCCAGGACTCTCGCGCGACGGGATTATCTTTTGCCATGGCGGTCAGGCAGGCCTCCACGCGGGTGGCCAGCCGCTTCGAAGTCGTAATGAAAATAGACATCGCCTCTGGATCATGTTCACCCTGCGCCACCAGATCCGCAGCAATGAATTCTGCTTTTCCCTCGTCACTCACAATGACCACTTCCGTCGGCCCGGCCAGAAAATCAATCGCACAATCGAATGAAACCAGTTTCTTCGCCGCCGTCACATACAAATTTCCCGGCCCCACAATCTTATCCACGCGCGGGACGCTTTCGGTCCCGTACGCCAGCGCCGCCACCGCCTGCGCCCCGCCCACGCAATAGAACTCGTTCACTCCCAGCATGCCGGCCGCCGCCAACACTTCCGGCGCTGGTTGCGGCGACACCACGCGAATGTTCTTCACCCCCGCCACCTGCGCTGGGATCACCGTCATCAGCACGGTCGACATTAGCGGATGCCTTCCGCCCGGCACGTAACATCCTACCGACTCGATGGGCCGCACCAATTGTCCCAGCGCGACCCCATTCCGCGAGCGTCTCCACTCCTTCGGCCTCTGCAGTTCACAGAACCGTCGGATGTTGTCCGCCGCCACTTCCAAGGCCGCCCGCAGCTCGGCTGATGCCGACTTCCACGCCCCACGCAACTTCGTTTCCGGAACACGCAGGTTCGCATCCTTCACTAGGCCGTCCCAGCGTTGCGCATACTTCCGCAACGCCCGGTCGCCGTGACGCCGCACATCGTCCAGGATGCGCCCCACCGCCGGCTCAACCGCTCCGAACTGCGCATTACGCGCTGCAATCTTCTTGATCCGCGCCGCCGCCGCGCGCCCCGAAAGCACCCGCATTACATCACCACCTTGTTTAGCGGATACTCCACAATCCCCTGCGCCTTGGCTTCCTTCAGCCGCGGAATCACTTCCCACGCCGTGTGCTCCTCAATGACCGTATTCACCGCCAGCCATCCCGGCTCGCTCAGCGTGGAAATCGTCGGCCGTTTCAAAGCCGGCAAAACCGCCAGCACCCCGTCTAAATCTTCCTTCCGCACATTGAGCATGAGACCCACGCGGTCTTTGGCGTCCATCGCGCCGCGCAACATCAGAGCCAGATTCTCAATCTTGCGCCGCTTGGCCGCGTCCGCCCACGATGCTTTGTTCGCGATGATCTGCGTATAAGACTCCAGCACCGTATCCAAAATTCGCAGATGATTCGCCCGCAGCGAACTGCCCGTCTCGGTGATCTCGACAATCGCGTCTGCCAGCATGGGCGGCTTGATCTCCGGTCGCGCCCCAGGAAAACTCCACCTTCACCTCCACTTTCGCGGTCGCGAAAATAATTCTTGGTCACGTTCACCAGCTCGGTCGCGATGATGCACCCCGCCAAGTCTTCCGCTTTTTGAAACTTCGACGACTCGGGCGCCGCCAGCACCCAGCGCACTTTGCTGCGGCTCTGCTTGGCGTAGACCAAATTTGCGACCGTCACCACCTCCAGTCCGCTTTCCACCACCCAGTCGTAGCCGGTGAGGCCGGCATCGAGTGCGCCGTGCTCCACGTAGCGCGCCATCTCCTGCGCGCGAATCAGCATGCACTCGATCTCCGCGTCGCCTGTCGAGGCAAAATACGATCGCGAGTTCGTATGAATTTGCAACCCCGCCTGCGCGAACAGTTGCAGCGTCGCTTCCTGCAGGCTGCCTTTGGGAATTCCCAGCCGAATCTTCATCGCGCCACCTCGCTGCTCACGGCTAGCGCCTTGGTAAAGCACGACCGTGTGCCCTCGTGGCAGACCACGCCCGCACCTTCCACTGTTACGCGAAACAGCAGCGTGTCGCGGTCGCAATCGGTGCTGGCGGAAACCACCTTCAGCCGGTTGCCGGAAGTCTCTCCCTTGGTCCAAAGCTCGTTGCGGGTGCGGCTGTAAAAAGTCACGTAGCCGCGGCTCAGGGTGCGCTCATAGGCATCGCGGTTCATAAATCCCAGCATCAGGACGTCGCCCGTGGCGTCGTCCTGCACGATTGCCGGGGCCAGCCCGCGCATTTTGTCGAAGTCGATTTCCTGCATCTCTTCCTGTCCTGACAAATAAGCTCCTGACAAACAAAAAGCCCGCTGAGTGTTTGTGCCTCAGCGGGCCGGATATTGGGAGTGCTTGCTGCCTCAGTGCCACACCCTCACCGGCGCGCTGTGCGCGTGGTGGTGATGGTGAGGATGGCGGCTGATCATCATGACGAAGGAGTAGGTTATGGCAAACAACGGAGTCCTGTCAATGGCTGCGCCTGATTAGCCTAAACGCGCCGCGGTTTCCGGTCCCGGCGATCGGACACCACAACCTTGGCCATGAAATACTGGCGAGAGTTGCATCCCACACATGCTGAAACTACTCTGCACGACTGCGCACCCGGATGACGAAGCTTGGGCCTTTGGAGGCTCGCTGCTGCGTTACCGGGAGCAGGGAGTCGAAACCCACGTGATTTGCCTGACGCGCGGGCAGGCTGCTACGAATCGCGGTGAAGCGGGCTCTGGAGAACAATTGGGCGCCATGCGGACTGCGGAATTCTATGAGGCATGCCGCATCCTGCGCGTGAGCCTGGCCACGATCTTTGATTATCCTGACGGACGCCTCGCACAGCTCGATTTCGTCCAGGTTGCTGGCGACTTGATGCGGCGCATCCGCGAAATCAAACCGCAAGTCGTGGTGACCCTCGGTCTGGAAGGAACGGTCACAGCGCACGTGGATCACTCCTCGGTTGGACTCTTTACCACCGCGGCTTACCATTGGGCGTCGCGCAACGACCGCTTTGCCGAGCAACTTGGCGGCGGTCTGCCGCCGCATCGAGCACAAAAGCTTTACTACACGACCGCATTGCAGACGTGGCCAGAACGCCAGCCGGTTTCGCTCTCGCCGGTCACCACGCGGATCGACGTAGGCAAATACATTGAGGCCAAGATTGCCGCGTTTCGGGCTCATCCCAGCCAGTCGCCGCTGTTGGAGACCTATGGCGATCGCACTCTGCGCCCGCCTGAGGAGCTATTCCACCTCGCGGCCTCCACCTTCCCGCACACGCTAACCGCGGTCGAAACCGATCTTTTTGAGGGAGTTGACGAAAGAAGTTAGTTGGGAATCGCTGCTTATCGGGATATTTTCCCGGGGCAAACTCGGTTGTAGTTTTCTCGGCGCACTCCGCGGTTTAGGATTTTGCGGATTGGTTTCGGTCGCCTAGTCCAGATTCCCCTGCTCGAGCACCACATTCTCCCGCACAATCAGCCGGTGGGCCGCCATTTCCTTCAGCCGGGGCAGGACACGGCTTACATGCTCATCGGTGTCCACGAAAATAATGATGACCGGCAGCTTGCCGCCAACATCCACCAGATGAGCCGTCTCAACTTTGTGGCGTCCGAGAAATCCGGCAACCGTATGAATCGCAGTTGCGGCATAGACGTTTTCCTGCCGCAGATAATTAAGCATCTCCAGATGCAGCGGCTTGTGCTGCCAGTGGTCGGCTTCGTTGAGATAGATGGTGACTTGTACTGCCACAGTGTTTCCCATTTTACAGCGCCCTCGCCAGCGCCATGCCGCCCACCGCTGCCGCCAGACAAAGTAAGTTGCTACCGAAAACGTTCGCCGCCGCCAGGAACCAATGGCCGCGCTCGGCCAGCGACATGCTCTCGAAGGCGTAACTCGAAAACGTCGTGAACGCGCCACAGAATCCGACCACTACCAGCAATCGCCAGCGCGGATTGATCAGCGCCCGTTCCGTCGCCCAGATCATGAAGAATCCCACCACCAGGCTGCCGAGAATATTGATGACGAGGGTCCCGTAAGGGAATGACGCGCCCCATTCGCGGACGGCGAAACGGCTCAGCCAATAACGAGCGTTGGCGCCGAAGACCGCGCCCAGGGAGATGATCAGGAAATCTTTGAGGCCATCCACGACAGAGTTCTCCTACAAGGTTTGTAGGAGTTATCAGCCCAGTCGCGTTTACGGCTGGAGCGGGCGGTTATGGCGAACTCCATCGCCTATGCAATTTCTACCACAGAGAACATGCGGAACACAGGAGAAAAACAACGACAGAGCCCATCCGTAACTTTTGGGAGACGCGCTTATTTTTTTCGCTCGATTAAGAACCGCGCCAGAGCCTTCAATGTTTCTGCCCGATTTCCAAAGTCGTCCAGCTGCGCGATAGCGGCGCCTGCCAGTTCATCGGCGTGGCGCAGCGACTCCTCGACACCGAACAGAGCGGGATACGTCGCCTTCTCCGCCGCCGTATCTTTTCCGGCCGTCTTGCCGAGTTGTTCAGAAGTCTGGGTGACATCGAGCACGTCGTCCACGATCTGGAATGCCAGACCGATCTTCAGCCCGAAGGAGCGCAATTTCGCCATGACGTCTTCAGGGGCCCCAGCAAATAAGCTTCCGCTGACCAGGCTCGCCGTGATCAGCGCGGCCGTTTTGGAGCGGTGAATGTACTCGATCATCTGACGATCAGGTTTTTGGTGTTCGGCTTCCAGGTCCACGACCTGGCCGCCAATCATGCCGTTCACGGTACCCGTTCCGCGAGCAATTTCTTCGATAATCCGCACCCGTGCCTCGGCCGGGCACCTTAACCTCGCCAGCACCTCGTAAGCCTGCGTTTGCAAGGCGTCTCCCGCCAGAATGGCGATGGCTTCGCCGAAAGCTTTGTGGCATGTAGGACGTCCGCGGCGCAAGTCATCGTTGTCCAATGCCGGTAAATCGTCGTGGATCAGCGAGTAAGTATGCAGCATTTCTAAGGCTGCACCCAACTCTTCAATGCCCGCGGGAAGGGAGGCAGCCACCATGCGGCCGGCTTCCATGCAAAGGACTGGCCGCAACCGTTTGCCGCCGGCAAACACGCTGTGCCGCATGGCCTGATGAATGGAAACCGGTGGTTGCGTGGCTGGCGGCAAGAGCCGTTCCAGCGCATCGTCGGTGAGCCCACGACCTTGCTGCAGAATCTCCTTGAGCATGAAAACCGAGTATAACAAGACGAAGATCAGCGCTTGTGAAGCGTGTCGGTCGGTTCGCGGAGACAAAAAAAGACGCCCGGCAGGGCGCCCTGTTTGATGTGGGGAAAATCAGGCAGCCATGCGGGCTGCCTGATCCTGCAATGCGGCACGAAGAATCCCCCGTGTGTCATCCGACGGACAGCAATCAGCCGCCCCGGCGCCGAGCGTGGCAGTCCACATCTCTTCGTCGGCCAGGCGGTGGTTGCAAATGATCCGCACTTCGGGAAAGTTACGGGACAGATCCTGCACGTCAAACATAGACGCAATTTCCATATCCAGGATGACGATCCCCTTTGGTCGTTCGGCCAGGCAACTCCGCAGATCACGCAGGGAAGGAGCCTGGCGAATGGAGCGAAATGATTTGTGCAACGAGGCGACGAGGGATTTCAGGGTCCCAGGATCGCTCTGTAGGAGAACGACATTGAGAGGTTGCATACGTAAACCTCCTGGTTTGACCGTCGCATACGGCGGGCTGGCTGCAGTCTCACGGGCGCCATGAGGACTGCAGTGATTGAGGCCTGGACACCCGCGCCGCGTCAACGCCTATTTTCTTCCCGGCGCTTTCACGGATGCGGGCTCGAACGCTTCCGCTTGGAGTTTTCCGTTTTGCTTGAGCAGGATCTCCACTTTCCCCTCCGCTTCGTCAAGTTCTTTGCGGCAGGCTCCCGAAAGCTGCATCCCCTCCTCAAAAAGCGTCAGAGACTTTTCCAGGGGAACATCTCCTTTTTCGAGTTCCTGGACAATCTTCTCCAAACGCTGGAGGCATTCTTCAAATTTGGCCAACGGGATTCACTCCTGTATTCATTTTAATCCAGTTCTTTGGGCGTCGTCGCGGAAGATTGAGCAAAATTGTTGGCCTCCCTGTAGTCACTTGTTCTCCGTTCCGCCTCTGGTACTCTTTACGTCTCGTTTAGGCGAGGCTAAGTGTCGTCGTTCCACTATGAAAGATCTACTTCGCAGGAGTTCTCTGGGCTTGGCATGCTTTCTCTGTCTGGTACCCGCCAACCGCACCATCGCCTCGCCCGCGCCCAAGGACGACATCCTTGTCTCCGCCATGCAGCAGGAATTGCAGCGGGCGCATGACAGCCTCGCCAAGCTTGATCCTGCCCCGTATTTCCTGAGCTATTCCGTCTACGACCAAAACGAAGCTTTCGCCGTCGGTACCCAGGGTAGCTTGATGAGTTCGGTTGCGGCTCGGCACCGCGCGGCTGACGTGATCGTTCGCGTCGGTGCTCCAGCCCTCGACAACGCGCACGAACAGAATCGCTATTCGGCAATCAACTTCGGCGTCCTTCCCCTGGAGGACGACCGCAACGCCTTGGCTCATGTGCTTTGGCGCCTGACCTTTGAGGAATACCGCAAGGCGGCTTCTACCTTCTTGAATGTGAAGACCAGTTCACAAGTTCACGCTCAGGAGGAAGATACTTCACCGGATTTCTCTCAAGAGCAGCCGCAGACCCATTCCAACAATGCGGCCATGCGCGCCTTGCCCGATCAGAAGGCAATGGAGAAGCTGGTGCGGCAGTACTCCGGCTACTTCCGCAAATATTCCCACATCTACAACTCGATTGCGATGCTCACGGTGGAGCAGACCCGCTTCCATTATGTTTCCACCGAAGGCAGCCGCGTCGTCACGCCCAATGCCCTGGTGCGTCTGGCCCTGCAGGCAGAGACCCGTGCCGACGATGGCATGGAACTGATGCGGGTGGAAACCTTTCAGGCGGAAACTCTCGACCAGCTGCCGCCCGAAGCCGAAATTGCCGCCACTGCCGAAAAGATGGCGTCTGATCTCAAGGCGCTTCGTGCCGCGCCTCTGGCTGAGCCTTTTGACGGACCGGCATTGCTCTCCGGCCGGGCCACAGCCGTTTTCTTTCATGAGGTGCTCGGCCACCGCCTGGAAGGCCATCGTCAGCGCGGCGAGGAAGAAGGTCAAACTTTCACCAAGAAAGTGAACCAATCCATTCTGCCGGACTTTCTGAGCGTCTCCGACGATCCGACCCGCCGTGCGCTGGACGGCGTTTCCCTCAGCGGCTGGTACGAATACGACGACGAGGGCATGCCGGCACGCCGCGTGGATGTGATCCAGAACGGCATACTGAAAGACTTCCTGATGTCGCGCATGCCTATTAAGAACTTTGCCATCTCCAACGGCCACGGGCGCGCCCAGGTCGGTCTCATGCCCACCGGACGCCAGGGCAATTTGATCGTTTCTTCGTCCAAGACGGTGAAAGATTCCGAGCTCAAGCAGAAGCTGAAAGACGAGATCAAGAAGCAGGGCAAACCCTATGGCCTGTATTTTGAAGATATCCAGGGCGGATTCACCCTCACCCAGCGCAATCTGCCGCAGGCTTTCCAGGTTCTGCCGGTCCTGGTGTGGCGAGTCTATCCGGATGATCGTCCCGACGAATTGGTGCGTGGCGTGGATATTGTCGGCACGCCCCTGGCAGCGCTGGAGCGCATTCTGGTGACCGGCGACAAGACTGCCGTGTTCAACGGCGTCTGCGGCGCCGAGTCGGGATCGGTTCCAGTCTCAGCGGCCGCGCCCGCTATGCTCTTCTCCGAGATTGAAGTGCAAAAGCAATCTCATTCGCTGAATCGTCCGCCGATTCTTCCGCCTCCCGGTTTTGAGACATCCGATTCCACGAAACCATCCGGGTCCGGAGGACGGCAATGAGCTTCCAGCGAGTGCGTCACAGCATTTCGTGGTTCGCTTTCCGGTTGCTGGCTCTGGTCTCGTTCGTTCCGGCGATCTTTGTCTGTGCGGCGTCCGCCCAATCCGGAGCAGCGGCGAAGGATGATCCCGTCCTCCGCGCCATGAGCATTGAGTTGGAGCGGTCGAAGTCAGCTCTCAAGCTCGACCACCTGGCTGCACCGTATTACATCGAATACCGGGTTTTCGACGTGGATGGGTATTCGGCGGAAGCTGCATTTGGAGCTGTGCGCTCCGATGTGCGTGGACGATTTCGTTTTCTGCGCGTCGTAGTCCGTATCGGTGACTACAAACAGGACAGTTACTACGGCCCCGGCGAAGGCGCAGTCGATGTAGTCCCGTTGGACGACGATCTGCTCGCCCTGCGCCATCAGATCTGGGATGCCACCGACAAAGCCTACAAAGCTGCCGCTCAGGCTCTTACCGAGAAGCAAGCACGCCTCAAGCAGCTCACCCCTCCCGACGAACCGGTGGACGATTTTGCCCACGCCGACCCGGTGCAGTCGGTGGGGCCGTTGGCGAATCTGGATTTCGACCCGCGGCCGTGGCGCGCCGCCATCGAGAATGCTTCGGCCGTCTACAAAGACGACCCACTGCTGCAGTCCGCTGACGCGTCGTTACGATTCAGCGCCATCAATCGCTATCTGGTGAACTCGGAGGGCACGGTCGTACGCAGCGGTTACAGCTTGTTCGAAGTGTCCATCACGGAAAGCACACAGGCGCCGGACGGAATGAAGCTCGAACGCGGATACGCCTACACCGTGAATAACATGAAGGACTTGCCTTCGGCCGCGGACTTCCATGCCCAAGCCGCAAGTTTGGCGGGCACGCTGAAGCTCTTGCGCGACGCTCCACTGGTAGACGAGGAATATCGCGGCCCGGTTCTATTTTCAGCGAATGCCGCTGCCACCGTCTTTTCCGATATCTTGGGTGAGCGCCTGCTTGGTCTGAAGCCGGAACTCGGCAAAAATGCGCGCACTGTCGGAGACTTCGCTGCCAGCTACAAGACCCGTGTGCTGCCGGATTTCCTCTCCGTGGTGGACGACCCAACACTCACTTCGCTGAACGGCCAGCCACTGCTGGGCAACTACGCGATTGACGATGAAGGCGTGAAAGCAGCTCGCGTCTCAGTGATCGAAAACGGAAAGCTGATGAACTACCTGCTCGGCCGTCAACCCATCCGGGACTTTCCCGTTTCCAATGGTCATGGCCGGGCTCGCGTGCCCGCTAATTCTCCTGGGCCGAGCGTAGGCAATCTGATCGTCAGCGCGTCGCCGGCCGCAACGCCAGCGGAACTGAAACAAAAACTCATCGAGCTTTGCCGAGAACGGGATCTGCCCTATGGGTACTTTGCCGAAACCCTGGGTCCGCAGAACTCCCCACGGCTGCTCTACAAAGTCTGGGTGAAAGATGGGCGCGAAGAACTGGTCCGGGGCGGAGCTTTTGGAGACCTTGACACGCGAGCTCTACGCAGTGACTTGGTAGCCGCTGGCAACGATGTCTATATCGAAAATCACTCTTTGAACATTCCCCACAGCATCGTTAACCCGTCCATCTTGTTCGATGAACTGGAAGTCAAACGCTCCACCACCAACAAAGACAAACTTCCGGAGTATCCCGCGCCATCCCTGATTTCCGCTAAATGACAGCGCTCTAGTTGCCGCCCAGCGCCTCCAGCACATCCACCGCCGAAGCATACCGGCCCTGTGGGGCGCTGATCTGCGCGCCCTGCACCACGGGGCGAACCGCCAGAAGCATCTCCCGCGCCACTGCAATGCCTTCGTCGCGCGCCGCGTCCGGGGTTGACGCGCCCGACATCCGCTGCAGAATCTCATCCGGCACCGAAACCCGCAGTTCGTTCTTCATGAACTCGGCATTGCGCAGGCTCACCAGCGGCCAGATTCCCGCGACAACCGGGATCCGGAACTGTTCAATCCGCCGCAGAAAGTTCTCCAGCAGAGACAGATCGAACACCGGCTGAGTGACCGCATACTCCGCGCCTGCCTGCACTTTGTATTCGAAGCGGCGGATCTCCTCGTCCAAATTCGTGACGCCGGGATTCGCTCCCACCCCGATCACAAACCCCGTGCCCGCGCCAATCGGATTGCCGCCAATATCCTGCTCCGCGGTTCAGATTATGGACGATGTTCACCAGCCCGATCGCGTCCACATCGAACACCGCCGTCGCATCCGGATAATTGCCCATCTTCGGCGGATCGCCGGTTATGCAGATCAGATTATGAATGCCGGTGGCGGCCGCACCCAGCAAGTCCGATTGAATGCCCAGCACATTCCGGTCGCGGCAGGTGTAGTGGAGAATCGCCTCAATGCCGACCTCCTGCTGCATCAACAACGACAGTGCCTGGTTGCTCATGCGGGCCGAAGCCCGTGGGCTGTCGGGAATATTGATCCCATCCACGCCCACCGACTTCAGAAACCTCGCCCCCTCGATTTCCTTGCGAATATCCGTTCCCTTGGGAGGAACAATCTCCACCATGGTCACGAATTGCCCGGCGGCCAGCTTGGCGCCCAGCCGCGAACGCTTTTCCAGAGGCACGGCGGGAGCGGCGGCCGGCGCAGCCGCGGCCTTTACTTGTGCCGTCGCAGTCCGGGCGCGCGCCTCGCCGACACGCAAAGCAGATTTCATTACCCGAATGTGCTCTGGTGTGGTTCCGCAACAACCACCCACCATCCGCACTCCCGCCGCCACAAACTTGCGGGCGTAACTGGCCATGTATTCCGGCGAACAAAGATAAATATTCCGTCCCTCGACCGACCGCGGCACGCCGGCATTTGGTTGTGCGGCCAGGGGCAGGGAAGTGGCCGCTCGCAACCGTTCGACCGCATCCAGCATGGCCACCGGACCTACGCTGCAGTTGCAACCGATGACATCCACTCCCCACGCCTCCAGCCGGGGAGCAAAAGTCTCCGGGGTCGCGCCGTCCAGACAATTCCCATCCTCATCCATGGTGACCTGAGCCACGATCGGGATCTGTGGACTGACTTCGCGCACCGCCAGAATAGCCTGATGCAGTTCCTCGATGTATCCGAAGGTCTCCAGGATGATCAGATCGACTCCGCCTTCGACGAGCGCTTCGACCTGCTCGCGAAACGCCGCTCGAGCCTCGTCAAACGAAGTTTTACCCAGGGGCTCGATACGCATGCCCAGCGGACCGACCGAACCTCCCACCCACACGTCGAAACTCTTGGCTGCCTCGCGTGCCAGCTTTGCTCCCGCCCAATTCACTTCCTGTACCCGGTCAGCCATGCCATAGCGGCTCAAACGGAAGCTGTTCGCCCCGAAAGTATTAGTTTCAATGACCTCGGCCCCCGCTTGCAGATACTCATGATGGATGCCCTGAACCAAGTCGGGCTGGGAGAGATTCAGTTCGTCATAGCTGCGGTTGATGAAAATGCCTTTCGCATAGAGCCAGGTTCCCATCGCTCCATCGCACAGGACAGGGGACGTCTTCAGACGGGCCAGCAGATCGGCAGGCATAAGCACTGAGAATACAAGATGGGACCAGACTCGTGCATCATCACCCCGTTATGTTTCCGGATGCCGTGGGCGGAATTTCTTCGGGCCCGCTCTGTTATAATCCCGGTTTTTGCATCCAAATCTTTGTCCCTCATGCTCTTCGGAGTCCCAGGTTTGAAAAGAACCATTTTTGGCCTTGTTTTTCTTGTCATCGGCAGCGTAGCCCTGCTTTCTTGTGGAAGTAGTTCGAGCGGCAGCACGCGCTTCAGGCCGGCCCAGCGGGCTGACTTCCCGCGCCTTCGTCTCGAATCCGCTCAATCCGGGAGGCGGCCCCGTTCTCAATATTGTGGATGCCGCGCCGGGCAGCACCACCCTGACCGATACGCTCTCTCTTTCCACCGTAAGTCTCACGTCGGGGCCCAGCTTGATGGAGCTCTCTCCCAGCGGCTTGTTAACCCTGGTTTTCAGTCCCGACAACAACACCATAACGTTGATCGATAATGAGAAAGAGGCGGTCGCGCAGGGCTCGGGCAACACCGCGGTTCCAGCGCTTACCCTGCCCGGACCGACGGAGAGCATGCTCGCCGGTCATGACAACCTCACCGGTTTTGCCGCGGTGCCAACCGCGACCGTAACCGGCGCTCCTCCGACACCGGGAGCGGTGATCGCTTTTGGCTTGTTCCAGGGTTCCATCGCCGCCACCATTCCGGTGCCGGGCGCCCGTACCATTGTCTCCAGCCATAACGGCAATCGCATTCTGACCTTTGCCGACAACTCGAACACAGTCACGATCCTTACTCCCAGCAACATCAACACCAGCATGGACCCGCGGACTCCGGTGTGCTGCTTCGACCATCCGGTATGGGGCATTTTCAGCTCCGATGACACGACTGCCTACGTGTTCAACTGCGGACCGGAATGCGGTGGCACGGCGGCCGGCATTACCGTCCTGGACATGCTTACCCAGACCGTTGAGGCTACCCTGCCGCTACCGGCCGCGACCTATGGCATCCTGGTGGGCAGCACGATGTATGTGGCGGGAACTCCTCCTAACACGCCGTGTGGCCCGGGAACGGCGGCTACCACCTGTGGAACCTTGAGTATCGTAGATATTGGCGCCATGACCAGTTCAGCCCCCATCATCGTTACCGATGGCTATCACGATCGCATGGACATCAGTGCCAATGGCCAGCTTTTCGTCGGGTCAAAAACCTGTACCAACATAGCCACCTCAACCGAAACCCGCGGCTGTTTGGCGATCTACAACACCACTACCCCTGGCGTCGTCTTTCCCACCGACAACGGGGACGTCACTGGCGTGACGAGCATTCCAAATCGTAATGTCATGTACTTGTGCGAAGGCGGAGTCTTCCGCATCTACGACACCACCACCGACAAGTTACTGGTGCCGCCCAATGGTCAGGCGATCATCGATATCGTCGGGCAACCCATAGACGTCAAGTTTGTAAATTGAGAGAAAGCTCTCAGCATGGAGCTCCCGGCTGTCAGCTTTCCGATGCTTTGCTGAAAGCTGACCGCTATCTTGGCTCGATCATCAGCACATGCATTCGCTGTTTCTCCACGGCATCCCGCGAAAATGGCAGCGTAAAAGTGCTTCCCTCGTACCACGCCTTCCATTGGTCCATATAGTAGGGGCTTAGAAAGCTTCCCGCTTCCCCCGTCACCAGATTCAGGGTAGATCCATTCAGATTGGAAAGATCCACCGTCATCCGCTCCGAGGGGCCGTGCTTGCGAGTCACCGCTTTCACCGTGAACCCGCTGCCCGATTGTGGTTGCACTCCCGGCCCCGTCCAATGCCATAGAAAAGGAATTTTCCCCAGGACCGGGTGCTGAATCTCTACCGGATTTTCATCTCCCCAATGCCACGAACTGAGATCTTTCGGCGCCTCCTTCACTGCCGCTTCGACTGCAGCCGCCAGCAATTCGTCATAGTTTGGATACGGCGCCGGAAGCCAGCGCTTAGGCTGATTCAAAAGAACGTTTTCCAGCCACACAGATTGCATTCCCCACCGATAGCTCTTCCAGTTGAGGGTTCCCTCCGGCTGCGTCGCCAGTGCCGGGCCTAACTTTGGCTCGAGCAACAGCCGCGTAAGCTCGTTGCGGACCCTGGTCTCGAGCGTCGGCGCGGAAGAGTCCGCGCTCATTCTGCCATCCCACTGACGCAGGATGTCAGCGGCCTCCTTGGCTCGGGCAGAGGCAGTCTTTGCATGATCCACTCCCCACACGAAGCGTTCCGCGAAGTAGCGCTCCGCGTCCGATTCAATGTCGGTCTGCAGGCTCAACATGTCCGCGGCGGTGAACTTTCGGCCTGATTCGAGCACGCGATAGATGCGCGCCGAGCGCCAGGGCGCTTCCCACCCGGTGCTGATCGAATAGGGGTAGCCATTCGGCGTAATACGGCTATTGGCCGTAGCCAGAATCCCCGAAGCGGGGTTCAGCACACTCGGCAGCTTTTCGAACGGGATGTATCCCGTCCACTCGTGAGCGTTATCGCTGCCATGTTCTGGCAAGCTGCCATCGCCGGAGGCGCGGATCGGAATCTTTCCGGTGGCTTGGTACCCAATATTGCCGTCCACATCGGCATAGACGACGTTCTGTGCTGGCGCGTCCAAGGCGAAAAATGCCTGCCGAAACTGCACCCAATTTTGTGCAGCATCGACTTCAAGAAAAGGATTATGAATGCCGTCGTAAAGCGTCCAGCGCAATGCGAGTTGCCGATCTTCTCCCGGCGCGACCGCGGAGACGATGGGCCCGTGCCGCGTGACGACGACATCCACCGTCACATCTGCGTTTCCCATTACGTGGATTACTTCCCGGCGGTGCACCGGAGTTTTCCAGCCATCCGGAGTCAGATACTGCCCAGCAGCATTGAATGTCTCGACATACGCATCCTCGACGGTTGGGCCAATGTTGGTGAAGCCCCAGGCGATGCGTTGGTTGTAGCCGACGATCACGTAGGGCATGCCGGGAAGCGTGACTCCCGCGACGTCAAAATTCCCGCTGCGCAAATGGGCCTCGTACCACAAGTTCGGCATCTGGTGCCCCAGATGCATGTCATTGGATAACAATGGCTTCCCGGAAACCGTATGCGCTCCTGAGATCACCCAGTTGTTGGAACCGATCACCCGCGGATCGGTATCCGTTTGCTGCTCGGAGGCAAACCACGCGAATTCCGGAAGAGGCGCGGAGCCTGGCTCAAAATTTCTAGTCACCGAGTTCTCCATTCCGGATCCGCCATCGTCGTCATCCTCGTCATCTTGATCGGTCTTCGGAGCAGAATCCGGCGGTATAACAGTAGGCGGACGGTCGTGGCGGGAAGAATTGACGTATAAGTCCGCAGTCAATTCAGGTCCCAGCTTGGCAAGAATTTTCTCGCGCACCAGCGCCTGCCGCGGACTGGCGCTGAGATCCTTCACCATTTGCGCCGCGATCAGGGTGGAATCCTCTGGAGTCCAGGGTTGCGGCGCATAGCGCAGAATACGAAACTCCAGCGGCAGCCGATTGTGGTGCGATTCGAGGAATGCGTTCACTCCGCGCGCGTAATCTACATAGTGCGAGCGAACCTGCGGCGACGCAACCTCGATTGCCTTTTGCGCCGCTACCCGCAATCCTAGAATTCTCTGTTCGCGGTCATGGTCAACCAAATCTGGACCCAGAATCTCCGCCAAATCCCCGGCGGCAAAACGGCGCATGATATCCATCTGCCAAAGGCGGTCCTGAGCGGTGACATAACCTTGCGCAAAGAACAGATCATCGAGTGAAGCCGCTTCAATTGTCGGCACCCCATGGCTGTCCCGGATCACCCGCACCGGCGACGAGAGCCCCCCCACCCTTACCTCGCCATCGAGTTGCGGCAGCGACGATCGGGCGATCCAGTACCCCCCTAAGAGGGCTGTGGTCACACCCACCAGCAAGATAAGCGGCAAATAGCCGGCAATCCGCCAGCCGGAACGGGGCTGGGAAGAGACGACCGAAATGTCAGCAGCAGCCATTGGAAACCGATTCTAGGGCGCGGCGGAACGCAACACAAATAATCATTCCGTCGTAAAGACGTAGCTAAGCTACGTCTCTACCCGGCGCAAGCGAATCCCTACGAATCCGTTTGCTTTCAGCCCCGGATTCTGCTAACGTGCCTCCGCTTTGGGGTGTGAACTGGAAAATATCTGTATTTGGCGACCCCTCTAGCCCAATATGACCCCGGGAGGCACACTATGGCTTTCTGCAGCGCATGCGGGACACAAGTAGCGGACGGCACAACCATCTGTGCGGCATGCAGCGCCAAAGCATCGAGCGCAGCGGCGCCCGCCAGCAGCGGCGCCATGGCCGACAATGTGGCCGGAATGCTGGCCTATGTCACGATCGTTCCAGCGATCATTTTCCTGGTAACGGCGCCCTACAATAAGAGCCGCTTCGTCCGCTTCCATTCGTTTCAGAACCTATTTTTCTGCGCGGCGATTATCGTGCTTTGGATCGGTTTTGTGATCCTCGATTTCATCCCGGGGCTGATTTTTCTGATGTTCCCGCTTCACCTTCTGGTGTGGCTGGGAGCTTTCATTCTGTGGATTGTTCTTCTGCTCAAGGCCAACCAGGGCCTGATGTGGAAGCTGCCGATCATTGGCGACCTCGCCGAGAAACAGGCCAACGCCTAGAATCTGGCTCTTTAGACAAACCTCGCAGGGCACGAACAACAAGGCTATCCACGCTCCGTCTCCTGCCCAATTTGGAACCTCGACCCCTCTGCCGCTTGACAGAACCTCTCCCCAATCGCCATCCTATTAGCTTTTGGTTTCATCACAGGTTCTCGTCTTTGAAACGGGGCTGCCGAAGATTCACGGAGGGTGTTTGAAAGTTCGGGTGTTCTACCATGATCGCTGCTTCGATGGGGCTTCGTCCGCCGCTTTATTTTCCCGCTTTTATCGTGAACGCATTCGCGATCATGTGGAATTTGTCTTTTCCGGGCTTTTGCATCGCGCCGGAGCCCTGTTCAACGAGGCCTCCTTCGATGGCGACGAGAACGCCATTGTGGATTTCAAATATTCCAGCTCGCCCAAAATCACCTGGTGGTTCGATCATCACGAGAGCGCGTTTCTCAACCCCGAAGATGCCGCTCACTTTGAGCACGACCGCAGCAACCGCAAATTCTACGATCCCGCCTTCAAGTCCTGCACCAGCCTGATTGCCATGATTGGCCAGCAGCGCTTTGGTTTCGATCCCGCGCCGGTCGCCGATCTGGTCCACTGGACCGACATCATTGATGGCGCGCTTTATCCCGACGCCCGCACCGCGGTCGAAATGAAAGAGCCGGCCATGAAGCTGACCATGGTGATCGAGTCCTCGCAGGACCGCACCTTTGGCGCGCAGCTGATTCCGCTGCTTGCCACCAAGCCGCTGGCGGAAATTCTGCAGGAGCCCTTTGTGGCCGATCTTTTGCCGCCGCTGCTGGAGCGCCACCAGCATTCGATCGCGGTGCTGAAAGAGCGCACCGAATTCAAGGACGCGACCATCTTTCTTCGACATCACCGATCTCGATCTCGAGGGCTACAACAAATTCGTCCCTTACTATCTGCATCCCGAGTCCATCTACAGCGTGGGCTTGAGCAAGAGCAGCTTTCGGGTGAAGGTTTCGGTAGGCTCCAATCCCTGGGCAAAGCCGAGCGCATGGTGAACCTGGCCAAGATTTGCGAGCGCTATGGCGGCGGTGGGCACGCCCGGGTGGGCGCCATTTCCTTCGACGTCACCCAACAGCCGCGGCTCTCCAGGCGGCGCAGGAGATCGTGAACGAGCTTCGCGCCAGCACCCGGGCATAAAATCGGTAAAGCAGGCGTTATCCGCAAGGACGTTCTTCACCGCATGGGAAAAGACCCCGAAGGCCGCACTCCGCGAGATCTCCATGGCCAAACTACACCCACATTTTCATGTGGGGCCGGCCTGGCGCGGCAGAAGCGGCCAGGTCAAAGTCCTGCGCGCGGTTGCATCGCTGGAGTTGGCTAAAGGGATTGCTCGTCCTGGCAGCCGGGCTGCGGCATTCTTTTCCTGCTTCACAAAGACACCTACGAAATCGCCGAAAATCTGCTGCACTTCCTGCATATCAGCCCCGATCGCCACTTTGCCCACGTTTTTCTGCGCTGGGCTGACAGTCTGACCGATCAAAAGCTGTGGGCAGTCTCCGGCGTTGCGCTTACCTATTCCACGCTGCGCTTCGTGGAGGCTTATGGGCTTTGGAAGGCTCGGGCCTGGGCGGAATGGATTGCGTTGATCTCCGCCGCCCTCTACTTGCCCTTCGAAGTGCATGAACTGTTTCGCCGGTTCAGCCTCTTCCATATTTCGTTGCTGATCGTCAACTTGGCGATTGTCGCCTACATGGCCTACCTGCGATCGCTTGACCACCAAAAGCCCGCGCCCGCCGGATTGTAGAAACAATCTATAATCCCATATGGAAGCCGCTCCCCATCCTCCGGCGTGGAAGTCTCTCTCGGCTTTCGCCATTATTTACTTTGTCTGGGGATCGACATTTCTTGCCATTCGCATCGGTGTCCATGAAGTTCCTCCGTTCCTTTTTGCGGGCATGCGTTTCCTGGTGGCCGGACTCGTGCTGTATCTCTGGATGTTGGTCGCGGGGAGAATCCTCTCCCAGTGCACGGCAATGGGGCGCGTTATCGTTGCTGGCCGTCTTGATTTTCGTTCTCGACTACGGACTTTTATTTTGGTCCGAGCAGCGTGTGCCTTCGGGAATTGCCGCCGTTATTCTGGCGACGATTCCGGTATTCATGGCGCTTTCGGAAATCGTTCTTCTGCGCACACAGCGGCTTACCCTCCGCCTGGGCTGGCTCTTTCCATCGGCATTGGCGGCGTGGCTGTGCTGATGAGCCGGTCGCTGAGCCTCGGCGGCGAGCCCATCGACCCGAAGGGAGCCACGGCCCTGATTGTGGCTGCGATCAGTTGGTCGATAGCATCGGCGCTAACCCGCAAGTTGCCGCTCCCGCCCTCCAAAGTGATGAGTTCGGGAGCGCAGATGCTCGCCGGAGGAGTATTTCTGGCTGCGGCGGCCGCTGCGCGGGGAGAATTTCGCGATTTTCATCCCTCAACCGTTTCGCGTGGGGTGTGGCTGTCCCTGCTTTATCTGATCGTGGCCGGGTCCATTGTTGCTTATACCGCCTATGTGTGGCTCCTGCATCACGAATCGCCAACAAAAGTTGGAACCTACGCCTATGTGAATCCGGTGGTAGCGGTCCTGATTGGATATTCCCTGGGGGGTGAAGCTCTGGGCGCGCGAACTATTCTGGGGACATCGTTTATCTTGATTAGCGTGGTCGTGATTACCACGACAAGATCGAATAGGCCGCCAGCGGTAGTGCAGGTGAAAGACGGCTCAGAGCTGCTGGAATCCTAGCCACGCAGCGGGGTTGAGAGCCGAATAGCCGGTCCCGTTGGTTAGCCGCTAAAACCTCCGCCCCAACCGCCGCGCGAGCTTACGCATCAAGAGTTCGTGACCTGGCTGACGAGTCCGGCTTCCTGCCTCCAGTTTCTCTCCAGCTGCTTGCAGTTCCACTCAATCGGTCGTGTCGGGCAATCATGAGTAGCCCCAGTGTTCTGCCTCCAGCTCAAGATGCCACCGCTGCATCGCGCTTGGTGACCATTGTCGGTGGCGTAGTCGTGATCGCCGGGCTTTACTTCGGCCGACAGGTGTTGATCCCGTTGGCGCTGGCTTTGGTGTTTGCCTTCTTGCTTGCACCGGTCGTGGGGTTTCTCGAAAAATATCGTCTCGGCCGCGTTCCCTCGGTTCTGGTTGTGATGGCGCTGGCGTTCGTTTTACTGGCGGTTGTGGGTTGGGGCGTAACCAATCAACTCATGGGGATCGTGGGTCACCTCGGCGACTACCAGGCCAATATTCACGACAAGATCGAATCCATCAGCTCGCCGGCCAGCGAAAGCTTCAACAAAGCCACTGCCACGGTCAACGATCTCCGCAAGGAGTTCTCTTCCGCCTCCGAGCAGGCAGCGAACAAAAAGCTTGGCAGGAGCAGTTCAAGAGAACCAATTGCCGTGCAGGTCGCCGCGCCGCCCACCAATCTAAAGGAGTACGTGCGCGCGGTGGCCGGTCCGCTGAGCGGTCTGCTCGAAACCGCCGCGGCGGTAGCGATCTTCACGCTTTTCCTTCTTGTCCGGCGGGAGGACTTTCGCAACCGCTTGTTCCGGCTGGCGGGCAACAATCAATTGAACGTCATGACGCAAGTCCTCGACGACGCCTCCCGGCGTCTCGGCCGCTATTTGTTCCTGCTGTTCGCGGTGAATGCAGCGTACGGAGCGCTGTTTGGTCTTGGCCTGTATTTGATCGGAGTTCCCAACCCGCTGCTGTGGGGAGTCTGTGGAAGCTTGCTGCGGTTTATCCCATACATTGGAACCCCAATCGCTGCCGCCTTTCCCATGATCATGGCCGTCGCGGTTTTTCCCGGCTGGATGCAGGCAGGTCTCACCTTCGTACTATTCTTGTGTCTCGAACTCACAATCGCAAACTTGATCGAGCCCTGGCTGTATGGCTCAAACACGGGCATCTCCTCGCTTGCAATTCTTGTCGCGGCCATCTTTTGGGGCACGCTTTGGGGCCCGGTTGGTCTCATCCTCTCCACTCCGCTAACCGTGTGTCTCTTGCTCGCCGGCCGGCATGTGCCACAACTCAGCTTTCTGGAAATTCTTCTCGGGGATGAGCCGGTGCTGGCTCCCCAGGCGCATTTCTATCAGCGCCTGCTGGCGCTCGATGACGAAGAAGCGCGCCAGATCACGGACCGCTACTCGAAGGACAACTCGCTGGCCGCTGTTTACGATTCAGTCTTCATTCCCGCCCTTGGCTTAGCGGAGCAAGACCGTCATAGGAAAGGCTTGGATGAGGTTCGCGCAAGATTCATCTATCAGACGATTTGGGAACTGGTTGAAGAGATGTTCGAAGCAGCCCTTCGCGCCAGCCCGCCGAAGGATGATGCGTCGGTCGCGGCGTTGTCTGGCTCATGGGCGCCCGGCGCCATTCTTTGTCTTCCGGCCAACGATGAGGCGGACGATCTCGCCGGCGCCATGCTGACGCAATTACTCCAGTTCGCCGGCCGCCAATGCCAGTGTCTGCCCCGAAGTTCTCTCGCTACCATGTTGGAGCAGGTGGAGAACCTGCGCGCCGGCGCAGTCTGCGTGTCCGCCTTGCCTCCCTTCGCCGCGGGACATGCGCGATCTGTCTGTAAGCAGCTGCGGAAGCGATTCCCCCAACTAAGAATCATCGTGGGTTTATGGGGATTTCCCGGGGGCGTCGCCAAAGCTCAGGAGAGGATCGGAGTCACCTCTGCGGATAAAATCGGAACATCTCTGGTCGAGGTCGTCTCGATTCTAACCGAGCCTGCCAGCCCAAAGAACGGTCCTCCGCCCGCCCAGATCAATGCAAGCGAAGTCGCCGGCACGCCGGCGCCCGAATTATCGGGAGCCTAGTCGGATACGCCTTTTTTGCCGCTTGAGGCCATCCCCGATCCCGGGCTTGCATCCTAATGGCGCTATTCCAATCGAGTTACCGAGGAGCATGATCATGGCTGGAAAAAATACCGCAGCATTCGGAATTTACCGCACTCAAGCCGATGTCGAATACGCCGTAGATTTGCTGCGCACAGATGGCTTCCGCAACACGGATATCTCCGTTCTGTTTCCCGAGAATAAGGGCACCAAGGATTTTGCCGTGGAGAAGAACACCAAAGCTCCCGAGGGAACCGCCACCGGAGCCACCACCGGCGCGGTGATCGGCGGCGCTTTGGGCTGGCTCGCCGGCATCGGCGCTTTGGCGATACCGGGAGTCGGCCCGCTGATCGCCGCTGGTCCAATCGTTGCGGCATTAACCGGCGTTGGCGTGGGCGGCGCGATTGGCGGCATTACCGGCGCTCTGATCGGGCTGGGAGTGCCCGAATACGAAGCCAAGCGCTACGAAGGCCGCATCAAGGAGGGCGGCATTTTGCTTTCCGTCCATTGCGACGATTCCAACTGGACCAAGAAAGCCAAAGAATTGCTGGAGCGCACCGGAGCGACCGATGTCGCTTCCACCGGCGAAGCCGCGGCCGACTGGCAAAAAACCGATAAGCCCTTGCCGCGTGCCAGCTAGTCCGGCGAAGCGCAAGCAAGAGTGAAAAATCCGCACGGAGTTCAGGCTCAGCGCGGATCTTTTTATGCCCGCGAATCTATGCTCCGTGCGTGCCGGTGGCCCATTCTTTATCGCGAGCGGGCCGGTCCCAAAGTTTGTCCGCGATGATGTGACGAGTTTCCGCTCCACGCGCGGGAGCCAGAAGGATTCCAATTCCAACCCCGACGCCGACTCCCAGTAAAACGGCCGCAGTTTTGCCCAGGACCGGGTAGTCCTCGCCGCGAATCACATCCGCCGCCCGGCTGGCTCGGTCGGAAGCAGTGTCGTAAAGATCGCGGGCGCTGTCCCGCGTCCGTTCGGAAATATCGCCAACACTTTCCACCAGACGGTCGCGCAGCGAATCGAGCAGATACAGACCGGTGCCCAACGCGATATCAAATAGAATTTTTTCCTTGCGTAATTTCATAAGTCCTCCCGCATATTGTGGTCCTCTTCAAGATGCAAGCAAGTGCACTCGGCGTTGCCATAGCCATAAAGGCACAACCTGGGCTCGGGAGGCTACCTGATAAGGGCAAGAGAGCAAATCGAGTGCTCGGCGCGAGATTTTGTGGTTGTGCTCGGGAATTTTATGGTTGAGCTCGAAGTTCCGGCGGCGCCGGGGATGCGAAGGGTGACCGCGCACTGCCCGGGCGAGAGTGAGATTCGGCTTCAGGACACTCCGGGAAAGAGAAATCCAACGTTCCACCCAGCAGACGTGCTAGTCCAAGCAGAGCGCCGCTGCCGCAAACCGGACACTTTCCGCCGCGGCTGCTGCTGACAATGAGCTCGCAGTTCACGCAGAGCAAGGCGCTTTCCAGTTTCACGAAACTCAGTTCTTCCAAAGCCTTGATCCTGTTCACGTCCATCGGTCCCACCGCATTCACTGCTTTGTTCCTGGTATTTGTAAACACCAACCCACCTCCAAAGTTGCCGTGTCTCTCAAAACGCGGCACTCTGCAGCATCTTGACCTTGCAGCCGCAATCTGGCAATCGGGTAACGACGGTATTACCCTCCTACTTCTCCACAGGCTGTTTTTGCTTCGGACGGGTTCGAGCGATACGAAACCTGGATGTTACCCGCGTTACCCGGCAGGCATTTTCCAGGGGGCCGACCTGATTTGTCGTCTGCTTCACGCGCTTCTCGTGAAACTATTTCCCGCGATCTGCCGGAGGCGCGTCCTGCTTGACTGGAGCGTGTTGCGCAACCCGTTTTGCATAACACTCAGTGTGCACCGGGTTTCCCTTTTCGTCGGAACCCGTGTCAGTGGGACGCAAGGAAACCGGCATGTTGCAAATGGAGCAGGTGATTGCGGGATGTCGAGGAATATCCACCAGGCACCTCCTGAACGTTGTCCCAAAGAGGGTGACCAGCTACTGGTGCGAAAATTCTACTTTTGCCATACGAGATCGCGCAAGAGGGTGTTTGAAGGTCTCCGGATGCCCTCTTCCAAGCATCAGGCTTCTCATTGACGTTGCTGCCGATCCTCCGGAAATGTCTGTATTGCGCATCCCTCGGGAAGCTCGGAATACTAGCAACTGCAAGTCGGCCGCTAACGACTTGGCGGAGGCTCTGTTTCAGGGCGAAACTTTTTTTGCGGTCGAGTCCTCTGCTGGATGGAACCCCGCGCCCGAAGTCTCTCGCGCGATCCCCTGCAGGCATTAAAGAGTGGAGGGACCGGGCGGAATTGAACCGCCAACCTAGAGTTTAGGAAACTCTTGCTCTATCCAATTGAGCTACGGCCCCCTGACGAAATAGGTTAGCATGCGCCCGCGCGCTTTCGCAGCGCTTCTCCCGCCCGCGCACTTCCCCTATGAGATAATTCCGGCCCATGCGCCGCAAAATAGCCGCAGCCATTTTCTTGCTCGTTTCCCTGGTTTCGCTCGGCTATATGGTTTTCGTATTCCTGGAAAACCGAAGCGGCTTCCGCGCTGAAATGGCCATCATGGCGTGTTCTCAATTGAAAAGGCAGTACGGCCCGGACTACGTCTGCGTCCAGGAAAACACCACCCTGGAATATGCGGTTTCGGGCGGCATAGCTCTCGTCGCATTGCTGGCTTCTCTCGCGCTGTTCCGGGCTGCCCGAGCGGAAGCCTAAGGGTAACGCCGATGCTACGGGGTCAGCTTTTCATTCCTGGGTCGCGGGGTGGAATTCTCTTGGGCAAAAGAGGAAACATTCTTGCACTTAAATGACTTTCCATTTTGGAAATCGCCCGGCCGCCCTTTTGCCCTTCTATCTCTCTGATTTTGCAACGGTTGTAGCCATGAGATTTGAGCCAACGCTTTCTGCAATGGGCACCAAAATGCAATTGCTGCATTGTCGTGCGCAACTCCAACCAACAAACCTTGGTTGCAGGCCCTCCCCGATTTCGTTCTAGGAACCAAATTCATGCCCTCCGGAAAGGATGGCTCGAAACCGAAAAAGGGGACAAAACACACTATGCCCACCAAAGATAACGAGGTTGGACTGAACTCGCGGGAAGGTTCCGCCAGAATCGAGAGCATCGAGGATTTGCTCCGCAGCCGCGGCTTTTTCGACACTGCCGAACGGGACAAAAAAGACACCGAAGTCCTGGTGAGTTGAAGCCCTCCAGCGCTCTATCTTCTGAAACCTACGCCAGCGCCAGATTCAGATTCTCAATCGCCTCGTCGATCTCCGCCGGTGTTCTTGTAGCCCACGGTGACGCAATCGACGCCGGCGTTCCGGAACGCGAACCGCATCGCCGCCTGGCGGTCCTCGCGGGTGGTGAACGCGCCCTCTCCCACCAGCTTCATGCTGATCACGCCCATGCCTGCTCGTGCGGACCTGCTTCACGTGCGTGACCACCTCGCTCACGTTGCCCAAGCCGCTCGTGTCGTAGTCCTCGGCGTCCATGCGCACGCCCTTATGGTTCATGCGGATCATCGCCACCTGGAGCCACTTGATTGTCCGGGAACTGGCGCAGCGCCGGCAGCCCGTGCACCGACGCGCCGTGGCCGACCACCGCATGCTTCTGCTTGCGCCTCCAGAATGCCGTCCTGCCAGCGGGCGCTGTCGGTGGGCCAGGTCGCCGTGTGCTGCCAGTGCAGCAGCATGATGTCGAAGTAATCGGTGTTGGCGAGCTTGCGCAGCTCGTCGATCTTCTGCTGCGGATCCACGCCGTCACGCGTCGTCACCTTGACATCAGCCGATAACTGTCGCGCGGAATGCCCTTGCAGCGCCACGCCCAGCATCTGGTGCATGTCGCCGTAGGATTCGGCGGTCTCAAAGAAGCGGATGCCGCGGTCGTAGGCGTAGCGCACCAGCCGCGTGAACTGGTCCTGCCCCAGTTCGCGCTGCACCTGCCCGCTGAAGGTGCCGGTGCCGAAGGCGAGCCGCGTCACCTTCACGCCGGACTTCCCGAGCGTCACCCAATCGGTCGCAGTTTGGGTAGCCGCGTTGAGGGGAAGTTTTCCGATGCCGGCCAGCGCACTCACCGCCAGCCCAGCCTTCAAAAAATCGCGTCTGGAAAAGTCGGACATGGAGGACACTCCTTTCGGCGAATCTTAGCACTTCACGGACCGATAGCGCAGTCGGGAAAAACCCTGAACCGGGTTCCATGGAATTGCCGGGGCGCTACGGCAGGCTTTCGCTTCCATGCTAAGCTCGCTGAGCGGAGGTGGACATGCGCACTCTACGCCGCCTGCCGGCGCAAGCATTGGTCTTTCTTTTGAGTCTGACCGCGCTTTTGAGTCTGACCGCGGTTGCGCAGAATGAAACCTTTTCGGCTGGCTCCGGCGGCTCCTATGACGCCAGCGTCTGCAACGATCCCCGCATCGCCACTCTCGCCGCACAGCTCCACGCTACCCCTTATCACGAAGCGCCGAAAACCGCCGTGGCTACGCCGCTGCGCACCGCCCTCGATATCCTGGCGCAGAAGTATGACAACGGTCAGATCAACGAGGCCAGTGCCTGCCTGCACGCCCCCGGCGTGGTTTACATGGTCCCAACCAATCTGGTTCCCGAGGTGACAAAGTTAGTCGGCCAGATTCAAGCCGCCGAATCTCAGAATCCTGAAGCTTTCAGCGGCGCCGATCAGCCCGAATCGCAAAATCCAGGGCCCTCCGGAGGAACTCCGGGTCCCACCGGACGCGGACCGCAAGGCGGCCCCGGCTACACCATCAATCCTCTCGATCCCTGCCATCCCAACTACGATATGAGCACTCCCGCCGGACGCGCCGCCGCCCAGCAGAGCGCCGCCGCGGTCAAGCAGGCCTGCGACGAATACCGCTGTAAGCACAATCCACAGCTGCCCTTCTGCGCAACCATCATTACGCAAGGCCCCCCGCAGCCCGGAGAAAAAACTCTGAAACTGGAGAAAGAGCCTCCACCGACGATGACCGTACCAACCATTCCGACGGGAAAGGTTCCCACCCTATCCACCGTCTGGAAAGTTATGGCCAATTGTTTATCCACTCATAGCAACGTGCCCATTGCCGCCATCTTTCTGCCGCAGGTCGAATTCACGCGCAAAGCTGCTAACACCGCGCCTGCGAGCGTGCGGAATACTCCCTTCGATCAGCTTCCATTCCGCACTCAGATTCTGCAGCGGGAGACAGCCATGGCCCTGCAGGCGCAGGCCTACCACGACAGCCGGGTTGGCAATAGCAACGAGAAATCGATCGCTCCCAACGACGCGAAGGATTACATGATCGGCTGGCTCGACCAGTGTTTATGGAGATCAGGAATGCTGCCGAAATCGGGCGAACTTCCCGACAAAACTTACGCCAGCTACCTCGGGATTCCCGCCGCAAAGCTTGCCATGGGCTCCGACCCCCGCCTCGACCTGTACGGCATGGGCTTCAACAACAGTGCCGATGGCGTGGCTCCTCAGCCGCTGCAGCCCGACGTCTCCGTCTATTGAGATACACTTTCGATTGCGATGCAGACCCTGAGCTGGAAAAATTATCTCTCCTGTTTTCTCGCTGGCGTGTTTCTCATCCACATTCTGCCGCACGTGCTGAATGGCTTCAGCTGGATCAACATCCTCGGTGTTGCCGTGAGCCTGGGTGTGGGCGGCTTGCTGCTGTGGAACGGAAAATTTTCCTTCCGCAGAATCTGGACCGTAGTCCTGGTTCTGGCAGGAATGGCGGTCGTATTGCTCTACGCTGCGGTGCGATCGCAGACACGCTAAAGCATCAGCCTCCGGCAGCCCACGCGGCTATGAGAATTACGCCTCGCGTGAAATCGTGCACAGACCTCGCCGTTTGCAAGAGTGGAATTCCGAGGCGCTCAACCCGTGTTGATTGTCACTTATGTGCCACTGCCAGGTTCTTGTCCTTGAGGATTCGAGGACATTGGGACCTTCGGAGCGCCTGATCTCCTTCTCTGCAAACTTCTGCAGCACTATTCCAACTCTGTTCCATCCTGAGCCTTAGCGGCTTCTGACCCTGCACTCTGCTTGACTCTCCGCCCCTACCGGACGAAAATTCCTCACCGGCTCTAATCGAGCCTTAAGTGTAGTTAAGAAGTGCAGTTAAGAAGTGCAGCTACAAGCCACGGAGTCTTCCCATGGGTTCACCCGCAATCAACGAGGCATCGGTTACCGCCGGCCGGGCCTACAGCCCGGAGGTCATGGTCAGCTATTCCCGGCAAGACAGCGCCCAGGTGATGCAGTTTGTGCAAAAGCTGCGGGCGGCCGGCGTCGCGGCGTGGATTGATCAAGGCGGCATTGATGGCGCGCAAAAGTGGGGCGAGGAGATTGTCAACGCCATCGATTCCTGCAAGACCGTCATTCTGATGATCTCGCAGACTTCCATGCAGTCGGAGAACATTGCCAAGGAAGTCATGCTGGCGTGGGAGAACAACAAGCACTTTCTGCCGCTGTGCCTGGAAGACGCCAAAATTGCCAAGAGCATGCAGTACCAGTTGGCGGGCATTCAGCAGATCAAGTTGTACGAGGGCGATCCCGAGGCGAAGTTTGTTGCCGTGCTGCGCGCGCTGGTGCGCCTGGGCGTGCACGTTTCGCCGTACTACATTGCGCTGGTCAGCGCCGACCTCGGCGAACGCGAGCAGGCCTTCGAATGGCTAGACCGGGCTGCTGAGCAGCGTTCCAGCAGTCTGGCGCGGTTGAAGACCGAGCCGCGTTTCAGCGTGCTGCATAGCGATCCGCGCTTTGCCGCGCTGGTGAAGCGGGTGGAATCGCTGCCCCTGGAAGAAGAAGTCGCCATTCCGGATGTGCCTGTGGTCCTGCCGCGGCCCGTGGTGGTGCAGCCGTCGGCTCCCGCGAAACCCGCGCCGCTGTGGAAGAAAATCGTTTGGCCAGATATCTACGATGGCCGCAGCGCGCGCCAGGCGGCGAGCCAGGGCGTATGGGTCTGTGGGTTCTGGCGTTCTTAACCGTGCTGGCGTCATCTTTCCGCCGCCGCCGGCGAGGCCGCAGTTCGTTGGGACCGGGATGGGGCGCGCCCACGGCGTTCATAGTTCTTCTGATTTTTGGCTCGATTGGCTTGGGGCGTGCAGAAGATGGGCCGCCCGGCGGCCATCATTGGCCTCGTGCTGTGCGCCTCGGGGGCCTACGGAAATCTCGATAAAGTACAAAAAATCGGCGTGACCCTCGATGCCTATCGTCAAGCCCCGCAATATCAACAGCTGTATCCCTGGATATGAAAACCCGAACGAACTGCAGTCTATCAGCAAACCTCCTCGATGTATTACGATAGCTTGGTTTCAATTGCTGGTTTCACTGATCAGCGTGGCCGGATTCACCAACGCAACCCGGGGAACGCTTGGGTTACCGCCGCATGGTGATGGCGCGTCTCACTCCGGATAAGCAGGATGCGATCACCGGTGAAGACCTGGCCGCCCTCAAGGGAAAGATTACCGGGAAGATCGGCAAGGCACGGACAGCGGCGCCCGCCCGGTTGCAGTTGCGCCTCCTGCCATGCAGGTTGCGCCTCCGGCCGCGGCGCAATCCGCTCGGCCGCCGCAGGCAGGGCCCGTTCCGGTTCCCGCAAATGCGCCCGCCTGCTCCACCACCTCCAGTGCCGCGCCCGCGGTTGAACCGCAGGCGGTGTTAGTGGCTCCGGTTGTCGTCGCCGAGCCGGTGCGGCAGAGCTTTGCGGCCATGATCGGAGTTAGCGGTGGACTCATCTACTGGCCGCGAGTGATGGCGTTCCTGGTGGCCAATGTGGTAGCGAGCTTTCTGTTTATGCTCAGCCGCAGCCTCACCTCATCCGTGAGCGTGACTCCGGCTTATTGGCTGTGGGCAATCTGCGCGGCTTGCGTTTTCACCGCGGCCACGGTGATCGGCTTCCGTTTTGTGCCCGAATGCGTGGGGCGCGCATGGCGGTCGCGGCTGGCATGAGCGCGCTGATGACATTGCCGTTCTATTCCATCCTGCCCACATTTGCCTGGGCAGATATCGGATATCGCGAGCAGTTTCAGCAATTTATCCTCGTTCCCTTCATTGGCGGCTTTATTCTTCTCGCCGCGCTCTCCTGGGTGGTGCCGCGACTGCAACCCATGGTCCTGGCGCTCTGGCTCGCCGCCATGGGAACGGAAATCGCCACCAGTGTGGTGGTCAATGTGCTGCACCTGCTGGGCACGGGAGAACCTACCGACGCCGTTCTCGGCGGAGCCTCGGTGATTTCCGCGGTACTGCGCAGTCTGGCTTTTGCGCTGGTGCTGTGGGGAGGGCTGGAGTACTTGCGGAAGCAGGCGGCCAAGGCGCAGTAAGGCATAATTTTGGCTTTTTCTGGGATTTGGATATTTCTTGTCAAGCCCCCTGGCGACGCGAAAATCGTCCAAACTGCTCATTCGATTGGGAAATATAAAGTTGTAAAGCATGTCCCATTCCCCCCCTTGAAATTGCTATGCTGGATGTAGAGCTGAATTTTCGGGCAGGTTCTCCTTCGGCAGTGTCTCAGTTTCAATAAGCAAGACAATTTGCGGGGCAAAAGATTGTCCGCCTGACGGATCTCGGCGGGAGTTCTCCGCGAGATGGGAATCGAGGGCGCGGAGGATGCAACGCGGCAGCTGATGTCTTATGCGGTGACTGCGCGTCTAACTACAAATAGCCGGAACGAACCGGAAGGCTTTTGCGTAAGACTATGATGAGAGGAAGGATATGCGCCTGATCTTCGACATCTTCGGGCAGACGATGCGCACCTTGTGGGCGCACAAGCTGCGTTCCTTCCTCACCATGTTTGGCATTGCCTGGGGCGTGGGGTCGTTGCTGCTGCTGGTTGGCGTGGGCGAAGGTTTTCGCGGCGGCAACCGGGAAGCAACTGGCGACCCTGGGCGAGAACGTGATGTTCATTTTCGGCGGGCGCGCTCCCATGCTGAATGGAAGTTTCACCAGCATGCAGCAGTACTACCTGACCGACAAGGACTATCACGACATCATGGCGGAGTGTCCGGATGTGGGACGGGTTGCGCCGATCATTGATCGCAACGACGTGCACGCGGTCAGCGAGTTTTATCAGAGCGGCGGCGATGTGATGGGCACGCACGCCGGTATATAGCGCAGATCCGCTATATGCCGATGGCGGAAGGGCGCTGGATCAACGATATGGACGATGCGCAGGGCGCCCGGTGATCGTGATCGGCGATGAAACCAGGCGCATCCTGTTTCCGGGGCATCCGGCGGTTGGGCAGTTACGTTTTGCTGAATGGCCAGCGTTTTCAGGTGATCGGCGTCTTGCAGCGGATCGGGCACGGCAATGACATGGGCGACAACACGGTCATCATCATGCCCTACCAGCACCATGAAGACGAATTTCCCGCCGCTGAAAGTGGGAGAGACGGTGGAGGCGATCAGCTACCTGAATTACCAGCCGACGACACGCGAGAAACACGCCGCGGCGCGAAGCAAGAAGTGCACAAGATTGTCGCCCGCAACCATGGGTTCGACTATCGCGATCCGAATTCGTTCGATGGCTTCGACACGGTTTTGATGTTGGACCAGATCGGAAAGATTTTCACCGCCATGGATATGTTCCTGGGCAGTGTGGGGCTGGTGACGCTGGCGCTGGGGGCGATCGGCATTATCAACATCATGCTGGTGGCGGTGGCGGACCGCACGCGCGAGATCGGGCTGCGCAAAGCGGTGGGGGCGACCAACCGGAACATCATGTTCCAGTTTTTTGTGGAGGGAGCGTTTCTGACCGTGATGAGCGGATGCATTGGCATGTGCGGCGCGTGGGCGGTGATGGCGGGGCTTGGGCAAACTGCCGCAGCCGCCGGGGTTCAATTCGCCGCGGCTGGTGCCGCTGACGGCGGCGCTGGCGATTGTTTCGCTGGCGGTGGCGGGAACGATTGCCGGACTCTATCCGGCGAAGCGAGCGGCCGCGCTGACGCCGGTGGACGCGTTGCGGAAGGAATAGGTCATGACACGCGATTTGTTGCAACAAGCTTACGGGTGCATGCGGCACGATTTGCGCAAGACGCTGCTTACCATGCTGGGCATGGCGTGGGGCATCGCGACGGTGGTTCTGTTGCTGGCCTACGGAGACGGCTTCGGGCGGGCGATTCAGGCGATCTGGAATAACTATGGAGCGACCGAAGTGGGCATATTCCCGGGACGCACGTCGGAACAGGCGGGAGGCAGCAAGGCGGGAGTGCCGATCCGCTTTACCGAGTGACGATATTGACCTGATCCACAACACGGCTCCGCTGGTGCGGCGGGTTTCGCGGCTGGCGGAAATGGATGCCACGGTGCAGGCGGGACCGCGCTCGTTCAGTCTTCCGGTGAAGGGAGTGGACCCGGGCATCTTGAGATTTGGGCGCTGAAAGCAGGAGAGCGGGCGGTTCGTCAACGACGAAGACAATGTCAGCGCATGCGCATGTGGTGGTGCTGGGATCGGCGGCCAAGGAAAAGTTGTTTTCCGGAATGCCGCCGGTGGATGAGTCGGTGCGGATCAACGGAGTGAGTTTTCAGGTGATTGGGACGCTGGGGCCGCGCATGGAAGAGCAGGGCGGCAACAACGACACCAACACGATGGTGCTGATCCCGTTCGCCGCCATGGATACGCTCAAAGACACTCATTATCTGGACGGCATCTGGCTGGATCTGGCGGGGCTGGACCACATCAAGATGGTGAGCGACCTGCGGAATGCGTTGGCGGTGGCGCACAATTTCAAGCCGGACGATCAGCGGGCGATTTTCATTTTCGACGCGCAGCGGCAGCGGAGCAATTCGCATTGTGGTGCTGGGTCTGAAAATTCTGCTGGCATTCATTGGAACGCTGACGCTGGGAATTGGCGGCGATGGGCCTGATGAACATCATGCTGGTTTCGGTGACGCAGCGCACGCGGGAGATTGGCGTGGAAAAGGCTTTGGGAGCGCGCAAGCGGGACATCCTGATTCAGTTTCTGGCGGAGGCGCTGGTGATCACCGCGGTGGGCGGGATTGCGGGGATTCTGATTTCTTATCTGGTTTCGTTCTTCGTGGGGAGCGATTACGTTCTACAGCGCGCTCGCGAAGTATGCGGAGGGCGCAGATATCCAGCTGGTTGTGGCGCCGAAGATTTTGCTGATCGCGACTTCGATTCTGGGCGCGGTGGGAGTGGTCAGCGGCATGCTGCCGGCGGTGCGGGCGGCGAATCTGGATCCGATTGAGGCGCTGAGGTACGAGTAGCGGTGCGGTCTCGCGGCCATCGTGCAGGTCGGTCATCGGCTTCGCCGGTTCAGGATGACAGATCGAGACGATGGAGAGTCGCCGAGTAGTCAACGCGGTGATCTGCCGGGGAGCCGATAGCGGAAGGGAGATCTGTGACGCGCGATTTGCTGCGGAAGCTTACGGCGCGATGCGGCACGATCTGCGGAAGACGCTGCTGACCATGCTGGGGATGGCATGGGGCATCGCGACCGTGGTGCTGCTGCTGGCCTATGGCGATGGCTTTGGGGAAGCGATCAATGGAGTCTTTCTGCGGCCTGGCTCGGAGGCAGATTGGAATTTTTCCCGGGCGCACCTCAGAACAAGCGGGTGGCAGCAAAGCGGGCACGCAGGTCCGGCTCACCGCAGGACGATATCGAAGTCAATCATAACGCGACTTCCTCTCATCCGGCTGATCTCGCGTTTTTCCGACACCGACGACGACGGTGCAGGCGGGCTCGCGTTCGGCCAGCTCTGCGGGTGCAGGGCTTCGATCCCAGCATGCAGACATTGGCAGTCTACGCGATTGCCGGCAGGCCGGTTTATGAACGACGAAGACAATGCCACGCATGCGCATGTGGCGGTGCTGGGTTTGGAATCGAAGGAGAGGCTGTTTTCCGGAATGCCGGCCATCGGAGAAGAGATTCGGATCAAGGGAGTGAGCTTTCAGGTGATCGGAATCGGGGCGGGACGCCCGCAGGAGGGAAACAGCGACAGCAACCGGGTGGTGGTGATTCCGTTCGATGCGGGCGATGCGCTGCGGGATAATCACTATCTGGATGGCATTTGGCTGGATACTGGCACGCTGAACCACACCAAGGTGGTGACGAGATCTGCGCAATGCGCTGGCGGCGGCGCACGGTTCAGTCCCACCGACCGGCGGGCGGTCTTCATTGGCGATGTGCAGGAGGAGACTGCAGCGATTGACAACCCTCATCCTCGGCCTGAAAATGTTGCTGGCTTTTATTGGCGCGCTGACGCTGGGAATCGGCGGCGTGGGGCTGATGAACATCATGCTGGTTTCGGTGACCCAGCGGACGCGCGAAATCGGCATGGAAAAGGCGCTAGGCGCGCGCAAGCGGGACATCCTGATTCAGTTTCTGGCGGAGGCGCTGGTGATTACGGGGGTGGGAGGAGATTGCGGGAATTGTGCTTTCCTATATCGTGGCGTTTTCGGTCGGGTCGCTGACGTTGTTCAGCGCGATGGCCAAGTACGCTGAGAGCGGGCGACATCCACCTGGTGGTTGATCCGGAGACTCTGCTGATTGCGACGGCGATTCTGGTGGTGGTGGGAGTGGCGAGCGGGATTGTGCCGGCGGTGCGGGCGGCGAATCTGGATCCGATTGAAGCGCTGCGGTATGAGTAGGGTTACAATTGGCGCGAATTTTTTGGAGGATACCTGTGGTGAAATTGCTGTGTGTATTGCGCTATGTGCTTTGGCGGCGATTCTGTGCTGGGCGCACGGACACGGTTTCGGCGTGGCAGGAAGCGAAAGCGTTGCTGCTGGTGGCGAATCAGGGAGACCACACCCTGAGCCTGATCGACCCTGATGCCGGACAGGAAATTGCGAAAATTGCGACCCACGGGAACCATGCACATGAGGTCGCGGCTTCGCCGGATGGGCGTTTCGCGTATCTGCCGATCTATGGCGAATTCGGGCGTGGGCAAGCCGGGGACTGATGGAAGCACGATTGAAGTGGTGGATCTGGAGAAGCAGAGTGTCGTCTCCACGATTGATCTGGGCAGGCCGGTGCGGCCGCATTGCCCAAAGTTTGGGCCGGGCGGGATGTTGTATGTTTCGGCGGAGCTGAACCAAGCGATTGACATTGTTGATCCGCACACGGAGAAGCTTGTGGGCTCGGTTCCGACCGGGTCAGCCGGAGAGCCATATGTTCGTGATTTCGCATGACGGGAAGCGCGCGTATACCTCGAATGTTGGATCAGGAACCGTGAGCGTGCTGGATCTGGCAGCGCGCAAAACGGTTAAGGTGATCCCGGTGGCCGAGTACAGTGCAGCGGATTTCGATTTCGCAAAGATGACAAGTATGTATTTACCGCAGATCAGGATCAGCCGCGGCTGGCGGTGATTGATACGGCGAAAAATGAAGTCAGTCAGTGGATTGCGCTGCCGGAGTCGCATATGGAACTGCGGCGACGCTTGACGGGCGCTGGCTGCTGGTTACGTTGCCCAACTGGACAGGTTGCGGTGGTGGACTTAGGGGAGATGAAAGTAGTGCGGACGGTGGACTGTGGAAGCGAGTCCGCAGGAGATTCTGATGCGCCCGGATGGGGCGGTGGCATACGTTTCGTGCAACAAAGATGGCAAAGTGTCAGTCGTCAATTTGAAGACTTGGACGGTGGATGCGGCGATTGCTGCGGGCCGGGGCGGACGGGTTGGGATGGGCGGAGCGATAGACACACCTTGCAGGGTCTGGAAGATCCTGATCGGTACGCGCTTCGAAGAGTCCCATCCTAGCGCATCAGAACGCGCTAAGATGGGGCAAGCTCCACTTTCACTCTGACTTTTCGGTACGCAATTCGCTCGATACGCCTCGATTCAGAGTCTTCTGGTGGACAGGAACTGCGGGGGTTTTCTTACTTTGGTTGTCTGCTCGAATCCATAGGCCAGTTTTAGCAGAGTGGGCTCGCTCCAGGCTCGGCCGAAGAACGAAATGCCGACGGGCAGCCCAGAGACAAATCCTGCGGGCACGGTGATGTCGGGATATCCGGCGACGGCGGCGGCGTTCGAGCTGCCACCGGTGTCGTGGTCGCCGTCGACCAGGTCGGTGAGCCAGGCGGGGCCTGCGGTGGGGGCGACCAGGGCGTCGAGATGGAATTTGTCCATCACGGCGTCAATGCCTTCTTTTCGCGCAGACGATGGTTGGCCTCCAGCGCGTCGAGATACTCTTTGCTGGTGAGCGGGCCTTTTGCCTGCGCTTTCAGGAATAAATCCTGGCCGAAGTAGGGCATTTCTTTTTCGTGATTCTTTTCATTGAATGCGATGAGCTCTTCGAGCGAACGGACCTGGGCTCCGGGACGGGCTGCCAGATACGCATTCAGGTCAGCTTTCAACTCGTAAAGCAGCACGGTCAATTCGGTGTCGTCGAATTTTCCGTGCGAGTCGAGGTCGGCGGGATCCACGAGAACGGCGCCGGCCTGTTTCATGGCGTCGAGCGCCTCGTTCATGACTCTGTCCACGGCGTCGTTGAAGCCGAAATATTTGCGGGCGACGCCGATGCGCGCGCCGCTCAGGCCGTTGGGATCGAGGAATTGCGTGTAGTCGGCTGCGGCTTTGCTCGCGCTGTCTGGCGGTGGCACGCGTCGCGGGGATCAATGCCCGCCAGCGCGCCCAGCAAAATGGCGGCATCGCGGACGGTGCGCGCCATGGGGCCGGCGGTGTCCTGGCTGTGGGCGATGGGAATGATGCCCGGAGCGGCTGATCAAGCCGAGCGTCGGCTTGATGCCTACGATTCCGTTGGACGACGACGGGCACACGATTGAGCCGTCAGTTTCGGTGCCCACGGCCACGGCGCACAGATTGGCCGACACGGCCGCGCCCGAGCCGGAACTTGAGCCGCAAGGATTGCGGTCGAGCGCGTAGGGATTGCGGGTGAGGCCGCCGCGCCCGCTCCATCCGCTGGTGGAGTGGCTGGAGCGAATGTTGGCCCACTCGCTGAGATTGGTCTTGCCCAGAATGACGGCGCCGGCGTCGCGCAGCTTTCGCGCCACGAACGAATCTTGCGCGGGATGTGAGCCGACTAAGCGCCAGCGATCCGGCGGTGGTCAGCATGCGGTCGGCGGTGTCGATGTTGTCTTTGATCAGGACGGGAATGCCGTGCAGCGGGCCGCGTGGGCGCTTTTTCCTTGCGTTCTTTGTCCAGGGCGTCGGCGATGTGCAGCGCGTCGGGATTGATTTCGATCACGCTGTTGACCGTGGGGCCGCGGCGGTCAATTTCCTCGATGCGCGCCAGATATTTTTCGGTCAATGTGCGGGCGGTGAACTTGTCCGGAGGCCATGCACGCTTGGAGATCGGCGATGGTGGCTTCGTCGAGTTCGAAGGAGGGAGCAGCGGAAGATGGGTCGGCTGCAGCATCGCGCGCGGCGGCCAGCGCCGGCAACAGGGCTGCGCTGATTCCTCCCAGCATGCCGGCTTGCAGAAATTGCCTTCGCGCCTGGGGAGCTAGAGAGTCGGCTGATCGGCTTGGACATGGAGACGCTCCTGTGGTTCAGTGGAGGGAATTATAGGGGATCGGTCAATTGCCTGGCGGCTGAATGCGGATGCTTTCCTTTTAATGCTCGCGTCGTCGAACCGATGGAGCGGTGTGTCTCGTCTTGCAAGCAGCTGTCAAGAACTGCGGTTTCGCGCGTGGCAACGCTCGTGTAAGCTCTTAACGCTTCGTGGACTGTCTCCGGCTTCGTGACGGCAGCTGCGAGCTGCTACAATTTGAAGTTCCCTGCAAGTGGATTCCCTTGCCCAAGTGATTCGTCTGCTGAAGTTCTCGGAAGGAGCCTTCATGTCTGCTTTGCGCCAATCCATCATATTCTTGATTGTCGTGTTGCGCGTGCCTGGCTTCCGCGCAGGAGATGCAGGAAGGGCGCCTGATGCGCTTTCCCGACATTTCCAGCGACAAAATCGCTTTCTACTATGGCGGCGATTTGTGGCTGGCGTCGACTTCGGGCGGCGTGGCGCGGCGCATTACGTCGCATCCGGGCCGCGAGCTGTTTCCCAAATTCTCTCCGGACGGAAAGTGGATTGCGTTCACCGGCCAATACGACGGCAACTTCAATGTCTATGTGATGCCGGCGGAGGGCGGCCAGCCGAAGCAACTTACGTTTTATCAGGGCAGCGCGGCGCCGCTCAACGACCGCATGGGCATTCACAATGAGGTCATCACCTGGACCCCGGACAGCAAGCGCGTGGTATTTCTTTCGCGTCGCGATGCTTCGAACGGATGGATTAAGCGTCCTTACACGGTAAGCGTGGATGGCGGTTTGCCGGAGCCGCTGCCGGTGGACCAGGGCGGGCTGCTTTCGTTTTCTCCGGACGGCACCAAGATCGCCTACAACATGATCTTCCGCAACTTCCGCACCTGGAAGCGCTACACCGGCGGCTTGGCGCAGGCCATCACGATCTACGATCTGAAGAACAACACTTCGCGAAGACGTGCCGCACACCGATTGGACCGACACCTTTCCCATGTGGCACGGGAACACGATTTATTTCACTTCCGACCGCGGCGACCGGAGCACCACCTGAACCTCTACAGCTACGACTTGAGCATCGAAGCAGATCGAGCAACTCACCCACTTCACCGACTTCGATGTGATGTGGCCGAGCCTGGGGCCGGATGCGATTGTCTTCGAGAACGGCGGATATCTTTACACCTTCGATCTGCAGTCCAAAGCAAGCGAAGAAGCTCACTATTTATGTTCCCGGGGAGAGCGATCAGACGATGAAGCACTGGGCCAACGTGAGCAAGCTGGTCACGGATTTTGATTTGTCTCCGGATGGAAAGCGCGCGGTGTTTGGGGCGCGCGGCGACGTGTTTACGGTTCCGGCGAAAGAAGGCAGCGTGCGCAATCTGACGCGCACTCCGGGCATTCGCGAGGACCGGGCGGCGTGGTCTCCGGATGGGCGCTGGATCGCCTATGTCTCGGACCGCACGCGGCGAAGATGAAATTTATATTGCGCCGCAGGATGGCATGGGCAAGGAGCAGCAGATCACCAGCGGGCACAAGGGATTCAAGTTTGCCCCGGCGTGGTCGCCCGACAGCAAGAAGATGGCGTGGGCCGACCAGAAGCTGAACCTGTGGTATGTGGACATCGCCGACAAGAAGCCGGTGCATGTGGATCAATCGAACTACGGCGAGATCACGAACTACTCGTGGTCGCCGGACAGCAAATGGCTGGCCTACGACAAGACGGTCGAGAACCGCTATGCGGTGGTGAATTTGTATTCGCTGGCGGATAGCAAAGTGACGCCTGTGACGCACCGAGCATGACCAACAGCTATCAGCCGATTTTTGATCCGGAAGGGAAGTATCTCTACTTTCTCTCGGACCGCGATTACAACGAAGTGCTGGGCAACATTGATTTCGAATTTGCCAATCCGAAGACCACGCGGGTCTATATTGCGACCCTGCGCAAGGATGAGGCGTCGCCGTTTCCGGCGCTGAGCGATGAGACCGAAGTGAAGAAAGAAGAGCCGGCGCCCGCGGCCGAAGCGAAGGCAGAGTCCAAAGAGCGAAAGCGGCGCGCACAGAAAGGCAAGGGCAAAGACAAAGACAAAGATAAAGACAAGAGAAGGAGAAAGAGAAGCCGGCGGAGTTACGCATCGATTTCGATGGCATTCAGGACCGCGTTGTCGCGCTGCCGACCGAACCGGGGTTATTCGCGGCTTTGCTGCGGCCAAGGGTTATATCTTATTACTCCACAGCGCCGGTGCAAGGACTGTCGGGGCCGCTCGCGGGAGAGACAGCCGGGGTGCAGGTCTACGATCTGAAGGAGCGCAAGAGAAAGACATTGATTGAGAACGTGGAGCGCTTTGCGCTTTCGTTCGATGGATCCAAGTTGCTGTACGACGGCGGCAGGCGGCCATGACGGCACACGTACGGCATCATCGACGCCAAGCCGGATGCGCAGAAGAAAGTTGGCGATGGCGCGCTGAATCTGTCCGGCATGCGCGCCGAGACTCGATCCGCCGCAGGAGTGGAAGCAGATGTTCAACGAAGTCTGGCGGCAGGAGCGCGATTACTTCTTCGAGCCTCCATGAACGGCATTGACTGGCAGAAGATTGCACGACAAGTACGCGCAACTGCTGCCCTTCGTCGCCGACCGCTATTCGCTGACCTACATTCTCGGCGACATGATCGGCGAGCTTTCCAACTCGCACACCTATGTGGGCGGAGGAGATTATCCCGAGCTGCATCCGGTGAATGAAGGGCTGCTGGGCGCGGATTTCGAAGCTCGACCAGGCCAGCGGCATGTACCGCATCAAGAAGATTTATCCCGGCGAAAATTGGGACCTGGCAATCTGCGTTCGCCGCTGACCGAGCCCGGAATGAACGTCAAAGAAGGCGATTACCTGATCGCCGTCAATGGGCGGCCCTGCGCGTTCCCGCAGAATCCGTATGAGCTGTTCGTCAACCTGGCCAACGAGACGGTGACGCTGTCGGTCAACTCGAAGCCATCCGAAGACGGCTCGCGCAACGTGCAAGTGAAGCCGATCGCCGACGAATTCAGCTTGCGCGAGCTGAACATGATCGAGACCAATCGCAAGAAGGTGGACGCGGCCACGCAGGGCCGCGTGGGTTACGTCTATATCCCGGACATGGGCGGCGGATGGCCTGAACGAATTTGTGAAACAGTACTTCCCGCAAATCCGCAAAGAAGGACTGATCATTGATGTTCGCTACAACGGCGGCGGCTTTGTGGATCAACTGATCTTCGAGCGGCTTGCGGCGGATGCTGGCTGGGCATGGACTCGGCGCGCAACTGGAGAGCCAGACACGGTCCCGCCGAATGTCTTTCATGGGTCGATGGCTGTGCTGACCAACCACTACGCAGCGTCCGACGGCGACATCTTCAGCTATTTCTTTAAGTATTACAAGCTGGGGCCGCTCATCGGAGAACGCACCTGGGGAGGCGTGCGCGGCATTCGCGGTCAGATTCCGCTGCTGGATGGGGGCTACATCACGCGGCCGGAATTCGCCCGCTACGACTTGGAACAGCCAGTGGGTCATCGAGAACCACGGGGTGCAGCCGGACATCGTGGTGGAGAACCGTCCCGAGCAGGTGGTGAAGGGACAGGATCCGCAACTGGATAAGGCGATTGAAGTGGTGATGAAGGCGATCCAGGAGAATCCGAAGAAGCTGCCGCCACGGCCTCCAGATTTGCCGGCGTATCCGAGGCCGGGAACCTAAAAGGGTGATGTACGGACGTGGGAGTCCGCTCAACCCAAACGGTGCACGGTTCGGCGTCATCTTCTTGCGGATGCGCCGGACTCAATGTACGTCGGGCCGTTACGGCCGCTACGGCCCGAACAGATCATCAGTGTAGCCATCGGCATTCCCTCACTCGTTGCTCGAAGTCCTTAGACAGCCATCATGACCGGAAGGTACGCTTGAGGCGGATTGCCCGTTTACCTTATGGTTCATTGCACTTTCAAAGTAATCGTGCATCCACTGAATGGCGGAAACCGTATAATATAAAGACTTCATGCCCAAGTATTCCATCGTCGTCCCCCTGCACAACGAGCAGGAAAATGTCACCGATCTCTACGACCGCCTGAAGGCGGTGATGGAGGCCAACGGCGAGAGCTTTGAGATGGTGCTGGTGGATGACGGGCTCGAGCGACCGTTCTTTCACCTGCTGCGCGAGATCGCCGCTGTGGACAGCCGCGTCACGGTGGTGCGGCTGCGGCGGAATTTTGGGCAGACTTCGGCGTTGGCTGCCGGTTTCGATCATGCGCGCGGCGAATACATCATCGCCATGGATGGCGATCTGCAGCATGACCCCGCCGACATTCCGCTGTTTCTCGAGAAAATTGCCGAGGGCTATGACATTGTCAGCGGATGGCGCAAGCGCCGCATTGATAACTTCTGGCTGCGCCGCATTCCCTCGCGTTGCGCCAACTGGCTGATGGCCAAACTCAGCGGCGTGACGATTCACGATTTCGGCACGACGTTCAAAGCCTATCGCCGCGACATTCTGGAGCAGGTTCCGCTCTACGGCGAGCTGCACCGCTTTATTCCGGCGCTGGCTTCGTGGCATGGAGCGTCGATTTGCGAAGTGCCGATCCGCAACGTGAACCGCGAGCGCGGCATTTCGCACTATGGCATTTCGCGCACCTTTCGGCGTATTCTTCGACCTGATCACCATCCGCTTCCTGCTGCGCTACCTTGTCCCGGCCGCTGCATTTCTTTGGCACCGTGGGGATGTTGAGCATCTTCTGCGGGCTCTGGGCATCACGCTTCTGGTTGTTCGTGGAGAAATTCTGGCATCATACCGCAATCATGGCGACGCACGGCCCGATGATGATTTTTGCCGCCGTGCTGCTGCTGGCCGGACTCAACCTGCTGGCGATTGGGCTGCTCGGCGAAATGCAGGTCCGCCACTATCACGAGCCCACTCGGCGCGCGCCGTACTCGGTGGATCGCGTGCTGCGCGCGCACAGCGAAGAGCACACGTTCTCGGAGTAAGCAGTGCTAGTGATTAGTCGCTAGTGGCTAGCGCAGTGCTGTTCTACTAGCCCAGAACTGCTACTGCCACTTCTTTGTTCACCACATACGGCATCTTCGTCACGATCTCCGCCGTAATTGTCCTCCAGCACATCGATCAATCCCTGCACGCATCGTCCCGCCATTCCTTTGTTGGGATCGGGCGAGAGGCGCGTGATTCTTGCCGCGCTGGCAAAGTGCGGGATAGAGCCGGCAGCGGTCTTCAATCGCCGGATCGCGCAGCGGAGAATCCGCCGGCAGAGGCTCTTTCTCGTAAACGTCGAGGGCGGCGCCGGCAATCCATTTTTCTTTGAGGGCTTTGGCCAGCGCAGCCTTCGTCGATCACCGGGCCGCGCGAGGTGTTGACCAGAAACGCCGTGGGCTTCATCATGCGCAGAGTGCGCTCGTTGAATAAATGATAGGTGGGCGTCGAGCTTTCGCCTTCGCGCAGCAGCGGCACGTGCACGCTGACGAAGTCCGCCTGCCGCGAGGGCATCTTCAAAACGAGACGTACTTGATCCATGTCTTTTCTTGCTGAATGCCGCGGGCGTGGCGCAGGTCCATCGTCTCCTGAATTGCTTTCGACGTAATCATGGTTCTGGTATGCCGGGTCGTAACAGAGAATGTTCATGTCGAACCCGGTGCACTTCTTGATCATGGCCAGACCGATGCGTCCGGTGCCGATGATGGCGATGGTCTTGCCGGTGACTTCGTCACCCAGAAACGGCAAGTAAGGATGCCAGAAGCCCCATTTGTTTTCGCGGGTCAGGTGCTCGGCCGGTCCACAGCTTGCGCGCCAGTGCCCCCATCATGAAGAACGCGAATTCGGCAGTGGCTTCGGTGAGCACGTCGGCGGTGTTGGTGAAGGGAATCTTGTAGCGGTTGGCGTCGGCGCGGTTGATGTTGTCGAACCCGACCGCAAGCTGGGCCACAACTTTCAGCGTGCCTTTGCCGGCTTCGAAGACCTCGGCATCAATCTGGTCGCGGAGGGTGGTGATCAGGCCATCAATGCCCGAGCTCACTTTTTCGACGATCAGGCCTTGGGCGGAGCCTCGGGACCGGGAATAGACCTCGACTTCGTATCCCTTTTTGCGGAGTAATTCGATAGCTTCACCGATGTCGCAGGTGGCAAACACACGGAATTTCTGGCTCATTCTTTCCTCGGTTGAAGATCTGAAATGGTTACGAAAATATCCAGCGGGTGGCCGTGCCGGTGAACTTCTTTTCCATCAGGCCAAACGCGACTGCGGGGCTGAACACGGTAGAAGGGCTCGCCCATGCCGCTAACGTCCAACTTGTATTTCTTCTTGTACGCGGCAAAGACCGGCTTCAGCGTTTTGCGGGCTCGGCATTTCCTACCATGCCTTCCACGATTACCGCCTCCGCTGAGTTGTCGGAGCAAATGACGCAATGCGGATTGGCGGCCAGGTTCCGTGCCTTGCGCGAATTCTTGCCGGTGCTGAAATAGAAGCCGTCGTCGAGCCACAGCCCCCAGACGAGCATCACGTGGGGAGAGCCATCGGGACGCGTGGTGGCGATCCAATACTGGCGGCTCTTAACCAAGCGGTCTTGCGCCCATTTCCAGGGCAGAAGGCCTTTCTTGTCCTTGGAGATTCCGTAGTCGGGAATGTTGGGGCGTCCGGCTTTGGGGGGCGAGCCGGCTTTCAGCGACGTTTTCTTCTTGGTCATGATGCCCTCGCAGGCCCCGTTATAGATTCTTTTTCACCCATTGGTCAATGCGGTCGAGCGCCTTGCTCAGATTTTCCATCGAATTCGCTACGCTGAAACGCAAGTAAGCCCTCGCCGAAATCGCCGAAAGATGTGCCGGACAGGCATGCCACTCCGGCCTCCTCCAGCAGCGCATCGGCCAGCTTCTTCGACTTCCATCCCGTCGCGGTGATGTTGGGGAATGCGTAAAACGCTCCTTTCGGCATGCGGCAGGAGAATCCCGGGATGCGGTTCAGCCCGGCGACAAAATGGTCGCGCCGCCGCTGAAATTCCTCGCGCATGCGATCCACTGACGCCTGGTCGCCGCGCAGAGCTTCGATGCCGGCGATCTGGGTGAAGCTGGCGGTGCAGGAATTCGACGTTGGTCATCAGGCGCGCGATGTGCGCCGCCAGATCGGGCCGCATCACGCCGTAGCCGATACGCCAACCGGTCATGGCATAGGTCTTGGAGAATCCATCCAGCAGGATGGTGCGCTCCTGAAATCCCGGGTTCCGACAGGATGGAATAATGCTCGTCCCTCAAAAATCAGGCGGCTGTAGATTTCGTCGGAAAGCACCATGATATTGCGGTCGCCGATGGCTTCGGCCAATCTCGATGAATGTCCGCTCTGCTCAGCACGCCGCCGGTGGGATTCTGCGGCGAATTCAGAATGATCAGCTTGGTGCGGTCGGTGATCAGAGAAGCCAGTTCGTCCACGTCCAGACCGAAATCTTTTTCCTCGCGCAGGCGGATGGGCACGGCTCGCGCGCCGGCGTAACGAATCACGGATTCGTAGATGGGAAAGCCCGGATTGGGATAAATGACTTCATCTCCAGCTTCAGCCAGTGCCAGACGCTGAAGAAAAGAATGGGCTTGCCGCCGGGAGTACGACGACTTCGTCCTCGGTGAGACTGTCACGCCTCGCGATCGGCTGATGTCCTGCGGCGATGGCTTGACGCAGTTGCAGGCAAGCCGGCGGAAGGGCCGTAGTGCGTCCAGCCGTCGTGCAGAGCGGTCACGGCCGCCTCCACGATATTGTGCGGCGTGGCGAAATCCGGTTCGCCGATTTCCAGATGGATGACGTCTTTGCCCTTCGCTCGAGCGCGCGCGCTCTGACCAGAACTTCAAATGCGGTTTCGGTGCCTAAGCGAGACATGCGCTCTGCCAAACGCAGTTCTTGTCTTACGTTGTCTTGCATGAGCGTGGAAGCCATGAGGAGATATAAGCGCCCCGGCGATTCTGCAGAAGAGACCCTTAGCGGAAGAGATTCCTTTATGATGTGGCATACATGTTTTCTCAGCGCACCGACTGGAAGCTCACTCCCAACCGCTTCACCGAGGCCCAGCGAGGAGCTGACGGCCGCGGGAAGGGAATTGCTGGACCTGACCATTTCGAATCCAGCCCGCGCGGGCTTTCACTATGATGCGGAAACATCCTGAGCGCTTTAGCGCAGCCCGCAGGTCATGGACTACGATCCGCAGCCGAAGGGCTTGCGCAGCGCCCGCGAAGCAGTGGCTGCCTACTACCGCGAACAGCACGAAGGCTTCGATGTCGATCCGGAATCGCTGGTGCTCACCACCAGCACCAGCGAGGGATACTCCTACGTTTTTCGCCTGCTGTGCAATCCCGGCGACGAAATTCTGGTGCCGAAGCCGAGCTATCCGCTGTTTGAATTTCTGGCCGATCTGCAGGATGTGAAGCTGGCGCCGTATCCGCTGCTCTACGACCACGGCTGGCAGATTGATTTTCCTTCTCTCTACAAGGCGGTGAATCACCGCACCCGCGCGGTGGTGGTCGTGCATCCCAACAATCCTACCGGGTCTTATGTGAGTGCGGACGGAACGAGCCGCGCTCAATGCCTTCTGCCGGGAGTACGATCTGGCGCTGATCGTGGATGAAGTCTTTCTCGACTACGCGCTCGACGGCGCGCCGCGGCCGAGTTTCGCCGTGAATCGAAGAGGCGCTGACCTTTACGCTCAGCGGAGTGTCGAAAATTTCCGGGTTGCCGCAGATGAAACTGGCGTGGATTGCGGCCAGCGGCCCGGAGAGATACGCGTCAAGCGGCGATGGCGCGGCTGGAAGTCATTGCCGATACGTATCTTTCGATGAATGCGCCTGTTCAATTGGCGGCGCCGGTTCTGCTGGATCAGCGCAGGAACATCCAGCCGCTTCTGCTCGACCGCGCTGCGCAGCAAATTTGGAGCAGCTCGATCATGATTGAGCAAGCAGAAGACCTGCCAGCGGCTGGAAGTCGAAGGCGGATGGTATGCGGTGCTGCGGGTTCCGGTGACGCAATCCGATGAAGACCTGGCGATTGCGCTGCTGCAGGAAAACGTCCGTGCTGGTACATCCCGGGACATTTTTATGATTTTCCGGCGATGGATATCTGGTGCTGAGCCTGATCACGCCGGCGGAGGATTTTCGAGAGGGAGTGGCGCGAGTGCTTCCGATTTCTGAATCAGTGAAGCCTGAATCAACAGGGACTCAGCTAGTCCTCGAATCAGAAACGGATTGCTCTCGCGCTCTTCGCCAATCGTGGTCAGCGGGCCGTGGCCGGGGACGACTACGGTCTCGTCCGGCAGGGCCAGCACCTTTTCATGCAGTGAGCGGATGATCTTCTCGAACGATCCGCCGGGCAAGTCGGTGCGGCCGATGCTGCCGGCGAACAGTGTGTCGCCGGCGATCAGTTTCTTTTCGAGAGGGAAGTAGAGGCAAATGCTGCCTTCGGTGTGGCCCGGCGTGTGCATCACGTCGGCCTGCAAGTGATCCGGCTTTGACCGTGTCCGCCTGCCCCAGGCTCTGTCAATCTCTACTTTGCCGGGATCGGCCATGCCCAGCCATGACGCCTGCACGTCGAGCATCTTCAGCAACTCATAGTCGTTCTGGTTGAGCAGAATGGGCGCGCCGGTGGCGGCCCGCAGCTTCATGGCTCCGCCCACGTGGTCAATGTGCGCGTGAGTGATGACGATCTGCTTGACTTGGAGATTGTGCTTGCGGACCAGCGCGAGCACGTCTTCGATGTCATCGCCCGGGATCGATGACCATGGCCTCGCGCGTGGTCTCGTCGCCAATGACCGAGCAGTTGCACTGCAGCGGGCCTACGGGAAGGATTTCGTGGATCATGAGAAGCCGTGCGGTCTTCAGTCCTTGGTCGGCCAACAGCTACTGAGGCTCGAAGCTGACGACTGATTGCTATCTGTGGCGCTGGCGCAGAGCTGGCTCCGCAGGTCTTGGTCTGCGAAGGCTTTACGCCCTGCAGCACCGAGCTTGGACCCGACCGGCGCTGGGCATAAATCGACAGCGTGATCGAAGTCACCATAAAGATGACCGCCGACCAGGTCGTCGCGCGTGACAGCGCCGTGGCGGAGCCGCGCGGCCCGAACGCGGTCTGGCTGCCCATGCCGCCAAAGCCAGCCGCAATGTCACCGCTCTGGCCGCTTTGCAGCAGCACCACGATGATCAGGAAAGCGCAAACGATAATGTGAATGATCGTGATCAAAATAACCATGCTGTTACTGAATCACCTGGTGCCGCGAGTACCTGCGGCCCTGAATTCGATGGTGCGGAAGGGGGGATTTGAACCCCCACGCCTTGCGGCGAATCCGACCTAACAGTGTACCAATTTTCCATGCTAGCCGTCCTCCGGTGGCGGTCGCACGGATTATAGGGTCACTCCGCTTTGGCACCATTGTGGAAATCTGCGTTCAGTTGAACCACCACTTCCATATTGCTTGTCCCACAGTCTTGAGAATATCGAATAGCCGTGAACGCCTCGGCGGTTCCACGAACACATTGACCCTCGCGCCGGGCGAACCGGACACCCTCACGATCACTTTTGGGTTTTTCAATGCTGTTTGCCCCCTGCACTCAATTAGCTTTGGGAGCACGGCCAGCTTGAGCGGGGGAGGGTGTGGAAAACTTATTTTTTCTGATAACCCAGAAAATCTCTTTGACAACACCATCACACGGTGGTACAACAATTACGGAGGGGCATGTGATGACACAAAAGAGAGATGACCTTGACCCAAAGCAATTGTCCTTTATTCGTAAGATGGCATCCGCATCACGGCCTCTGACGGAACCTCATCCGGCAGCAACGAATCCCTACGCGGCGCTGTTGATTCTCCGCGAACATCAAAAACTAACAACCTGGACCCTCTTTGGCCTCGTGGATTCTAAAGGCGACTTCATCCACTACCAGCTTGACGATATTGCGGCGCTAGCTTCCATCAAGAGCGCGGGGACAATTCAGGGCAGCGCGGGAATCGCCGTGGTGGGGGACAGGCTTATCACGTTTGTAATGCCCTTCCTTAAGGGCGAAGAGGTAGTCGCACGGCTCACTGAGATTATGACGAAAGAGAAGAACGACATGCTTGCCCATCTCCGCGAAGTCCGGCAGAAGCGGAACGCAGAGCGAAAGAAGATGAACTAATGGCCTGCCCCCACGATCACCGGGTTATTTCGTCTGCTAATGTCAGCAGAGCGGACGGGAAGCTGACTTGTGAGTGTGGCGAACCTATTGCCATCCCGGAACACTTGAACGCTATGGGACGTATTGCCCGCGCTGACAAGTTCTTGGACAAGTTGGTTTTGCAACGGGCCGTTCAGGACGCCGACAGGATGCGCATGAAAGGCACCAAGCCACACTAACCCCACTCGAAAGTCCACGCGCCGCGACTCCCCGAATGGTAATGAGAACGGCCCCCCAAAAAACCAAACCCTAAATATTTTCGCCCTCATCGGGCGCTGCGGCCTTTGGAGGGCCGAACTATGAACACAGGAACCATGCTTGAACGAAAGGCCGCTGCGGAAGCGATATTGAACGCAGCGCAGGCAGCCGGCCGCGCACTTACGCCAGCGGAGGACGCACAGATTGCAGTCGCTATTCAAACCGGACGACTCGCGAATGCTTTTTCGAGCCGTGGCCGGGTGAACCCGGCAGCATATTTGAATCCCGTTGTCGGCGCGGTGAAATCTATCCTTAACAGACAACCGCTGCCCTCAGATGTCCAACTGACGCCCGATGGCGGCATCGTCATCCCTTCGATGCCACGCGCGGATATTAGCGAGACATCATTTGGAAGCGGCGTCATTCCACTGCCGGAGATTGCCCGCACAGAGGCCGTGGTAGCTGTTCCGTCACTTGACCGCGCAGGCGCGACGTTCTTGGGCGGCGAAGCTGGCGGCGATATCCCGTTTGGCGATGCTGCGCTCAGTCAAGGCGTTGTCTTTGTTGTGCCGTCTGACACGCCGCCCACACAAGAGGCAGAGGGCAGCGGGGCTAGCGGTTCAAACGATTCGCACGTCTACGCGGTTCGCACAGGCGTTCCGCCGATTTGGGACGATCAGAACAAGGTTGACATCACGTTTTTTCAGGATGCGCAGCCGGTAACGCAAGCGGGCCTGATTGCGAACCTGATAGCGAACCTGAAGTACTCGATTGACGCCACTTTCGTGAGCACTCTGATTACGGATGTCGCGGCGGTCAATGCCATCGGCTCTTACGGTGATTTGTACACGGCTGCCCTGGAAGCGATTGCCGGGGTCCACTCGTACTTTAATGACGGGTCTTGCTGCTGGGTTGGGGGCCGGGCTGCTAGAAAGGCATTCGCTAACGTTCGCAATTCCTTCAATCAGCCCATTTTCGCGCCGGCCAGCAGCCCCTCGCAAATGGACTCTCTCTTGGGCTATCCGTTCATTCTCAGCGAGCAAGCGGGATCTGACTGCCTGTTCGGCAACTTCAGAGCGGGAGCAACCATCGTACGGACGGGCGTGTACTTACAGATTTTGCGTGAGTTGTACGCCGAGTCAAACCAGTTCGGGCTGAAAGTTCTGGCCCGTGCTGCCATGAAAAGCTACCCGTCTGTAGTCCCCGCCGGGAAGCCACAGCCGTTGAGTGTCATTCACACGGCGGAAGCGTCCAGCTAGTAATCAGCCGGGGCGTGTAAAAGCGCCCCGCATTTTTCTTCAGGTTCTTTACTCTCTGCACCACTTGGGGTCACTATGAACTTCTTAGAGCGTGTCAAAAATGTGTTCTTCCCGCGCATCCGCAACTATGCCGAGCGTGGCGGCTTCGGCGGGTCCGGGTTGTACAACCAGTCAGGCGTCCAAGTGAGCGGGGAAAGTGCCATGCGTTGCTCTGCCGTGCTGGCCTGCATCCGCATTCTGACAGAGGACGTTTCAACCCTGCCCCTCAGTGTGAAACGCAAGACGGCTGACGGCTGGAAAGATGTGCCTAACCATCCAGTCAATCAACTGCTCACGCGCGGCCCGAATCCCTTCTACACCGCCGGTGAGCTGGTTCAACACATGGTCATGGACTGCCTCTTAGCGGGCCACTTCGCGAACTACGTAGTGCGCGATCCTAGCGGCAAGATCACCGCGATTTATCCGTTGCAAGCGGGCCTTTTGACCCTTGTAAAGCCGGTGACCCTTAGCGAAGCGGACCTACGGAGCGGCATGACGGCTCTGACATACCTTTATGGGGGGCCGGAGTACCCGCAGCGGCAATTCTCATCGGCGGACCTGTGGCGCGGCACGCTGCTACCGCCTTCCTATTTGACCAGCCCTAACCTTGGTCAGTTCGCCCTACAGACACTTGCCCGCGAGGCTATTGGCATGTCTCTGGCCATGGAAGGCCAAGCGGCTGCACTGTTCCGCAATGGCTTGCAAACCAAGTTTGCCATCGTGGCCCAGGGCGATCTGGATGATGACAACCGCAAGGACTTGCGCGAATCCTTCAACCCGAACGCCGGGTTTCGCAACGCATGGAAGCCGCTTGTACTTGAGAACGGCGTCACAGTGACGGATATTGGATTGACGCCGCAGGAGTCCCAGTACATCGAAGCGCGCGGCTTTCAGTTGCAAGACATCGCACGAATCTTCCGCGTGCCCCCGTACATGCTTGGCTCAATGGAGAATCTGAGCACTTACGGCTCACAAGAACAGGCCGCCATGCAGTACGTCAAGAGCGGCATCCTGCCGTGGCTAACGCGCATTGAACAGACGGCGCAGCGCGATCTGTTCACTGAGGGCGAATCGAATCTGTTTCTAAAGCATGACTTGACCCATCTGTTGAAGGCCGATCAGAGCACCCGATACAAGTGCTGGCAACTAGGAATTTCGTCCGGCTTCTTGTCCCGTAATGACGCGCGAGTGTTTGAGGGTCTGGATAGACAGCCGGGCCTGGATGAATTCCTGATACCCGCAGCATCAGCACCGGCAAATGACCCGGACGCGAAACAGGACGCGAAACCGGACGCGCCATTCACGCCTATTGATGCACCACGGCCCGAAGGCATCGTCCAGCGCGGCAGTTTCATGGCCGATGAGACGCCGCCAAAAAAGCCGGTAGTTTTGAACCAAGTGTGACGGCGAACTGCAATAGCCTGCCTAGGCTGTCCCGTGAGGCCGTCGCCTGAATCACGGGAATGTGTAGGCCACGGTTGGGGGTCACCCGTGCCATTGAAAAACCCCCCTCCATACCAGCATATGAAGCCGCATCCAAACCCGCTTTGCCCCGAGTCTTGTGACACCGTAGGCCACACTTCTGTGCTCCGGGGCTTGTTTAGCCGGGCGCGCGACGGTTATGCGGGCCAGCGGCCATGCCGATTGGTCCTTTTCAGCGTGGGGAACTACCAGAGCATTGAAGTGGGCGCGGTGTTTGCGGACAAGATTTACGACGTTTTCCAGCCGCGCATGTCCGGCGCCAACAGTTTGACCGATGAACAGCGGGCCGATCTCGCGGCTGATTTGGCCCGAATGGAGATAGCTTACGATGAGCCTGATTAGTCAGCGACTTTCGCTAGTGGAATTGAGGCAGTTGACCGTGGATATCAACGAGCGGCGCATCACGGCCAGCGCCGCAGAGGCGAAGCTAGAGGGCCACAAGCTCATGATGCGGCGCGACAGCGAAGGCACGAAGCCGGGCGTCCGCATTTATTGCCGACAGAACCAACACAAGTGGTGCAAGGCGCGGCATTGCAGTTGCCCGTGCCACAAGAAAGGGGTGTCGTAATGCTTAAGTACCAACTCGCTAATGGGGGAAATTTCCCGCGCATTTTCTGTGACATCTGCACGTCTCCGCTCAAAGAAGCCATCGTCTTTTGGAACGGCGAAGGGGAGATTCGATTCACTTGCAAGCATGAGCGGTGCAGTCGCGTCGCAGAAGCGGACGGCTTCATTTACTCCGAAACCCTAGCGATGTTCTTTTTCCAGCTTCTAGGCAATTGCGACATCACACCGGAGCGACTGAAGGAATGTGAAGGAAGGTTTGAATTCTTGCAGGGGTACGGCCTAGCCGTTGTGACCAGTAAGAAGAAACTGGACAAATGAGCCTAGACTCCGCACTCAGCAACGCGGCCCGTGGATTCCGCGTCTTTCCCGCTAGCGGGAAAGCCCCGCTCATCCAAGACCGCTGGACGCTCGCCACTACCGATTCCGAGCAAATTATTAAATGGTGGACTCAGTTCCCCGATGCCAATCCTGGCGTGGTTTGTGGTCCGTCAAACCTAACGGTTGTGGATGTTGATACGGGACTCGCGGATGAACCGTCTCTTGTCCGATGGATGGATGAGCTTGGATTACCGAAAACCTATGCCGTGCAAACCGGCGGCGATGGCTTCCGCGTCCAGCTTTACTATTCGGGCACCCGGAGTACCGTGCATCACGATCTAAAGGGGTGCGGGGGAGAAATCCGCAGCATCGGGGCACATGTCATGGGGGCTCGATCCATCCATCCTGATACGGGCCGGGAATACCGCATTCTGTGGGATCTTCCGATAGTGCCATTACCAGATGCGGTTCGTGACTATAAGCCTACAAAAGAGAAAACAGTGCAAACCGGAGTGGGCGCAGCCTTCGGGCTTCGCACTACCTGGAGTCTGCCGGTAAGGGAAGGTGATGACCGGAGCGGCTACCTGATGGAACAAGCCGGGGTGCTAAGGCACATGGGCTTGGGAGAGGACGCTATCCAGGCCGCCTTATACGAACTAAACCATAATCCCGAGCGCATCACAGTGCCAAAGCCAGATGCGGTAGTGAATGACATAGCAAGACGTGCGGCGCAGTTCCCACTACCCGAACCCGAACCCGTGCTCATGCCGCTATCGAAGCCGGGCGTCCGTCCCTCCCGTCCCTCCGGCGCGGATTGGCATCTCCACTATCACACGCTGAACGACTTCGACAATGTGAGGCCGCCGCAGTTTCTCATCGAAAACGTTCTACAGCTACAGGCCATTCTGATGATTGGCGCATTCGTCGGACAGAAGAAAACGCTGTTCGTGCTCAACGTTGTGTGGTCACTGCTCACCGGGAAGCCGTTGTTTGGCAAGTTTGAAGTCGTGGAAAAACCGGCACGCGTGCTCTATCTCGGCCCGGAAAACGGACTCATCTCTTTCGCGGACCGGGTTAAGAGGCTCGGCCTGCGGGAGTACATCGGCAAAACTTTCTTCTTTTCCACGATGAGCATGGAAAATCCGCCATCGCTCCCCGATTTGACTCTAGCGGAAATCAAGGACGCGGTTGTGGTCATTGATACGCTGTGCAGATACACCGATGGAAACGAGAACGACAGCGAGGCTATGAAAATGGCGAGTGAAATGGCTTTCTCGCTCATTCGCGACGGCGCGAAGGCCGTGATAGTTCTCCATCACTCAAGGAAGGGCTCAACGAAAGAGGGCGATATTACTCTGGAAAATGTCTCGCGCGGCAGCGGGGAACTTGTGGCGTTTACTTCCGCCGTGATTGGACTGCGGACCCAGGAACCTGACCGCCCATATGACTCCCGCACACTGGCCAAATTTGTTAAGGAGCGGGACTTTGAGACAAATCCGTCAGCGTTTGAAGTGATGACCGACAAGCAAACGTGTCTCATGACATTTATGGATGGTAGCGAAGGCGCTAAAGTGGTCCTGCTACCGCACGGCCCGAAGATGAATAGAGACGGGATGCAGGCCGCAGCCGATGCGCTCATCATTGCCAATTGGAAACTTTCCCACGCCAAGATAGCCGAATTGCTGAAGTCGTCAGGGATTGAACGTTCAGACGCATGGGTCGGGAAAGCTAAGAAGCGGTTAATAAAATCCGGGAAGGTCAGCTTGCCGGGAATAGAGATAGCGAAATGAAATGGGACTGGCCGCTGAAAACTGCCTACTACCCTTTAAGAGAAGAATAATAGTTGGTAGTACCGCACCCCGCTACTTACGTCCTTCGGACGACGTAGCTGTAGCGCGGTTATGCGGGCTGGACAGATAGGTGTTTTATGGGCAGTTCTGGCAAGCGAGGCTACCCGGTTCCACGCCATAGCTAAGTGATTGATAACAAAGGTTTATTCGCTATCCATTCGCCATAGACGCGATGCCCGGCACCGGCTAAGTGGTTTTAAATGCAATGACTTATCGTAGAACGCGCAGCTGTCAAGTTTACACAACCATAATGCACCGACCTGATTTATATTCATTAAGCACTGACTCTTTTTGAACAAGATTCACAGGATAAACCATGAGGAACCGCCGCATCTCTCGTGTAAATTCAACCCGCTGCGCGTTGTACGCAAGCGTAACTCGTTTAAACTGAGCATTTTAAGCCCTTCTAGCGCATATTCAGAGGGGTGAAAAATGGAAAAATCGAGCTTATTGGCCCGTAAACAGGGGAACATGCGCCGCCGCTTGGCCCCGCCGAAGCGCATAGACGCGATATCGCGGGTCATCTACGACCCGACCGGAAAGCAAACCGGGGAATACTACCCCGCAGACGCTACACACTTCTTGGGATCACCGATTAGGTGTAAAAAGGGTATGTCTAAAGCATTGAAAACACAGGGGCAAAAAACAGGGCATTGCGTAGAAACCGCGTAGGAACGACGATAATCGCGCGGGGGTACTCTAGCCTACCCCGCAGCGCTGTGCGGCTCTAAAAGGCGATATTTCACGCCCATATCATCTCAACTCTCTGTTGAAGGTCCGCAGCTTCTAGCAGCGCCATATACCGCAGCGTGCTTTCTAGCTTGCTGTGACCCATTTGCTGCATTACATCCTGGACAGGCACCCCGGCACGTAGCAGGGTAGTGCAGAAGTTCGCGCGGAACTTATGCAGCCAAGCATTAGCGGGGTCCATCCCAGCGCGCCGCGCCGTCCGCTTCACACCGCGGAGCATGTGCCAGTTCACGCCGCCCCGTTGACTCGGAAACACAAGCCCACAATCCCTAATCCGTGGAAGCTCACGCAATGAGCGGACTAGTGACTGCGGAACCTTCACAATTCGTTCTTCGTGGTCTTTCGGGGTCCATTCACCATGCGCCGTGACCCGAATTCCCACGTCCAGAAGGTCCAGATAGGTTAGGTGCATACTCTCTTGCATTCGCAGCCCGGCCATGAGCAGCGTTTTGAACAGCCAATAATCGCGCCCGTTAGCCGCCTCGAAGATAGCCGCAAGCTCTGCCGGGGTGTACATCTCCGGCTTGCGAACCACGAAACGGAACTTTGGCAGCTTGAGCGCCACGCCCGCCGTCCGGAAAAATGCCTGTAAGCGTATGCGTTTGTTTTCGAGGGTCCGGTTGTCGTTCCCACGTTCCTTACATGCGTGTAAGTACGCAATGGCACCGTTGCGCGGGTCACTGGTTAGGTGTGGAATGGCTTCAAAGAGAATTTGACGCGCACGATTTTCAGTGGCGGGCTTGCGGATGAGCGATAACTCAGATAGATACCGCTCAATGTGTAGGAGTAAGTTTGGTGCGGAAGGGGGGATTTGAACCCCCACGCCTTGCGGCGCCACCCCCTCAAGATGGTGTGTCTGCCAGTTCCACCACTTCCGCTTTATATTGAATGACTTACATGCGTCTCGCCGAGGAGTTCTGTGCCAGCGCACCGCATCAGAAGTCTACACTGACGATGGAGAGAAGTTCAAGGATCTGCCGACCGCTCGAACGCGGCTCCTATTCATACCTTCGTGCCGAGGTTCGTTCGGGAAAGCGGTAATTCCCGAACGCGTTTTCCGGTCGCGGCAAAAATCGCATTGCACATCGCGGGCGCAAAGGGTGGGACGCCAGGTTCCCCGACTCCCGCGGGAGGCGCGTCACTCTCCACAATGTAAACGCTGGTTTGGCGTGGAGCTTCGTTCATCCGGGCCACCGGATAATCATGAAAATTCGACTGTTCAATGGCGCCGTTTTTCGCCGTGATCTCTCCCGTGCGGACGATGCTGGTTCCAAAAACCGCTGCGCCTTCGAACTGGCTCCGGGTCAACTCGGGGTTCACCACAATGCCGGCGTCCACTGCGGTATGGACTTGGGGTATCTTCACTTCGCCCCGATCAGTGACTTCCACTTCGACGACCGTGGCGACATAGGTCAGAAAGCTACGGTGGACGGCGATGCCCATGCCGGTTCCTTTGCCCAGCGGACGCTTTCCCCATCCCGCTTTTTCCGCCGCCAGTTCAAGAACTCGCCTCATCCGGGCTGTGTCCAGCGGGAACTTATCGAGAGAGCCACCATAGTTGTCATAGTCGGGAGCAGTGGCTTTCACATCGATGACGCGATCCGGCCCGATAAGCTGCAAGAGATACTCAAGCGAATCGCGTCCCGCGGTGTGAGCCAATTCGTCGCTAAACGATTGTGCCGCGAAGGCGTGATAAATGTTGGCGACCGAACGAAGCCATCCGATGCGGACGTGAGCTTCGATCGGGCCATTCTCGGCACGATGATTGGGCAGGTCGAAGGGCAAGTCGAGCCAGCCCAGGCTGAGTTCGCCCGCGCCGCCGTATTTCACATTCAGAGCGAACGTCGAGTCGATGGAAGGGAACACCGAACGCTGCAGCCACGCTGACGGCTTGCCGGTCTCATCCAGAGCCGCCTTCATGTACATGGCGGCCACGGCATGGTAGTAGCCGAACTGCACATCATCCTCCCGGCTCCAGACCACCTTGACTGGCCGTCCCGAAGCCTTCGACAGGAAAGCAGCCTCAGCCACGTAGTCCGGCTTGGACTTTCTGCCAAAGCCGCCGCCCAGAAGGGTGACATGGCAAATCACATTTTCCTTAGGGATGCCCAACTCCGCAGCCACCGTTTCCTGCACCGCCTGCGGATTCTGCGTGCAGGTCCAGGCCTCCACTTTGCCGTCGCGGAAGTTTGCCAACGCAACCGGCGTTTCCATGGAAACATGTACTAAGTGGGGAACATAATACTCAGCTTCCACGACCTTACCGCCCTTGGCAAAGGCTGCATCCACGTCGCCCATATTCCGCACTGCCTTGCCGGGCCTGCGGGCAGTTTCCTGCAGCTCTTTCTTGTAGGACTCTGAGTCGTAGCTCGCGTTCGCGCCGTTATCCCAGACTACGTTCAATTTCTTGCGTCCCTGGAACGCGGACCAGGTGTTCTCGGCAAGCACCGCGACCCCGCCCAGCGGTTGAAAGGCGTGGGGCGGCTTGAAGGGAGGAATCTCGATGGTCTGCTTTACTCCCCTCACCTGGAGAGCTGTTCTTCCGTCAAACGACTTAACTTTTCCGCCAAGCACCGGGGGATGTTCGACCGAGGCATAGAGCATGCCCTCCATGCGAGCGTCCATGCCAAACTGCGCTCTGCCGGTACAGAGATCGAGGAGGTCGTAACTGGACGTTCCTTTCCCAACATATCGCCAGGCAGTTTTGGGTTTGTAGCGAAGGTCCTCTTTCTTGGGCACGGGCAGGCTCGCCGCTTGGGTAGCTAACTCGCCGTAGTTTGTCTTGCGGCCGCTCGGGCGGTGCACAATGCAATGCAAGTCCGATTCGCATTCTCCGGCTGGAACCTTCCATTGCCCGGCGGCAGCCTGCGTCAACATCGCGCGAGCAGTTGCGCCGGCTTCACGCATCACGGAATAGAACTCACGAACGGATTGCGAGCCATCGGTATCCTGCGACCCATAGCGTGCATCGCCAATGGCTTGTTCGATTTTTACGCGCTTCCAGTCGGCGTCCAATTCGTCTGCGAGCACCAAAGGAAGCGCTGTGCGGCTTCCGGTACCCATCTCCGAGCGGTGGGCCACAATGTGGACGGTCCCGTCGGTATCAATGCCCACGAAAATGTTGGGGTGGAGGACGGCACGGTCCGCCTCGGTCCCTGCCGGCGTTTCCGTCGCCCAAAGATAATCCGGAACCAGACGCACACTGAGGACGAGAGCCCCGGCTGACGCCACTCCCTTGAGAAAACCGCGGCGGCTGACATTCGCAATATTTCGGCTCATGGGTTTTCTCCCGCAGCCGCCTTAATCGCCGCGCGAATTCTCTGGTAGGTGCCGCAACGGCAAATGTTTCCCGACATGGCGGCATCGATATCATCGTCACTGGGCTTCGGTGTTTCTTTCAAGAACGATATTGCCTGCATGATTTGACCGGATTGGCAGTATCCGCACTGCGGCACGTTGTACTCGACCCACTTCTGCTGCACCGGGTGCAACCCATCCTGGCCGATGGCTTCGATGGTAGTGATTTCTTTCCCCGCAGCCGCGCTCATTGGGGTAATGCATGACCGGATGGCCTTCCCCTCCCGATGAACTGTACAAGCACCGCACAGCGCCATGCCACAGCCATACTTGGTTCCGGTCAATGCCAGCACATCCCGCAGGTACCACAACAGCGGCAGGTCTGGATTGCCATCGAATGTCCGCTCCACGCCATTTACCTTTAGCCGGATCATGCCTGACTCCAGAATTTCTGTATGTGGGACATTGTTCCAAACCCGCGGCGCGCCGTCCAGCCCCTTGCGGATGGCAAAAGAGAACGATTTACTCCGGTGGTCCCCGGGCTCGAGTTAAATTCCTGTAGTTTCGTAGGTCAGAATCGCCAGACTCAGGCGATAGTCGTAGCCGGCCTGCGCGTCGGTAATCTGGGCTTGCGTCTGTTGCAGCTGGGCCTGGCTCAACTCGACAATCGAGCCGAGGCCCAACTTGTATCGCGACTGGGCAAGACTTAACGCCAGTTCTGCCTGTTGGAGCAGTTGCTGCGTGACCGCGAGGCGCTGGAAGGCTGTGTTGGCATTCAGCCAGCCGGTGCGCACGTCGCGCGAGATCAGGTTGCGCATATCCACCAGTCTTTCTTGCGTAGCTTGCGCGCGCAGGCTGGCCTCACGAGCCTTCGCCGTGTACAGAAAACCGTTGAACAATGGGATCTCGACGTTTGCTCCGACGGCGCCATAGGTGTTGTTCAGCGCGCTCGGACTGGGCGCGACGGCGGGATTGCCTATCGGCGTGTCGCCCACGGCGCCAAGGGCGCGAATGCTGGGGAAGAGCAAGTCCCGCTGCGCGGTTTGGAATTTCCGCGCGGACTGATATTGGAATTGCAGAGAGAGAATTTCCGGGCGCACGGCGAGCGCTTGCGTGATCAGATCATTCACATTTCCGGGCGGTTGGTTAAGGGAGCTAGTCTCCTCGACTAGTTGGAAATTCTGTACGGCAGGAAACCCGAGCACCATGGATAACGTGGCGAGCGCGGCGTCTTGATTGTTTTGAGCGTCGAGAAGTAAAAGCCTGGCTTGCGCCAGGTTAACGCTGGCAAAGCTGAAATCCAGTTCCGACTTCAATTTGCTTTTGAAGAGAGCTCCTACCTGATCGGCCACGGTCTGGCGTTGATCCACGGTTTGCCGCGCGACCGTAAGCACGGCCTGCGCCTGCAGTGCGTTGTAGAAGGCCTTGTCTACCTCCAGAAGGATTTGTTCCCTGGTGGCCAGGGCGTTTTGGTTCTCCGCTTTTGCAGCATAGTTAGCACTGGAAACCAAATTGGTGGTGCGGCCGAAATCCGTGATCAGCTGAGAGACGACCACGCCGGCAGCGGCCCGTTCATAAATGATGGGGTTGTTTAGCGCTCCAGCGGTGATGCGGCTGCCGGACTGTGCATCGACGCCAGTGAGGTCCCCGGTCAGGGTGGGCCATAGGTTGGAACGCACCTCCCGAGTGACCTGTTGGGAAGCCAGAGCAATGAGCCGGCCCACGGAGATTTGCGGATTGCTCTTAATGGCTAGCGCTTCCGCCTGTTTCAAAGTTATAGACATGGGTGCGCCAGGAGCGGTTGGCGAGGCGGCCTGCCCGCTCGCCGGAGTGCCTGGCAGATTTCGAGGAAGACTCGCCTGGGGCGCAGGCGCCGAAGGCAAAGTTTGGGCGCCGGGCATCTTAAGCGAGCCCTGCGCCCAACTCCGCAGAGGCGAGAACACAATCCCTGCGCAGAGCAGCAGCGATGAAATGAATTGTTGTTTGGTTCGATTCATCTAGCAAGACCTTTGCAGACTAAAATTGATGTCACTTCTCCCCGAGATGTTGTTCTCAGATAATCCACCTTCCGGCTAGCGGTTCCGCCCACAAACAGCGCCTGGTACAGTCGAGCGATGCACGATGCCCATCTTTACCTCCGGATCATCGGGAAGGTCGAAGTAGAGGACGTGCTTCGTGAGCTGAACCCGGATTGGTTGATTGGCGGTGAAAGCGGAAGGCAAATAGTTAAAAGCTGTTTCATAACGTGCGACATAGGTTTTGCAGTCCACACGCACCGTCACGTCGTAGGCATAAGACCGTGAACTTAATGGCGCGTCGGTAGGAGTGGTAAGGGCGTCGGCCGGAGAGGACACATCGTACTTGTGTACGCTGAGCACCGTTCCCGGTAAGTACTGACTGGGGTTGCTGGGTGTATGAGAGGCGTAGAGCATCGGCGCCGCCGCAACGAGTAGAGCAATAGTAATAGCGAAAGCTTTCATAGTCTCCTCCAAGAGACTGCACGAGGCAAACTCATTCGAATCCGGTCCCGCCGGATGGGTATGAGACTGTTTCGAGGGCCACAGTCGGACGATTCGGCTGCGGCTTGGATCGGTTCACCGGAACCGACGGGTTACAGGCCGAGGATTTCAGCGGGAAGGAGGAGGACGATTGTGCGGGCAGTTGCCGGCATAGAAGGTGTTAATCGGAAAGACAGCGGGAAGCGTGGTGTTCGACCGGCGATCCGGCTCAAACAACGTGAAGGTGGAAGGCGGTGCGGTCCAGTGCAGGCCATCGCTGACAAGGTGTTGACGTTTGGCGGTTGGGGCATGTGAGCTTACGGTGGTTTGCGAACAATCGCTAGCCGCAGCGGCCGTGCTAAAGCGGGTCGCCACCGCGATGGCAAGCGTGAGGACGCTAGTAAGGATCAACCAGCGTCGCAACATGCTGGCCCGGGGCGGGGCCGATCGGTCAGCACAGCCCGCCGTGCCCACGGAATCAGGCTGAATCATTGCGCCGCCTCGGTCGCCGGAACGGTTGCGGTCGGTTCCTTCCTGCGTCCATACACCAGCAAATAGGCCGCCGGCACGATAAACACGGTGAGAATCACGGAAACCGTCAACCCTCCGATGATGGTTCTGGCCAGAGGCGCGTACTGTTCGCTCCCCGTGCCAAGTTTTAGCGCCATTGGAAGCATCCCGATGATGGTCGCCAGGGAGGTCATCAGAATTGGACGCAGACGAACCCGGCAGGATGTGATCACGGCTTGGGCCGGTTGTTGTCCCTGTTCCTCGAGCCGGTGAGCGAATTCGACGATCAGGATGCTGTTGGAAGCGGCGATGCCAACCAGCATGAGGATGCCCATTAATGACATCACATTAAGCGTTGTTCCAGTCAGTGGCAGAATAATCAGAACGCCGATGAAACCCATGGGGATGGCGAGCATGATGAGAAGCGGGTCCACGAAGGAGCGAAACTGCGCTACCAGAATGAGGTAGAGAAGAACCACTGACAGGGAAAGCCCAACGGCGAAACTGCGGAACGACTCGTTCATGCCATTGATCATGCCGCGAAGTTCGACACGAACGTTTTCCGGGAGCTTCATTTGAGCCACCGTTTGTTGGACTTCTTTGGCAACTTTGCCGAGGTCTTCGCCCCCAGGCGTAACATATAAGTCAATCACACGTTGAATCTGGTAGTGGTCCACTTCGGTCGGAGTCTCGAAGTTTTCTAGCGTAACCACGTTGTTCAGCATGGTCGGCACCTTGAGACCCGGAGCGCGAATAGGGATGTTGGTCAGATCGGCGAAATCGTGGATGGCCGGATGACCATGTTCGAAGTATTGGACGGTCAGGAAATAATCATTACCCGTTTTGTGATCGACCCAGTAGTTCGGAGCAATCATGGTGTTGGAATTGAGTGCGGTAATGACGTTGTCAACGACTTCCTTTTGCGTAAGCCCCAGCTCGGCGGCGTGTACGCGGTCAATGTTCATGCGCAAGCCGGGATAGTTCAAGTCCTGCGGAATATATACTTCGCCAACACCGTTGAGCTGCCGCACGCGGCCGCCTAGATCCTGGGCAACGCCATAAATCTGTTTGAGGCTGCGGCCGCTGACCTGGACATCAATCGGCGCCGGCATTCCGCTGTTGAGAATCGCATCCACCATCGAGCCGCTGGAGAAGAACGTCCGGATATTGGGAAATTGCGACGCCATCTCCTCCTGTACGCGATCCATGTATTCGAAGCTGGTATGTTGGCGCGGTTGGTTAAGCTCAACCTGAACGGTCGCGGTGTAGGACCCGGCGTTGCTGGTATAGAGGGCAGAGAAGTCGGGAACCACGCCAAGGTTCGACACCACCATCTTGAGATCGTTCTTGCCCACCACTTGCCGGATGAGGTCCTCAACTTTTTCGACATACTGTTCCGTGACTTCAAGCCGCGTTCCGGTCGGGACTTTCAAGTTGATGGCGAACTGGCCAGCATCAGTGCGGGGAAAGAATGCCACGCCGAGAAATGGATAGATCGCCAGGCTGGCCAAAAAAAGAGCGCTCAGAATCATGACGGTTAGTCCCGGCCGCACCAAAGCGCGCTTTACCCAATACTCGTAGAAATCCAACAATCGGTTGAACTGCCGGTTGAACTCAGCCGTGAACCTATCCCACCAGGATTTGCTGGCGGCGGCCGTAGGCTCGATTTCGTATTCCTGCCCGCCGTGCTCCTCATGATGGGGCGCGCCTCTGAGGAATCGCGCGCAAAACAGGGGAATGACGGTCATGGCGACCACGTAGGAAGCAAAAAGAGAAATCACAACGGCCAGGGCCAGAGCGGAGAACAGGTATTTGCTGACCCCGTACAGCAAAGTCACTGGAAAAAAGACGACTACGGTGGTTAGAGTGGCCGCGAGTACGGCGAGGTTGACCTCGGAGCCTCCTGTTTCCGCGGCCGCTTCGGGCGCCGCTCCCATTTCTAAATGACGGTAGATGTTCTCCAGCGAGATCACGGAATTGTCGATAATGCGCGAGAACGCCAGAGCCAGCCCGCCAAGAATCATGGTGTTGATCGTGCTGCCCATCATGTTCAGCACGACGAAGGTCGCCAGTGCGGAAAGCGGAATCGAAAGAAAAACGGCAGAAGTGGCGCGAAAACTTCCGAGGAAAATAAGAATCATCAGACTGGTGAGAGCAAGTCCGATCACGCCTTCATGTAGCAGAGTCTTGATAGCTTCCTTGACGAACGCCGACTGATCGAAGACCACATTGGTGACGAGTTGCTTGGGGATGTCGTATAGCTTGGGCAGGGCGTCTCGAATGCCCTGGACCACCTGAATGGTGTTGGTGTCACCGCCTTGTTTCATGATGGGCAGATACACCGATCGCTGCCCATCCACGCGCACCATGTTGTACTGGATCTGATTCGCGTCTTCGGCCTTTCCGATGTCGTTGACCGTCACCCACGAGGTGCCAACAGTTTTGAGCGGGAGTTTTCCCAGTTCATCCATGTTGTCAACCAGGCTGTTCGAATAGACGTAATAGTCCAGGGGCCCGACCTTGACGTCACCCGCCGGCAGAATCAGATTGAAGTTGTTTATGGAATTCACGACATCCATCGGGCTCAGTTGCCGGGATGCAAGTTTGTAAGGGTCCACGTAAACCATGATCTGACGGTACTTGCCACCAAACGGCGGAGGAATTTCCGCTCCTTTCACCGTCGCAATCTGGTTACGAATCGAGAACTGTCCGACATCGTGAAGCTCCGTCTGGCTCAGTCCCTGGCCTTTCAGCGTGACCAGGCAAACCGGCAAGCTGGAAGCATCGAACTTCAGCACAACGGGCGGCAGAGTCCCGGGCGGCAAGCGTTTCAAATCAGCCAGAGCCAGATTGGAAAGCTCGGTGACGTCGGCATCGGCATTGGTTCCCGGCTGGAAGTAAACCTTAATAATGCTCACGCCCGCCAGTGAGCGCGACTCCATGTGGTCAATGCCGCTGGCCAGAGTGAAAAAGCGTTCCAGCGGATTGGTAATGTCCACCTCGATGTCCTGCGGCGGCATTCCCGAGTAAAACGTCGCCACCACGACCTCTGGCAGATTAATAGCCGGAAATAAATCTACCGGCATACGCGCCAGGCTGGTCACGCCGATCACCGTCAAGATCAGGCAAACGACAATAATGAAATACGGATTACGAATTGAAAAACGCGGCATGTTTGCTCACTTTAAAAATGCTGAAGCTCGGCCTAGTTCTGAGCCCCTTCGTGGTACTGCATCAGCTGAACGAGTTGGGCATGGACCTTTTCGCCGGGCTTTAGCCCGCTGCGATCACTGATCACGACTTGTTCTCCATCCGAAAGTCCCGAGATGACTTCCGTGTCTGTGGCGGTTTGCAAACCCACGGTCACCGGCCTCTCTTCGATCTGGTCCTGGCGATTGACGACCAGCACCGTGGTCTGATCACCATCATGGCTTACAGCTTGTAAGGGAACGGTCGGTACGTTGTCTTTTTGTTCCAACGTCAAGTTAGCTTCGGCGTAGACGCCCGGGACCAGCAGATGCTGCGGATTCGCCACATCCACCTCGGTGTGCATGGTGCGAGTCTCTTCTTTTACGTCCACGGAAAAGCGGGCCACCTTTCCTGGGAACGTTTTGTTCAGGGAGGGCACGTGCACGCTGACTGGATCGCCCACGCGGATGTAGGGAACATACGATTCGGGAACTGGAATCACCAGCCGAAACAGTTCGTCTTCCGAGAGCTTCACGATGGGCATGGCCTGAGTGCTCGAAGCCGTGCCAGCCTGCACCAGGGCGCCCAGATTTGCGTAGCGCTCGGTGACCACGCCGGGGAATGGCGCCGTGATCTTGGAATAGTCATAGAGAGTCTGGTCGTGCGCCAGCTTGGCCTTGGCCACGGCAAGGCCGCTTTGTGCGGCTTGTAACGCCGCGGCTCCCGAATCCACTTGAGACGAGGCAGCGAGGTCCTTGCCCTGGGCGTCATCCACTTCCTGCTGCGCGACGATGCCCGGTTGCGTCTGGAACACACTATTCAAGCGGGTGTATCCGAGGTGGAGTGCGTTGTACTGAGCCTGGTACCGTTTCAGCTCGTGCTGCGCGCGCGTGACCTGGTCGGAAGAATTTGTAATCTCTGCCTTGTCCTCGTTGAGCTGGTCCTGTAATTCTGGGATCTCGAGTGTAGCGATAACCTCCCCCGCCTTGACGTGAGTTCCATAGTCAACATTCAACTTCTTGACATAGCCAGATTCTTTTGCATAAACATCAATTTCTTGAAAAGGCACTAATTCGGAGGACAAGGTGATCTGCCGGCTCAACGATTTCTTGACTACTCTGGTAACGCCGACCGTTACCGTGTGGTGGGCGCTGGCCTCGACACTGGGATTCCCGGAAGCGGAGCATGAGGTCAAACCGACTGTTGTAAGTCCAATTGCTATACAAGCGACGAAAACATTTGGCTTGCCGCGGGCGCCAAGTCCATTGAAAAATCTGCGATGCTGATTCATGTTTCCAACTACCAGCCTTTCTAGAAAGTTCGGCAGCAATTTCCGCTAACAGATCTCTCGAATCATCTCGCGCAATTTCTCTATCGAAAAGTCGCCGGAGCGGCAGAAGTCGATGACCCGCTGCTCCGTTTGCTGCAATTTCACCGCGACTGGGGGAATTTCCGGAGCGATCTGCTTCGGCACAGTAAGCAATCCGTGACGGTCGCCATGAAGCAAGTCGCCCTGATGGACCTCTAACCCACCGACCTTCACCGTGGATCCAAAATCGAAGATGTGAGCATACGCATGGGAAACTGCGACATTGCCCGCGAACAGCTGCAGGCCGAGTCTGGAGATGCCTGGCAATTCACGGACTGCGCCGTCAGTCACAAATCCTACGCATCCCAGCGCGACCAGGATGGCGGCGTGTACGTCGCCGAGAAATGCTCCAAGGCCTGGAGGTTTATCCAGGTCCTCCAACACGACGATGCGCGGAGCGGGTATGTCCAAAATGCTCTGCCACCAGTCGGTCCGGTCATGAAACCCGCGGCCTGCAATCGGGGGCGTTCCACTGCGTAAGCGGGCCGTGGCAGCGTAGCCCACCATGGGAGAGGCATCTTCGAACATGCAACGAATGCTGGAATCGGCAAATCCGGTATTGCGCAGTCTTATGTCAAACGTCTCGATCGCATTTGAAATCGTGCAAGTGTCAAACTGACCGAGTGCAGCCAGTTCCCGCGCATTCAACGTAGACTCAAGAGCCACGTCTGTCTCCTTGGCGAATGTTTTCCAATTCAGTTGAATCGGCCAGGCCGGTCCTGGTTGGTTAAGCCAGCTCGTCGAAGAATGACCGATGAGCGTCGCGGGGCAATATCCTGTAACGGGAAAAGGACTAAAGCCCGTAAACGCTAGAGGAGAAAGTCAGAGGAAGGAGGCGGTCGATTGTAGGAGCTCTGGCCGAAAAAATGATCAGGAAAAGGTGGTTCAGCCTCGGTTACCGGCGGATCAGGCGCCGCGGGTTGCATGAGAGTGAAAATGGTAACCGGCGCTACCCAGCGAAGTGCGTCTTTATCAAGGCGCTGCAGTTTGGGCCCCGCAGAGCTGCGTTGGACGGAGGTCGTGCTATGAGCCGAAGAAGAATCGGGTGTCCAGTAGCGAGTCGCAACTCTAAACGTTAACGAGCAAACCACAACCAAGATCAAAAGGCTCATCCCCAGGGATGCGGCGTTCGGTTTGGGTGTGACTGTGGACACGTTTTCCATACAGTATAACAGCAAAAAAACCGCAAATACTGGCAGGCTACGCGCGGAGGATCATGACCTCTGTAGCCTTGATGAGCGCGGCAGCCGTTTGACCTGGTTTGAGGTTCATTTCCCGGGCCGAGCTGGCTGTGATGATCGCGGTAATCTGCTGGTCTCCGATGGAAATCTTGACCTCGGCCATGAGTCCGCTGATGCGGACGCCAGCGATGCGCCCGACCAGTTGATTGCGCCCGCTGACGCGACGAACAACCTCTTGCCGTTTAGGGGCAGTCTTCCCCCGAGTTCTGAACAACAGGCGGTCCACTTCGCCGCGCGGAATTCGATGGTGGCCTCCCGCCGTTTTGAGGCTGCGAATCTTCCGCTTGTAAATCCACTGCTTGAGCGTGGGAAAGCTGATGCCAAGCTCGAGAGCAGCTTCGCGGAGCTTCAGTAGCTCGCCTCCGTTTGCGTCGGATTCTCGAGGATTCGAACGTCTGGCCATGTGGAACGGAATCGTATCGTTATGCCACCCGTCCGTCAATAAACCAATCCATCCTGCGAGCCGGCTTGAGCGGGCGCGCGTGGACTCGAAAGAGTCATATAAAACCGCATAGGATTAGACACTAGAACAATAGTAACGATACACTTTAACGATTCCTTACCACGATCCTTTTGTGGAGTGAAGCCTCATGCTAAGCAGGATTCTGCGGGCTGGCCAGTCCGTGTTGTCGTCGGGACAATCGCAAACTCTTGTAGCTGGTCTTCGGCAAAGTGTAGGTATTCGGTGTTCCTTAGCACTCATATGGTTCATGGCCTGCTGCTGTGTGCCCTCATCGAGGGCCCAGGTTTCGGCGACCTTGTCTGGAATCGTGACCGATCAGTCCGGCGCTGCCGTGTCCGCGGCTGCAGTTACGACACGAAACGCGGACTCCGGGCTATCCCGGAACACGTTTACGGACCGGACTGGCCGATACCAATTCGTTGCTCTTCCGGTGGGTCAATACGAGGTGCGGGTGAAGAAAGACGGCTTTGCGGAAGCAGTACGGACGGGGATTAGCCTGGTGGTCGGCCAGGATGCGCGCGCCGACCTGAGCCTCCGGCTGGGCGCAGTGAGCGAAGAAATAAGGGTTAACGGCGACGCGGCGATTGTCAGCCTGACTACTCAGGACATCTCGGGGCTTGTTGGAGAACGGCAAGTGAAGGATTTGCCGCTCAATGGCAGGAGTTACGATCTGCTGCTGACCTTGAATCCGGGAGTGGTGAATTTCACCTGGGAAAAAACCGGAGGAATCGGAGTATCGAACTCGACGACCGGCAACAATTTTGCAGTATCCGGAAACCGGCCGCAACAAAATTTGTTCCTGCTGAACGGCGTGGAATATACGGGGGCGGCGGAGAATAATATGCAGCCAGGCGGCACGAGCCAGCAATTACTGGGCGTGGACGCAGTGCGTGAATTCAATGTGCTGCGCGACTCTTATGGCGCAGAATATGGCAAGCGGCCGGGAGGCCAGGTCATCATCGCGACCCAGTCGGGAAGCAATCAACTGCATGGTTCCATCTATGAATTTCTGCGCAACAATGCTTTGGATGCGCCGAACTACTTTGACCAAGGCTCGGCTCCGCCCTTTCAGAGAAGCCAGTTTGGCGCCTCTCTAGGAGGTCCCATTCGGGAGAATAAAACCTTCATATTCGGCAACTATGAAGGCTTGCGCCAGAGCCTGCACCAAACCTCCGCGGCATTCGTCCCGGACGCCGTGTCGCGCGCGGCGGCCGTGCCCAGTGTCCAACCGTTGCTCAATCTTTGGCCGGTGGCTCCGGCTGGCGACCCGAACGATTTCAACGGAATCGCCGAAGTCTTCAGCAGCCCTCTGCAGACTATTCGCGAAGATTTCGGGACTGTCCGGCTGGACCAGATCCTTTCTTCGCGCGACACGCTGGCGGCGGTCTACACCATTGACGATGGGAACGACTTTACGGCTACAGTGCTCGACCCCTACAGCAGCGACATGGTTAGCCTGCGAGAGCAAGTCGTCAGCCTTGAGGAGACGCACACTTTTTCTTCATCTACCTTGAACGTGGCACGGGCGGGTTTTTCCCGCGCGGGTTACTTCTTCACGGGAGAGCCGACGCCCGGTACCCCGGCCGCGGGCGTTCCCGGTTTCCTGGTCGGGAAACCGATGGGCGCCGTGGTTGTGGGCGGGAGCGCAGCGTCGAATCCCTCCGCCCAAGTCGGTTTGGCAGGCAGCAACAACGGAAGCAATCTTCGAATCGCTCGCAACTTATTCACCTTCGAAGACCGGGTAACCCTTATCCGGGGGCGGCATCAGTTCAGCTTCGGCGCCTGGCTGCAACCCTTCCAGTCCAATGAGACCATCGCTCTCAGCCAATACGGGCAAGCGACCTTCACGAGCCTGCAAACATTTCTGCAGGGAACCACATCAAGTTTCCTTTATGATCCTTCGCCCAGCGAGATGAACTGGCGGTCTTTGTTCGGCGCCTGGTACGCGGAAGACTTCATCCGCCTCAGCTCACGGTTAACTCTATCGCTGGGCTTTCGCGACGAATTCACGACTGGATGGAATGAGGCTCATGGGCGCGCCGCCGACTACACCTTCAGCAATGGGGTGATTTCGACTCAACCTCACGTCGGAGACTCGCTCTTTATCGTCAATAACGGAAAATTTCTGCCGCAACCCCGCATCGGAGTCGCCTGGAGCCCGTTCGGCTCAAAGACCGTGATTCGCGCCGGCTTTGGAATGTACAACGACCTTCAGGATGCGCTCGGCTACCGAACCGATCAAAACGCCCCGTTCAATCCCACCTACAGCATTGCGGCATTACCTGTTTCGCAACTGCCCATCGATCCCACCGCACCGTTGCCCAGCAAGGCATTGCTGGTGGCAGGAGGAGTTCAGCCCGACATGAAGACGCCGACGCTGGTCTCATGGTCTCTCAGAGTGCAACAGGAAATTTCACCCAATACGTCGCTCACGGTCGGCTATGTTGGATCTCACGGCTATTACGAAATTATTGGGATTGACGCCAACGAACCGTTCCCCACCATTTGTCCGGCTGCACCGTGTCCCGCGACCTATCCTGGGAATTTCCCGGCGGCCCTGGCTGGCTCGCCTGTTCCCGCAGGAACCTATTACATTCCCTTCGGAACTCCCAAGGCGAATGCCGCACTAGCGAACACGTGGACTTGGTTTTCCCTTGGTGACAGCAACTACAACTCTCTGCAGGTGGACGTAAACCATCGCTTTAGCCGCGGCGTGTCTTTGCGCGGAGCGTATACGTGGTCCAAGACTCTCGACGATGGAGATTCGCTGAATGGCACAGCAGCGGCCAACGCACCCGGTCTAGTATCAAACCCCTTCAACTTGCGTGCCGATTATGGTCCTGCGACCTTCGATGTGAGGAACATGGCGGTCATCAATGGCATTTACGAGTTACCTTTCGGTCGCGGACGGGGGCTGCTAAGTCAGTTGCAAGGATGGAGAGACGCGCTGGTGAGCGGTTGGTCGGTCAATAGCGTTGCTACCTTTCAATCGGGCTTCCCGTTTACTCCGCAGCTCAGTTATAACCCTTCGAACAATGGGGATACGAGAAACCCGGTGCGGCCGTTCGTGAATCCGGATTTCACTGGGCCAGTGATCTTGGGGAAGCCCAATCAGTGGTTCAATCCGCAAGCATTTCTTCAGCCGCCGGTGCCCTCGATTGCAAATCCAGCAGGATTCTCTAGCAATCTTGGAAGGAATACACTGATCGGCCCTGGACTTGCCACCTGGGATTTTTCCGCGATGAAAGACACTGCCATCCACGAGCGGCTGACCCTGCAGTTCCGCGCGGAAATATTCAACCTCCTGAATCGCGCCAACTTCAACACTCCAAATCTCATTACATTTACTCCGTCTGGAGTATCGGGCACGCCGGGTGCGATCACCAGCACTTCCACCACATCGCGGCAAGTGCAATTCGGATTGAAGCTGATCTGGTAGATTCCTTTTTCGGCGAGGCTGGTCTCAGAAATCATTCCCATAGACTGGGATTACCGCGCCGTTCACGTCCTTGCCAGACTCGCCCGCGAGCCAGGTCATGAGATCCGCGACCGCTCGCGGCTGGACCCATTTGGAGAAATCGGCCTTGGGCATAAATTTGTGGTTGGCGGCCGTATCCATGGTTCCCGGCAGAATGACGTTGGCAGTGATACCTGCATCTTTATTTTCCAGCGCCACGGTGCGGACTAGAGAAACGAGGGCTGCCTTCGACGCGCTGTAGGCTCCGACTCCGGGGCCAGGGTCCACGGCGGCGCGGCTACCGATCGCAATGATGCGCCCGTTGCCGGTCTTTCTCATCTCAGGAAGCAGAGCGCGCAGCAGATAGAAGGCGCTGTACAGGTTGAGGTCGAACATACGCTGGAAGGTGGCATCGTCCGTCTCTGCGATCGACGGTCCTCCGGTAAAACCGCCCACCGTGTGCGCAAGAACATCAACCCTGCCGTGAGACGAAAGGATTTGGGTCACAAGGGCTTTCGCGCTACCGGGCGTCGAAATCTCTGCCGCGAGTGCGCTGAAGTTGGGGTGGTTGAAAGCCGACGGCTGAATGGTTGGGGAAACTCCAACAACGGTCGCTCCGGCATCGAGAAAAGCCTGAGTTACGTATGTGCCCAGTCCGCCATTGGCTCCGGTTGCCAGTGCGATCTTGTCTTTCATCGTGCTCTCTCTTGTTAGCTGCGTGCATACCTATACTCGCTCAGCAGGCGCCGTAGCAATTGCCAACTCCACCTGCTGAACTCCCAACCAGGGATGAATCCCCCGCAATCGCACAGTGCCGGGCGTTTCCTTGGCGCGAATCCAGACGGCTCCCGTACCTCCAATCAGCGCGAATGGATTGTCGCCGATAATTTCGGCCGGGCCTTCCAACTCCAGTTTAATGGCGTCGTTAGCCAAGGGACGAATCGCACCGAATTCGTCAGTCACGCGCAGAACTACCCGAGTTGAATCGGCTTCATCGGCGAATAACGTCGTGTCGTCGCAGCTAAGAACGAATCGCTGATCGACGCCCTTTCCCGAATAGTTTCTTTCGATTGCCTTCTTGCCTTGGATATAGCCTTCAATTAGCAAGTCTCCCCAGTCCCCGATCCGGTCCCGAATCTCGGCTGTGAATGGAGGATAGCGAAGATGAGCAAACTGACTGCGGTCGGGATCCAATTCGAGAATCAACCGCCCACCCACAAAAAGCTTCAAATGATCGCAATTGGAGCAGACCATGGCCTTCGAAAATCCGATGGACTCGTCTCCCCTGGCCCAATGGAACGCCGGTTCGAGCACTACTTCCTCCGCTGGGTCGCACTGAGACTTGTAGAATCCCGCGGCAGGCTTGGGTTCGCGGAATATGTCGGTGACACCGTGATAGCAGATGCGGTCGCCGGAGCCAAAATCGCGGTGCGTGTTGTAGTCAAAGGCGCACCAGCCAATGCCCCCGGCATATTGCGGATTGGAGGCTAGCTGATCATGCACGCGGGCGTGACGCACCGTGTGTTCGGTCAAGCGCTCGACATTATCGATCGTTTTGGTCGGATAAGTATGGCCGGCGAATTCCGTGTTTAGGTAACGGGGATGGTTCGGCGCTTTCAGCGGGAAACCGAAATCATTCATCGTGAAAACATCTTCGAGAAATTCTGAGTCCTGAAAATAGCGAATGCCGCCGGTCTGGCGCGTAGAGTCGAGTTGGTGGGCGAGTGCGTTGGTGCGCGTGTAGAAATCATGATCATCCTGAGATTCGTTAATGCGCACTCCCCACAAAATGATGGCGGGATGATTCCAATCACGGCGAATCATGCGGCGCACATTGTCAACGGAAATGTCCTTCCATGTTTCGTCGCCGATGTGTTGCCAGCCGGGAATTTCTTCCAGGACCAAGAGTCCGAGTTCGTCGCAGGCGTCCAGAAAATGCCGGGACTGCGGATAGTGAGACGTGCGGACGATATTGCATTTGAGATTCCGCCGGAGAATCTCCGCGTCACGGCGTTGGACACGGCGCGGCATGGCCTGTCCGACGAAGGGGAAGGTTTGATGCCGGTCGAGCCCGCGCAACTTGATTACCTTGCCATTCAGCTCAAAGCCGTGATCGGTGAACTTTGCCTCCCGGAAGCCGATGGTCCGAACGTCGTTGTCCACCGGACGCGTGCCATCGAGTAAGCGGACATGAACCTGATAGAGATTGGGCTGCGCCAGATCCCATAGTTTGATGCCCTTGAGATCGTCCAGATGGATGTTGCGCAATACTGGTTCAACCGTATCGCCCGAGAGGGAAATACGCTCGGTCGCCTTGGTCACCACCTGCCCAGCGTCCTGCAGCTCCGCCTCCAGCGTGAAGGTCCCTTTCGTTGCTTCAAGGAACTGGACAAAGCAATTCACTTGAAGGCTCGGGCGAGCCGTGAGCACGTCTTTGGGCGTGGCAAAAATATTTTCAAGAAACGTCGAGGATACAATGCGAAGCGATACTTCGCGGTAGATGCCTCCGAACGTGAGGTAGTCAATTTGATAGCCGAACGGGGGAATATCTTTGCGCTCGGTGGAATCTACGTAAACAGTGAGAGCGTTCTCGCCGTCGAACTCGATGTGTGGTGTCAGCTCGAAAGAGAAGGGCGTGTAGCCACCTTTGTATTCACCGAGGCGTACACCGTTGATCCAGACGGTCGAAGCGGCCATTGCGCCTTCAAAGTCCACAAAGACATGCTGCCCTCGCGCTTCCTTCGGGAGCTTGAAACGGCGCCGGTACGTGGAGACGAATTCATAGCTCCGGTCGTCGAAGCTATGCCATGGAAGCTTGATATTGGTGTGAGGAACGACAATGCGTTCAAATTGTGAATCGTCAAAATCTTTGGCTTGAGCGCCTTCGACGAAAGAGGGACTGTAGCGCCAGTTGCGGTTCATGGGCAGAGTCAGCCGCCCGAAGGCATTGCTCCGCGATGCATCCGTTCCGAACAGGCTTGGAGCCAGCTTGGCTCCTGCGATTAGAGTTCCGCTGCTCCTAAGAAATCCGCGGCGATCCATCGTCATAATGTTGATCTCGTCACCGGGGAACCGGCTAGTTTGTTCGCCTGCCACTATAATGCAAGCAGAACCATATGGCATTCCTATTGAAGAGCGTAAGAATCGTCTTCGTGTTAGCTGTAACCGCCTTAGTGTCCGCGGCATTCTGCGTTGCTCAAGCGAGTGCCATTCCGGTGTCGAGGCTGATCAAGCCCGACGAGTTGGCCGGGACTCTCAAGTCTTCGCAGAGTGTGAAGCCATTGATCATTCAGGTTGGTTTTCGTAGCCTTTATGAGCAAGCGCATATTCCACAGGCCGAGTACATCGGTCCGGCATCGAGCCCGAGCGGAGTAGAGCAACTGCGCAAACGGGTTGAGTCGTTGCCCCGGACAAGATTTATCGTTATTTATTGCGGCTGTTGCCCCTGGAGCCATTGTCCCAACCTCAAGCCTGCCGATGATGCGTTGCACGCTATGGGTTTTACGAACGTCAAGGTGCTCTATATTCCTGACAATTTCGGAACGGACTGGGTGGATAAAGGCTATCCGGTCACCAAGGGGCAGTAGCCTTTCCATATACCCAGGGAGCAGGATTGCAACGGAAGATTTTCCTCGCAGGATTGATCGCGCTGGTCGTGGCGGCGTATGTGCTGCATCGCAGACCGGTCCCCTCATCCACGCCTCATCCAGCACCCGAATTCGCCCTTCCGACGCTCACCGGAGAGACTCTCGATCTTGCCAACTACAAAGGTAAGGTAGTTCTTCTCGATTTCTGGGCAACATGGTGCGAACCGTGCAAGCAAGAAATTCCTCATCTTGAGGAATTGCAAAACAGATACCGCGGCCGGGGTTTGCAGGTGATTGGTGTATCGATGGATGATGAACCCGAGCCGGTCCGCGCGTTCTATCGGCAGTACAAAATGAATTATCCCGTCGTATTAGGCACGGCAAAGACGGGCGAGCTGTATGGAGGCATTCTGGGACTTCCCATCACTTTCTTGATCGGACGCGATGGCCTGATCTACCACAAGCACATCGGAGCGGCGGATAGCGCAGTGTTTGAAAAAGAGATTATCAGCCTCTTACGATGAGATCTCGGATTTACTTCGCTTCTCGGCCTGAAATGCCGGCGGGCGGTTCATCCACCTGCAAGTCTTGGTCGGCTTTCACATTCCGCAACATTTGCGAAATCCCGCTAGGCCAGCGGATCTCAACGGTCTGCGCCGCAGTTGCCGGTCCTAATCCGAAGTGAACCCGTTTGTCACTGGACGACAAGTAGCTGCCGCAAGTGGAAACAGTTGCTAGTTGTATTCGGGCGCCCGTGGTGACCTTGACCTCGGCGCCGATGGCATCGCGATTACTCTTGTGTCCCACCAGCGAGAGTGTGAGCCAGTGATTGTGATTCGCAGTCTGATTGTAGAGAACGTGAGCTGAACCGTCGTTCGTGGTGACCACGGCGTCTACTCGGCCGTCATTGTTAATGTCGCCGATCGCCAATCCCCGGCCCACCCAGGGCTGGTGAAAGATGCTGCCCGAATCGGCGGAGACGTCCACGAAGCCTTTCCCGGTATTGCGCAGCAGTAGCATGGGCTCGCGATAGCGTAATTGGGGAAATTGCCGCTCGATGGTATCGATATCGTGCCCCTGCGCAATCAGGAGATCCTTCCAGCCGTCATTGTCAAAATCCAGAAAACGGAAGCCCCAGCCGGAGTGGCTCAGGGTGATATTGCCGAGGTGCGAACTGCCGGTGACATAGTCAAAACTGCCGTTGCCGCTGTTTTGATAAAGTGCATACATCTGGTTGGCCAAATCCGTCACCAAAAGATCGGGTAATCCGTCGTTGTTGTAGTCGGCAAAATCAACTCCCATGCCCGCAAAGGTGTGACCGTCTCCATCCACCGCGACTCCAGCCGGCAGTCCAACCTCTTCGAACGTTCCGGTGCCCTTATTGTGATAAAGAAATTCCGGCATGGAATCATTGGCGATAAAGAGGTCGGTATGCCCGTCGCGATCATAATCGGCGAGCGTGATTCCCAGAGCTTTTCCAGGTTTCGATAAACCCACCTTGGCGGCCATTTCCGTAAAGTGGCCGTTGCCGTCATTGTGATAGACCAGAGGCGAAATCGGCCGAAACAAGTCCGGATGGCAGTACGCCCGGTATCCCTCCTTGCGTTCTCCGCAATAGATATCGCTGAAGTCCCATTGCAGGTAGCGCAGCACGACCAGATCGAGCAACCCGTCATTGTCCAGATCCACCCATGCAGCGCTGGTTGACCAGCCACTGCCCCCGGTTCCGGATTCCGCCGTCACGTCAGTGAATGTGCCGTTTCCATTGTTGTGATACAGACGGTTGCCACCATACGCTGTGACATAGAGGTCCTCGTAGCCGTCATTGTCGTAATCGCCGACGGCAACACCCATGCCATAGCCCACTCCCTGCAAACCGGCTTTCTCGGTGACGTCCTCGAACTTGCCATCGGCGCGTTGGTGATAGAGACGATTCCAAAACTGCGGCCCTGTTTTTTGCGGGATTGCGTCCTTGGGCATGGGAGCAGTGATCGGCGCTCCGTTGACCAGAAAAATGTCGAGCCGTCCGTCGTTGTCAAAATCGAATAATGCGACCCCGGCGCCCATGGTCTCCAGCAGGTATTTCTTGGAAGTATGCTCCGCCAAATATTGGAAATGGACACCCACAGCATCGGTGATGTCAGCGAATGTGGATGAAGTTGTTTGCGCTGGCCCTTGCGAATGAGACAAAACATTCAGGACTAGAAGAATCAAGGGAACGCGCCACCAAACACCAGATTGAGCCGTGATTCTCACGTTTAGTGGGGTGGTTTGCCGGAAGCTGCCGTGACCGCTTTGCCGGAACCTTCGGTGAGCGTGTGAAACGCATCCACGCTGAGGCCGTCGAATTGTTCGGTTAACCCGCTAGGCCAACGCACTTCGACCAAATCAATCCGGGTGGCTGCTTCCAACCCAAAATGTACCCGCAGATCATTCTGCGAAACATAACTTGATCCACTACGGACTTCATCCACCAGAATGCGTTTGCCCACATGCAGTGTAATTTTCGCTCCAATGCCGTCACGATTCGAGCGTGTGCCTATGGTTCGAAACGCGACCCAGTGGTTGCCCGACTTCACATCGTTAACCAGCAGGCTTGGTGTGTCATTCATATTGTTGACCACGATGGAAATGCGGCCTTCGTTCCAAAGATCACCGATGGCTAGCCCACGCGATGATGATTCAGTTGTAATGCCCGGTCCAGCCTTCGGCGTGATATCGGTAAAAGTTCCATTTCCGTTGTTATGGTAGAGCAGGCGCGACTCCTTATAACCGAGACCTAGGTGGTATTTGTCGACTTCTGGATACACATGCCCGTTGACTTGAATAATGTCGGGCCAGCCATCGTTATCGAAATCAAAAAACATGGTGCCCCAACCCAGGAATTGCATGTGCTTGCCCAGACCGGCCTCGAAAGTCACATCGGTGAAGGTTCCGTTTCCCTCATTGCGATAAAGGGTGGGCGTGTCATCGGAGAAATTCGTCTTGAAGATATCCGGCCGTCCGTCGCCGTTGTAATCGCCAACCGTTGCGCCCATACCCGCTTGCTCGCGGCCATCTTCATTGAACGCCGCTCCGGCCATTCCTGCGATGTCCGTGAAAGTGCCGTCGCGGTTGTTGTGATAAAGAATGCTCGGCGTGCTGTCGCAGGCTATGTAGATATCCGGCCAGCCGTCGTCGTCGAAATCCGCCGTCGATACGCTGAAGCAGTACTTGCCATCAGTTTGGTCAAAATGAGCCTTCTTGCTCACGTCGGCAAATTTTCCGTTCCCCAGGTTCTCATAGAGAATGTTGGTATCTCCGGGAAGGCCACGCGGCCCGCACATCACCGGGACGCCCTTCCAGGTGCAGATGCCTTCGCCGGGTTTGGGGGTCGCTTCCAGGACAAAGCTCACGTAGCTGGCGACAGCGATGTCCAGCTTGCCATCACGGTTGTAGTCCACAAAAGCGCAGCCCGTGCCCCACGTCTTCCCGGATCCTGCCACCCCGGCTTGTTCCGCTACCTCGCTAAAGACTCCGTGATCGTTGTGATATAGCCGGTTCTTTCCGTAGTAGGTGACATACAGGTCTTCCCAACCGTCATTGTCGTAGTCGCCCACGCAGGCGCCTTGGCCCCAACCGCTCGCGGCCAAGCCGGTTTTGGCGGTTACATCCGTGAAAGTTCCATCGTGGTTGTTGTGGTAGAGGTGGTTGGTAGGTGCTTTGTCAGGAGGAAAACCTTCCAGCGTTGTGCCGTTCACCAGGAAAATATCCGGCCAGCCATCGTTATCGTAGTCAAAGATTGCGACCCCCGTCCCGGTGGTTTCGATGATGTACTTTTTGGCGTCTAGCCCACCGAACACGTTCGTCATGGTAAGGCCGGCTTTTGCAGCGATATCAGTAAAGTTGGCAACCGCGACCGGCGGGGGAACAGCAGAAGTCCCTGCGGTTTGTGCGACGCCCAGGCCTGCGGGCGCCAACAGCCCAACCAAAACCCATCGCCACATGCTGCGCCCGGCACGCTGATAGTGTGAAATGTTTATCTTCAATGCAGGGCTCTTGGGGTCGCGAGGGTAGCTCGGGTTCAGTTCATTGTACGAATGGTTCATCAACGCGGCAAGACGTCAGACGCGCCGCTAGCGTGGAGAACCAGCGCCTTCCATCTCCCTTTGCTGCTGCTCGGCTTGTGATTCTTCGCGCCGGAGTCTTTCGGATTCCTGGAAGGCGCCTGCAGCGGCTTTTTCATCGCCCAGCTTTTTGTAAATTTGATAGAGCTGATAGTGAATGGTGCCTGTAGTGTCCGAAGGCACGGCTGGCTTCAGTTCAACCAAGGCGCCGGAAAAATCCCCCTGCGCCATCAGACACCGCGCGAGAAGCGAGTGAACCTGGGACGGCGAAAGGGAAGGGCCATTCAGCGCAACTTTGAGATAGGGGATTGCCTCCGCATATTGGTGGCGTCGGGTTAGTATTTGTCCCATCAGCAAGCTTGCTTGGGGATTGGTGGGATCATCTTTCAGGACGACCAGCAGTTGTTGCAGCGCTTTGTCATCCTGAGATTCGTGATAGTAAACCTCAGCGAGCCCGAGACGGGCTGCTGGATCATTCGCGCCGGAGTCGAGCACTTGCGTATATTCTGCTTCCGCCGCTTCGAATTCCTCACGGGCGCGGTGTAGCTCAGCCAGTAATAAGTGAACTTTAGCCGAATCGGGAGCCGCTAGGCTCATTTGTTGCAGCGCGTCAGCAGCGAGCTCCTGGGAGGATTTGGCTTGCCAATACAGCGCGGCTGAGCTTTGAGCGTCTATCTTCAATGCCTTGCCGCTGGCCGCCAGGCTTGCCTCGTAGTCTCCCGCATAGAATGAGCATTGCGCGAGAAGCAACGCCCGCTTCAAACTGGCAGCCTGCTTTCCGCGCTGCAGAGCGGATTCGCATGCGGTGTAATGACCCTGCTCCCACAAAGTTTCGGGACTCAATGCTCCATTCCCATAAGAATCGCTACTTGAGCCAGTGGCTTGCTCCTTTGACTCTGAAGATTCTCTGCTCGGCGATCCCGCTGACTCGATGGAATGTATCAACAGCTGCGTAGCGCTATCTTGCGGAGAGCTCTGCCGTAGCCATGCCGCCGCCTTGCCAATCTGATCCGGGTCGGCTCCTTGCCAGATTCGCTGTACGTTGGTGGCCGAAAAGTTGCGATCCGCGTCCCATGCCGCCTTCATCTGCTGCAACATCTCGGCGAAATCTCCCTTTGCGAGTGCCAGTCGAGCCAGTCCGACTTGAGTTGTTAAGCAGCCAGGCACAGTTCTGAGGGCACGTTCAAAAGTCCTGTGGGCCAGATCCGGGTCTTGTTGCACGTAGGCAAAGCCTAAGCTTGGGAGCAGGCAGGGAGGCTGAGCCGGGTCTGCGAGAAGTTTGTTGTAGATAATGATTGCGTCCTTAATTCGGCCCTGCACTACGAAAGAGTCCGCGACCAATGACCGGGCGTACGGCCCGTTCTGTCCGAGTTTGGCCAACTGAATCGCCGCCCCGTCCTGCAAACTCAGATAGGCCGTCCCCAGCCCATACCATGCTTCGGGATCGGCAGAATTGATTTTCGTCGCACGCGAAAACCACTTACTCGCGGCCGCATTGTCGTGGGAGGCCTGATAAGCGCGCGCCATGCCCATGGCGGTTTGTTCGTCGCCGGGGTTCAGGTTCTCGGCAATCTTCAGAAAGCGTAGAGCTTCGGCAGGCTGCCGCATGCGAAGCTGGTTAAGGCCAAGGAAAAGATTTGGTACGTAAAGCCGGGGATTCTTGCTTAGTGCAACCTGAAAGTTATGGTCTGCTTGCGGATACTCTCCTAGAAACTGATGCATTAACCCGAGGTTCGCCCACGCCTCAGCCACGTCGGGACGCAACTTGACGATCTCTTGATACCGGTCCGCTGCCGTCCGGTAATCACCCTTTTGTTGAGCCGCTTGTGCTTGCGAGGATATATCCGCCAGACGGCTTTCCGCTGCGGCATCCTCTTGTCTGGCGGCAAACAGGGTTCCGGCGAGAGCTGTCCAAAGCAATACGAGCGCAAAGCCCAGTCTGAAATCAACAGGGTGCGGCATTGCACGGCGGTTTCGCATCTACCCGCGTCGCAATCTTCCGGCGACTGCCGGCAAGGATTCAATGTTTCTTTTCTGACACTTCTTTGAACCTAGCGAAGTACCGTTGTGCTTCGTCGGTGAGTCCGAGTTTTTGGCAGATTCGGGCTGCATGATAGTAGGCACCACCCAGGTTGGCATCAAATTTTATTGCATCGCGAAAATTCTGCAGGGCCGCTTGAGGATTCCCGGATTTCTCCAGGAGCACGCCCATCTCAAACAGTGACTGCGCATTCTTGGGATTGATCGCCAGGGCTTGCTCCAGATAGGGCCGGGCCTCGCTGGCGCGGTCGTTGTGGATCAGCATGGTGGCCAAATCGAGCATCGGCCATTCCGTCTTGTTTGTGGTCGTTTCCTCGTGGTGAATGGCTTCAAGATACCAGCGCTCTGCTTCCTTCAAGTTGTGTTTTCCCTCGTAACACAAACCGAGGTTTTCGTACGCTCGAACCATCTCCGGAGAAAGTGCGATGGCGCTTTTGCTTTCCTGGATTGCCTCGTCAAAGCGATTGCGGGTATAAAGCAGCCGTGCCAGGAAGTAGTGCGCGGCGGCAAAATTTGGATCCAGCTGAAAGGCTGCGCGAAATTGCGGCTCGGCAAGATCAAGACGTCCTGCGGCACTCTCCGCCAGTCCGGTGAGTTGAGCCCGAATTGCAGTAACCCCACCGAGCTGCTCCGCGTCGCCCAGCAGATTCAGCGCCTCCCTCGCTCGCCCTTGGCCCAGTCTCACTTCTGCGAGCAAAGTAATGAGCTCCGGATCACGCGGCGTGCTCATCATTTGCGAGACAATCATTCTCTCGGCGCTATCCAATTGCCGGGCGGCGATCAGCGCGCGAACTTCCGCGTGGTCGTCGACCTCAGCCGGAAGCATGGCAATAGAAGCAATAGAAGCAAGGATAACCAGAATTACGATGGAAAAAAACGCAAGCCTTGTCATCGCTACTGGTCTTCTGGCTCGGGTCATTTCGCGGGGAAGCGCTGTCGCTGGACTAGGAAATTGTCAAGAGTTTATCACGTTCCAATCCGGGGACAGGCGGTCGCGGCTCGCCGTCGCAGATGGTCCAATTATAACGGTATAGTCGTGCTATTCTATTGCCCCGTTGCGTGGCAGCAAACAAAATCACACCCCAGGCGAGGCAGACTCATGTTTCCATTGTCGCTGTTGCTCATGGCGGCTGCCGCATCTTCCGGGCAGACTGCGCCGGTGCAAAATCCAGCCTTGCAGAATGCCGGTTTCGAAATGCAGGCCGCGAGTGCCGGTGAAATTCCGGGATGGCGGGTATGGGTGCAGAAGGGCTCCGAGGATGCAGTTCAGATTCACACCGACGAAAGCAAGGTCAAAGAGGGCAACCGATCCCTGCTGATCGAGAGCCGGCAAGCTACGCGAGTCGGCGTGAGCCAGGAGCTGTTTCTGCCGGTCGGGAGCACCTGGAAAGTCACCGCTTGGGTCAGGGCTGAAGGCCTGCAGCCGCAAGCGAGCGCGAACGACGGGGAGGTCCCGCAGGCGGGTGCCTTTGAGATTGAGACGCCGGCCGGCAAGCAGGGCAGAGCGTCCTTGCCCGCAGGTTCGTTCGAGTGGCAGAAAGAAGAAGTTAATTTCCGTGTTCCGTCTCCAGGCCGCGTGTACATTGCGCTGCGTGATCGGGCCGCAGGCAAGCTTTGGCTGGATGATGTTCGCCTGGAGCCGCTCACCGTAACCCAGGATTCGGACGTACACATCACGACTGCGAAGCTCAGTACACGTGCCATTGATCTAAAACAGGGCGGGCAGTTTATCGAGCCGCTGTGCCACCTCATGCCGTCAATGATGGCGCAACAGGTCGAAGACACCAGTTTTGAAGAGGAAGTGCCGTGCCAGCCCACCTATAAGAAAGGCATGGATTGGCCGCATCGTCCATGGTACCCGGATGGCGCCGTGCACGATGCGACATACTCCTTCGATACCGAAAACCCTTACAACGGGAAGCGATCCCAGCGAATTGATCTGCCCATGGCGCGCGCCAAAACTGGCATTTCGCAGGACGGCTTTTATCTGACGCAAGGCGTTGGCTACAAACTCCACTTGCACATGAGAGGCGCGGCAAACGTGAAGGTGTGGGCCTCGCTTCGTGGCGACGGCGGATTGATCGCGGGGCCGGTCTTGCTCGGTGCTGCCGGAAATAACTGGCAGGCCGCCGACGCAGTCTTGCGGGCCAACCGGACCACGCGAAACGCTACTTTGACCATCGAGTTTGAAGGGCCCGGAAGTTTGTGGTTAGACCGCGTTTCTCTCGTTGGCGAGAATGCGATTCTCGGCCTCTGGCGTCCGGATGTGGTACGCGCGCTGAAAGCGGAGAATCCGGGCGTCGTCCGCTTTGGTGGCAGCATGATCGAAGTCTACGAGTGGGATAAGTCCATTGGGCCCTGGGACCAGCGAGTGCCCTACACAACCGGACCATGGGGTGGGCAAGATCCCAACTTCGTGGGGATCGAGGAATTCGTGCAGATTACCCGATATGTCGGCGCGGAGCCACTCATCTGTATGAGGTGGAGTGGAAAGGCGCCGGAGGATGCGGCCGCCGAAGTCCAGTACATGAACGGCAGCACGGATACCAAATGGGGCAAGCTGAGAGCACAAAACGGACATCCCGAGCCGTACAAGGTGAAATATTGGCAAATTGGAAATGAAGTGGGCGGCTCACAATACGATGATTCCGTGCGGGCCTTCGCGGAGGCCATGCGAAAAGCAGATCCCTCGATCAAGATTCTGTCATCGTTTCCCTCAACCCAGACCTTGAGCGAAGGCGGCGGGTACCTTGACTACCTTTGCCCCCATCATTATGAAGATGGCGACCTACAGGGAAAGAAGGCCGATTTTGACTTTCTTCAGGACCAGATTGCGAAACATGGGTCTGGAAAAGATGTGCGGGTGGCGGTTACGGAGTGGAATACAACCGCCGGAGAGATGGGCCTCACCCGTGGCATGTTGCTCACCCTTGGAGACGCATTGAGCAATTCGCGCTACCAGAATCTCATGCACCGTTATGCCGGCCTGGTAGAGATTGCAATCCGCTCGAACCTTTCTGACAGTTTTGGATCCGGAATGATTCAACCCACTCCGGGAGCGCTGTACTTGTCTCCTGCTTACTATGCGCAGACACTCTACCAGCGCGCCGCGGGAACGTATCCGCTAAAAGTAACCCGCTCGTCGAATCTCTCGTGGAACTTGCCGATCCGGATCTCAGTGCGACGTTGAGTCCGGACGGCAGAATGTTGCGGATTTACGCGGTGAACTCGACCGCTGAACCGGAGAAGCTCAATTTTCAATCGGATGACTTCACTGCTCCGGTCGCTGGTGGAGAAGCGCTGGTCTTGCAGGATCGCGAGCGAGCACTCGATTCGGAGGCCATGAATTCTTCGAATGACCCTGAACGGATTACGACATCGTCGCAAGCGTTGAATGCGAAGGGAAGAAGCTTCTCTTTCTCGTTCACTCCCTACAGTGTGACGCTGCTTGAACTGAAGCTTGAGCTTGGGCCTTGATCGCGCCGCAAACTTTAACGGTAGCGTTGAAGTGGTCTAATCCGAGCGCGCCCGCCCGCGGTTTGCCTGGTGAACTCCTCTGGAGCGCGCGAGGTTGATTTCCCGTGTGGGAATGCGGCAACTGGAGTCGCGCACAATCAGCGTTGGTTCCATCAGCACCGGCTCGCTGGGCGCGGGTTTGCCATCAATCATTCCGAGAAGGATGGAGGCCGCGGTCTTACCCGCCTCCACCGAGTGCTGGTCCACGGTACTCAGTGGGATGCGCAGGTATTCCATGTATTGGATTCTTCCCACGCCGATGATCCCGAAGTCGGTAGGCATGCGGAGGCCCGCCTCCTGAATCGCTTGCATTGCGCCGATGGCGATTGGATCGCCGGCGGCAAAAATGGCATCCGGACGCGGTTTTAACTGCAACAGAGTCCGGGCTCCTTCGTAGCCGCCCGCTTCACCTTGCACATCAAGAACGAAGTCTCGCCGCACCCGCATGTCAGCCTCGCGGAGAGCCTGCACATAGCCTTTATATCGGCCGATGCCGGTCACTACATTCCGTCGGCTCAGGTGAGCAATAGAGCGGTATCCCTGTTCGATTAAATGCCGGGTCGCGATCAGCCCGATGCGCTCGTGGTCCGCGCCGATAAACGGAGCTCCCGGAAACTCCCGGTCGACCAGCACCATGGGAGCGCGTGGCTTCTCCAGCATTTTCCACCGCGTCCCCTTATCGGGTTCGCGGGCGGAGGCGATAATCAGTCCGTCCACTTGCTTGTTAATGAGGGTCGCGATCTCTTCTTCTTCCCGGTCGGGATCTTCCCCCGTACTCGAAACTACCAGGTGATAGCCGGCAGCATGAGTGACGGCATCAATGCCCTCCAGGATTGCTGGGAAGATGGAGCGAGACAGGTTTGGGACAACCACTCCGCAGACGTGGGTTTTTTGGGTGACCAGGCTGCGAGCCAGCCAATTGGGGCGATAGTCGAGTTCCTTCACCTTGTCTAGAACCCGGCGGCGCGTGGCCTCGTTGAAGTTTGGTCGGTTGTGCAGAATCGCATTGACGGTCGAAACCGACAGGCCCAGAGACTGCGCAACATCTTTAAGGCGAACTCGCATGGTGTTGCATAGTATGGTCTTGCCCGCTTGCAGTGCAAGTCCTGGCTTAACTGGCGGCGCGCGGTTCCGAGGCAATACTTTTAGCTGGAGCACCTTGACTTCGCGGCATAGAATGGTCGGACCTATTTCGCAGTGAGGTCCCATGAGGAAAAGCCGCAAAAGCTCTAAGTCTGCCTACGACAAGAATTTCGTTGCGGTCACGCAAAAGGTATTCGCTGTGCTCGAAGCCATGAGCCAGCAGCGCAAGTCTGGGGTTCCCCTGGAAGAGATTACCGAGCTGAGCGGAATCCCTAAAACCACGGTCCATCGACTGCTCTATTCGATGAACAAACTGGGGTACGTGGAGCAGGATCCGGTTACGAATCTCTACTCCCTGGCAGGAAAATTCTTTGAGCTGGGAAAGAATGCTCTCCCCTACCAACGGCTGACGGTGATTGCGAAACCCTTGATGCAGCGCCTCCTCTTCACCTTTGGCGAGTCGGTCAATCTGGCAGTCCCTCAGTCCGGCGGGGCCATCTACATACTGGTGCTCGAGAGTCCCAAGCCGCACCGCCTGGCGGCCTCCGTGGGGCAGCTTTCGTTCCTGCATTGCACCTCGGTAGGGAAATGCATTGCGGCCTACCTTCCACCGGAAGAAAAAGAACAGGCCCTGGCGCGCTACGGCATGCCCGCCATGACGGCCTGCACGATCACATCGCGAGAACAGCTGGAAGAGGAGCTGGCGCGAGTCCGCAGCGAAGGTTTGGCGCAGGATAACGAGGAAAACTCCATTGGTGCGGTCTGCGTCGGTGGTCCCATTTTTGCCAGCGATCCTCAACCGATTGCGGCCTTGAGCGTCTCCGGCCCAAGCATTCGCATGTCCCAGGACCTTCCCGCGATCCGCGAAGCGGTCCGCGAAGTTACCCAGACCATCTCGTTCCTGTTGGGCCATGGCAAAGCGCGTGTCCATCCTGGAAAGGCCGGGGAACCACCTGTTCCGCGGGAAACCGTCGCCTCCGTCCAGTCCTAGGGCGGGTGTCGTCCTGCTGCGGGGGCGCGGCGTACACTTTTTTGCGTAGGCGTGATACTATTTCATTGCTATAGTCATTGTGTGAATATAGTTCATCTCTGACCTGGCCAGGTGCCATTTCAGCTACGCCTTTAGGGAATGACTACTTCCAACGCCAACATTTTGTTGCCCGCTTTTTACTCCACATTCCAGCGGCCTTTCCACGGGAGAAGATAGTTGTGCGCCACCTGATTATTCTTCCCGACCTGGGCCAGACAACCAACGAAGCGACTATTCGCCAATTCCTGAAAAAGCCAGGTGAGCGGGTGACCCGGGGCGAGCCTATCCTCGCAGTCTCGACCGACAAAGTGGAAATGGAGGTCGAAAGTTTTGCCAATGGTTATCTGCGGCAATGGCTGGCGGAAGAGGGCGCCTTGGCCAGCGCTATGTCGCCAGTGGCCATCGTAACCGACACGGCCGACGAGGCTTATGCGGCGCCGGGAGAGGAAAACAAACCGGACCAGCCAAACACGGAAGTGAATGCGGCGGTTGCGGCTCCGGCCAAGGGTGAAGCAGCAGCAGCGGTTAAGGCTGCGCCGGCGGCCCGCGCGCTGGCCAAGGAACGAGGTATCGACCTTAGCGCCATTGCGGGCACTGGTCCCGATGGCTTGATCACCAAGGCAGACGTCTTGCGTGGCGCCGAACAGGCGGGCAATGCCAAAGCATCTGCCTCTCCTTCTGCAGATCACCGGGCATTGGCGGCGATGGCGGCCACTGTTATTGCCGGCAAACGGGATATACCTCATTTCTACGCGACGTCCGACGTTTCGGTTTCCCATGCCGCCGCATGGCGCACCCGTTGGAACGGGGCGCATCCCGACCTTCATGCCACGTACAATGACCTGTTCGTGCTTTGTGCCGCGCGCAGCCTGCGCGACAATCCGCGGTTGAATGTCAGCTATAGCGATGGAGGTTACCAGCAACATAGCGCGGCGGATGTTCTACTGGTTGTGGCACATGAGCCTACTATGTTGCTGATTCCGGTAGCCGACCCGGCGGATCTTTCATGGGATGTGTTTCTGAAGGGCATGCGCCAAGCCGTCCGGCCGAACTCTTCCATCGGGCCTGGGGATCCATTATTGGCGATCTCCAACCTGGGGATGTTCGGCGTGAAGCAATTTGCCGCGATCATTCCGCCGAATTGCAGCTCGGCCCTTGCCATAGGCGCAGTCCGCGAACAGCCTGCGCTCAAGAACGGCAAGCTCGAGAACGAATTGGTTTGCTCATTTACGATCTCCGCTGACCACCGCGTCGTGGACGGGGTAGCGGCGGCTCGCTTTTTGCAACGAGTTCAGTTCCACTTGAATTCTCTATGACCTCACCAGCGATCGCGAAGTCCAAACAAGTCACCAATGAACAGCGGAAGTCGTTTATCCGAAATCTGCTGCTGTGCCGCCGCTTCGAGGAGCGCGTTTATTATCTGTTCCTTGAAGGACGCATGCCCGGCACTATTCACCAGGCGCAGGGACAAGAAGCCTGTGCAGTAGGAGTGTGTAGTGTTCTTCGGCAAGGCGACGTCATAACCAGCACCCATCGCCCGCATCAGCATGCGGTTGCCCGAGGTTTGTCGGTGAATAGCCTGATGGCTGAATTGTTTGCCAAGACTACCGGCTGTTGCCATGGCAAAGGCGGCTCCATGCATCTGGGCAGCCTCGAAGATGGCATGCTGCCAGCGGTTGCTATCGTGGGCGGAGGCATTCCGCTGGCATCAGGTTTAGGCTTGGCCTTCAAGTACCGCAAGACCGGAAATATCGTGGCTTGTTTCTTCGGGGATGGCGCCACCAACATCGGTTCCTTTCATGAAGGTGTGAACATGGCCGCGATCTGGGACCTGCCGGTCGTGTTCGCCTGCGAGAACAACCACTATGGGGCTTCGACGGCGATTGAGAAAGTCACTCGCGTTCCTCACCTGAGCGACCGGGCCGCCGCCTACGGTATTCCGGGAGTTACCGTTGACGGGAACGATGTCGAAGCGGTCTACGACGCGATGCAAACTGCGGCGGATCGGGCCCGCAGTGGCAAAGGACCGACATTCCTCGAAATGGAAACCTATCGTGTTTGTGGCCACTCCCGCAGCGACCCCGGTCACTATCGCCCGAAAGATGAGTTGCAATATTGGAAGGATCGCGACCCAGTGGTGCGCTATGAGGAGTTCTGTTTAGCGCAGGGCGTGCTTTCCGCTAAAGAAGTTGACGAGATTAAGGCGTCAGTCGAAAAAGAATTGGATGACGCAATCGCTTTTGCCGAAGCCAGTCCGAGTCCGCAACCGGAGGATGTTCTGAACGATGTCTACGCATGAAGCGGTTGGTGCAACCCAGCGCACTCTGACCATGGTTGAAGCGCTGCGCGAGGCGCTGGTGGAGGAGATGCGCCGGGATTCCAGAGTAATCCTTCTGGGAGAGGATATCGGCGTGCCCGGAGGTTTTGGCGGTGCGTTCACCGTAACCTTGGGACTGGAGAAGGAATTCGGTCACGAGCGCGTGCTCGATACGCCCATCTCCGAGGCTGCGATCGCGGGTGTGGCTGCAGGCGCGGCCATGGGAGGCCTCATCCCGGTGGCCGATGTGCAGTATGGAGATTTCATCTTCATTGCCATGGATCAATTGGCCAACCAGGCAGCGAAGATGCGCTATATGTCTGGGGGACGAGTCACGGTGCCGATGGTTTTTCGGGCGCCGGTCGGCGCCACGACTCGCGGCGCGCAGCATGGGCAATCGCTCGAAGCCTTCCTGATGCACGTACCCGGACTAAAAATTGTCTGCCCCTCGAATCCCTATGACGGAAAGGGATTACTGAAAACTGCGATTCGCGATCCCAATCCTGTAATTATTTTCGAGCATAAACTTCTGTACGGAAGCAAAGGTTCGCGTAAGGAGGCTGGCGGCATGCAACTGGTGATGCATGTTCCTGAAGAGGAATATCTCATCCCGTTTGGCCAGGCAAATGTGGTCCGCGAGGGTGACCGTGTCACAATCGTGGCGAATCTGCTGATGCTGCATCGCTCGCTGCAGGCCGCGAAAGTGCTGGAACAGGAAGGAATCCAGATAGAAGTCATTGACCCGCGCACCCTGGTTCCGCTGGACAATCAAACCATTTTCAACTCCGTGCAAAAGACCGGCCGGCTGGTGATTGTCGAAGAAGACAATATGACCGGGGGCTGGGGAGCGGAAGTGGCGGCCCGCGTGGCCGACGCATGCCTGGGTTATCTGGAGGCGCCGATCCGTCGTGTCGCTGCTCCTGACACGCCGGTGCCGTTTGCTCCGGTGATGGAGAACCGTTACATTCCTTCCGTCGAGAAGATTGTGCAGGCGGTACGCAGCGTATTGTGAGGAAGACCATGGACGTCGTCTGCCTGGGAATACTGTGCGCCGATGTTTTTGCCCAGCCGGTCGCCGCGCTTCCTCAGCCGGGCGAGCTCAAGACTACCGATGGCTTCGTGCACAGCGCCGGCGGTTGCGCCGCGAACGTTGCCGTCAACCTTCGCCGCCTGGGAAGAAGCGTCTCGGTTGTCGGCAAGGTCGGCCAGGACAGCATGGGGCAGTTCGTCATCGATGAACTCGGCCGTCATGGAATCGGTACGGGATGGATTCGCAAAAGCGCGAACCAGCCTACTTCTGCCACCGTCATCCTGAATGTTCGTGGAGAGGACCGCCGTTACCTGCATTGCATTGGCGCGAACCGTGATTTTTGCGCCGCCGACGTAAGTCCTGACGTTCTGCACGGCGCGAAGATCCTCTACGTGGGTGGTTATATGGCCATGCCTGGCTTCTCGGTCGCCGACCTCGAACATCTCTTCCGCACCGCAAAAGCGGCAGGCATTACAACCGTACTCGACGTGGTGATTCCAGCCAACCATGCGGTTGCCGCCGACCAGATCTTGCCCGTCCTCCCGTACACCGATTATTTCCTTCCCAACGGCGATGAAGCCAAATTGTTGACCGGAATTTCGTCACCTTTGGAGCAAGCGCGTGAGCTTTCCCGGCGCAGCCCTCAAAGCACGGTAGTGATCACACTGGGCCCGGGTGGTTCATTGACGCTGCAGGGAAACCACGTCATCGAAACCCCGGCATTCCATATGGCCTCCATTGACGAGTCGGGCGCGGGCGATGCTTTTGCCGCAGGATTGATTGTGGGGATTCTCGAATCCTGGCCTCTGGAATTTACTCTTCGTTTTGCCGCCGCTGTGGGCGCGTCATGCACTCGTGCCGTAGGGTGCTCAGCCGGGGTTTTCAACTTTGAACAAGCGCTAGCTTATATCGAGAAACCGAATTGCGTCGAGGTTTCAACGCCTCGGGGATAGACCGATGCGGCTTGACAAAAATTCATAAAATAATGAATATACTGAGGTTCGTTCATTTCCCTCTATGCCCCTTGTATCGTTAGCCCCTCTCCTAGCAGAAGCCCAACGTAAAAGTTATGCGATTCCGTATGCAGAGTCCTGGAACCTGGAATCTCTGGAAGCGGTGATTGACGCTGCTGAGGAAAGCCGCTCACCCATCATTGCTGGATTTAACGGCGGTTTCCTGCGCCATTGCAGCCGCGAGAAGCCGGAGAATCTCGCCTACTATGCTGGTTTCCGCAAGGCGTTGGAGCTGGCCAAAGTTCCGGTGGCGTTCATTTTGAACGAGTCCGACGATCTCGGGCAGATTCGCTCCGCCATCGAACTGGGATTCAATGCGGTGATGCCTGAAAACGAGGGGCTCGGCGTTGCGGAGTACCGCGAACTGGTAAAGGCCGTGGTACGGCTTGCCAGGCCGCGTGGAGTCTGGGTAGAAGCGCAGATTGGATTGCTGCCCGCCGGGCACGCAAATCACAATGGAAGTGGGAGCATGACCGATCCTGAGGTGGCGGCGGAATTTGTCGAAGACACTGGGATTGACGCGCTAGCCATCTCGATTGGAAACGTACACATCCTTACCCAAGGAAAGGCCACCGTGGACTTGGAGGCGGTCCGGCGAATCCGAGAGAAAGTTTCCCTGCCATTAGTCGCTCACGGCGGCACCAGCCTAACTGCCGAAAGCCTGCGCGAAATAATCGCGCTGGGAGTGGCCAAGGTGAACTTTGGCACGGTTTTGAAGCAGGCCTATCTGGAAGCAATCCGTACGAGTTTGGGAAAATATCAACCACCATTGAGTCCGCACGAATTTCTGGGCAAGGGTGGCGCGCAGGATATCATGACGGCCGGGCGCCAGGCGGTGAAAAGCGAAGTTCTGCGCTTGATCGAGGTGTGTGGAGCGAAGGGAAGAGTGCAACATGATTTCGTCCCAGCAATATGAAAATTCGGTGTCCAAAGCAGTGGCTCAGCTGCAAAAGGCAGGCATCGTCATTACGCCGGAAGAAAGAGCCCGCTTTGAAGTGGCGGACTTTGGCCTGGGAGAGCTCGAAAAGACTGGCCTCGAAGTCCTCACCTATGTGAATACCGACCGCTGTTGCGCCAAGGAAATTGTCATGTTTCCCGGCCAGACTTGTCCGGAGCATTGGCACCCTACGATGAACGGCATTCCCGGAAAAGAGGAGACCTTCCGCTGCCGTTGGGGTACGGTTTATCTCTACATTCCGGGCACTCCCACTCTCAAATTAGCCTGCCGCCCTCCCGCCGGGTCGGAAGCCCACTACACAGTACGGCATGAAATTGTGTTGAAGCCTGGCGATCAATACACCTTGAAACCGGACACTCCTCACTGGTTTCAGGCTGGGCCGGAGGGCGCAATCGTCTCCGAGTTCTCCACCCGCAGCACGGACGAAGCCGATCTTTTCCGCGATCCGCGCATTAAGCGTGCGCCCGAAGTCGGTGAATAGAACTTCCTGAAAATATCTTCCGGCGCTGGCAGCCGTGCGCTTATTTCGTGCCTAGCCGCAGCCGAAACGTCTTGATTTCGTAAGCGTGCAGGTCGAAGGAAATTGTGTTCCCGCTGATCTGCAGCTGCTTTCCTGGATCCTCGATGAGGTTGGCTTCCCGGGCGGAAGTCAAGGGCAATGTAAAGTGAATGGTCGCGTGTTGCACAGGCTGACCGGCCGCTTCGTATACTCGTAATGCAATTTCACCATCGCGGCTGGGTTTGAGCGCAGACACAACCACATCGGGCGCTGAGATTTCCAGCAGTCCCCATTGCTTGGCCATGGTGCCGGCGTGCGCGTCGATGTTGCGTGCGACCAGAGGATTATTAAACTCCAGCCCGGCGCGGTAAATCTGGGCATCCTGCCAGCTTCCCGCATGAGGCACCAGAGCGTAGTCATGGGCGATGTGTTTGCCCAACTCGAGTGCGGTATCGGATTCCGAAGCTTTGGCCGGATCAAATCCCGAGTCATCCGCACCGTACACCTCTAAACGGGTAGACCGCAGTAGAGAGACCATCATGGTGTCATCCGTGACATTGTTGCCGGGCAAGCCGCGATTCAGGATTGCCAGTCCGCGTCCACCCGAGCTGTAGTCCACCCAATTCTGGGCAGGGAACTCCTGATGCAAGGGCCGTTCGACTGCGCCAAAAGCGATCTCCTGGGTGTTGGTGCCATCGTGAATGGTGGTGGGAAAAAGTACCCGGTAACGAACTGCCGGCTCGGCATTCGTAATCTCCGTACGAATATCGATGCGCTGGATGTCCGGATAGATCCGCACCCGCGTCTCGAACTGATTTTTTCCAAAGGGGTGGGAGCTTTCAAACTGTGTGAACACTGGTCCCGGACTAACCTCGCTGCCGCCGCCGATGTAGTTGTTGCTCCACTGCGTGGCATCCGCGCGCGGCAGTCCGATGAGTCTCTTTTCGCTAGTCAGGCGATCTCCGGCCAGAGTTCCGTAGAGCTCCCAGAAATCGCCGCGATCTTCTTCCCTGGCCACAATATTTCCGGGTTTGCTCAACACTTCCCACTGATTTTTCTTGAGTATCAGGCTGGTCATCTCGCCGCTCCAGAGATTGACCGTTGCCTTGTAGAACTCGTTTTCCAGTGTGCCGAAATCGTCGCGGCTGGTGGATGCGTACGGTCCACGCGGGGAAGTCCCGGCTCCATCGCGGAGCGGCTTGGCTTCGCGCGGTTCACCTGGAAGAACCGGAACCACGCGGTAAATGGCATAACCCATGGCGGGAACGTTGTGGGCGATAAATGCGATGGTCGCCGTGCTCAGGCCGCCATCGCCGCCGTTGGAGTGACTGTTTAGAACTTGAATGGGCACCGCATTGCCTGAGGCATCCCGCAGTTCGATGCCTCGAACTTCCGGCTGGCTGAAGCCTACGTTCGCTTCCACGTAATCGGTTCGATCCCATCCCAGAAAATTGAAAACCGCCAGCGGCGTTCCCGGACCTTGCGTGTCAACCTTGGTGAGCAGGGCATCGAGATCGCTGCCCAGGATTTCGTCGCCCAGGCGCTTTGAGAACCGGTAGCCCGCCAGCACGTCCTCATAGACGTGGTCGAGCATGACGCCGGAGCTCAGATCATGAGTTTGGTTAAACAGCATTGGCTCCCAGGCGCGCTCAATGTCTTCGCGGTCTGCGGACGATGTACGTCCTGCGAGCACGCTGGCCTTTTCGGCCGAAGTCAAGGTACGCTCCATGTCGCGCATCCAGCGTTTGAGTTCGATGCGCGTGCTGTAAACCCCCTGGAAAACCGGATTCAAATCGCCCACGATCACTGGTTTTTCGGCAGGATACTTAGCTTTCAGAGCCTCGAAGTCCGAGGGCGTTCCGATCTGAATGGAGAATGGCTCTGATGCCGCGTGGTTCCATTGTTCGACGTACCCCGGAAGGGTCTCGTCCGGATCGCTGACGTCCGCGCCCGCAAACAGCACACGCCCCGGGCCGTGCGAGTTCGGACTAAGCGCGTCGAAGCTAGAGCGAATGGTCGCTTCGAAATTGTGAAAGTTAGGCTGATGCTCCTCAAACGGGCCGTACCCGATAGACAGCCAATGGCCTGGGATGGTTGTGCCATCAATCCCTTGCCAAGTGAGTTCTCCCGGCGTCTGGGGGCTCGAGACGCCACGCTGAAACCAGTAAGAATCCATGCCCGCAAGCCTCAAAATCTGCGGCATCTGCGCGTTGTGCCCGAACGTGTCGAGTCCCCACCCGGTGTGCACTTCATAGCCAAGCCGGTCGCGGAAGTACCACTTCGAAAGCAGAAACTGGTGCGCCAGCGATTCTCCGGAGGGCACGTTCTCGTCTTCCATCACCACGGTGCCGCCGGCGATCTCCAAGCGGTGCTCATCCAGCATCTTCTTGAAGATGGGAACTTCGTTGGGGTAGCGCTCCAGAAAAGGCCGGACATAGGCCATCTGATCGAGCACGTAGTGATACTGCGGATAGCGCTGCAGAAGGCTCAGCGCCTTCATGATGTGCGGAAGCCCGATTTGCAGATACTCTTCCCGGGTTTTGAATACCGCGCCTTCCCAATGGGTGTGGGGCACGATCACGAGAAAGTCCGGGTTCGCCGCCGAGGACTGGGCTTTCAGGGGCACGGCGCCTGCGAGTATCAGAAGTGCCGTGGCGGCGAGCACCAGCCGCCAAAAGACATCTGCTTGCCATAATGAATGCTGTTCATTGTTCATTTGAGTTGTATGAAAACAGATCAAAGGGTAGTGAAGGACGTTTGTGATGTCAAGACGAGCGACGAATAGGGTCCGCTTCTCTTCCTCGGCCGATGGGAGAGACGTTGCCTACGCGCCGCGCGTCCTTGACTTGCTCCTACATATGCATTAGCCTCCGAATCTTGCCAGCGTCTTCCATGACTCGTCGCCCAAAATACGGTCTGACTGTGAAAGCCGAAGAAAATACTTCAGATCTGGACGGAAAACGACCGCTACTGGTATATTTGCGCGGCATTCTGGCTTCGCTCAAGCCCACCGAACGGCTCATTGCCGAATGTGTCCTGGCTGATCCGGAAAAAGTGATCACGTCTTCGATTGCCGAAATCCGCAAAGACTCCGGAGCAAGCGTGGGCTCGATCGTGGGATTTTGCCGCCGGCTTGGGCTCAAGGGATTTGCCGATTTCAAAATCGCCCTTGCCCGTGATTTGGCGCAGGCGGGATTGTCCGCCGGAGACGGGCAGCAAAACGGCTCTCTGTTCGAAAAGGTGTTCCACTTCCACGCCCAGAGTTTGATGGAGACGCTGCAAATCAACTCAGAAGCGGTGTTCGAGCGCGCCGCCCAGGCGATTGAGAAGGCCCGCAAGATCGAGTTCTTCTCCATCGGTATTTCTTACCCGGTGGCTTACACGGCATACTGCAAGTTTCAGCTCATTGGTCTGACCGCGTCGAGCCAGTTCGACTCCCACATTCAGCTTATCGCTGCTACCCAGATGAAAGCGTCCGATGTGGCCTTCGGAATCTCCTGCTCAGGGACGACCCGCGAGACCGTGCAATGTCTCGAAGTGGCGAAGGCAAAAGGCGCTACGACCATCTGCCTGACTAACGCGATGAAGTCTCCCATCACGGCGTGCGCTGACATCGCCCTCTACGCCACGCCCAGCGAGATCAAATATTTCCAGGCTCCGCTCGCGTCGCGGGTCACGCAACTCGCGGTAATTGACGCCTTGTTTGTAGCGCTCGCGCTCAAGAACAAGAATCGAACCGCGGGACGTCTGCAACAATCTGGAGAAGAGTTGCTGAAGCGTCGCCTGAGCTGAGCTTCGCTTACCGCGGAGTGGCGTCGGGAAGGCCGCCGTCTACCGGGATAGTTGCGCCAGTGGTGGGCGTCTGACGAGTGGCGAAAAAGATGACGGCGTTGGCCACATGGGTCGCGGTCACCTGCGCTTTTAGAAGATTGCGGCTCTGGTAATAGCTTTCCAACCCTTTTTCATCCAGTCCCCGCGCCCTCATCCGTTCAGGTCCCACCGCCTCCCAGAGGCCGGAGCGGTGTGTGCCGTGTCCGAACACCGCATCCGGAGCGACCATGTTGACCCTCACCCCCATGCTCGCCATTTCCAGGCTGGCGATTCTTGCCAGTTGATGGGCTGCTGCCTTGGTTGCGCTGTAGGCGCCAAAGCCGGCGCCGGGAGCGAAAACATTCTTGGTCGAAATGAGCACGACATCTCCCCCGCAATTCTGCAAGCGGAAGTGCCGTGCGGACTCTGACAAAAGGTTTAAGGTGCCTTCTACATTCACTTTTTCCAGGCGGCGGAATGCTTCCAGATCTAGATCGGACAACTGGGACATGTGAGCGATTCCCGCATTGATGACCACCAGGTCCAATCCACCCCAGGTGCGTGCAATTTCGCGGAAGGCGCAGGACACTTGCTTCGGGTCGGTGACGTCGAACGGCACTGCCAGCACTCGATTGCCGTGTGTTGCCGCCAGTTCTTGCGCTGCCGCGGTGAGCCGGTCTCCGGGCAAATCACCCAGTACAACCGCGCATCCCCGGCGCAACAGCCCTTCACAAACGCCCAGCCCAATTGCGCCGGCGGCGCCGGTCACTAATGCGGTGCGTCCCGCCATTGCTTGCTTTGGCTTGGCCGCCAATTTGGCCCGCTGAAAAGGGTCGTACTCCATGTGAAATAGATCTTTTTCCGAAGGCGTCTCGTAAGTGCCCCCCATGGCAGCAATACGGTCCTTAGCCAGCAGGCTTTGCAGCGCAATGTCGCGGGCAATGAGGGCACTTTCCATGTCACACCCCGTGGCTAAAGCTCCTGCGCCGGGGATGAGAATGAGCCTGGGAAAAGTATCGTACGGAGATATCTTGCCATCGGTATTTCGTTCGAAGTAAGAAAGATAGTTCTTGCCATAGTCTTCAATCGCTTTTCGTAAAGACTCGGCCATGGCAGCTTCATCGTCGTATTCGGCGCCGTTCACCCAAAGCGGCAACGCCTTGGTGCGAATCAAGTGATCGCTGGTTAGCGGCGGAGAAACCAGCACCTCCTTGGCCCGATCGGCACTGAGCACCTTGAGAACTTCCGGGGTTAGCAGGGGAAGGACTATCGCCCCGCCCGGCAATTCACCTTGCGGCGAACAGGCCCGCACCAAAACGCCCCGAACAATGGGCGCCAATTGCTCCAGGCGATGTGCGGCGCTCTCGATTCCCGTTGCAATCGCCGTGGCCGCCCGGGGAGGCGATTTCTGTTCCGCGTACTCCTGCGCCCTGCTGACCAGTTCGATCATGTGGGTGTAAGCTTCTTCCGCGCTTTCTCCCCACGTGACAATTCCGTGTTGCAGCCAAACCATGCCACGCGAACTGGGGGCGGAATCAAACGCAGCCGCTGCGGCTTTCGCCAGGGCGTATCCCGGCCGATGGTAGGGGACCAGAATCACTTGCGAGCCCAGTGCACTCCGCACCAATTCCGCCCCGTCTCGCTGATTCCCAAGTACTAACACCGCATCGGCATGGGTATGAAGGATGTACTTCGCCGGCAGAAAAGCGTGCGCCAGCGTTTCGATCGAAGGGCAGGGAGCCGAGCAATCCAGCATGCTCCGGCGCAGCTCATTCGCCATGTCTTTTTCTGCGAGGCGGGGCAAACTGCGAAGGCGCTGCAGAGCGGATAGTTCGAGCGCAGCGAAATCGGTGGGAGCTGCGCATGCCATGTCGCGTCCCGAGCCCTTGATGACTAGAATCTGCGTCAGCTGATCGAAAAGATTGTTGCGCTGTTCTTTCACCGAAGCGTTTCCGCCGCCATGCAGCACCAGGCCGCGTTCGGCGCCGAGCAGGCGGCTAGTGTAAACGAGCAGCGCCACATCCTCGCTGCAGACGCCTTGCATCTGCGCCACCAGGTTCTTAGCTTCTTTCACTGACCAGCGATGTTCCATTATCTTCCTGGCAAAGAGAGGAGAGAGGTCTCCCGTGCATCTCAATTGGTTCTACCCTTGGCCAGACCGGTGTCCCATGGGCGATCCGCTCAACCGACGCTGACCTGTTGTTCCGCCAACGTCCGATACATGTCGTACGCGTGTTCCGGACGCTCCCGCTTATGGACCACCTGGCGCACGGCTTGAATCATGGCCTGCGGCGATCCCGACTGAAAGATGTTTCTTCCCATGTCCACCCCCAGCGCGCCCTCTTCGGTGGCACGCCAGGCCATCTGCAATGCCTCCAGCTCAGGCAGCTTCTTTCCTCCCGCGATCACAATGGGCACCGGGCAAGAGGCCGTCACCGTTTCGAATCCCTCTGCGACGTAATAAGTCTTCACATAGGTGGCGCCCAGTTCTGCGCAGATGCGGCAGGCCAGCCGCATATAGCGGGCATTGCGTTCCAGTTCCCGCCCAACCGCCGTCACTGCCAGGACCGGCACGCCGTATTTTTGTCCGACGTCAATGAGACGCGTCAGATTGTGCACCGATTGGCTCTCATGTTCTCCGCCGACAAAAACCTGCACTGCCATCGCGGACGCGTTCAGGCGAATCACGTCCTCGATGTCCACCGCGATCTGCTCGTCGGAAAGTTCTTTCAGAATGCTGGGCCCACCGCTCGTCCGCAGCACGACTCCGCGGGTAAATGTCGGAGGAATCAGCGACCGCAGAATTCCACGCGTGACCATTAGGGTGTCAGCGAACGGCAGCAGTGGCACGATATTGATATCCACCCGTTCCAAACCCGTGGTCGGACCCTGGAAATAGCCGTGATCAATGGCCAGCATGACCGTCTTACCGGAGGTGCTGTCAAAGATGTTCGACAGGCGGTTCTTCATTCCCCAGTCGAGCGAATTCGATCCCTTAAGAGGGAAACTAACTTCGGCCTGGGGAACTTCTGGGTAAAATTCCTTGGGATTGCTGGCATCTTGTTCAGGCATTGAATTTTATTCACTCTCTATTCTAATAATTGAGACTATATCATATCGCCACCAGCCGAAAAAACAGCTGCGCCGGTCTGCGACCGACCATTGTAAAAGGCCTGGGAGTATATTGGCGAGTCTAGTTTCTGCAATCATACGCGAGAGTGAGGATGGCATGAGGTTGAACGGACAGAGTGTTAGTCGGCATGATCTGGAACGACGCTCCGGAGATTTGGCTGCGGCCGGCGGCGTACGGAAAGTAGTCCTCGACGATGGAAGCGAACGCGGCGTCCGCGTGCTGGAGTTTCGCACCGGGACGGGCCTGGCATTCGACGTCCTGGTGGACCGGGCAATGGATTTTGGCCAGGCGGAGCACAAGGGCCGCTCCTTTGGCTGGTGCTCCCCAACCGGAATTCGCCATCCCGGCTTACACGAGAATGCCGACGAGCATGGCGTGGCCTGGCTGCGTTCGTTCTCGGGCCTGCAAACTACGGGTGGCTTGGACCATACCTTTGCCATGGCCGAAGTGGATGCTTCTCAATATCGCTATCCGCTTCGTAAGACTATGCAACACGGATTGCATGGACGAATCGCAAACCTTCCGGCCCGCCTGCAGGGATATGGCGAATACTGGGATGGCGATCGTTGTCTGCTTTGGGCGGAAGGAGAGATTCGTCAGGCGGCGGTTTTTGGCGAGAACCTGCGCCTGCACCGCAGAATCGAGTCCGAGATCGGCGGCAATGAGATCAGATTATTCGACACCGTGCGGAATCATGGGTTCGAGAAGAGTCCGCACATGCTGCTCTATCACATTGATCTCGGCTGGCCGCTCCTGGATGAAGGAACCAAATTCATTGCGCCCATCGCTCGTACTCTCTGGTACTCGCCGGTGGTTCCCCAACAGCGGGCGTCTTACAAGGTGATCGCCGCGCCCATCCCCGGCTTTGATGAGCAGGCATATGAGCACGAACTGGTATCCGATTCCGAGGGAAAAATGCGAGTTGCCGTGGTGAATGAGCGCCTTAACTTCGGCATGATGCTCGAATGGTACGCCAAGGAATTTCCCTGTTTTCTGCAGTGGCTCCACTTGCGGGAGGGAGCTTACGTGATGGGTGTGGAGCCTTCCACTCACCATGTGCAGGGAGATCAGGCCGCCAGAGAAGATGGCTCTATGATTTGGCTCGAACACGGTGAATCGCGCAGCTACCGCACAGTGATGACCGTGCTGGACGGCCCGCAGGCAATTCAGCAAGCCATAGACAAAATCCGCGAGGTTGCTCAGCAACCCGCATCCGACATACCGCCCTTAGCGGCGAAAGGATGAAGAAATCGAGGCAGTTGCTCTAAGAAGTCAAAGGTGCGGCCGCCGGAACAGCGGGCTCGGCAAGAGGGCGGAAATAGCGTTTGATCCAGAGCATGTATCCGATAAATGCCAGCAGAAAACCAACGCCCAACCACAGTATCAAGTGGGAACGAAACATGGGATTCTCATTGATCGCCTGTATTTGCGCATCCTGGAATCCCATTCTCGAATAAGCCTGCAACAAATCGCCGTGCGCAAAAGTGACGGCTGCGGAGGCGGTGCGAATTGCCAGCGCAGCCATGGCGACCCACCATCCCGCCAACCGCAGGTGGAACAGAGAATATGCGAGATAGGCGTCTAGGGCGGCGAGCACCAGGCATCCCAGAGCGCCCGGAACCCCCGTCAGATATCTTCCAAAGAAGGGGATCAGGGGCATCGTGAAGCTCATCACCAGGTAATAAGGGCACGCCCAAGTGAAAAGCAGGCAGGCAGCGAGCACCGGAGGAGGGCAGCGATCCGTCCAGTGCGGTGCTGGATCCCGGCGCTTGACCGTCTCTTGGACATCCTTCCTGCGATAGAACAACAGCAAGACCAAGGGCACAACGACAAGGAATATCGCAAAAAACACGATGACAATCGTCAAGATTACAGCCAGGAAGCCAGTCGGCATCCCAGAGGCATTCGGGTTTGAGGCCGCTGCTTTCTGAAATGCTGCCAGGAAGCTGGTCGGCAACATCACCGTGACGAACACCGTCATTATGATTCCGAACAACAGCCAGGCCCAGGACACGATGAGCGAAAGGGTGCGTGCCCAACGCCGCGCGCGAATGGACCCAACGCCCATCGTGATCAGCAAAGCGGCGGCGAAAGCGTACGAGAGCACGGTTACCGCGTAGCTGCGGAGTGGCATACCGGCGCCGGCCCTGCCTGACAGCAGGGCACCCAGCAGCAGGAACGGAATTGCGAGAGATGTCAGGCCGCCAAGGACGATTTGCACAATGCCGAAGGCCACCAGCCCGCCGCTGCGGTCGCGATATACCGCCGGCTCATACGGCAAAAGAGAGTTTTCTGGTGCTCCCGGAAGCGTTGGTTCCAATGAGTCCATGTTCAGGGCAAGACTTTAGCCTTGAGGGGCGGCTCCGTCAAACAAAATCAGTGAGCAGGACGTTTCTCGGCCCTGAGCATGCGCCAAAACAGGCCGCTGACTTCGCTTACAGAAAAGGGTAATATCATACGTCTCGTCACCCATGATGAGTGCCCTCCCCCAGCCTCGAAAAGTCTTAGCCTTCTCCTTGTTCTTGCTGCCGGCATTTGCTCAAATTCACTTGATGGGCCGCTCCACCCGTAGTTTGTCCGTGATTCTGCTTCAATTCACCGGCAAGAAAAGCGACGTTTTCAACATCCTGTGGGTTCTGGTGTTCGGATTCGCCACGTTGAATATTTTGGGTTTGGTGACCCGGCGGTTCGAACCCAACCGCAACCGGATTAATTTCGGCGAAGCACTGGCGGTCATGGTGGTGGTGGTTTCGGTCGGACTTTTAGGCATGGGAATTGCTGACGGTATACAAGATTTTTCCCATCAAACTGCATCCTCACTGAACGTCCGGTTTGCGGTATGATCAGCTCGATGAAAGCTAAGGCTCCAGCCTTCGAACTCACTTGTCCCTGCTGCAGCGCCGTCCTGAAGGTTGACCCCGAAAATCAGGCGGTCATCGCACACACCGCGGCGGTCAAGCCCAAGACCTTCAATGACATTGAAGAGGCTGCCCGCGCCATGAAAGAACAGGACAGCCGCAGAGATTCCATCTTCCGGCAATCGGTGGAAGCGCAAAAGCATGCCTCCGATCTGCTAGAGAAGAAGTTCCAGGAGGCGGTGAAGAGGGCTAAGGAGTCGCCCGATACCGGCCGTCCGATCCGCGATATGGATTTGGATTGATGGCTCAGATTGATTGACTGAATTGATTGACCGGACTGACGCCTAAAAATTCACCGCTCTTCGTGTGATCTTTGACCGTGCTTTGATTCCCCGGCCACGATAGCATGACCGTCATGCCAGCACGCCCTCTGCTTCTTGCCCACCGCGGCGCTCCTACAGCGAGGCTCGCGGAGAACTCCATGGCGGCCTTTGACCGCGCACTCGAGCAGGGCTGGGATGGCTTCGAATGTGATGTCCGGCTCACTGCCTGCGGGCGCGCGCTGGTTTGCCATGATGCGAAAGTGGACGGCATACTGGTTTCCCACGCTACCCGCGCTCAATTGCCGCACCCACCCCAAATGGAAGATGTCGTTTGCCGCTTTGGCGCACGTGGATTTCTGGATATTGAGCTCAAAGTGAGAGGGCTTGAAACCAGGGTGCTGAGTGCATTGCGCGACCCATCCACCGGAGCGGGATTATGTGGTGTCTTCATTCCTGCCCGATGTCGTCCTGGAACTGAAAGCGCGCAGCGGAATCGTTCCCGTGGGCATCATTTGTGGCAAAAGCCAGCCAGCTCATGGCATTGGAGAAAGCTGCCCGTGGAGTACGTCATTGTGCACCAGTCCCTGGTGACCCGGCGGCTGGTGCAGGTGATTCAGGAGGTGGGCCGGAAGATCTTTGTCTGGACGGTTAACGATAAAAGTCCATGCTGCGGTTTGCCGGCTGGGGCGTGGATGCCATCATTTCCGACCGGCCGAAATCTTCGCGGCTTTCTCGCAACTTCGCCCGGATTCTGAATACTGCCAACTGCTCGACCTCTCCGGCTAAGCTCGTCCGTTGCCGCTTTCTACACCTGTCATTTAGATTGATGAGACACATGCCAACTACAACGGGCGAACGTTTCGAGCGCGCCGTTGCCATCATGGCGCGCCTGCGCGGCGAGGGGGTTGCCCCTGGGACCGCGAACAAACCTTTGATTCCATCAAGCCCTACACGCTAGAGGAGACCTACGAGGTTCTCGAAGCCATTGACCAGCGTGACTGGCAAGAATTGCCTGGGGAGCTGGGGGATCTGCTGCTGCAGGTCTTGTTTTATGCGCAGATGGCGAAAGACGACGGACGTTTCTCCATTGATGAGGTTCTGGACCGGCTCTCCACCAAACTGGTGAACCGGCATCCCCATGTGTTTGGCGATGTGAAGGCCGAAACCTCGTCTGAAGTATTGCGTAATTGGGAGGCGTTGAAAGCGGAAGAGAAAAAACAGAAGGGAAATACGGCAAGTGAAGAGAAGACGTCCATACTGGCCGGCGTTTCCTCTGCAATGCCTGCCTTGATGGAGGCGCACAAACTGAGTTCGCGCGCGGCCCGCGTCGGGCTTTGACTGGCCTAATATCCAGGGCTTGTTTGACAAGCTGCGCGAAGAGACAGACGAACTGCGGGAGCAGCTCAAGGAATTTCCCGCGCCCGGCCCGCAACCGCAAGAGCCACGGCGTTGCCGGTTCTGGGAAGCAGCCAATCCCGGAGGAATTGAAAGCTCGTCTGGAAGAAGAGGTTGGCGACCTGTTCTTTGTGCTGGTGAACATTGCCCGCTATCTTTCGCTGGACTCCGAGTCGGCGCTTAAGAAAACCAACCGTAAATTCAGGCGGCGGTTCCAGTGGATGGAGGAGCGGCTGCGCGAAGCAGGCCGCGGGCCGGCCGACGCAACATTCCGAGGAACTGGAAACATTGTGGCAGCAGGCAAAGGCGCACGAGGCGGAAAATGCCAGCCAATGATCGCGATCACAGTGCGCAGCTGCCGCGGCCTGGATGAGTTACGCGCCTGCGTTGCCTTGCAAAAGACAGTCTGGAATTTTAGCGATGCCGATCTTGTGCCGCTGCGCATGTTTGTGGTCGCCAGAAAGTTGGCGGCCAGATCGTAGGGGGTTTTCAAGGCAGCCGACTGGCGGGTTTCGCTCTGGCCGTGCCGGGAATTCGCGACGGCAAATCTTATCTGCATTCCCACATGCTGGCGGTGCGCGAGCAGTTATCGCAATTCGGGCCTGGGACGGCGACTGAAGCTGTTTCAGCGCGAAGAAGCGCTCAGCCGCGGTTTTGATCTCATGGAATGGACTTTTGATCCGCTGGAAATCAAGAACGCCTACTTCAATATCGAAAGGCTGGGCGCGATTGCCCGCCGCTACACCGTCAATCAGTATGGAATCACGTCCTCTCCCCTGCAGGGCGGGTTGCCCACCGATCGCCTGGTGGCGGAGTGGTGGCTGAATTCGCAGCGTGTGCAAGCTGCGGTTCAGGGAAGCGCTAAGGCGCCTTTTCAAGCCCGGGAAACGATCTCCGTTCCGGCGGAAATCTACGAATGGAAGGCGTCTCCCGCGATGAAAAACCGCGCGCAGGAGGTGCAGAGATCGCAATCGGGAGGAATTTATCGCTGCCTTTGGGGATGGTTTGGCCGTGCTTGGCTACGAACGCGATCCACAAGGCAACGGCAAATTTCTGCTCGGACCCCTGGGAAACGAAAATTCACCATGAAAGTTGAAGCCATCACCCTCCGCGAGATTCAGATGCCGCTCGTCCATTTTTTTGAGACGAGCTTCGGCCGGACCTACAGCCGCCGTATCCTTTTGCTCACCGCTCATTGCGAAGGTGCCGAGGGCTGGGGAGAATGTGTTGCCGGCGAAGGCCCGTTTTACAGTCCCGAGTGGACCGAAACCGTCTGGGCAACCATCAAGAATTACTTGGCTCCCGCCGTGCTTGGCCAGGTGCTGACGTCCGCTCGGGAAATTGCTCCGCTGATGGCGAAGGTGCGCGGACATCGCATGGCCAAGGCTGCCGTGGAGAACGCGCTCTGGGACGCCGAGGCGCGGCGCAGGCAGCAGCCGTTATGGGCCTTGCTGGGCGGAACGCGGCGGGAGATTGCCTGCGGCGTATCGATTGGAATCCAGGATTCGATCGAGTTGTTGCTGGAAAAAATTCGCACCGAACTGGCGGCCGGATACCGGCGGATCAAAGTAAAGGTCAAGCCCGGCTGGGATATCAATGTTCTCGAGCGCATCCGCTCCTGCTGGCCCGACATTACTTTGAGTTGCGACGCCAACTCCGCTTATTCGCTCGACGAATTGGAGCACCTGCGGAAGTTTGAGCAGTTCAATCTGCTGATGATCGAACAGCCCTTGTGGGACGATGACATCTATTATCACGCCCGGCTTCAACTCGAGCTGCAGACTTCCATTTGTCTGGATGAATCTATCCGCCATGCGCGTGACGCCGCCTTCGCCGTGGATGTGGGTGCGTGCCGGATTGTGAACATTAAGGTGGGCCGCGTCGGCGGCTTTACCGAGGCCAAAAAAGTGCACGACGTCTGCCTCGCGGGTGGGGTTCCAGTGTGGTGTGGTGGCATGCTGGAAACCGGGATCGGGCGGGCGCACAACATCGCGCTTTCCACGCTGGACAATTTCCGTCTACCGGGCGACGTCTCTGCCTCCAAACGCTACTGGAAGGAAGACATCATCGAGCCGGAAGTCGAAGTGACCGCGCAAGGAATGATCGTCGTGAGTGATGAGCCCGGAACCGGATACCGCGTGCGGGAAGACCTGATCGAGAAACTTACGGTGCGGAAGGAAACCCTGCGGCCCGAAAGCAAATGATACCTGCCCAAGTCATTTTGCCGCGGCGGGCGAGGGATGCGTTTCATTGTCTGCCAGCAGTGCTTCGTGCTTCCGCAAAAGATCCAGTCCCTGCGCGAAGGTCAGATTGGAGGGCACGGAGTGAAAGTCATTCATGACTTCGGTTTGGCTGATGTTAATGCTCTTGAAAAACAGAATCTTTCCCGTAAAGGCCAAATCCATACGCGAGATTTCCCAGTGGCCATCTCCCGCGTCCGCTTGCTGCACCAGAAAATGTCCGCCCCGGTCCAGATGACCGAGAATCCCCCATCCGAAACTGACCTCGTCCTGCAAGCTGCCGTCAATCTTGGCGATGCGATTCTCGTTCGTGTCCACCAACATGTATCCCGCCATGCCGGTTAGCACCTGCTCGACCCGGGTGGGAGGAACATAACCCGGGTTGGGACGAAATTTGAGCCGCGTCAATAGATGACCAGGTTTGCCCATCCCATCGCAGCCCGGCACGGTTCCGTCGTAATCGTAGAGAAAGGCGTCCGGCAGCGCCTTCATGATCCGTTGCACCCGGTCCGTATCTTCCCGCTCCTGCCTTTGCCGCTTTTTCAGTTCATCCGGATCTTTGACAAAGCGATCCACTCGCGCGTTCTCGTCCTGCTTCTGCTGCGCGGTAAGCGGTTTGTCATCAATCGCGACGAGAATTCCGGCCGTAGCCTCTCGGGTCTCCACCACCAGTTTGGTTTGGGACCCGTGACCCGACTCCTTACGGTCACGGAACATGTACTTGAAATCATCGTTGCTGGGACTCATCTCGTTGCGCACCGTCATGCGGATGAGTTCCACCGCGGGCAATTTAGGCGTTTGCCCGGCCAAGGCGAACGTGCCCGCGAAGAGAAGCGCTGGCAACCCTATTGCGAAGGCTAACCGGCTCCGGAATTGGGCAATTCGCATGGTTTGGCTCCCTCTAGTGTAGCTCAGACGGCAAGTATGAGCCGATTGTTGCCGACGAACTACTCAGCCAGAAACGGCCTGTTGGCTCGGGAGTGTACCATGGCACCAACCCCGATTTGCCCCCCAGCATCCGGTACGGTATAGTCGGCGGCAGCGGAAAGATACATAATTTTGAGGAGTTTAGGCCTTTTCCTGACCCATCCGGCCGGTTCGACTGGGCCATTAATTGGCTTTGAACCTTTAGAATCCTGCAGTTCGGGGTAGGGTCGCCAGACAGCGCATTTCCAAGGAGGCTCCAATCATGGACGCATCGAAGACGACGGATTTCGCACACATTGGCCGGTCTGTCATGGTGAAAGGGGAGCTCTCCGGAAGCGAGGACCTTTTCATCGACGGGCAGGTTGAAGGCACCATCGAGCTGCGGGGCAACAGCCTGACGATTGGTCCACACGGCCAGGTCAAGGCGAACGTCAACGCCAAGGACGTTGTCGTGCAAGGTAAGTTGGAAGGCAATATTCAGGCCACCGAACGCGCTGAGCTCAAGAAAACCGCGGTCGCCGTAGGTGACATTACGACCCAGCGTGTGGCCATCGAAGAAGGAGCATTCTTTCAGGGCAAAGTCGAAGTGCAGAGAGAAGGCCCCAAAGCGGAGAAAGCGGCCGGTAAGTAGAAACCAGGGTGGTGGCGCGCAGCTTAATGAAACTCTTTCGCAATTCCTCAGCGGGTGCCGGTCAGCAGGCGGCCAGCCGGCCAACGGCGCAGCGGCTTACGCGCCGCTCCAGTGGTTTGGGCGAACTGGCCAAGCTGTTGTCATCGGAGGAGGCATTGTGTGTCCTCGACCTGGGTTCCACTTCTGCCGCCAACATCCGCTATCTGACCGAGCGCGGCCACAAAATCTACAGCGAAGATCTGCTCGACGCCTCCACCGATCCCGCCTTGGTCATTCAGGATGAACAGGGCAAACCCACCCTCGACAGTCATCTCTTCCTGAAGGAAAACCTGGTTTACCAAGGGACTCAGTTTGATGTGGTCCTCTTTTGGAACCTGGCGGACTACATGGACGAGAGTCTGGTCAAGCCGGTGATCGGCAGACTGTGGTCTCTGATCCGTCCCGGCGGCGTATTGCTCGCTTTCTTCCACACCCGCGAGGCGGGGCCCGATTCGCCCTGCTATCGCTTCCATATGGTCGACAGCGATACGCTGGAAATGCAGCTCATCGAGGCGCGGCGGGAAGGCCGTCCCGCCACAGCCGCGGGATTCAAGTTGCAGCGGGTCTTCAATAATCGCCATATTGAGAATCTGTTCCGCGATTTCTCTTCCATCAAGTTCTTTCTGGCTCGCGACAACATCCGTGAAGTTCTCGTGGTACGCTGATTTTCACGCCAGCTTCCGAACCTTGGCAACCTCCATAGCTTTCTGCGATCGAACCACGCGAGTCGAAGGAGTGCCTCCGCTTGATGAAATTCAAAGCGCGTGACGGCCGGGCGCCGCAAGAGCTTGCGTCCATGGATCTCGACACCTATCTTGGCGACAAGCAGCGCAAGAAACATTACATCCAGGTCATGTTCGAGACCATCGCACCCGGCTATGATGCGTTCACCAGGTTATTTTCCTTCGGCATGGACAAGAAGTGGAAGGAACTGTTGCTGGCGGAAGCGGAGAAACGAACTCCCCGCAGCGCATTCATCCTCGATTTAGCCTGCGGCACTGGCGACCTGGGAATTGAGCTGGCGCGCCGCACCGGTGCGCGTAGTGCGGTCGGCCTCGATCTGAGCCATCTGATGCTAACCCAAGCCCGGGAGCGTGCTGGCAAAGAAAAAATTCCTTTCGCACTGGCAGCGTGCGACATGCTCATGCTCTCCATCCCCGGAAGCAGCGTGGATGTCGTGACCATCGGCTACGGACTCAGGAATACGGCCGACGTTTCGCTCGCGCTGCGGGAGGTGGCAAGGGTGCTCAAACCCAATGGCATCGTCGCCGTCCTTGAATTTAACCGGCCGGTCTCTGCCGCCTGGCGCGAGATATTCCTCTGGTACATGTGGAATGCGGGAAGACTTTGCGGATGGCTTTGGCACCGCGAACCGATTACCTATGGATACATCGCTCAATCCATCCGAAGATATCTGACAATCCCCGAGTTTGAAACCCAATTGGCCGATGCGGGGTTCAAAATCGAATGGCGCGCCTCGCGCCTGGGCGGAGCCATTGGAATTCACGTCGCCCGCCAGACGCCCCGGGCCGGGCGGAGCGCAGCGTGACGTTTATCGCGTCATGCTCACCAAACGCCGGGTAAGTGTAGGGACGCTCTGCAGCACAAAAAGCGCCGGCTTCCGTACCATCCGCGGCAGAACCAAAGCCTGCCGGATTCTGGAGGAATTGCGGAAAATCGGCGCCAGTTGTTGCTGGTAGCTGCGACGATAGTCGGCGGCGGCCGCTGCAAGAGTCAGTTCTCTCCGAAAAAACGGGATCAACGCCTCGGCCGCCAGTGCGCCGCTGCGTAAAGCCAGGGATATCCCATCTCCCACGAAAGGATCGACAAAGCCGGCGGCATCGCCCACGCAAAACACGTTGCCATCCGTGGGGCGCGGAGCGCCAAAGATGAGTGGCGAAGTGCTCACCGGCTCACTGAGCGGCTGCCAGTGACGGCTGCGCTCGCGAAGTGCGCGATTCTGCAAAAAGACCTCCGACAGCGTGCTGGCAACGCTGGGGCGCACCATCGCACAGACGTTCACCCGTCCACCCCGGTGATCCTCACCTGCCAGCCTCACCGCCGACACTCCACAGTAGCCTCCTTCGAAGAAGTACAAATCCACCGAAGCCGGCGGCGGTGCCTCCGCGAAGTGTCCTTTCAGGCCCAGCCATTTCTCGCGGAGAGATACTTGATCGCCCTTGGATGGTCGCCTGAGATTCGACCAGCGCCCGGTGGCGTTGATCAGGCTCGGCCTCAAAGTATCCGGACGAGGTTGTAACCAAGAAGGGCCACTCCCCGGCAATGCTTTGCACGCTGTACCCATCCAGGGTCTCCACCCGGCACCGCGTGGCCGATTCCCAGAGAGCCTCATCTAGGTCGAAGCGGGCGATGCTCGCCGCAGGCGGCCTGATCGGCGCGCGCAGAATTGTTCCGTCGAGAAAAATACGAGCCAGCGGAATCTGGGTCGGCACACCCCATCAGCGGATGTCCCGGGCCGAGTAGGCGCCCAGCAGCCCTAAGGCTTCGGCCGACACAAACTCCCCGCAAACCTTATGCCGGGGAAAGCGTCCGCGCTCCAGCAGCAGGACGCTCGCGCCGGCACGGTGCGCGGTGATGGCAGCGCAGCTCCCGGCGGGTCCGCCGCCGATGACAGTTAAATCGTACATGCTTGCCTTAGCTCCGGCACGGGTTCTTCCAGGCAATGGCGCCCATGCGGAAGAGATAACGCCTGCAGATTTCTACTTTTGCCGCGTGCGATTGTTCAAACATACTTTGCATTTCGTCACACGTATAGGCCTGACGCACCGACGCGGGAGCATCATGCCAGGTGATCCGGCTGCGAAAAAGCGGTAGACCGGCATACACCAGCGCCAGATGCGCGCGATGGCGTACCAGATCGTTGACCAGCACCGCGATGCGGCAAGTCCGTAGCGCCTCATTCAGGAACGGAACCATCTGCTCCGGCGACAAATGGTGCGCAAAGAGATTGCAGCTCACCAGTCAAAACTGGCGTCCCGAAAGGGAAGTGCTAGCGCTTCCCCGGCGACCGCGTGACAGCCCATTGCTTGACGTCCCATTGCCATTGGTCCCTCTGCGCAGGTGCGACCACGCACGATCCAGCATGCTGACCTGCAGGCCGATCCCGTCAGCTTGCAGACGGCGCTGGATCGCCTTGGCCATCTCGCCGGAGCCCGCCGCAACTTCCAGCAGAGACAGCGAGCGGCATCCCGACTCCAGCGCCACTTTTTTGATCATGGCCTCCGTCGTGGCCAGTCCTCCGAAAGTTCGATTAATCGAGTCGCAGGTCGGCGAATGCCCCAGCAATTTCGGAGGGAGTAGCCGGAGTCCGTGTCCAACAATTCGGCAATGGGTTGGCGTTTCATCAGTCAGACCTCAGCGCGGGAGTATTTTCCGTCAGGGTACAAGAAGGAGGATTCGCACTTGTCAATGAGCTTTGACAATCCGAGGCGGATATTTAACCGGCGAATCAAACCTCTGCCAGCTCTTCTTCGAGAAGTTGCTTGTTGTAGAGATCGGCATAATAGCCGTTAGGGCCAGTAGTTTCTCGTGCGTTCCGAGTTCGACGATGCGCCCGCCGTGGAGGACGGCGATCATGTCGGCATTGCGCACGGTGGAGACACGATGCGAAATGAAGATCGTCGTCCGGCCCGCCATGAGGTCGCGTAGGTGGTTGAGAATCTTGTCTTCGGTCTGGGTGTCCACGCTGGAAAGTGCGTCATCCAGCACCAGAATGCGCGGATCGCGGATTAGCGCGCGCGCAATGGCCGTGCGCTGCTTCTGCCCGCCCGAAAGGGTAATGCCGCGTTCCCCTACCATGCGTTTGATATTGTTCGGGAAAACTCTCGATATCCACCGCTATGTTGGCCGCCTGCGCCGCCGCGCGCACTTCGCTCGTCGCTTGCGTCCTCCTTGCCGAAGGCAATATTTTCGCGGATGGTCTCGCTGAACAAAAATGTCTCCTGCGGCACAAACCCGATATTCGCGGCGCAGCACTTCCAGCCGGTACTCGCGGATGGGCCGGCCATCGATCAATACCGCACCGGGTTCAGAGTCATAAATCCGCGGAATCAGATTGACCAACGTCGTCTTGCCCGCCCCGGTCGGCCCGACAATCGCCAGACTTTTGCCGGCGGGAATTCGCAGATTGATGTCACGCAGCACCGGCACGCCGTTATAAGCAAAATTCAAGTCGCGAAATTCGATCTCGCCTTCGATTCACTCGCGGCGAAGATGTCCGGTTGCCGATCGCTTCCGAGCTGTCCACAATCTCGGGCTTCTCGACCAGGATTTCATTGATGCGTCCCATGGAAGCCGTGCCGCGCTGGAAAATGTTGATGACCCATCCCAGCGCGATAATCGGCCAGGTCAGCAGCACCATGTAGGTGTTGAAGGCAACAAAATCGCCGACCGTGATGCGTCCCTGCAGCACTTCCCGCCCGCCCAGCCACAGCACCAGCACCACCGCCAGGCCCAGCATGGTTTCAAGTGTCGGCCACAGCATGCCCATCAACTGGACCAATTTCAGGCTGCGCCCGATGTATTCCTGATTCGACTTTTCAAACCCGCAATCTCCGCCTCTTCCTGCACGTACGCGCGAATCACGCGCGCCCCGGAAAAGTTCTCCTGGGCGCGGGCGGAAATCTCGGAGAACATCGCCTGAATCTTCTCGAAGCGCTCATGAATCTGTTTGCCAAAATACTGGATAACGATGCTCACCACCGGCAGCGGCAAAAAGGCATACAACGTCAGCTTGGGGCTGATGTGATACATGAACACCAGCGCCGCCGCGGTAAACACGATGGTGTTCGCCGAATACATGATGGCCGGGCCCAGCAGCATCCGCACGGCATTCAGATCGTTGGTGGCCCGCGCCATGATGTCGCCGGTGCGGGTGCGCTGGTAATAGGAGTAGGAAAGCGTCTCCAGGTGCTGGAATAGGTCGTTGCGCAGGTCAAATTCAATTTCGCGGGAAATCCCGATCACGATCCAGCGCGTGAGGAACTGAAATATGCCCTTGGAAACCGCCACGGCCAGGATCAGCAGAGCGTAGGTCAGCAATTTTCGCCGGGTGACGCCTGCTTGCAAGTCATCAATGGCGCGCGGATGATCTGGGGCAGCAGCACCCAGATGCCGTTCAGGAGAAGAACGCACAATCCCCCCACCGCGAAACTGCCGCGGTATTTCTTCATGTAGGGAAACAGGGGACGCAAGCTCTTGGGCAGCATGTGCTTCTAGTAGATGTAATTCTAGCAGCACAGGCTTCAATCTCTTGCGCCCCCTCGGCCAGACGGGCGGAACAGGCGAGACTCAGGATCCGGTCGTGCCGGAACTCGGCCACGCATGCCAGAACCAGAGCGGCCGCCCACGCGCTCATAAAGAAACCGGTTGTCAGGATCAGGTACGAATAAACGTGTCTACACTCATGGCCGATCACCTCTGGAGCGAACTTCGATCCCCTCTCCAGCGCCCTGCCGGAGAGGGGATCGAGCGAAGCCGGTTACTGATTCGTGGTGGGCTGCGCTTGGATTCTGATCGGCGAAGCGCTGGGCTCGCTGCTGCACCAGTTGAGACAGCTTGGTTTTCTGGTCCGGCGTCAGCACCTGAATCACTTCAGACTCAATGCGGGCCCGCTGCACCATCAGTTCGGTCATGTTCTGGCTCTGCTGGGTGGCGAGGGTGCGGGCCTGACCTTCATCGAAGGTTCCGCTCAGTTCGAGCGTCCGCATCTGATTTTCACCTTGCGCCATCTGCTGCATCAGCGGCTTCAAAGTCGGTTGTTCCTGGCTCATGATCTGCTTAACCTGCGCCTTTTGCGCATCGGTCAGATTCAGCTGGTGGAAGAACATCCCGAACATGGGACGCACCGAAATGCCCACCTCGAAAACCATGGTGTTGCGGGGGTGGCGGCGTAGTCTGCGCCATGGCGGCTCCCGCCAGTAATAGCAACGAAAAAATCGCGGTCATGAATTTGGCGCGAAATGCCTTCATAATCCCTCCCTGAAAAATGCTTTGCTTCGATTCTCGTGCACCTTTTGGTAGCACCTATAGAAACACTTCTCTGCGGGAAAGTTCGGTAAAAAGTCGGTCAACCGGAGTAAAGTTTTGTAAAAGGGACCGCCCGTTGACAATTCTTTACGCCTCCCCTGGAACGGCGTGTTGTAGAACTAAAATGAGACCTGTGGATCGCATCCTGGTAATTGACGATGACGTTGAACTCTGCAGCCTGGTGGGCGAGTATCTGGAGCCCGAGGGCTTTGGGGTGGAGTTTGTCTACGAAGGCGAACGCGGTCTGGAGCGGGCTCTCAGCGGGGATCATCTGCTGGTGGTGCTGGACGTGATGCTGCCGGGCATGAATGGTCTGGATGTTTTGCGGCGCATCCGCAACTCTTCGCGCATTCCGGTGCTCCTGCTGACGGCGCGCGGCGAAGATGTCGATCGGATTGTGGGTCTGGAAATCGGCGCGGACGATTATCTTCCCAAGCCTTTCAATCCTCGCGAACTGGTGGCGCGCATCCGCGCTATTCTGCGCCGCACCCAGGAAGAGAGATCGGAGGGCCGTGTGCCCGAGGTGGTGCGGGTGGGCGACGTTGAACTCGACCCAGCCACCCGGACCGTGCGCCAGAAGGGCAAGCCGGTCGACCTGACATCGGTGGAGTTCAACTTGCTGCAAGTTTTCTTGCGCGAGGCCGGACGCGTCGTGACCCGGGAATTTCTCGTGGATGCGGTGCTCAGCCGGAAGTTCTCTCCTTTTGACCGCAGCATCGACATGCACGTGAGTAAAGTGAGAAAGAAGCTCGGCGATTCCGATGGCAACGCCGACCACATCAAGACGGTGCGGGGCGTAGGGTACATCTTCACTCATCCGCGGGAGAAGGCGAAAAGCGGCACCAAATGAGAAGCCTGTTTCTCAAGATATTTCTTTCCTACTGGTTGGCTCTGGCACTGTTTCATGGTGCTGGCCATCCTGGTAACCCTTGCCATGCGCCCGCCGCGCGAGAATGCCTCCGTCGAAGCTTTGCAGAGCAAATTCCTGGAAGACGCGGTGCAAGCCTACCAGCATGGCGGCGCCGAAGAGGCCCGCAGCTTATTTGCGGACCTTGCGCGAAACCCAGCACATTGGGGCTTTTCTTTTTAACGAAAAGGGAGAGGATATATCGGGACGCCGGTCTCCGGAATGGGTCGCGGAAGTCGCCAGTGGCCGCAGACCACACCATCGAAAGCATCTGGGGGCGGATCGGGCCCATGCAATTTCTGCGGCCTACCACAATGGCGGCCGACGGCCACCGCTACACCATGGTCATCCAGTTGCCGCCCGGCCAACGCACCTTGTTTGGTCCGCATGGAATGCTGTGGCTCAGCATCCTGATCGCGATTCTGTCCTCCGGTTGCGTCTGCTATCCCGCTGGCCCGCTATTTGTCATCTCCTATCGTGCGCCTGCGCGACGCCACCCAGAAACTCAGCGGCCGGCGATCTTTCCGCCCGTGCCGGAGCGCCGCGTTTCCGGCGGACACGATGAGATGGCGGAACTGGTGCGCGACTTCGATGGCATGGCGGAGCGGCTGGAGAAGCTGGCCAAGACGCAATCGCGCCTGTTGAGTGATATCTCCCACGAATTGCGCTCTCCTCTGGCGCGCCTGAATGTCGCCCTGGCTCTGGCCCGGCAGCGTAGCGGGCCGGCCACGCAGGCTTCGTCTGGATCGCGCCGAGCGCGAAGCAGAGCGCTCTGAATGAATTGATTGGCCGCTTGCTCACCGTGGCCCGGCTGGAAGCGGGCGATGACGCCTTGCAAAAATTCCCCGTCGATCTTTGCGAACTGATTGCCGAAATCGCCAAAGATGCCGATTTTGAGGCCCAGGGCCGGAATTGCCACGTAACCGTGGCGTCCTCCGATTCTTGTCTGGTGTTGGGCGATCCTGCCATGCTGCATAGCGCCATAGAAAATGTGGTGCGCAACGCGACGCGTTATACGCGGGAAGGTACGACCGTTGAGATGCGGCTGAAACACCGAATCCGGTCCGCAAGGATAATCCTCAGGCGGTCGCGCAGGTGGTGGATTCTGGCCCAGGCGTGCCAGAGGAAGTCGCTGGACAAGATGTTCCGCCCCTTCTACCGCATTGACGATGCCCGCGACCGTCATACCGGCGGAGTTGGATTAGGCCTGGCGATCACGCAACGCTCCGTTCTGTTGCACCGCGGCACGGTTCGCGCCTCCAATCGCCCAGAAGGCGGCTTGATGGTGGAGATTCGCCTTCCGCTCCTGCCCGCAGAGGCCATCAACGCCGCTGTGGAGCAAACCGTTCAGGCCTCCGGGACCCTAGGCTGAAAGTGTCGCCTGGCTCCCGCAAAGCATTCACTGCCGGCAGGCAACTCTTGATCCTCGCTCGACGGTTCCAACCACCCGGCGAGGTTTGCTCTTCCCGGATATTCCTGATACACAAATGGGGTGCTCTTGAGGAGAAAACAGGGAGAAAGAATGGGGATGAAGTTCGCTTGGCTTACCAGTCTTCTGGTTTTGGTCGGGTTAGGATTGATTAGTTGCGGCACTAAGTGGTACCTCGACTACAGTTACGGGAACCGGCCTGCTTTATGTGACCACCCAGGGCAATGCTTCGGTTTCGGTTTGGGGCATTGACCTCACCACCGGAGTGATCACCACCAACGGCAACACCACGGCCACCGGAAACATGCCTGCGGCGGTCGTTACCGTGGGAAGCGCTGCCTTCGTCGCGAATAAGCAGGACAACACGATCTCCAGCTACACTATCAATTCCGATGGGACGCTGGCGGTGGCCGCGCAACGCGCAACTTCCACGGGCACCACCCCGGTGGCCATGGCCGATGGATCCCGGCGGCAATGTTCCTGTACGTGGCAAATCTGGGTAACTTTGGCGACCCAGCATCCGGTACGATCTCGGTTTTTGGGATTCAAGGCGCCACGCTTGCCGCGTCAGGTTCGCCGATTTCAACCGCGACGACTGGAGTTCTGAGCGGGACCGGGCCGGTTTCCTTGACCATTACGCCTAAAGGCGACTATCTCTATGTCGCCAACCAGTTCACCAACACCGTGTCCGGATATTCGGTGAATTCCGGAGTGCTTACCCTGGTGCCTGGCTCGCCTTATCCAGTCGGCACGACTCCCAGCGCAGTCACGCTCACGCCCGACGGAAATATTCTCTTCGTGGCGAATGAAGGCAGCAACAACGTGAGCGCGTTCACCGCCTGCACCAACGCTGACCTGAATTGTGTCACGCCGGATGGGCATCTGACCCCTGTCCCGAACTCTCCGTTTCGGCGTGGGCCTGGGCCCGGTTGCCATGGCCACGGAGTTGGATTCCCAGGGAGAATATCTCTACGTCGCGGACTACAACTCCAGCCAGGTTTCGCAGTTTAAAGTCGCCACTCAGACCGGGAGTTCTGACCGCACTAAGCCCCCCTGCGATTTCTACTGGGGCAAATCCGACTGCGGTTGTGGTTCGCGCCGGACCGAGGCACGCTTTTGACCACCGGCGGAACCACCTACTATGTCTACACCTCCAACACTACTGCCGGCACGATTTCCAGCTTTTCTTATGATTCGACTACGGGGATATTGGGTCTGATCGGAACGGGAGCACCAATCACCACCGCCGGCCAGCCCTCGGCGATGGCCGTTCAGGTGAGTCCAAGCGATCGTAGAGACGTAGCTCAGCTACGTCTCTGCTGCTAGCGTCTCACCCTTAGCTAAGTCGGCACTTTCAGAATCAGATAGCCGCCCACCAGGGCAAAGATCAATTGGGCGACCAGGCCGCCAGCATCGGCGGCAGCTGGCTGACATTGCCCATCGCTTCGAACAGGCCGACACTGTCCAATACACCAGCGCAATTCCAATCGGCAGTGGCGATGCCCGTAATTGCGCCTCGCCGTCCCGCGGAAAGCGCAAAGGGAACCGCAAGAATCGCCATCACCACCGCAATCGACCGGATAAGCCAGCTTCTTCTGCAGCTGCACTCTCAAGCGCACCACGTCAAAGCCGCCCTGTTGCAGGTCGCTGATATAGTGTTGCAACTCTCCGTAATTCATCTCGGAATACTGCTTTACTTCCTTCTTGAAATAAGCCGGAGGCTCGCTGATCGCTGGAAAAGTCGCCACATCATAAGTTCGATAGGTTCCCATGGCAGAACCCTGGAATTGACGCTCCCATCCCTCCGTGCACACCCAGCGCTGCAGGCGGTCCTCCCAATGCGCGCTCCCGCATGTATCCGGCTGCTGAGCTGGAAAGTCCCCGGATCGAACTGAAAGACCGTCAGGTCGCCGAACTGATCGCGGTCGGAATCGAATAGCTGATAGTAGTAAATGTCGGAATGCTGTCCGAAAATCCATCTGCGGTTGGGATTGAAATAAGTCTGCGGCGGCTTGCCTTTGATCTCATTGCGCAACGCATCCTGCCGCTTGTTGGCGTAGGGAAGATAGAACTGGTCGGAGAAGAACAACCCCGCGCCCAAAAGCACGGCCGCCACCAGCAAGGGCACAATGATGCGGTAAATGCTGATGCCCGTGGCTTTGATGGCGGTGATTTCGCTGGAACGCTGCAACACCCCCAGCGTGATCAGCACCGCCATCAGAACGCCCAGCGGCAGAATCGAATAGGTATAGAACGGGCGTGACATTCAGCAGGTACTCGCCCACCACAAGCGGCGAGATGCGGTTGCGCAGAATGTCTTGCAGCAAATCAAAAACCGTAAACACCAGGAACAGCATGAGGAACGCGCCCATCACCAGCAAAAATACACGATGAAGTCACGCAGAACGTAATCATCCAGAATGGTGGGAAAACGGGCGCGGAACATTCCCTTGCGCTCCGCCCGTTTGAACGCGTTTCGTGCATAGTCCGGGCGAAAACGCACTCCCGAGGTTTCCGTCGGGCAGCCTTTGAAGGGATTCCAGTGCAGCGCGGCAATCTCAAACGGTCTCCGCTCCGCTCGCCAAAGCAGAAAAGCGCCGCCCAGAAAAAAAACAATATCCGCCAGCCATGCGCCCAACGCGGGCGAAATCTGGCCTTGCCGGGCAAACGACACCCCCACCAGTGTGACCGCGTAGTAGGCCAGGACCAGAAGAATAGTCAGGACAAACCCAGTCGACTTGCCTCCTTTTTTGGACGAGAGCCCCAGCGGCATGCCCACCAGAGCGAGCACCAGACAAGCGACGGGAAGCGCAAAGCGGCGGTGAAATTCGATATAAAACCAGCGCGCCCCCGCGGGATTCACCTTTGCGGCTTGCGGACGCAATTCCCATGTGCCCAACTGCGCGATAGGAGCGGGTTCGTCTTCCTGCTTGCTGGCTTGCGGAAAATCAATCGGTATATCGGCCTGATTGAAAGTCGGATCCGGTAATTGTTCGGATCCTTGGGATCGGTTTCATGCATGGAACCGTCGCTCAGATGAAGGTGCAGCCGCTCCGGTCCTTCGCTGACCACGATGCCCTGTTCCGCCAGCGTGATGCGCGGGGCCGCTGTACTAAGATCCGCCATGAAGATCCCTTTCCAGATGGCGGCGCCACGCGCGGTGCGAACATCCTGCACATAGAGCACCATCTGCGGGAAACCTTCATAAAACACCCGCGGCTGTACTTCGAATGAAACCTGCGAACTCTTGAGCCGCTCTTTCAACCGGCCGAGCGCTGCCTGCGATTTGGGCGCGATGTATACGCCATTGACCAGAGCCAACGCCCAGGCGCCCACCGCAAAAATGGAAACGATTCGCAGAAAAGTCCATACGCCGATGCCGCCGGCCCGCATGGCCGTGATTTCGCTGTCGGCGGCTAGCCGGCTCATGCCGATGAGAATGCCCACCAGCACGCCCATCGGAATGGTGTAAATGAGCGCGGAGGGACCGTAAAAAAGAAAAGTTCCGCAACGCTGGGCAGGGGAGCACTGGCGCGCACCACCAACTCGAGAATCCGTCCCAGGTCGCGGGTGAACAGGACAAAAGTAAAGATGGACGTCCCGATAAGGGCGTGAGAGGCAACTTCGCGCAAAATATAACGCGTCAAAATGCGCATGAGGAATATCGCGGGACCCAATTAAGACTGTATCATTGCAGAGATTTGAGCCGAAAGGGCGTGGTTTAGGAATGTCATCCTCCGTAACGCCAGTCGTGAAATCCGTAACCGATTCGTGGATATTCACTCACCGCAGCCTGATTGGCATCGCCTGCCTTGCGCCGGCCGGGGTCGCCGTCATCTTCAGCCGGACGTGGATCGCGGAGTCGTCGCCCTGGGCGCTGGCTTTCGATTTTGCCGGCTGGCTTTTATTTCTGGCCTATCTTTCCATGAGAATTTGGGCGACTTTATATGTCGGCGGAGTGAAAGATAAAGTTTTGCAGACTACCGGGCCCTATTCCGTTACGCGCAACCCGCTCTATGTTGGCGGATTTTGTTTCGCGCTGTCCATCGCGTGTTTTTTGAAGAGCGTTTCACTGGTGGCGCTCACCCTGGCGGCTTCGGTCGCGTATGTTCGCTGGGTGATTCCGGCGGAAGAAAATGTCTTGGAAAGCATTTTTGGAGAGACGTTTCGCGAGTACAAGCGCCGCGTCCCGCGCATGATCCCGCGGCCGTCGCTCTACACCGCCGCGCCGACGGTCGAGGTGCGGATGAGGGCGATGCGCACCGAAGCCAAGCGCCTGTTTACCGCTTCCATGATGCCGATTCTGGTATTTATCCTGCTGCATTTCCGCGATGCCGCGTGGTGGCCGCACTGGTTTCTGTTGCCCTGATTGTCGCGTCAAAAATCGAGGTAAATTGGAGCGCCCCGCTTCCGCTCTAATGTTCCAGTTAGAACGTATCGTCATCCTGTAAGCGACAATACAATCTTGTAATGACAGCTAAGACCAAGGAGACAAAGCGGGAAACGGGCATCCCCCGGTTCGAAGTCTGGTGCCCCAAGTTCGCGCCCAGGATTGGGGGGCCTGGGACCTATCCCAGTTACCTGTGTCAGGGTTTGAGGTTTGACGGTGGGTTGATAGAGGGGCCTGTGGCTTCGAGCGGGATCCCACATTTCAAAAGCGAAATGTGGGGCACTTAAGATTGCCGAGCCACCCGCCCGGTTCAGTCGCCACGCCGTGACGTGATGGGCACGACACGCAAGCGCATGTAGGCGACGAATGACGCCACAGCGAGCAAAACGACGGTCGTGATGGCGGAACTGACCTCGCCCCGCATCGAGTGAAAGATGGTGGCGGAAATCATCACGATCATGATGCCGGCTGCGGCAGATGGCACCAGCCAGGGCAAAATGCGCGTCAGCCCGGGTAGCGTGAGTCCGATGGCCGCCAGCACTTCGGCCACGCCGAGAAAGACTTGAAACCAGCGTGGGAGCGCCGCGTTCATTTGCCCCACCAACGCGGCCGGCGGCGCGAGCAACAGAATGCCGTGGGCGCAAAAGGCCACAGCAAGCAACCCCTGCAGCACCCACAACAGAATATTCATCGTCTGCTCCTCCATCATTTCAGCCGAGTTCGCGAACGCCCAGGCTTTTGGCGTAAGCGCTCGACACTAACTCTACACCACGTTCCAAGCATGATCATGGCAGACGCCACGCAGGCCAAAATCGGGCTTGAGTGAGCCACCGGCCTGGGTGGTTCCGGCGGCGGAGGACGTCTTAGAAAATATTTTCGGGGAGCGGTATCGCGAATACAAGCGCCGCACCCCGCGTATGATCCCCCGTCCGTCGCTCTATACCTCGGCGCAGACAGTGGAAGTCCGCTTGCCCGCTCTGGGCACCGAGGCAAGGCGGCTGATGACTGCGTCCTTGATGCCCATTCTGGCATTCGTTCTGCTGCACTATCGCAGCCTGCCCTGGTGGCCGCATTGGTTCCTGTTGCCCTAAGTGGTTGTGCGGCGCGGACACTCTTGTCCGCGCGAAGCCGCAACAACTTTGTGTTGCTTTTCCGAATCCCACCTGGCATCTCAGCCGGAGCCAAGCGCAAGCGCGGGGAGTCGAACGGGAGTTGCTTTCCCGTCGGATTCCTGCAAAGTTGTGACAGATCAGGGCTTGCGCGATCTATATCTTTAAGCTGTAATATTACGGCGGAACCTCTAGCTCGTAAACTGATGAATGTGAATGCTTTGCTATAAATAAAGCTTTGAGATATAGCAATTTCGAATTCTAGACCCGCTATTTCCTTGGATGAACCTTGCCCCGTCTCAGTGCCCGATCGTCCGTCCTGTGCCATCCTGGCGCAATTGTGAGGCAATCTACGAGACGTTCTCGCCAAGGTTGGGCCTGGGGAAGTTGGGCCTGGGGAAGTTGGGCATGGGGAAGAACAGGTCGTGACTCGCGCTACAAGATCCCGCCACATCGCCACGAACTCAGCCGGTAAGGCCGTTGACCGCCTACTTCGCGTTGCTTTTCGGGCGGTCCTTCCCCCACGTCCAATAGAGACCTATGTACGCGTAGTTCTCTGTCAGCCCGCTGACCGAGTGGCCGTACGCGAACAGAAATTGGTGGTCGGGATTCTTGAAGTGATAGTAGCCGCCCACGTCGATCATCGTCGATCCCCGGATTTGGGGCGTGGCATAACCCTCAGCGCCATGAGAGAACACCTCGGCTCCCAGCTCCAGCTTGTTGTGAACGATCTCCCGCTTGACCAGGAAGCCGCCGTAGGGAAAATTTCTGTACTGCGCTTGCGGCACAATGGTTTCCCCCGCCCCTCCGTCTAGCGTCCACGGACCGATATTTTTTTGCAGCCAGAGGGGGACCTTGTACCAGACTTTTCCGACTCCCAGGCCGTTGGAATAACTGCCCGTAGGCAGTTCGAACATGGGGAAGGTGCCAATTTGCGGGAAGAGCTTGCCTTCTTTGATCCAGGCCCACTTGATGCCGGTTTCGATGTCGGTCAGGCCGAACGCGCTCGGCCCCGTGCCACCCGGAAGGTAGGCTGGATTGTTCGATGGCACGATGGAGCCGAGGGGTACGATGGCGTGAAGCTGAATCGTGGGAATTGCTCCCCAGTTGAACTCAAACGCCGGTCCGCTCGAATCCATCTCGACGGGCGTGCCGTCGGCGCTGCCGAAGATGTACGCCTCGTAATGGCCGTAATCGACGGGAACCGGGTCGTCGGTCTGGTAGGGAGGTCCCTGCCCCCATGCTCTCCCAGCCGCCAGCATGAACAGCAACAAGAAAGCGGCCTTCCACTCCATCTTACGGCTCGTCATTGAGGGGACCCTGTCCGATTGCAGATGAAGGCGCCAGCCAAGCATGAGAGGCAGGTGCCGTGCCAGCGGCCAGGTCCCACGTCTCGAAAACCGCCAGACGCGGGGCACCCACAGAGAATTGCCACACCGGGCGCAGTTTGCTACTCAGGCTTCAGGAACAGCACTCCCAGCGGCGGCAGAGTCAGGCTCAGCGAGAACGGCCGCCCGTGGGATGCCTTGCTCTCGGCCATCACTCCTCCGCCATTGCCCATGCCGCTGCCGGCGTAGTGGGTCGAGTCGCTGTTGAGCAATTCGCGCCAGTATCCCTCAAGCGGAACACCGATGCGGAATTTCAGCCGTGGCACCGGCGTGAAATTGCACACCACTAAAATCTGTTCGCGCTCCGATTTTCCTTTGCGCAGGAATGACAAGCTGCTGTTCTCGCTGTCGTTGGCGTCCACCCACTCGAAGCCGGCGGAGTCGCTGTCCAATTCGTGCAGCGCGGGTTGCTCGCGGTAAATCCGGTTCAACTGCTCGATCCAGAATTGCACGCCGCGATGCACCGGATATTGCAGCACATGCCATTCGAGCGAGGCGTCGTGCGTCCACTCGCGCACCTGCCCGAATTCATCCCCCATGAACAGCAGCTTTTTGCCGGGCTGCGCGAACATGTAGCCATAGAGCAGGCGCAGGTTGGCAAAGCGCTGCCATTCGTCGCCCGGCATCTTGCCGACCAAGGAACCCTTGCCGTGCACCACTTCGTCGTGCGAGAGCGGCAGAACAAAATTTTCCGTGAAGCCGTACAACATGCGAAACGTGAGCTGAGTGTGGTGATACTTGCGGTGGATGGGGTCTTGCTTGAAGTATTCCAGCGTGTCGTGCATCCAGCCCATGTCCCACTTCATGCCAAAGCCCAGGCCGCCAACATAAGTGGGACGTGAAACCATCGGCCAGGCGGTCGATTCCTCGGCTACGGTCTGAATCCCGGGCTGCTCTTTGTAGGCCTCGGTGTTGAACTTGCGCAGGAAGTCGATCGCCTCCAGATTTTCGCGGCCACCGTACATATTCGGAATCCACTCGCCTTCGCGCCGGGAATAATCGAGATAAAGCATGGAAGCCACCGCATCCACGCGCAAACCATCGGCGTGGTATTGCTCCAGCCAGAACATGGCGCTCGAAAGCAGAAAGCTGCGCACTTCGGTGCGGCCGTAGTTGAAGATGTAAGTGTTCCAGTCGGGATGAAACCCCTGCCGCCAATCGGCATGCTCATACAGATGCGTGCCGTCGAAGTAAGCCAGCCCGTGGCCGTCGGAAGGGAAGTGCGACGGGACCCAGTCGAGGATCACGCCAATGCCGTGCTGGTGCAGATAATCCACCAGATACATGAAGTCCTGCGGCGTGCCATAGCGCGAGGTCGGCGCAAAATATCCGGTGGTCTGGTATCCCCACGAAGCGTAGAAGGGATGCTCCATGATGGGCAGGAATTCGACATGGCTGAAGCCCAGGCGCTGCACATACTCCGCCAGCCGCGGCGCCATCTCGCGATAGGTTAGAGGTCGGTCTTTTTCTTCGGGCACCCGCATCCACGAGCCGATGTGGACTTCGTACACCGAAACCGGAGCATCGATCGCATTCTTGCCGCGGCGCGCGGCCATCCAGTCCTGATCGCGCCACTCGTACTCCAGATCCCATACCACCGAGGCGGTGCGCGGCGGCTTCTCGTGCAGGATGCCAAAGGGATCGGCCTTGTCGCCGATGTGTCCCTCATGGTTCGATACGATGTGGAACTTGTACAGCGCCCCTTTGGTCACTCCGGGCACAAAGCCTTCCCAAATTCCTGAACTGCCCCGCGGCTGCAAGACATGGGTGGCAGGATCCCAACGGTTAAAGCTGCCTATGACCGAAACTTCACGCGCATTCGGCGCCCACACGCCAAAGCTCACCCCCAGCTCTTCGTCCACGGTGGTGAGGTGAGCACCCAGCTTCTGATCCATCCGGTAATGATTGCCTTCGTTGAACAGATAGAGATCTTGCTCGGTCAGCCGGCTGACGTCGTAGCGGACAGGGTTTGCCAGTGCCTGGGTCATACGGAACCACCGGAACTTTTGATGCACTTTCCCAGTGTACCGGAAGGAGCTGTTTTTCGAGCGATTACTGACGGGTTCAGACCCCCGATTTGCGCGCGGGAATCGTCTATCGCTCCTACCGTTGGTCATCCAGCGGCACGCTTGAAGGCGATGCCCTGCCACGAATCTCGAAGCGGACCGCGCGAAATTCAGCGGCCAAAGAATACTTCGGGAGGATATTTCCGATCCACGCCTAGCCTTCGGCGCTGGCCTCGGCAGGGATGAAATCATCGATACTGCGGGCGCGGGAGACCTTGTACGGAGCCGATTCTTGCGCGAGGCTTATCCCGGCCAGGCCAATCACCAGTGCCGCGGTCCAATACCAGGCGGGCACCAACGGATTTTTTGTCACTTTGATGAGCCAGGTGACGGCGTATTGCGTGGTACCGCCGAAGGTGGCGATGGAAAAGGCGTAGATAATGCCAAGTCCGCCGGAGCGGATGGCGGCGGGAAAAGATTCAGTGAGCCAAATGATGATCGGGCATCCATAGAAGGCCAATAGGCTCGACAAGATGGCGGTTCCCAACAAAAGCGTCGCGGTGGTGCGGCGATGCACGATCATGGAAAAGACGGGGAAAATCGCGAGCAGCAGCAGGGCGCCGGGTACGAGCATCATGGTCTTGCGGCCGATGCGGTCGGATAAGGCCCCGCCGGGCAGGACAAACAGCAAGCCCGAGACGCCCACGACAATGGTGGCGGCAAAAGCGACATTGGTGGGCATGTGCAAGGTGGCGATGGCAAAAGTCGTCATGTAACCGATGACGTAGGTGCCAATGGTGGCGCTGGCCAGCAGCATCACGCCAACAAACGCCAGCCCCAGGTATGGGCGCAGCGGAATGTGTACACGCGGGCCGCCGTCAGCGGGGTGTAAAGTCTCGGGCAGATTGCGGCGCACCATGATTCCGAAGGGCACGATGACCGCGCCGGCCAGAAAGGCGATGCGCCATCCGAAAGTTTGCAACTGCCGTTCGTTGAGCGTGCTCGATAGCAAATAACCGACCAGACCCGCCGCCAGAATGGAGAGATGCTGGCTCCAGGTTTGGAACGCCGTATAGAACCCTCGCCGCTCGGGCGGCGCGGCTTCGAGCAGGAACGCGGTGCTTGGCCCTACCTCGCCGCCCAGAGCGAACCCCTGCATCATGCGGAAAAGAATGGCCAGCGCGGGCGCGGCAACGCCAATCATCGAGTGCGGCGGCGTCAATGCCAGACCGATGATGGCGAAGCCCATCAGCGAAAAGGTGAAGACCATGGCCGGCTTGCGCCCCAGACGATCACCCATCCGTCCGATTACGATACCGCCGATTGGCCGCATGACGAAGCCCACGCCGAAGGTGCCGAGCGAGGCCAACAGGCTGGACGATGGGTCGCTGGAGGGAAAGAAGGCCCGCCCGATATAAACCGCGAAAAATGCGTAGGTGAGGAAGTCGTAAAACTCCAGCGCGTTGCCGGCCACGACCGCGGCCACGTGACCAGCCGGTACCCGCGAGCGTGCTGTTGCGACATCTCTCATGACATGATCTTGACTTTTTAGCGCGCTTGCCGCATTCCGGCAGATGGGAATGCATTAGAACATAAGTAGAGGAATCGCAGGGCCTCTTTCGGGAACTTAAAGTCTAAGGTCACACCGCAACTGTGGTTTGGGGCCTAATTCCTGCCGGGACCCCATGCTAAACTACGGACAATCCCCGGTCTTGGCAGGCGAATTTCTGTTTCATGGCTCGGGGAGCCTAGCCAAATGCCCGTCCTGCGCGTGATTGTCCTGTGGCACCAGCATCAGCCTTTCTACAAGGATCTGGTCACGGGAGAGTACCGTTTGCCCTGGGTGCGGCTGCACGCCCTCAAAGACTATTACGGGATGGTCAAGCTGCTGGACGAGTTTCCCACCGTCCATCAGACGTTTAACCTGGTGCCTTCTTTGATCACGCAGATTCAGGATTATGTGGCGGGAACGGCGGAAGATCCGTTTCTGCAGGTTGCGGCCAAGCCCGCCAAAGACTTAGACCTCGCGGAGCGCCGTTTTGCGCTTGCAATATCTTTTTCAGGCCAATCCGGTGAACTTGATTGGCCGGTATCCTCGCTACCGCGAGCTGTGGGAACGCTTTCGCGGCGCCGGCGATTCGCCGGAGCGAGCCGAGAAGTATTTTCAGCCGCAAGACTTTACCGACCTGCAAGTGCTCTCGCAGATCGCCTGGTTTGACGAATTCTTCCTGACCGATCCAGACATAGCAGCCCTGATCAAGAAAGGGCACAGCTATTCGCTGGATGATCAGAAATTCGTGATCAAGCGGGAGCGGGAGTTGCTGGGGAAAGTTCTGCCAGCGCATGCCGAAGCGGCCAAACGAGGCGGTATCGAGATTTCCACCTCACCCTTCTACCATCCCATTCTGCCTCTGGTTGCCGATACCAACATAGGAGCGGTTTCGTCTCCGGGGCTGCCGTTGCCACAGAATCGCTTTCGCCATCCTGAGGATGCCCGGGAGCAATTGCTGCGCGGTCTGGACCTGCACGAGAACGTCTTTGGAGTGCGCCCGAAGGGCGTCTGGCCATCGGAAGGCAGTGTTTCCGAAGAAGTGTTCTCCATCGCGCAAGAGTCTGGGTGTGAACTGGATGGCGACCGACGAAGGCGTGTCTGGGACGCAGTCTGGGCATTAACTTTTCCCGCGACGGCAACGGCAGGCTGCCAACCGACCGGGCCGAAAAGCTGTACAACATTCACCGCTTTGAAAATGCGAAAACTCGCATGCACCTGATTTTTCGCGACCATACGATTTCCGACTTGATCGGCTTCGTGTACTCCGGCATGCCGGCTGCCGACGCGGCCCAGCATTTGATCCACACCATTAAAGCAAGCTGCGCAACCGGTTCTGGATAAAGGAAGGGATGCGATCATTCCCATTATTCTTGACGGCGAAAATGCCTGGGAATACTATCCCGAATCCGGACGCGAGTTCCTGCGCCGCTTCTATGACGCTCTGGCCCACGAGCCGGGGCTGGAAGCGGTTTCGGTTTCCGAAGCCATTGCGCGCCACAAACAGAAAGACTTCGGCAAACTGACCTCCCTGGTGCCGGGCTCATGGATTGATGCCAACTTCAACGTCTGGATTGGCGCGCCCGAGGACAACCATGCCTGGGATTACCTTTACCGGCGCCCGCGAGTTCTACAGCGAAGCCGCGCCGCGAGCCAGCGAAGCGCAACGCAAGCTGGCGTTTGAAGAGATCATGATCGCCGAGGGCAGCGATTGGAATTGGTGGTACGGACCGGAGCACCATTCCGCCAATGACCGCGAATTCGACGAACTCTACCGCAAGCATTTGTCCAATGTTTACCAGGCGCTGGGGGCGCAGCCGCCAGATTACCTGGCGCAGTCCATCCTGCACGGCGTGGCACGGCCTTCGTTCGTCCCCCAGACAGCCTACATTCACCCTCACGTAACCGGAGACGTGGTTCGCTATTTTGAATGGATGGGGGCGGCCATGTACACCTCCGACCGCCGCTCCGGGTCGATGCATGGCAAGAGCTTTCCGCTGGATTCGGTTTATGCTGGAATCGATGCGGAGAATCTCTATGGCCGTCTGGATTTTGCCGGGCATGTTCCCGAGGAAGATCTGGCCCTGGTGGTCAATGTGGAATTCTGGGCGCCGGAGGGCCAGCACGCGCAGCGGGCAGTGCGGCTCGATGTCGAGGTTATGGCAAGGAAGGTTCGTTCCTGGACGGCTGGCGCGCCGCAGGAACCAGCGGTGACTTCGGCTTCGAACCAGAAGGCGGGAATCGAGGTGGCGATTGGCCGTCAGTTCGAATTCAAGATGCCGCTCGCCTGGCTAGCTGGGCAGGCCGCGCCTGGAATTGCGACACCCGGCAATGGCGGGCCGCCGCTCGGCTGGGCCGGTTGCGGCCATGGGCAAGCTGCGCCTGCGTTTTAGCCTTTGGCAGAACCGCCTTCCGGTGGATGCTTTGCCGGTAGAGGGCTGGATCGAGCTGCCTTTATTGAATGAAGAAGAGCTGATGGCGATGGCTTAGACGCGAGCGCGGCGCCGTGGGCATGCTCTCAGGCGGAGCGCCTCCCCAGCACGAAGTGCAGAATCAGCGAAATCAGAGCGAACACCAGCAGCAAGTGAATCAGCGCCCCGGTCACGTGTAGAACCGTAAAGCCGCCAACCCATGCGATCAGCAGGATCACGAAAAGTATCGTCCAGATGCTCATAGGTCCTCCGTCCCACCATTCTCCGAATCGCTCGAACTCAGATGTGGCAGAGGCGGCTGCAGTTGCCGCCACGGCTGATGCGGACTTCTTGCGGCGCACTCATCCGATTGCGGAAGCGTGATCGACATCTGAGCGGAGGACTCGCTGGTGCGAAGCCGCGCCGAATTTCATCGGCCCGCCGGAATATAATTTTGGCGGAGGAGACATGGCAAAGCCGAAGGATCGCATTGAACTCAATGACAGCGCACGGGCAGTGATGCCGGGTGGCCGGGACGTGGGCCCCGCGGATCCAAAGCAGCAGATCGAAGTGAGCGTTTATCTGCGGCATAGAACTGGCGCAGCGCCCGCGGCCGACAGCATGGGCGCTCGCGCGCTTTCCGAGCGCACTTATCTAACGCGGGAGGAGCATGCCCGCACGCATGGCGCGAGCGAGGCGGATATTGCGAAGGTCCGCGCATTTGCCGCCGCCTCGGGTCTGCAGGTGGCGAGCGAAAATCCGGCGGCGCGCCTGGTAAAGCTTACGGGCACCATCCAGGCATTTAATGAGGCATTCGGAGTGAGTCTGCGACGTTATGAGCATGCTTCGGGCGCGTACCGTGGCCGCACCGGCACGCTCACGGTTCCGAGCGACCTGGCGGGCATTATCGAAGGTGTGTTCGGCCTGGACAACCGTCCGCAAACCAAGCCGCACTTTCGCCTGCGCCAGCGTAAGGCGACCGCCCACGCCCAGCCGGCTGTTTCCTACTCACCGCCGCAGGTCGCCCAGGCTTATGACTTTCCTTCCAGCGTCAACGGCGCAGGCCAGTGCATCGCCCTGATCGAATTAGGAGGCGGCTACAATGCCGCCGATCTGGCTTCGTTCTTTGGCGCTCTCGGCATGGCGGCGCCGCAGGTGACCGCGGTGTCGGTGGATGGCGCGGCGAATTCGCCCACCGGCGATGCCAGCGGCCCGGATGGGGAAGTCGAGCTTGACATCGAAGTCGCCGGAGGAGTCGCGCCGGGCGCGCAGATCGCGGTTTATTTCGCTCCCAACACAGACCAGGGATTCATCGATGCGGTCACCACGGCGGTGCACGATGCAAAGTTGAAGCCGTCGGTGATCTCGATCAGTTGGGGAGGACCGGAAAATTCCTGGACTGCGCAAGCGCGCGCGGCGCTCAACTCCGCCTGCCAGGACGCCTCCACTATGGGAGTAAGCGTCCTTGCCGCCTCGGGCGATGACGGCGCAAGCGATGGAACCAGCGCTCCCACGGTGGATTTTCCCGCCGCCAGCCCGTACGTGATCGCCTGCGGCGGCACGAAGCTGACGCTTTCGGGGAACTCCATCGCCAGCGAGCAAGCCTGGAACGAGCTTTCCGCTGACGAAGGCGCGACCGGCGGCGGAGTCAGCGAAGTCTTCGCCCTGCCCAGCTACCAGCAGGGCGCGAAAGTGCCCGCGGCGCCCAACAAATTTATCGGACGCGGCGTGCCCGATGTGGCCGCGGTTGCCGACCCGGAAACCGGTTACAGCGTGATCGTTGACAATCAGCAATCGGTGATTGGCGGGACCAGCGCGGCTGCGCCGTTGTGGGCCGGACTGCTGGCGCGAATCAATCAGGCGCTGGGAAAAAATGTTGGCTACGTGAATCCGCTGCTTTACTCGGCAAAAGCCGAAAGCACATTTCACGATATTACGTCCGGCAGCAACGGGAATTATTCCGCGGGAGTGGGCTGGGACGCGTGCACCGGACTCGGCAGTCCCGATGGCGCGGCGCTGCTCTCCGCGCTCCGTTAGCTGCGGCTGAATGCTCCGCAACCCTAGTCGTTAGTCATTAGGGTTGCTCAGCAGCTTGTCGGCCGTACGCAGCTCCGGGAAGCCCCACGCCCAGATGGCAATGACCGTCAGCGTTCCGATGCCTCCCAGAACCACGGCGCGCACGGTGCCGAACCAGGCTGCCGTTAAGCCAGATTCGAATTGCCCGAGTTCGTTGGAAACGCCGATGAAGAGCATGTCCACGGCGTTCACCCGGCCACGCATTTCGTCGGGCGTAGCCAACTGCACGAGTGTGCCGCGAACGATCACACTGATCATGTCGCAGGCGCCGGCCAGAAACAGAGCGATCATGGACAGGGCAAAGCTCCGCGAGAGGCCGAACACAATGGTGAAGACGCCGAAGCCGGCCACACACCACAGCATGGTCGCGCCGACATGGCGCCGCAGAGGCCAATGGGCGATCAGGATCGCCATGGACGCCGCTCCCACTCCGGGAGCGCTGCGCAGCAAGCCGAGTCCCCAGGGGCCGGTCATGAGAATCTCTTTGGCGTAGATGGGAAGCAGCGCCACCGCGCCGCCCAGCAAAACGGCAAACATATCAAGCGAGATGGAGCCGAGAATCAGCTTCTGCCGCCAGATATAGCGGAGCCCGGCGGAGACCGTCGCCAAGGTCATCTCCTGCGGCGGTTTAGCTCGCGGGCGCGGCTGAATGCGCACGCCGCAAACCATGGCTATGACGGCAATCAGGAATGCGGCCGCATACACCGCCGAGGGGCCGTGAAAGATAGCATAGACAATGCCGCCCAGAGCCGGCCCCAAAATCGTCGAAGTCATGAAGATGCTGGAGTTCCAGGCCACGGCATTCTGGAAATGTTCCTCGGGGACGAGTTGGGGAAGGATGGCCCGGCTGGCCGGTCCGCTTAAGGAGCGGACAACGCCGATAAAGACCAATACTCCGTAGATGGCATAGACCGAGTGCGGACGGCCCCAGGAAATGCCCAACAAGAATGCCGATGACAGCGCGAATCCCGCGTAGCAGAGCAGCAGCAGGTTGCGGCGGTCGAAGCGGTCGGCGGCATGTCCGGAGGGGAGAAACAAGAGCAGCCCGGGCAGGAATTGCGCCAGTCCGACCAGGCCGAGATCGAGGGCGCGATGGGTGATCTCATATACTTGCCAGCCCACGGCGACCGACTGCATTTCCATTCCCGTGACGACGAGAAAACGCGCCACCTGGTAAACGGTAAACTCCGGATAGGTGAAGGCGATTCGTCCGGCGAGTTGTGAATCTGCGGCCGTTGCCATCCTGCTCTACTGTGGCATAAAAATTGAAATCGGACGAGAGGCGAGGGGATTGATGGATAATGCTGCCAGAGCAGAGCTCTCCATGAACCCGCCGGAACCCGAAATCGCGCATGATCCCGTTTCCCCAGCCGCGGAGGCGTTCTACTCGGGCGCGCTCGGGCGCATTTCGCGCTGCATGATTGTGGTGGCGATCGTCCTGACCGGCGCGGCGTGGCTGCGCCTGGGGTGGCAGGTCGCGCTGGGGTTTGCCTGCGGGGCGGCTCTCGCCTATCTGAATTTTCACTGGCTGGAGAGGGTGATCAATGCGCTCGGCGAGCGCATGAGTTCAGCGGAAAAGCCCAAATCGAGCAGCGGCGTCGTGGCCCGATTCCTGCTGCGCTACCTTTTGATGGGCCTGCTGGCCTATGCTATATTCACTGTTTCTCGCGCCAGCCTGCATGGACTGTTGGCGGGTCTTTTTTTGCCGGTTGCGGGCATCCTGTGCGAAGCAGTCTATGAGATCTATGCCGCGTTCGCGCGGGGCTTGTGATTCTTGCTGACTTATGCCTGAACAACTTTGGTTTACCGCGATTCTGAACCACGCGTTCGCCGGCCCAATCACGGCGCTGCTGCGGACCATTCATATTGAGCCGCGTTTTCCGGAGGCGCCGATTCCCAATAGCGCCGCCATGGAACTCCTGGTATTCGCTTTTCTGGTGATTCTTTTCGCGGTAGCCCGAGCCAGCCTTTCGGTGGAGAAGCCGGGAGCGCTGCAGCATGTTTTTGAGGGCATTTACGGCTTCATCAAAGGGCAGAGTTCACGAAATTATCGGGCATGGCAGCGAGAAGTTCGTTCCTTTCCTGGTCATGCTTGGCCTTTTCATTTTGCTTTCGAATCTGATCGGGCTGGTTCCGGGATTTGAATCGCCGACCGCCACTCCGTCAGTGCCGCTGGGATGCGCCATCCTTACCTTCGTCTACTATCATTTTCAAGGAGTCCGAAAACAAGGGCTGTGGCGTTATATGAAGCACTTTGCCGGACCCATGCCGGCCCTGGCGCCGCTGATGGTGCCGATCGAAATGATCAGTCATCTCGCCCGGATGCTGTCGTTGACGGTTCGTCTTTACGCCAACATGTTTGCCGGCGACATGGTCACGCTGATTTTCATTTCTCTGGTGCCGGTGGGAGTGCCTGTCATGTTTCTGGGGCTGCATATTGGAGTTTCGCTCATTCAGACCTACGTTTTCGTATTGCTGGCGATGGTCTATCTCGGCGGCGCAGTCGCCGAAGAACACTAATGTTCTGCCGTCGTTAGTCTTCAGTCATCAGGAAATGCCTTAGCCGCCTGACCACTGAAGACTGACGACTGTAGTTGAGAACGCCGTCCAGTGTGAGGGCGTCTGCACGGTATGGCGTCAACCACCTCCTGGCGGCAAATTCATAGGTGGAGGAAACGTAAATGAGACGTGCACTGAGTTTTGTCTTCATGGCGATGGCGATTCTGTGCTTTGCCACGCCGGTATTCGCCCAGGGTGGTGGAGCATCCAGCAATGCACAATGGGTGGCCATCTCGGCAGGATTTTCCATGGCGATTGCCTCGGCGGTTTGCGGGTTGGGGCAAGGGAAGGCGACCGCCGCCGCGATGGAAGCGTTGGCACGCAACCCAGCCGCCCGGCCGGGCATTCAGCTTGGCCTGATCATCGGCCTGGCGTTTATTGAGTCGCTGGCGTTGTACACGCTGGTGATCATCTTCGCGAAAGTCTCCTGAGCTTCAGAAGAAAATAACGCAAAGCCCCTGCCACTGCGGACAGGGGCTTTTTTGCGCCGTGCGCCTCCATTGTTCCAGTGCAAGTTGCTGTTGATGTTGAGGTTAGTGCGACGGTGGTCTCGCGTTGTGGATTTTCGTCCCTACCCAGGCGCATACAGGGAAACCCTTACGACGGGGGTAATCTTTCCGAAACGGTCAAAACATACGATTCTCTCTCGGCAGGTACGGAACGTTTGCCATCGCGTTTTCAGAGAGTCCGGCTGGCGTCCAAGCCGCGTTCGTTTCGTTAAAGCACCTAGGGAGGCGACAAACTTATGTATAGAACCCAGTTTTTGATTCTTACGGCAGTCACTTTGACGGGCATGACATTCGCCCAGACCTCGGCGGAAACTCAGACCAGCACCTCGGTTTCCCAAAGCACTTCCGCGCAAGTGGACCGCTCGGGCGCACAGGCTCAATCGCAAACCAGTGCGCAGGCCGCAAGCCAAAGCGCGCTTTCCAGCAAGGCGGGAAACTATTCGGCGAGCGCAGCCGCCTCGAATCAATTGGCTTCCGGCACTTCATTTCACAGCACGCTGGAGAAACCCGTGGACACGCGCAAATGCAAACCTGGCGATCAAGTCATTGCGAAGAATACGGAAAATGTCAAGTCCAATGGCAAAGTGATCATCCCGAAGGGTTCCAAAATTATGGGGCACGTGACGCAGGTGCAGACGGCCAGTAAAGGGCAATCTACTTCGCAACTCGGAATCGCTTTCGATCACGCCCTGCTGAAGAGTGGCCAAGAAGTTCCTATGACCGCATCCATTCAGGCGCTGGCTGCCTCGCAACAGACGGCTTCGGCTGCTATGGTGGGAGACGGCATGGACGACGGGAGTCTTGGCTGGCGGAGGCGCAGTTGCCTCCGGCCGCGGCGCTGCGGGCGGAGCCGGTGGCCTGGTCGGCGGCACCACACGGGCGGTGGGCGCCACGGCGGTAGCCTGGTGAATACCGCGGCAAGTGTCGGGGGTGGAGCGGGTGGAACGTTGCGCGGCGCCGGTGCAGGGCTCAACGCCAGCGGTCAGCTCATGTCATCCAGCCACGGAGTAGTGGGATTAAAGGGGCTATCACTTGATTCTGCGACCGCTGCCGCGGCGCAGGGGTCGGTGGTCACATCGAGGACCGGCAATGTGCATCTGGATAGCGGCACCCAAATGATCTTGCGGATGGAGCCTAAGTAATTTTTACGGCGTATACACAAAAAAGGGCAGCGTGTAGATACGCTGCCCCTTTTTAATTCCCGAAGCGCCAGAATTCAAATAAACATTTCGTCTTGCGGGACGGTTATGCCACCACGGGAGCCTGCGCCGGCCATGGGTGAGGTATTCCATCGCTGTCGTTATCCCGCGAACCACACCGGTCAGCTGGCGGATAGGGGAAACGACGCTGTTGTGCACCAATTCCGTGGTTTCCTCAACTTTATCAAGAGTACGAGCTCACCATATCGTCAGCGCGAATCACCTGCAGGCGTGACCTGTCTACGACGTCGCTGACGGTGGCATCAACCCGCTGCAATTGAGCCCGCATCATTGTCGTCGTCTCACTAATGTTGGCCATCAGCCGTTTCGATCTTGGGGCGCAGCTCAACCAGCATGGATTGCGCAGTTTGCACGGTGGGCAGGACCTTGGTTCGAACCTCTTCGGCCAAAGCCTCAACGCGGGCCCCGTCTTGCGCACGGCCAGGAACATCCCGAAAAGAATGCCCGCCTGCAGCACCACTGCAGCAGCGGTGACCGCGATGAAAATTGTTAAATGCCATAAGCTCTCCCTGTCAACAACCGCTGCGGGAGGTGAAGTGCCGGCCGCCCTACAGATTTGCGGACCGGCTTCTTTGGCAGTCGTTTCGTGATATGCCTGGCGGCCGGCTTCGTAGGCCGAGCGGAACTGCTCTTTCTGCTGGTTCACCACATCGCGTCCGCGATCCGCCCACTCGGAGGCCTGCTCCCGCGCCTGGCGGGCGCGCTCCCGCATGAATTCGCGCCCTTCTTCCGCTTTGGAACGTAACGCTTCCCGAGTCTCGGTTCCCGAGCGCGGCGCATAAAGAATCCCTACTACCGCGCCGACTCCCAAGGCCGGCTAAGAACCACAACACGCCACCACCATCTCGATCTGACATGTTCTAACCTCCAACAAAAGTGCTCTCATTCGGATGGTAGCACCCGATTTCAGTAAATACAATTCGCGCCGCCGTGGTATCAACTGCCCGCAGCAGACACTTTCGATGCAGGCGCGAGCCGCGAGTTGCTACCCGCATGTTCTACAAAAACGCTTTTGATCGAACGGCGCTATGGCGCGGGCAAGAACCGGCAAGCGCAACCGGATTAATGACCGCCGGATCGTCACGCAACTTGATGTACAAGATGGTTCCCAGAGGACGGGGAACCTGAAGCGTGGAATCCGCGAAGCCGAGCGGCACCGTGATCGCGTGGGTAAACCGGGAAGTAGAAGAAACCGAATCGATGAGGAACAGATCGGAGCCGCTCAGAGCGCAGGGCTTATCTGGATTATCAGGACACCGAACCTCTTTCAAAGTGGGAATTCGTACCAGATTGGCGAGTGGCGCCCACTCCCCGGCCACCCCTGTGGCGCTCACCGGCCGGAAGCGGATTGGGCCGAACGCCGAGGGCCGAAATCCTTAAGCGGATCGAGCGTCGCCAGGGCTGTCTCCGAGTCCTGCAAGGTCAAATTTCTGTCCGAGAAACTCAGCATGGTGTGGAACGAATCGTCGGCGGCTCCGACTTCAATCTTCTCGGTTCGCGGAAAGGCCGACGGCACTTCGGTCTTTAAAAAGAACGAGAACTGTCCATTTTGCGGAACGTCATCGGGACTCATCAGCCGTATGGCGGAAGGCGCAGCCTCCTGGCCGATGAGGCTCTTGCTGAGCAACTTCACTTTGGGACGCGGCGGCGCCACGGCGGTTTGCAATTCCAGGGTGCGGCCATCTTTCAACGTGACCCGTGCCACGAGTGGCTTGTCGGGGTGCATTGCATTGGTCGCATCCGCGCTCGGCGCTTCCATTTGCAGTTCGTCTTTCTCGTCCGCGCGTGACAAGGCGGCGGGAGTGAAGTGAACCTTGTCCAATTCCATTTCGGCAACTTCGTCCAGGCGGTTGCCCTCGAGAATGCCTTGTTGGTCTCCAATATTCAGGGTGAAACGGTCAAGGTGAGCCGCTTCCGAGTAGCTGTTCAGGGAGATCTCGTCGGGCTTCGCGAGTCCCGACCTGAGAGACCGCCACGGTTAGCGTCCCCGGAGTCGCATTCTGCAGGGGAACATCCACCTGCAACTCCCCGGTTTTGGCTACCTTCCAGGTAGTGGGCAGCACTTGGCCCTGCGCATCCTTCACCGCGACGTTATCCACGCATGCGGTATCTTCCGCAACCAGATTGAGAGTGTCGGCTCGTCCCACGATCAGGGCTTTCTGGCTGCCTGGCGGCGAGCGCCCATTTTTCCGGATGGGCGCTGTCGAGGCGGAAACTGGGGCCAATGAAAGGCTGAAAACCCCAGGATCCGCGCACGGTTCCGTTGACTTCACCTTCCAGTTTGGAGTTCTGCAAGGCGCGCGTATCTACGGCAAAGCCGCCGCGGCTGGCCTCAGCGATCACGGGCAGATCAATGCTGTGAGGTTTGCTGTCCCGGCTCTCGATATGCAGGACGAGGTCATGCGCCAGGTTGGTGGAAAATACCAAAGGCGCTCCTTCGGCGCCGAGCACGACCGGAGGCCTTTGCAGGCAGGTGACGGCGTCGGGATCGACCGCGTGCACCGGAGGAAATTGCGCGTCGCCTACCGCGGGCAGCCCGATGACCATGACTGACTTCGGTTTGCGGAACGAAGGCGGGTTGTTCAGCTTGAGGTTCAGTTCTTCAAACTGGGGAAGCGCCAGCGCCGGAATGTACTGATAGTCGGGGCTGTGGTAGCTGCCGAGAAGCCTGGCGATATCCACCACCGCGCCGACGTAAGCGCTGTAGTAGCCGCTGCGGGCCATGGGAGAAGCGCTCATTTGTCCGATCAAGTCGGAAGCTGTGCCCGTGGTCAGGGTCGCGACCAGCGACTGACTATGCTCGTCGTTCAGCACCAGTTGGTCGCTATTTTGCGTGAGGCACGATACCTGCTGCTCGACCGGCTTCTCAAAGCACGCCTGATCGAGTTTGATGCTCAGGCTGCGGGCCAATAGAACCGTACGATCATGCAGGTCCCTGGGATCGGTTATGGAAGTCTCGCGCACGCTTTGCAGATACTTCTCCAGCCGTGTGCGGTCGAAGCTGGCTTGATCCAAATCCTGCGAAGCCCGCACGAACGCGCCGGGCCTGCCCTGAACGGCGGCGCGCAGCGCGGCGAAATCTCCTCCGGTCTCAGGCGCCAGAAAAAGCAGGGTCTGCTGCGCATCTTTGGGAACCGTAATCACGATCCCTTCATCGCGCACCTGCTTGGTCCAGGTCTCCGCCTTGATGAACCACTTTTCCGGGGGCGGATTGGTCGGCCCGCGCAGAAACGCGGCAATCAGCAGATAATGCACCGACTGATCGTCCGGCATGGCGGGATGGACCCAGATGCGGTCGCCGGGCTGCAGATTGGGGACTTCCGAGATGGGCAGAGTCTTGCCCGCCCGGGTCACTTTTACCTCGATAGGAGGGCCAGAAAGGTCGAATGCGGCGTTGGCCCCGAAGGCCAGACTGGTGAGCGCCAGGATCATTAAGCCGACATACAAAGAAATAGGACGTTGGGTCATGGGTACCGGGAACTTACAGGCTATCCTCTAGTATTTTATCGGATATAAGGCGGGGTGGGGTCATCTTTACGAAGATACTTTGGACTGGGTCACCATGGCGGGTCACCATGGTAAGATGCGCATAATCAGTACTCGAAAGTGCCCGAGACCTGCCGCTTCGAGAAACACTTGAAACCCGTATCATCCAAACCCGCACAGCAGAAATAAGTTGCGACCGGAGGAGACGTGTCGGACCGAAAATACCGCCAGCGCGGATATCAGGACCGCAGCGAAGAAAAAGAAAAGCAACAGAAATCCGCGCCCGGTCCAGCGAGGCGCGACAACAGCTTCGGGCCACGGCCGGTGCAAATGCCGGCCAGGCACCAGGTTTCGCGCTGCGCGCAGTGCGGCACACTATTGCCGGCAGGGGTTGACCCGGCGGGAAAATGCCCGAAGTGCGGCTTCGAGTTGCACTCCTGCAAACAGTGCACCTATTTCGATCCCTCCTGCCGCTTCGAGTGCAGCCAGCCGGTTCCGGAGCGCATTGCCAAAAAAGACGCGCGCAATGACTGCACGTTTTACTCGATGAGTGTGCGGGTGGAGAAAGAGACGTCTACTCCTGTTGCCGCAAAGCCGATGGATGCGCGGCAGGCATTCGAGAATCTGTTTAAGAAGTAACCACTTAGAACTGACTGCCCAGCATTGTCATTCCGAGGGCGGTTCTCTCGCCCGAGGAATCTGCTTTAGTGGCGACAAGAGAAAGGCAGATTCCTCGCTTCGCTCGGAATGACAAAGTCCGAGTGCTTCAGACGAACGGCTCACTCTGCCCGCAGCGCCTCCATGGGCTCGACCGAAGCCGCGCGGCGGGCGGGAAGATATCCGGCCAGGAGCATGAGCGCAACCAATCCCAGCGTAGTCGCGGCAAAGAGCCACAGCGGACTGCGCTGCAAATCGGAGACCTCACTGCGTAACAGGCGGACCGCCAGCCATCCAAGCGCAGTGCCCGCCGCCATGCCTGCGGCGACCAGATAGCCCACCTGGCGGATCACCAGCCCGGAAATATTCTCCCGGCTCGCGCCCAGCGCCATGCGGATGCCGATTTCCTTGGTCCGCTGCGCGACCGAAAACGCCAGCACGCCGTAGAGGCCAATCGCGGCGAGCAATAGCGCCAGCGTGCTGATCGAGATGGCGAGCCCGGTCATGAGGCGAGTCTCAAAAATCGTGTCGCTGATGCGCTCGTCCATGGTTTGCAGGCCGGTGACCGGCAAGATTCGGATCAATGTTGTGCACGAGCTTGCGAATGGTCGTTCGGCAGGGAAGTGTCGTCTCCGTTGGTGCGCAGGTAGAAAGTGGCCTGGTGATAGCGACTCATACCTGACGGATGGTTACCGGTGTAGGTCTGGTCGTAAGGAATACAGAAAAATGGCTTGGATGGCAGCGAATGGAAGCTAACCATGCGACTTGTGGGAATCACGCCTACGATCTGGACATCCACGCCGTTTGCGCGAGGGAAAGAACTGTCGGCATAGCCTCTGTCAAATTGGAATGAACCTGCCAGCGCAGCACTGAACGTTGCCGGCAAAATAATGCTTTACGAAAGCTTCGTCCACGATGGCCACTTTCGGCGGCGCCCGAGCCGGTCGTCTGATCGTAAATTCCCGCCCCGCAAGTAGCGGAATCTGCATCGTAGAAAAAAAGCCGGGCGTGACCCAGTCCTGAAAAGTGCCGGGTTCATCCTCGCTCTCCTTGTAACCGGCAACTTTGATCGGCCCCCAAGCTGTGCTCGCCCTGAAGCTAATCCCTCTTTGCGCAAAGCTCACACTACGCACGCCGGGCAAGCTGCGGATTGCGTCCGTGATTCTCTGATACTCGTCGCGGATTTCAACGTCATTTTTGCCCAATGCCGGAGCATCTACGCGGAAAGTCCAAAGACGATCGGGAGTGAACCCGAGAGGAATGCTGCGCAGCTGATAGAGCGTCCAGCCGAAACACGCTGGCCGCGACCAGCAGCGTCATGCTGAGGGCGATTTCGCACGACACCAGACCATTGCGCAGGCCACGATTGCCAGCGACGGAGCCGGATTGCAGATGCAGCGCCCGGATCAGGTTGATGCGCGTGCTGACGAAAGCCGGAGCAACGCTGAACAAAACGCTGGTGAAGATGCCAAGCGCAGAGCCGAAGAGAAGGATTCGCCAATCCATCCGGCCAATCAGCGCCTGATGTAGCGAACTCGACTCGGGAATAATTTTCAATACCCACTGAAGGCCCAGCCATCCCAGGACCAAGCCAGCCAGTGCGCCACCGAGGCCGAGCAGCAGGCCTTCCGTCAGAACCTGCTGGAGAATACGCCGGCGGCTTGCGCCCAGTGCGCCCCGGACAGCCAGTTCTCCGTATCGGCGCGCCGTTTTGACCAGCAGCAGGTTGGCGATGTTGGCGCAGGCAATCAGCAGAACCGTGAGGGCCATCGCTTCCAGAACTTTCAGCAATCCGCCGATCCATTTTTCAAGCACGGCCAGTCCGCGCTCGCCATCTCGCAGGGAGAGATGCGTTTCCAGCCACACCGCCTGCATGCGAGCCGGAATGCGATGACTCATGGTGTTCAGCACTTCGCGCCGCCAGTTCAGCCAGATGGGGCTCAGGTCGGCCAAAGCCTGCGTCCGTGTAACTCCCGGGGACAACCGCCCGAAGATCACAATCCAGCGTTCCAGCGGATCTTCGAGGCGGTCGTAGTCATCCGTCATAATCGACCGCTCAATGGATAAGGGAACGAAGCTGTCGAAGGGATAGCTATCCATCAAGCCGCGGTGCTGCGCGACGCCGACGATGGTCAACGGCTGTTTGTTAATGTGGACGACTTGATTGAGCACAGACGGATCGCTGCCAAAATGGCTCCGCCAATAGTCTTCGCTCAGAACGATCACGGGATTGCCGGCATGCTCGATGTCGTCGGAGGGCAGCAGCAACCGGCCTAATACAGGGCGCACGTCGAGCACGCCGAAGTAATTTCCACTCACCAGGCCCAAGTTGATTTGCATGGCCTCTTTCGACGTGACCAGAGTCGCACCGCTGAAACCCGCGGCTGCCAGGCCGCTGAAAACATGGTTGCCGTCGCGGAAAGCCTTGTATCCCGGATAAGTGAAAGTCTGGTCCTCGTCCCAGCCATAGGTGTCGATTCCACCGGTTTCGGCGGCGGAATGTTCGCCGATAAAGACCAACTCTTCCGGCTTGTGCACCGGCAGCTTGCTCAGCAGCACCTGATTGAAGACGGTGAAGATGGCGGTGTTTGCGCCGATTCCGAGGGCGAGCGCCGCAACCGCCGTGACGGTGAAGCCCGGTGATTTGCGGAGCTGGCGAAGGCCGTAACGAATGTCGTTCCAGAGTGTGCTCATGAGAACTATTCCTCGGACGCGTTATCCGCACGCTTGGTTCCAGCGGCAAATCACAAACAACCTGAACGAACTTCTTGAAAAGGCAAGGAAAACTCAAAAGGCACGGTGGGACAAGCGAGATGGAAGTGTCCATTATCGGACGAGCGCTGTCCGAAATCGGACAGTGCGGGGCTTTTGCTTTTGAGCGGCGCGAGTCCGCTTTTTATCAGATCGAAAGGAAAACAGATTCCTCCAGCCTGACGGCTGCCGGAATGACAAGTTAGAAAGTGTGTCTTCATGGCTTCATGGTCGGCCGCAGCAGAATCTCGCTGACAAAGGATTGCGGCGCCTGCGTGACCAGCATGGCGACAGCATGAGCGATGTCGTCGGGTTGCAGCATTTTGTTTATATCCTTTCCCGTGTGCGGACTCAGATCCGTGTTGGTGGACCCCGGACAGACCACGGAAACGCGAATGTTGTGCGCGCGCAATTCTTCCGCAAGCGAATAACTTAAGCCATTCAATCCCCACTTGGAAGCCGCGTAGGCCGCGCCATTGGGCAGAGGGGATTTGCTTGAGAGGGACGAAATGTTGATGATGTGGCCATTTCTCGCCTGAATCATCATCGGCACGAAGCTGCGGATCATGTAATAGACGCCGCGCAAATTCGTGTTCAGAATCTGCTCCCAATCCTCGGGCGCCAGCTGATGGAGAGGCGTGCTGAATCCACCGACCCCGGCATTATTCACCAGAATGTCGATCCGGCCGTGCTGTTGTTCCACGCGTTTTGCGAGGGCTTCGACCGAATGCCGGTCGGAGACGTCACACTCGGCAACCTCGGCGCGGCCGCCGCTGCTGGAGATGGCCTGGGCCGTAGATTCCAGGTACCTCCGGGTTCGTCCGCAGAGCACCACCTGAGCGCCCATCGCTGCCCAAGATTCGCGCGATGGCAGAGCCAATGCCGCGTCCCGCTCCGGTGATCACGGCAACCTGACCGACGAGCGTTTTCTGGCCCGTTTCCTGCATTTGTCTAGCCTCCGTTGGCGTTGTCTTGCTGCCTGAGCAGACGGCTTCTCATGCCAGCTGGATTGCATCTTAACAACTTAGATAACCAAATGGGGCACGGCGTGCTTGCCTTGGGCAGCTTACATCCTTATAATCCCGCTCACCGGGAAAGGTACTGGCCTTGCGGGCAGCGCGAAGTTCTTCCGGGTCTGTGTTTTGGGCGTGTCCGGTTTTTTTGAGAACAGCTCGACAGCTGAAGGCCGCGTTGCCTCGGCGATGATCGCGTATTTCCCAAGGAGTTCAAGGAGCCACTCGAATGAAAATTAGTCTATTGGCGGTTGTGCTGGCGTTGGCGGCAGTCATACCAGGTTCGGCGGCGGCCGCGCCGCAAACCGCGCGCGTCGTCGTCCCAGGCGCCGGTCATTAAAGATCCGGCAGAGTACAACGCCTATATGGGCGCCATCGGGCAAAAGGATGCGAATGCCAAGATCAGCGGACTGGAAGCTTTTCTGGTGCAGTATCCCAATAGCGTGGTCAAAGTGGATGCCCTGGAGAGTCTGCTGGCGGCGTATCAGCAGTCCGGCAACATGGCGAAGCTGACGGACACCGCGAACCGGATTGCTGGCGGTGACTCCGGACAATGCCCGCGCGCTAGTGATCCTGGCCTATCTGGATCGGGCAAACGGCAAATTTACCGACGGCGTGCAGCACGCCACGCAAGGGCTGGCGGCGGTTGGCAAGATGACCAAACCGGACGGACAGTCGGATGCGGATTTTGAGAAGGAAAAGACGCAATTGAATACCGTGTTCAATGGCGTGGCTGGTTTTTCAGACCTGCAGCTGAAGAACTTTCCCGATGCGCAAAAATATCTGCGGGCGGCGGTGCAGGGCGATCCCAACAGACGTGCAGAATGTTTGCCGCCTGGCTCTGTGCGCTACCTGACGGCGACTCCGCCGGATTATCCAAATGGCTTCTTCTTTGCCGCGCGCGCGGCGGAGTTGGCGACAGTGGCGCGGGCGCGCAGCAGATCGAGAGCTACGGCAAGAGCGTGTACAAGAAATATCATGGCTCCGATCACGGCTGGACGGACGTGATGGCGGCGGCTAAAACCTCGCCCGAACCGCCGGCCGGGTTCACCATCACACAGTATGTTCCGCCCACACCCGCGCAACAAGCAGCCGACCTTGTGAAGAGCAAAGAGCCCAAGGATATGAGTTTTGCGGAGTGGGAGCTGTGCCTTTCCGCCGGTACTCCCGAGGATGCCGGCAAAGTATGGGACGCTATCAAAGGCAAGCCGCTGCAGATGGAAGGCACTGTCATCAGCGGCTTCCACCAACGAGTTGCAGATTGCTGGCAGTGAGGATGATATCGACGCGAAGCGGGCGGATATCGTTCTTACGCCTACCGGGCCGATTCCCGCCAAGATGATGCCGAAAGAGGGCGCGACGCTGGACTTTGGCGGCACGCCGCTTTCCTACACGCCGAGCCCTTTTGTCATGACTATGGAGAAAGGGCACCTTGCTGCAAAAGGCGCCACGACGCCGGCAAAAAAAGCCGCCGGTGCATCACCATCCCGCCGCGCCGACCCACTAAATCGTTCGGGAAGTTGCGAAACGAAGAAAGGCAGCCTGAAAAGGCTGCCTTTTAGCTTGGTCTATGCGCTACCTTGCCATTTCGAGCGCAACGAGAAATCTGCTTTTTGAATGCCGGCAAAACAGCAGATTCCTCGTCGCTTCGCTCCTCGGAATGACAAAACTTAGATGCTTAGGTTTCTAGCGCGCCGCCTTTTTCTCGTAGGTCACCGGGCGGGCGCTGCGCGGCGGCCGCTTGGCGCCGTCCCGCAGCTGGCGCACGTCAATCTTCAACTCCGCAATGGTGCGGCTCAGGGTGTTGCGGTGCATCCGCAAGGCACGCGCGGCGCGGCACTGGTTGCCCTTGTTCTCCTCAAGCACCGTGAGGATGAACCGCTTCTTGAATTCGCGCACCGCCTCGGAATACAGAATATTGCTGTTGTACATCTGCAGAATGAGTGCTTCGAGCTGATCTTTCACGGTCTCTCTCTTTCCTCGAGGAAAGCCTGATTCCAAAATGTTTACGACGTCCGCTACTTCGCGGGTCCAGCCTGCCGGCGCCGAAGTACCTTCCGCCGGCTGCTGTTCCCGGTGCAGCAAATCCAAACCCTGATAGAAACGCGCACGCAATTCGCTGGGCGCGACCCAGATGGCGGCTCTTCCCACCACCAGAAAGTAAGGCGCCAACTCCGAGCCCTGTCAGCAACTTCGAGGCGGGCGTGAACGCCGCCATGCTCATCAAAACCACGGCCACCAGCAGACAACCCCGCAACAAACCCAATGCCCCGCCCAACAACCGGTCCAGAAAACTGAGGCCCGCCTCTTTCATGATCCAGCGGGCTACGCGGCCGGCGATCCCCGCCACAATCATAACCGCTAAAAAAATAACCAGGAAAGCCGCCATCTCCCCCAACCAGGGCGATTTCAGGTTGGGTAAGAACCGCTCCGCCAGCCGCTGGTACTGCCACGCCGCCAACAATGTAGCCGAACACCAAGCCGGCAATGCCGCAGGCTTCCTGAAAAAAGCCTGCGCTGGCAGCCTGCACCACCGACACCAAAAGGACAACAAGAATAATCCAATCCGCGCCGCTCATCGGTTTCCGCCGAATTCCGCTGCGACGTACGCTCAAACATCCAATTTCCGGCCGGTCAGCTTCTCATATGCCTCGAGGTATTTCTCGCTGGTCTTGCGGGCCACTTCCGGGGGAAGGGCCGGCGCAGGCGGTTGCTTGTTCCAGCGAATTTCCTCGAGATAATCGCGCACATATTGCTTGTCGTAGGAATCCTGCGCTCGGCCCGGCTGGTACTTGTCGGCCGGCCAGAAGCGCGAGGAATCCGGCGTGAGCACCTCGTCGGCCAGGGTCAACCCGTCAGCGGTGTGTCCAAATTCGAACTTCGTGTCGGCGATGATGATGCCCTTGGTGCGCGCGTAGTCCGCGGCCTTGGTGTAAATCTTCAGGCTGACGTCGCGCAACTGGCGGGCCAAGCTCCGAGCCCACCAGGCGCGATACCTCTTCGAAAGAAATATTCTCGTCGTGCCCAGTGGTCGCTTTGGTGGACGGAGTAAAAATCGGCTCCGGCAGCTTGATCCGATTCCTTCAAGCCGGCAGGCAACTGGATGCCGCAAACTTTGCCGCTGGCTTTGTATTCCTTCCAGGCCGAGCCCGGAGATGTATCCGCGGACCACGCACTCCACGGGAACCATGTCGCCGCGCATCACCATCATGGAGCGGCCGCGCAACTGATCGGCGTACTTGCTGCACTTCGGCGGGATAGCGCTCCACATCCGCAGTGACCAGATGGTTGGGCACGACGTCGCGCAGGAAATCGAACCAGAACAGAGAAATCTGGTTCAGCACGCGACCCTTTGTGAGGAATGCCGGTGGCCAGAACGTAGTCGAACGCCGAGATGCGGTCGGTGGCGACGAACAACAAATGATCCGTTCCCAGGCGGTAGACGTCGCGCACCTTTCCGCTGGCGTGAAGTTCGAGATCCGGGAAGTCGGTACGCAAGAGAACGGAGTCGAGAAGTTGGGGGCTCATGTCTGGAATTTTACAGGCAGGAAACGTCGCGTATTCTAGCTTTTCAAAAAATTTTGTCAACCGCGTAAATCTTTGCTGCAATGAAATGTCGCACGCATCTGAATGTAAAAGAGTTGACAGTTCGCGTGTGCAGGTGAACGGAGTGACTGACGCCACTTCTCACGCCATTCTTGCTGTGGAAAAACAGGTGGAAGCGTGGATAACTTTCCGGGGAGAGATGTGACTCCTGCGGCGGTGCGACAGAAACGCCACGATGGTTAACTGGCGACAACCGAAAGTTTGTTCCCGGAGGGCGTCTCGTGCCTCGCGCTCTTCAATTCTTGCACGCCGAAGCTAATTGGCTCTTGTTCTTCCGAAAGCGCGGCAGAAGAACCGAATCGGGCACGACTGGCCCCGGCCGCAGCCCTTACTGCGGCTGCGGGACGTTGACCACGGTCAGGGCATAAGGCTTCGTGCCGGCGGCGGCGGGCGTACCTGAGAATTGCGTCAACGCCCCGGTGCTGGAGTTGATGCTGAAGCCGGTGATGTTGTCATCGCCGCTGCCAGGGTTCGTGGCGTAGAGAAATTTACCTGAGGTATCGACCGCCAGATACCACGGCGCGGCTGAACTGGCGAATGCCGACCCCATGGAGGTCAACGCGCCCGAGCCGCCGCCAATAGTGAATCCGGAGATGGTCTTGTCGTTGTTGTCGGCCACATAGAGATATTTTCCCAAGGCGATGGCCACCCCGGTGGCGGCATTGCCGGCGGCGTACGGCGAACCCGACATGGCGGTCAACGATCCGGGAGGCGAGCCGCTGCCCAGGATCGTCATGGCGGCGACGCTGTGGTTTCCGACCGCGTTCTGCTCCGTTACGTAGAGAAATGTGCTCGCGGTGGCCAGGCCCAGCGGGCCATCACCCTGGCCGTTTAGCTCGCTGGAGAAAGGCGAACCCGTTACCGGGGTAAGCGCTCCGGTGCCACTGGCAATGGTGTAGGCGGAGACGGAATTCACGAGGTCGCCGAAGTCGGCCACATAGACATACTGGCCCGAGGCGTCCACGGTCACTTGCGCCGGTGCGGTGGAGGTCGGCACGGGCGCGCCCATCGAAGTCAGAGCGCCAGTGGTGCCGTTGATGGTAAAGCCCACGATATCGTCGTTGACCTGATCGGTGGCGTAGAGGTATTTGCCCGCGGGGTCCATGGCCAGGCCGACCTGAGTGTCATCGCAAGGGGGAATGCTGCCTATGGTGTAGGGAGAAGAGCTGATTTCGGTAAGGCCCCCGTTTGAGCCGATGGCGTAAACATGGACGGAGTCATTCTCGCTATCAGAGACATAGAGAAACTTGCCCGCGGGGTCGGCCACAATGCCCTCGCTGGAGCGCGGGCCATTCGTGCTGCTTCCGTACCCAGACTTCCGGTGGTGGAATCCATCTGGAATGACCAGATTTGGCCCTGGCTTACCGCGAACAGGAATTCCTGAGGCGGCGTAGTTGGGGGGATGCTGGCAACGCGGGTAGCAGTTTCACAGGAGCTGCACAGTGCCATGAGACACGCTAAGCCAGACAGAGCGGCGATCTTCCTTACGGAGACTTTCATCGTGCTTTCTTTCCTTTTTGGGCAGGTTTTTTTAGAGGCGGGCGCTCAACACGATTTTATGGAAAGTGTAGGCATGAAGCGGTAGTTACGACCGGAGTAGCAGGTAACTGAAGTACCCGAGTGGCAGCGGGGTTTTACGCTTGACTTTCGGGTGCGTGGGACGAGACGAGTGGACCACCTTTACAGTTTGTGCAAAGGTGGGGAGAGATGTATGCGATCCCAAAATATCTAGAACTCCAAAAGGGTAGGTCAAAATCCTACTGAGGTTAAACTCCGCGGAATCGTACCTTTCGAGAACCGCGAACACCCAACGGGTCTCAAAATTATCGTTCTGTCGAGTTATCGTGTCGCAGCCTCGTCTTCTTGTGCCAGCGCCAACCACGCAGGAGTACACAGAAACCGCATCCCATACACACGCCAAGTAACAGACCGCCGAGCAGCATGGAGGCCAGTTGCAAAAAATACTGCGGCGTTCTGACGTCGGCATCCAGCCACTTCGCAAACCCGAATAACAGAGCAAAGGCCACGGCCGACCCGAGCCACCCGATCACGTACAGCTGGGTAGTGAGGTGTTTTCTTTTTTCCTTCCACTCCGCGTAGGCGATGGCAATGCCAATTACCGGACCGAGGACAAACACCGTCAGCAAGAGCACGGCATCTGCCAGCCACAAGTAGTGTGGATTCATGGGTAAAGACTACAAGACCGAGAGGCCAATGGGATACGTCTGTGACATATGCACATTCCCCCTTCAAGCCAAAGCCAGGCTTGGTGCTTGCCCGATCAACGTTCACTTTCCCGTTATACCGAGGTAGAGAATGAATGACCCGAGCAAGACATAGAGTGTACCAGCGATCCACCTTGGGATGCGGGCATTTTCGCCTGTGCCCCAGATGAGCCACGTCGTCCAGCCGATTGGTTTGAATTCTGGCGTGAAGACACCCATGGCAATGCAAATGAGGCCCATCAGCATCTCCACAATTCGCCAGATCACGCAGCGATCTCCTGGCCAACATCCGGAACGCAAAAAACGCCGCGGGTTGTCCTACGCCGTCGCCCCGAACCGCACCGAGACGAGCTTCGAGACGCCCGGCTCTTGCATAGTCACCCCATACAGAACCGGCGCGATGCTCATCGTCTTTTTGCTGTGCGTGATGAGCACGAACTGAGTCTGCACACTCATTTCTTTCACCAGTTCGGTGAAGCGGCCAATGTTGGCTTCGTCCAGAGGTGCATCCACTTCGTCCAGAATGCAGAAGGGGCTGGGCTGATACTGGAAGATGCCTACCAGCAATGCCAACGCGGTCAATGCCTTTTCGCCGCCGGAGAGCAGCAGGACGCTTTGCAACCGCTTGCCCGGAGGCGAAGCGATCACGTCAATGCCACTGTCGGCGCTGTTCTCTTCATCGGTGAGCCGCATGTGGGCGTTTCCACCGCCAAAGAGTTTGCGGAACGTCACTTGGAAGTTCTCATTGATGCGTTGAAACGCCTCCTCGAACTTTTGCCGCGAGAAAGTATCGATCTCTTTGATGGTGGCCTGCGTGTTCTCAATGGAGTCGAGCAGATCCTTGCGCTGAGCTTCCAGAAATTCATGCCGTGCGGCAGTTTCCTTGTACTCTTCGAGCGCCATCATGTTGACCGGGCCCATGGCGTCGAGCCGGGAGCGCATGTCGCGGTAGATTTGATCCTCGACGGCGAGAAGTTCGCCGGCAACGGTGGAGATAGTGGCGTCCGAGACGAGCGCCTCACGCTCGACTCCGAGGTCATTGAGGCAGGTGGCGCCGAGATACTCCGCGTCGGATTGCAACTTCGCCGCCGCCGTGGAAATTTCCGCCCGCCGGTCGCGAATATTATCGAGCAGTTGGCGCGCGCCGCGCAGCGCCTCTTCAATCTCGGCGACGCGGGCATGCAATTGCTCAGACTCAAACTGCAGCAGGCCATCGCGAGTCTCGCAGACATTTTGCTCCGCTCCGAGATCTTCAATTTGCGCGGCCAACCCCTGGCTTCCGTTTTCGCGCTCCAGGATTTCAGCAAAAGATGATTCGATCCCCGAGCGCAAAGCCAGAGCCCGTCCGCTCACTTCGGTCACCAGCGACTCGATTCGCCGCAAACCGCCCGCGGCGGCGCGATGGCGTTCTTCGAGAGTGGCAACCTGCGCCAGGCTCAGTGACGCAGCCTGCGCGACCTGATCGCGACGCAGGCGCAGTCCGGCCAACTGTTGTTGCCCGGTGGCTGCTTCCGCTTCCAGGGCAGCCTGTTTCTCCTGCAGGGCAACAATCCCGGTTTGCCGAGCTTGCAGCAGCGACTCTTGCTCGGCCCGGTCCGCACTCAAGCGTTGCAATTCGCGCTGCGCGGTCATGACGCGTTCGCCGATCCGAGTCATTTCCGAATCCAACTGTTGCAACATGTGGCCGGAAGTCATGGCCTGGCTTTCGGCTTCGCGCTTGTCGGCCTCGAGGCGGTCGAGCAGGGAAGTGAGTTCCTTGATTTCGCGTCCCAGGGAAAGCACCAAAGCCTCCTGGTCACGCAATGCGTTTTCCAATTCTCCCAAAGTCCGCAGCACATCGCGCAACTCGCGCTTCATGGAGAGCGGGCCCTCCGAGCGCTGCTTTCCGCCCGTCACCGTCACGTTGTGGAAGCATTCGCCGCTTTGCGACAGGAAGAATGCATCGGGATTTTCGAGCGCAAGACTCCGCGCTGCGCTGGCCTCGGGCACGATAAATCCGTTGCCCATCTTGGGCAGGATGACTTCCAGCGATCGGCCAAAACCATTCAGCACCCGCACCGCACTCTTCAACGGGAGCACCGAGTGGCTGGTGGGAGCCGGGTGCGCGGCTTCATCCACGGAAAACGAAAACTTTGCCTGCGAATCTTCCGGATGAACCAGAAATGTTGCGCGGCCATCCACATCGGTGCGCAGCAGGCGCAGGCCCTCGTCGGCCGCATCCCAGGACTTGACCACGATGTAATTCAACTCATCGCGCAGAAAATCTTCGACCACGCCTTCGTAGCGCGGTTCCACTTCGAGAAAATCCGCCAACACGCCGACCGGCGCCAGCCCGCCATTCATGACGCCAGACTGAAACAAGCGCCGCACCGACTCGGTCGAATAACCGTGCTCGGCGATGACCGCTTCGAGCGACCCCTTTTTCCCCAGCGCCGTCGCATATTCCGCGCGCAGACCATCCAGGCGGCCCTTGCCCTCAATCTCCGCGCTGCGCTTGAATTCGAGCGCCTCCCGGGTGCGCAGAATTTCCGCCGCGAGTCCCGCCACCTGTTGCGATACAGTCTCAAATTCCAGGGTCAGCTGTCCGCGCTGGCCGCCGAAAGCTTCGACCTGCGAATTGGCCGCGGCAACTTCCGCCTGCAGACGCTGGGCATCGCGATCCATCGCGGCCAGTCGCTCTTCCGACTGAGTGATCAAATTGCGCAGATTGGAGGAAGAAGCCGCGGCTTGCATGATGGCGCTGCGCGACGCTTCCTGCTGACGCTCCAGGCTGTCCAATGCCTGGGCTGCCTCGGAAGCCTCTCGCTGACTTTGTGCCAATTGTTCTTTCGCGGCGGCGAGATCGGCCGCCGCCGAACTGAGAATCTGGCGGTTGGCATCGAGTTCAGTCTCAAGCGCCGTCAGGCGCTGCCTGGCCTCGGCGAGTTCTGCCTGCGAGGAAAGCGCGCGCTCCACCAACTCCGCACAGCGCTCCTGATTATGCTTCCGCTGGGCGACGGCGCGGTCCGATTCCAGCTTGATCTGGTTCAGCCGTTCCCGGTTTTCCCGCAGTTCAGACTCAATGGCATAGCTGCGCTGCGTGCGCTCGGTCTTTTCCGTCTCAAACCCTTCGACGGCCGCGCTCTGCTCGCGCATCTGCTCGGAGAGGGTATTGATCTGCGCGTCAAGCTGAGCGGCTTCCAGGTCCAACTGAGCAAACTTACTCGCCAGCACGACGCGCAACTTGGCGCGCATTTCTTCGCGCAATTTGGCATAGCGTTCGGCCTTCGACGCCTGCCGCTTCAGCGAATTCATCTGCCGCGTCACTTCATCAAAAATGTCATTCACGCGGGCCAGATTTTGCTTGGCATCTTCGAGGCGCGCTTCGGCGAGGCGTTTCTTCGTCTTGAATTTGGTGATGCCGGCGGCCTCTTCTAGAATGGCGCGCCGGTCGGTGGGACGGCTGCTCAGAATCTGCCCGATGCGTCCCTGCTCGATCAGCGCGTAGGATTCCGGGCCGAGCCCCGTGCCCATGAACAGCTCTTGAATATCGCGCAGGCGGCAGAGCTTGCCGTTCAGCAGATATTCGCTTTCGCCCGAGCGGAACAGCCGCCGCGTAACCGCAATCTCTCCCGCATGAAACTGCTGCTGATTGAATTTCCGCCGCCGGATTTTGAGCACAACATGCGGGCCGCTGACCTCGGCCTCGGGCGCTGCATCGGCATTTTGGGTTGCGCCACGCTTGAGCGCCGCGGTTGGCTCGCCACTGTCGGATTGGGCTTCCGCCCCTGAGGTTTCCGCCGCGGACGCCTCGCCTTCGACTTCCTCAACTCTTCCGGGCCGCGCTTCCTCGGTCAGGCGCTCGGTTTCTTCCGCCGCGCTGGCGCGGATTCCGGCCTCATCCCAGTCGTCGGCCTCCAGGCGTCCATCGGGCAGTTCGTCCTGGATTTCGATCTCGGTCGGCTCGTGCGCGTCAGACCCGGCATACACCTCGGGATCGATCAGCGTGAGCGAGACTTCCGCCATGCCAGTCGGCTTGCGGTCGCGCGTGCCGGCAAAAATCACATCGTCCATGCGCGCGCCGCGCAACGTCTTGGCGGATTGCTCCCCCAGTACCCACGAGATGGCGTCCGAGATGTTCGACTTGCCGCAACCGTTAGGCCCAATGATGGCGGCCACTCCGTCCCCGTGAAACTTGAGTTCGGTGCGGTCACAGAACGATTTGAACCCGATGATCTGGAGCTTTTTTAATTTGAGCAACTTCTACTCCTTAGAGGTAGAGCCGATTTTCGCTTCTTTAGCGTTGTCATCCCGAGCGGAACATTCCAGTTCGGTGACGAACGGAAATGTGAAGTCGAGGGACCTGCTTTTCGTTGCGCGGGCATTTACCACTTCGATTCCTCCGCAGCGTGCTCCGGCAAAGGCCTCCCACCGGCTGGATAGGGCAGGCACAAATTAGAGCTACTGTACTGGCGAAATTACGCCGGGGTCAAGCAAGAAAACACTATATCTGGTATGCCCTTAAGCGCAACCACGTCATTTTGCACACACAATGCAGCACTTGTGCGTTACACGGGTGTGGAAAAGAAAAGGAAGGGAGAAAGGCGAGAGCAAAGAAATGCTAGCGCGGCTGGGAGCGGGAAGCAATGGGGAAATGAAGTGGGAAGGGCAGGAGGTTCACGAATCAACGACACCAAGATGCGGTGTTCAACGGTATTGTTGAAGATCTTCCGTCGACATCTCCACGTCACGAAGAATCGCTCTCAACAATCCCGTTCCCAGTGTCTCGCCTGCGTGAACTGGAACGGTCGTAATTCTTCCATCGGCATGTCGAAGAAAAACGTGACTGCCGCGACTTCGAACCACCTGAAATCCAGCTCTCTCCAGGATACGAATAAGTTCTTTGCCCTTGAGGCGGGGCAAGCGGGTCATACAGAAATCTGTTGCACGCCCACGAGCTCTAGAGCTACGGATTGCTTATCCGCGTCCTCCAAACAAAGCTCAATTACTTCGCGAGCGCGCTTCATGAGAGTGTCAAGATTCTTGGCCTGAGTATGACAACCCCGCAGACCCGGGACCGTGGCGACATAGTAGCCATCCTCGTCGCGTTCGATCACGACAGTGAATTTTCGAGGGTGCTTCATGAGGCGATTCTAGCATGGGAAATGCAACAGTCGGATGATCGGAACACCTCGATAAATTCTCGGCGTCCATCACTCTTATTCCCACCGCTCCGTGATCTCAAACCCGCGCCGCCGTCCTTCGCGCACGAAAGCTTCTCCGGAGACGGCAATCTCGAGCGGCGTTGATCCGATGCCCACCTCACCCTTCGCCAGCATGATGCCCACAATAGACAAATGCCATCCGGTGAGGCGCTGCATGGCGGTGAAGCTGGTGGCCTCATCGTAGGAGTCGATCACTTCCACCACCACCTGCGCAGCTTTTCCGCCTTTTTTGCCAACCGCGACGACCCGGATGATGCAGACATCCTTCACGTGATCGAATTTTATCTGCGGCTCAAACAAGGCGTGAAAAACGTGGCGGGGAATAATGTCAGCGCCGTCCACGCGTACCGGTTGCAGGTTGAAGAGGCCGAGATCGGAAAAGGCTTTGAGCTGCGCGAACGTTCCCGGGTAGCGTAGTACTTTCAGCTGATAAGTTTTGAGCTTGCCCAGGAACGTCCAGGGTGCCGTCGAAGCGCCGCCTGCAATCATGAATGCCTCGAGTTGTCCCAGTGGAGGCACATCCACTATCTCGAATTCGGTGAAACATGGAATGTGCGCCAGCTTTCCGCCGCGCAACACTGTCATCCCGCCAAAATACTCATTAGTCAGCCCCTCGATGTTGAACGTCATGGCATAGTTCCACGGCGGCTGCGGAGACTGCGGCAGGCCGCCATCGAACATGTAAATGTGCTCCGTCTGATCCAGCAGTTCCATCGCGTAAACCGCCAGCGTGTTGCCCATGCCTGGCCCCATGCCGCAGTCGGGGACGACGCGCACCCCCGCCTTCTTCGCATCGGCGTCGAGCGCGTGCTGCAGCCGGACCGTTTCCGTGTGGCCGCCGAGGTCACAGAATGAAATGCGGTTCGCAATCGCGATCTTAGTGAGCGCCAAGTTATAGAAGTAGGGCACCGCGCTGAGCACAACCTGATGGCCATGAATGGCGCGCGCCACGGCATTTTCATCGCGCACATCGAGCGCGACCGGCTCCGCGATCGTGCTCCCCATCAATTGATTCACACGGCCGGCTCCGGACTTCGCGGCCGTGCCATCGGCGTCGGCCAGCGTAACTCGCGAAGCCTCGCCGAACTTTGCGAGATCATAAGCTGCCGCAATTCCCTGGCGTCCCGCTCCGAGCACGATGTAAGAAAACGACATAGTCACTCACCCCGCTCCATGAAACCCTCTACAATACTAGAAGCCATCTCATAATGAACCGAATGGGTAGAGGGGTCTTGTCCTAAAGGGCAAGACCGGTAAAGGCTCGTTCCCAAGATGCTCAAGTCCGGGCATTTTGGGGGCCTAAGCGACACGGCTGAAGCCCTGCCCTGCCCTAACCCGTTTGAAAGCGTGGCTTACCGAAAAGCATTTATGGGATAGCTCCTGATGACTTCGCTTCGGTACCACTGGAAGGGAGACGTTATGGAAAGGCGTGACTTTTTAAAGATGGGGACAGCAGCAGGTCTGGTAAGTTCGGCGAAGATGCTCGAGCCTCTCGCCCAAGCGCAAGCAACCAACCACGCCACCCCAATTCCCAGGCGGAAGCTGGGCAAGACCGGCGAGGAGATCTCCATTATCGGTTTCGCCGGCATTGTGGTCATGGAAAACAGCCCGTCGTTTGCCAGCAATATCGTGGCGGAAGCGGTGGACCGTGGCATCAACTATTTCGATGTGGCGCCCACCTACGGCAACGCGCAGGAGCGCCTGGGCGCGGCGCTCGAGCCGTACCGCAAGAACATCTTTCTGGCCTGCAAAGAAGAAGATTGGACCAAGGACGGCTCCGCCAAGCTGCTCGACGAATCCTTGCGCCTGCTGCGCACCGATCATGTGGATCTTTACCAGTTTCACGCGCTCTCCAAGATGTCAGACCTCGAACAAATCTTCGGCCCCAACGGTGCCATGGAGACCTTCGAGGCGGCCAAGAAGGCGGGCAAACTGCGTTTCATCGGGTTCTCGGTCCATTCGGTGGAAGTGGCATTGTCCGCAATGGATCGCTATCACTTCGACACAGTTCTTTTTCCGCTGAACTTTGTGTTGTACTCGCAGGCCAACTTTGGTCCACAAATTCTGGAGAAGGCTCGCCAGAAAGAGATGGGCATTATGGCTTTGAAGGGCATGGCCAAAACAACCTGGCCTGACTCCGAAAAGAGTAACCACCCGCATCCCAAATGCTGGTACGAACCGGCAGCCTTCCCGGAAGAAGCCGCTCTGGGTCTGCGCTGGGGGCTGTCGCAGCCGATCACGGCGGCCATTCCTCCAGGCGATGAACGATACTTCCGTCTGGGGATGGAGGTTGGCCAGAATTTCAAACCGATCACGGAACCAGAACAACTGCGCCTGCTGACGGGAGCCGTGGGAGTGAATCCTATTTTTAAAGGAGCCAGCGCGTAGCTCTACTCGCCCGCTCCCACCATCACGATTGGCATCGTGGGGGTCGCCGATCCTGTGTCCGGCTCAACCGTGACCGCGAAGGCCTTGGCCTCCGTGCCCACGGGAAGCGGAGGATTGATCACCATGCCGCCGCCATGCTCGTCCGGTTTAAACATGCCGGCGGGGATGGGCGCGCCCTGCATGGGGATCAGCCACAGCTCATAGGCTTTCTGCGGCGGCAGCTTGGGCATATTGCTGGCCATGAAGATCAGGCTGGAGCGGTCACGCAGATAGATCGCTTTGCCTTGCGGCTGCGGCGGAGTTTTGGCGGCGACCAGCGTGACATGCATGGCGTCGGTCGCGGTCAAGGTCTCGACCACTTCGCGCGCTTTCTCCAAGGCTTCTCGCTGCTCGACTGCGGCCTGCGACATGACGGCAATCTGGCGCTGGGAATTCTGATATTGGGCCCAGAATCCAATTGCCACCAATGCCATGGCCGCGGCGCTCGCCCAGCCGGCGATTGACCACCATGCGCGCTCCGGCACAGGCTTGAATTTCTCTCCGGCGAACTTCGGTTCCCGAGATACCGCTTTCAGCAGGCGATCGCGCGAACGTGACGGAGGCTTCGGCCCGGCCACGGACAGCGCCAACAGCGCCGTATCTCCGCGCAGGAGTTCGAGTTCACGGCGGCAATCGGCGCAGCTCTCCAAATGCTTTTCGAGCGTGCTCCGCTCCTGCTCCGGCAACACGCCGAACGCGTAGAGAGCTAGATCCTCCGCGAATTGTTGGTGCATGCTCATGCGCTCACAGCCTTGCGTAACGCAAGCAGTCCGGTCCGAATGCGCGTCTTGATCGTGCCCAGCGGTTCTCCCGTTTTGGCCGCAATTTCGGTGTGCGTCAGCCCCTCGAAGTAAGCCATTTCCAGCGCAGTCCGTTGGGCGGAGGGCATCGTCCCCATCGCGCCTCGAACTTTCTCCATGGCCCGAGAGCGTTCCGCATCTCCCGCCATATCGGGCTCAATTGAAACTACGACATCGTCAATATCGCTCTCCGGATGGCGCTTGCGCAGCAGATCAATGGCGCGGTTGCGGGCTATTACGGCAAGCCAGGGTCCGAGCGAGCCCCGGTTCGCGTCAAACGTTCCGGGACGGCGCCATAGCTGCATAAACACTTCCTGCAAGACATCTTCGGCCGCCGCGGTGTCTGCCAGCACGCGCAAGGCCACCGCATACACGACCGAGGAATAACGGTCGTACAGCTGCGCCATGGCGCTTTCATCGCCCACGCGGATCGCCGACAGCAATCCCACGTCGGTCGAACCTCCTTTTAACTCAGCGCTGGACAAACAGTTAGCTCTTCTCTCTAGAGTACGGCTGGCGCCTGCCGATAGATTGCTCTAATAGATCGCTCAAGCTCGATCGATTAACGTCCTTTGCTCAACAAGATTGCTTAACACCGGCTCCGGCGGTACCATCCGTTTTGCCCGCAGTCACGTACCTAGGCCAGTGGCGGAAACAACCGCCGCCCGCGAAACCTTAACAGCATTTCCATTATTTCGACAAGCTACCAGGAAGCGAAACTTTACATCCAACCATCACTAGGAGGAAGCACATGAAGCGTACGTTTCTAGCAATGACCGCAACAGTTCTGTTTCTGATGACCAGTGGCGCCTTTGCCGCGTCTACAAAAGGGGCGTGGGAAGGCTGGGTCAGCGACGCCAAATGCGGCGCCAGCAAAATTGATGCTGCCTGCGTGAAAGAGTGTGAGAATGGCGGCTCGCCGCTGGTCTTCGTGAATGATAAAGACAAGAGCGTTTTACAGGTCACCAACCAGGACGTCCTCAAGGGGCACGAGGGCCATCACATTAAGGTCAAGGGTTCGGTGGATGGCGATCAGCTCACCATTACGAGTGTGAGCATGTTGAAAAATCAGACCATGAAATAGGGCTGTGCCTCGCGGCCGGCTATTTGAAAACCCAGGCTTTCATTCCGAGTGGGTTCAGCACGGGGAAGTGTTTGCGATTCGTACCCAAACGATTCCCTGTCTGCTGTCTTCACTCGGAATGATTTTTTAGACAAACAACTGGGAATACGAGCTTTACGGGTCGTTGCGGATAGCGACTTTCTTCTCCGCCGGGGTCATCTGATTCCATAAAGCGGTTAGGTCATCTTGAATGCGGCTATTTCCCGGCTTGCTGCGCAAGGCGCGCGCATACCAGCGATAGGCCGTGGGAAGGTCGCGGTCCACACAATGCCCGCTGGCGTACATGGTTCCCAACATGGCTTCGGCGTCGGAGCTGAAGCGAGACGCGGCGCGCAAATCCTTATTTGCCAGATCGCAGTCCTGGGTTACCCCGTTTCCCAGCAGGTATTTGGTTCCGTCTGCCAGCAACTGAATCGCTTCCGCTGGGGACGAAGCTTGCGGGCCCCCAACGGGCGCGATAGCGGCTGGGGCTGAGCCGGGATCCGACGACTCTGTGACGGACGAGGTGGGTTGCGGCCGGAAAGTTGTACTGATCTGGGGAGCTTTCCGCGGCATGGCGCTCGCCGTTTCTTGTGCCGGCTTTTCCGGCTTGGGCAAATCGGAATCTGGCGATTTAAGCTGCGAATCGGCGGCTGGCGCAAGAGTATCTGGTGGCTTCGAATAGGGCGCCGCATCGCTTGCCCGGCGGGGAGCCGTTTCCCCAATCCGCTCCCTGGTCAGCGGCGACAAATCGTCCCAGGGATATCCATTACGCTGCCATTGCCAAACCAGGGTCCCTGCAGCGATGACCAGCAGCACGAGCGCCACATACAGACGCCATCGGGGTGGGCGCTTCTTGTGGTCATCATCCTCGAATAAGTAATCCAGATTGCGGTTCAACAAGCTATTGAGCGAGGAATCGGAGGACTGGAAACCCGTGTCCAAGGCATCTGGGCGGGAAGGCAAGACACGCGCGGCATTGTCGTGTCGAGGGTTGGTCGGCTCAACCTCGATTGCCGGAGTGTTTTCGAGTGTGTGCTGTGCCAGACCAAGAATCGAATATCCACCCACCGTCAGCGGGGCAGACTTGGGCCGCGCGGGCGGCATCTCCCCGCGCAGGGCAGTGCCACACATGCCGCAAAATCTGTACTGCGGATTGTTGTCATGGCCGCACCCGGGGCAGTGCACAGCCGTTGTCGGCGCCATCCTATGAATATACTCATTTCTGTTGGGTGGGTAACGTTACCGTGGGGTAGGTACGCTGGTTCTTCGCCTGGGTTGAACGTTACGCACGCATCGTTGCGCTCGGGCAATCGAGTCCCATACTCCTCTCAAAACCTGGCGCCGTCCCGGCTTCAGGTGATATACCTATGCACTTCGCATCGCGGGTGTTATTCCGCAAGATAAAGTTCAATCAAGGGGAGATCGTGAAGATTACTAAGGTCGAAACCGTAGAATTGGATCACAGTACGGTGTGCTACGGCGGCTGGCTAAGTTGGCTCTGGGTGCGGATTCACACCGACACGGGCTTGGTCGGACTGGGCGAAACTTACCCGAGTGCCGCGTCGGAAAAGCCAATCATCCTTAATGATCTCGCGCCCATTCTGTTGGGCCGCGATGCCACAGACATTGAAGCACTCTGGCACGACATGCTTTTGCGGGTGCATCCACGAGGCTGGGCGGGCGCCGAGATGCGCGCCATCAGCGCGGTGGACATCGCTCTCTGGGACCTGTTGGGGAAGATGACTGGCCAGCCTCTCTATAGATTGCTCGGCGGCAAGTGCCGGGAAACTGTGCCCATCTATAACACCTGCTACGACGACGTTTACGACTTTAATGAAAAGCCTGCCGAGCTTGCCAAGGACCTGTACGCCAGCGGGATTGCTGCAATGAAAATCTGGCCCTTCGACGCAACCGCCATCAAAAATCGTGGCCAGCATATTTCCCGTGCGGAAATGGATCATTGCATGGCGCCGGTACGAAAGATTCACGAGGCGTTGGGAAACAAGATGGAAATCGCCATGGAATTCCATGGCCTATGGAATCTTCCGTGCGCTATCAAGATTGCGCGTGAGCTCGAACCCTATAACGTGATGTGGCTGGAAGAGATCCTGGGGCAAGACAATCTCATGGCCTACAAAACGCTCTCCCAGCATACGTCACTACCGCTGTGCGTAAGCGAGCGGCTCTACACGCGCTGGGGCTACCGTGAGCTGATCGAGAGCCGCGCCGCCAGCATCATCATGCTTGATGTCGGCTGGACCGGGGGGCTGACGGAGTCCAAAAAGATTGCGAACATGGCGGAGACGTATTATCTTCCGATCGCTCCCCACGATTGCGGCGGCCCGGTAAGCCACCATGCCATTTGGCACCTGTGCGTCGCCACTCCGAATCTGATGATCATGGAAACGGTCCGCCGACACTACGCGTCGCTGTACGGAAAGATCGCCACCCAGGCCGGGGCGGTTATTGACGGCAAACTCGGCTTGCCGGGCGGACCGGGATTGGGAGTCGAACTCCGTCCGGAATTTTTGTCCAGTCCCGAAGCCCGTATAGAGGCTGTGGGCCAAAAGCCGGGGAGTTAACCGTGTCTTCTTGGTCTTGAAGTCGAATTTCCTGACCGGGCGGATTATGTTCCGCCGCTTTCGTCGCACGCCAGACAAGCATTTTTGTATCTAAAGTAGTTGAGGGCAGGCGCTTCTGCCCATATAATAAAACACGAGTCATGAAGCCACGGCGCGCAGCGCTGGGGCGGTGAAGAGAGGCAGTTTGCCAAGAAGGTCATCCCAACTCGCCAAGCTGAAAACAAACAGACTATCGAGCAAGCCTGCCCGTGACCGGAACGTGGTGGACGTGGGCAAGAAGATGTTTGTGATCCTCGAGGCCTTAACGCGAAACCCCAGGAGGCCTCCTTCGCTGGAAGAAATCACCCACTCTGTCGGATTCGCCAAGACGACGGTCTACCGCCTGCTGAACACGATGAAGGAAATCGGCTACGTGGGTCAGGTGTTCCCCAGTGGCGGTTACGTACTGTCACAAAAATTCTTTGAGCTGAGCCGCCCGGCCGTTCCGCATCAATATCTCATGCCTCTGGCGCGACCCTGGCTGGAGCAGTTAAGTTTGCGCACCAACACGACGGTTAGCCTCGGAATTTTAGATCAGGGATCTTTGCTTTATCTCGCGGTGATCGAGAGCCGGGATCCCTACCGTTACGCTAATAAACCAGGCGATTACTACTACGCACATGCCACAGCGATGGGGAAGTGCTTGCTCGCCCACCTTCCGGAAGATCAAGTCGATGACATTATTCGCGCCCACGGATTGCCCAAGCTAACCCGCAATACGATCGCCACCGGGACCAAGCTGTTCGACGAGTTGGCTAAGGTCAAGCGAGACGGCTTCGCAATGAATGTGGAGGAGAATGCCGATGGCGTGATGTGCGTCGGAGCCCCGATCTGGGGACCAGAAAAGCGTCCCCTGGCTGCTCTGAGCATTTCCGCCCCGTCGGTGCGGATGCAAGGTGTGGTTGATTCCATGAAGAACGAGGCCTTGCGCGTGGCTCGCCAGCTTTCCCTCATGTTGGGCTACGATCCTCAGGTCGCTGCGGAAGTCGCGGCCCCGTCAAAAGATGCTCCTGCCGATCTTGTGGGCGCGGACACCGCCTCCGTGTTGACTGAAATTTCCAGTGACTGATTGCCTCGCCGTGAAAATTCCCTACCCACCCTCGTTGAAGTAGTCGCGGAATTCTTGCGTCCAAGCTGCGGGTAGTTGCGTGGCGGACTTGTATCCAAACATGAAGTGAAGCAAAGAGGAACATAAGGCTATATCTGTCAGCGTTATAGGTGGTCACTATCCGAATGGCGGAATATATTCCGCGATTTTTCTTGACAAGTGAAATGCGCTCCGCATAGCATCGCGGCGGTTTCGATAAACGCTGCCGCAAGATATTGTGCTCACGTTCCGGTGGAAGGATGGAGCATGAACAATGCGCGCTCAGAAGCGTCCTGCCGACTACTTAAGGAGAATTCTCATGCGTGGAAACTGGAATAGTCCCCGGGTGCTATCTCGTCTAATCGCTTGCGTCGTTTTGACTCTTATCTCCGCGTTAGTTTGGGCCCAGGGAACGGGCGGACGCGGTTCCATCAGCGGAACAGTCACGGACCCTTCGGGCGCAGTGCTAACTGGAGTATCTGTTGCTGCGCTTAACACCGGTACAGGGCTCACCGTCACGGTGACCACCTCGGGGGCGGGAACCTATGTGCTGCCTTTGCTCCCAACTGGAACCTACACGCTTACCTTCCAGAAAGAGGGTTTCAAGACCGAGTCGCGCACCGGCCTGGTGTTGAGCGCGGACGAAGCGGCTTCCGCGAACGTGGCGCTCGCCGTCGGCTCAGCCACGGAGAAAGTAACAGTCAACGCCACTGCCGCCGCGCTCGAAACAGAGAGTGCCGCTCTTAATACCACAGTCAACGAAACTGCAATCAAGGAGTTGCCCCTGAACGGCCGCAATCCGGCCAGCTTGGTCCTTTTGACGCCAGGAACAGAGGATGTGATTCAGCTTGGCGGAACGTTGCAGACCTATACCACCCATCCCGACGAAAGCGGAGCCTCCTCGAACGGCGGACGGCAGGGCAGCACCTACTACCTGTTAGATGGTTCCAACAATATGGACCCCTACCTTTTGCTGGCGGCTCCTTTTCCCAACGCGGACGCCACCCAGGAATTCAGCGTCATCGGCAACAATTTCGACGCGCAATACGGTTTTGCTCCCGGAGCAGTGGTTAGCATCGTGACCAAGTCAGGAACCAATCAGTTGCATGGCAATTTGTTTGAGTTCCTGCGAAACGATGCTGTAAATGCCAAAGACTACTTCACGGGCGCTAAAGATGTTCTGAAGCGTAATCAGTTTGGCGGGTCGCTGGGCGGGCCCATCATTAAGGACAAACTGTTCATTTTTGGCAACTATCAGGAAACCTTAGCCTCGATCGCGTCCAACAGCGGTACGACCACCACGCCAACGGCGGCCATGCGAACCGGTGATTTTTCCTCTTTTTGTTCATCAGGTTTTGACGCGACGACCGGAATTTGTAAAGACCGGGACGGCGGCGGCAATGTCATTGACCAGGTCTGGCAAGACCAGGCTCATACCATCCCTTATCAGGGCAACATCATTCCAACGGCTCAACTCAATCAGGACACGCTGAACCTTCTTAACAAGTATGTTCCGGCAGGTACTGGCCCGGTGGGGCTCCTCGATATCGCGGGATCGGTTCACCATCCGGACGACTACCAGTTCACAATTCGGGCGGATTACAACCTCAGTGACAAGCAGCGCTTTAGCGGGCACGTGTACCGTGATATGTACCGGCAGCCCTCGATCAGCGGAAATGGCAACCTGCTGATATCTGACCGTTCGTGGGACACGAACTACAGCAACTATGAGGGTACTTACACCTGGACTGTGAGCCCCAACATCGTGAACCAGGCGGCGTTCTCTTATGGCAACCAGTACTCCACCAGCCTCTCAGGACAGGTGGACTCATCGGGTAAGCCAATCTGCCTGTCGCAATTCTTTCCCGGAATGACCGACCCTCCCGGCGGCGGATGCGCCATCGAAGCATTCCCCTTCGTCGTCGGGCAAACTGCGAGCTGGTATCACCGTTACATCTGGAACCTTACGGACTCAGTTACCATCAGCAAAGGCAAGCACCTGATTGTGGCCGGCGTGGATGTTCAGCGCATGGACATGAACGATCCCGCTGGATGGCTCTCCGAACCGATTGTTGGATTCGACGGAAGCTACACCAGCAACTCTTTTGCTGACATCCTGCTGGGCGACGTGGCCAGCTTCGAACAGGGTGCCGGCTCCAACTCCACTTACACCGGAACGCAACTTGGCTTTTACGCTCAGGACCGGATAAAAGTAACCAAGACGTTTACGCTATCTGCAGGTCTTCGTTATGAGCCGTTCCTACCCCCGGTTCCATACCACGGCAGAGCGGAATTTTACCGACCCGGCCAACAGAGCACGCGCTTCCCCGGGGCGCCTCTGGGGATGGTGTTTCCGGGAGATAGCGGAATTCCAGCAGGCGGGGTTGCTAACCAGAACTACTTCAACCCGCGGCTCGGCATCGCTTGGGCGCCCAAGTTTCTGCCGAATACGTCAATTCGCTCCGCCTTTGGTCTGTTCACGCAGCCCATTGACTATTCTCACTTTACGCATGCGGGTGACAACTCTCCGTTTAGTCCAACCTACAACTTCTACCACACCGACCCGATCATCGGAGGCACTATCAACGTTGATCAGCCGTGGGCCAACTACGGGCCAACGGGCGGAGTAAGCCCATTCCCACCGTTTGCCGGAGGTGGAGCCGGGCTGCCGGCGTACCTGCCTCCCTCCAACGTTGCCTTTCCCCTGCCGGTTTACTTCGGTTATAGCGAGCAGCCGAATTTCAATCTGGGACAGACCGCGAGTTGGAACCTCTCCATCGAGCATCAGTTGAAATCAAACTGGCTGTTCCGCGCGGCCTACGTGGCCAGCGAGAGCTGGCATCAGGATCTGGTCTTCGATGAGAATGCCGGGATTAACAGTGTCAGGCCGAACGCAAATTTTCAACAGATTCTACAGAACAACTCGAATGGCACCGCCAGCTACCAGTCTGGACAATTTACCGTGGAGAAGAAATTCTCCCAGGGTCTGCAGTTCTCCGCGAATTACACCTATTCCAAGACCATCGATTACGGCTCGTTTGGCAGCATTGCGTTTACACCGAACGGGGAAGGCGTGATGGACCCGTTTAGTCTGGCAGTGAATCGAGGCATCTCGGACCTGAATATCCCGAGCGCCTTAACTATCAACTGGGTTTACAAGACTCCCGCGTTAATGGGAATGAATCCATTCGCGAGGGGAGTGCTGGGCAGTTGGGAGTTGAGTGGAATTTGGACGGCCCACAGCGGTCCTCCATTTTCAATCCAGGGCGGCAACGGTAATAACAATTCGGGAGCGCTTACGTTCGAGGACCATGCAGACAGAGTGTCTGGCGTGTCAGCCAATCCGCACATCGCCTCTTCGAGCGTGGCGGGAACCGTCAGTTACTTCAATGGCGGCGCATTCCAACCAAATCCAGTAGGAACCTTCGGCGATTCCGGCCGCAATATCCTGCAGGCGCCGGGTATCAATACGTTCGATCTCGGCATTGACAAGAATTTTCCGTTCAGGGAACGCTATAACATGCAGTTCCGCTGGGAGATGTTCAATGCTTTCAATCGGACGACTTTTGGATATCCCGATACAAATCCGAGTGACGGGATCTTCTTCGGGTTGATCGGAGGCACAAACCCATACTATCCCGCCCGTGTAATGCAGGCGGCACTGAAGTTCACCTTCTAGACTCTAAGTTGCGTGGATGGGTGAGAGCTCATCCACGCAATTCAGAAGCTTGACCCGCGGCACCAGGGCACAGCACACCATGACCCGACAAATGAGGGGCAACTTTATGAGGACGGTCCTCGGGGCTGTCCTTGTTCTTCTAATCATTATCCCGTTGGCCGCGCAACAACCGGCAGGCCAACAGCCCGTCGATCTCATCACTCTGAACGGCGGCAAATTTCATCTACGGAACTTATTACTATCCTGACCATTGGCCGGAATCCATGTGGGAGAAAGATGCCGAGATGATGCAGGCGGCCGGCATCAATCTCATCAAGACCGGTGAAGGCGCATGGGCGACGTTTGAGCCGGCAGAAGGACAATTCGATTTCAGCTGGATGGATCGGGCGATCAAAGTTTTCTCCGCCCACGGCATCAAGATTCATCCTGGGCACTCCCAGCTATTCGCCGCCGGCGTGGCTCTATGCCAAATATCCAGATGTCGGCGCCATGGACATTCATGGCGTTCGCTACCGCTTCGGCCAGCGGCAGGTGCAGAACTCTATCCAGCCGCCACTATATCGCGGCGGTCAAGCGCATCGTTACTGCGAGGGCGAGCATTACGCCAATAATCCCAATGTCCTCGCGTTCTCCATTGATAACGAAATCGGCGGACAATTTTCCTACGATGACCTCGCCCGCGCCGACTTCAATCGAATGGCTCAAAAAGAAATATGGAACCATCCAGAACGTAAGCAAAACCTGGGGTGGCGCATTTTGGGGGATGGAACTCTCTGCCTGGGACCAGGTACCGATTCCCTGGAATGATGAGACTCCGAATCCCAGCATGGCTCTCGATTTCCGCCGGTTCCACAACGATCTGACCAATGACTTCATGGCCATGCAGGCGGACATTCTGCAGCAGACCGCTCCCTCGCAAAGCCACCACCCACAACGGCATGGGAATGTATGACGATGTGGATTACTCGCAGATGTTTGCGCCGCTGAGCTTTGCCGCCTGGGACCACTATCCGCCATACTCCTCGCAGAACGTTTGCGGACTATTTCTCTGGCGATATCGGGAACGACGTGACCCGCGGCGAAAAGCAGCAGAACTTCATGGTCATGGAGCAGATGATGGGCATCGGGCGCATGGGACAAGTATTTCTCCATGAATCCGGAGCCGCCGCTGTTTCGCACCTGGAGTTATCAGGCGATTGCGCATGGGGCGGATGCCATCAACTATTACCGCTGGCGGCAGAACTGGTTTGGCACCGAGCAACTCACGATCGGCATTCTGAACTGGGACAGCTACGCCAGCAGAACGCTACAAGGTGGTTTCTCAACTGGGCAAAGAACTGCCAAAGATTACTAATCTGCTGGCAGGGCTCGACGGTTAGTCTCCGGATGCCGCCATTTTGCTCTCGCCCGATTCCCGCTGGTCTTTCCGCGTTCAGCAGCACACCGAGCAAATTCAGCTATGACGCGCTGGTGCTCGACTATTACAAGGCATTGCGCCAGCTGGGAACGAATGTGGACATTGTTTTTCCGCAGCAGGATTTTTCCCGCTACAAGCTAATTGTGGCGCCGGCGCTGCTGATCGTAGACCAGCCATTGAGCGCGCAAACTGGATGCTTTCGTGAAGAATGGGGGAACCCTGGTACTGACCTTTCTCTCTGGATACAAAGACCAGAACAACTGGGACACACAGACCACTTTGCCCGGCTTGCTGAAGCCAATGACCGGAGCAGCGATTCATGACTTCGATCCGCAGATTGAGCAGAACCCAGGAAATCGTGATGACGGACGGAACCCGGTATCCGGCAGAAATTTGGTACGACATTCTCACGCCTGAAAGCGCCGAGACTTTGGCTACTTACAGTAACCGCTACTACGAGGGGAAAGCCGCAATCACCAAGAATCACTACGGAAAAGGAACCGCCTACTATGTAGGGACAAAAACTTCCAGCGAGGAGTTCTATCAGAAGATCATGGGCTTAGCGCTGAGCGACGCGGGAATCAAACCGGGAGAAGCGGTGCCCTACGGCGTGCAGGTAGCGACCCGAGAGAAAGACGGCAAGAAAATCTACTTCGTCCTGAACTACGAGGACAAAACGAAGACGGTAGCCGATGGGCCGGGAATTGGTGAACGCGTTCACCGGCAACGAGGAGCCTGCGAATGCTGGAAATCGGTCCTTACGATGTGAAGGTGCTCACTACTCACTAGGATTCAATCATGAAGACCATGAATGCCAACTTCGAAGAACTGCTGGTTTCGCCCGAATTCATGATGGATCCTTACCCTCTCTGCGCCAGATGCGCGAGCAGGATCCCGTCTACTGGAGCGACTCCATTGGAGGCTGGCTGCTTACTCGCTACGACGATGTTCTGGTGTCATTCCGGAACACGGGGCTTTTTTCCAACGAGAACCGTCTGGGAAAACCGTGCAGTACCTGCCTCCCGAGAAGCAGGCCCACTATAAAGCTGTGGTGGATCACTACGCGGTGAAGGGTCTCATTCATTCCGATCCCCCGGATCATACCCGGTTGCGCGCTTTGGTGACGCAAGAATTTACACCGAAAGTGGTTGAGCAAATGCGCCCGCGCATTCAGGAGGTAGTCGACTCCCTCCTCGATGCCGTCGAAGCCAAAGGAGAAATGGACGTGGTCCCTGACGTGGCTACCGCTTTGCCCGTCGGTGTGATCGCCGAGATTCTAGGAGTTCCACCGGCCGACCGCCACTTGATGAGAGAGTGGACCGACGACATTCTGAGTTTTCAGGGAGTGAACAAACCGAGTGAAGCCGATTTGTCTCGTGCGCAACATGGCCTGATGGAAATCCGCCCTTACATTCAAAATATGATCGAAGAGCGGCGCCGCCAGCCGCGTCAGGATCTGATGAGCAAGTTCGTCGCGGTGGAATCGGCCGGCGAGCGTCTTTCGGAAGCGGAACTGATCAGCACCTGCGTCACGCTCATCATTGCCGGGCATGAGACGACACTATCGCTCATCTCGAACACGATCTATACACTGCTTGCCAATCCGGGCGAGTTTCATCTCCTGCGCGAAAATCCGGAGTTGCTGGATTCCGCCATTGAGGAATCACTGCGTTATGAGAGTCCGGTTTCGCGTCAAGCCCGCCTGATGAAAGGCGACACCGAACTCGGCGGCAAGCAACTCAAGGAAGGTGAGATCGTTTTTCAGATGCTCAATGCGGCCAATCGGGACCCCGCATATTTTGACGATCCGGACCGGTTTGACATTCGGCGGAAGAAGAATCGTCATATCGCCTTCGGGCAAGGCGCTCATTTTTGTGTCGGCGCACTACTCGCCCGCACCGAAGCGTCCCTTGCGATAGGCTCGACCATCCGGAGATTTCCGGGTCTCAGTCTGCTGGACGATCGCCCCGACTGGGACATCGGAAAACGCACCTCGCGTATGTTGAGAAAGTTACCAGTGCGATTGTGAGCGGGCAGGTTTCGTGGAGGAGGCCTCTGGCCCGTGCGTTAAAAGGCTAAAATGATCACAGCCAACAAGACCGGATCCGCCGACTACCGCAGCCTCCCCATCCCGGAAATGCAAGCCATCCTCTCCCGCTTCGACACACGGGTGAGCGACGCATTACGCCGCCACCCACGAAGCAAAGAATGGGTTCGCAAGGCGCTTCGCCGGCAGGGAGCAGCTCGCTGCCCGGTCCGCCTCAAGCGCGTCTCGCTGGACGTGATTCTCCGCTACGGAGATGACCTCACAGACCTGTACTGCCGATATCCTGACGACGTGCTTTGCATTCAAGCCTATGACTACTCCATTGGCCACCAGCCTCCTGGAGGCAAGCATCTGAATGAGGTTCAAATCCTCACCGAAAGCGCCGAGTGGACCGACGAATGGGGAACGCGCTGGGGGCACGCCCACGGCGGAATCGGGGCAACTACAGTGGCCAACGCGATCGACGATTGGTCCCAACTGGACGATTATCTGGCGCAGCGCATGCCCAATCCCCACGCCGCTGGCCGTTTAGACCGAGCCAAGGCGGTGCTTGCGGTTCACGGTGACGACAAGTATTGCGTGGCCTTGGTTCATCTGGCGCTCTTCGAACGTCTACATTGCCTGCGCGGTATGGAGAACACCTTCTGCGACCTGCGCGCCAACGAGGCCGAGGTCAGCCGTCTTCTGGAAGCGTTGCGCGACTACTTTATTGAACTCATTCGCGAGTGGGGGCAGACCAGCATTTCGGCCATCTTCATGACCGACGATTGGGGATCCCAAGCCGGGCTCATGATCTCTCCCGCGATGTGGAAGAAGCACTTCAAGTCTCATTACCGGCGCATCTTCGATGAAATTCATCGCTGGGATAAAGACATCATTTTTCACAGCTGCGGCAACGTGATGGGCATTATTCCTGAGCTGATCGAACTTGGCGTGGATGTTCTCGATCCCGTGCAACCCACAGCTCTGAATATCGACGAAGTTGGCCGTCGCTTCGGCGGCCAGATTGCCTTCTGCGGTGGGGTTGATGATCAACGCCTGGAATACAACAGTCCGCGGCAGGTCACAGATGAAGTCCGCCACGCCCTCGAGACTCTGGGCAAGCCCTATGGCAACGCTTATCTGCTCGCGCCGGCAAACCTAATCACTCCCACCGTGCCCTTCGAAAATATCCAGGCGCTATTCGAGGCCGGCCATTTGCAATAAGGGCCGTCCGGCGCAGACACTATTTGTGGACAGGATATTGTGAGCGAAGGACGGGACAACGGCGACGCTCCAGCGGATTAATCCAGCTATGCGAAGGCAAAGGAGAGGTTACTTGCGGCCGCCGTCCCACTCGGTGACTTTGGCGTCGCGGTTTTGCTCAAGGGCGTCCATGATGATGCGGCGGAGGCGGTAACGGCTCTCCAAATCCATGTTTACGATTTCGAAACCTACTTCATTGACGCGCGCGCGGCGCAGCAAGACCTGCCCGCGAATGCGGCGCACGCCGGTGGAAATTTCCAGGTTGGCTTCCGTGCCGACGCGGAGGTTGTCCTCCTTGATGCCCATGCCGCCGCCCAGACTCAATTCGCGAACCGAAATGCTGGACTTTCCCCAAGAGCTGCTGATGGTGGATGACAGTGGCTTGCGCAATGTGACGCGTTCGTAACGGCGCTGCCGGACCCAGGGGCATGCCGGGGCGCAATCGAGGGGAGCGATGGCAAGTTCGGCCGGTTCAAGGCCGGTGTCGGAAAGGACCTTGCTTCCGTAACGGGCGTCAATCTTGGCCAGGGCCTGGGCTGCCGCGATTCTCAGCTCGCGGTGGTTGACCCACTTCCACATCTTCTTGGCTTCCAAAAGATTGCAGAGAACAGGGATGGAATCCGGATCGCGCAGACGGCCCAGGCTTTCCACGGCTTTCAACTGCAGCAGCGGAGAGCGGCCCTGCGCTTCACCAGTTTGAGCCACGACCACCAGCGAGGGAGCGGCCATACGGTCGCCGCTCATGCCAATCTCGTCCACGGCTTGCGGCAGAACCATGGCATCGAGAACTTCCAACAGTTCCAAAAGGGTCCGTCCGCGGTCTGGAGCCGCGCCGAAGGCAATCTGACGGACTACCATATCGTGGTAAAAGCGGTTCCACTCCCGCAAGCGGGTAGGGAGTAACTCGAGCAGCGAAGTGACGTCCAGACGGCTTAACAGACCCACAACTGCAGTGCCCTGGCGCGGTTGCCCCGTACGCAGATTCTCCCGAAGGTGATCCAGGCCTGCGGAGCCCAGTTCCTTGAACAGCTCCACAATGCGGTCACACTCTTCGCGGCGCATGCAGCGGAAAAAGCGGTCGGCGATGTGGTCGGTGGCCGCCTGCGAATTACGGCGCAACACCTGAATCAAGTCAGATGCAAAAGCGGGCTGCTGCAGAGCCTCTTCAATGAACTCCGGCAGGCGGTTTTCCACTCCGATGCGGGGCCGCAGTTCACTGGCAAGCGCCGGACGGTTCTGCGCGATCAGTTCCATCACACCGCAGACTTCGCTCACCGCACCGTATTGCTTGCGCATATTGGCTTCCGCGCTCAGCCGCACGAAGGCGGCCGCCAGCAAGTTCTCCAGTTCGGCGTCGGCCTCGACAGCCAGCGCCCCGCCTACTTTGTGAATAGCACTTCCTAGTACATCGCTGCCGGCGCTCACAAACAAGTCGGCGAGTTGGCCAATTCCAATCGCGGTCTTTCGCCGCGGCTCCACTTCGTTGGCGCTCAGGCAGTTGACATAGTTGCGCAGGATGGAGCCTGCGGTGTCCTTGTCCCCACGGTCGAGCATTTCCTCGACGAACTGGCGCACATTGCGTGGTGGAACACAGGGCGCTTCACTCGAGAGCAACACGCTTTTCTTGCCAGCCTCTGGGACCTCGGCCCAGAACATCCGGTCCAGGATGTCGGCATGAGACTCGACCAGAATCCCCGCCTTGTTCATCTTGTCTTCCTGAATGCGCAGGATCTGGCGCAGCGTGTCCATCTGCCGGCTCATGTGTTCCAGCATCTGGTGTACTGCATTTACTTTCACCTCACCGCGCTGGAAGCGTTCCATGGCAAAGCGAATGGCCATGTGTTCCGCGGCTTTCATGAGCAGAGGCGTATCGGCGCCTTCGGCGCTCACGTTTGAAGCTAGGGTACTCAGCAACTGTTGCAGGTTGAGCCGGGTGTTGGAATCCACCTCAGTCAGTTCCTGCTGCAGGACCTGTGGGTTCACATTAGGATCGCTTCCCACCTCGCCAAATTTGGTGAGCAGGCGGATCGCCTGAATGACTTCTTCTTCTTGCAGGGGCACCACCCCACCGGCCCAACTGCCTCCACCGGGGGCAGCTCCATCCCCGCTGCCGGCTTCCGCCGTGGCGGTCGCGTTGGGCACGCTGCCAAGAGGAGCTCCCATCCCTCCGCTCTGCGCGCCTTCGGCGGCGGCGATCAGTTGCAAGAGTTTCTGGGGATCGTTCAGCCAATCTTTGAATTCCGGACCGAGGGTCTGCGCCGCGATCTGAGCGGCGATTGATATCTCGCCGGTAGAGGGGTCAGCGGCAATGAACTTGACCTCGTTAATCCGAATCGCCGCGTGTTTATTGTCCCCGAAAATGGATTTGATATTCTTGGTAACGTCCTGCGCTTTGGAGCCGCTCGAAGAAAAAGCTTCCACCAGGCGGGTAAAATCTTCGTGCGTGAGCTGGTTGGAAAATTGAATGCTGGCCAGTCCGGCAGTGGTTAACAGTTGCGCAAAGCTACGCTCGGCCTGGCCGGTTTCAAGGGGAATGCCGTCAACCAGGAGGCGATTGTCAGAAACACCCAGCAGGAAGCTGCCGTCGGGGCCCTTAGGCAGGCCTTGCTGCAGTTCGTCCCAGGCTACCTTAAACTGTCCTTCGGTGCGCTTGTGCCCCAGGCCGTAGAGCCGAACATACTTTACGAGGATGTTCAGGCTGTGCACGAAGGCCCGAGCCGAGGCTATCCTGCTTTCTTTTTTGTCGTCCGTGGTAAGGATAAGAATCTCCTGCTTTTCCAGGTCCGCCTAAGCGTAATGCGAAACAGTAAGCGGTGCACATTACGGAGGTAATTGACTGATTTGCCGGGGAATTGCCCTGTTTAGGCGGATTCTTGGCCCAGATCGCGCTAGTAGAGAAATCGCATGTGTGCCGATATTCCCAATTCGGACGATCGCAAAGCTGGACTAGCCTTTTGGATGGCGCGCGTGCTCGAAGAGTGTGACCGCGCCAGCGCAGGCTTCGCTCCTGATCCAGTGCACGATCTCCGCGTCGCTTTGCGCCGCTGCCGCTCGATGGTAGACGGGCTCATGGCTATGGATCCCGATCCCTCCTGGAAACAGATGAAGAAGGCTGGCAAGACTCTGTTCAAAAGCCTTGGAGAACTGCGCGACGTGCATGTCATGGAAGAGTGGGTTCACCACTTCGACTCGCCAGGAGATGCGGTCGCCGGCAAGCTTTTCGAATTTCTCGCCCATGCGCGAGACACACCTGAAACAACAGGCCGAGCAGACCCTGCAGGTATTTGACCGCAAACAATGGCGCAAATGGAGCGACTCTCTGCCGCGCCGGGCACGGCGCCTGCGAATCGGCAATTCCTTGTTCAAGCATCTTGCGCTGGAGCGCTGGACGGAGGCGCACGAGTTGCATCGCCGCGCACTGCGCAATCAGTCGCATGTGGGCTGGCATAGCTTGCGCATCGGGATCAAGCGCTTCCGCTACATCGTGGAGAATTTTCTGCCGGAGCAGCACAGCCTATGGGGGGATGACCTGAAAAAACTGCAGGACCTTCTCGGCGAAGTTCACGACCTGGATGTATTGTGGGCGACCGCGCAACAAATAAACCCGTTTCCGGATGAAGAATCCCGTGTCCGCTGGCACAGCCGCATTTCCGAGGAGCGCGCCGGAGCGGATCGAACATTATCGAGAGAAGATGACCGGCAAAGCGATCCTCTGGCAAGTGTGGCGGGCGGCATTGCCGCAGGGCAAGGAAGTGGGAAGCGCAGCCCTGCAACGTCTACGGCGCTGGGCTTCGGTTCTGGATCCGGATTTTAAACACTCCAATCACGTGGCTCATCTCGCACTGCAGCTCTATGATGGACTGATTGCTGTCGACCCCAAAGCAAAACCCCTGGAGGGCAAGGCGCGCGAGACGCTTCGGCTGGCCGCGATGCTGCATGATGTGGGCCGCTCGCGGGAAGGGAGGAGCCACCATAAAGCATCCACCGCCTGATCGAGCGGCTAAAACCCGCCTCTCGGAGTCGATGCAGATGTTCTGCGCCTGGCCGGAGTTGTTGCCCGTTATCATCGTGGCGCGTTACCCCGAGCCGCTCGCAGAGCACATGGCGGAATCTCGCCTCTGGGCAACGAGCTGAGGCTCTGTGGCTGGCGGGGATCTTCGCTTAGCGAACGCTTTCGACGGGGATCGCGAGGGACGAATTTCGCGGCTCGAAGTGCAATCCCGTGACGGATTTTTCGTGGTTGCCGCCCAAGGTTACTCTCCGCGCGACCGCTCTGCCGAGGAGATCGCCGCCGCCCGTCATTTGCTGGAACTGGTATGCCGGCGGCCGGTGATGATTAAAGCGCTGCGGCGGTTTACATCACCACGGCCCCCGCCTCATTCCGGAAGAACTTAGCAGCTAGAAGCTATCGCGGCACTTCCGTCTCAGCTCAGCCTCGCGTAATTTTCATCTCATGACTCACCCTCAACTGGTTCAGAAAGCGGTCGCGTGGCTGCGCTCTTATCGCTGTGGCGTGGTGTTTCGGAGCAGGCCTGCGCCAGCGGAGAGGTGCCTGACGCCATCGGATGGAAGCGCGCCTGTCATTCCGTGCTGGTGGAGTGCAAGGTCTCCCGCGCCGATTTCCTTTGTGATCGCGACAAGCCCTGGCGGCAAAATCCGAAGACGGGAGTTGGCTGCGAGCGCTTTTATGCCATTCCCGCAGGTTTGATCCGCGCGCAGGACCTTCCCGAAGGCTGGGGTCTGCTGGAATTTCGCAAGCGCGAACTGGTCGATGATCAAGCCCTCCGCCAAAGATCTTCGAACCGCTACAGGATTTCGCTATGAGATGAACCTGCTGCTGGCCAGCCTGCGCCGGGTGGAAGTTCGCATCGAGCCGCAATCCATCACCGATTTTCTGAAGTGGAAGAACCGCATGGCGGAATACAACCGTGGCACTCTGCCGGAGGGAATTGTAGCCGCAGAAGAAGAAGCCAACCACTTTTTGGATCCCGAAAGCTAGAAGCCTAGCCGCTGCAGAACGGATGAGTTCGCGTGCAAGCCGACAAAAGAAAACCGGGCTGGTTGGCCCGGCTTCTTAAGGCGTCGAGTTGGGATGCGGTTACATCGGCAGCGCGGCGCAAGCTGGCTGGAACATGCGATTGGCCGGGTTGTGGACCGTCTTTCTGCATTTTCTCCTGCCAGCCACATCGGAGAGAGCGGGAGACGAGGCTGCTTGCCGGGAATAAATGCAAATCGTAAGCCAATTGGCGAGCTTCCTTTAGGTGGTAAAGAAGTGAGTGTATGTGATTGATTTATAATTGGTTAACGGCTTAACGGGGGAGCTCGGATCGTTTCGAACAATACTTCCAAAGTGAAATCTCTTGCACAGATTGGACGAGAAGTCAGTCTCTATAGCTCCCGTCGCCCTTCCATGGCTTTCAGCATGGTGATCTCGTCGGCATACTCGATGTCGCTGCCTACCGGGATGCCCATGGCGATGCGTGTCATCTTCAGGCCCGGCGCGCCGCAATTGCCCGGAAAGATAGATGGCGGTAGCCTCGCCTTCGACCGTCGGGTTGGTCGCAATGATGACCTCATCCACTCCGTCATTTTCCACCCGTTTCATCAGATTGGAAATGCGCAACTGCTCCGGTCCCACGCCGTGCAACGGAGAAATCGTTCCGTGCAGCACGTGATAGGCGCCATTGAAGTGTTTGGTCTTCTCGATGGCGGCGATATTGGTAGGCTCCTCCACCACGCACACCAACCGCTGATTGCGCGTAGGACTGCTGCAATACACGCAGGGATCAACATCGGTAATGTTGTTGCAAATGGAGCAGAGTCGCAGGCTGGCCTTTACGTCGCGCACTGCAGCGGCCAGCGCATCGGCATCGTCATCACTCGAGCGCAGGATGTGAAACGCAAGGCGCTGCGCGGTCTTGCTGCCAACGCCCGGCAGCTTCTTCAACTCGTCGATGAGCCGGGTCATCGGCTCGGCAAATTTAGCTCATGTCAAGCTTTCCGGAGATTGGCTGGCTTCAATTGCGAAGCTCCATGGATTGTGGATGCCCCCCGCGCGAATGCATATTCTTCGTTTCGCTCAGAATGACAATGACGATGAGAGGCTATGCTACATTCCTGGAATTCCCAGCCCGCCCAGCATGCCGCCCATAGTGGATTGCATCGCCTCGTCCACTTTCCGGCCCGCGCCATTGATCGCCGCGGTAATCAGATCCTGCAGCATTTCCAGGTCGCCGGCCTTCACCGCTTCGGGATCAATCTTGATGCTCACGACCTGCTTGCGCCCATCCATTCTTACGGTAACCGTGCCGCCGCCGGAGGAGCCCTTCGACCACGGTCTCTTCCATCTTCTTCTGCAGTACTTCATACTGCTTTTTCGCCTGCGACATCAATTCCTGGAGATTAAATCCGCCCATAATTTTTCGTAGCGCCGCCGCTTATCGCTTCTCCCTGTAGTCAATAATCGTGCGAATCTCAGCGCCGAATTTCTCGCGCATGCGCCGCACCACGGGTCCTGCTCGGCCCGGCTGCGGCCTCCTCCGCCGTTGGATGCAGCACGAGGCGAGGCCGCCTGCGCCACTCCGCCCGAAACTACTTTCAGTTTGGCGGGACGGCCCAATACGCCGCTAGCTATGGCGATGGCCAGACGCTTCGCTTCCGTCCCCAGCGACATATCAATCATCGAAGGCGAAGCCGCAACTTTGATCTGCAGTTCGTTGCCCTCGACCTGCCATTCCCCCGCATCGAGCATGGAGACCAGCATGCGATGGCCCGCGCTGGACAGCCCATTCAACACCGCATCGCGCAGCCGGTCGGTGGACGGTCTGCCCCGCGCTTTCGCTGATTACCGTGTGGTTATTCCTCAGTTCGAGGCGCGGGTAGGGGCGGCTTCGCTTCCATTGGGACTGCCGCTCCCATGACTACCGGAGCTGAGCGGCGCAGAAGCGACGAGCCGAGGACCGGCTCTGCGGCGATTCTTCCGCGGAAAACTCGGGCTTCGCACCGCCTTTACGGGCCGAATCCGCCGCGAAAGGAGAGACATATCCGGAACGCTGAGTCGTGAGAGGTTCGGATCTTTTGGCTCGGGAACCGCAGCCGGTCGGCCATGTTCGAGGAGCATCGCCCGCCGTCGCCTCGGCCTCGCTGAATAACTGTTCGATGGGCAGCAAGCGCTGCGCGTGCGCCATCTTCAACAGGCCCAGTTCCAGATGAAAGCGCTGCTCCTGGCGATATCCCAGTTCGCCATGGGTTCGCAACATGATTTGCAAATGCCGCGCCAGGTCTTCTTCACTGAACAACTCCGCCACGCTTGCCACCCGTTTACGCTCATCGCCGGAGATCTGCAGCAGGGAAGACTCGCTGCCCGCAACCTTGGCAACGACCGCGTTTCGCAAAAAGCGCACCATCTGCCGTGCGAAGTGGGTGGGATTCTGCCCATCAGCCAGCAGTTTATCCACCAGGCGCAGCACGGTTTCGCTCGATCCCCCAGCCACTGCCCGCATCACTTCTTTCAGTACGCCGGAGGGCGCAGTTCCCACCAACTGCCGCACCGCTTCCGCCGTCAAGCGGCCGTCGCAGGAAGCAATCGCCTGATCGAGGATGGAAAGTGCGTCGCGCATGGAGCCGTCGCCGGCCTCAGCCAGCAGCGCCAGTGCATCTTCGTCGGCCAAAATTTTCTCCCGCGCGGCCAGATCTCTCAGTTGGCCGAGGATCTCCTCAAACCGCACCGCGCGAAAGCTGAAATGCTGGCAGCGCGAACGAATCGTCTGTGGGATATCTTCCGGCGCCGTCGTCGCCAGCATGAAGACCACGTGCCCCGGAGGCTCCTCCAAAGTCTTCAGCAAAGCGTTGAAAGCCGCGTCGGTAATCTGATGCGCCTCGTCTAGGATGTAAATCTTAAAACGATCCCGCGCCGGACGGTAGCGCGCCGCCTCGCGCAGTTCGCGAATCTCATCAATGCCGCGATTGGTGGCGGCGTCGATTTCGATCACGTCCACGGAATTCCCCGCGCGAATTTCGATGCAGGAGTCGCAAACGCCGCACGGTTCGGCCACCGGCTTCTGCGATGAACGGCAATTCAGGGCCATGGCCAGAATTCGGGCGACGGTGGTCTTTCCGATGCCGCGGTGCCCGCTAAAAATGTAGCCGTGGGCAATCCGCTCCTGCTCGATCGCGTTCTTCAGGGTGTGAGTAACATGCTCCTGCCCGATGACTTCGGAGAACTTTTGCGGCCGGTATTTACGCGCCAGGACCTGATAGCTCATGATGGGGAAAAGCCGATTATACGTGATCGCTTGCGGCAAACGCGCGCGCCGGGATACCCTCTTAGGGTGATTCGAGGGGCGCCCGCCAGGAGGGTATCATGCAGGTGAAACTAACTGTCCGCAGCGTGGACGGCGTGCAGTTGTGGATGCGGCTGGACGTATTGTTTTTGGTGACGAATCGGCGAGTTTGCGCGATACGGTCAAGAAAGTCATCTCTGAAAACAAACGCATTGTACTGAATTTGGCGACGTGACTTACATTGACAGCGGCGGATTGGGAACGCTAGTCGCACTCTACACGACCGCTCGCAGTGCGGGAGGCAACATCAAGCTGGCCAGCCTGACCAAACGCGTGGACGATCTGCTGCAGGTTACCAAACTGCTGACCGTATTCGAGGTGTACGACAACGAAAAACAGGCGCTCGATTCCTTCCGCAAAGGCGAAGCCGCATAGGTCCGTGTGGCGCGGACACTCCTTTCGGCTTTGCTCAGGGCACGCCTGTCCCCGCTGCGTGCAGTTTAGAGTCTCCTTGCCGGATTACTTCATTGCGTAACCGTATTCTTGCCGCCATTCGCAGAATTCCCCGTGGCAAGGTTTCCACTTATGGTGCGGTCGCCCGCTCGGCCGGATTTCCCGGCGCAGCCCGGCAAGTCGCGCGAGCTTTGCATGGAGCTTTGGATTTACCGTGGCAAAGGGTGCTGGGCGCAGGCGGTGAGATCAAGCTGACTGGAGATTCAGCGTTCGAACAGCGCTTTCGGTTGCAGGCCGAAGGGGTAACGTTTCCGGGGCCGCCGTGTGAATATGAAGCTTCACGAATTCAAGTTTGGCAATGCGAAGGTTGTTGCTAAGAAGGTTGCTGCCAAAACCGCTACCGCTGGCTCGCCTCGCCGGCCGTAACCTTCCGATTAAATTCGGCCGACTTGCCCCGCGGAACGCTCAGGGACTGCCATCGACTATGCTGCAGGTGCTTCGCCAGAAAAACAATCTGCCCAACGTGGTAAGCGTAGTGCGCGATCTGGCGATTGATCGCCTGCATTACGGAATGCAGGCTCCCCACGAATCATCGACCGACCGGCTCATATCCGCCTCGCTGAGCGGTTGCAGCGCGGCGAAAACACAGCTCCAGCCTTCTTCCCACATCTGCATCACGCCGGCGCGGTCTTTAGCGGCAGCCTCGAACTCGCGGTCGCGATCCCGATCGGGTTTCTCGCCGTCGCTGGTAAGGAAATCAGTCCAGCGCGAGCGCATGTTTCCGGCTATATGCTTCACGATGATGGCAATTGAATTCATCTCCGGATCGAGCACAGCGAATAATTGCTCGTCGGAGACTTGGGCTAGCGCGCCTTCGCCCATTTTCTTGTAGGCATGGAAAAGCGAAATTGAATCCACAAGATAGGAAGTAGTGAATTCATGCGCCATGCGTCATCCCTTGAATCGCTCGTCGATCTCGACCTGATATCCCGCCACCAGGCGATTGGTCTCGTTCGCCATGCCAACCACCGCCATGAGTTCCTTGAACATGTCGTCGGTCATGCCCTTCTTGCGCGCCGAAGCGGTGTGCGATGCAATGCAGTAGTTGCACTGATTGCTGACGCTCACGGCAACATAGATCAGTTCCTTGGTCAGCGGATCGAGCGCGCCCGGCGCCATGATCTGCTTGATGTCTGCCCATGTGCGTTTCAGCGCAACGGGATCGTGGGCCAGCGCCTTCCAGAAATTATTGATCCAGTCGGTTTTGCGCGTCGCCATGATGTCGTCATAGACGGCGCGCACTTCGGGACTGGCGTCTTTGTATTCGACAAATCCCAGGGTGGCCATTTCTTCTCCAAATAACCGTAGAGGCTTAGCTTGCTACGTCCTTGCATCCACCGCCGGAACCCTATGGCGCCAGCCGAGACGTTGCAAGCAACGTTTCTACACGCCGTTCGGCAATTCTCCACTTAGCAGCTTGCCCAGTTCCGCCGCCGGACAGCGCAAGCCCACATAGAAATGTCCGAACAGCGCATACACCGCACTCACTTCGTCGAAACGCATTTCGTAGATGAGCTTCTTGAATACCAGCGGATCGGCGGCGAACAAGTCCACTCCCCACTCCCAGTCGTCGAAGCCAATCGAGCCAGTGATAATCTGCCGGACCTCGCCCGCATAGCGCCGGCCCACCAATCCATGCTCATTCATCTGCCGCGCCCGCTCTTCCATCGGCACCATGTACCAGTTCTTGTCTTCGCCGCGGCGCCGGTCCATGGGATAAAAGCAGATGTACCGATGCGATGGGATTTCGGGGAAGAGCCGCGGCCGCATCGCTTCCTTTTGACGCGACAGTGTTTCCGCGATTCCCTGGTTCCATTCCTCCGAATGTGGCGCCACGCCGCGATCCGCCAGGTCTTTATAAGTCTTCAGTGTGGATTCGTAGAGGCCCAGCTCAATGACTGAAAGATAGGAAGTGGCCGGCTCCAGGAAGTCACTCAGGCGAAGCTGCGCCAACTGGAGTTCGGCTCTCTTCAACTCATCGAACGATTCGCGAAAATGCACCAGCATCAAATCGCCCTTGTGACCAAGCAGGGAATAAAGCCCCGATTGCCCGGCTGAGCCTCGTTCCATGGTTCCCAGCGAATGAGTAGCCTCAGCGCTCAGCTCTCCCTGCTGAGCGGCGGGCAACGACCGCCACCTGTCCCAGCGGAAGCGCATCATCTGATGCAGCACGCTGTAGCCTTCAATCGTCAGTGGGACGGCGGGAATGCTGGTTGCGGCCTGCGGATGAATCGTGCGCGTAGCTGTCATATTCGTTTTTGGAGTCAACAGTCCATTCTAATCGGAAGGCGCGCTGCCGTCGCTTTGACTCTCACTTCGACATGTCATTTCGACACTTCCGCGATATATACCCCAAAGGGCTCCAGCGAAACATCGGCCAAGCTGGCCGGCTCTGCCGTTAAGGTAGTTACCAGGCTCTTGGCTTTGGCCGAGGCGAATCCCTGGGGTGCAAGGTCTAGACTGATTTTCTGCGGATTCGCTGACATATTCAGCACCACGACAACCGCCTCATCCTTGTAGCGGCGCAGGTACGACAGCACATTAGGATCATCCTGGTTCAGCGCCAGATATTCGCCGTCGAGCAATGCTCGCTTCTGATGGCGCAGCCCCAACAGATGCCGGTAGAACTCCAGAATTGAATTCGAATCTTTGCTTTCGCTCTCCACGTTGTGAGTCGCGGCACTGGGCGGCACCGGCAGCCACGGCGTTCCACTCGTGAAACCCGCATTGGGGCCGGTGTTCCATTGCATGGGCGTGCGTTCGCCATCGCGGCCCTTATCTACTGGCCAGTTCACACGGCCAACCGGATCTTTCACGTCCTCGACGCGTTTGGGATCGTTGTTCTCCATGCCAAGTTCTTCACCGTAGTACATAATCGGCGTACCTCGCAGAGTGAGATAGAGGCTCGCCATCAGCTTGGCAATCGCTTCATTATGCTGGCCGTCGCCGTAGCGATCGTAAGAACGTTGAATGTCATGGTTGCTGATCACATACGTCGGCCATCCGCCGGAAGCTTCAACTTGCGCGATGTGTTTGCGAAATGTCGGAGCCGAGAGCTTGTCGACCATGGCGAACATGAAATTCATGGGCAGTTGAATTTCGTTGTTGTGCTCGCCGTAGTACTTTCTCAACTCCTGAATGTTGCTGGTCCACGTCTCTCCCACGAGCACCGCATTGCTTTCGTCAGCGACCTTGCGCAGGCCCCGCAACACATCGTGTACGCCGGGAAGGCCGGAAGTATAGATTTCGTCCAGGTTCGGATCGCCATGCTCATTCTTGCCGGGGAGCACCGGGTTGTCGCGCAGATCGGGATCTTCGAATAACTTGTCCACCGCATCGAGCCGGAAACCCGCAACGCCGCGCTTATACCACCAGCGGGTGACGTCGAACATCGCCTTCTCCACCGCCGGGTTATTCCAGTTCAGGTCGGGTTGCTCTTTGTAGAAAGCGTGGTAATAATCCTGTCCAGTTTTCGGATCGAACGTCCATGCCGAGCCGCCAAACACGGAAACCCAGTTATTCGGCGGGCCACCGTTCTTCGGATCGTGCCACACATACCAGTCGCGATGTGCAGAGGTGCGGGAAGACCGCGAATCGATGAACCACTTGTGCTGATCGGAAGTATGATTGATTACATAATCCATGATGATGCGGATGTTGCGGCTCTTGGCCTCGCGGGCCAGCACATCAAAATCCTGCAGCGTGCCGTACATCGGATCGATATTCTCGTAATCGGAAACGTCGTAGCCGAAGTCCACTTGGGGCGAGGGATAACAGGGCGTGATCCAGATAGCATCCACACCAAGGCTTTTCAGATAGTCAAGCTTGGAGGTAATCCCTTTGAGATCGCCGATGCCATCATGGTTGCTGTCAGCGAAACTACGAGGGTAGATCTCGTAGAAAACCGCATTCTGCCACCATTGATGCCCGGCGGCGTCCACCGTCTGCGCGAATGCGCAGCCGCCTTGCCAGCCAAACAAGAGAAAAAAGCAGAGTAGAGAAGGAAGAGAAGGAAAAGAACGCAGGACTCGCATAAGATCTCCGCCGGAAATGTGGTTGCCTCGCAACCCCCGACAGTATAAGCCCGCGGACCTGGCGACGAACCCAATCTGTCAGCAATAATGCGAAAGCGGCGGAAGATTTCGCTTCCGCCGCTGTCAAAAACCTCGGCGATTTAATACCAGTCGTGTTAATGATGGTCGTTGTCGCCATGACTGTGGCGCCAATCCCAGTACTGCTTTTGCTCATCCTTGTTAAGCTTGCGAAAATCCCTGTTCTCCCGGTGATTCTCGGTGACCCATTGGTTGTAGTAAACCGTCTCGTGGTCATCCCACCGGTGATAGTCGTGATAGTAGGGATCGTAGACCCGGTAGTAACCATGCCCGCCGCAACCCGCCGTGATCAACGGTGAAATTAGCGCAGCCCCAAGAAGCAATGAACTCAGCCATCGCGATGCGATTTTCATCACAGCCCTCCTCTGGATGGAAACACTGCGTACATTGATTGGTTGCGCTTTTCAGATACAAAGTTGTTCCCGAGTATAAGAATGGGCTATTCCTTTTGATTTACCCATTCCCAGCCAAACCGACCTTTGATACAAAGATGCCCGTGGGTAACCTGTTGGTCCAGTGGCGATGTAACTTTCACGATCTTCTCGTTTTGCACATGGACCGTCAGGGTGCAACCGACGCCGCAATAGGGACAGATGGTGTCGGTCTTCGACTGCTTGGATTCATCCCATGTCCCAGCCTTCCGCATTTCATGCTCGCTGCGGAACATGAGCGCGCCGGTGGGGCAAACGCCAATACAATTCCCGCAGTACACGCAGGCGGAATCCGTGAGCGGTACGTTATATTCGGTCGAGATGCGCGCCCCAAACCCGCGGCCTGCCACCGCGATGGCGAAGGTATTCTGTGCGTCTGTGCCGCAGGCCTCCACGCATTTGTAGCAGAGAATGCACTTGCTGTAGTCGCGGACGTAGAGGTCATTGTCAACTTTTACCGGCTGAGTGACGTTGGCGGCGCCGCCATTTTCCGGCGCATGGTGGTGGCCGGGTTGCGCGGCATCGCGTGCCCCCGTTTCTGCGGGCGGCACTTGATCGCCGAACCGCTCCGGCTTGGCTCCATAGCGCCGCATATATTCCTGCAACTGTGGCGCGGTTGAGATATCCACCGAGGATGCCAAGAATTCCAACACCAGTCGCCGGCTCAGGCGGACTCGTTCGGAATCCGTCTTCACCACCATGCCCGGCTCGGCTTGCCGGGAACAGGCTGGAACCAGAATGCGCGAGCCCTCCACTTCCACTACGCAAATACGGCAGACATTCACCGGAGTCAGATTTTCCAGATAACATAGCGTCGGCGTATCAATGCCGATGCTACGCGCGGCATCCAGCAGAGTCGCGCCCTCGGGAACCGAGACGGCTTTGCCGTCGATGGTGATTTCTACCATGCGCTTGGGACGCGAGGGCGGCAAGATCGGCAGAGGTCCGCGTGGGGTAGGCACCGTTGCGACGGGCGCTTTCTGGGTGCTCACAGTTTCCCCTCGCCGATTCTTTCCGGAAATATTGGAAGCCGGGCGAACGCCGACTCGATCGCACTGGAGGCCGTTTGGCCTAGCCCACAGATGGAAGCATCCCGCATCGCCTGCCCCACTTCTTTCAGGAGTGCGACTTCGCCATCGCGCGAAGTCAGCGGCCGGCCGGCCTTAAGGCGATGCAGAATTTCTTCCTGACGCACCGTGCCCACGCGGCAGGGAACACATTGGCCGCAAGATTCATCGCGAAAAAATGCCGCAATACGCAGCAGGATCGGATGCAAATCCACCGTGTCATCGAAAGGCATAACGACAGCGGAACCCAAGCTAGCGCCCGCGGCGCGCGTTCCTTCGAAGGTTAACGGAATTTCCAAATTGTCAGGCCCGACAAACCCGCCCGCCGCTCCGCCCAACAACACCGCCTGCAGCTTGCCGCTGCCGCTGACTCCGCCGGCCAGTTCCAGAATCTGCCGCAGCGTAATTCCGAAAGGCGCTTCATACACTCCGGGCTTGGCCACGTGGCCGGAGAGACAAAAAAGCTTGGTTCCGGTGGAGCGCTCAGTGCCAGTTGCAGCAAATGCGGCGCCGCCTTCCAGAAGAATGTGCGGCAGATTGACCAGGGTTTCCACATTGTTGATGACCGTCGGGTGGCCAAACAATCCAACCTGTGTGGGAAACGGCGGTTTATTGCGCGGCTCACCACGCTTGCCCTCGATGGAATTCAGCAGCGCGGTTTCCTCGCCGCAAATGTAAGCTCCCGCCCCAATCCGCAACTCAATGTCAAAGCTCACATCGCTGCCCATGATGCCGCTGCCCAACAGCCCGTGAGACCGGCATTCCCCAATCGCGTGCTCCATGCGGCGCGCCGCCAGAGGGTACTCTCCCCGAATGTAGAGATAGCTCTGCTCGCACCCCGTTGCGAAACTGGCAATCGCCATGGACTCGACCAGCGCATAAGGATCGCCTTCCAGAATGGCGCGGTCCTTGATCGTGCCCGGTTCCGACTCGTCAGCATTGCAGACCAGATAGCGAGGCAGGGAAGTGCTGCGCACCGCATTCCACTTCTGCCCGGTAGGAAACGCCGCTCCGCCGCGGCCCACGAGCTTCGAGGCGATGACTTCTCGAATCACCTCGGCAGGTCCCATCCCGATTGCTTGCCGCAGCGCTTCAAATCCGCCAGTGGCGCGGTATTCGTCCAGGCTGCATGGATCAATCTCTCCTACGCGCTTCAGCAATTTCAATCCAGCGTGTCCGGCCTGCGGCAGCGATTCCGTAAGCGCCGGTTGCCAGACTTCGCTGCCGCGCATCGCAGCTTCGACGTCAGTGGCTCGGGCAGACGCCAAAAGCTGATCGGAATGTTTCCCTCCGGCGGTGCGCACCAAAACAGCAGGAGCCTGCTCGCATAGCCCGAGGCAGGGACTGCGGTGCCAGGTCGCTTTGCCGTCCGTGCTCGATCCTTCCGGTCCATGCAGCTTTTCCAGGGAAGCGCACAGCAGGTCTGCGCCCTTAATTTTGCAGGCGATATCGTCGCAAACATGGGCAACCGCCAGGGGCTGCCTTTTCGTGGACAGAAGTCCGTAGAAATCGGCTACGCCAAAAGTCTCCGCCGGAGGAACCTCGACTACGCGGCTGGCGTGATTTAGCGCCCCCGGACTGATCCATCCCATCCGGTTTTGAATGGCGTGCAAAATCGGCAACAGGGAACTCCGCTTGCCGCCGGGCGCGCCGGCGGAAACCGTAACCCCCTCGATTGCTGCTTTTTCTTCGGGGGTAGGCTCGTCTCCAGTGAAGTGCAGATCCATGCGTGTGGCTCGGTCTCCTAGACCCCGACCGGTTCGGGCTTGCCGATCTTCTCGATGCGCACCGCAGTGGCCTTGAATTCCGAGGTGCCCGATTTTGGATCTACCGCGTCAACAGTCAGCTCGTTGGTCGCCACCTGGTCGGGAAAGTGGAATGTCATGAACACCAACCCCGCGCGCAATTGAGGGTCAATGCGCACCGGCGCCACCACGCACCCGCGGCGCGACACGACCCGCACTTTTTCGCCATCTCCAATGCTCAATTGCCGCGCATCCTTTGGCGAAACATCGATCGTCTCGCCGAAGCGCAATGGTGAAGCGTAGCGTCCCGTCTGAACACCGGTGTTGTACGAATCCAGGCGGCGGCCGGTCGTCAGGCGAATGGGGAAGTCTTTGTCCAACCCATCCACCGGCGGCTCGTACTCCACTACGCTGAATGGCGCCAGCGGCCCCTGCACCGGACGCTCCCACAAACGGCCATGCAGGTACCGCTCACCCGGATGATTTTCGTCATAACAGGGCCACTGCAGCCCCGCGCCCTCCAAACGCGCGTAGCTCATGCCGGCATGCATTGGACTGAGGCTGCGCACCTCGTTCCAAATTTCCTCGGCGGAGGGATTGCCCGAGATCATGCCCCAACCGTCGCGAGAGCTCGCAAAGAATTTCGATATCGTCGCGCACTCCCTTCGGAGGCGGCAGCGCCCGCCGCACCCGCTGCACTCGCCGCTCGCTGTTGGTGACCGTGCCGTCGGATTCGCACCATCCCGCGCCCGCCGGGAAAACCACGTCGGCCAATTCCGCGGTTTGCGTCATCACCATGTCCTGCACGACCAAAATGTCGCAGGCTGCTCAACAGTTTGATGCCGCGATGCTGGTCAGCTTCCGAGTTCGCGGGGTTCTCGCCAATTACGTAGAGCGCCTTAAGTTCACCACGCTCCATGGCGTCAAACATCCCGCTCAGGTGCAAGCCTTTCTTCGGCGGAATCTTCACGCCCCAGGCTTGTTCGAACTTCGCGCGCAGCTCAGTCGTTCTCCACATGCTGAAATCCCGGCAGCCGGTCGGGGATGGCGCCCATGTCTCCGCCGCCCTGCACATTGTTCTGTCCGCGCAGCGGATTCAATCCCGAGCCATAGCGCCCTACGTGGCCCGTCAGCAACGCAAGATTGATCAGGGCCAGAACGTTGTCTACCGCATTGTGGTGCTCGGTAATGCCCAACGTCCAGCAGATGATGGCCCGATCCGCTTGGGCATAGGCCCGTGCCAGTTCGCGAATCGGTTTGCGCCGGAACGCCGCAAATTTCCTCCGCATATTCCGTGGTGTACTTCTGCACATGCTCGCGGTACTCCTCGAACCCGCTGGTGGCATTTTCAATAAAGCTGCGATTCTCCAGGCCCAGCGCAAGAATCTCTCGCGCCACGGCGTTCGCCAAAGCGATATCCGTTCCAACGTGCAACCCAAGCCACTTCTCGGCAAATTGGGCGGAGCTGGTCTGCCGGGGATCCACGACGAAAAGCCGCGCCCCGTTGTGCAGTCCCTTCAGCACGTGATGGAAGAAGATCGGATGGGTCTCCCGGGCATTCGATCCCCAGAGGACAATGAAATCCGTCTCTTCTACCTCGCGGTAGGAACTGGTGCCGCCCCCGGCTCCAAAGACCGTCGCCAGACCGACGACGCTAGGAGCGTGTCAAGTCCGGTTGCAGCTGTCAATATTGTTACTGCCGATCACCGCCCGCGCGAACTTCTGTGCCATGAAGTTCATTTCGTTGGTCGTCTTCGAGCAACTGAACATCCCGAAGCTTTGCGGGCCGTGCTTCTCGACCGTGCCGCGAAAGCCTTGTGCGGCGCGGTCCAGAGCTTCGTCCCAAGTGGCCGGACGAAGCTTGCCACCCTCCCGAACCAACGGCTTGGTGATACGTAATTGCTGTTTTGCCATATTTACAAACCTTACTCCTGAGGCGGAATTTTAGCACGCAGGTGCTTCAGGGGGGATCGAACCCGGCATCGGTGATGGCTATCACCACTCCTGGTGATTGAGAACACACGGCGTTTTGTCATAGCTATACATAATGCTTTAGGGGGAGGTTCGCCGCCGAATCTCTCGCAATAGCACTTTCATTCTTCGCGATTCACGCTGCCGATGTGGGTTGTGGGCTGCGTTCTTAGGGAGGGCAGGTATGGAAACCCTGAGCGATGTATCTCGTGCTCTGACCAGCAAAGAGCGGGTGCTCACCACGCTGTCTCACCAACAACCGGACCGCGTCCCCATTGACTTCGGGGGCACACCAGTCACAGGTATCCACGTCAGTTGCATTGCTGCACTGCGTGACTACTTCGGCCTGGAAAAGAGGCTTGTCAAAGCCTGGGAGCCTTACCAGATGCTCGGCGTATTAGACGAGGATCTGAAGCAAGCCATGGGCCTTGACACTGAGGGCGTCTATCGTCCCAAGACTTCATTCGGCTACCGCAACCGCGACTGGCGGCCCTGGCGCATGCCGGACGGTCTTGAAGTCCTGGTCTCCGAGGAATTTCGTGTCACCACCGACACGAATGGGGACGTTTTGATTCATCCTCAGGGCGACTTAAGCGCGCCTCCCAGCGGACGCATGCCGAAAGATGGTTACTTCTTCGATGCGATTATCCGCCAGCCGCCGATCGTTGAAGAAAAGCTGGATCCGAGAGACAACACGGAGGAGTTCAAACCGCTGGATGAGGGAGACATTGAACAATTGCGCCAAGCTGCGAGTCAGGCGCGGCGCACCGGAAGAGCCCTGGTTGGCAGCAGCGTGGGCACCGCTCTTGGCGATATCGGTCAAGTTCCGGCGGTGGGTTTGAAGTATCCCAAAGGCATTCGCGACGTGGCGGAATGGTACATGTCCACCACCAGCCGCCGCGACTACGTTCACCAGGTGTTCACGCGCCAAACGGAAATCGGCATCGAGAATCTAAAGCGAATTCACCAGGCGGTCGGCGATTCGCTCTGACGCAATCCTGGTCTGTGGGACCGACTTCGGGACGCAAACCTCGTCCTTCTGCTCGGTCAAGACTTTCCGCGAACTTTACCTGCCCTACTATCAGAAACTGAACAGTTGGATTCATGACAATACCCAGTGGCGAACCATGAAGCATTCCTGCGGTTCAGTAGAACGCTTCATTCCGTCGTTCATCGATGCCGGTTTCGACATCCTGAATCCGGTGCAGTGTTCGGCTACCGCAATGGATCCCGAACACCTGAAATCGACCTACGGCGACCGCATCACATTTTGGGGCGGGGGAGTGGACACCCAGCACGTCCTGCCTTTTGGCACGCCGGAAGAGGTCCGCGCTCAGGTGCTGGAGCGTTGCCGCATTTTTTCGCCCGATGGCGGCTACGTGTTCAACGCCATCCACAACGTGCAGGCGCGCACACCGGTAAAGAATATTGTCGCCATGTTGCAAGCAGTGCACGAGTTTAACGGCGTGCAGATGGCGGCAGCATAACTCAAACGTTGCGACGACGGTCTTAGCCGTCAAGCCCAGAATTGGTGGAGAGAGTATGGCAACCCCGAGCGATGTGGCAGGCACTTTGACCAGCAAAGAGCGCGTCCTTGCAGCTTTATCCCACCGCCAGCCGGACTGCGTGCCCATGGATTTTGGCAGCACTGCAGTTACCGGCATGCACGTGAGTTGCATTGCTGCGCTCCGTGACTATTTCGGACTGGAGAAGCGGCTGGTTAAGGCCCACGAGCCTTACCAGATGCTTGGCATCCTCGATGAAGACTTGAAGCAAGCCATGGGCATTGACGTTGAAGGTGTCGGACTGCCCACAACCATCTTTGGATACCGCAATCGCGATTGGAAGCCGTGGCGCATGCCGGACGGCCTCGAGGTCCTGGTGTCGGAGGAATTTCGCGTCACTACCGATACCAACGGCGATACTTTGATCCATCCTCAAGGCGACCTAAGCGCGCCTCCCAGCGGCCGGATGCCGAAGGACGGCTATTTCTTCGATGCCATCGTCCGCCAGTCGCCGATTGTTGAAGAGAATCTGGACCCTCAAGACAACCTGGAAGAATTCCAGCCAGTAGCGGAGCAAGATATTGCGGAACTGCGGCAATCTGTTTTGCAGGCTCGGCGCACTGGGCGCGCCATTATTCTCGGCCTTCCGGGTACCGCATTCGGGGATATCGCCCTGGTGCCCGGGGTTTGTCTGAAGCATCCCAAAGGAATCCGCGACGTGGCCGAATGGTATATGTCCACCACTAGCCGCCGCGACTACGTCCACCAGGTTTTCTCCCGCCAGTGCGAGATCGGCATCGAAAATCTGAAGCGAATTCACCAGGCGGTCGGCGATTCAGTCCAGGCGGTCGTCGTGTGCGGCACCGATTTCGGTACGCAAACTTCCGCTTTCTGCTCGGTCAAGACCTTGCAGGAACTCTACTTGCCTTACTACAAGCAGGTGAACGGGTGGATTCACGAGAACACGAGTTGGAAAACCTTCAAGCATTCCTGCGGCTCGGTGGAGCGCTTCATCCCATCCTTCATTGAAGCCGGATTCGACATTCTGAACCCAGTGCAGTGCTCTGCTGTCGGGATGGGGCCGGAGCACTTGAAGTCCACCTTTGGTGACCGCCTGACGTTCTGGGGCGGAGGGGTCGATACCCAGCACATGCTCCCGTTTGGCACTCCGGAGGAAGTCCGCACACAGGTTCTGGAGCGCTGCCGGATATTTTCCCGCAACGGCGGTTTTGTGTTCAACACGATTCACAACGTGCAGGCCCGCACGCCGGTCAAGAACATTATCGCTATGCTCGAAGCCGTGCATGAGTTCAACGGCGTCGGACTGCCCACCGCTTAGGCGATTGCTTAGAGTAGCTCTTGTGTTCGGCGGTTTCTTGGAGGGTAAATACGGGAACCCTGAGCCATGTATCTTCTGCCTTAGCCAGCAGGGATCGCGTTCTCACCTCGCTTTCTCACAATCCGCCAGACCGTGTCCCCATTGATCTCGGCGGTACTGGCCTTTCCGGCATGCACGTCAGTTGCGTGGCGGAGTTGCGCGATTACTTTGGCCTTGAGAAGCGACTCGTGAAGGCCTATGAGCCTTATCAGATGCTGGGACTGGTGGAGGAGGATTTGAAGCAAGCAATGGGCGTGGATGTGGAGGGTGTCGATTCTCCCACCACCGTCTTCGGCTATCGCAACTGCGATTGGATACCCTGGCGCATGCCCACCGGACTTGAGGTGCTGGTTTCCGGCGAGTTTCGCTGTGACCACGGATACAAACTGCGACATTTTGGTCCATCCGCAAGGCGACTTGAGTGCGCCGCCCAGCGGACGTATGCCCAAGGACGGCTATTTCTTCGACTCCATCATCCGTCAACCGCCCATTATCGAAGAAGAGCTGAACCCGCAAGACAATCTGGAAGAATTCAAACCGCTTTCTGAGGAGGATCTGGCGCAGTTGCGGCAAGCTGCAACTCGCGCGAGGCGCACCGGCCGCGCGGTGATCATCGGCGGCATCGGTACAGCCTTCGGGGATGTCGTGCAAATAACCGGACCTGCGCTGAAGCATCCTAAAGGCATTCGTGATGTAGCCGAATGGTACATCTCAACCAGCACCCGGCAGGATTATGTTCACCAGATGTTTTCCGGCCAGTGCGAGATCGCCCTCCAAAATCTCAAACGCATGCATCGGGCGGTCGGAAATAACGTTGACATAATCATTCTGAGCGCGACGGATTTCGGCACTCAAACCTCCTCCTTTTGCTCGGTCAAGACGGCGCGGGAATTGTTCCTCCCCTATTGTGCGAAGCTGGCGCGCTGGGTCCACGAGAACACCAATTGGAAAACTTTTGCGCATTCCTGTGGTTCGGTCGAGCGCTTCATCCCGTCGTTTATTGATGCTGGTTTCGACATTCTGAACCCGGTGCAGTGCTCCGCGGCTGGGATGGATCCCGAGCACCTCAAGGCGACTTACGGCGGCCGCATCGCATTCTGGGGCGGCGGAGTGGATACTCAGCACGTGCTCCCGTTTGGCACTCCGGAGGAAGTCCGCACACAGGTTCTGGAGCGCTGCCGGATCTTCTCCCGCAACGGCGGTTTCGTGTTTAACACGATTCACAACGTGCAGGCCCGCACGCCGGTCAAGAATATTATCGCTATGCTCGAAGCCGTGCATGAGTTCAACGGCGTGCGTATGCCAGGAGCCTAAGTTGGAAGGATGTGGCTAGCACTGGGTTGCGGGGCCATGCTGATTCTTTGCTCTCCCGCATAGATCACGAATCTCTTTCCCCGCAAAAACCCGACCAGCGTCATTTGAAATTCCCGCGCCAGCCGTACCGCCAAACTCGATGGTGCTGAAACCGAAGCCAGCAGCGGCACTCCAGCCACCAGGCACTTCTGCACGATCTCGAATCCTCCCCTCCCGCTGACTAGCATTAGGCGATCGCTCAACTGGTCTGTCTTGCTTAGCGCCGCCCAGCCTATCAGCTTGTCCACAGCGTTGTGTCTTCCCACGTCTTCCCGGACCTCAATTAAGTTCCCCGCCGCATCGAAAAGAGCGGCCGCGTGCAGTCCCCCCGTGCTGCCAAAGATCGACTGCTGTTCCCGCAAGCGGTCGGGCGTCTCGCACAACACCTCCGGCGCGACCCGAAAAGCGGCATTGGGTGCCCGAATCCCGCGCACCCGTATTGCCTCAATCGAGGCCTTCCCGCAGATGCCGCAACTGGAAGCGGCAAAAAAGTTGCGTTTCATGCGCTCGCTGTCAAACGATGTGTCAGCCGAAAGTCTTGCGTCCACCACATTCTGCCTCGCTGGATTCTCCTGCCGCACGTAATCCAGGTGCTCAATCTGGGCTGCGCTCTCAATCAATCCTTCCGTCAGCAAGAATCCGGCCGCCAACTCCAGGTCGCTTCCCGGCGTCCGCATGGTCACGCTGAGCGGCTCACCGTTCACCCGGATCTCCAGGGGTTCTTCCGCGACCAGAGAATCCAGGTTTCGGCGTAGTACGCCGTCCTTCCACTCTTGGACGGTGGTTACATCTACTCCTTTGGCCGTCGGCTGCATTCAATCTCCTCTTGGAACGATATGGCTAGCAGGATACTCCGGATTGGCATTACATTTCCTTGACACCATTGTGCGGGGAATGTGCTCTAATAAGCCGAAGAAGTGGAGGCGCCCCATGTGGAACCATAAGTGGAGCTGTAAGCAAGGCGTCCGATTCGCATTTCCCATCCTGACTGGTCTGCTGTTCTCCATCCCCGCATTATCCGATTCACAAGTGCGCATGGTGCGCCTGAGCGATGTCGAAGGCGCGGTGCAGATTGACCGCAATACTGGCCAGGGCTTCGAGAAGGCTTCTGTCAATTTGCCCGTAACCCAAGGTGTCACATTGCGCACGGGCCACGATGGTTTTGCCGCCGTTGAGTTCGAGGATGGCAGCACGTTACGCATGACTCCGGGAACGATTGCAACCTTTACCGAACTCAAGCTGCGGGATTCCGGAGCCAAGGCTTCCGTGGCGAACCTGCAACAGGGCATGGCCTATGTCAACTATCTGGGCACCAAGAATGACGAATTTGCGGTGAGCTTCGGCCCCCAAACGCTGAAGCTCGACCATGCGGCTCACCTTCGCCTTGAGGTAACACGCTCAGATGCTGCCCTCTCAGTATTCAAAGGCGATGTGCAGGTTAATAGCCCTTCGGGTGGGGCTGAGGTCAGCAAGAAGCAGACTGCCACCTTCTACCTCACTGGCGACAGCCCTTATATCCTGGCGAAAAACGTGTCTGACAATCCTTATGACGAATGGGATAAGGAGCAGGAAGAATACGACCAGCGCTATGCCGCTAAGAGCAACTCCTATGCCGGTTCGCCCTACAGCTATGGTGCGACCGATCTGAACTACTACGGCAACTTTATGAACGTCGCTGGATACGGCATGATGTGGCAACCGTTCTTCGCCGGCGCCGGTTGGAATCCATTCATGGATGGTGTGTGGGCGTTTTATCCGGGCATGGGCTTTGGCTGGGCTTCAGCTTATCCATGGGGATGGATGCCTTACCACTACGGTTCTTGGATGTTTCTGCCAGCCTACGGCTGGATGTGGCAGCCGGGTGGCGCATGGACAGGGTTGGTGAACGCGCCGAACGTGGTGAATCCGCCGCGTGGCTTCCAGCCTCCGCAGCCACCCTCCAACCCATCGCGCAGCTTGATCGCGGTGGGCCGCGTTTCGAGCATAAATGGTGGGAGCGTTTTCACGGATCGCCTCCTCATCCACAACAATTCTGCGGGCTTGGGGGTTCCACGGGGGAGTGTCCGGAATCTCGCTGGAGTGTCTCAGCAAGCTGGACAGCGTGGCTTTGCCCAAGCCAGGATTCAGCCGCAGGCGGCCAACCCCATGATGTTCAGAAGCTTGCAAACCTCTTCAAACTCGGCTTCTTCTTCATCCTCATCGAGTGGGGTCTCCAGCTACTCAGCGCCCAGGTCCATTCCCATGTCTTCACCCATGCCGGCGGCCTCCTCTGGTGCGCATGCAGGTGGTAGTCACAAGTAATTCTCTTCGTAGCAAATAAGGCGGCCTGCGGGCCGCCTTTCTTATGCCCGCTACAGATTTGGCTCACCGCAAATTCGGCGAATCAATGTGGTAGCTCCATAGGCGCGGCTTTCCCTCGTCCATGCGCCAGACAAAGGTCTCATCAGCCGGACCGCTGCCAAACTCCGTACGGTAAACGGCATTTACAAAGGTTCCGTTTGTGCTCACATTCACATGGAAGCCTCTTATCGAGCGTTTCCCGGAGTTTCCCATCTTTTCGCGGACGGTTTTGAAGAACGTAATCTGCTGCTGCCGGGAACTGGCGTTGCGGAATTCATCGGTGGCATCGCCGTAAATCTCTTCATACTGTTCACTGTCAAGCTGCTCATGAAAGCGCGCCACGGCATCATCGGCGGTACGGTAGGAGTTATAGGCGCTGCGGCCGCAGGTTCCCAGCAACAGAAGCGTGACGACCCCACCGCCGATCAATATCGTCCACACCCCAGTGTTGCGGGATCTAGATTGCGTTCCGCGTGGCAGTGACAGACCGCCTGGCGAACTCATATACCACCTCCGGCTTAGCGGGTGATCGAGAGGGTTCGGTCCGCGTGCAACTGCTGCAGCGCCTGCACGCGCAATTCACCGGTCTGCAGGGAAGAAATTCCTTCGGCGGCGGCGCGCGCGGCGGATAGAGTGGTGATGGTGGGAATGCGCGCCTGCACGGCGGCGCGGCGAATTGCTTTTTCGTCGAAAAACGGGTCTTGGCCGTGCGGCGTGTTGACGATGAGATGAATGCGCTCGCCTTTGATCAGATCCACCACGTTGGGCCGGCCTTCTTTCACCTTATAGACGCGTTCCACGCTCATGCCCGCGGCTTCGAGGACGTCCGCCGTGCCTGCGGTCGCTACCAGCTTGAAGCCCATGTCCACAAACTTGCGCGCAACCTCGGCGACGTGCGGTTTGTCGTGATCGGTGACGCTGATAAACACCATGCCTTCCGTCGGCAGCTTTTGTCCCGCGGCCAGTTGCGCTTTGGCGAAGGCTTCGCCGAAATTGTCGGCGATGCCCATCACTTCACCGGTGGACTTCATCTCCGGGCCGAGCACGGTGTCCACGCCGGGAAACTTATTCCAGGGAAACACCGGCGACTTCACGTAGTAGCAATGGCCGGTGTCGAGATCGGCGCGCCGTTCGATGAACTCCGGCAGGAATTCCCGCAGCTTGCGCCCGGTCATCAGACGCGCCGCAATCTTGGCCATGGGAATGCCGGTCGCTTTGGAAACGTAGGGTACGGTGCGCGAGGCGCGGGGATTTACCTCGATGACGTAAACCTTCCCGTCGTGACCGGAGGTGCCGGCGCGCGGAATCGCGAACTGAATATTCATGAGGCCGACAACTTTCAACGCGCGCGCCAGTTTGAAGGTGTAATCACGCATGCGGTCGAGAAGGTGCTTGGGGATATCCACCGCGGGCAGCACGCAGGACGAATCGCCGGAGTGAATGCCGGCTTCTTCGATGTGCTGCATGATGCCGCCGATGACCACGTCTTCACCGTCGGAGAGCGCGTCCACATCTACTTCGATTGCATCTTCCAGGAAGTGATCAATCAACACCGGCCGGTCCTGCGAATATTCGACCGCTTCTTTCATGTAGCGGACAACGGTTTCTTCATCGTACGCGATCACCATAGCCCGCCCGCCCAGCACATACGAAGGCCGCACCAGCACGGGATATCCGACGCGATTCGCGCCAGCCACAGCTTCCTCAATTGAGGCAGCCATGGCGCCCGGGGCCTGCGGAATTTCCAGCTCTTCCAGCAGTTTGCCGAAACTCTTACGGTCTTCTGCCAGATCAATGCACTCGGGCGTAGTGCCGATAATATTTGCTCCTGCGGCCTTGAGGGGAAGCGCAAGATTGAGCGGAGTTTGTCCGCCAAACTGCACGATCACGCCGACTTCCGCGCCAGCCGAAATTTCGTGTTCGTAAATGGCAAACACATCCTCGAAGGTCAGAGGCTCGAAGTACAGACGGTCGCTGGTGTCGTAGTCAGTGGAGACCGTCTCCGGATTGCAGTTGACCATGATGGTCTCGTAGCCGTCTTCGCGCAGCGCGAACGAGGCATGGCAGCAGCAGTAATCGAACTCGATGCCCTGCCCAATACGGTTGGGCCCGCTTCCCAGAATCATCACTTTCTTCTTGGGTGTAGGCGCGGCTTCGTCTTCCTCTTCGTAGGTCGAATAGAGGTAAGGGGTGTAGCTTTCGAATTCGGCAGCGCAAGTATCCACGCGCTTGTAAACCGGCTTCACGCCGAACTTCTTGCGCAGGTGCCGGACTTTCTCCTGCCCGCCTTTCCCGTTCAGCCGCCAGGCCCCGGCCAACCGCCCGTCGGAGAAGCCCATGCGTTTGGCGTCACGCACCACTTCGCCGGGAACCGATTCCATGGGGTGCTTTTCGGCCTCCAACTGCATGTCGTTGATCTCTTTGAGTTGGTAGAGGAACCAGGGATCAATCGAGGTCATCTTGGCGATCTGCTTGACCGTGTGGCCCTGGCGCAGCGCATATTGAATGTAGGAAAGCCGCTCCGGATGCGGCGTTACCAGCCGCTGCGTCAGAATCTTGGGCTCGATCTTGTCGCCGCCGATGCGCTTGCCGGTATCGAGCGCGCGCACACCCTTCATCATGCGCTTCTTTGAAGGTGCGGCCGATAGCCATCACTTCGCCCACCGACTTCATCTGCGGGCCAAGGTTTTCATCGGCGCCGGGAAACTTCTCGAACTGCCACTTGGGAATTTTGACGACTACGTAGTCGAGCGTCGGCTCGAAGCAGGCTGGAGTCTTGCGGGTGATGTCGTTGGGAATTTCGTCCAGGGTGTAGCCCACCGCCAGTTTCGCTGCGATCTTCGCAATCGGGAATCCGGTCGCCTTGGATGCCAGGGCCGAAGACCGCGAGACGCGCGGGTTCATCTCAATCACGACCAGCGCCCGGTTGCAGGGTGCACGCCGAACTGAATGTTCGATCCGCCGGTCGCAACGCCAATCTCGCGAATCACCGCGATTGACGCATCGCGCATGGCCTGGTATTCGCGGTCGGTGAGCGTCTGCGCCGGTGCAACGGTGATCGAGTCTCCGGTGTGCACGCCCATGGGATCGAAATTTTCAATCGAGCAGATGATGATGACGTTGTCTTTGGTGTCGCGCATCACCTCCAGCTCATATTCCTTCCATCCCAGCACCGATTCTTCGATCAGCGCTTCGTGCACGGGAGAGAAGTCGAGACCGCGGGCCAACACCGACAATAATTCTTCGCGGTTGTAGGCCATGCCGCCGCCCGAGCCGCCAAGGGTGAACGACGGACGCACAATCACCGGGAAGCCGATCTTGCCGGCAAACTCCAGGCCATCTTTCAGATTGTTCACCAGCAGCGATTTGGGCACGTCGAGCCCGATCTTCTGCATGGCGTCTTTGAAGAAGAGCCGGTCCTCGGCTTTTTTGATGGCGGCGATGTCGCGCGCCGATGAGTTGCACGTTGTATTTTTCGAGGATGTTGGCATCGGCAAGCTCGATGGCTAAGATTAAGCGCAGTCTGCCCGCCCACCGTGGGGAGAATGGCAAAGCCAGCGCCCGGCGACATCTCGCGCTCGATACGAAGAATTTCTTCGAGATATTCGCGCGTCAGAGGCTCGATGTAGGTGCGGTCGGCCAGCTCAGGATCGGTCATGATGGTGGCTGGATTGGAGTTCGCCAGCACCACTTCATAGCCCTCGGACTTCAGCGCCTTGCAGGCCTGCGTGCCGGAGTAATCGAACTCCGCCGACTGGCCAATGATGATGGGGCCGGAGCCGATAATCAGAATTTTCGAGATGTCAGTGCGTTTTGGCATTTATTAAATTTTCTTTATGGCCTTGTCATCCCGACCGAGTCGGTTGATCTGGCGAAGCCGATCAACTGGCGAGTGGAGGGACCTGTTGTTTCAGCGGCTCTACCGGCTTCCCCCACTCTGCCGACAAATCTTCCCAGGTCGGGTTGACCCGTTCGATCAGAAATATTTTCTTTCCGCGATTCCAACGTTTGAGCTGCTTTTCGCGATCAATTGCTTTGTGCACGTCATCGAACGATTCGAAGTACACCAGCCGATGGCACCGGTACTGTTTGCTGAAGCCGTCAATCAAATCGTGCTGGTGTTCATACAAACATCGTTCCAAATTGTTGGTCATCCCGACATACAGCACACGGGACTTGCTCGCTATGAAGTAAACGCGATAATTGTGCTCTCTCATAGTTCCGCAAAAACCTGTCATCCCGACCGGAGCGAAGCGCCAGCGAGCGAGTGGAGGGACCTGCTTTTCTTGCCTTAGCACTACGTTGAACAGCAGGTCCCTCCGCTCCGGTCGGGATGACAGCTTTGAGGAGGGATTGGAAAAGATCATCTCTTCCATTCCTCCATCATCTTCACGAAATCCTTGAACAGATAATGCGAATCGTGCGGGCCGGGCGCAGCCTCCGGGTGATACTGCACGCTGAACAGAGGCAGATTCCGGTGGCGCAGGCCTTCCAGCGTGTTGTCGTTCAAATCCATGTGGGTCAGTTCGACTTCGCTCTGGGGCAGCGAATCGGGATCCACCGCAAAATTGTGATTGTGCGCCGTGATCTCGACTTTGCCGGACTTCAACTGCTTTACCGGATGATTTCCGCCATGGTGGCCGAATTTCAGCTTAAAGGTCTTGCCGCCCAGGGCAATGCCTGTGAGTTGATGGCCCAGGCAGATTCCGAAGATCGGCTGCCGCCCCATCAGGCGGCGGATATTCTCCACTGCGTAGGTACAAGGCTCGGGATCGCCCGGACCATTCGACAGAAACACGCCATCCGGCTTCAGCGCCAGCACATCTTCCGCCGGCATTTGCGCCGGGACGACCGTGACCTTGCAGCCCTCGCCGCGCAGCTTGCGCAGAATGTTCTGCTTGATGCCGAAGTCGTACGCCACCACGTGGAAGCGCGCGGGTTCGTCTTTGACTCCGACCACTTCATCGGGCAGATGCGAACGCTCGCCGGTTTCCCAAACGTAGGTGTGGTTGGTGCTGACCACCTTCGCCAGATCTGTTCCGTCCATCTTGGGGATGGAGCGCGCCTTGGCGACCAATTTATCGGTGTCGCTCTCCAGCGTAGAAATCACGCCGCGCATCACGCCGTGGTCGCGCAGATGCCGCACCAGCGCGCGCGTGTCAATCTCGGCCAGAACCGGAATCTTGAATTGCTCGAGGTACTCCTCGGCCACTTCCTGCGAACGCCAGTTCGAGCTGACTTTGGAGAACTCGCGGACGATCAGCCCTTCGATATAAGGCCGTGTGGCTTCGTTGTCCTCGGAGTTCGTGCCGTAATTGCCGATTTGGGGGTTGGTGAGAACTACAATTTGGCCGCAGTAGGAAGGATCGGTGAAGATTTCCTGATAGCCGGTGATGGAAGTATTAAAAACTACTTCCCCGTAACATTCGCCTTTGGCGCCGTAGCCTTTGCCGCGGAAGACTCTGCCGTCTTCCAGCGCAAGAATGGCCTGCATTCATGCTCCAGGGAGTGGATTTTATGAATTGTAACAAGGAAGTTCGCGACGGCCAATACATCCGGCCGCCCAAACGAAAATAAATCCTGTGAAAATCCCGCAGAGATCAAAGCAAGCTGGTCAGCGCACTCTGCCCATTTTCTGCAACGGCCAATATACAAACGACGCCTTACCGTAAATGTAGCTTTGGTCCAGAGCACCGAAGTCGCGGCTATCGTCTGACATGTTGCGGTGGTCACCCATCACAAAGTACTTGGTGGGGGGCGATCACCGTCTCGGAGAAGGACTGATCGCGATCCACGAACCCAGGCGGAAAAGGTAATCCTCCTCCAGTGGCTTTGCCATTTACGTACACCTGCCCATCGTCAATGCGGATGTGGTCGCCCGGCACGCCGATCACCCGCTTGATAAAGCTTAGCGAGGGATCGCGAGGATAGCGGAACACGACGATGTCACCCCGCTCAATCGGCTCCAGACGATAAACAAACTTATTGACGAAGATGCGCTCCCGGTTGGTTAGGGAAGGCATCATGCTGCCGCCCTCCACTTTCACTGGCTGGTAGAGAAAAACGATCACGAATGCGGAAACCGCCAGCGAAATCGCCAGATCTCGTATCCAGGTGATTAAGCCGGGCATGGCTGCTGCTGCGGGCGCACAGGAGCCTTTTTCGACAGTTGGTTCTGCTCGGGCATGACGGAAGTGGTTGGAGACTCAGCCATGTTGCGCTCAATTTTACGCTATCTCAGGAATAACCCGAAGTTCGTTCGCGCATCGTGTTCGAGAACCCGGATCGCCCTGGCCGGCAGCATCGCAATCTCGATTCGCGCTACAATAGCCCGGCGAGGAGTTGAGCATATGCGAAAACGTGGCTTGTCGCTGCTGTTTCTTTTCGTCATCACTTTTGCGCTTTCTACGCCGTGGGCCACCTCGCAGCAGGAGCAGGAGGGCGCGGTGCCGGCGTTTCACCATGCTCCTCCGCCTAAGGGAGCCAAACTGCCCGCGATCCTGAACAAGGATCAACTCTGGGGAGAAAATTCCCAGTATCCTTACCAAACCCATGCGTACGAATTAGCGTCCAAGATCGAGCCGGTGCTCTATCAGCAGCCGTGCTATTGCTACTGCGACCGCATGGGGCATAAAAGTTTGCATAGTTGCTTTGAAAATACGCACGGCGCGGAGTGCTCGATTTGCATGAAGGAGCTCTATTACGCATACACGCAACACAAAAACGGAAAGACGGCCAGACAGATCCGGCAGGGGATCATTCGTGGAGACTGGAAGCAGGTTGAGCTGCGTTCCGCCGCCACAATAGACTGAGAGCCTGCTGCGTTTCCGCAGCCAGGAACTCCGGCGCAATATGCCCGGGTTGACGCGTACCATAGAAGGCACGTATAACCTTGCTCGCGGGGAATGAAGAAGGAGCTTTTCCACAGGCGGCTCCGTCGGCTATTGCGCCTTATATAATTTTGTTCGCGTCCGGTATCGGCAAAGATTCTAGCCGTTCATTAGGCATTATCGCTTAACTTAAAGAAAAAGGTACGCTTACGAAGCAAAAAGGACGAATTCTACCGATGGCACAGAAGTCCACTTCCAAAAGGCCGGTCGCGGAAGACCCTCGTTTTGCACAGGCTGTGCAAAACTATGAGCTGGGTCTGCGGGCTATGCAGGAACGCAAATTCGACAAAGCCAAGACCCATCTGCAGAAGGTGGCGACAGGAGCTAGCAAGGAGCTGGCCGACCGCGCCAGCGTCCACCTCAATATTTGCAGCCAGCATCTGGACCGCGCCGCCATTCAGTTCAAGACCCAGGAAGAACACTTTGACTACGCCGTCTCGCTGATGAATGTCGGTGACTACGTGACCGCTCGCGAGCATTTGGACAAATTGTCCCGGCAGTCGCCCAAAGCTGATTATGTGGCCTACGGCCTGGCGGCCCTGGATTGCCTGACTGGCCACGTAGAGGACTCTTTACGCAATTTGGACGCCGCAATACGGCTGAATCCCGCCCTGCGCTTTCAGGCTCGCAACGATTCTGATTTCCAGAATCTAGCGGAGGATCCGCGTTTCACAGAGCTTCTCTATCCTGATCCGGGCGCCGACATGCCTCCCGAGCCTGCGCTTCCCGAAGAGGATCGCTAGGCAGCACCATGACGGATCGGCAGCAGTTTCCGGTGGCACGCCGCAATAACTCCGCCGCCAGCGGGGGATTGCGCGTGGTTGCTATTGGCGGAGGCACCGGGCTTTCTACCCTGCTCAAAGGCCTGAAAGTCTACTGCTCGCCCGGGGACCGTCCCTCCACTGATTCTCCTTCACCCGAATCGGCTGACTGTCTGATCAGCGACTTGTGCGCCGTGGTCACCGTCACCGACGATGGTGGCTCCAGCGGCCGCCTGCGCAAAGAGCTCAAGATGCTTCCGCCCGGCGACATCCGCAATTGCATTGTCGCCTTGTCCGAGGACGAAGCACTGCTTTCCCAACTCTTCCAGCACCGCTTTGAACGAGGCTCTGGGCTCGAAGGCCACAGTTTCGGCAACCTTTTCCTCGCCGCACTTACCTCCATCACCAATGACTTTGCCGAGGCCGTACGCCTTTCCTCCGAGATTCTGGTCACACGGGGGCACATATATCCGTCTACGACGTCCAACGTCGAACTGGAGGCCCTGCTGGAAGACGGCACGCGTGTGTCCGGGGAAACCAACATAACCGCTAGCAAGGGCAAGATTCACGAGCTGTTTCTGGTGCCTCCCGAGGTTGAGCCACTTCCTCAGACCCTGGATGCGATTGCCCGGGCTGACCTCATCACGATCGGGCCAGGCTCGCTCTTCACCAGCCTGGTTCCGAACTTGTTGGTCAAAGGCGTTACCCGGGCCATCCTCGACTCCTCCGCTCTCAAAGTTTTTGTTTGCAACCTGATGACGCAAGCGAACGAAAGTCTGGGCTTGACCGCCGCCGATCATATTCGTGCCCTGAACCGTCACGCTCAGGTGGAACGAATCTTCGATTACGCGATCATCAATCGAGCTCCGGTTTCCGACTCCCTTAAAGCCAAATACGCGCTGGAAGGGGCGACGCAGATCGTTGCCGATCTCGACGCCATCGAGAGTCTGGGTATTTGCCCGGTATTAGGCGAATATCTCGAAGAAGACTCCGTGGCACGCCATGCTACGGATCGTCTGACCCGCGACTTGCTTGCTCTGATAACGGAGACGAAGAGAGGACAAAAGCCGGCCAAATCTCTTGATGCAGCCGGCGTTCCCTAACTCCGGCGCGGAGCTACTCAGTTCTGCTCAACGGTAATTTCTTCCCGGTCGAACTCCCGCGTTATAGTGATGCCAATGCAGAAAACAAAGCACAATACGGGCCCGCGCATCGCGATTGCCATCATGGCGGCGGGCAAGGGGACTCGCCTCAAATCCAAGCATCCGAAAGTGCTCCACGAGGTCGGCGGAAAATCGCTTCTGGCCCATGTGATCGCCGCAGCTACCCAAATCGTGCCGCCGCAGGATGTCTATGCCATCATCGGCCACGAAGCGGAACGCGTACGCCAGGCGTTAGCATCCACTGGAATCGGGTTTGTTCTACAGGAACCGCAGCGCGGGACCGGGCACGCGCTCATGATGGCCCGCGAGGCCTTAGCCCCCTATGACCATGTGATCGTGCTCTCCGGGCGACGCACCCCTCATCACGGCCGAAACCATTTCTCGTCTGCGCGACTTCCATCTTGCCAAGAACTCCGCTATGACCATGCTGACCGCGGAGTTGCAAAATCCCACGGGCTATGGCCGCATCCTCCGCAAAGGCAAGACGGATGAAGTCCGCGCTATTGTGGAAGAGAAATCGGCGAGCCCAGCGCAGAAGAAAATTCGCGAGATCAATTCCGGTTTCTATGCCTTTGCCGTCAAGCCTCTCTATTCGCATATCGAGAAACTTTCCACCGCTAATGCTCACCATGAGTACTACCTGACGGATATGGCCGGGGTCCTTGGGCGCGCCAAGGCCAAAGTCCTGGCGTGGAAGACCGGCCATCCGGAAGAGATTCTGGGCAGCAACACACGTGCCGAGATGGTGGCGCTCGATGCGAGCTTGCGCCTGGCCAAATGCCGCCAGCTCATGGCTGAGGGAGTGACGATTTTCTATCCCGAAAGCTGCGTGATTGACAATGACGTCGAGATCGGTGCCGATACCGTGATTCACCCCTTCGTGCAACTCCGCGGAAAGACCCGCGTGGGTAGCGATTGCCGCATCGAGTCTTTCAATGTGATTCATGACTCGGAAATTGCGAACGGGGTGCACATTCAGCCCGGCTGCGTGATCGAACACTCGCGCGTAGCCGCGGCCGCCCGCCTCGGGCCGTTTTCCCACCTCCGTCCGCAGAGCGAAATCGGCGAAGGCGCCCACGTGGGCAACTTCGTGGAGACCAAGAAAATCCGCCTGGGCAAAGGCTCGAAAGCCAACCACCTCACCTATCTGGGTGACGCCGAGATCGGCGAAGGAGTGAACATTGGCGCGGGCACCATTACCTGTAATTATGACGGCGTCAACAAACACACTACGGTCATCGGGAACCGGGTTTTTGTGGGTAGTGATTCCACGCTGGTCGCCCCGGTGAAGATCGGGGATGGCGCATACGTCGGGGCAGCATCGTGCATCACGGAAAACGTGCCTGACGATTCCCTCGCTCTAAGCCGTGCCCCGCAGGTAGTAAAAGATGGCTGGGCCAAGAAGAAACGCGAAACTACTTTAGCCGCCAAGAAGCACGCGACGTAGAGACGCAGCTTAGCTGCGTCTCTACAGCCCTAGTGCGAAACCGCCGCAAACAACGGCGAGTGCATCAGGGACTGGAATTCCTTGTCGTCGGTCTTGAAGTGCATCTGCAAATTCGAGCTGTCCGAGTCTACAGTCACGCCTTCCATCGCCGCTCTCTCCACCGGAGACGCCGTCATCTTTCGATAAAGGATGCCCGCTTTCAGCAGCGATGACAGTGTGCCAGCCGTGATCGAATCCGACGTTAGCACCGACAAATCAAACTTGATGCCGTCGGCAAAATTCATAGTGTAGCTTGATCCCAGAACGCGCTTCTTTACCGTCTCATAATCCGCCAGTTTGGCGGCGTCGCCCAGCGCCGAGCGCAGCATGTTTTGGGTCCCGCTCTGGTCAAGCACGCTCCAAACCATGCCTGAATCCACTCCACCCATCATGTCCGTAATCTGGCCATTCGAATCCAGTGCAGCCATCTCGCCGTCTCGGGTATCGAGCGCGCCCCGCAGCGCGGTGAGTTCGCCGAACAGCAGCGTATTCTCGTCGAGAAAGGTCATCTGCATTCCGCCGGACATGGAATACAAATCGCTGTCGCGATACTTCACCGGACGGATCTTCTGCAGGCGCATCTTTTTCAGCACGGTAGTGGCCGAAAACGACCCTTGGGCAACGCCGACAACTTTTACTCCCTGCTTCGGCGTGCGGTAGGCAGCAAAAACCAACTGGTCCAGATCCTGATCCGGGCTAATGCCAATGCCCTTGAGTGCAGTCTCAAACTGCTTCAGGTTGTCTGGTAGCAGTTGCTGCTTCAGCGCCATCGCCGTGTCGGAATTCTTCAGCATGCGGTAGTCCACGGAGATAATCTGCTGAATATCCGACGGAATCACCGTGCGGGCCGAGCTGCCCAATGGCATAGCCCATGCACCCGCTGGAAGCAGTAATGCCAACGCCCACAAACCGCGCAAAATGGTTCTGCTCAATGGCTTCATAAAACCGCCTTTAAGGGGACTTCTAACTTGGATGCGCCCAAGCGCGCTTTCGCTACGCTCATCGTACCTCAATTCTGGCCTGTCTCCTGCCCGAAGGTATGTGCCAAGCGTAACCAGGAGGGGTCGGGCGCTAGCGCGCTTCTGGGGAACGCTTGGTCCGTTCCGCGATGACTTGAGCCAGCCGGTTTTCCAGGACTTGCGGCGCGAAATCCATGGTTTCCAGGAACCACGCCGGCGCATCTTCGAGTGCTTTTCTGGGAATCAGGCCGATGAGTTCGCTGCTTTCCACCGTCACGCCAAGGCGCGCCGCCTCTTGCTTCACGTTGTCAAATACGACGTAAACAGGCGTCTGCTCAAAATCTGTCAGATTCATCGAGACTTGTGCCAAGTCTCTGACCAGAAAGCCGGATGCTTTCACGCCAGGCAATCCACCGCTTGAGAAGCGCACCTTCTTGGCGACCTGTTTTGCAATCTCAACGTTGGGCGTATTGAGAAAAATGTTGTAAGCAATGAGGAATTTCCGGGCTCCGACCGCCGTAATCCCTGCCGTAGGATGCACCCGCAGATCGCCAAAATCCGGCTTCCGCGCCGGGTTGGTGGCGATTTCCTCGCGAATGCCTTCAAACTGGCCACGCCGCACGTCCGCCAGGTTCTGCCGCTCCGGCCGAAGCGCCGCAGCCTCGTAGAGATACACCGGAATCTGGTAGCGACTCCATATCTGCTCGCCCACATGACGGGCCATAGCGGAGCAGTCCGTCATGGTCAGGCCGTCGATTGGGATGAGCGGCACCACATCGGTTGCCCCCATCCGCGGATGCCCGCCCTTATGCTTCGTCAGATCAATCAGTTCTGCCCCTTTGCCAACGCCGCGGATTGCCGCCTCTTGCACAGCCTCAGGTTCGCCCGCCAGCGTGATCACGCTGCGGTTGTGGTCGGCGTCCATCTGCCGGTCGAGGACGTAAACGCCATCCATCGTCATGGCGCGCGCAATGGCATTTACTTTCCCGGCATCGCAGCCTTCGGAAAAATTGGGGACACATTCGACCAGAGGGGGCATAAGCGAAGAATATCCGGCGACACGTAGTAGCGGCAACCGGGAAGCCGATTTCCCGCAGCGAGTTTGCTTGTGTCGCCCGTCACTGACGCGAATCGCCGTTTGTTATAGAGCTTGGCGACGAAGGCTAGCGGCTGAGACCTGACAGACCTCCTGCGGGAACAGCCCTCCGGGGCGCGTTAAGACTGCTTGTCGCCGAAGCTAACGCTTCTCTTTGCCCCAGAACTTCCCAATCCCCAGCCGCACCTGCACCGTATTGATCCCGGATTCGGCGTCGCCAGGCCAGCGTTCGAAATGTGCATGTAACGCGCTCCACGCTCCAGTTATGCGAGTCTCCGAGAAAATGAGTGCCGATGGCAGCGCTGTACATGAAATTCACTGTATTCGTTCCATCGGGGACATTGCGGTTGGTGAACAGCGCACCGCCGCTCAGCTCCAGATACGGCGCCAGCTTTCCACGGCAGGCTAGATTCCATCTCAGTTTCAGTGGATCAAAGCCGGCGCCGTAAGCTGTGTTCGCTGGCTGGAAAACCACAAACAAAGGAATCACATCAACAGCATATTCAAAGCGTCCCTTTAGGAATGAAGGACCGTGCGGGCGGGTCAGAATCCATCCGAAGCTGCCGCCCACGTTCCATATCCCGGTATTCGAGGTGCCGCCGGGAACCGAATATCCTCCGCCGCTCCACGCCTCAATTTCATGTCCGCCGTCCTCCGGACGCGCCTGTGCTACAGCCAGCGATCCGAAAAACAACAGGATGGTCGCAAACGCAAATCTTCATAGGTCCCATGTCTATAAAATTTGCACGATACAGGAATTACAGGCGAGTGACAAATCTCGTACCACACCCTTTCTCGCGCAGTTCGGAAAGCTTTCCGCCTATCCTTTGCCGCATTGCATTCCGCTGTACAATCCATCCCACTTCTTTACGGAGGCCGAAATGCCGCAATATGTGATTGAACGCGAATTCCCGGGTGCGGGACAACTCACCCCGGCAAACTGAAAGCCGTTTCCCAGAAGTCCTGCGCAGTCCTGCAAAACCTCGGGCCGCAGATTCAGTGGCGGCACAGCTATGTCACCGGCGACAAAATTTACTGCATTTACGACGCTCCCAATGAGGAGATGATCCGCGAACACGCACGCCAGGGCGGCTTTCCGGCCAACAGCATCTCAGAGGTCAAGACTGTTATCAGCCCGAAAACCGCCGAAGGTTAGCCCCGTTTACATGCCCAGTCCGCCGTCCACGGCCAGCACTTGCCCGGTGATGAAATGCGGCGCCGTGGCGAAGAACAAGACGGCCGCGGCGATTTCGTCGCCACTCCCATTGCGGCGCATGGGTGTCTGTTTTGCCATCCGCCGCATGAAAGCCTTCGCCGCTTTCTCTCCTAAATCAATCATGCCGGGAGCCACACAATTTACGGCGATCTCCGGGGCCAGAGCTTTCGCCATCACTTTGGTCAGCATATGCACTGCCGCTTTGGATGAGCAGTAATGCGCATGGTCCGCCCAGGCGCCGGAGCCCGCCCAGCGATCCCATGTTGATGATCTTTCCCCGCCGCCGGCTGCAAAGTTCGACGACTTCCCGCGAAACCAGAAATGGCCCGCGCGTGTTGGAGGCGAAAATCGCATCCCACTGCGCGACCGTCAGCTTGGCAAACTCCACCGTCTCGTAATTTGCGGCGTTGTTGACCAGAATGTCGAGCCCGCCAAATTCTTTCCTTAGTCTCCGCATCATGGATTTGACACTGTCTCGCTGGTCACATCGCAGCGCAGCGCGATTGCCGCGCACCCCGAGACTCGGATCTCACGCACCGTCCGTCGCGCCTCCCGCTCCGAGTTCAGGAAGGTAATGGCAACATCCGCCCCGGCCTCCGCCAGGGCCAAGGCGCTGGCCCGCCCCAGCCGCTTGGCTCCGCCGGTGATCAGCGCGATTTTGCCGGCTAAAGGTTTGCCGCCCAATTTCGCCATGCCGCATTCTATCCCGCAAGAGAAGATTCTTGTTGATTCTGCTGGAAAACGCGGCCCGGAGAAGGTAGAATCCCCTGAAATGCCAGAACCCCGCCAGGTCGTCGTCTACTCGCGCAAGGGTTGCCATCTCTGCGAGATCGTGAAGGAAACGCTCAGCAAGCTGGAGCGCCGCGGCGGTTTCACCTGGCGCGAAGTTGATGTGGATGCCGATGACCAGCTGCGCCGCCAGTTCACGGACGAGGTTCCCGTGGTTTTCATCGATGGCCACAAAGCGTTCAAGTACCGCATGGACGAGCGCGAATTTCTGCGCAAACTCGTGAACTGATCAATTTCGCCGCCCACGACGAAATTTCGTTTACCGAAACGTTCTCCGATTCAACTCAGAGAATCCTTGACAGGAGTTCCAAAATTGGGCACTGTCGAGTGTCGCATCGACTGAACTTAGTTCACAACATCATCTACCAGCAATTTTTCGGGAGAAACCATGCAAAGAAGAAAATTCCTAAAGCTGGGTCTGGCCGGACTCAGTGCTGCCGCGGTGCCTGCCTTTCCGATGTTCGCCTTTTCCGCGGATGTCCCCGCCGAAGGATTCTGCTTCATGATGGGAGACCACTGGAGCTATATCGGCATCGGGTGGCAACTGGGCATTGAATCCTGCGCCCTTTCGGTGCTCGATGCGCTGAACATTGCGGAGGCCGCGCCGCATGCCAAGACCTGTATCAACCTCGATGCCCGGGCCTACGAATTCCTCGCCGAGACTTATCCCCTGCTTTGTGAGCGGCTGAAGAAATATTTGGCGGAAGACAAAGTCGAACTTATCGCCGGCTCCTACTCGCAACCCATGGCAACTTTATTTTCCGGCGAGTCGAGCATCCGCCAAATCGTTGTCGGGCACGAAGTTATCCGCAAGGCCCTGGGCGTTCAGGTCGAAAGCTTTCTGGAAGAAGAGGAATTTTCTCATCCCCAGCTGCCGCAGATCCTGAAGGCCGCGGGCGTGAAATACACCAGCCTCGCGCAGGTGGATACATGGGCGTACGCGGGAACGCCGGCAATCCCGCTGAATGTTTTTTATTGGAAGGCGATGGACGGCAGCACCGTGCTCTGTCAGTCGAAAAACGACCTTTATGCCGGGGACGGCTGGCCGCATGACCTGCCATACTTCTCCACGCCCGAGGGCAAGGCGGCGGTCGCGAAGCTGCAGCAACTGGGCAAACCTTGCGTTCAATATTGGTCCGAGCTGGGCTGGGAAGACGCGGAAAAGCCCCGCTACGCAACCTATCCGGCGCAGTTCGCCGAATTCTCCGAAAAAAATAATGTGGAGTACGTGACCCTGCGCGGATATCTCAAGAAATATGGGGACCAGGCCAAGGAAACCATCTATCTCAACATGGATCAGTGGAAGAAGCTTTTGCCGTGGGGCATCGGCGGAGACCAGGTCCGTGTGAATGCGCGCAAGATCGAAGCGACCCTGCATGCCGCGGAGCGTTTCGACGCGCTGGCCAGCTCGCTGGGCTCGAAGTCGCGCACCGACGCGCTTTACACCGCTTGGCGTGACCTGCTCACCGCCCAGAGTCACGACCAGAATCTTTGCGAATACTCGCGCTGGCAGGGCGATCGCATGGCGCCGCTCAACTTGATCGAAGATCATCACGACCAGACCTGGGGCTCCATCGGCTATCACCACCTCGATGAAGCGCAGAAAGCCGGCAAAGCTTCGCTCGAAGCGTCGCTGTCGGACATCGCACGTCAAGTGTTGTGACGCCCAAGGGAGGCAATGGCCCCATCGTAACCGTCTTCAATCCCTGCAGTTGGGAACGCACTTCGCTGTCTCGCACCGGCAAGGTTTATCTTAAAGACCACCCTGCCAAGAACGTCTCGGTTGTCAGCGGTGCGGGAGAGACCGTGCCTTTCCAGGTGGAGCGCACGGAAAACGATTTAGCCGGCAACCTGGCCATGGTGGATGTCACTTTCCTGGCGGAGAATGTGCCCAGCGTCGGATACGACAGCTACCGCTTGAAGTTCACCGCCGAGCCTGTCGAATCGCCCAAAACCGCGCTTACCGTGGATGACGCTAATTTCGAGATCGAGAATGCTTTTGTGCGCATTCGCCTGGACTCGACCCACGGAACCTTGGTCAGCCTGGTGGAAAAAGAATCGGGCAAGGAGTTCATCTCCTCCGAGAAATTTTCCACCCCGGCCTTCCACGGCCAACCCAACATGAAGTATCCCTTCTTGTCGAAGCATGCCGACACCTCCTACGACAGCGCGACCGCCAAGGCCACAACCATGTGGCTGGAGAAGGGTCCGCTCCGCGCGACGCTCAAGGCGGTTCACAAGTGGAGACAGCTCACCTTTGAAACCAGAGTCACTCTCACCGCCCACTCACCCAACGTGGAGATTCTGAGCCGGGTGCTGACGTCCGTCCCTCCCGCCCTCGATGACTTTCCCGAAGGCCGAGCGCAGCGTGACATCAACAATGGTTATTGGCTGGCATTTGCTCCAAGTTTTGCCACCACTGGCGTGCATCGCGACTTTCCCCTGGGCACGGAAAAAACCGACCATGACCGCTTGCACGGGGTTACCTTCGCAGATCTGGTAAGCGAAGACCAGGGCCTGCTGATCGTTCACTCGGGTTGCCAGTACTTCCGCAAGGAAAGCGACGGCACCTGGTCCAATCTCATCATGCGGGAATGGGAATCCTATTTCAGCGATGAGTACGGCTTTCCCAACTATGCCGAACTCACCCATTCGTTGCTGGCTCATGGCCCCGAAATGGACGACGCGCAGCGCACCCGCGCGGCCATGGAGTTCGATTGCAAGTTCCTGACCGCGGTTTCCACCACTAGTTCGGGCACTCTTCCCGCGAAAAAATCTTTCGTGCGCGTTACCCCGGATAACGTTCTACTGTCCGCCTTCCGCAAGCGTCCCGACAGCGGCTACGAGCTTCGCATTCTGGAGACGGCGGGAAAAGCGGCCGACGCCAAGATTGAACTTGGATTTGCCGTGACTCATGCCGTCGAGACCGATCTGCACGGCCGCCCAACAGGGAAGCCAATCGGGGGCAAGCAGATTTCACTGGACGTGAAGCCCTGGCAATTCCGGACCCTGCAGATCGTGTGATTCCAGTCCGCCGAGGCGGGAGGCGGCAGCTATAATCGCCTGCGCATGGGTCTGGACAAATTCGACTTCGCGATCATCGCGATTTATCTCGTGGGGATCACGCTGTTCGGCTTGCGCTTTCGTAAGCGGCAGCGCTCCCTGCGGGATTACTTTCTCGCCGATCGCAATATTCCCTGGTGGGCCATCGCGCTCTCCATTGTCGCGGCCGAAACCAGTACCCTCACCATCATCAGTGTTCCTGGCCTGGCATATGAGGGGAACCTCACGTTCCTGCAGCTGGTTCTCGGATATCTGACGGGACGCGTCATTATTAGCTTTATCCTGTTACCGCAATATTTTCGCGGGGAGCTCTACACCGCCTATGAACTGATCGAACGCCGCTTCGGTGGCAAGCTGCGCTGCCTGACCGCCGGATTATTTCTGGTGACTCGCGCTGCTGCCGAGGGCGTGCGCGTCTATGCCGTTTCGATCGTGGTAGCGATTGCGCTGGGCACGGGCGAGATTACGTCCATCGCCATCATTACCGCGCTGACGCTCGTTTACACCTTCGAAGGCGGCTTGGCAGCGGTGATCTGGACCGACGTTGTACAAACCGCGGTCTACGTTGGCGGCACGCTGGTAGGACTGTTTACCATCCTGCATCTGGTGCCCGGAGGCTGGCCCGCAATTCACAGCCTGGCGGCGTCGACCGGCAAGCTCCGCATCTTCGACTTCGCCCCCAGTCTTTGGAAGCCGTACACGTTCTGGGCGGGTCTCATCGGTGGAACGTTTTTCACCACCGCGAGCCACGGCACCGATCAACTCATCGTGCAGCGCTTGTTAGCGGCGCGCAGCCAACGGCAGTCAGTTGCCGCCTTGCTTTCGAGCGGTGTGGCCATCCTGTTTCAGTTTGCGCTATTCCTTTTAGTTGGAGTCATGCTGTTTGCGTTCTATCGCGTACCTTCCAGTCTGTTTGGCAAGGCCGATCGTATCTATCCGACATTTATCGTGAGCCGCTTGCCCCACGGAATCTCTGGCCTGTTGATTGCGGCGATCCTGGCAGCGGCCATGTCCAATCTCAGTGCCGCGCTGAACTCGCTCTCCTCGAGTTCGATGGTGGATTTTTATTTGCGCAACAAGTCTGCGATGGATGAACGAAGAAAAATTCGGCTCTCCCGGATTGCAACGCTGTTTTGGGCTCTTCTTTTGTTCGCGCTCGCTGTGCTATCGCTGCACAAAGTCGGCCACGTTGTCGAAGTCGGATTGCAAATCGCTTCGATCGCGTACGGCGCATTGCTGGGAGTTTTCCTGCTCGGAGTTCTCACCCGCGGCGCCAACCAAAACGGCGCGATATTGGGAATGGTATGCGGCTTCGCCACGGAGCTTTATCTCGTGTTCTGGACCTCCGTGGCCTGGACCTGGTACGTCGCGATTGGGACGGTCGTGACGTTTCGCGTGGGATATGCTGCGAGCCTTCTGGGGAGTAAGCAAGAAAACCTTTAAGCGCCGAGGACGCTGAGAGAATGCAGAGAACGCGTAGTGGCTCTGGCGCTAACATCGTTCTCCGCGCCTTCCCCGAATCCTCTGCGATGTCCGCGGTTAAGAGCTCTCCAGCTTGAACCCTTCACGTATACTCCCCAAAACATGTCCGCCTCCCGAAGCAATCAACCGGAACTCACCCGAGAATTAGGCCTTAGCACATCCCTGTCCGTTGTTGTAGGCACGGTCATTGGCAGTGGAATCTTCCTGGTCCCGGCAGAAATGATGAGGGCAGCGGGTTCCGCCAAACTTGTGTACTTGGCGTGGCTGGTGGGTGGCCTGCTGTCTTTTTTTGGAGCTCTCACTTACGCCGAACTGGGTGCCATGAAGCCACAGGCTGGTGGCGAATATGTTTACATTCGCGATGCCTACGGGCCCCTTCCGGCTTTTCTTTACGGGTGGACATGGTTCGTCATCGCCAAACCAGCATCCGTCGCCACTCTCACCACCGGTCTAGTGCGTGTACTCGGAACCTTCTCCGCCCTGGGTTTTCTCTCGAAGGATGTCATCCGTTTCCCATTCGCCGTTAGCTACGGCCAACTCTTGGCCATCGCGCTAACTTTGCTCGTGACGTTGCTCAACTATCTCGGCATTAAGAAGGCCGGCGAATTCCAACTCGTTTTTACCCTGCTCAAGGTAGCCATCATTCTGGCCATCGTGGTGGTGGGTTTTGGCTATCACTCTGGAGACTGGGAGCATTTCACCGCTGGCTACAGCGGTGCGACCGGAGGAATGACTGGTTTCATGCTCGCCTTGGTAGCGGCGCTCTGGGCCTATGACGGATGGAACGATCTCTCTATGATCTCCGGCGAAGTTCGCAATCCGGAGCGTAATCTGCCTATTTCTCTGATCGCAGGCGTCGCGATTGTCGGCGCTCTTTACATTCTGACCAATGTTGCAATCCAATACGTGCTGCCAGCCGCCGCCATTGCAGGCACCGAGCGGCCCGCGTCGGATGCCATCGGCCTCGTCCTCGGCTGGCGGGGCGCATGGCTGGTGTCCGCCGGAATGGCAATTTCCATCCTGGTGGCCATGAATGGAACCATCATGAGCGCCGCCCGTGTTCCGTACGCCGTCGCCCGCGACCGCTATTTCTTTTCCGCGCTGGCCGAGGTACATCCGCGCTTTCACAGTCCGGCGGTAGCGTTGTTGGCGCAAGCCGGATTTGCCATCGCTCTCCTATTGATGGGCGGAAACTATCGCCAATTCTTTTCGCTCGCCATTTTCTCCGAATGGCTGTTCTACATGCTCGCTGCGAGCACGTTATTTGTTTTCCGTTTTCGCGATCCCGGAGCCAACCGGCCCTACCGTGTATGGGGATATCCCTGGATTCCCGCCCTGTTTGTGCTGGCCGCCGCATTGCTGCTTTACTACACCTTCGCCGAGAATCTAGTGAACTCCGCGCTAGGTTGCTTGGTCATCTTTGCGGGCATCCCGGTGTTCCTGTATTTTGCACACAAACGGAATGCTTAATCATATGATTGTGCGAGTAGTTAACGATCCATGAGGGGAAGCGCGATCAGCCCTGCTTACCATGGTTACCAAGGTACAGCGCCAGCAGACACGTTTACCCATCGACCCTTCTCCCGTAACTTAGAGCTTCCACCCGAATCATTCCCCCCAGGCTCGGGTCCCCAAAACTTGGAGTTGATGGAAAATGGCAACTGCACAAAGGTTTGAACTCGGTCTTCTGCCGGAGCGTAAACTGGACTGGCGGACCTTCGTCACCAGCTACGGTTTTGTCGCCCTCATGGTAGTGATCGTTGTTAATATAAGTCTGATCTGGCCAGAGCGGTTGCAGCTCCACAATTATCACGTCACTGAACTGATTCCTTTGCCATCAGTGCAGCCCAAGCCGATCGAGATCCGGAAGCCGCCGCCATTGCGCGCCAAGCTGTTGCCCCCGGCCCCAGTTTTTGACGCACCGAAGCTGGTGGTTCCGCGGGAAATCCGTGAGGTCGCACACTCCGCCCCGCGAAGTGGCTCCTCCGAAAATTGTAACCGGGCACTTTTGCGCCTCCCGTTATCAAAGAGTTGCCCGGTGGTGCGCGCCTGGCTAAGATCGTTCGCACCGGGGAATTTGGCAGTTCGGCTGCGCCTACGGTAAACGCTCCCATTGAAAAAGTTCAGACCGGCGGCTTCGGCGATCCCAATGGCGTGAAAGCCACGGGGAAGCCAAACTCGACGGCGACCATTGCCAGCCTCGGCTCCTTTGATTTGCCGCAGGGTGGCGGGCAGGGAAACGGATCTGGCGGCACCAAAGGCATCAAGGGCACGGTGGCCAGTGCGGGCTTCGGCAACGGCATCGCTCAGCCCGGCCAGGGCGATGGACGCAGTAACGGACGCGGCGTCCAAACCGGCGGCTTCGCCAGTGAGATGGTGGCACAGGGACCGGCCAGGATGCGGCAGGTCGATACCGGCCCCCCTACCACTTCGGTGGAGATCACTTACAAGCCCAATCCGGTTTACACTCAGGAAGCGCGTCAGCTCAAACTGGAAGGCGAAGTTTTACTGGACGTTCTATTTGCCGCGAACGGGCAATTACACGTGAATCGTGTGGTACGCGGGCTGGGCCATGGTCTGGATGAGAGTGCCCTGGCTGCCGCTAACATGATGCGCTTCAAGCCCGCGTTGCGGAATGGTGTTCCCGTGGATTCCACGGCGGTGGTGCACGTGGTGTTTCGGCTGGCGTATTAGAGAACCAAACGAATCTAGAAAAAGTAGAATCTAGAAAAAGTAGAAGTAGAGAGGATCAGAGTCATGCGTACTTGGAAATGGATGGTCACTGCTTTTCTGTTGGCCGGGCTGAGCGCGATGGCGCAGCAGACGGCGGAGACACCGTCGTCGGAACCGGCAGCGGCGCCGCAGCAGGCCGCGCCTCAGTCGTCTCAACCGGCCGATCCTGCTTCGGCCCAGAGTACAGGGACGCCTACCACCCTGAACCAGGTGGTGGACCGCGCCATTTCTCGCGAGCATGCTCTGGTGGCCATGCTCGCCAAGCGAACCCCGCTGGTCGAGACTTATTTGCAGAATATGAAGAATGATCCGCAACTGGGCCCGGTGCCCACCAGCGATCACTATTATTTTGGCCGGATTGATATGAGCGAGAGCGGCCGCCAGGACTACCTGTCGAAAGGCAGCTTCCAGGGCCGCTTGCTGGGCGGCTTCTCCAAGCTCTTCAAGTATGACTACAACCCGGCCGGCTTTTCCTGGATGGTATTCGTGGACCGCGATGACTTCGACCGCGCCCACTACGACTTCGGCTACATTCATCGTGAGTTTTTGGGCGACGTCCGCTGCATCGTGTTCGATGTCACTCCCAAAAAGGGCTCCGGCAAGGGCCGCTTCCAGGGTCGTATCTGGGTGGAAGACCAGGACTTCAACATCGTGCGCATGAACGGCACCTACGTGCCACATCCCGCGACTGGCTTTTTCTTCCACATGGATAGCTGGCGGGTTAACGCCGTGCCCGGTTACTGGGTGCCGGCTTACGTGTACAGCGAAGAAGGCGACTTCAGCGCCGGCTCCAAAGACAAGTTCGCGTTCAAGGCGCAAACCCGCATTTGGGGTTACAACGTCCGTGCCGGCATGAGAGAAGACGAAATGACTCAAGTCCTGGTGGACTCCTCAGTGAAAGACGAGAGTCCCACCGCGCAGGACGCTTCGCCTCTCGAAGCTCAGCGTGCCTGGCAGCAACAGGCGGAAGACAATGTTCTTGAACGGCTGCAGAACGCCGGATTGCTCGCTCCTGCCGGCGATCTGGATAAAGCTCTTCAGACCGTGGTCAACAACCTGGAAATCACCAACAACATCGATCTGCCGCGCCCGGTGCGCGCTCGGGTATTGCTGACTTCACCGCTGGAAACTTTCAGCGTGGGCAATACCATCGTGCTCAGCCGCGGTCTGATTGACGTGCTTCCCGATGAAGCCAGCATCGCCATGGTGCTCTCGCATGAATTGGCGCACATCGTGCTCGGCCATAACCTGGGCAGCAAGTATGCCTTCGACGACCGCATGTTGTTCTCCGACGATTCGACCTTCAGCAACCTCGGCTTCCGCCATGTTCCGGCGGAAGAAGAGGCAGCCGACAAGAAGGCGATGGATCTCCTTAAGAACTACAGCACCACCACCCAGCAGAAACTCGATACCGCTGGCCTGTTCCTGCGCCAGCTAGCTGACCGTGGTCCCGCGCTGCAGGCCTTGATGACACCGCACCTGGGCAACGGCTTCACGGATGACAAAGGCCAGCTGATCCGCTTGACCGCCCTCGAGCAGACCGCTCCGAAACTCGATCCGACGAAGCTGGACCAGATCGCGGCTTATCCTTTGGGCAGCCGCGTGAAGATGGGCGTGTGGAACGACGACGTCGCGATGGTAAAGACGCCGCCCACGGCGATCTCCTCCGCCCGCGACAAGATGCCGCTGGAAGTGACTCCCTTCTTCCCACGGCTCACCCGGATTACGATGAGTGGCAGCTCGGAAAACACTACCGCCGCCACCAACCAAACCTCCAGCCGCTAAGCTGGACAACAAGTTGAAGTAAGCACGAGCCGGAGCTGGGATTCTTCCCAGGCTCCGGCTTTCGTGTTTTTGCATGTCGGGAAAACTCTGACAGTTGATTTCGAGAGGACCACAGATTTTTCGATCTTAGGGTGGCCCACCTTTCGCGGTTTTCGAAAGGTGGGACTAAGCTCGAAGCCACGGACTTTGCCCACTTAGGGGGGAAGTGGCGCGCGTAATCCGCACTGTTCTCGTCAGTCGCTCCTCACTTCTTCTTCCCCGGCAGCCCCGCCGGATTCTCGTGTGTCCGCTCGCGAAAGCCTCCCTTCAATCCCGTCGCCAGTGACACACTCGATTCCCCAAACTTATCTCGCAATTTGTCAGCCGCCGACAACGCCCGCTGCCAGCGCTCCCGCCGGACGTCTTCCAGTAAGTCGCCTTGTTCGGCAGTCTCATCAAAGCCCGACGTATGCACTCCTAGCAATCGCACCTGCGCACCTCCCCGCCAGTTCCTGCGAAACAGGCTCCGTATCTGTTCGAAGATTTCAGTGTCCAGCTGTGTGGGCGATGCCAGCGAGTGCGCCCGCGTGATCGTAGTAAAGTCCTTGTAGCGCAGCTTTAGCTGAACCGTGCGGGCATGTAGACCACCTTCTCGCAGCCGCCGTCCCACCATTTCAGAGAGCCGCATCAGCGTGGACTCCATCTGCTCCACGTTCGCAGTGTCTTCGTTAAAGGTGTGCTCGTGGCTTATGGATTTTGGGTCACCGTCCTCTCCGACCTCACTGTCGAACCATCCTCCGGCATCTTCGCCGCGCGCCTTTCCCGCGAGCGCCAACCCCCACTTCCCGAAGTGTTCTTGCAGAAAAACTTCGTCGAAGCGGGACAGGTCGCCCACTTTGTTAATCCCCAGCGCGTGCAAATTTTGTTCCGTCACCTTGCCTACTCCTGGAATGTCGCGCACATCGAGCGGCGCCAGCAGCTTGGCTTCTTCGCCGGGGACGGCCCATAGGATTCCGTTTGGCTTGGCCTTCGCCGAAGACACTTTGGCCACCAGCCTTGAAACCCCAATTCCGATTGAGCAATTGAGCCGTGTCGCGGTCTTCATCCTGGTGTGAAGAGTATGTGCCGCGCGCAACGCGGGCCCGTGCAGGCGTTCGGTGCCGGTCATGTCGAGATAAGCCTCATCAATCGAGGCCATCTCTACCTGGGGAGAGAACGACGACAATACCGCGTATACTTTTTCGGAACATTCGCGATAACGCGTGGGATGTCCCTCGACAAAGATGGCCTGCGGACAAAGCTTCGCCGCCGTACGCAGCGGCATGGCCGAGTGCACCCCAAACTTGCGGGCCTCATAGGAGGCCGCCGAGACCACCCCCCGCTCATGGCGTTGCCCGCCCACCACCACTGGTTTGCCTTTGAGCGAGGGGTCAAACAACTCTTCCACCGAGACGAAGAACGCATCCATATCGACGTGAAAAATTGTTCGCGAGGGGGAAAGCATGGAGATCCGGTCCAATTGTAAAGGTTCCTCTGCGAACTCCGTGAACATCTCAGCGCGCTCAGCGGTTAAGAGCCCCTACTTTCTGGAGTCGAGTTCAGGGTAGAGCAGGGCTTGGGCTCTGCGTGAGGTTCCTTGAAATGTTCTCGGGCTTAGCCTCTGAGGGGATGGACGCCATCCTTGGCAGTCTCGGACTTTGGACTCACACGGCGGCCAAAGGAGCCGCATGCAGTTGGCGCACCCGCTCGTAGACTTTTACGTACTCTCTCGCCGAGGCATTCCAGGAAAAGTCCTTCATCATGCCATTGCGCATCAGCGCCTGCCACGAAGTTTGATCCTGGAAAGCGCGCAGCGCCTCTCGGATGGTCATCAGGAGCGCTTCGCCGTTGTATTCGGAGAACTTGAAGCCAGTCCCTTTCCCGGTGCGCGCATTCCAGTGCTCAATGGTGTCGTCCAGCCCTCCCGTAGCGCGGACCACGGGAATGGTGCCGTACTTCAGGCTGTAGATCTGATTCAGCCCGCAGGGTTCGTACCGCGACGGCATCAGGAACATGTCGCTGCCTGCCTCGATCTTGTGAGCAATCACATTGTCATAGGCGACCTTAAGCGCGATCTTATGCGGGAACTGGCGCGACAGGCGGAGGAACATCTCCTCGTACAGTTTGTCGCCGCTTCCCAGCACCACCATAATCATCTCTTCCCGGGCCAGCCGGTCCATAATTTGCGCGATCAGATCGAAACCCTTCTGCGCAGCAAAACGCGACACGATGCCAATCACCGGGACTTTCGTGTCAGCATTGGGCATGCCGAATACGCTCAGCAGATCCTGCTTACACTTGGCCTTCCCCGCCAGATCGGACGGCGAATAGTTCGCCGCGACAAATTTATCGGTCTGCGGACTCCATTCCTTGTAATCCACGCCATTCAGGATGCCCGCCAGCGTCGCGGATCGGTCGCGTAGCACGCCTTCCAGGCCAAATCCAAATTCCGCAGTTTGGATCTCCTGCGCATAGCGTTTGCTGACCGTGGTCACAAAATCGGAATACGCCAGAGCGCCCTTGAGAAAATTCACCTGACCAAAGAACTCCATCTTTGCGATGGTAAACAGGTCCCAGGGCAGGGTCAGCAGCGGTAAAATGTCCGGCGGGAAGAGTCCTTGGTAGCCCATGTTGTGAATCGTAAAAACCGTGCCCACATCGCGCAGAGCCGGGTCTTCCGCATATTGCGTGCGCAGTAGAACTGGGATCAGCGCCGATTGCCAGTCGTGACAATGAAAAATCTGCGGCGCGCCCAGGATCTTGGAAGCCTCCAAGACGGCGCGGGAGAACAATGCAAAGCGCTCGGCATTGTCGGAATAATCGCCCGCCGAGGTGCCGTAAAGCCCATCTCTCTCGAAAAATGGAGGATAGTCTACGAAGTAATAACGCACGCCGTTATTGTTGGCGCCCGCCAATACCGAACAGAAGCGGTAGCGGTCGTCGAAGGGAATTGTGATACTGCGCACTGCTTTCTGCGCGTCCGGAACTTTCGTCTGCCGGTAGCGGGGCACATAAACGCTTACCTGGTGTCCCAGCCCGGCCAATGCACCGGGCAGCGCGCCCACCACATCGGCCAAACCCCCGGTTTTGGAAAATGGCACGCATTCGGAAGCGGCGAAAGCGATATGCATGAATACAAACTCCAGACTCCGGCCCCATTCGCGGGCGCAAGCTATGATAGAAGCGTGCCGGAGGAGTCCAAGTCTAAATGCGGGGGAGAAGGAGGGTCAACGTGCCGAAGGTTTCCGCTGCGCGTCCGCGCCTGAACAGCAAGCCCAAACTGGGCCAGCATTTCCTGGTCGATGAAGACGCCGCCCAGCGCATCGTTGGGGCCTTAGGAGATGTTTCGCAGAGGACCGTGCTGGAGATTGGACCGGGTCGCGGCGTGCTGACGTCCTTGCTCGCTCAGCGGGCCCGCCGAGTCATTGCCGTGGAGTTGGATCGCGTGCTCGCGGCGCAGCTGCGCATGAATTTGACCCTGGCCGAGAATCTTGAGGTGATTGAAGGCGATATTCTTGCCGTGGACTTTGGGACGCTGTTCGGCCCGAAGCCGGGCAGTAGCCGCCCGGGTCTGAATCACCAGCCTCAACCGGTGCGCGTCGTCGGCAATATTCCGTATTTCATCACTTCCGACATTTTGTTGCGGCTATGGGAAAATCGCCGCTACTTCGACACCCTGGTGTTGATGGTGCAGCGCGAGGTCGCCGACCGGCTGGCGGCTAGGCCCGGCGGAAGCGACTTCGGCCTGCTTTCCGCCACAGCTCAGCTCTATGGAGGCGCGGAAACGCTGTTTACGCTGCCTCCAGACGCATTCTCGCCACCGCCGAAGGTGCATTCCGCGGTGGTGCGGCTCGACCTGGCGTCGAAAGTGGACAGGCTGCAGGTCAGCGAGAAAGATTTCATTGATTTTCTCAAGCTCTCTTTCAGTCAGAAACGCAAAACCCTTTGGAATAATCTGAAAGAACGCTATGAGCCAGACACCTTGCGCGAAGCGATGAACAGAGCCGGGATCAAAGCGACAGTGCGGGCAGAGACGTTGCCGCTGGAAAAAAGTGCGGCATTGTTCCGCGCGCTCGCAACCAACGGTGCGAAACCTTAGGTCTTCGAACATGCTTTGCGCAGCAATAATTCAGCGCATTCGGCAGGAGGTGCCCCATGAATGCGATGCTCCGCCAGCCCGCGGTGGCTGGACGTTTCTACCCTGACAATCCCCAGGTATTGCTGGCGGACGTTCAATCGTTTCTTTCCCCACAAGGAAAAACCGCTCCAGCCCTGGGCTGCATCGTCCCGCATGCTGGGTATATTTATTCCGGGCACGTCGCCGGTGCGGTCTTCGCAACAATTGAGCTGCCCCACCGCGTCGTTATCTTGTGCCCGAATCACACGGGGCGGGGAACTCCCTTCTCGATCATGAGCGAAGGAAGCTGGCAAACGCCGTTGGGCCAGGTCCCAATCGATAAAGCCCTCGCGGAAAAACTGATGCGGGAATTTCCGTTGCTCGCCGAGGACTCCGCAGCACATCGTTCGGAACATGCGATCGAAGTTGAATTGCCATTTCTTCAAGCCCTGCAACCCGGGCTCACTTTTGTTCCGATTGCACTGGGCACCGGACAATTTGCGGCGCTCGCCAGACTGGGGGAGGCGATAGCCGGCGTAGTGGGCGCCCAGAACGAGCAGGTGTTGATCATCGCCTCAAGCGACATGAATCACTACGAGAACGACAGCATCACTCGCCAGAAGGATCACCGGGCAATCGAACGAATCCTGGCCCTCGATGCGGCCGGACTCTACCAGGTCGTGACGACAGAAGATATCAGCATGTGCGGATTCGGACCTGCCGTCGCTATGCTGACGGCGGTCAAGCGTCTCGGCGCTGTTTCCGCAGAGTTGGTAAAGTACGCGACTTCCGGTGATATCTCGGGTGATCGCGACCAGGTGGTGGGGTACGCAGGGGTCGTGGTGAGATCCACATCGTGAAGGGCCACGAGCATCGATTTTTTCCCCTCTGCGCTCTCTGCAGCTTCTCGGCGATCTCTGCGGTTAAAGGGGCGTTGATGAAAAGAGCAGACACGAAACCAAAGTACGCGGAAAGCATCGAGCACTCGTAGGGATGACAAGCCAGCCAGTGAAACGGTAAGCTGGATATCGCAGCGTAGAGACGTAGCTTCGCCACGTCTTTGCATACACCCAGCCATGCTACTCCAGGGTATTTTCCCGCCCATTACGACGCCGTTCTATCCTGACGGCAACGTTTATTTCAAAAAACTCGAGCATAACGTCGAGCACTATTCGAGGACCCCGGTCGCGGGCATTGTAGTGCTCGGTTCGAACGGGGAAGCAATCATGCTCTCCGACCAGGAGCGGCGCGATGTGCTCAAAGTTGCGCGCGAGTCGGCCGCTTCCAATAAAGTTTTGATTGCCGGAACCGGAATGGAGTCCGCCCACGAAACTCTGCGGCTCACCGAATATGCGGCGGAGTTGGGCTACGACGTGGCCCTCGTCCGGACGCCGCATTTCTATCGCAAGCAAATGCAGCTCGCCAATCTGCTTGCGTTTTACCGCGTGGTTGCGGACCGCTCGCCTCTGCCGGTGATGATCTACAACGTTCCTCAGGTGACGGCTTACGACATGCCTGCGGAATTAGTGATTGAACTGGCCGAACATGCCAACATCATCGGCATGAAGGAGTCTGGCGGCGATGTGGAAAAGATCCGTCGCATGGTGGATGGGACCCGCCACATCAAACGCACAGCCAGCGTGACCGAGACTTTCACAGCGCTTACACCCCGCATGTTGCAGGCCGCGAATGAAGCCAACGGAGAACTGGTCTCCATCGCGTCCGTGACGGGGTCGTCTGTGCCTTCTTCTTCCGCGGTAGCCGTGGTGGGTGGCGTGAAAACCCGCCAGAAGGAAGTCGGATTCCAGCTACTGGCGGGGGTGGCGCAGAAAATGAAGGCATCCCTTGATGTAGGAGCTGTAGGTGGGATTATGGCCTTTGCCGACTTCGCTCCCACCGCGTGCTATGAAATCTATGCGGCTTGGAAAGAAGGTGACCATGAGCTGGCGCAACTGAAACAGGAGCGGATTGCTGCTGCGGCCCAGCGAATCACCGGGGAGCTGGGGACTTCTGCGGTGAAGTATGCCATGGATCTAAACGGCTACTACGGCGGGCTGGCGCGGCTTCCGTTGCTGCCTCTAACCGCCGATTTAAAGGCAGAAGTCGAAACTTTGCTGACGGATATCCGCAACTAGACATCGCGCCCGGGATGGGAGCCACAGATAGAGTTAGCCGCGTCCCTTGATCGCCGCATCTCAAGCCCATGGAACTCAGTCCCACAAATCTCGATCTCCGCCACTATCCTGATCCCTCGCCGTCGCCCGTGAAGGAGCCCCCGATCCACCCGAAAATCCTGATGTTCCCGTACAGGAGCCCGACCCGGAAGAGCCGTTTCAGATCTGAGCGGTTTGAAGACTCAGGGAAATATTATCGTGCGCCCGAAGGATAAGTCGCGGTCGGCGCTCCCTGCGGGGTAATCGGCACCTGTTCGACAATCTCGATGCCGAATCCTTCCAGGCCGGGTACCCTACGCGGATGGTTCGTCAGCAGGCGGATTCTCCGCAAATTCAGGTCAGAAAGAATCTGCGCGCCAATGCCGATTTCGCGTTGCGCCTTGCGTTCGCTTTCCGGCCCGGGCGCGGAACGGCGGTCGCGGTGGAAGCTTAGCGCAGCCCTTTGCCCAAACTGCTCCACGGAAAATCCTTTGGCCGTTTGATGCAGATAAATCAGGGCGCCGCGACCCTCGCGCGCAATCGCCTGCATGGATCCCTCGACCGTAGCGCGGCAATCGCACGCCGTCGATCCAAACACGCTGCCCAGAATGCAGTGCGAATGCATGCGCACCAGGACCGGCTGCTGGCTGTTTTCAATGTCACCCCTCACCAGGGCAAGATGGGATTCACCGCCGTCCACATCGCTGGCATATGCGATCAAACGAAACTCGCCGTGCGGCGTAGTGATCAGCGCCTCGCCGACCCGGTGCACGTAGCGCTCGTGCTGCATGCGGTAGCGGATTAACTCCGCCACCGTCAACATTTTCAGGTTGTGAGTCTGGCAGAATTCGATCAAATCTGGAACCCGCGCCATCGTGCCATCGTCGCGCATGATCTCGCAGATGATCCCGGCCGGAACCAGCCCCGCCAGCCGCGCCAGGTCCACGGCCGCCTCCGTCTGACCGGCGCGCACCAGCACTCCACCCTTGCGCGCCTTTAGAGGGAAAACATGTCCGGGCCGCGCCAAATCGGCAGGGCGAGTCGCCGGGTCGATGGCTACCTGAATGGTCCGTGCCCGGTCATAGGCGGAAATTCCAGTCGTCACGCCATCGCGGGCGTCAATCGCTTCACAAAAGGCCGTACCGTAGTTTGACGTATTTTCCAGCGTCATTGGGCCAATGCGCAGATGGTCAAGACGTTCCTCGGTCATTGCCAAACAGACCAGACCGCGCCCATATTTCGCCATGAAATTGATGGCTTCGGCAGTGACTTTCTCCGCGGCCAGAGTCAGATCGCCTTCATTCTCGCGATCTTCGTCATCTACCACGACGATCATCCGGCCCGCGCGGATCTCCTCAATGGCGGTGGCAACGTCGGTAAATGGCGGGTGTGAGCGCATGGGCAAATTGTAGCAAAGCTGCGGGACGCCACGCGCCTGCTCAAAAGCAAAGGCCGCCCATGCGGCGGCCAAAGATCATGCAACTGTTAAAAATCTCTACAGTGTGGATTCAATCTCGAATCCCCAAGCTTCCAGCAAAGGCTCGGGAATGTACTTCGAATTCTTGTTACGCCGCGCCCACTCGCGCAGCCGGGTAGAACGCAAGTATTGGTCGGGGGAGAGCTTGTACTCTCGTACCACCTGCTCGAACTCCGTTACCGTGGGGATTACCGGCCCGATGGGCTCCGGCTTGCCCCAGTTAGGATTGCCGCGTCGCTTCGCCATGAATCGTCTTGCCTCGCCTGAGATAAATTCGCCTACAAGAAATTGGATTCGCTAAGCGTTCTATTAGATTCACTTCTGTTGTGTAAAACCAACAATTTTAAGGTCAAACCTCGAACCCGTCAACCGGACTACTTATACACCGGTTTTCTGTCGATTTCTCTAAATTATACAAAAATAATGTCTTAGGAGAATTCATGGGATTTGCGGCTCTCCCGAACATCGGTGATTTGCGAGGCATCACAAGCGTCATGCGCGGATGGACCTCTAGTTGACCGCTGTCCGATATGAATTGTGGAATATATGCATTAACTGTAATGGTAACTAATACTTGCAGATATTGTCGCGGAGAGTTCCGTGCCGAAAATCCGCGGTCGCCAGGCAGGTGACCGTCGTAACCAGCCGGAATGACTATCAAATTGACCAATCGGATACCACGTAACTAGATTGTTATCAGGGCTCTGAGTCCCTGTCCCATATATGTCGCCCATGAGATTGCAAGCGCTGATACTGTGCTCCGACGAGAAAATTCTGCGGGTATTGCGGCGCGTGCTCAGCGATCTCGAAATCGTGATTGATCATTGTGCCGAGTCTGACGCCGCCATTCATAAACTCACCCGGCAACGTTATGAAGCCATCATCGTAGATTGCGCCAACGGACACGCGGCCTCGCAAGTGCTGCGCAGCGCCCGCACCGCTCCTTGCAACAAGCGGGCGGTCGCTGTCGCAATTCTCGATGCGCAGGAAACTGCCCATGGCGCCTTCGACCTGGGCGCTCATTTCACTCTCTACAAACCGCTTACCAATGAGCGCGCCAAAACCAGTTTCCGTGCAGCTCGGGCCTTGATGAAACGTGAACGGCGCCGCAATACCCGTATTCCGGTGGAGATCCCCGTCGTGCTCGCCCCTAAAGAAGGGGGAGGCCAACTGCGCATCGTTACTTCCGACTTGAGCGAAGGCGGAATCGCGGTTCGACCCGCTCCCCCTGCCAAGTCCGCCGGGCCGATGAACGTGGCTTTCACACTTCCCGGCAGCGGATACAAGATCGAATGCGTGGGCGAAGTCGCCTGGACCAATTCGACACAGCAGGCCGGCATTCGTTTTGTCGATCTCTCCGCCGAAGCCTCGGCCCAGCTCAAGGCCTGGCTAGACAGTTATGCTCCCGATCTCGACAAGGACGACCCGCCAGTGGCTTGCAAGCTAACCGACCTGAGTCCTGGAGGCGCGTATCTAGAGACCGCTTCTCCGTTTCCAGTTCATACTCGGGTGGTGCTTTTCGCGACCGTGGGCGCGAATCAGGTTCGCATTGAAGCTATGGTGCGCGTGGCTCATCCGGAGATCGGCATGGGCGTCGCTTTCCTGCAAGACACTCCCGCGCAGCGGGAAGCACTGAACAAGTTTATCCAGGCGTTGATTAGCTCCGAAGGGGCGCTCCCCGAAATCCAGGTTCAGCCCGAAGGCTTGGATTCCGCCGAGAAGGAAAAGGCCCCGCCTGCGCTGACCGGTGATCCTCTACTGGATCTCTTTCTTCAGAAGGGAACGCTCGACAGCAAGTCATTTCTTTCTGAGCTGCACAAACATCGGGGCCCATCCGCGGAAGCCTCGGAAAGCGCGGCCCTGGTTCAATAGAGACGCCGCATTCGGATTTGCGGTGAAATGCTACGACTGCGCCGCATTTCCTTGATCCATGACATACACTCGCCCCGGCCCCGCCGCGTGAATGTTGTTCTTCTGGAAGACGTCCTTGATTCGCCGCCGCAGTTCGCGGCTCACGCCGTACTGTTTGTTGGGACGCGTCTTCACCAGCAGCAGATACTCCGCCTCGCCATTGCCCACGCGGTCAATGCCCGGCACCTGAACATCGCTGACCATATCCTCGGCAAAGGCGGGATCGTGCCGCACTTCGTCGCCCACCTGCTGCAGCAACGCAATTACGCGGTCGCTGGGCTCGTCGTAGGCTGTGGTGACTTTCAGGATCAGCTGCGACCAGTCGCGGGTCAGGTTCGAGACGATCGTGATCTGGCTGTTGGGCACGATGTGCAGCGTGCCGTCGTCATCGCGCAGCACGGTGCGGCGCAGGCTCATCTCCTCGACCACGCCCTTCACTCCCGCGATCCGCACCGTATCTCCAAGGTCATATTGGTTTTCCAGCGAGAATGTAGAAGCCGTTGATGAAATCGTGCACCAGCGTCTGCGCCCCAAAGCCGATTGCCAGTCCGGCGATGCCGGCGCTGGCCAGCAGCGGTCCCAGATTGAGCCCGAGCAGGGGTAATACGGTCAGCGCGCTGACGAAGACGATGGCGAACACACCCACGCTGTTCAGCACGCTGGCGAGAGTCTGAATCTGCCGCACCCGCAGCCCAGGGTGAAGTTTATGCGCCTCCAGGGACAGCAATTTCCCGGTAATGGCGCGTACCAGCCAGACAAGCGCAAATGCACCCACGATGACCAGCACGATCTTGGGCGCATCGTGGCGCAAGAACGTCATTGTGTCTTCGCGCCAGTCGCGCAGCAGTTCAGGCAGGTTTCCGGCTTCCGGAACCAGGATCAGCAGGGAAGGAGTAGTCATTCCGGCGCGATTATAACAAGCCCACAGGCGCTTCCCGCGTCACGCCGAGTCGTATAATTGGTGCATCGGTTTTCTTCTTATTCGTGAGGCTTACCGTGCGATTCATATCTGTGCTGTCCATTCTCGTAATTCTGCTTCTTCTCCTGGCGTTGCCGGCCGCGGCCCGGCCCGGAGCTTTTCAACAGCAGGACAACTCCGATCCTTTGCAGGACGACCACGTCACCCGTCCGCCTCTGCCGGGCAACCAGAAAGGATTGCCGGACGAGGATCCAACCGTCCGTATGCAAAAAGAGTTGGAGAAAAAAGCCAATCAGGAACGCCAGCTTCACCTCAAGACCGACACCGACAAGTTGTTTAAACTTGCCACCGAACTTAAGAACCATGTGGATAAGTCCAACCAGAACATTCTTTCCCTCGACGTGATCAAGAAAGCGGACGAGATTGAGAAACTGGCGCACAGCGTGAAAGAAAAGATGAGAGGCGAAAACTAGCCCGCAGTGTAAGCGTAGCTTTCGCCAGACCTGTGTCTTTGGGCGGTCTTCGGGGATGGGGTTCCCGGACCGCTTTCGACAATCGCCGGGTGTCACCGCTATTCCTTCTTCACAAATTCCTGACTGTAGGTGCCCGTAAATTCCACCTCCATACTCTCGCGGATTCCACTATTGCAACCTGGTTTCAATAAGGTTAAAATCGCTTCACCATGCCATTGCCCCAGACCGAAGCCCCGGGACGATTGCAGGCTGAACTGATGTCGCGCGGTCTGCGCATGACCCATCAGAGACGCACCATCCTGAGCGTGGTGGAGACCGCGAAACAGCACCTCGATGCCAGCCAGATCCTGCGCAAGGCGCGGCGGCATTGATCCGCAGATTGACCGCGTCACCGTCTATCGCACCATCAATTTGCTCAAGCGCCATGGCCTGATTGATGAACTCGATCTGATGCACATGCAGGGAGAGAAACACTACTACGAACGCCGCCCGCAGCGAGATCACATTCACATGGCGTGCCTGCGCTGCGGTAAAATTCTGGAATTTGAAAGCGATTTGTTCGACCGGCTGAAAGGCCAAATTCAGCGCGACTGCCAGTTTCATATCGTGGTCACCCGCCTGGAAGTTGGCGGCTATTGCAACCAGTGCCGCACCTCTCCCTCCGCGTAAAACCCGCCGTCTGTTGCAGTTTGTTGCATCAACTCTGAAACAAAAAATGCTCCCGCTCTCTTGACCGGAGGCGATCTTCCCCGATAGGATGGCTTCTTCCTAGTTGCAATTCTGTTGCAACTAAGCTTGCGCCTAGTTATTGCAACTCAGTTGCAACAAATAAAACGATGATACGACAACTCGCCATTCTATGGTTTGGCCTGCTTCTGCTTGCGGTCATCCGCCGCCTCAGGCGCAGGAGCCGGTCTACTTCGTCACCTACTCCCACGACATGGAAGAACCGGGCAACCTCGAGATTTCTCTGAAAGGCGTGCAAGGCTCGCCCAAATACGGCAACCCCTTCGTCAGCGAGACCATGGAGCTCGAATACGGGCGCAAGGCCTGGTGGACCACGGAATTCTATCTCGCCGGCGAGCACATCTCGAACGACAGCACCATTTTCAACGGCTTCCGCTGGGAGAACCGCTTTCGTCCCCTGCTGCGCGAGCACTTCATCAATCCGGTGTTTTATGTCGAATACGAGAACATCAATCGTGCCGACCGCAGCTTGCTGGAAGTTGTGGGCCACGACAGCGTTTCCGATCTGCTGCTGACCAACGCGCAGGGCCGTTCCGACACGGAGCGCGAGATGGAATTGAAACTGATTCTTTCCAGCAACACCCACGGCTGGAACATCTCGGAAAACTTCATCAGCGAGAAGAACCTTGAATGAGCCCGAGCCGTGGGAATTCGGCTATGCCCTGGGAGTAAGCCGTCCCTTGACCCTGGCGGCGGGCGCGCGCGCCTGTGTCTTCTGCCGCGAAAATTTCTCTGCTGGGGCGGAATTGTATGGCGGCCTCGGCGATCTCGAATGGCTTCGGGCTGCAAGCAGACCTCCCACTACGCCGGTCCGACGTCGGCTTCGATATTCCTCACGGGCCAACCATCAGCTTTTCGCCGAATTTTGGGCTGAATGACAACAGCGTGAGGGTGCTCTACCGCTTCACGGTTTCTTATGAAGTGCAGCAGCTTTTCGGACATTTCCACCGGGGGGCGCGATGAACTTGCGGCGGCTGTCCTGGCTCGGCGTTACTCCTGGCGCGTCGGTTGCGCTTTCCGCCAGTGCCCAAACTCCCTGGGTAGGGCCATGTTTCGGATGCCGAGCGGGCCAGAGTCAATCCGTATGCCAACCAACCGGGTGCCATCGCGGCAGGAGCGCAGGCTCTTTGCCGACCATTGCGCGCAATGCCACGGCAATGATGCGCTTGGGCCGTAAGAAGAGGCCGAGCCTGCGCACAGCCGAGGTGCAGCAGGCCGCGGATGGGGAGATTTTCTGGCTGCTAAGGAATGGAGCTCTGCGTCAAGGCATGCCTTCGTGGAGTTCTTTGCCCGAGCCATCGCGCTGGCAAATCATCGCCTATATCAAGAGCCTCGGCGAATATCCCGCAAGCCGCGAGCCAGCGAACATGAAGACTCACGACCATGAGATGGGCAATCGCTGGCATTGTTTGTTTTTGTTAATGGGCTGCGTCATCCTCTTTTCGACCAGTTGCGGAGCGGGGAAAGCTCCGGACTTTCCGACCGACGTTGATGTCACTCCCGCGGAAGACTCGATCGGCGAGCGCTTGTTTCTGGACACGCGCTTCGCCCAATACTTCGCCACTCACATGACCGGCGTCAATCAGCCGCTGGCAGTGGGCGATCCGGTGGTCCAACAGGTGGATACCACAAGCGGCGCACTGCCCGGACCATTCGCCGGCCAATCCATCAATTGCCGCTCCTGTCATTTTGTGACCGAATTCCAGGGAGTGACCGGGGCGGGGAACCGCACCTACTCCGACTTCGCCTCGCACAGCCCCATACCGCGGCCGATGAATGGCTTCATTCAGACTCCGCGCAATGCCATGCACATGGTCGGGTCGCTGCAGCCGCACGCCGGGCCGATCTTCCTGCATTTCGATGGCGAATTTGCCTACGCCCGAGGATCTGGTGAAGGCCACCCTGACCGGACGCAATTTTGGCTGGGCTCCAGATCAATACCAGCAGGCTCTGGCGCAAGTTGCCTTGATCGTGCGCCAGGATGACGGCTCCAGCCAGTTGGCGCAGGACCGCAGCAATGGGCTTTCTTACGGCACGCTGTTTCTCGGAACCGATTCGCGCATTACTTCCGACCTTTTGATTCCTGCGGCCGACCGGATTGACGTAAGCACTGCCACCAATGACCAGATCCTGAATCTGGTGGCCAAGTGCATCAGCACCTACATGGGCGATCTGAAGTTCAAGCAGGATGAGTTCGGACGCTACATCGGATCACCTTACGACGTTTTCCTGCGGCTCAATCATCTGCCGACGCAGCCCAACGCCGGAGAAACCCCTGCCCACTACAGTCAGCGCCTTTATCAGATCGTCTCGGGTCTGAGCAATCCGGTGTGGGTCGACGGGAACGATGGAGCTTTTCTCTATCACCCGGAACCTTTCCAATTCGGACCGACCGAGTTTGCCGGCCTGAAGATTTTTCTGAAAGCCGCGGCTGGCCCGACCGATGGCTCGCAGCACGCCGGGAATTGTGCGGCCTGCCATCAGGCCCCGGATTTCACCGACTATCAGTTCCACAACACCGGCGTCGCGCAGGAGGAATATGATCCGGCGATGGGGCGGGCGCGTTCATGAATCTCAGCATTCCCGTCGCTGGCTGCTCGCGACGCAAAATTACGATCTCTATCTTCCGGCATCAGCCAACCATCCCAATGCCAGCGAAACCTTCCGCCGCGAAGCCGATTCCAATCATCCAAGCTATGCCGATCTCGGTCTTTGGAATGTGTATCTGAATCCCGACATGCCGAATCCGCAGGCGAACCTAAAAACTCTGGTGTGCGCCATTGCGCAGGATTGCGCTGTGGATCAGGGCCTGGCCAATACCATCGCGCAGTTTCGCACGCCTACCCTTCGCGATCTCGAAGATTCCAGCCCGTACTTCCATAACGGAAGCAAACTGCAGTTGCAGGATGTGGTGCAGTTCTACGTCAACAGCTCGCAGCTGGCGCGCCAGGGCTTATTGCGTAATGCGCCGCCGGAGTTCCAGAACATGTCGCTCAGCCCGCAGGATATCGATGCCCTAACCGCATTCCTGCTGTCTCTGACCGAAGACTACGACGACGCGTAAGAACGGCTCATCTCAACCCTCCGGCTCCCCCACAAAGCGGTAGCCCACCCCGCGCACGGTCAGCAGATGTTCCGGGTCGGCGGGATCGTTCTCGATATACCGCCGCAGCCGCACCACGAAATTATCGATGGCGCGGGTATCGGTGTCTTCATGTAATCCCCAGACTTCTTCAAGAATAGATTTGCGGGAGACGGCACGTCCCTGGTTGCGGATCAGATAGCGCAACAACTCGGCTTCCATGACGGTAAGGTGGATAGTATTGCCGTTGGCGAACAACTCCAATTTGCCAAAGTCAATGGTGCGGCCCGCAAAGGTGAGAACATCGTATTCCGTAGCTGCGTTAGCGGAGGTCTTTGCCGGGGACGCCCCGGCGGATGCCGTCGCCGGCTGACGTTGCCACTCCCGGCGGCGCAGCAGGCCCTGCAATCGCGCCAGAAGAATGGCTAGCTCGAAAGGTTTGGGCAGATAGTCGTCCGCCCCTGAGGCGAAGCCGGTAAGCACGTCCTCTGGCCGCCCCCGCGCGGTCAACATGAGCACCGGTATGTATTGCTTGGCGGCGCGCAGCTCGGAGGCTACCGTAAAGCCATCCTTGCCGGGAAGCATGACATCCAGCACGACCGCGTCGAACGACTCCGGCTCCACATTTTGCTCTTGCCCGCCCAGCAGTAGCCGCAGAGCGCTCTCGCCATCCCCCACCACCCGCACCGAGTAGCCTTCGGCTTCCAGATTGAACTGCAACCCCTGGGCGAGGTGAGCTTCGTCCTCCACAATCAGAACCCGGCTCATGCCACGCTCCGCGGCAGTTCCATCACGACTGTGGTGCCGCGCCCTTCACCCGCGCTCGCGGCAAATACTCTTCCGCCGTGCTTGCGCGCAATGGCCCGCACAATGAACAAGCCGAGCCCGGTGCCTTTAACTTTGTTGAAGCTGAGGTTCTGCACCCGGTAAAAGCGTTTGAAGATCCGCTTGAGTTCGGAGGCGGGAATACCTACCCCGTGATCTTGCACACTCAGCGCGATGCGCTTTTCCCCCGGCGCTTCCATGCGTACGCAAACCTCCACGCGCTCGCCAGAGTACTTGATGGCGTTATCGAGCAGATTGGAGACGGCCGCACGCAACTCTTCCGCATTGCCCGCCACCATGGCTCCCGCCTCATTCGTGGCCGCATCGTAACGAACCGCTTCGGGTGGCAGATGATGACTGGTGCGGGCCACGGCAATGCATTCCCGGACGAGCGCGTCAAAATCGAGTGGAAGCAGTTGACTGCTTTTCTTGTTGTGTCCAGCTTCTCCCGCCTTCAATACCTGTTCGACCGTGCCCAGCAGGCGGTCGGTGTCATCGAGCATGATGCGATAAAACGCGCGCCGCTGCGCCTCATCCAGATCGCGGCGCTGCAGAGTCTGCAGATACAGCCGGATGGAAGCCAGCGGCGTTTTCAGCTCGTGCGTAACCGCATTGATAAAACTGTCGTGCTGTTCGTTGCGCCGGATCTCCCGCACCAGAAAGCTGGTATTGAGAATCAGCCCAGCGGTGATGGCGCCGAAAAAAATCACCCCGAGAAAAACTCGAATGCCTTCCTGCCAGTTCAGGATGATCCAGCCGAAGGCAACCGCGACCACGACCGCCGCCAGGCAGACTCCCAGCGAGAGGAAAATGATGACTTTGCGGCGGCCGGCGAGGCGCATGGGGGGATTCTACCGCGATTAGAATGCCGTAAACTAAGAACTGAGAACCGAGAACTGACATCTGGTATTCATGCAGGTTCGCATCCTGTTTTTCGGCGTACTGAAAGAACTCGCGGGACGGGAGCGCGATTCCCTCAACCTGCCTGAGGGGGCTACCCTCGTCCACGTGCTGAACCATTATCAAGAGCGCATCCCGCAGTTGAAGAAGTTCGTTTCGTCCATCGCAATGTCGGTGAACCAGCAATACGCCTCGCCCGATACTCAATTGAAGGCAAATGATGAAATCGCCCTGCTGCCGCCGGTGAGCGGAGGATCGCACCCCACGGGACGGAACACGGCGGCCCTCGAGCCGCGCCATACTGCCATTGTCCGGGAAGTGATCGCCACAGCGGATATCGTGGCGGCCATCAGGCATCCCGAAGACGGTGCAGCAGCGGTTTTTGAAGGCATTGTCCGCAATCACTCGCGCGGGCGGCGCACACTCCATCTCGACTACGAAGCTTACGAAGAGATGGCGCTCAAGCAGATGGACGAGCTTACAAAGCAAGCGCTGGCCCAGTTCGCGGTACGCGACATCGCCCTCATCCATCGCTTGGGACGGCTGCAGATTGGCGAAACCAGTGTGTTGATCGTCGTGGCTGCGGCACATCGTGGCCCAGCCTTCGATGCCTGCCGCTGGTTGATCGATACGCTCAAGCGCACCGTCCCTATCTGGAAGAAGGAACATTTCGAAGATGGCGCCGTTTGGGCCGACGGTGAGCCCTTTCCGGACGATATCTGCCGTGGGCCAGGCAGCCCCCCGGTCGGGTCCGCATCTAAATGAATGACCTCCTAATGAGATCTGGGTATTTCCGTTCCTTAGCTTTGTTATGGCTCGCGGTCGCCGCATCGGCATGTCTCGCCCAGACTCAGGTCCCGAAACCGCCGTGGGCCGGCGGTGCCGCGGCGGCGCAAAAAAAGACCGAGCCTCCGGCTCATTCGGAACCCACCGATTCAGCTTCAACCATCAAGGTGGATGTTAAGCTGGTTAACGTATTCGTCACTGTCACCGATGAGCACGGAGCCCCCGTCGCCAGCTTAAACAAAGGCGATTTTCAGCTTCAGGAAGATGGCAAGCTGCAAAACATCGCGGTATTCGATAAGGAATCGCCGCTGCCCCTTTCCATTGTCTTAGACATCGATACCAGCCAGAGCACGCGCCGGGATTTGCCGCTCGAACTCTCCTCCGCCCGGCGTTTCGCTCACGCCATCCTGCGTCCGGTGGACGGACTCTCGATCGTCAGCGTCAGCGAAACTGTCGAGGAGGCTGTGCCCTTTACCTCTGACCTCAAACGCATTGACCACGCCATTGATCACATCCAACTCGGGTCAGCCACCGCGCTCTACGACGCTCTCTATCTCGGTTCGCAATCGCTCGAGCGGCGCGAGGGCAGAAAGGTTCTGGTCGCCATCACCGATGGCGGCGATACGGTCAGCAAAGTGGATTATCAGGAAGCGGTCCGCGAGGCCCAGGAGGCCGAGGCCATCGTCTACAGCATCATTGTCGTTCCGGTTGAGGCTAGCGCCGGACGCGACCTGGGAGGCGAACATGCCCTGATCCAGCTCTCCAACGACACCGGAGGACGCTACTTCTACGCCACTTCCATACCTCAGCTGGATGACGCCTTTCGTCAAATCAGCGACGAACTACGCACCCAGTACTTGCTCGCGTATTATCCTTCCAACCGGCTCTCGGATTCCGACTTCCGGCGCATTGAAGTGAAAGTGAACTCCAGCGCTGACCTCCGCGTCCGTCACAGAACCGGCTACTACACTGCAAAGTCGAGTTTCTAGGGCCTCCGGGTTACATATTCAATTTGGAATATTAAAAATACAATATTTGGAATCCGGTCTGCGTATCCGCCCATTCCATAAGACATTCGACTTCCGTGAGTGCCACCTAAGTACATAAATTTGCGAGAGTTGTGCAATCGTGTTTCGAGGACATGCCTCGTCCCGTCAATGGTCTACCGATTGCACATTGTGAACCAAATAGCGGGTAGCCACCTGAATTTACTCGCAAGCCAGGACCCAGATCGAAGGCTGACGAAGCTTGAAAGGTAGGTTGCAAGAATGCTTACATCAAAATCACTTCCCTATAGCAGGTTTTATTGGTTCGCCGTCATTTTAGTTGCGTTTGCCACCCTGCTTGGTTTGACACCGACTGCCGCCGCCCAAGCCACGATTTCTACCGGCAGCATTCAAGGCAATGTCACCGATCCCAGCGGCGCCCTTGTACCCCAAGCCAAAGTTAGTATCATCAACCGGGGCACCGGCCAGGTATTGCTGGTAACCACCAGCTCCTCAGGCCTCTACAGCTCCGGCCCGCTCATCCCAGGTGACTACAAAGTGCGCGTGGAAGCCAAGGGCTTCCGCACCAGCGAACTTCCGGTCACGGTCGAAGTCGGCGCAGTGGCCACAGGCAATATCAAGCTTGAAGTCGGCGAAACCAGCCAGGTGGTTGAGGTACAAAGCTCAACCGTGCAGGTCAACACCGAACAGGCCACGGTTCAAGGCGTAATCACTCCGGAGCAGATCGAAAATCTACCAATCAATGGGCGCAACTTCCTCGACCTCGCCCAACTGGAGCCCGGCATACAAATTCAGGATGGTGCGAGCTTTGATCCCACTAAAAATGGTTTTGAGTCCATCTCCATCGGCGGCCGCGCCGGCCGCACAGCCCGTATCATGGTTGACGGTGTGGACGTCTCCGATGAAAATGTCGGCACCACTACGCAGGATGTTCCGGCCTCGGCGATTCAGGAATTTTCCATCGCCCAATCCAGCCTGGATCTCTCGTCTTCACTCACGTCCTCCGGAACGGTTGCGGTGACCACGAAGTCGGGTGGAAATGGTATTCACGGCGAAGGCTTTTACGGTTTTCGCGATCAGGCCGTGGGATTCGCCGCTTTTCCCGGCGGCCAGACGCCGCCGTTTGAGCGCAATCAGATGGGAGGCAATCTCGGCGGTGCGATCATTAAGGACAAGCTGTTCTTCTTCGGCGACGTGGAACGCACCAAGCAGGACTTCGGCAATGCCGTCACATTCTCCACGCCATTTGCCGACCTCAGCGGAGTCTATAGCGCTCCTTACCGCGAAAACGAGTACGTGGGCAGGCTGGACTGGAATATCCGTTCCAACATGCACATGTTCTACAAGTTCGGTTACGACAACAACGCCATCCTGAAACCAGCCAACAACTACTCGCCATTTGAAAATCGGGACAATACTCCCTCCCACACTGTGGGACTTGACTTTACCACCGGCAGCATCACCCACAGCATCCGCTACGGTTACACCTATTTCAACAATTCTCTCGGAGCTGTGAGTTCGGTCGGCGGCCTTATTAACCCCGATCCGAACTTGTATTTGGTCGAGAACCCCGGCAACCTGCAGACTGGGCCCAATACCGATGCCCCTCAGGGCACGATCCAGGCCAACCATCAAATCCGATATGACGGCTCCAAGCAATGGCGGAATCACATTTTCCGCTTTGGCGGCGCCTACAACAGGATTTCCGTAGGGACCTTTGCGGCTTTCGGAGCACTGGGAGCCTACGTGGACTTTTCTCCGAGTAATGCCGTCTCAATCGCACCGGCGTCTGGGGCCGGGCGGAGATCCCGCTGACAATCCCCTGAATTATGTACCGGCCTCGATCATACTTTTCAACGGGCAGGGAGCATTCAGCGAGAAGGAGGCTTTCGGCAAGCCAGCTTACAGCGGTTTCTTTGATACGCGATTCGAGGCCTACGCCGGCGATGCCTGGAAAATCCGCCCGAACTTGACCGTTAACTACGGCCTTCACTACGTTCTCGACACCAATCGCGATGATAACGACCTGAACTCAAACCCAACTCTTTCGGCGGCTATCAACCAGTTCGGTCCGGGACTCGGCAATAAGACGAACTCCCCGCATCTGAACTTTTCACCGGAGGTGGGTATTGCCTGGGATCCTTTCCGCAACGGCAAGACCGTGTTTCGTGCCGGGGCAGGCCTGTACTATGAAAACACAATATTTAACGACGTTCTCTTCGACCGCGTTTCCCGTCTGCCAAACGGATTGTTCTTCAGTGACGCCGGCATCTGTGGCCAAACCTTCCAAGTTCAATTTCCGGGGGTTGCGACTCCGGTAACGACTTCCGACGGGATGACGATTCACCAGATTTGTAGCAATCCCATGGCGGCGACGATTGGCGGAACAACCGTAGCCACAGCGATCGCCGACCTGCAGACCGCCTATCAGGCAGCCACCCTGGCAGCCGGACCGGCCGGCAATGGGGCCTACATCCCCAACACCGGCGGGACGCTTGGCAACCCTGCCAGCATGTTGGCGCCAGACTATGTCACTCCACGTTCTTTCCAATGGAACGCCGGGTTCCAACACCAGATTGCGCGTGGCACCGTGCTGTCGGTGGACTACGTGCATAACACGGGGACACACTTCCTGCTCGGAATAGACACAAACCATGTCGGGGCCGCGCGCAACCTCAATGTGGCGAATGCTGTGGCCGCGATCAACACTACAATCGCGGGCAGCGGCTGCTCACCAGCCACCGGCGCGGGCGCCAGTTCCCAAGCGGCAGTGGCGTGCTACATGGCGGCGCATCCGACCGCAACCATGGTGGATTTTGCCGCCAATGGCTTGGATTCCCCGGGTACTTTCCCTAACGCCGCCTACGCTTTCCCGGGCACCAACCCAGCGGTTGGCTTTGGGGAAATGTTTTTCCCCATCGGGGATTCCCGCTACGACGGCTTGCAAGTGAATCTGCGCTCGAATGTGGAGCATCCATTCCGCGGCGTGTCGCAGATGAATCTGGTTTTCTCTTATGCGCTGTCCCGCCTCGATAGTAACTATCCCTACCAATCGGCTGTGGGTGGCTACAATTCCGGCGACCAGGATTTCGAGAACCCGGCGGTAGATTGGGACAATCCTGGCAAGTGGTTTGGCCCAGCCGCCGAAGACCGGACGAGCCAGTTCTCCTTCGGCCCAGTATTCCAGGTCGCGCACCACGGACCGCTGGTGAGCTTCATTGGTCACTTTGATTCGCCGCTGCCGTTAAGTTTGGTCCTGCCACAACTTCAGGGCGGTGGCCAACCCGGTGAAATCTTCCGTACCGATGTCACCGGAGACGGAACTGTTGGCTACCCGGCTGGCGGAGGAGGCGATATCGTCCCCGGATCCAACGTTGGGTCATTCGGGCGGAGCATCAGCCCGGGCAACCTGAACGCCTTCATCAATAACTACAACAGCAAGTATGCCAACCAGCTGACCCCGGCTGGGCAGGCGTTGGTCTCGTCCAGCGTGTTCACCTCTTCCCAGCTTCTGGCGCTCGGCGCTGAGACGCCGCAGCTCGACAACGCCCCAAGCGGGAACATTGGCATGGGCTGGCTGCGCTCGATGGACTTCCATTTTGCCTGGCCAATCTCTCTTCCCGAGCGCTGGAGCCATCAAATCACCATCGAGCCCAGCGTTACGGCCTTTAACATCTTCAATTTCGCCAACTTCGATAGCTCGTTGAATTCGCTGAGCGGCGTTCTCAGTTCGACATCGCTGGGAACCACCGCCCCGGGAGTTGCGGTGAATTCCGTTACTGGCTTCCAGGCCAATTGCCCGTCCGGCACTTGCCGCGCCGGTGACCGGCTTGGGCCCGGCTCCGGCGTGTTCGCGCTGGGTGCACCACGCGAGCTGGAATTCGGTCTGAAGATCAGGTTCTAGCCGCTCGCACCGAATCAATGCCGGCCGCTGACAGCTTCAGTCAGCGGCCGTTTCCTTTTGTTGAGGTGCGGGGACTCTGGTTCGCTAAGAAAGAATTGCGCCTGGAATGGCAATGCAGAACGAAGCGCGAAGCCTCGAAGTTGCTACCGCATGGACTCTTCGACTTCTGAAACCCAATTGGGCCGCTTGAGAACTTCTCTGGGCTTGGGGCCGTCGGCGGCGCCGACGATGCCGTCCCGTTCCATCAGGTCGATGAGGTGGGCGGCGCGGCCATAGCCGATGCGCAGCCGCCGCTGCAGCAGGGAAGTGGAAGCCTTCCCGAACTCCACCACCAGGCGCACAGCATCGTTGTAGAGCGGATCGTTCTCATCGGCACCGACCTCCCCGTCCGCTCCAGCTTCCCCCGGAGCGCGTTCTTCTTTCGGAGCTTCGAGAAATTTCTGTTCGTATTCGGCCGTGCCCTGAGCCCGCCAGAACTCGACGACAGCGGCAATTTCTTTCTCGGTGACGAACGGCGCGTGTAAGCGGTGCACCCGCGCCGATCCGGACGGCAGATAAAGCATATCGCCGCGGCCCAACAGTGCCTCGGCGCCATTCGCGTCGAGGATGGTGCGCGAATCCACTTTGGTCGCCACGCGGAAAGAAATCCGCGCCGGAAAATTCGCCTTGATAAGGCCGGTAATCACATCCACCGACGGCCGCTGCGTTGCCAGCACTAAGTGAATGCCGACCGCGCGCGCCATCTGCGCCAGCCGTGTCACCGACTCCTCGACATTTCCTGAGTCGAGCATCATCAGGTCGGCCAATTCGTCGATGATGATGACCATGTAAGGCAACGGTTTGTCTTCCGAATCCTCGCCAAACAGACTGGGAGTGCCATCGCCGTCGAACAATTTGTTGTACTGGTCAATGTTGCGCACGCCTTTGGCAGCGAGAAGTTTAAGGCGGCGCTCCATTTCGCGCACCGCGTTACGCAGCGCATTTGCGGCCAGCTTCGGCTCGGTGATGATCGGCGTGAATAAGTGCGGCACGCCTTCGTAGTTGCCCAATTCCAGGCGTTTCGGGTCCACCAGAATCAGGCGCACCTGATCTGGCGTCGACTTGTACAGGATGGACATGATCATGGCATTGATCGCCACGCTCTTGCCCGCTCCCGTGGAACCGGCGATCAGCAGGTGCGGCATGCTATTGAGATCGGCCGTAACGATGCGTCCATTGATGTCTTTGCCGAGCGCCAGCGTGAGCTTGGATTTCGAGCCGATGAACTCCGTCGACTCGACATTCTCGCGCAGCCAGATGATTTCGCGCTCGCGGTTCGGAACCTGAATGCCGACCGTAGATTTGCCCGCCATGCGCTCGATCAGAATGCTTTCCGCCTTCAACGCCAGGCAAAGATCGTCCGTGAGATTGGTGATGCGGCTGTATTTGATGCCGGCTTCCGGCTTGAACTCAAAGGTCGTAACCACGGGGCCAGGATTGATCTGCGTAATCTGGCCGTGAACGTCGAACTCGGCATACTTCTCCACCAGCACCTGCGCCAGCAAGCTTGAGTTCGTCGGCATCCACGGCTTGCTGCTCGTCCGAACGATGCAGCAGGCTGCTGGGCGGCAGTTTGTATCCGCCGGCAATGCGCGGCATCGTGGTCTTGGCTTTGTGATCGACGTCACCGCGTTCCGTGACTTCAGGTTCGGGGATGGACGCCGGCAACGCGGGTGCAAGCGTCTTCGCGGCTCTTCCACCGTCATTCGCTCAATACCGGTACGCCGCAGTTCGGGCGCGCGGAAAAAGGGTTGCTTCGGCTTCCTCCGCTTCGCGGGCCGGAACCATCTGCGTGGTCACCACCGGCTTGGTGGCGCGCCGTTTTTCCAGTTCTTTCTGCAATCGCCGCTTGGCGCGGTCATCCTGCCAGTCTTTGTAACGCTCCCACAGCGCGATGGCGAAGGCAAAGCGGGTGGGCGCCCACACCTGCAACGCCGAAAACGAAAATGCAGTCGAAAGGTACAGCGCCACCGCCAGCACGCTGGCGCAAACGATGTAAGCTCCCGCCAGATTCAAGTAATGGATGAGGAAGTCGCCCACGATGCGGCCGAACAGGCCTTCAATGGGGATGACCTGCATCCAGTGCAAATGGCCGGGCAGCAGGGACAACAATGCGGGCACGAAGATCAGCAGCCAGATCCCGCCCAGCAGTTTGGCAACAGGAGAGACCACCCGGCGCGAACGAAACCAGCGCACCCCGAGCGTTCCGAGAAAAACCGGAATCAGAAATGCCCCAATGCCAAAGCCCTGCAAGATGAGATCGGAAACGATGGCCCCAAGAATGCCAACCCAATTGCGGGCTTCGCGCGAACCGGTGAGAACCGAAGCGCTGTTGAGACGACGGATCCAGCGGGGAATAGGAAGCCAGCGCGAGAAAAAGGAGGAGCGCGGAGACACACAACAGAAAGCCGATCAGCTCATTGAGCCGACGGTTGTTGGTCGGGGCAAAAATCCGGGAAATATATTTCATGGGCGTAATGGACACCCCAGAAGAGACAATACGCCCCCTGCGGCGCCCCAACCACGCCAGAGCCTAATGATTATGACAAGAACTCGCGGCCTCGACAATGAGGGGCAGTATCGAAGTAGTTTCCCGCGCGTTACTGCAAATGCCAGACAAATGCGAGAGCAATCACGATGACGCCAAAAGCAATGCGGTAGACGATAAAGAGTTTCAAGCTGTTGGACTGAAGATATCGGATCAGCCATGATATCGCCGCATATCCCACAATCGCCGAAACCAGAACGCCCACCAGAAAAGGCATGTGCATTCCTGCCGGCAAACCCTCTTTCCTGAGTTCATGCGCTTTCAGCAGCGCCGCGCCTGCAATGATCGGTGTGGACAGCAGAAAGCTGAAGCGGACCGCGGCATCTCGTGTCAGGTTTCGGAACAAGCCTGCCGTTATGGTCGAACCTGATCGTGAGACTCCGGGAATCAACGCAGTCGCCTGCGCACAGCCGATGATTAAAGCATCCGCAAAGCTGGTACCAGTGAGAGGTTTCTTCAGATCGCCAACCTTTTCACCCCACCACATCAAAAGGCCGACAAAAATCAGCGCTCCGGCAATCAAGAAAATATGCTCGCGAAAATAGTCTTCGGCCGAATGCTCGAGGAGCTTGCCGGCAATGGCCCCAGGAATCGTCGCAATCAACAAGAACCAGAGCAGTAAGCGCTCTTCCCGCACTTCGCTGGCGCTAAGGTCCTGGCCGGAACTGTTGGTCTCTGAAAACCTCACCACTTTGCCTCCCAGCGCCGCCCGCACAATCTGGAACCATGTCCGCCGAAAATAAAAAAGCACGGAAAGCAACGTTCCAAAATGCAAGGCCACATCGAAAGTGAGCTCATAGGCCGGTGAAAGCTCGTTCCATCCCAGCAAGCGCCGTACGATGATCAAATGTCCGGAGCTCGAAACCGGGATGAATTCAGCCAGCCCCTGGATGATTGCGAGGACTACCGCTTGATAGATTGGCATGGTGGTTTGCCGGGTGAGAACAAACAGCCGCTCAACCTCCCGGTGTAATCTCCACCGAGAGTATGGCAGACTTCGCGGAGGAAATGGTTACAGGCTTAGATACCCGCCACTGGTCGAGTTCCGGATCGCAGGTTGATTGGCGCGCCCGCTTCTGGGATGTCAGTCTTCCTGATTGCCGTAAGCGGGAATACCCTGCTGCAAGAGGTAAAGCAGTTTGTGCGCCCGCGAGCCCCAGTCGCTGCGGGTAAATTGCGCGGCCGCTTGTTGTGCCAGTGAGATCGCCTTTGACTTTGCTTCCGCGGATTTCTTCTCGTCGCCGTTCGGTCTTGTAAATCTCGATCAGCGCCGCCCAGCGCCAGGCCGCTTCATAAAGCGCTTCCGGTGAGGCGGAAGATTCCGGATGATCTTCCGCGTACTTCTCATAGATGTCCGCCTCCTTGATTGGACATTTCGCCGCGCCCTGCCAGTTGCCGCAGAGTTTGTTGTCAATCAAATGAAACGCCGCCAGATCGGCCCATTTCGTGCCCGGAAATTTCTTCATGACTTCTTTCATGTATTGTTCGTTGATCTCGCCGCGCAAGAAAGCATCCTGTTCCCTGGCCGAAGGCTTCGACAAGATGTCGGCTTTGTCGATCTTGCCAGCGGATGTCGGCGGAACGGTACATGGCCTCGGCCGCCAGGGGAGAGGTCGGGAAGAGATCGGCCACGCGATAGTAAAGCCGCTGAGCATCCTGGGCCGCGCCAAGCCGCCCGTGCGGCTGGCTGGCCTGATCCTCGGAGTCCACCGCCTCGCCGAAAAGAATCTTGTCGCCATCCGGCGTCGAAGCGAGTATCACGTCGCGCTTCATGATCCAGCCGGTTACGGTCTTTCCTTCGTCCTCATCTTCGTTGACCGCATATTCGATATCGGGACGTGGATCACTGAGCAATGCTTCCACGTGCAGCCATTTTTCCGTAGTGTCTAGGATCACCAGTTCGCGGCCGCGCCCTGCCCGGGCCAGCTTGGAGGAACTCGGCGTCCGGGCGAAATATAGATCATGGCTTCCGTTACTGGGGATCCGCGCTCGCCCAGAGCCAGCGCAGCTGCTCGCGGCCACGCATAGGAAGGTCAGCGAGGAAAGCGGTTTTTCTCATGGAGATCACTCGGCATTTCCCCCGGAAGCCGCTCCGGAAGGTTTTCCGGAACTCCTGAATTTCCGCCAGCATCTGCGGATCAATGTTTCCCCCGCTGATTACGGCGACGTTTATTCTAGTCCGTGGCAACTGATCCTGGTGGAAGAGAAATGCGGCGACCGCCACCGCGCCACTAGGTTCGGCGACAGTCTTCGGATTTTCCGCCAACCGCCGTGTGGCCTCGCGGATTTCGTCTTCGCTGACGGCGACAATGTCATCCACATATCGCCGGATGAGTTCGAAGTTAATCTCCCCAATATATTGGGCCCGCAAGCCGTCGGCAATGGTCTGCGTGACTTGCTCGGAAGGGAACTCCACGATCTTTCCCGCGCGTAGGCTGGCTTGCGCATCGGCGCCCAGAGCGGGTTCCACGCCAATTACCTTGATTTGCGGCTTGCTGAGTTTCAGGGCGGTAGCCACGCCGCTGATCAAGCCTCCTCCGCCCAATCGGCACCAGTACTGTCTCCACTTCGGGCAAATCCTCCAGAATTTCCAGTCCCACCGTGCCCTGGCCGGCGATAATCTTCTCATCATTGAATGGCGGCACGATCACGTAGCCATATTGCGCCGCCAGTTCCTCGGCTTTGATTTGGCGCTCTACGCCGGTAGTTCCAGCTAGTATGATCTCCGCACCCAGGGCGGCGGTTGCCTCGCGCTTGATAGCCGGAGCGGTCGTCGGCATGGTAATGACCGCCTTCGCGCCCAATGCCCGCGCCGCGTAAGCTACGCCCTGTCCATGATTGCCGCTGGAGTAAGTGATGATGCCTCGACCCCGTTCCTCCTTCGTAAGCGAAGCAATTTTGTTATAAGCGCCACGCAGCTTAAAGGCGCCGATGGGCTGCAGATTTTCGGCTTTAAGGTATAGTTTGCGAGAATCGTTGGCAGAGTGCTCTTGATGGATGCGAGATTCAAGCAGCGGCGTGTGCACGGCGATGCCACGCAGACGGGTCTGAGCGTCGCGGATGTCCTCGAGGGTAACCATGTCATGAATCAAGAGTGAACTCAAGGGTGCCGCGTTCTTGGGTTTTTTGCAACCGCTGGGCGCCTGACCTCCGCGTTCGACGAAAGCCAGCGAGCCCGCGGCCAGATTGATTGTTCAACCCGAAGTTGAAGGGATGCGGGTAGAGTCCGGTTAAGGCTTCAACCAGACCACGGGAAAGCCGTGGCCAAGCCTGCGAAAGTCCGAATCGCTAGTAACCAGTGTGGCTTTGTGCTCCACTGCCAGAGCCGCGGCAAAGCTATCCACATAATAGAGCTTGTACTTGGCCTTGACTTCGGCAGCCTGGAAGGCTCGTTGCAGGGTCGCATCCACTAGCTGAATGGGCAACGCATGGACAGCGCTCATAGTCGCCATGGCCTTGTCCAAACCATGCTCGCGAAGAATGGCGCCGTAAACCTCTCCATAGTTCACGGCCGACATCAGAATTTCTGCGCGCTCGCGCAGCGCGTCTTTCAGGAGTTCGTTTACTTTGGCGGCGCTTGCTTTCTTTTGCAAGAATCCAAATAGCGCGCTGGCATCGAACACATACGTCTTCACGGTTTGCGGTCGCCCTCATGGCGGTGCTCATTTTCCCACCGCGCCAGCAGATCGGGCCCCTCAGCCAGGCACCCCATCACACGGTCAACGTAATCTTCGGTAATAGGCTGTAAAACGATGCGCCCAAACTGATCCTCCAGAAACTTGACTCTAGTACCGGCGGCAATCCCGTGCTTGCGGCGAAGCTCGGCGGGAACGACAAGTTGGCCTTTCGAGGTGAATGTAGCACTCATGTCCTTCATGGCTTACATGGTAGCATAAGTAAGCCACAGCAACAGAGGGACGACTTCCGGGGGCTCGTTCTTGCGCTTTCTTGTTCACAACAGGCGCTGCTTGACACCTTATTCCTCGCCTCTTACCCTTGGACCTATGGAAGTGCGGTTGACTCCCGATCAGGAAGCGTTCATTCGCCAAGCTATTGAGACGGGGCGATTTCACCGTCCCGAGGATGCCGTGGAAGAAGCTCTGTCATTGTGGGAAGAACGGGAGCGCACCCGCGCCGAGATTCTCGCTGCGATTGATACGGCGGAGGCATCCCTCGTCCGCGGTGAAGGACGCACCATCACAAAGGAATCCATGCAAATACTGGCCGATGAGGTGAAACAGCGCGGACGCGCGCGCCTTACTTCCGAACCGTCCCGCTGATGGCGCACCGCGTTGCACCCCAAGCCGAAGCCGAACTTGATAGCCTTTGGTACTACGTCGCAAAAGAGAGCGGCAGTATCGAAATTGCTGACAGGCTCATCGATTCCATCGCCGAACGCTTTCTGCTTCTTTCCCGCAACCCACGCCTCGGACGTCGTCGTGACGAAGAGTTGCGTCCTGGTCTGCGTAGTTTTCCCGTCGGTCAGTACGTCGTTCTGTATCGCATCGAAGGCGAGGACGTGTTGGTTCTTCATGTGGTTCGGGGCAGCCGGAATCTTGATGCGCTGCTGGGATCTCAATATAGGACAATCTAAATCTCCAGTATTACCGGCATAATCAGCGGCCGCTTTTGCGTTTCTTTGGAGATGTAGCGCTTCAAATCGGCGCGAATCTTTTCCTTGATTACGCCGTAATCGGCTTTTTCTTCATCGCTTGAAACATCGAGCGTCTGCACCACGGTCTGGCGGGCGCCGTCCATGAAACCATTCTCTCCACCGGAGAAGCCGCGGGTCACGATCTCGGGAGGAGTTTCCACGCGCCCGGTAAGTTTGTTGATGGCAATGATCGGCAGTACGATGCCGTCTTCACTTAAATGGCGGCGGTCTTTGACGATCAGGTCTTCGACCACATCGGTGCGCGAGCCCGAGTCAATGCATACCCGGCCCACGTTTACCCGTCCCGTTTTGCGCGCCCCCAGTTCGTCAAATTCGAGAACATCGCCGCTCTCGATCAGCATGACATGTTCGACCGACCCTTTCATCGAGGCGGCCAGTTCGGCGTGCAGCTTGAGTTGACGGTACTCGCCATGAATCGGGGATGAAATACTTGGGCTGCACCAGGTTGATGATCAGCTTCAACTCTTCCTGGCTGCCATGCCCGCTGACGTGTACCGGCGGCGAGGTGCCGTCGTCATAAATCACGTGAGCTTCGCGCCGGAACAAGTGGTCCACCATGCGGTAGATGGCTTTCTCATTTCCGGGGATGATGCGTGACGACAGCATGACCGTGTCGTCCTTCTCGATCTTGGCGTGCTTGTGATTGTCCACGGCGGCGCGGGACAGCGCCGACATGGGCTCGCCCTGCGTTCCGCTGATCAGCACGCAAACTTTTTCCGGCGGATGATTCTTGATCTCACCCGGATGAATAAGCACGCCCTCCGGAATTTCGACGTAGCCCAAATCTTCCGCAATCTCCGCGGAGTTATTCATCGAGCGCCCGACAAAAGCCACTTTGCGCCCGTGCTCCCAGGCCATGTCCACCGCCAGCTTGATGCGATGAATTGACGACGAAAAGCACGAGATAAACAGCCGCCGTTCGGTGTGGGCAAAAACTTCCTCAAACTTGCTGTGCACCGCCCGCTCGCTCGGCGTGTACCCTTTCCGCTCCACATTTGTGGAATCCTGGAAAAGGGCCAGCACGCCTTTCTTACCATATTCCGCGAAAGAGTGCAGGTCGAAGAGGCGGTTGTCAGTGGGGGTGGGGTCGACCTTAAAGTCACCGGTGTGAATGATTACGCCCAGCGGGGTATGAATGGCCAGGGCGACACAATCAACCAAGCTGTGCGTGACTTGAATGGGGCGGACGGTGAAGGGACCGATCTTGATGCTATCGCCAGCACGAATTTCGCGGAGATCGGCGTTGTCGAGCAAGCCGTGCTCATCCAGTTTGTCTTCGACGTATGCCAGGGTGAATTCCGTGCCCCATACCGGGACGTTCAGTTCCGAGAGCACCCACGGTAGTCCGCCGATATGATCCTCGTGCCCGTGGGTGAGAATGATGCCACGCACCCGCTGCCGGTTCTCGGTGAGGTAGGAAATGTCGGGAACCACGATATCCACACCCAGGAGTTCCGACTCCGGGAACATGAGGCCGGCATCAATCACGATGATGTCGTCGCCCCAGCGTACGGCCATGCAGTTCATACCGAACTCGCCCAGGCCGCCCAGGGGCACGACGTGCAGTTTTCCAGTTGGCATTTAGGTATCTGAATGCTAGCACAGCGCAACCTCGGCAGAGCTTTATCTGTTTGGGGAACTGTCTTTTTGCTTCCACATGAGTTAACTTTTATGAAGGTGGTCCAGTTGGAGAACAAATCGTGGATGCGCGGCCGCATTGAGAATGCTCTGGTACGTGGTTTTGGCCGTGCCTACGAAACCGTCAAGGTGGATCCTGGACACTTCCTGTTGCAATTACAGACGGCGTACCGATTGCCCATTACCAATCTTCATGGCGTCTACTCGGTGGAGATCGGCGTATTGGACAGCGTCGCTGAAAATATCGTGCGCGGTGGGATGAAGCTAGCGGCGGCTGAGGGAGCGGGGCTAGGGTTGGGTGGCGTTCTAACCATTGTGCCGGATTTGGGAATCCTGGCCGGGATCACATTGCGCACGCTGCAAAAGCTAAGCCTGCTGTACGGCTTCGAGTACAACACCGACGAAGAAACCTCCGAGCTTTGGATAGCGGCGGCCAGCGCGGCCGGGGTCGATGTGAGCCGCGAGCTGCTGGAAAAAGAAGTGGTGAACCGTTTTGTGCCGCGCGTGATCCGGCGCATCGCCGTACAAGCCAGTGGAGAGTTCGTGGAAAAATGGTCGGGACGGCTGATTCCAATCGCCAGTTCCGCAATTGGCGCTGTGCTCAACTACTATTTCGTGCGCGCCTGGGGCCGGCGCGCTCAGGAACACTTCCGGCAGCGGCATATGGCACTGCGTCTGCAACCGGAACTTCGAGGCTCGGGCCTGCCGTTGACTGGCACTTCGCGGCTTCTATCTTGAGAGACGTGGCGATGCCTTCGCCGCGCGATCCCGATAAAACTGAGGGCAAGGACAATCTCGAAATCATGACAACATTCCTGTGTTCCGCGATTCTGTTTGATCTCGATGGGGTGCTGGCCGACTCCACCAAAGCCGTGGCCTACGAATGGCTGCGTTGGGCCAGAGAAAACGGCGTCGCGCCGGAAAAAGTTGCGGCCATCATGCATGGACGCCGGACTGTCGAAATTGTGCGCACCGTAGCCCCTCATCTGGATGCCGAAGGGGAAGCTAACAAAATTGAGCGGCGCGGAGTAGACGACGGCTGCCGGGATGGCGTGGTTGTCATGCCGGGCGCCGCCGCTCTGCTGGCTTCATTGCCGCCGGACCGCTGGGCGGTGGTGACTTCGGGCACACGGATGGTCGCGACCGCGCGGCTACGCCTTACTGGATTGCCGATTCCTGATGTCCTGGTTCCCGCAGACGATGTGGTAAACGGGAAACCCCACCCCGAGCCCTATTTGAAGGCGGCACATTTGCTGGCGGTGAATCCCGCCAAGTGTCTGGTCGTTGAAGACGCTCCCGCCGGAATTCAAAGTGCGCATGCCGGCGGAATGAAAGCCATCGGGATTACCAGCACTTTTCCGGCATCGGAGCTGCGCGAAGCAGATGCGGTCATCCAAACGATGACGCAGATCCGGGTGAGCATGCTGGATGGCGAGTTGCAAGTTCAGGTGTAGCGACCCGCCCGAGAGCAGGTGTGACAACTTGCCCGCCGCCGGCCGAATCAGTTCGTCTCATGCAGCAAATGCCAGGCTTCGCGGCAGGTGTCCCAGAGCCGGGGGCGATGGGGCGCCGACGTGGACAAGGTCAGGAGAGTGCGGCCGCGGATGGCCTGGATGGGAATAATGAACCAGGCATCTTCGGGGATTACGTGCGCGACCAGGAAATCAACCTCAGCAGGCCGATAGGCGACGGTGTGGCCCCGCTGATGGTGAAGCGCCTTGATGCGATAGCATCCCTCGTTCGAATAGGTGGTGCATTTCACCTGAACCCGCCAGAGTCTTGCGCCGGAGTCCACGATGAAGTCGTAACGCTCGTTGTCGCCATAGGGTTTGGCCACTCCGAAGCCAAGGCTTGCCGCCTTGTAGACGAAGGCCAACTCGGACAGCTCGCCCTGTCCTTTGGGGGTATTGGGAGGCCGGCGACGGGCAGACTTCGGGCCGGACGCTGGAGTGCGTCGCGGTGAAGAGCCCTTGGATTTTGCCATTTGGCGTTGCCGTTATCCCCCAAAAGAAAAAGGCGCAAGACCCGTCTTCGGGCTTGCGCCAGTTCTTACCCTATATATCCAGCATAGCAAATTGGAGGGGGTAAATGGGACATGGTTACAAGGTTTATTTCTCGCGTCGAATCAGTGAGTTGAGCGCAAATCGGCGGTTTTGGGGGCTTGACAAGATTCAGGCGTCCGCCGTGTGGCGCTCGATTCATCCGCGGCGACCTACACGCCGAAGTGTCGCGCAAAGACATCTTCCGTGCGCTTCTCTGTTCGACATCGAACACGGCTTGAATCCCCGGGCCTGAGTATTCGGGGACGGGTTGTTTCTCCGCCAAACTACTTCGTAGGCATTCTTCCGTTCATTAGAGACTATGGACTCGGTATTTCCTTCAAAACAGGATGTCGACGTGACCGAGGCCACCGAGGCCGGTAACGGCATGATTGACTGGAAGCGCATCCTTTCACGCTCCAAGCAGGCCCATATCAAGCATTTCTACGTTGAGCAGGATAAGCCAGCAGACCCGCTCAAGAGCGTAGCTGTGAGTTATGGGTATCTGCGCCAGTTGCGGTTCTAGAGATACGCGTTTTGAACGCAGCGCCAGGTTCGGCCTGGAGGCTCAGAGGCCAGTGGTTCCGGCAACGAAGACAGGCTCGTCGACTGCGCGACGCCGGATGCGTCCCGCAACGAACAGAACAGCCAGCACCACCAACGGTATGGCGGCAGCGGTGCGCAGCGGCAGAAACAACAGTGCGGGACCAAGAGAAAACGAGGTAATTCGTGCGGCGATCACAAGAATCGCCGCGAGCCAAGGCCAGAACAGGGCTCCCGCCGCCAGCGCCAACATGCAGCGTACGACGTTGCCGCGTGCCCACAGTTCATCCCAGAAACGCAGGATCAGCATGATCCCCGGCAAGAGGACGACGTGGTCATAGACTGCGTGTTCTGGCAGCAAGGTCACCGTGGTTACAGCCAGCAGCAGGCCGACGGTCAGTGCAAATTGGGGTGACGCAGATAGCACGCGCCGCGTGCGCCAAGCGAGCCCGACTGACCCCGCGAGCGCAAGCCCTATCAGAAGCACGCCAGTGGAGTGCCCAAACAGATAGCCGAGCAGCGGAGGGCGAGAGTAGTTGCGATAGTTCCGTAGCACCTGCAACCAGCCCGCGATCCAGTGCGGCCAGACCAGCCAGGCGGAGAAAATCAGCGCCGTGAGCGTCGCAGTAAAGCTGGCTGCGAACCTCCAATGTTCTTTCCAGTTCGCCAGAGCCCACAGCAGCAAATAGAGAATGAGCAACGCGCTCATCTGTGGCTTCGCTGTGGCCAGGGCCAGCAGACATCCCGCCAGGCCCAGCCGGTTGGCCACCAGCGCGGCTGCGCCTGCCGATAGCAGAAGTGCAACAATCAGCCCAAACTGCTGGGCATACAAAGCCTCCAATCCCGGATAGCTGGACAACGCAAACACGGTGAAGATGATCAATACGATTGGGCTGGCGCGCCAAGCCATGGTTCTCGACCACAACCGGACGCTGGCGACCACACAAACAGGCAGCAGAATCGCCAGGATGATTCTCGCCACGGGAAAGGGCAGCCAGGCCAGCCAAGCGCCGAAGAAGTCCACAAACGCGGGATAGGAGAACGCGCGGTAATCCGGCGATGGATCATCGGAATGGAGCGGGCCGAACGCCCGGCCAAACAAGCCGGTCTGGATTTCGCGGGTAACTTCGGAGGTGTAAGGATCGCGCCGCTGCGGTAAGCACTCGCGCGAGGTCAGCCAGATGGGATAGAAATCGGTTCCAAAGGAATACCCGGCGTCCGCCTGATGCGCGGTGCGAATTGACGCTGCGTAAGGCAGGACGACCGAGGAGTAGTAATAACCCATTCCTGCCGCGAGCAGGAAAGTGAGAAGCAGCGCCCCTCGCCACCTCAAGGCCATGAGATTGGACCCAGCCAATGCTTCAACAGCTTACCCGGAGTTCTAGCGCAACCAGTCTTCGAGCCCGGTTCCCTGATCGGTTTTTTCGTCGCGATACTTCACGATCACCGGAGTGTAAAGCGAGAGATTCCACTCCGCCGCTTTGCCTTTGGTAACCGCCCGCGAACCGGGAACCACGACGGCATTTTCGGGGACTTCGAGCGACTTTTCTGCGCTGGCACGGTAAACTTCGCCGCGCACCAGATCGTAGAGCGGAGTGGAACGGGTGAGAATCGTTCCCGCGCCGAGTACCGCTCGCGAACCCACCAGAGTGCCTTCATACACCCCGCAATTACCGCCGACCAGCACGTCATCTTCAATGATGACGGGAGCGGCATTGATCGGCTCGAGCACGCCACCAATCTGGGCGGCGGCGCTCAAGTGCACGCGCTTGCCAATCTGCGCGCAGGAGCCTACCAGAGCGTGCGAATCCACCATGGTGCCTTCATCCACATAAGCGCCCACGTTGATGAACATGGGCGGCATGCAAATGACGGTGGGGGCAACGTAAGAGCCGAGCCGCACCGACGAACCGCCCGGCACCATGCGCACGCGGTCATGAACCGTAAAGCGGCGGGCCGGGTAAGTGTCTTTGTCCACAAAGGAAAGGGCGGCGTCCTCGCCCATTTTGCTGAGTTCGCCCAGGCGGAAGCCGAGCAGGATGCCCTGTTTTACCCACAGGTTAACCGTCCACTGTCCGTTGAGTTTTTCCGCGGCGCGAATCTTGCCTTTGGTCAGCTGGTCGCGAAACTCCATGAAGGTTTCGCGCGCTCCGGGATCGTGCTCTGCATCGGCGAGCCCAGCAAGACGTTCAATCAGCGATTTCAAGGATTGCATGTCTGTGGAAGTATAAAGGAATCCCCGGTGAATACAGGGAAGCGAATGTCAGTCAATCAGACGGCTGGTCACGCCGGAATAGGCATCAATGCGGCGGTCACGCAGAAACGGCCAGTTGCGCCGGATGTCTTCCAGGGCTCGCAAGTCCACTTCGCCGAGAAGAATCTCCTCTTTGTCATGCGACGCTTCGGCGATCACTCTGCCGAAAGGGTCGCAGAGAAACGATCCGCCCCAAAACTCCAGGCCAGCGCCGGGTGCGGATTTGCCGCGGATGTTGCCGGTCTCGAATCCAACCCGGTTGACCACGGCAACATAAACTCCGTTGGCGATGGCATGCGCCCGCTGGATGGTCCGCCAGGCATCGTGCTGCGCTGCGCCAAACTCGGCTTTCTCCGCGAGATGCCAGCCAATAGCTGTGGGATAAAACAATACGTGCGCCCCTTGCAGCGCCGTCAGCCGCGCTCCCTCGGGATACCACTGGTCCCAGCAAACCAGCGTTCCCACCCGGCCCACTTTGGTATCGAAAGCCCGGAAGCCCAAATCTCCGGGCGTAAAGTAATACTTTTCGTAGTAGAGCGGATCGTCCGGAATGTGCATCTTGCGGTAGAGTCCGCGCAGCGACCCGTCGCAATCGAACAGGACTGCCGTGTTGTGATACACGCCTGCGGCGCGTTTCTCAAACAGCGAAGCGATCAACACGACACTCAATTCCTTCGCGAGTGCTCCCAACTTCTCAGTAGCGGCGCCAGGAATTGGCTCGGCGAGATCGAATAACGCGGCGTCTTCGCGCTGGCAGAAGTACTGCGTTTGAAAAAGTTCGGGCAGGCAGACGACTTGAGCGCCGCGCCCAGCGGCCTCGCGCACGAATTCCATCGCGCGCTGCAGATTTTCCGCAGGCTCGGGCGTGGTCCGCATCTGCACTAACCCGATTTGGAATTTTTCCGGCGCCAAGGAAACTCCTTCACAACAAATTAGAATATCAGAGGCCGGTTCTTCGTTCGCCGCCTAGCCGCAACTCGCGGCCTTCTAGTAAAGTAATCCTTCACCACAAGAGACCCAGGGAGGTACGACCCTTGAAGCACAACAATCATGATGGCGCCGGAATCGAGCGGCAGCTGCACAATCCAGTTGAGGACAAGCTCATTCCGTTGCAGCCGCTCGACCTGGCCAAAGTGCATTCCATTGACGACCTGGTCCGCGCCATGGCAAAAACCGCCTTCACCGGACGCCAGATTGGCGAGGCTGCCGACGTGCTGGAGGCCATGGCCCAGGATGAGGACTGTTTTGTTGTCATGACGCTGGCTGGAGCAATGACCGTGGCCAAACAAGGATTGGTGATCGCGGATCTGATTGACCGCGGCATCGTCAACGCCGTCGTTTCGACGGGCGCCCTCATGGCGCACGGGCTCGTAGAGGCCACCGGACGGGCGCACTTCCGCTATAACCCCGACGTTCCCGACACCGAGTTATATGAGCAGGGCTATAACCGTGTGTACGACACCCTGGAGCCAGAGCAAAATCTGGACCACGTGGAAGAGGTGATGGCCGACATTCTGGAAGGCTGGGATCACAACGAAGTGATGTGCTCCTACAAGTTGAATCACGCGATCGGGGCCTATCTGGCGAAGCACTCGCCGGACCAGCGGGGAATTCTCAAATCGGCTTATGAACGGGGCGTGCCGGTATTTGTGCCCGCATTCACAGATTCGGAGATGGGCCTCGACGTCGCATTGAACAACCGCATGCGCGAATCTACCGGGCGGCACAAGATACGGTACGATCCGTTCGAAGACCTGGAACACTTCGCGGCAACTCTCCTCCGGCAAACTCGCCTGGGGATTCTGACGATTGGCGGCGGAGTTCCACGTAACTGGTCGCAGCAGTTTGGCCCGTTCATTGAGCTTCGCCACCGGCGTCTGGGCGAGAATGTGCCTCTTAAGCGCTACCACTACGGCGTGCGTATTTGTCCCGAGCCCGTTTACTGGGGCGGTTTGTCGGGGAGCCCGTACAGCGAGGCCATTTCGTGGGGCAAGTTCGTGCCTCCCGCAGAAGGCGGCAAGTTTGGGGAAGTTTTCGTGGATGCGACGGTAGGGTTGCCGCTGATTGCCGCGGCGGTGTTCGAACGGCTGGACAAGAGCAAGTCCGGGAATGGGAAGAAGTCGAGGAAAGAGAAGGCTGCGAAGTAATTCTTAAATTCGCCCGCAGGCAGGGACGTAGCTTGTTACGTCCCTGCTTTACGTCGCTGATGCTTGGCTGGATGCGTGGGCCGGCACCGCACCAGAGACGTTGCAAGCAACGTCTCTACAGGGCATCTAGTCGAAGATCAGAACCGCGGAGGCAATCACCGTGGTCCACAATCCACGCTTGTCACCGACAGCGGACTGGGTCACGTTGGCGGTGCGCACAATCTTGTTCGACAGCCGGTAGATCTGCTTCTTCTCGTCCCAGGAACGGTCGGGATCGAACTCCACATTCAACGTGGTCGCGAGCATCTCTGCCGCTAGTTCTTCCGCGTAGTCTCCGGCCGCATCTTCGGTCTCGCCGAAGGAGTGGTGTTCACTGAGATAGCCATAGGTGTTGCGGTCGGCCGGGATTGCCACGCCGATACTGGAGGCCAGCAAGCGGTGCGGTTCGTGAGTGGAATTCTCAGCGACTACGGCGAAGACCACCTCGCCAGGGCTGAGGTAAGTCAGGCCCTGCGAGCGGGGAACCAGCTTGCACTGGGGTGGAAAAATAGATGAGACACGGACTAAATTTTGGGCGGCGATGCCGGCGTCCCGCAGAGCCAGCTCAAAGGATGTGAGGCGTTCTTTGTGTTTGCCAACGCCCTTGGTGAAGAAGATCCGCTTCGGCACCATGTCTTTCGACAATTCGATGTTCCTCCGCTATCGCTAAAGTCAATTCGTCAATCTAACATAGCGATCTTCAACGGAGTATGAAAATACCGCCCCAAGCAGAAAAAAGAGGTAGAACTCCTGATTCCGCCTAGGGCGTTCGGCGCGAGCTCCGCGGAAGCGTTCCGGCGGGGTTACTTAGTAGCCGCAGTCACTGACTTTACGGAGACGATATCCGCATTGACCGCACCCGTCACCGTGGCCTGGCTGCCGGCCAACTTGTCGAGTTGATCGAGCACGGCTTTGTCATTGCTTTCCAGCGTGTACACTTTGTCGCCGACCACCAGGGCATACTTCGACCCTTTGCGGACGCAGGCGCGGGTGCACTCCGCCGCACTGCCTTCCATCATGTGCTTGGCGCCGCACATGGAGTCACTCACCTCGCCGGTCAGAGTTTGGGACTTGCCGGCAGCAAAAGCAGCCGGAATGAACGTGGCAATCGCCAAAGCGATCGCCGCGGTTGAGATTCCAAGCATACGGAAGCCTGACTTCATGAACGGTTTCCTCCGAGAGAAAGCTCTCACCAACGGTTTTGCTGGCGGATAGATTGAATTTTACTACGCGGCTGGTGGCCGGGATTCATGCACCGGCGGACTCAGGATGCCTTGCGAGAGAAGTGCAGGGTCACATCCACGGTCTTGTCCTTCGGATCGGGATCTTCAACCACCCGAACATTCCATCTTTCGTCAATCACCGCATTTTTGAAGGCATCATCCAGAAAACGCTTAGGGTAACTGGAATCGTAGAGATCGCCTTTGGCTAAGGTCCACTTCGCCAGCACCACCCGGGCGTCGCGGTCATCCAGGCCCTGAATGTCGATCTCCCCCATGTGGTAGACATCCCCTTCACGCACGTCAAGCTGATAGCTGACCGTGGACTGCGTTTCGTCGAACTGAGGGGCCGCATGAACCTTAGCCGTGACATACCCTTGCGTACCATAGAGCTTCTCGACTGCCCCCAAGTCAGCGTTGAGCCGAACCATATTCACAGGCTGCCCAGCCTGTGCGCGAATAAGAGCCTGCAGTTTGTCGGGCGGGAATGCTTTATTTCCCGACCAGCGAATGCTGCCTAACGTGTACTGGCGTCCCGGTTCTACTTGGAACGTGACATCGACATCTGTCTCTTCCTCGGTATCCTCAGCCACCTTGGCGTGAGCCTCGGAAAATGTGGCCTGCAGATAACCGCGGGCCATGTAGACCGGGAGGAAGCTCTTGTCGGCTTGTACCAGCAGCAGGGAACGCGAATATTCCAGCCCACCGAGTTGCTTGCCCAAAGCGTTCAGGACCGGAAGTTCCCCGGCTCCGGCTCCGTTGAAAGCGATGCTTCGAATGCGAATATTTGGTCCGGTAACGCTGAAGACGATGGCACTAACCGGACCATCCTCCGGTCCGGCCCGCAGATAATCGGCGTGTCCCGGAATCTTGTGCCGGATCAGCATTACCTGCAGCGCGTCCGACACTTGATCGACCAGGCTGCCCGAAAGCGGCAGCATGCCATCGAAAAGCGGCACTTGCTCGTGCAAAGTCGCGCGCAGTTCCTGGTCGGGGAACCAGACGAAATTCTCGAAACGCACGGGCACAAACTGGCTGGCATCGGTCACCTTCAGGTCCAGTTGCGCACCTTCGCCGGAGTAGCGGAAGCTATAGCTTACGCCGGTAAATGCGCCGATTTGTCCGAGCTTCTGGGTGGCTCGCGCGAAATCGTCCGCCGTAACCGTTTGCCCGATCTGCAAGCCGCTGGCAGCGACGATTTCAGATGGCTGGTAGCGCAGGCTGCCCGTGACATTCACCGCGCTGAGTTTCCAGGATGACGAATTCGTGGTCTTTGGATGAGCTGTCTGCGCGCCGCCAAAGCATGACAGTGAGACGAAGAATGCTACATACAGGCATGATCGAAAAGGATGATGCAGGCAGTTCCGAACCTCAGTGCTTGGCAAGGGCGACGTCCACCGTCTTGATTTTCACCGCGATATCAATGAAAGCCAGCGCGGCGCGGCTCAGGGCTTTGTCTTTCCGGAATACCAGGGCCAAATCGCGGCGCACCTGGGCGTCGGAGATGGGAATGGCCTCCAGCACGCCGGCTTTAACATCTTCCTGCACGTGCGAACGGGCGATGAAGCCCACGCCGACGTCGGCCGCCACAAATCGCTTGAGCAATTCGCTGGAATCCAATTCCATGGTGCAACGTGGTTTTAGACGGCGCTCGTGGAACAGATTATCCAGGCCATCCCGTGTGTGACCCATCTTGGGCATGACGAGGGGGTATTTTGCAACCTCGTCGATGGGCACAGACTTAGCTCCAGCCAGCGGATGGCGGGGGTGCACGATCACCACCAGTTCGTCACGATGGATCAGGACCACGGTCAGCCGGGCGTCGGTTACGGGAAGGGAAATGACCCCGAAGTCCACCGAATTATCGATGATGGAATCCAAAATTCTGCCGTAGTGGGAGCGTTGAATGTTTACCGCAACGTCGGGATACTGCTTTTTAAACTCCGCAAAGACTTCGGGCAGAATGTGCAGGCAGGTGCCTTCGTTGGCGCCCACGATGATTTCGCCTCGCGGCACCCGCTCGGTTTCCGCGATTGCCACCAGCACGGCCTTGCGAGCCTCAAGGGTCTCTTCCGCATACTTCTGAAACAGTTTGCCAGACGCCGTGATGGAGACCTTTCCGCCGGAGCGGTCGAGTAGTTTGGCGCCGACTTCTTCTTCCAGCAAACGAATCTGCGAGGAAATGGCCGGCTGAGTGCGAAAGCGCTTCTCTGCGGCGCGGGAAAAGCTGGAGAGCCGCGCCACTTCCAGAAAAGTTTCGAGCTGGTCAAAGTCCATAGGAGCGCGTACCGATGCTGCCAGCGGTGCCTTAGAAGCGGTGGATTTCCGCCGGACCGAGAGGCGCGAAATCCCTTTGCAAAGAATAACGCTGCCTTATCCCACCCATAAAAACAATCAATTTCCTTACCGAAGCTTGCGCGTCTAAACTCCCACCGGGTGGTATGCTGTGATTGATTGTAGCAGGCTGTCAAATTTTCCCTTACAATCCCTTTGCCAAAATTTCCTACGAAGCCAGCCGCAGCTAGCGGCATGGCCGAATGTCTTACTTCCGGGCGGTGCCCGGCATTACAAAGGAGCATTCCATGGCTGATGCGAAGGCGGTGCTGGAGTTTGCCAAGTCCAATGGAGCCAAAATCCTCGATCTCCGTTTTACGGATTTGCCGGGATTGTGGCAACACGTCTCCTACCCGATTAATCAACTGAGCGAGGACTCATTCGAAGAAGGGTTCGGCATGGATGGTTCCTCCATCCGAGGCTGGGCGGCGATCAACGAGAGCGACATGCTTCTGATCCCCGATCCAAATACGCACGTGATGGACCCCTTCACCGAGGTGCCGACTCTGGTGATGATCTGCGACGTGATTGACCCGGTCACCAAGCAGCGCTACGACCGCGACCCCCGCTACATCGCCCGCAAAGCGGAAATGTATCTCGGATCGACGGGCCTGGCCGACACCGCCTATTTCGGCGCGGAAGCGGAATTTTTCATCTTCGACAACATTCGCTTTGACCAGCGTGAGCAGCATGGTTTTTATTTCATTGACGCCGAAGAAGGACGCTGGAACTCGGGCCGCGAGGCTAACAACCTGGGCTACCGCCCACGTTACAAAGAGGGCTATTTCCCGGTGCCGCCCACCGACCACTATCAGGATCTGCGCACCGAAATGGTGATGACCATGATCAGTTGCGGCATGGACGTCGAGTGCCATCACCATGAAGTGGCCACCGGCGGCCAGACCGAGATTGATCTGAAATTTGACTCGATGATCCGCTCCGCCGACAAGATGCTGCTCTACAAGTACATCGTGAAGAACGTGGCTAACCAGTACGGCAAGACGGTCACCTTCATGCCCAAACCGATCTTCCAGGACAATGGCAGCGGGATGCATACCCACCAGTCGTTGTGGAAGGGCGGGAAGCCGCTCTTTGCTGGTGACGGCTACGCCGGCCTGTCGCAGATGGCCCTCTGGTATATCGGTGGGTTGATTAAGCACGGTCCGGCGTTGGCGGCGATTATCGCTCCCACCACGAACTCCTATAAACGCCTGGTGCCGGGCTTCGAGGCTCCGGTCAACTTGGCTTACTCGCGACGCAACCGGTCCGCGGCCTGCCGCATTCCGATGTATTCGGCTTCGCCCAAGGCGAAGCGCGTAGAATTCCGTCCGCCCGACCCAAGCTGCAACCCCTATATGGCATTTGCCGCCATGCTGATGGCCGGTCTGGACGGCGTGGAGAACAAACTGGATCCCGGCCAGCCGCTCGACAAGGACATTTACGATCTAGGTCCAGAGGAGCTTGCCAAGGTTCCTTCCATGCCGGGATCGCTCGAAGATGCCCTCGACAACCTTGAAAAAGACCACTCCTTCCTCTTGAAGGGCGACGTCTTCACCGAAGAATTGCTGAGCACCTACATTGACTACAAGCGAACCAAGGAAGTGGACGCGGTCCGCCTGCGCCCGCATCCTTACGAGTTCGCGCTGTATTACGACATTTAGAGGCTTGTCATCCCGGGCGCCCCGTCCAAGCTTGGCTTGGGCGGGTTTTTTTGTATGCGAAGGCATGCTAGTTGTTTCCAGACGAATTCTGAGCGTCGTCCCCGGTTCAGGGTTTGACCTTCCGCAAAAAACGACACGAGCTCAACGATAGACGGAAAGCACTCCTCACAGCTATCCTTACGAGTCTTCAGAGAAGCACTGTGGATACGAAGATGCTGGACAAGAAGGTCGCCATCGTCACCGGCGCCGGCCGCGGGATCGGACGCGCCATCGCCCTGGGTTTTGCCACAGAGGGCGCTTCGGTCGCCGCTACTGCCCGCACCGCGAGTGAGTTGGCATCGCTCGAGCAGGAGATCAAGACTCTCGGAGGCCAGTGCATATCGATTCGCGCCGATCTCACGGACACCGCCGCGCCCGCCCAGGTTGTGGACACGGTGATCAAGGAATTCGGCACCCTCGACATCCTGGTCAACAATGCGGGAGTCGGCAGCAGTCTAAAGCCAGCCCCGCTGGTCCATTTTGACGATGCTTTCTGGCATTACTCTCTCGCCTTGAACCTTTCCGCTCCCTATTATTTTTGCAAGGCGGTGGTTCCCATCCTGCTGAAAAAGGGGACCGGCAGAATCCTGAACATCGCTTCTATCGTCAGCAAGATCGGTATGGTGGACGGCATCGCGTATTCCGCGTCCAAGCACGGCCTTCTTGGACTTACCCGGTGCCTGGCGCTCGAACTGGCAGGGAATCACATTACGGTGAATGCCATCTGCCCCGGCCCGGTGCGCACTGTGTTGAACGAGGCGCGCATCCGTTACGACGCGAACCGCCTGGGCATCAGCCTTGAGCAACTGGAATCGCATATCACCCCGATCGGCAGGCGGCTGGATCCGGAGGAGATCGTACCCACGGCGGTCTTGCTGGCCAGTGACCTTTCCGCTGCCATCACCGGCCAGGCGTTTAACGTCTGCGGGGGCACTGTCATGTCATGAGCTTTGGATAATCCCGGTCAAACCAAATCCGGCTTGAATGTAGCTGGGGACGGCCACTGCTTGCTGCGTTTCGAAGGCAAAAAAAATCAGGGGCAAAATGCCCCTGAGATTTCTTATTACCAGCCAAACTACATGGTGGTAAGTATTTGCGAGGAAGCCGGCACACGCTGCGGCTTAATCGTGATTGGGTTGATTCCGTCCTCGAACTCCTGAAATACGCCCAAGCCGTCGTTAATTGCCGCTAACGTTGCATTGGACTTTTGCAGGACGCTCAACAGGTATTTCCGCGCGATTGGCCGGTCGGCCGGATGAATCAGCTTCCACCACCGCTTCATGGACTCCTGAACGTCGCCCTGGTTCTTGATGTCCTCAACCATGGCATCAATCAGCTTGTACACTTTGCTTTTTACGGCCTGGTACGAAACCGATACTTCTTGTCCCATAGTATTGACGCTCTCCGTAGTCGGTGTAGTGCAATACTGGGGCCAAAGTTAAGACATAGTAAATAAACAACTTAGCATCTGTATAAATCCAAGTTATCACAGTAATAGAGGACCGCAATACGGATTTGCATAGAAATCGAGGCGAATCTAGGGGGGTCCCTAGGACTTCAGAATAATGGCATTTGACCGAGGGTCCGAGGAACCGCCTATTTTTTCAGTTCGCTCTCGACGGCGGAAATGACTTCCGGCGAGTCCGGGGTGACGGCTGACTCGAAGCGCTGGACCACCCGGCCGTTGCGGTCGACGAGAAACTTGGTGAAATTCCACTTGATGTCACCGCTATGGGTAGGGTCGGCCTTCGTCGTGAGGTACTGGTAGAGTGGTGTCTGGTCAGCGCCCTTGACCGATACCTTGGCGTACATGGGGAAGCTCACACTGTACTTCGTAGAGCAGAAGGTCTTGATCTCCTGATTGGTTCCGGGCTCCTGGAACCCAAAATTGTTGGCAGGGAAGCCGAGAATGACAAACCCCTGATCCTTGTATTTTTCGTACAGAGCTTCCAGCCCCTTGTACTGCGGGGTAAAGCCGCATTTGCTGGCCACATTGACCAGGAGAACCACTTTGCCCTTAAAGTTGGCCAGCGGCATGGGGTCGCCGTCGATCGACGGCAAGGTGAAGTCGTAAACGCTGGACGCGGCGAAGGCAGGCGTAACCATCAGGATCAATACCCCCAGAGACAAAAGTTGGTGTAATTTTCCACGCAAGCTTTTCACAGGAAGCTCCTCACGCCCAGATGGGCAATGGCCATGAAGAGGATAGCGGAGCCCGGAACCTCTTACAAACTCAATTTTGTAAAAATTTAGGCGTTAGTCGCTCACTTCGACCACAGCCTCAATTTCCACCGGGATCTGAAACGGCAGCGATCCTGCACCCAAAGCTGTTCTGGCGTGGCGACCACGTTCCCCGAATACACTGACGAGCAAGTCGGAGCAACCATTGATGACCTGCGGATGCCGCTGAAAGTCAGGGGCGGCATTTACGAATCCCAATATCTTGACGACTCGGGCCACACGATCCAGGCTACCTAATTCCCGGCGCATCACGGCCAAGAGAAGCAGGCCAACCTGTTTTGCCCATTCGTATCCCTCTTGCTCGGAGAACTCCTTCCCAACCTTGCCCGCCACACCCGTCGGACCCTTGCCGGCGAGAAAGAGCAGGTTTCCAGTGCGTACTGCATGAACGTAGTTGGCGACAGGATCGGACAGCTCAGGCAGGGTGAGGCCGAGTTCCTTCAGGCGGTTCTCAGAAGACATGAAGCTCCTCCAGGTTTACTGGTGAATGCGTCACCCAAGAGTATCGCACCCGAAGGCGTCAAAGATGCTGTCGTGCGGGTGCTGATCCAGGCATCCAGCAGGGATATGACAGAAAAAGAAACCACCGATTCTGGAAAGCCTGCGACGGGAAATTAACCATTTCACACCCGCTCAATCACCACGCTCTGCACCACCACATCCTTGTTGGGTTTATCTTGCCGGCTGCGCGGGACGTTCACGATTTTTTCCACGACGTCCTGACCTTCGACGACTTCGCCGAAAATGGTGTGATTGCCGGTCAGCCAGGTGGTCGGCGCGACCGTGATGAAGAACTGTGAACCATTGGTATTGGGTCCGGCGTTGGCCATGGCCAGTTTGCCAGCTTTGTCGAATTTGTGCGGTGAACCCTTGGTTTCGTCCTCGAATTGATAGCCGGGGCCGCCCATGCCGTTGCCCGCGGGATCGCCACCCTGGATCATGAAGTTGGGGATCACGCGGTGGAAGATGGTGCCATCGTACAAACGGTCTTTGCTCTTTTTGCGGCCGACAGGATGCGTCCATTCCCGCTTGCCCTCGGCGAGTTCGGTGAAATTGGCGACCGTCTTCGGCGCTTCTTTTTCAAACAAGCGGCAGGTGATGCTGCCTTCGGTAGTGTTGAAAATTGCGTAGGTTCCGGGCTGGCGAGTCATGAATTCCTTTCTTGGTGCCGGCATCCTGCCGGGGAGAAATTTTCAGTCACGTAGATTGCGAGCGAGACCTTTCGGCCGCGCTCTGGCGCATTGTCGGCCCTACTGGCCTTTGGTGCTGGTTTTGCTACCGGCTTGGGTGCAGCGGGCCGGGCAGTCGCTGCTCCATTCACGATCTTGATGTGAATGATTTTCACCGGGTTGTTCGGGCGGTCATTGGCATTGCGCGGCATGCGCGCGATCTTCTTCACCAACTCCACGCTGGCGTCATCGCATTGGCCGAAGATGGTGTATCCGCCGTTCAGGCTGTCGTAAGCAACTTCGGTGATGAAGAACTGCGATCCGTTGGTATCCGGGCCGGCATTGGCGTAGGCGAGACGTCCAGGCCGGTCGAATTTCAGCAGCGGGGAAGTCTCGTTCTTGAAGGCGTAGCCAGGATCACCCGCGCCGGTGCCCGCAGGATCGCCGCCCTGAATCATGAACTCAGGGATCACACGATGAAAAATCGTGCCGTCATAAAGTGGCACGCCATGCTTCTTGGCGTGGGTGACGGGACTTGTCCAATCCTTGGTCCCCTGGGCCAGGCCAATAAAGTTGGCTACGCCGATCGGCGCCAGCTTGGGAAACAGCGCGCAGGTCAGATTGCCGGCGGAGGTTTGAATGATGGCCGTGGGCCCTGCTGCGGCAGGTGTCACCGGATGCGCAGGTGGGTGAGTGGCTGCGGGGTGGGACGCCGCAGGGGCGGCCTGCGACCAGCAAAATGCGGTCAGCAGCAGAATCATGGCGAAAAGCATTGTGGTTCGGCGCATAGCGAATCCTCGGTGTCAGGACAGAGTCCGTATTCAAGCAATCACTGACGTTTTGAATTTTACGACAAACAGGGCTGACGCTACGTGCCGGATTGGATACGTGATGCCTGCGCGGCGCTCTCGGCGTGTAAGGCGTGCAAGCCCACTTCCACACACCTCTCGATGGGCTGATCGGTGTTGATCGTTGTTTTCGGAAAGGTGATCTCTTCGAAGCGGGCTTTGACCCGCAGAAAGAGCCGATAGTCGCGATTCTCCGCCGGATGTTCCCCTGCCTGCTGTTCCATCCGCCGGCGGGCGCTGTCGTCGGAGCAGACACATTCCAGGATGACGCCAAGGCTGGTTCGAGGGCGACGGCTGCCTGGATCACTTGCTCGATCTGATAGCGGCGCGAAAACGGACGGCCATCCAGAAACACATAGCGATCGCGATTCTTGGAAAAAAGATAAGCCGCGGCCTCCAGCATCAGTTCCTGGCAGAAATCGTCCTGCGGGGTCGAGTATTCGATGTCCTCGGGAGCGAAAAGAGCGTGGCGGATCGCATCTTTGTCGAGCACGCGCTCCGCCGGTGCGGGCCGCCAATTCGCGGGCCAGCGTGGATTTGCCGGAGCCGGGGAGCCCGGCCATGAGAACGATCATGTTCAGTAGACAGTGTAGCTCGAAAGGGAATTACTGCGCTTCGGCGGGAACCGAGACGGCAGGTGGCTCGATCGCCAGCATTGGTCATGCGATACGCGATCGGTAACGCGCCCTCGTCGACCGAGGGTGGGAGCAGCGGCGCGGGCGCTTCCTTCGCCGCTACCAAAACATTCGATTCACGCCAACCTTCGTAGCGGTCGGAAACCATGATGTGGAACACCCACTGATGGCGCTCCTCTTCTGGTTCGACCAATCCCTGAGCCTGCAGAGGAACCATATATTGTTCCATCCACTGAATCTGCGCAGCGGTCATGCCGCGGCGTTGGATATCCACAGTGATTCCCGCCAAATGCGACGAGGCGGTCTCGCCGCTCTCCGGCGCCGCATTGCGGTTGTGGCGGCGCAGTCTGTGCTGCTCCTTGACCGTGCGCACGGCGGAGTTCACCTGCAGTGGCGCGTGAAACTCTTTGTAGTAGGCCTGGCTGATGTCTTCGACGAAGTCGCGGGTCCAAGGACGGCAATAGCGGCGCTGGGCCGAGCCGCGGATCAAAATGCAAAGCTTCGCTTTCGTTAATGGGCAGCAGGGCGCCGCTGGACTTTAAGTGCTTCCAATTCTTCGTCGTCCTGAATGCGCGGCAGTTCCAGGCGGTCCATTTCTTCATTCTGGCGCAGCAAGGATTCGTGCGTCGGACGGAACAGCGGGTTCCACAAGAATGCCGAGATGGCGCCGGTGCCGGCGCGTATGGCGGGCCAGATGAGTCGGCGCTGTGCAAGGCCAATGCCTGAGTGCAGCACATGCGCCAGTAACATCAAGAAGAGAACGAGCCGGCCATGGAGTTTGTCGTTCACGAAGTGGCCTCAACTTCCGCTGCCTGCCATGGGGCGCCCAAGACAGGCGGGTAATTGTAACATCCAGAAACGAAAAAAACCAAGGTAATTCGTCACTGGTTACCTGTCGCCTGTAATTTCCTGGCTCACGGTAAGAATTACCGCAGTCACCCGAGTTCGCCTTACTGTGGTGTCATATTGCAGGTTGAGTGCCGCATCAAGTGACGCTTGATGAAGAAGTGCTTATATCGCTGAAATAGCATGAGCTTGCAATGTTGCCATGGCAGAGACTCTATAGCACCTTTGGGTAGCAGAGGTTGACAAAATTTATTGCCGGAAAAGGTCACCCATGGCCTGTTTCATCACTTGGCCGCCAACCTCGGAAATCGAGCGGGTGAGCGGAATCTCCTTGGGACAGGCTTCGACGCAGTTCTGCGCATAGCCGCATTCCTGGATGCCGCCATCGCCCATGAGCGCCGTGAGGCGTTCGCGTTTGAGGCTGCGCCGGTGGGATGGGTGTTGAACAGACGCACTTGCGAGATGGTGGCCGCGCCGACGAATCCGGTGTGCTCGTTGAACTGCGGGCAGACCTCCATGCAGCAGCAGCAGGAGATGCAATTGGACAGAGGGTAGGCGTCTTCCTGCTCGCTGCCATGGTCATGCGCGGGCCGGAGCCGAGGTCGTAGGTGCCATCAATCGGCACCCAGGCTTTTACGGCTTTCAGATTTTCGAACAGGACGCTGCGGTCAACCGCGAGGTCGCGGACGACCGGAAACTTAGAGAGCGGTTCGAGCGTGATGGGCTTCTCGAGGTTGTCTATCAAAGCGGAGCAGGCCATGCGGGCTTTGCCATTGATCAGCATGGCGCAGGAGCCGCAGATTTCTTCCAGACAATTGGAGTCGTAAGTGATAGGCGTGGTCGGCTTGCCGTCGCGAGTGACGGGGTTGCGGGCGATCTCCATCATCGAGGAGATGACGTTCATGCCGGGATGCCAGGCCAGTTCGAATTCCTCCCAGCGCGATTGGGCGTTGGGAGTGGCTGGCGTTTGATTTTGAAGAGGACGGTTTTGTCAGCCATTTAGCTTGTTCCAAAACGAAACTGGGACAATAAAATTTTACCGGGAAGGGCACGAGTTTCACTCGTGCCGCTTTAGGCCAAGCAAAGATCGCGGCTTGAGCCGCTGAGGTTTGCTCTTGAAGCCTGGACGACTCATCTCCCCGCCCGGAACCTATTTCGTGACGTTTTCTACATGGCAACGTCGAAGACTCTTTGTGGTCGAGAACTACGCTCGCCTGTTCCTGCAAACAATCTATCGCTACCGCCGTCAAGGCCGCATTCAGCTTCACGCGTTCGTCGTAATGCCGGAGCATGTTCATCTCTTGTTTAGCCCTGCCCACGACGTAACGCTCGAACATGCTGTGCAACTCATCAAGGGCGGATATTCCCATGCCATTGGCGCTGTCGTGGGACGCCGTCGAGAAATCTGGGAACGGGGATTTACCGACCACAGGATTCGCGATGGGCGGGACTATGTACATCATCGAGACTACATCCACCAAAATCCGGTTGAGCAAAAGTTGGCAAGCGACCCACGAGAGTATCTTTACTGCTCTGCTTATCCTGGATTCCGCCTAGACCCATGGCCCTCAGCGGCTGAAGCCGAAATTTCAAAGAGCGCCTGAACCGGCACGAGTAGAACTCGTGCCCTTCCCGATCAAATCCCTTGAGTACTTCCTCGCCCGCAGCGGCCATGGAATCAAGATCGCCTTCAGCCTCCGCCGTGATCTCAACGCGGAAGCTCATGCTTCCGCCGCAATTCGCTAAGGACCTCGGAAGCAGGCCGTGTTCGCCCCGCCTTTACATCTTCATGGCCACGGCGAACACCCTCTGCAGCCTGGGAGAAATCCTGGCGCTCCCATTCCAGATACGTGGCAAGGGCCTCGTCGAGAGCGGTCTCTGGGTCCTGGCCGCGCCGCCGCGCGTATTCCTCAAGCTCCGCGCGGCGCTGCGAATTGATATTTATCGGCTCCATGTTCTTCTTGCGCAGTTTTAATTCTACTGCACTGGCCTGCGACTATTTTGCAGCATCAATACTTCCTCGGCCTTGGCGGAATCAGCGAAATATCCACCGGCTCGAATTCAAACCTCGGCTCGTCGGCATCCGGCGCAAACGTCGCCTTTGTCGTTTTCAGCCAGTTCTTGTCGTCGCGCTCGGGGAAATCCGGCTTGTAGTGCGCCCCGCGCGACTCGTCCCGCATGGCCGCGCCTTGCGCGATCACGCGCGAAAGTTGCAGCATGTTGTAGAGCTGGCGGGTGAAGACGAACGATGTATTTGCCCACTGCGTACGGTCGCTCAGGTTGACGTGCTGAAAGCGCTCCAGCAACTCCACCAACTTCGCATCGGTCTGCTGCAGGTTCTTGTTGTAGCGGATGACGGTGCAGTTCTCGGTCATCAGCTCGCCCAATTCGCGCCACAGCCTGAAGGGATTCTCCGTCGCCGTCGTTCTTCATCAGCCGGGCATTGATCTCTTCCTGCCGCTTGCGTCTCGGCGTCGCCGTGGCCGTTGCTCGGCTGCGGCTTGCAGGTTGCGCGCATATTGCACGGCATTGGGCCCGGCGAGCAAATCCGCCGAAGATGCAGGAGACCAGCGAATTCGCGCCCAGACGGTTGGCGCCGTGGTATTGATATTCGCACTCGCCGGCGGCGTAAATGCCGGGGATGTTGGTGGCCTGGTTGAAGTCCACCCACATTCCGCCCATGGTGTAGTGCATGCCGGGGAAAATCTTCATGGGCGTATCGCGCGGGATCGTCGCCGACGAACTTCTCGTAGATTTCCAGAATGCCTTCGAGCTTGCGGTCGAGAGTCTTGCGGTCAATGTGCGTCAGGTCGAGATAGACCATGGGCTTGCCGTCGATGCCCAGCTTGTGCTCGTAGACGACTTTGAAGATGGCGCGCGTGGCCACGTCGCGCGGGACCAGATTGCCGTACTTCGGGTACCACTCTTCCAGGAAGTACCAGCGCTCTTTTTCTGGGATCGCCTTCGGATCGCGTTTGTCGCCCGGGTGTCTTCGGCACCCACACGCGGCCGCCTTCGCCGCGGGCCGATTCCGACATCAGGCGCAGCTTGTCTTCACCGGGAATGCAGGTGGGATGAACCTGAATGAACTCGCCGTTGGCGTAGAACGCGCCCTGCTGATAGAGCGCCGACTGCGCCGAGCCGGTGCAGACCACGGAATTCGTGGACTTGCCGAAGATTGCGCCAATGCCGCCGGTGGCGATGATGACGGCGTCGGCGGGGAAGGTGCGCACCTCCATGGAGTGCAGATCCATGGCGCAGATGCCGCGGCAGATCGCCGTTGCGAGTCGAGCACGGCGGAGAGAAACTCCCAGTGCTCGAACTTCTTGACCTTGCCCTCGGATTCGTGACGGCGGACCTGCTCGTCGAGCGCGTAGAGAAGTTGCTGGCCGGTGGTGGCGCCGGCGAACGCGGTGCGGTTGAAGAGCGTGCCGCCGAAGCGGCGAAAGTCGAGCAGGCCTTCGGGGTGCGGTTGAAGGGCACGCCCATGCGGTCGAGCAGATCGATGATGCCGGGCGCAGCCTCGCACATGGCTTTGACCGGAGGCTGATTGGCCAGGAAGTCGCCGCCGTAAACGGTGTCGTCAAAATGCTTCCAGGTGGAGTCGCCCTCGCCCTTGAGATTCTTGGCGGCGTTGATGCCACCCTGGGCGCAGACCGAGTGCGAGCGCTTGACCGGCACGATGGAGAACAGGTCCACCTGCGCGCCCATTTCGGCGATCTTGATGGTGGCGGAAAGTCCCGCCAGACCGCCGCCGATCACGATGATTTTCGGATTATTTGCCATTCTTGAGTGTCTAAGTGCGTTGACCACGAAGGACACGAAGGAACACTGAGCAGAGTTTTTCGGCTCCACTCTTTCGTGAAACTTGTCTTTCGTATCTCATGATTTCTCTCGTCACTTGGCCGCTGTTTCCATTTCGACCGTCGTCGCTCCCGCCGGGTCCGTCGGCTGCTGCGGGCGCGAGCGGAAAGACGTGAGGCTCGCCAGCCCCGCGCCGGTCAGCACGAAAAAGAAAGCGATGCACACGGCCAAGAATCGCTTGCGCGCCTTCTCGCCCGAGACGATCCCCCACTTCGCGCAGAACAGCCAGATGCCATAAGCGAAGTGCCAGGAAGCCGCAATCAGTCCGACAACGTAAAACAAGAACAGCGGCGATTTGGAAAACTTCCGCCTGCACCTTGCCGAACGAAGCGCCCGGATACTGATGGAGATCGATTCCGGTGAAGCGCATGGTGCCAGGTATGCCACAGGATGTAGGCGAAGGCGATGCCGCCGGTCCAGCGCTGAGCCGTGTACATCCAGTTGCCGGTCCAGGGATATTCGCCGACATTCGACTCGCCGCGATACCAGATGTAAAAGCCGTAGAGCGCGTGAAACAGAATGGGCAGCCAGATGCCGAACAACTCGAGCAAGAAGACCAGCGGCAGGCTGCCAAGAAATCGTACCTGGCGCGCATAGGCCGCGGGGCCGCCGATGGCCGTAGCGTTCGAAATCAGAATGTGTTCGAACAGAAACGCGCCCACCGGAATAATGCCGCTCAGGGAGTGCAGGCGGCGCAGAAGGAACGAATATCCTTGTCCAGCGCGGAGTGGGGCGACTCCACTTTTCACCACCGGTGCCGCAGGACTGGCGGTCGACGCCACGAAACGCTCCTTATGACTTCAGTGTTGAATGTCGAACTTTTTATTATCGCGGCGGAGAGAAGGGAAGTCAAGGAAGAGAGCTCAAAGAAGAGAGCTCAAAGAAGATGATTGCGCGTAGGAGCGCCTGAAATCCTTGAACGTCTGATTCAGTGAAGATGCGCTTAGGAAGAATCAAGAACGAGTTCGGGGAATACATAAGGAGAAAGAGGCGTTCCAAATCGTAAGCCTTTTGGAACGCAGTCCAGCGCATTTCGGAGGTTTCAGCGGGTATACCACTCCAGAAACTTTCTAAACGCCGCCCCACGATGGCTGTACTTTGCTTTCTCTTCCGCCGTCAGCTCGGCAAATTTCTTCTGAATTTGTGGAAAATAAAACAGCGGATCGTAGCCAAATCCATTCGAGCCTCGCGGGTGATCGAGAATCATGCCTTCGGCCGTGCCGCGAAACACTCGCAAAGTTTCGCCATCTCTGCGCAGCTGCCAGCACGCAAACAAATCGTCCTATTCGTCTTTCGGGAGGAACATTTCGCAATTCACGGATCACGCGGGCGTTGTTGGCTTCATCATCGGTGTTGGCTTCAGCTTTGTGGGGTTCGTCTGCAGCGTAGCGGGCGGAGTGCACGCCAGGAGCGCCGCCGAGCGCATCGATCTTCCAGGCCGGAGTCATCGGCCAAAACGATTTCGCCAGGACACGTAAGGCTGTAGGCTTCAGCTTTCTTGCGGGCATTGGCTTCGAAGGTCAAGCCATCTTCGACCACCGGCGGCAGGGAAGAGAAGTTTGGGATGCAGCGATCTCAATGCCATGCGCTGCGGCGGCCCCGGCAAAGTCGCGCAGCTTTCCGGGGTTCGAAGTGGCGATCAGAATTCGCCGCTTGGTCATGGGTCGATATGTGGTCACAGGCCGCTCAGCATCAGGTATGCAACGAGCATAACGCACCCGGCCTCGTTGACTCCGTCATCGCTGCGCTATACTCGCCTTGAAAGGTGTACGGAGCGTATGTTCCCAAGAATGGATGCGGAATCCATGAGAGCGAAGCGGCTCAGCATTTTCGTTCTTGTGGCTGTCGTTCTCGTGGCATTGGCAATTCACTACAATTTGTCTGGCGCAGGCTGCCGGCCTGAGTTTTCCTCCGTATGAACAGTGGAAGGACGCGCTCGACAGCGGAAATGCCGGCGCGCTGCGAGGTATGTACAGCCGTTCGCCGGCGGCTCAGGTCAAGACCCCGGAAGGAACCGTGACCGCCGATGCCGATGTCGCTTTCTGGACCAGTCTGAAAGCGCAGAAGCTGAAACTGGATGTGGTGCAGTCCGGCATGCCTGCAAGCGGGCGTTGAGCAAATTCAGCTGCGAGCGGAGATCCATCCGGCGGGCGAAAGCCCGTCCGCTACTTTTCGGAGGATCAGCTTTGGCAGCAGCAGAACGGGCCCTGGCGGCTGGTGATTGCCGAACGAACCAAGCCCACGCTGCTTGCAGTTACCGACTTCGGTGGATAACAAAATCTATCCGACGACCGACGCCCATGAAGAAGATTCAGCAGGCGCTGGCAGCTGGCCGCCAAGAAACATGAGCGCGTACTGGTGGTCTTTGGCGCGGACTGGTGCTATGACTGCCACGTGCTGGATGCGGCATTCCATCGTCCCGACCTGGCGGCGGCGCTGCAAGGAAACTTTGAAGTGATGCATGTGGATGTAGGCCAGGGAGACAAAAATCAGGACTTGATGGATGCAGTATCACGTTCCGATGAAGAAGGGAATTCCGGCGCTGGCGAGTTCTGGAGAGCGATGGCAAACTGCTCTTCAGCCAGCAGCATGGAGAATTTGAAAATGCGCGGGCGCTTGGTCCGGACGACTTGCTGCGCATTCCTGAATAAATGGAAGCCGCGGGCGCCGGGTAGAGCCATGACAGCCATCTAGAGAGGCTTCAGGTAGGGGTCAGTTTGACAAGGAAGGAGCCGAACGCGCGATGGGCCGCAAAGAACGCGACTCTTCGCGCGGCTCGCCCTAGATTCTTCCGGTGCATAAACGCTGGTCAGGATGACAAATCAGATTGGCTCACTCCGAGTTCATGATGCCGCACTACGGCGAGGCGACGCTGCTGATGGAGTTTTTCCAGAAAATCGCTCTGGCTTAGCAACTCATGGCTGCGCAACAGGTCGAGCAATGCATCTTCGAATTTGTCCAGCGCGGGCTGTTCTGGAGTTACCAGATCGGGACCGGCGCCAGCCCACGCGGGGTGACGGTGAGTTCGGGGCGCGCCTCCGGGGAATCAATCAAGATGCCGAATGAACTGCTGGAGGCCGCTCGCTTTCCTGCGCGGTCTGCGAGGCAAACTCAATCCCCATGCCAAAACCGGGATGCATTACACGAACCATGCCTTGCACGGGAACTGCTGTGTCCGCCGGCCCGCAGCTCGAGAAGCACGACCGTGTGCTCGGGGAATGGAGATTCGGTCTCCACGTAGCACCCTCCCTGGCTCAAGTCCGTCAGCTTGTAGGCAGCGATCGGTCTCGGCTCTTCGGCCGGAGTTTTCTTGGTGTTGGCCGCTACCCAGCCGCTCAGACTGCGGCGCAGCGGATCGGGAAGATTCACGAAGCGCACTCCAGTTTGTCCGTTGGGGCTTGCCCATGCCACCTCGCCTTGAACGCGCATCGGGGCTGCATCACCCGGCAGGCCAAATTGCAGGTTTAGAGCCGCGGAAGGGCAGAGCGGCTTGGAGGCCAGCAGTTCCATGCCTTCTTCGCTGAGATCGAGAAGGATCGCTTCGAGCTCCAACCCGGTCACGCGCAATTGCACCGGAACCTGCACCGGAATACGCGAAGCACGGCGGCGTTCGCGTTTGATCAGGATGGTCGCGGCCCGCAGGCTGGCTTGCGCCTGCTCGGGAGATATCGGTTTGTAGAGCACGAAATGCGCGCCAGCGCCGAAGGCCGAGCGCACTTTGGTCTGGTCACTGAGCAGAGCAACGGTGACGGCGGCATTGCGTGGCGAGGCCAGATAAGCATTTTGCAGCACCAGGGCGGCTTGCTGCGGATCCTCAAAGTCCACGATGATGGCATCAAATTTCTGCGCGGTCAGCTCGCGGATGGCGTCGCCATAGGCGCAGCAGCGCAACCCTAAGCCGAAACTCGACAGCACCGGGGCCAGGGTGGCGGCGGCGTCGCGATCGGCGGAAACGAGAAGTGCAAAGAAGCTCATAAGGGCTCGTGCGATCGGGTGGCCGCTTACTCAGGGCCAACGTAAAGCGACCGGCTTGCCAGTTTCGGCGTTGGAGCAGGCTGGACCGTAGCCGGACGCGGAAGCCGTCTTGGCCGTCGGGCGCAGGGCCGCTCCTCATCCTCTACTTCGACCAGAAGAGATCCCTTCCTCTTCGTCGCCTTCGGCCAACAGCGGAGCGATTTCGCGCAGCTTTTCCTCCGCCTGCCGAAGCAATTCGATCTCCCTGGCTAATTTGGCGAGTTGCGCCTGCTTGCGCTTGATGGCTTGGCCAATTTGCTGCATAGGTCCCCCTCGGGAAATCTAAGAAGCAATACATCGCCGGTCAACGGAATCACCGGGAAATGGATTACGCCCGTAACGGAGAGAACAGGGATGCTAGCCGGGAATCGTGATCAGTGAGGAGTGATGTTTTTTTCAACAGTCGCGGGCCGAACCAACAGAGTTAGCCAGGGCATGGCCATCTCGTGCCATGCGCTGGCACGAATGTGGAATATACATTCCGAGCCAGACAATCGTATCTTGTGATTGAGCAGACTCGGGGGAGGGCTGTTCAGGCGTCCTGGGACTCAAATGAGTCCAGGACGCTTTTTTATTGTTTGATGGCATTATTCGTGACTCTCTATGGCCATTCCTTACTATCCTGCCGCCGCAGCCGCCTGCTTGGGCAATGAAATCGTAGCCTGATTCGCGATTCCGCCAGTCCTTTCCAAATTCTTGAGTTTAAGAATCAGGGGCATAGTCACTTCATGGCCCTTTTCGGCCACGAATTCTCCCGGGCTGGTGCGAATGTCCTCGCCCAGAAGCATTCCGGCGGAGAGCTCATGAATCAAGCAGTCCTGGGTTGCCTCGTCCTCGGTTTCGGGCTCGAAATCCAGCAGCGCCTGCAAGATTCGCGGATCCAAGCCCTTTGTGCTGAAAGGCAAGCGGTGCAATGCCTCGGTCTTGCGATCCCAGCTGCGCAACAATTCGTCATATTGCAGAGCGACGCGCAGAATCTCGGCGCCCAGGCGCATGTCAGCCATCTCGCGGTCCGACAGGTCGCCTTCCAGCGCGGGAATGCGGTTCTGGTGGGCGATCATCCAGGCAATCGGCTCCATGCGGGGAATACTGGAAAGCAAATCGCGAGCCACCTGAGGATGGGTGTCGTAGCGTTCCTGCTCCTCGGGCGTAAGCTTTTTGCCGCTGTATAACGGCATCTATGGTTTCGGGCGCGATGATGACGCATCCCAACTGCGACATCATCGCGGCAATTTCAAATCTCCAGGGATTGCTGAGGGCAGAGTCCCTCGACGATGTGCTGGATATAACGCCGCAAGCGCATGCCGCGGCTGAAGGCAGCAGGATTCACCAGGCTCAACACCTCCGCCAGAACCTGGATGCTGCCTTTCAGGGTTTTCTCCAGCAATTCTTTTTCGGCATTGAGCAGGCGGGCCTGCATCAGGCTGGCGGTCAGAGCTCTGGCCAAAGTTTCTTTGGTGCAGGGTTTGGTCAGAAAGCGAAAGATACTGCCTTCGTTGACCGCGCTGACGGCGGTTTGAATGTCGGCATTGCCGGTCAGCATGACGCGAACCGTATCCGGCGACAAAACTTTGACTTTGGCCAGCAGTTGAGCGCCATCCATTTCCGGCATTCGCATGTCGGAGACGACCACCGCATAGGGTCCGTTGGACTTCCGACCGACACCAGCGCGCCTCTTGCCGCCCAGGGCGACATCGATGCGAAATTCGCGGCGCAGCAGGCGCTGGTAACCCTCCAAAATTGCGGCTTCATCATCCACGAGCAAGATTTTGTCATTCATGTTTTTCACCTTTTGCGTTCATGTTCCTGGCAGGTCAATTGCCAAAGCCGGCGGGCCGTTCCGGCCAATCCCAGTTTGTCGAGCAGCGCGGTTGTCCAGGGTAGGCTTGTCGATCTGGCTCGGCATAAGCATGCAAGTTGGTGGTCGAAGCAATTGGCGGCATGCACCGCGATGAGTGCGAGAAAAATCTTTAGGAGCGGCTTCTGCTGGCTGATGGTGCCAGGCGGCGGCCTCAACGATCGGATCGGGCAAGCCCCATAGGCCAAGCAAGATAAGCGCCCACTGCCAGCGTGCGTACAGCCCAACACGTCGTGCTCCACCGTCAAGGCTGGGTACATTTTCCGCAGCGGCACGTTTCGCAAATGCGCTGCCATTCCGTCTTTGTAGACGGAAGACAAGAATCAATTTGCCGACGTCGTGCAGCAAGCCCGCGGTAAAGCATTCATCCACCATCATGCGGCGATCCGCGCTTTGGAGCCGCGCGATGGCTTTGGCGGACCCGCAGTTGCCAGACAATGCTTCCATAAGAGGAAAGATGATATCCGAGTGCACTCTCGAACTGCGAAAACACATGCACCGAGAGAACCAGCGCTTTGATGATTGTCAATGCCAATAAGAGCTGCCGCCTGGCGCGGGATTGGAAATTTGTGCCGGGAAGCCGAAGAAAGCGGAATTCACCAACTGCAGATACCTTCATGCACATGCCCATGTCCTGGGCGACGATGTTGCCGACTTCGGTGATGGAAGTATCCGGCGCACTGCAGGCATTGGTGATGGCCACATACAGCGAGGGCAAGCTGGGAATGCTGTCCAGCCGGCAAACCGTTTCTTTCAGGCGGGGATCGGCCAGCAATTCGCGCAAGGCGAAGGCGTGAGTCAGTTTCTGTTTCAAATCGTCGATGTCACACGGCTTTGCCAGGTACTGGTGTGTCGGGCCGACGGAGCGCAAGATGGTTTCCCGGTCCGACTGCCCGGAGAGCATGAAGCGCACGGTTTGCGGAAATCGTTTCTTCACCTGATCCAGTAATTGCGCTCCGTCCATTCCCGGCATGCGCATATCCGTAATCACCACGTCGAAGCGGGAACGAGCCATGGTGGCGAGAGCTTCAGGCCCACTGGCGGCAAATTCCATCTCCCATTCCGCACGCATGCTACGCAGGCTGCGCTGCAGCCCTTGCAACACCATGGGTTCGTCATCCACGAAAAGGATTCGCTTGTTCATGCGCCGGGTTTCCTGTGTCCAGAGGAAGGCGTATATGGAAGGTGGTTCCCCTGCCCACTTCGCTGTCGAACCAAATCTGGCCCTGGTGTTGGTCCGACGATAACGGAATGGGCCAGGCCAATCCCTGGCCAGTACCCTTGCCGACTTCCTTGGTAGTGAAAAATGGCTCAAAGATGCGGGACTGCACTCTTCTTGGGAATTCCGGCGCCGGTGTCGGCGACGTCGATCTCCGCCCATTGCTCCTGCGCGCCGGGTGCTGATCGTGATCGTGCCCTTGGTTCCGTTGTCGCCCGACCGGAGTGCGCGATGGCATGGCTGGCGTTGACAATCAGATTCAGCATGACCTGATTGAATTCGCCGACCAGGCAAGGCACCAGGGGCAGGCTTTCATCGAAATTGGTTACCAGGTCCGCGCAATACTTCCATTCGTTCCGGGAGACGGTAATGGTGGTTTCGATGGCGCGGTTCAAATTGACCGCCCGTTTTTCCTTCGAACCGGGATGGGAGAACTCCTTCATCCCGCGGACAATCTTCGCTACTCTTTGCAGCCCCTCCAAGGATTGGTCAATGGCATTGGGGATCTCCTTGAGAGGTAAGGAAAGTCGCATTTCTGGTATTCGCCGAGAACTTCTGCAGGGTCTCTTCGGAAACGCCGCCCGCGACGGCTTCCTCGTGTATCGTCCCGCAAAGGACTATGAACTGAGCGATGGCTTCCCAGGAATCCTTGAGGAAGCGCAGGTTGTCTCCGGTGTACTGCGTCGGAGTGTTGATTTCGTGGGCGATGCCGGCCGCCAATTGTCCGATCGCCTCGAGTTTCTGAGCTTGCCGGAGTTGCTCCTCGAGACCCTTTCGTTCGGTAACGTCCGCACCGGTGATCATCAACCCCGGAGTTCTGACCTTCTTCCGCGGAAATACGCCTCACGAGAAGACCGAGAAACCGGGGATCCCGTCCATTAGGAAAGACAGGTTGTCGCAAGGCTGGGAAGTCTGAATGTTCAGCCAGCCCGAGATCTCCTGACGGGCATCGGGGGAGTGCCATTGGATCGGGCAATCGTCGAGCCTCCGGCCGATTACGCTTTCCTTGCCAACGCCAAAAGTCTTCGCTGCCGCGAGATTCCAGCGCGTGATGCGCCCCTGGCACGTCCAAGCCAATCAAAACCGAAGGAATACATTGAAGGAAGAGTTCGGTCTCGGTATGAGCGGCTTCCAGTTTCTTTTCCGCCGCCAGGCGCTCGTCAATCAGCCTTGAAACTATTACGTAGCCTTCCGGAACGCCCGCGGCATTTCGCAAGAGAGAGAAATTTGATTCGACTTGACGATATCCGTCCCGCTTATGTCGGTAACGAAGTCGAATCATTCTGGCTTTGTTGTCCCGCAGAATCTCCGCTGCGGCTTGGCGCACCGCAGGAAGGTCGTCAGGGTGGATGATTGCTTCGCCCATGGTGCCCTCGAGTTCCGTTGGGGAATAGCCAAGATCACGCGTATAGGAGGGGCTGGCGTAGCGGCATTTGTAGAAGAGGTCCCGGATGATTACGAGATCGCTCATGTTTTCGGTGATAGCGCGCGCGAAGGCTTCGCTGGACCGCAAAGCCTCCTCCACTTTTTTTCTCTCCGTGATGTCCGAGCGAATGGCGACGTATTGCCGTGGATTTCCATCCTCCCCGAGGAAGGGAACAATGGTGGTATCCACCCAATAGGTGGTGCCGTCTTTGGCACGATTGCGCACCTCTCCATTCCACACTTGCCCGTTCCCAATGGTCCGGTACATTTCCGCAAAAAACTTCCTCGGATGAAATCCCGAGTTAACGACGCGGTGATCCTGACCGAGCAATTCCTCCCGTGAATACTTGCTGATGGCACAGAATTTGTCGTTCACATAGGTAATTCGGCCCTTGACGTCGGTGGTTGCTACTATGGCGTGTTGATCCATGGCGTACTTCTGATCAGCCAGTTCCTTAAGGGCTTGTCTACTGGAAGCCAGGCTCTCTTTCAAAGCTTCCTGGGCACGCCTTCGTTCCGTGATGTCCTGCGCTTGAACTATGAAGGAGACTGGAAGGTCATCGCTATCGAGGACAAGGGAAACGGTCAGGGAGGCCCAAACGACGGAGCCATCCCGGGTAACGAATCGGCGTTCGAACTCTCCCGTGCGGAGCTCTCCGCCTTCCACGAACTGCCGCAGAAGCGCAGAGCACGAAGGTGAGTCTCCTGCGTGACAGACACCTTTGACGTTCATGCTGTGCAATTGCTCCGGGCTATAACCCAGCAGATTGCACAGCGCACGGTTGACCTGTTCGAACTCGCCGTTAACCTTGAGCACTGCCATGCCGATTCCGGCATGTTCGAAGGAGTTGTAAAAGCGTTCCTCGCTCTCGTGCAACGCCCGCTCAAGAATGATTTTTGCGCCGATCTGTAGGCGGATGCGCAATTCACGCGTGTCGGCGGGTTTGAAGATGCAATCGTCCGCTCCTGCTTCGAGCCCCTCCACGCGATCGTTCTGCTGGGTCCATGGGGTGAGCAGGATTACGTAGGTGGACCGCCGCCTGCTCGATTTGCGAAGGCGGCGGCAGATCTCAAGCCCATCCAGACCGGGCATGGTCCAATCCACAACGGCGAGAGAGGGCGGATCCGCAGACTCCAAAATGGATAGCGCCTGGAATCCATCCTCGGCGGTTACGACTTCATATCCACTCTTTTGCAGCAGACTACGCAAGTGAGTCAACACAATGGTGCTGCCTTCCGCAACCAGGACGCGCGTAAGCGGACTGCCCGGAAGTGGCTGGCTACTGGCGGACATAGGTATTCCCCTAGGAAATCGGCGGTTACAGCGATTGCTTTAGCGGCGGATGGAGAGGATCAACGGGCGGAAGAGCGAGAAATGGTGAGCAAGAGGGCGCGAATCTGGCCTCGCTCGGGCCGAATTCATTCCCTGCAGACGCAAGTTTCGCTATAATCAACTCCCGTAGATTGCTTCCTTGCAGCGCGCCCTTAGCTCAGTTGGATAGAGCGTCTGGCTACGAACCAGAAGGTCGGGAGTTCGAATCTCTCAGGGCGCACCATTCTTTTCAGGTTGGTTCCCCAAAAAGCGGCCGCCTTTGCGGGGGCTGTGCCTACGATTCTGCCTTTGGGCCTCATTTTCCACAGCCATTCGGCAAACGGGTTGGCACGATTATTGCCATGTTAGTCCCACGTAAATCTTTCCCGGACGCTGGCAATTCCTACCAAGTCCATACGGCAACATGGGCTTTAGATTCAATTACTTAGGATTGGAATGAGAGATGCTTAATAGAGTACTAGACGAAGTGGCGCGCAACGGGGCGCTCGAGAGAATGACTTCGGCCAGAGGTTTTCCTGAGTGCCCCTTGCTTTTCCGTACGTTCTTATCCCTGCGGTAGTCACAAGATTTAGATAACCCTCCCCCATTACAGACCAATCGCTCAGGGACTTAGACTTGAGCGATTTTTTCTTGTAAATCAATTCCAGCACGCCGCAACAGCCCGGCAATGACTGGCTCTTTTAGCCGGGAAGCGTCAAATTCGATCCGCACAGTTTTATCCTTTTCCCCAAATGTGATCTTGCGAATGCCATAAACCTCGCGAACGTTGTCCATGGCGCGCATCTCGGCTTCGCCAGGCGTAGCGCCATAGTGGTAGACAACTTCCAACTGAGTCATCTTGTGGTCTCCTATACTCAAGATACAACATTCAAAGTGCATCGCGGCCATCAGCGCGAGAATCGAATATGATTTCACCACGATGTCATCTTCTGAAAAAGCGTCGCAACTGGCAAGAGATCCAGTCTGCGGGATGACGGTCGACCCGGCATCCGCCAAACACACCGCCGAGCATGACGGAAAGACCTACTATTTTTGTTGTGCTGGCTGTGCTCAGAAATTCACGACCGATCCCGCAAAATCTCTGGCCCGGCCCCCGATCGCGATGATTCAAATCGCGCCGCCTGCTTCCGTGCTCATCCAAAGTGCGCCAACTTCCGCAGCGCAATCTAGTGCGGCTTCCTCGACGCCTGCCTACGTTTGTCCCATGTGCCCCGAGGTACGCGCTAGTAAACCGAGACCGTGCCCCAAGTGCGGTATGGCGCTTGAACCAGAAATGCCGGCTGCGGCAACGCGTGTCGAATATACCTGCCCCATGCATTCCGAGATCGTACGGCCCGGGCCCGGAAGCTGTCCGATTTGCGGCATGGCGCTGGAGCCCCGCACGGTCACAGCAAAAGAAGAAGAAAACCACGAACTGCGGGACATGACGCGCCGTTTCTGGATCAGCGTACTGCTCACTGCGCCCCTCGTCGCGGTCGCCATGGGCGACATGCTGCCGGGAATGCCGGTTCAGCACGCCATACCAAGCGGTTGGCTGCCCTGGATCGAGCTTGTCTTAGCGACGCCGGTCGTCCTCTGGGCGGGATGGCCGTTTTTCCAACGCGGCTGGGCCTCGGTCGCGAACCGTTCGACCAATATGTTCACGCTAATCGCGATGGGCACGGGCGTGGCCTACATTTTCAGTCTGCTGGCCGTGGTTTTCCCACAGTTGTTTCCACCGTCCTTCCGCGAGATGAATGGTTTACCGCCGGTGTATTTCGAGGCTTCTGCTGCTATCGTCACCCTCGTTTTGCTGGGGCAAGTGCTCGAACTCAGGGCGCGCAGCCGCACGGGCGCGGCTATCCGCGCGTTGCTCGATTTGTCTCCGAAAACCGCGCGCATCCTGCGAAACGGCGGAGAAGAAGACATTCCGCTGGATCAAGTGCAAGCCGGTGACCGTCTGCGGGTGCGCCCCGGCGAAAGAATTCCCGTGGATGGAACGGTTCTCGAAGGCGGCAGTTCGGTGGATGAGTCCATGCTTACGGGAGAGTCCATTCCTGTAGAGAAGCAAGCCGGAAGTCGCGTCATCGGAGCGACAGTCAACAACTCCGGATCATTCGTAATGCGCGCCGAGCATGTGGGCAGCGAAACTCTGCTGGCGCAGATTGTCCGACTGGTCGGTCAGGCGCAACGCAGCCGCGCGCCCATTCAACGCCTTGCGGATCGCGTTGCGGCTTGGTTTGTGCCGGCCGTCATCGCGGCAGCCATCATCACTTTCATTGCGTGGAGCTTCTTGGGTCCAGAACCTCGGCTGGCCCACGCTTTGGTAAACGCAGTGGCCGTGCTGATCATTGCGTGCCCTTGCGCGCTGGGGTTGGCGACGCCGATGGCGATCATGGTGGGGACGGGGCGGGGCGCGCATGCCGGCGTGTTGATCAAGAACGCCGAGGCCCTGGAAATTCTGGAGAAAGTGGACACGCTCGTCGTGGATAAAACTGGAACGCTGACGGAGGGAAAACCACAGGTGGTTTCAGTAGTGGTTCCCGATGGGGACGAGTCTAATTTAATTCGCCTGGTGGCCAGCCTGGAGCAGGGAAGCGAACATCCTCTGGGCGCGGCGATTGTTGCTGCAGCCAAGCAACGTGGTTTGGTTTTGAGTGAGGTGCGTGATTTTCATTCCTTCACGGGACTGGGGGTAACCGGCACAGTGGATGGCAGACTGGTCAGCGCCGGGAACGAAAAGCTCTTTCAGCAGATGGGCTTGCCGTTCGATCGGTTGGTAGAGAAGTCAACGGAATTACGCGCTGAAGGTCAGACGGCCCTTTTTGTAGCGGTTGACGGCCTGCCTGCCGGACTCATCGCTGTGGCTGATCCTATCAAAGCTTCCACGCCGCAAGCTCTGCGCGACCTGAAGGCGGAGGGGGTGCGCATCGTGATGCTTACCGGCGACAGTCAGGCGACGGCTGCGGCCATTGCCCGCCAGCTTGGCCTGGATGAGTTTCAGGCCGGGATTCTGCCCGCGCAAAAATCTGAGAGGATTCAGCGGCTGAAAAAAGAGGGCCACGTAGTCGCCATGGCAGGCGACGGCATCAATGATGCTCCGGCCCTGGCGCAGGCTGACGTTGGCATCGCCATGGGAACTGGTACCGATGTCGCCATGGAGAGTGGTGGCGTCACCCTAGTCAAGGGCGATCTCACGGGGATTGTACGTGCCCGCAAACTCAGCCGCGCCACCATGCGCAACATTCGCCAGAATCTTTTCTTCGCATTCATTTACAACTCAATCGGTGTCCCGATCGCCGCTGGCGTTCTGTACCCCTTTTTCGGGATTCTTCTCAGCCCGATTCTGGCCGCGGCAGCCATGAGTTTCAGTTCGGTTTCTGTCATCACGAATTCGCTGCGTCTCAGAAATCTTAAGTTATGAAAACCCGCGGCGCGAACTCACGGCCCCGCGGACAGCCGCGCTCAAACTTTGGGTACCTTAGCGGCAATTGACACCGCTGGGCGGCTGCACAACAATGAAGGCACTAAGCCAAGAACTGAAAGCGGAGGAACCCTATGTCGATCCCGATGAATCTTCATCTGCCCCGGAAATGCATATGGGGGCAGAGAGCAATGCCGGCAAGTGGATTCTGATTGTTCTTGCGGTGCTCTACGTGGCCGGATCGCTGTATTTCCTTTTCAATTTGCGCGGACGTCTCGACCAGGCCGACAAGAATCAGGCGGCCAGTAAAGCGGAAATCGCCGAGCTCACCAAGCGCATGCAATCCGCCGAGGCCTCCGATGAAACTCTGGCTCATCAGGTCGGCATGACCAAGAAAGAGCTGGCGGAGCGCGCCGCCGACCTGCAGCGCCAGCAGAAAGCCGCCGAGGCCCGCCTGGCGGAAGAGCAGAAAGCAGCAGATCAGCCAGGTAAGCGGAGAAGTAGCGGGCGTGAAGACAGACGTCGGCGGAGTGAAAACCGATGTGGCCTCCACCAAGGCCGACCTGGAAGCTACCAAAGCCAAGCTGCAAAGCGCGGTAGGCGACTTGGGCGTGCAGAGCGGATTGATCGCGAACACTCGCCAAGATCTGGAGGTCCTGAAGCACAAGGGCGACCGCAACTATTATGAATTCACCCTGGTAAGAGGCGCGAAGCCGCAGCCGGTTTCAACCGTAAGCCTGCAACTTCGCAAGACCGATCCCAAGCGCGGCAAGTACACCTTGAACGTGACCTCCGACGACAAGACCATTGAGAAGAAGGACCGCAACGTTGCCGAGCCCATCCAGTTCTACAGCGGACGCGACCGCATGCTCTATGAACTGGTCATCTGGACGGTCGATAAGAACAAGGCGACCGGCTACCTTAGCACGCCCAAGAATGCTCCCGTGCCCATCACGGCGGGCGAGTAAGTCGTGCAATGTATCCCGGCGCGCATGTACTCCTGATCATCGTCCTGCGGACGGCGGCAATCTATGCCGTCGTCTTACTGGGGGTGCGGCTGAGTGGCAAGCGCGAAGTCGGGCAGATGACACCCTTCGATCTCACCCTTCTGTTACTCATCAGCAACGCCGTACAGAATGCCATGACTGGGCCGGACACTTCGCTGCTGGGCGGAGTCATTGCGGCCTGCACCTTGCTGGTAATGAATTATTTTGTGGCGGATCTCTCCGGCGCCAACCGCCGCTTCCGCAAACTGATTGAGGGCCAGCCCAGCCTGCTGATTCATGATGGCCAGGTGATGACCGCCCACATGGCGAAAGAGCACGTCAGCATGGACGAACTGGAGCGCTCGCTGCGCGAACATGGGATCGCCAGCTACCATGATGTTGCCCTGGCGTGTCCTCGAAGTGGATGGCTCGATCAGTTGCTTGAAATACGACGAGATCAAGCCCGATGCCAAAACCCATCTGGCGCGGCGAAAATTCCTGCAGAAGCATCAGTAGCCCGCGAAAATGCCCAGTCACTTGGTGAGGATCAACGGAACCTGCTGATTCGGGCCGGTGATCGTCACTCGCAGCGATTTGCGTTTGGCGAAGTCATCCGCGGTAATGGGAAAGCTCACGATGACCATTCCCTTGGTCTTGGCGCCGGGTTGCACCGGATTCCGAGTTGCAGAGGGGGTGTGCCTGCGCCCGCCAGGGCGGGGAAGGCCTGGAGTACCGGGGAAAGTCCACGGCAGACGCGGCCTGATCGTTAAAGTTGCCTTTCGTCGGTTTCAATGTCGGCCTTAACTCGCGGGGAAGAAACGGCTTGGCGCCCTGATTGTCGATGGAAATCTCCAAGCCCACCATAAGCAGATTCTGATTGGGAACCTCGGCAGAAGTGATGCTTTCGATCGCTCCTGTTGCCTTTTGCCGCGGCCTCTGCACAAACGCGACAATGCCGGCGATCACCGCGAGGATGGCTACGGCGAATCAAGACAATCTTCATCGGCGGCAGATTCTTGCGCGCGGTGCCGAACTCCTCGCCGATGTCGAAGGGGATAGGCGGCCGAGGAGGCCGCTACTGGCGTCGGAGTTGCATTGGAAACGACGGCGGGTGGTGGAATGGGTTGAGGAGCCTCGTTCCGTCATGAGCGACCTCCGCTGGCAGTTCATTCTATGCGCTTTTCAGCCCGCGAGTGGCAAGATTCGCAAACTCCGTACCGAAGTTCTCACTCGCCGTCTTCATTCACGCCCAGACGTGCTTCATGGCTTTGGCAAATTTTTGCGCCGGCAGCGTATTCAGGACATCCTCTTTGGTCAGCCAAGCCCGCCGGGCCTGCAGGATGCCAAAGCGGATCTTATCCAGATGCGAGGTGTGATGGGAATCGGTATTGATGACGATTTTTACCCCGTGCTGCTTGGCCAGCCGCAGATGGCGGTCGCACAGATCGAGCCGGTCGGGATAGGAATTCAATTCCATGGCGACTTTGCGCTGCGCCGCGGACTTGAGGACGGCATCCACGTCGAACGGGTAGGCGTCGCGGCGAAGCAGCAGCCGTCCCGTGGGATGGCCGAGCAGCGAGGTGTTTGGATTCTCCACGGCCTTGAGCAGGCGGTCCGTCATTTCTGCGGAGCTCTGATTGAAATGCGAATGCACGCTGGCGATGACGATATCCATCTGTTCAAGCACCGAATCCGAAAGATCGAGCGTGCCATCGGCCAGAATATCCACCTCGATTCCGGCAAAAATCGTGATGCCCTCCATCTTCTTCGTTTGCGGCGTGGATGCGCTGGATGTGCTCGACCGCGCGTTTGTCGTCCGAGTCCATTGGCGAACGCCAGATTCTTCGAGTGGTCGGTGATGGCCATGTACTTGTAGCCATGCGCCCGCGCCGCCTCGGCCATTTCTTCGATGGTATTGCGGCCGTCGGTTTCGATGGTGTGCATGTGCACGTCGCCCTGCAAATCAGCCTGCGTGATCAGCGCCGGCAGGGTATGCGCCGCGGCCGCATCAATCTCGCCCAGGTTCTCGCGCAGTTCGGGAGGAATGTAGTCGAGCTTGAGCTTGGCGTAGATTTCTTCTTCGGTTTTTCCCGCGACCGGCTTCTTCGTTGTCCAGGCGGGCCAGGCTGTATTCGCTGAGCGTGTAGCCCATCTTGAGCGCGCGCTGGCGCAGAGCGACGTTGTGCGCTTTGGACCCGGTGAAATACTGCATGGCCGCGCCGAAGGAATCTGGAGGAAGCAATCGCACGTCCACCTGCATGCCGCCGCGCAAACGGAAGCTGACCTTGTTTTCGCCCTGCGCGATGATTTCCATCAACCCCGGCAGCTTGATGACGTGCTGAATCAGTTTCTGCAGTTCGGCGTGGATCGCAACAGGCTTTGCCCGGTGACCAGAATGTCGAGGTCGCCAACTGTTTCGCGTCCCGCGCCGCAGCGAGCCTGCGGGAGTGACTTTCTCCACGCCAGGAAACGTGCTCAGATGGGCGATGATCTTTTTTGGCTTCGGTCTCCGCCTGATCCAGCAAGAAAGCGTCCGGCGATGCGGCGGTAATCTTCAATGGCCTTGAGCAGTTTCTGTTCATGCTTTTCGCCCATGCGCGGCAATTCGCGAATCTTGCCTTCGCGCGCCAACTTTTCCACGCCTTCAACATCGCAAACCTGGTAGGCGCTCCAGATCAGGGCAATGGTCTTCGGGCCGAGCCCCTGGATTTTCAGCAGATCGAGCATGGAAGGGCGATATTTCTTCAGCAGATCGGCGTGGACCGAAAGCTGCCCGTCTTTGAACATCTCATTGCAAATTGGCCAGCATGCCTTTGCCGATGCCTGGAATTTCCAGCACCTTCTTGGGTTCCGCGATCAGGTCGGCAATCTGCTGGGGCTGCGCTTCAATGGCCTGCGCTGCATTGCGGTAGGAGCGGATGCGGAAGGAATCGCCGCCGTCAATTTCCAGCAGGTCGGCGGTTTCGTAAAGGATGCCGGCGATGGCTTTGTTGTCCATGTTCTTTTAAAGAGTAAACAAGATTGGCAGCGAAGAGGAAGAACTGCAGATTAACAGGCAAGAATATCCCACAGAGAAAAGAAGCTGAGTCATAGCGGGAGGACTTGCCGCTCCGCCTAAGTAGTTCTTTAGGACTCTACTTTCGTGACGTTGGCCGCTTGCGGACCCTTCTGGCCCTGGGTGATCTCGAACTCTACCTTGTCGTTTTCTTGCAGGCTCTTGTAGCCTTCAGACGTGATGGCGCTGTAGTGCACAAAAACATCCGGACCATCGTCCCGTCCGATAAAGCCATAACCTTTCGCGTTGTTAAACCACTTTACCGTACCTTTCAAACGTTCCACGTACGCCCCCTGAGGCACGAACTTCTGGCACTAACGCCGTGCCTCCGTTTGCCCACATTGTGAGACTGATTTGAGGGGGCTGTCAAGGCAGCAAAGCCGCTATCTACGCGGCTTCGGCTTGCTTTTCTGCTGGGCGAGCCAAAGCACGCCGGAGATGGTTTTAGCGTCGCGAATACGTCCGCTCATCACCATGCGGACGGCCTCCGAAAGCGGCACCAGGCGGACCTGGATGACTTCGTCCTCTTCCGGCTGCGCTGTCGCCGGGTCGCAGGCCGCGCGCCAGAAAAATGGCCATGGTCTCGGCCACGAAACCAGGGCTGGCATAAAAGCGGAGAATGCGCTTCCAGCTCTTGGCCGTGTACCCGGTTTCTTCGAGCAGTTCCCGCTTGGCAGCGGCTAACTCCTTTTCTCCCTTATCAATGCGGCCGGCGGGCAGCTCCCACATGAATTGCTGGGCGGCATGCCGGTATTGGCGTTCCAGCAGGATGCGGGGTTCTCCGTGGCCCTCCTCAACGCGCCAGCACAACCACCGAACCGGTGTGATGCACGATATCGCGGCGGGCGCGAACCCCGGTCGGTTCCAGAACCTCGTCAAAGCTGACCCAGAACGCCGGGCCGCGATAGACCACGCGGGAAGAGAGCACGCGAGCCTTGTTTTTTGCTTTGAATTTAAGGTGGGGACGATTTAGCGCGAGGAGATTTGGGCATGGAAATACTATAAGCGAGAGGAGCTATCTTGCGGATTGCGCCGCGTGGTGACTCCCAGAGACGTAGCGGAGCTACGTCTCTACCGCTGCCTCACAAATTTACGCCAGCATGAGCCGCTGGATGCTGCGTTGCGCGCCCTGTGTTTTCGTCGCACTCCACCACCACGGCGCAAAGGCGCACATCGCCGGTTGCCGGTTCGAATCGCACCGGCATATTGTTGAGAAACTTGCCCACGACTAATTCTTTTTGCACGCCGATGACGCTGTCGTACGGGCCGCTCATGCCCACATCCGTGATATATGCCGTGCCGCCGGGCAAAACTCGCTCGTCCGCTGTCGGAATGTGGGTGTGCGTGCCGACCACCGCGGTAACCCGTCCATCGAGATACCAACCCATGGAAATCTTCTCCGAGGTCGCTTCCGCGTGGATGTCCACGAAAATTACTTTGGCTTTGACAGTCTTAATCAGCTGATCGGCGGTGCGAAACGGATCATCATTCGAGGCCATGAACACGCGGCCCTGCAAATTGATGACGGCATAATCCGACTTGCCTTTACGCCCTTCATAGACGCCCCAGCCGGGCATTCCTGCGGGATAATTCGCGGGACGCAGCAGCCTGCGCGCCGGACTATGCTGGTTCCGTCGGCCGACTCGAAGTACTCCACGATCTCGCGCTTGTCCCAGATGTGATTTCCAGTAGTGATGACGTCAATCCCCAGCTCAAACAAATCCTCGGCGAGCGAAGGTGTGATGCCGAAGCCGGCAGCAGCATTCTCTCCGTTGGCGATGATGAGATCGACGGCATGCTCGCGAACCAGCCCTGGCAAACGATCTTTGACGATGGTCCGTCCCGGTCTCCCGAAAATGTCTCCGATAAAAAGAATGCGCACGCGTGCTCCTGATGAATTTCGATACTAACACGCAGTTCGAAACGTTCTCCGCGCCCTCAGCGGAAACTGCGCAAACTCAGCGATTCAATTCGTTGTCAGCTCGACGGTTTTGAGGAAGTCGTAATTGCCGGAGGAATTTAGCGTGAGATTCCTGCACCCGTTTCGTGGTCACCAACACGTTGTCCTGATACCACAAATTGATGTAAGGCAACTCGTCGGCCAGGATGCGCTGAATCTCCGCATAAAGCTGCTTGCGCGTGTCCGGGCTCGACTCCTTGCGGGCCTGGTCAATGAGCGCATCAATCCGAGGGTTGGCGTAGAAGCCGCGATTGGCGCCGTTCGGAGGAATCCGGGCGGAGTGAAAGACGAGATCGAACATATCCGGGTCTTCGTTGCCGCCGACCCAGCGCAAGGAATAAAGCTGAAATTCTCCGTGCGTAACGTCGGAGAAGAACGTCGCCGACTCGAACGACCGAATGTCCAACTCGATTCCCACTTCGTGCAATTGTTGCTGCAAGACGGCGGCCAACATTCGAGTGCTCACCTCTGGCGAAGTCTTCATGGTGAGGCGGAACCTACACCGTTCACGGCACGATATCCGGCCTGCATCCAGCAACTGGCGCGCCCGCTGCGGGTCGTGCGGATAGACTTGCACGTCCGCTGCTGTAAGCCCAACTCTCAGGAGGCAAAAGGCTAGCCGCGGGCCGGGCAAAGTCGTGCATCAGATAATGAATCAGGGGCTGGCGATCAATTGCATAAGCCAGAGCCTGCCGCACGCGCACATTCTTGAGAATCGGATCGCGAAGATTGAAAGCGAGATAAGCCAGCACTGTGCCCGAGCCATGCAGCACTTGCAAAGCCGGATTCTTTCTGCAACGCGATCACCGTGTCCAGCGAGAGCGCGTTGCTCTCTACATCGGCGCTGCCTTTTCGCAACTCCAGAGCTCGCGTTGTGTCATCCGGCACCACGGTAAATCGCACTCTGCTGCAGGCGCGCCCGATCTCCCCAGTAGTCATCATTACGGTTGATGATGACTTCCTTGTCCAGTTCAGCGCTGACAAAGCGAAACGGCCCGGAGCCGATTGGATGCTGGGTAATTTCGACGCCGCTCCATAGGGAACAATGCCCATGGCGGCGCCGGAGACGATTCCACAGCAGCGTGGCGTCAGATTCCTTCAGATGAAAAATCACCGTGGAATCATCCGGAGTGTCAATGCGATCCACCAGGCGGTAGGTAGCCGCCTTAGTGCTGCGAATCTTGCCCTGCATTAGAGAGTCGAAAGTCCACTTCACGTCGCGCGATGTCAGCGCGCGGCCGTCGTGAAATTTCACTCCTTTGCGCAAATGAAAAACATAGGTCAGCGGATCGGGAATTTCCCAGCGCTCCGCCAGCCCGGGCTGCATATTGAAATGTTCGTCGCGGGTGAGCAGGTCGTCGAAAATCAGGTTGTCAATGCGTTCCGATTGCGCATCCAGCCCGACCCGTGGGTCCAGATTAGTAGGGCTGCTCTCGATGATCATCACTAGCGTGTTGGGATTGGGCGGACGAGCGCAGGAAAGCAATGAAAGCATCATGCACAGAGCCATAGCAGCGCCCGTACACGCCTTGCAAGAGGTGCGTCTTTATCCCGAGATACGCGCATGGTCAGACGCATCCCAGCGCCATCTCATAGAGTTTGTTCACGGTTTTCCAGTTTCGCGTAGTGGCCCGCAGAGAAAGCGCTTTTTCAAAGAAACCATTCGAGAGCTTGGTCTCGGCCATAACCATTCGGACAATGGAGATATACCGCTTCGCCGCAACACTGGAACTCGTCGGGCCCTGAATTGACGGCAGGCAATCTTTCGCAACAACGCAGCTTGCGGAGCTTGAGACAAAAAAGTGACGTGCAGTCTGGTTAAGTCAATCCCTCGTTTCTTGAGGAACGGGTTGCCCTGAATCGTCTTCTTCATGTCTGCCGATGTTCTTGTGATGACCGGAACGGAAAAACCAAAGTCCGCCAGAATGCGCGTCCTCAATTCGTTCGATAACGCCAGCGGCGACTGTTTCTCCGCTTGAAATACTACATTGCCGCTTTGAATATAGGTCTGAATCTGCTCGAATCCGAGGGCTTTGAAGTGATTCTCCGAAGCTGCTCCATTTTCATCCGGTTGTGCGAGCCCGACGTTGATCGCCGCGCAGCATCGAGATGTAAACCGGCATCGGATTCACCCCTATGGATATGAAATCTTTCCCAGCACTGCAGGCCGCCGCGCGCCTGTGGCAGAAAGCACATTGGACGGACGCCGATTCCAGGTCTCATACGCCAGCAGTGCGAAAGCTGCGGCTTCTTTCGCCTCGGAGGGCAGCCCAAATTCATCCGAACAGCGAAGTTGCAAGTCCGAAAGCCCTCAGTTCATTTGCCAACATTGCCATGAGCGTGGGATTCTTGTGCGCCGCCGCCGGAGACGATCATTTCGTTGTAATTGCCCGTTGCTTGGCATCACAAAACGTCTTACCGCAGTCCGCAATCGAGCGGGCGGTAAGCGCTGTCGCCGTGGCAACTACGTCGGCCTTGGGGCCTTGCCGCACCGATTTGAGAAACTGTGCCGACGAACTCGCGTCCAAATTCCTCGCGCCCAGCGGTCTTTGGGGGTTTGTGCAGGAAAAAGGATCGGCACAGAAGACGCTGCGAGCACCGGCTCGATCACTATTCCCGATGCCGCTATTTTTCCGTCGCGATCAAAGGCTTGCCGAATAGCCGTTCAGTCGCGCGCATCAATCACCATGTTGCCCGGGTCCGTGTCGAAAGCAATGATCTGTGATGGACGATGCTCCCGCCGGAATCGCGGTGAGATTCGCGATGCCACCGATATTCTGCACGACTCGCCCAATGCGCTCATCGCGATACAGCAGATAATCGAGGAAGGGAACCAGCGGCGCGCCTTTGCCTCCGCCGCCATGTCGAGCCGGACGAAAATCTGAAACCACCGGCACACCCACTCGCGCCGCAATGACTGCGCCTTCGCCAGTCTGCCAGGTCGCAGCGATCTTGCGCCCAAGAAAAGCTGCAGCCTCGCCCTGATGATAAAGCGTCTGCCCATGGCATCCGACTAGCTCCGCCTTGCGCCGAACTTGCGTTGTGTGGCCAGCACTGCTTCAGCATAAAGTTCGGCCAGCAAAAAATTAAGTCGTGCCAGATCGGCGACCTTGGTCGCGCTCCGCATTCATGGCCGCCAGCACGGCTCTGCGGACATTTGCGGGATAAGGAAATTCGGCGTGGCCGAGAAACTCGAAGGTGGTGTGGCGCGGGCGCCCCCGCCCGCGTGACCTGGGTCTGCTTGTGCGGTCTTCGTTGACCCGCATCAATGCCACGTTGATTCCATCCGCCGAAGTGCCGCTCATTACCCCGGCAACGATCATGCATTCGCCTGCCGCTCGAGGTTCTCCAGCCGTACCTGCTCGGAGAACTCCCATAATTGCCGCGAGAGTTTTCTGCATCCTTTCGCGGTCGTGGTTGAGCTCCTCTCCGCTTCAATTCGGGCGATTTCCTCTTAAAAGCCAATACTCGGCCACCGATTCCTGATCTCTTCGCGAAAAGCGGCTGTCCCGCTCGCCTGTCTTCACTAACGTCTCGTAGGATCGCCGAACGTACTCCTCGTGATGGCAAATCAGACAAAATCGCCGCCCGCACGAATGTGCTGCACCGCGGCCTGCTCGATGGGCGCGGCTTTCAGCACTCCGCCCATTTCCAGATCATCGGAGACGATCAGTCCCGCGGTAGCCGATTTTCTTGCGCAAGACATCGGTGATCCACTTCTTCGGACAATGACGCCGGGCTGCCATCGTGCGTGACCGCCGGATAATTGGCGTGGCCCACGAGCACCATCGGCATCTCGCGCCGCATCACACGGTAGGGATAACATATCCTCCGCCCACAATCTTTTCCAGGATTTCTGCACGCTGGGCAGTTCGTGATGCGTGTCCAGATTTGCCTCACCTAGACCCGGAAAGTGCTTGGCCGCGCCGATCACGCCTGCCGACCGCAAGCCTGCAAGAAACTCGCGCGCATAAAGGACAACTTGCTTCGGATCCGCCGAAACTGCGCGGGAACTCATTACCGTGCGCGAAGCCTCGAGCGCCAAGTCCACCACCGGAGCGAAATCCGTATTGAATCCCAACACGCGGCAGGATTCACCAATTACCTTGCCATGCTTGCGGTAGAGCTTTCGATCGCCGGTGGCGAACACGTCGGCCGCCGAAGGAGATGGGCCGATCGCATTGCGAAAGCGGTCGACTCTTCCGCCCTCCAGGTCAACACAAGTGAAAAGAGGAGTTGAAACACACGCCTGGCAGTTTTGAGAAGTCGTATAAGTCTGTTCCGGAGACGTGATGTTACGAGCAAACAGAATTACGCCCGCTGGCTGCAGCTCCGTGAGCAGGGAAGAGATCGCGCCGACATCGCTACGCCTTCGAAGCCGACGATGAGCAGCTGGCCGAGATCATAGCAAGCTGTCGAGGTTTTTGCTGCGGTTGCGCACGTGTGACGATCTTTCCTACTGGGAACTGTATTGACCGAGAATTGCGAACTGGTTTATTCAATTTGCTTTTTCAACTCCGCCAAAAGATTCAACGCCTCCAGCGGGGTCAGCCGGTTCAAATCCACCTCGCGCAACTTCTCCAAGACAGGCTGCGACAGCGGCGTGAAGATGGTCAACTGCGCCGGCGGCGGTTCCGCGCCGGGCGAAAGATGTCCCGTCACCTGCTGTTCGGCAGATTCATGCTCTGCCAGCACCGCCCGCGCCCGCTCAATGACTTCGCGCCGGCAGCCCGGCCAGTTTCGCCACTTCAATTCCGTAACTGCGGTCCGCCGCGCCCGGCTCGACTTTCCGCAGAAACACAATCCCGCCGCCGGTCTCTTTCACCGAGACATGATAGTTCTTCACGCCAGAGAGCCTCTCCGCCAGTTCGGTCAATTCGAAATAATGGGTGGCAAAGAGCGTCTTGGCGCGAGTGCGACCATGAATGTATTCGACCGCCGCCCAGGCGATGGCCAGTCCGTCGTAAGTGGAAGTCCCGCGGCCGACCTCGTCCAGCAAAATCAGCGACCGCGGCGTCGCCGTGTGCAGAATCGCCGCCGTCTCCGTCATCTCGACCATGAAGGTCGAGCGCCCGCGCGCCAGGTTGTCGCTGGCCCCGATGCGGGTGAATACGCGGTCCACTATGCCCAGCCGCGCTGATCGCGCCGGCACAAACGATCCCATCTGCGCCATGATCACCGCCAATGCCGCTTGCCGCAGATAAGTGGACTTCCCGCCCATGTTCGGCCCGGTCAGCACGAGAACGGCTGTGAGTCGTGGAATTCAGGTACAGATCGTTGGGAACAAAGCGCTCAGCCCCGCCCGCCAATTCCTGCTGCTCGATCACCGGATGCCGGCCCTCAATCATCTCGATGTCGGAAGACTCGTCGAACTTCGGCCGGCAATAGTTGCGCAGAGCCGCAATGTGAGCCAGCGCCGCCAGAACATCGACCTCCGCCAAGGCCAGCGCCGTCTGCCGGATGCGCCGGGCCTCTCCGGCAATTGCGGAGCGCAATTCGGCAAACAGCCGCCGCTCGATCTCGACAATCTTCTCCTGCGCGTCGAGAATCTTCGCTTCGTATTCCTTCAGCTCTGGCGTGGTAAAACGCTCGGCGTTGACCAGCGTCTGCTTGCGTTCGTAATCTGCCGGAACCAGATGCAGGTTCGGCTTTGGAGACTTCCAGGTAATAGCCAAAAATCGAATTGAACTTTACTTTGAGCGAGCCAATTCCGGTGCGCTGCCGCTCTCGCTGCTCGATCTGCGCCAGGAATTGCTTGCTGTTGCGGCTGAGGTCGCGCAGTTCGTCCAGCTCTTTGTCCACGCCCGCTGCAATCACTCCGCCGTCACTCAGCGAAATCGGCGGCTCGGACGACAATGGTCTTCTCGATCCGCTCACGCATATCGCCCAGTTCGTCCACCGCACCGTGAAGCGCCGTTAGCCGCTGTGCCGTCAGACGCGCCAGCGCCGTGCGAACCGCCGGAATCTTTCCCAACGATGCCGCCAGCGCCAGCACGTCCCGCGGATTCGCTGTCTCCAGCGTCACCCGGCTCAACAGACGCTCCAGATCCATGATTCCGTCGAGCGCCCGCCGCAGTTCCTCGCGAGCGATGGTTTCTTTCACCTGCATCTCGACCGCATCCAGACGCGCATTGATTTCCGCCGATATCAATCGAAGGCCGCAGCATCCACGCTCGCAGCAGGCGTTTGCCCATGGGAGTGATGGTCGCGTCAATCGAGCGGAAAAGCGTGACTCCGGCATCCGTGCCGGCAAACAGCGGCTCGATCAGCTCCAGATTGCGCACCGTGACCGCATCCAGCACCAAACAGTTCTGGCGTTCGTAGAAGCCGATGCGGTCCACATGGTCCAGCGTCCCGCGCTGCGTAGAGCGCACGTAGTAGAGGATTGCGCCCGCAGCGGAAGCCGCCGCCGGCTTGCCAGACAACCCAAAACCCTCCAGCGACAGACACACCGAAATGATTCTCCAGCAAAGGAATGGCATGGTCCGGCGCGAATATCCAATCGTCCAGCGGAGTCTCCGCCCAATCGCTCGCCAGCCCGGAGCGGTTCGGCGGTCTCGGTCCGTCGAGTGAGCAATTCCGCTGCCGCCGTCTTCAAACAACGGCGCCGACGATCCGTACAGCACCTCTTTCGGACGCAACTGCTGCAATTCCTCCTGGATTCGTCGCGCCGCATCTTCGCCCTGAAACTCGGTGGCGCGAAACTCGCCGGTGGAAAGATCCAGAGCGGCAAAACCCACGCGGTCACCGTTTTGCGCCAGCGCCGCCAGAAAATTATTTTCCTCCGAACTCAACGAGGAATCGGCCGCCGTGCCCGGTGTGACCACCCGCGTCACTTCGCGCCGCACCAGTTTCTTGGCCAGCCGCGGATCTTCCATCTGCTCGCAGATCGCCACCTTGAATCCCTTGCGAATGAGCTTCGCAATGTAGCCCTCGGCGGCGTGGTAGGGGACCCCGCACATGGGCATCGCTATGCCTTTTTCTTTATTGCGCGAAGTCAGCGTGATCTGCAGTTCGCGCGAGGCCAGAACGGCGTCGTCAAAGAAAAGCTCATAAAAATCCCCCAGACGGAAGAAAAGCAGAGCGCTGGGATGGTCTTTCTTGATGGCGGCATATTGCCGCATCAACGGCGTGGACGGCTCGGTCATTTCGGAGGGTTTCGTGGCGCGGATTATAACAAACGCGCCGCTGCGCCTCGTGTGACGATATATGCACAGTTGACGCGCCTGCCCCGCGGTGGTTTCCTTACTGCATGGAATTGCGTAAAGATCCCATTACGCGCTCCTGGGTGATTACCGGCGACGATGTGCCCGACTCCACTCCGCGCGCGGAATCGCCTGCCGTTTCTGTCCCGATTCGCCGCCGCGCCCGCCGCAGCTGATCGCCAGCCTGCCCGGAATTCAAAGCATGTCCTGGTCCGCCCGCGCCATGGTGCATCCCACGCCGCTTGTACCGCGTGGAAGGCGACCCCTGCCGCCGCGGCGATGGTCTCTATGATCGCATGCGTTCGGTCGGCGCCCATGAAGTGCTGGTGGAGAATCCCCGGCACGACCGCCAGCTGTGGAATGCCAGCGATGCCGAGATCGAGCCTTTTCTGCAGCTGGCCGCGCAGCGCATTCAGGACCTCAAGCGCGACGGGCGCTTCAAGTACGTCAGCATTTTCAAGAACCACGGCGCCAGCGCAGGGCAGGAGTTCGAGCACCCCACTTCGCAGCTCACCGCGACCACCTTTGTCCCACGCCGCGTGCTTTATGAACTGCGCGCCTGCCGCGAATACTTCAAGCAGAAAGAGCGCTGCGTTTTCTGCGACATCATTTCTCAGGAGATGCAGCAGGACTTGCGTGTCCTGGAGACTCGCGGCGATTTCATCGCGCTTTGCCCTTACGCTCCACGCGTGCCGTACGAAACCTGGATTTTGCCCCGCACCCACGAAGCGGCTTTCGAGCGCTTCGCCCAGAATCGGCCGAGCACGCTGCGCGATCTCGGGGCCCTGCAGCGGCGTACCTTGCAGCGCATCCGCACCATTACGGAGATTTCCACCTGGTGCTGCACACTTCGCCCAACAGTCTGCATCCATCGGCGAGCCTGGGCTATTGGAAGACGCTGGACGAGGACTATCACTGGCACATCGAGATCTTGCCCATCCTGGCCGCCAAGGCGAAGTCGTACACGTTCAAGGAGGTCTATTATTCCCCGGTCTCCTCGGAGACGGCGGTCAAGCGTCTGCGGGAGGCGCGAATCGAGTAAAGCAGGCCATCCGGCGGTCATGCACCCCAATCCGCCGCATGAAGACCTACACCGGCGGCCAAGGATACGTTTATCAGTACTACTTTGTGGGTAAGCGCCAGCTCTCGGCGAACTCGCGCCGAGGGGCCGGCCACGGAATACATTTTCGATGTCACGTCCGACCGCAAGACCACTTTCGCGGTCAGCGTTTTTCTGCCTGACGCGAGTGCTGAAGCACTGGGCCGCTTCTCATGGCCGTGCCGCTGACCGACGCCGAGCAATATGGCGCGGCCAAGATGCGCCTGTTTCGAAGCCTTCGATCAAATCGAAAACATGATGGCCGACGGACGCCAGCTTAGCGGTCGATACGGCAGCGTCTGGAACGTCCTCTGGCCACTCTGGGGGTCGAATAGACTGACCTTCTGCGTATCGACCGGGCATATCGACCTTCTGCCTCGGCCACGGTGCAGTCTATAATCACCCTAGAGAGTATCCGTTCTCTCGTCGACGCCGGTAATCTATGCCTATTCTTTGGTTGCGAGTCGCGCTCGGCTGCTACGCGGTCGGCTTGCTCTATGCTTTGGTGGCGCTGACCCGCAGCAGCGATCTGCTGAGCAAGATCGCGCTTGCACGCTGCCTATCTGGGGATGGTGTTCCATCTTGTCTCTCTGGCGGAGGCCGTGCGGCTCTCCGGGCAGTTCATCCTTACTTCCGTGCACAATGCCGAGTCCGTGCTGGCGTTTCTGATCATGGTCGTTTTCATGATCGTGTACGTGGCCTATAAGACCACTTCGCCCGGCATCGTTGTTTTCCCTGTGGTATTTCTTGTTGACCCTCGTCGCAGCCGACTGGCCAGCAGCCCTTTCTGCAAATGCCGCCCGGTGTGCGCAAAGGCTGGCTGATTACGCACATTGCCCTTATTTTCGCCGGCTACGCGGCGCTGGTCCTGAGCTTTGGCGCCAGCCTGCTTTACCTGATGCAGGAGCGCATGCTGAAGTCGAAGCAGCCCACGGGCATCCTGTCGCGCTTGCCCGCGCTCGAAGTGATTGACGACATCGGCTATCGTTCGCTGCTGATCGGATTTCCTTTCATGACGCTGGGACTGATCGCGGGCACCGTGGTCGCCGAGTTCACCTTCGGCCATGTCGATTTCCTGGATCCCAAGATTTTGCTCTCCATCCTGATGTGGGCGGTGTACCTGCTGATGGTTTACACGCGCTGGAATGCCGGATGGCGCGGCCGCCGCGCCGCCTACCTTGCCGCCGGCGCTTTCGTCGCCGCCGTGGTGGCGTGGTCGGCCAATTATTTCAGCGCCATTCACAGGTTTGTCCAGTCATGAACTTCCGGCTCATCGGAGTCAACCACAACACCGCGCCGGTCGAGGTGCGCGAGCGGTTGGCGATTCCCGATTCCCGCTTGCCGGACGCTCTGCGGCGCCTGGTCGAGCACCCGGGCGTGGATGAAGGCACTGATCCTCTGCACCTGCAATCGCGTGGAGTTGCTGGCTCGAACTCGGAATGGCACCGCCGATCTGCGCGGCTTTCTGCAGGACTACTTTCACGTCTGGGCGCCAGCGATCTCGATCCCCACCTCTACGACTACAGCGAAGCCGATGCCGTCCGCCATTTGTTTCGCGTCACCTCCAGTCTGGATTCCATGATCGTGGGCGAGGCGCAAATTCTGGGACAAGTGAAGGAAGCCTATGCCACCGCGCGGGCGGTGGGCGCCGTCCACTCGCAACTTGATCTGCTGCTCACCCGCGCCTTCGCCGTCGCCAAGCGAGTGCGTACCGAAACGGCGGTGGGTTCTTCCGCTGTCTCCGTGGCCTCGGTCGCGGTGGAGCTGGCCAAAAAGATTTTCGGATCGCTGCACGGCAAGCATGTCTACCTGGTCGGCGCCGGGAAAATGAGTGAGCTGGCGGCGCGGCACTTGCAAGCCCACGGGGCGGCGTCCATCTTTGTTGCCAACCGCACCTACGAGCGCGCCAAGCAATTGGCCGCGAAGTTCCACGGCGAGGCCATCCATTTCTCCGAGATCTATAACACCTGCGATCGGGCCGACATCGTCATCACCTCCACCGGCGCTCCGGTCGCCATTTTCAACCGCGAGCACGGCGAGATGTTCCTGAGCCGCCGCAAGAACCGTCCCATGTTCTTCATCGATATCGCGGTTCCGCGCGACGTTGATCCCGGAGATGAACAAGCTCGACGGCATCTTTGTCTACGACATCGACGACTTGCAGCAAGCGGTGACCTCGCATGTCGCCGACCGCAAGAAAGAAGCCGAGCGCGCCGAGTACATCATCAACACCGAAGTCGAGCGCTTTCAGGCGCGCCTGCAAACTCTCGAAGTCGTGCCCACCATCGTTTCGCTGCATGACCACCTGGAAACCATCCGCCAGGCCGAAATCGACCGGGTGCGCGGCCGCCTGGGCACGCTTTCGCCCGAACAGGAGCTTGCCGTCGAGGCGCTTGACTCGCGGCATCGTCAACAAGATCATGCACACCCCCGTCAGCACTCTGAAGACGGCGGCTCGCGAGTCCGAAGCCACGACCGTCGTTGATCTGGTGCGCCGCCTGTTCAATCTTGCAGGAAAAGAAAGCCGGTAAAACCGGAAGCGGCTCGGGAGAGGCAAGACTGATGGCCCGTCTGCGCATCGGCTCCCGCGGATCCCAGCTCGCGCTGTGGCAGGCGAACCATATCGCCGCCCTATTGCGCGAGCGCGGCCACGAGGTCGAAATCGAGATTATCAAGACCACTGGCGACAAGATCACCGATGTGGCGCTCGCCAAGGTCGGAGCCAAGGGCATGTTTACCAAGGAAATTGAAGAAGCGCTGGCCGAGGACGCAGTGGACCTCGCCGTGCACAGTCTGAAAGATTTGCCGACCGAAATCGCGCCCGGATTTCGCGATCGCCGCCATCACCGCAGCGCCAGGATCCGCGCGATGTCTTCTGTTCCCGCGCTACGCAAGCATCGAGCATCTTCCGAAGGGAGCGCGTGTGGGCACCAGCAGCCTGCGCCGCCATGCTCAGTTGAAAGCCCTGCGCCCCGATCTCGATATTCATCCCCTGCGCGGAAACGTGGATACGCGCCTGCGCAAACTGGAAGCCGGAGAATACGACGCCGTCATTCTGGCCGCCGCGGGTCTGCTTCGCCTGGGCAAGACTGATCTGATGCGGCAAGTCATTCCCGCCGAAGTCATGTGTCCGGCGGCCGGCCAGGGCGCCTTGGGGATCGAAATCCGCGCCGGAGACACAACGATCGCCCGCCACTTGGCATTTCTGGATGATCCCGCCGCGCGCTCCGCCACGGCCTGCGAACGGGCTTTGCTGGCCAAGCTTGGGCGGAGGCTGCCAGGTGCCGATCGGCGCCTTGGCGGAAGTGCGAGTGGCGGACTGCACCTCGAGGCGGTAGTAGCCCGCCCCGATGGCACCAAGATTCTGCGCGAATCAGGCGACGGCGATGATCCGGTTCGCTCGGCGAGTCGGTCGGCGACACGCTGCTCGAGCACGGGGCAGACGAATTCTGGAAGAAGTTTACGGCTAGGCATTGCCGCTGCCTGAGCAACCGTAGATTCTCAGCTTCTGAGCGTGCATCTCATGCGGCTGTCGCTGACTGCGAGCTTCTGCGTTTCTAGAAGTTGTGATGAATGGCAAGAAATCAAGCTCGCCGCACACGTCCACTCGCCGGCGTGCGCGTTCTCGTCGGCCGCGCCCGCCATCAGGCCGGCGCTCTTTCCTCTGGACTGCGTGAACTGGGCGCCCAAGTCATCGAAATTCCGTTCATCGAAATCCGCAAGCCGCGCTCCTACAAGCCGCTGGATTCGGCGCTTGAAGAATCTTGCGAGACTATGACTGGCTCATTCTCACCAGCGTGAACGGGGTGGAAGCGCTCTGGGACCGCCTGAAGAAGCTTCAGTCTGAGCCAAGAACAACTGCGGCATCTGAAAATCGCCGCCATCGGCCCCGCCACGAAGAAAGCTATTGAGGGCCGCGGGCTCAAAGTCCACGTCGTTCCCAGCGCAATATGTGGCCGAATCGGTCGTGAAAGCTTGCGCCGAAAGGTAAAAGGGAAGCGCGTGCTGCTGGCCCGCGCCAAAGTTGCCCGCGACGTGATTCCGCGCGAACTGCGCAAGCTGGGCGCGGATGTTGATGTGGTCGAAGCCTACGAGACCGTGATTGCCCGAAGCTCGCGCCACGGTTGCGGGCAGTTCTGAAAGACCCAAGCGCGCGCCCGACGTAATCACCTTCACCAGTTCGTCAACCGTGAGAAATTTCGTGGAGTTCTGGGACTGGTGTGGCGCGGACGCCCCCGCCCGCGAAAAAATCTGCAGCCTGCAGGCATCAAGCTCGCCTCGATCGGCCCAGTCACCTCGGCAACTCTGCGCGAACTTGGCCTTCCGGTGGACATTGAAGCCGAAGAATACACCATCCCCGGCCTGATCGAAGCGATCGTCTCAGCGCATCGTAGAGACGTAGCTCTGCTACGTCTCCTAGTCGCGGCCCTACTCGGTTAGCGAACACCCGCAATCCGCCGGTGGCACGTGCGCCTTCAGAAAATCCGCCACGCGCTGGTAGGCATCAATCTGGTTCTCCACCCGCGCGAACCCGTGGCCTTCGTTTTCGTAGATCTTCAATTCCGCCACGCCGCCGCGCTTCTTCACCGCGTCCACCACCTGCTGCGTCTCTTCTTTTGGGCAACGCGGATCATGTCCACCCGCCAGCAACAACAACGGCGCTTTGATCTTATCCACAAAGAAAATCGGCGAGCGGTCTTGAAACAAGTCTTTGTTCTTCTCCGGATCGCCCATCGTCGCCAGATCCGACTGCTGCAGCACTGGGTCTTCGTTCTCGATCTCGGTGAACCAGTTCACGAACGGCACGATCGGCACGCCCGCCGCCCACATCTCCGGAGCCTTGGTCACTCCCATCATGGTCAAATAGCCGCCATAGCTGCCGCCCACGAGCGCAATTTTCTTGGGATCGAGGTAGCCCGTCTGCTTGATGAAATCCGCTGCCGCCAGCACGTCCTGCAAATCGCCGCCGCCCATGTCGAACAAATTGGCCTGCTGAAACTCTTTGCCATAGCCGGTTGAGCCGCGATAGTTCGGCGCGATCACCATGTATCCCTGATTGCGCCAGTACTGAATGAACCGGTTGAACGAATTCACCGTCTGCGCACGTCGGCCCGCCGTGGATGTAAACCATGGCCGCATTCTGCCCGTTGCGCACCATGTTGTAAGGCACATAGATAAACGCCGAAATCGTCCATTTGCCGTCGCGGCTGGGATAATGCGACAAGGAACGGCTCGACCATGTCTTCGGCGCGAACGCCCGCGACCAGCGAATGGGTGATGCGCTGCGATTTGCCGCTGGCAAACGAATAGGTCCAGACATCCCCCGGCGAGTTCGGCCCGTTGTGGTAGTAGAGCAAGACGCGCCCCATCGCGAGTGAAAGCCGACTCCGCCCCACCCAGCGTAGTTCACGCCTTTCGGCAACGGCAGGGAAGCGGTCGCTCCCGAAGCGAAATCGTGCACATAGATATCGGTGTTTCCGTCCACATTGGCGGTCCAGAGAATGCGCTTGCCGTCGGGCGAGAAACTTCCGCCCGAAATCTCCCATTTGTCTTTGGTCAGCCACGTGATCTTCTTGGATGCGATGTCCAGCAGTCCCGCATTGTCATAGCCGTTGGCGGCGTTCGAGGTAATCAGCAGTTTCCTGCCATCGGGAGAGAAGTCGTTGGCGTCATAAAGCTGCTCGCCGTCGTGCGGCGTCAGCAACGTGCTTTTAGCCGTCGCCAGTTCTGCGACAAAAACATTCGAATCCGTGCCCTTGGCCTGCTGCTGGGTGTAGGCAATCCATTTGCCGTCGCGCGACCAAACCGGGCCGACGTTCATTTTGTCCGCGGCAGTGCCAGTGGTGAGATGCTTCACTCGCCGCATCAGCTTGTCGTAGACATCAATCTCATACACCGAAGAAGTCTTCGGCTTCACCGTGTAGGCCAGGTAGCGTCCATCCGGCGACCACGCCGGCTGCTCCTCGGAAATCTGCCGAGTGTTGGTCAGGTTCACCACCTGGCCGGTCTTCGGCGAAACCAGAAAGATGTCCCACTGCTCGTCGCCGTCGTAGTCCGATTGGTAAGCGATCCATTTCCCATCCGGCGACCAGGTTGGCGCGCCCTGCCGCTGATCGCTGATCGTGAGCTGCGTTGGCCAGCCGCCCGTCCGCAGGCACCAGCCACAGATTGTTTCGGCCGCTGATGTTGGAGACAAACGCCATCGGTCTTGCCATCGGGCGACCACGCCGTCCTCCGATCGGACCGCGTCATGTAAAGCTTTTCGATGGTCAGGCTCTTTTCCACGTCGCGCGTTCGGCTTGCTGGTGATCTGCTTGGGATCGGTGATGGCCTGCGGCGGAGGCAGGGTCTGGGCCGCGAGGGCATGTATCATGCTCATGATGATGACGATACGATAGCAAACAGCATGGGAATCCGCATGTGTGGTTCCTTGTAGAACGCTGATCGGATGACGTTAAACGGGAATTTACCAGGTCCGCGTTCTTGTGAATCTCCACCGTGCTCCAGGTCTTGTCCGCCGCATGACACAGATTCTCCAGCGAGCACTCGGCGCATTTCGGCCTGCGCGCCATGCACAGCTTTCGTCCATGCCAGATGATCTGATGGGAAAACAACATCCACTTCTCCCGCGGGATGACCTTCATCAAATCCTGCTCGATCTTGGGCGCGTCGGTGTTCCTGGTCAGCTCCAGCCGGCGGGAGATGCGCGTCACGTGCGTGTCCACGACCACGCCCTCCGCCTTCCCGAACCAGGTTCCCAGCACGACGTTGGCCGTCTTTCGCGCCACGCCCGGCAAGGTAAGCATTTTCTCCATTTCGTCCGGCACCTGCCCGCCGAAGTCGCTCACGATCTTCTTGGCCGCTCCTACCACCGATTTCGCTTTGTTGCGGAAAAAGCCAGTCGAATGGATATCCGGTTGCAGTTGCTCGGGCGTGAGCGCGGCAAAATCCTCGCACCGTCGGATATTTGCGAAACAACTCCGGCGTGACCCGGTTCACATTCACGTCGGTCGACTGCGCCGAAAGAATGGTCGCCACCAGCAATTCCCATGCGCTCTTGTGATGCAGCGCGCAGGTCACGTCGGGATAAAGTTGGTCCAGCCGCCTGAGAATCTCGGACACTCGTTCCGGCGCCAAGCGGATCGTAGCGCTTCCTGGCTCCCATCTTCTTTGGCGTACGTGGGGCGGCGGGCCTCCCCGCCCGTCCATTTCCCGCAAGACCCGGCTAGTCTTGACGATCGGTCTTGGCCGCGCCCCTTCCTGCCGTCCAGTCTTTGCGGGTTGTCGGGGAACCATCCCTCGTGCCATTGGAAATTCTCCGGAGAAAGAGCCTTCATGGTAGCAAATCGCGTGGCCGAGAGTACCGACACCTTCGGTTCATGCTGAATGCACTCCGCGAACCACCGTCCGCAATTGACGCGGGCGCGTCCGCGCTAGGTACTCTGAGACTTGGTCCGTACACAGCAGCGCATAAGGAAACCCATTGGCAGTGAAGTCCATCCAACTCGGCCAGATTTGGCGCAGCGACGAGAACGGCCAGGATTATCTGGTCACCAAGGTTTACAACGAAGTGTTCACCCAATACGCGATGCTGCGTCCGGCTGGTGTGACAGCGCCCGATGTGCAGGCTCTGCGGGTTAAAGTGGCCAAAAGTGCCGAAGGCGCCTCATTGCCGGGATACACCTTCACCCAGGAAGGCTCGTTCTAGGTTTGTGTAGAGACGTTGCTTGCAACGTCTTGCCGCAGGCATCAGCCATTCCATTCCATGACCGAAAGAATCCTCACCGTCCTATTTGTGGTCATCAAGTCCGTGATCGCCGTCTACCGGCTATGGCGGGTCGCCATTCTGATGGCCATTGAGTCCGCCTGCATCCCGCTGCCTTCGGAACTCATCATGCCGTTTGCGGGTTTTCTGGTTCACCAAGGCGTCTTGAATTTGTTCTGGGCGGCGACTGCCGGCGCGCTCGGCTGCAATCTCGGTTCGCTCGTGGCCTACGAAATCGGCTGCTATGGCGGGCCGCCGCTGGTGGAAAAATATGGCCGCTGGATTCTGCTTAGCCGCCGCGAACTCAATTGGGCAGACCGCTTCTTCGCCCGCTGGGGATATCTGGCGGTTTTCATTGCCCGACTGCTTCCCGTGATCCGCACCTTCATCGCTTTGCCGGCAGGCGTTGCCCGTATGCCGCGCGGACGTTTTCACATCTATACTTTTCTCGGATCGTGGCCGTGGTGCCTTGGCCTGGCATGGCTGGGCATGAAGCTGGGTGAAAACTGGCGCTCCCTGGGCAAGTACTTCCATGAGTTTGATGCCGTCATCGGCATCCTCTTGCTGGCCGGCTTGGCATACTTCCTCTGGTCGCACTGGCAGCACCGCGTAGGGAGCGTGGCAAGTTAGCTTTAGCAAAAGCCAGATTTAGGTAGAATCGCTCCGTTCGCCGCTTCAAACCCTGTCAACGCGAGAGTCGAATGCCAAATGAATTCGAGCCATCACTTCGTGCTGTTGGTTTTTCTGCTCTCCACTGTCATGAGTTTCGCGCAGGGCGCTCCCGCGAAATCCGCGGGCCCCTACGCTGTTGAGTTCTACTACAAAGTGAAATGGGGCCATTCCGAGGAATTCTTGACGTTGTTCAAAAAGAATCACTACCCGCTTCTTCGGAAGGGTGTTGAATCGGGCCGCATGCTCAAAGTGTTCGTGCAGCAACCGCAACTGCACATGACCGAAGACGCCCGCTGGGATTATCGCGTCACCATCGTCTTCAAGAACGCCACGGTTGCCAACGAGCCCGATCCCGATGAGTCCGCCCTGATTAAGCGGATGTATCCCGATCAGGAAACTTTCAAGAAAGAAGAGCAGCGGCGTTTTGAGATTCTCGATGCCCATTGGGATTTGCCCGTCACCACCATTGATCTGGACGCGAATGATCTGGAAGCGCAAGTAAACCTGGAAGTATGCCTGGGGCGTGTGTCTGCCGTCACTTCACGCTCTGACCTGGAGTGGGAGAATATTCTTAGTTCGGCTATCGCCGGAAGCTCTCGCTCATCCTGGCGGAAGGAGGCTTTATGCTTCCCACCATTGGTGACCGTTACCGGAATCGCTTTCGCCCGCAACCCGTATTTTCACTTTCACGCCATGCACCCAATGTTTGCGTTGATTGCGTCATTGTTCTGTTTGTGCTCATGGCGCTGTTCCTGTTCGAGACTCGCTGACAGCATTTCGTGCCCGGCGGGCGAGTCGCGTTATGCCAGCCAATGCGCGTAGTGTGCACTTGGGCACCGATCTCACCCGTTTCCGCTGCAGTGTGTTGCTTTTCCTTCTTCAATACGAGAACATAGCCGTTTGTTTTCACCTCCAAATTCACTTAAGAAGGCAGCGCACCGATGGCGACGAAGCAAAAGAGCGTAAAGACAGAGACAGCGAAGCAGGGCACCAGTGAAGTGCAAGCTGCCAAGGGCAAACTTGGCATCATGATTCCCGGCATGGGCGCCGTGGCCACCACCTTCGTGGCCGGCGTCGAAGCCATGCGCAAAGGTTTGGCCAAACCCATCGGCTCAGTCACGCAAATGGGCACCATTCGCCTGGGCAAGCGCACCGATGCCCGCTCGCCGAAAGTGAAAGAATTTGTGCCGCTAGCCGGCCTGAATGATCTGGTCTTTACCGGCTGGGATATTTTCGAGGACGACATGTACACGGCCGCCTCCAAGGCCGGCGTGCTGGAGCGTCCGCTGCTCGATTCCATCAAACCGTTTCTCAGTTCGGTCAAGCCACGCAAAGCCGTCTTCGACCGCAATTACGTCAAGCGCCTCGACGGAACCAACGTGAAAAAGGGCAAGAACAAGATGGATCTTGCCGAGCAACTGCGCGCCGACATCCAGGATTTTCGCAAGACCTCGGGCGCAGCCCGCCTGGTCACGATCTGGTGCGGTTCGACAGAAACTTTCCTTGAGCAGTCCTCCGTGCATCAGTCGGTGAAAGCTTTTGAAAAAGGTCTCCGCGAGAACGACGAGAACATTGCGCCCTCCATGATCTACGCCTACGCGTCGTTGATGGAAGGCGTGCCCTTCGCCAACGGCGCCCCCAACCTCACCGTCGACCTTCCCGTGATGCTCGAGCTCTCGCGCCAGAACGAAGCCCCCATCTGCGGCAAGGACTTCAAAACCGGGCAGACCTTGATGAAAACCATCCTAGCCCCCGGTTTCAAAGCGCGCCTCCTAGGCGTAGCCGGCTGGTACAGTACAAATATATTGGGCAATCGGGATGGCGAGGTGCTGGACGATCCGGGGTCGTTTAAGACCAAGGAGGAGTCGAAGCTTGGAGTGTTGGAGCACATTCTGCAGCCCAGTTTGAATCCGGATCTGTACGGGAATATTTTTCATAAGGTTAGGATTAACTACTATCCTCCGCGCGGTGATAACAAAGAGGGTTGGGATAACATCGACATCTTCGGGTGGCTGGGTTATCCCATGCAGATCAAAGTGGATTTCCTCTGCCGCGATTCCATTCTTGCCGCGCCCATCGTGCTTGACCTCGTCCTTTTCATGGACCTGGCGAAGCGCAGCAAACAGCTGAAAGGGATCGGCATTCAGGAATGGCTCAGCTTCTTCTTCAAGTCTCCGATGACTGCGCCGGGGCTGTATCCCGAGCACGATCTTTTTATTCAGTCGATGAAACTGAAAAATACTTTGCGCCACCTGATGGGCGAGGGGCTCATCACGCACTTAGGGCTGGAGTATTACGACTGATTGCTCTAGTGGCGCGGACACTCTTGTCCGCGTCTGGCTGCCTATCCTGGTCACGGGGGCAAAATGCGGATTCGCCAAGTGCTCCTAACTCTCCACTTGCTGGCGGGATTGCTTGCGCCCGTTTCGCCTTTATTTTCTTGCTCTTAAGTGTCATCACAGTTCTGTATGCCCGGTTGCGTGATGACGATATGTTCCATGTGGAACACTTTGGCGAATCGCCATCGGAAGCCCTCGCTCGGGGAGGCCGTACCTGCCCCGCGATATGATGGAAATCGCTGACCGCCACTCCTGATGCTCACTCTTCCGCGCCTCTACGCCATCCTGGACCCAAGCCTCTTTCCGGACGACGCTGCTTTCTTCGCTGCGGCCGAGGAACTTGCCGCGGGCGGAGTGACTCTTCTGCAATACCGTCATAAGTCAGGCAACGCGCGCCAGATGCTCGACCAGGGGAGGGAACTGAAGCGGTTGCTCGCAGATTCCGTCACACTCATCATGAATGACCGCGCCGACCTTTGCATTGCGGCAGGCTTCGACGGCGTGCACACAGGTCAGGACGATCTTTCGCCTGACAGCGCGCGCAAAGTGATCGGATCGAGTCTGTGGCTCGGTGTCTCCACTCACAACCCAGGCCAGGTTGCCGAGGCGGACAAGACTTCTGCCGACTACATCGCGATCGGCCCTGTGTTTTCGACCGCCAGCAAATTGAATCCTGACCCTGTCATCGGGCTGGACGGAGTCCGTGAGGCTCGTGCGCTTACCCGCAAGCCACTGGTGGCCATCGGTGGAATCACGCGAGTGAACTGCCGTTCGGTGATGGATGCAGGCGCGGATTCCGTGGCGGTAATATCCGACTTAGTTACCCACCCCCGCAAATCAGCAGAGGAATTCCTGCGCATCTTGCGATAGAGTCAGAGCTTTACCGTGGCGCCGCGGGCGCTCCAGGGGAACAGACTGAACAACATAACCAAACCGGATCCTGCAGCCGACTGGGATCTCCACACCCACCAGGATAAAGAACTAGTCCAAGGCCTCGGACTCACCAGCGCCACCATGCTGGTGATGGGCTCGATGATCGGCTCGGGAATTTTCATCGTTTCCGCGGAAATTGCCCGCGAAGTAGATTCGCCCGCGTTGCTGATTGGCGCATGGCTGGTTACGGCGATGATGACCATCATCGCGGCGCTGAGCTATGGCGAACTCGCCGCCATGATGCCGCGAGCCGGTGGCCAGTATGTTTATCTGCGCGAAGCGCTGGGGCCGCTGTGGGGATTTCTTTATGGCTGGACATTATTTCTGGTCATCCAGACGGGCACGATCGCGGCGGTAGCGGTGGCGTTCGGAAAATTCCTCGGCGTATTCTCCCCTTCGATTTCTTCTTCGCATTGGATTCTGCACTTCTGGAAAGTTCCACTCGATTCATTTAGGCTCGATGGTCCTGGGCAACATGGATGTGGGCCTGAACACGCAAAATCTGGTGGCCATTCTTTTGGTCATTGTGTTGTCCATCGTCAATATTTTTGGGGTGAAGACGGGCGCGCTGATCCAAAATGTTTTCACCTTTGCCAAAGTGGCGGCACTGCTTGGGCTGGTAGGACTCGGCCTGTTTCTGGGACGCAATGCGCTGGCGCTCGCCGCCAACTTCCAGGGAATTTCTGGCGCAATGCCGGCTTGGGAGTGCAACATGCGGTGCAAGTCGGGGCTGGCGGACCCACAGTCTGGGTTGGAGCTTTGACCATACTTGCCGTGGCGCAAGTCGGTTCGCTCTTCTCCGCCGACGCCTGGAACAATGTGACGTTCACCGCTGGCGAAGTTAAAAATCCCAATCGCAATTTGCCATTGTCGCTGGCGCTCGGAACCGGCGTCGTGCTGTTGCTGTACATCGGATGCAACATGGTCTATCTGAATGTGCTGCCGCTCGATGGCATGGCGAATGGCGCAACCATTTTGGAGCGTGGGATCCAGTACGCCAGCGAAGACCGCGTGGCGACTGCAGTGCTCACGCAAATGTTTGGCGGCATCGGCGGCGGACTGATGGCCGTGGCCATCATGATTTCCGCCTTCGGTTGTGTCAATGGGATGATTCTCGCCGGTGCGCGGGTTTACTACGCCATGGCTAAGGACGGGCTCTTTTTCCCGCAAGTGGCCAAGTTGCATCCGGCGCATAAGACTCCGGTTGTCTCGCTGATGGTGCAGATGGTCTGGACCTGCGTCTTATGTGTCTCCGGAAGTTACGGGCAACTGTTGGACTACATTATTTTCGCGGTGCTGGTGTTTTACATTTTGACGATTGTCGGTCTGTTCGTGCTGCGGCGGACGCGTCCTGGCGCGCCGCGGCCCTACCGGGCGTTTGGATATCCCGTGCTGCCTGCCGTGTATATTGTGATGGCGTTATTCATTGATGTCGTACTATTGCGCTACAAGCCGCAGTACACCTGGCCGGGGCTCATTATCGTGCTGCTGGGAATTCCGGTGTATTTTTTGTGGTCGCGGAAGTTAAGTCCTGCCAATACGTAAAAGTAATGATCGAAGGGTACGGATAATAATGGCGAACCTTCTGGCGAAGAAATCTCTGCCGACGCTGCTTGCGCGAAGCGGAGGAAAGTGGCGAACACAGCCTGAAGCGTACGCTCGGGCCGTTTCAGTTGACGGCGTTGGGAGTGGGCGCGGTGATTGGAGCTGGAATTTTTGTGCTTCGGGGCTGGGCGGCGCATTTTGCCGGTCCTGCGATTGTGCTTTCGTTCATTCTTTCGGGATTGGGTTGCGGTTTCGCCGCCCTTTGTTACGCCGAATTTGCCGCCATGATTCCTCTGGCGGGCAGCGCTTACACCTACGCCTATGCCACGCTGGGAGAATTCTTCGCGTGGATTATCGGCTGGGATCTGACGCTCGAATATGCCATGGGCGCGAGCACGGTTTCCTCGGGGTGGTCGAATCACTTTATCGAACTGCTCGATATCCTTCATCTCAAGATGCCATTGTGGCTGGCCTACGACCACTGGACCGGATTGCGGCAGGCTGAACAGATTATCGCCCGCCAGATGGCACAGGCTTCGGATGCTTCGCTGGTGCCGGGCACGCAAGCCTTTTTGAATAAGGTCACAGCCATTATGGGGACGCAGTCTCCGGATCTGCTGCAGCGTGCCCATGATCTTTTGAATGCGCCGCGGATGTTTGGCATGGAGATCGGGGTGAACCTGCCGGCATTCGTCATTGCGCTGGTGATCACAGCCATTCTTGTGGTTGGGATCAAGGAAAGCGCGCGCTTCAATGCCACCATCGTGGTGATTAAAGTCGCGGTCGTTCTATTCGTGCATTGGATTGGGTTTCCATCTACGTGAGCCCGAGCAACTGGGGCCCCGACTGGCACTCGTTCGCGCCCTATGGTCTTTCCGGCATTGGGGCAGGCGCAGCGTACATCTTCTTCGCCTATATTGGATTCGACGCGGTTTCCACTGACCGCCCAGGAGGCCAAGAACCCGCAGCGCGATTTGCCGATTGGCATTATCGCTTCGCTTGTTGTATGTACGGTTCTGTACATTGCCGTGGCTGCGGTTCTTACCGGCATGGTGCCCTGGCGCGAGGTCAACATCGAGGCTCCCATCGCGCGCGCTTTCCTAGATCGAGGACTGGTAACGGCGTCGCACGTAATTACTCTGGGTGCGTTGGCGGGACTGACCAGCGTGATGCTGGTCATGCTTCTCGGTCAGACTCGTGTGCTGTACTCGATGGCGAACGACGGATTACTGCCAAAGAAATTCTTCGCGCGATATTCATCCCCGATTTCGCACGCCATGGAAAAACACCATTCTGGTGGGACTGCTGGCGGCGATTGTGGGCACGTGACTCCCATTGACGACATTGGAAAGATGGTCAACATCGGCACGCTACTGGCCTTTGTCATCGTGTGCATCGCCGTCATGATGTTGCGGCACACCAATCCCGACCAGCCGCGGCCCTTCCGCACGCCCTGGGTTCCGTTGGTTCCGATGCTCGAATCGGGTTTAACGGATACATGATGTACAAACTCGGCTGGATCAATTGGGCGCGGCTGATCATCTGGCTGCTGATCGGGATGGTCGTGTACTTATGTATTCCCGCCATCACAGCCGGGTGCAAGCTTTGCAGCTGGCGATTCCAAACGGGCGCCGTCCACGGCGGATTGAGTGAGTGGGAGGCGTCCGTGGCACCCCACCCTTGATCCGGAAATTCTCAGGCGTACGCGGTTGTGGAATCCCACCCTAGCGCACAGAACGCGCTAGGATGGGGCACCCTTTTGCGGTGCCGCTGCCAGGACGCTCAGATCTGCCTTCCATGAAAGCACTCCGCAATCTGCGGCTGATTGGAATCGCGCTAGCGCTCTCGGTCGCTGATTGGGGTGGCGGGATTTCATTTCATCGAAGGCTGGCCGTGGTTCGACGGCTTTCTACATGGTGGTGACGACCTTCACCACCATCGGTTATCAGGAAGTTCATCCGCTCTCCCACGCTGGCCGCATCTTCAACGTTGGCTTGATTCTGGCAGGCGTGTCGCTGGTGTTTCTGGGCATCGGATCGCTGACCCAGGCTTTGTTAGAATTTGAGCTGACCAGCTTTTTCGGAAGGCGGAGAATGGAACGCGAAATTGGCCGGCTTTCCAATCACTACATTCTTTGCGGCGCGGGCCGGGTGGGCATCAGTGCGGCGCGGGAGCTGGCGCGGCAAGAAGCGTCCTTCGTAATCGTTGAGCAAAGCAAGATGAAAGCCGCCGACTTCGACAACGATTGGCTCACGCTGGTGGGCGATGCCACGCAAGAACAAACCCTGCGTGAGGTCCACATCGAGCGGGCTCGCGGCCTGGTCGCCGCAGCGACCACAGACGCCACGAATCTCTACATCGTGCTCACCGCCCGCGGCCTGAATCCGAAACTAACCATTATCGCCCGGGCCAGCGACGAAGACGCGGAGAAACATCTGCGGAAAGCCGGCGCAGACTCCGTGGTCTCACCTTATCTGTTCGCCGGGCAAAGAATCGCACAATCCTTTCTGCGGCCCCACGTGGTGAGCTTTCTGGATACTGCCACCACGCGTCTGGGCATGGATTTAGAGATCGGCGAGATCCACGTTTCCTCCCATTCTTCATTCTCTGGGAAGACAATTGAGGAGTCGCGCATTCGACAGGAACGCGGCGTGATTATTCTGGCCATCAAGCGCGCGCAGGGCATGCGGTTCAGTCCCGCCCCGGACGACCGCATTGAGTTCGGCGATACGCTCATCGCCATGGGCGAGCCGGCTCAGCTACGCCTGCTCGAAAGAATCGCGGCGTCCCGGGCATGAGGCGGTCATGAAGATAGTCAGCGCGGACGAAATGCGGACAATCGATCGCGTGACCAGCCAGCAGTTTGGCGTGCCCTCGCTCACCCTCATGGAGAACGCCGGTTCGGCGGTGGCGGAATTTGTGCTGGAGCATTATCCGTCCATAAAACGCATAGGAGTCATTTGCGGCAAGGGAAACAATGGCGGAGATGGCTTCGTGGCCGCGCGGAAGTTACAGAATGCGGGCGGGGAAGTGGGTGTTCTGTTGCTGGCAGAGCCGTCGGAAATTCGGGGGGACGCGGCCGCGATGCTGCAACGGCTGCCGGTAGCGCCAGCGGTAGCGCGTACCTGGGAGGAACTCATGCAGCCGGCGCCGCGGGCCGTGCTCGAGTCCGAATTGCTGATCGACGCGATTCTGGGAACCGGTTTCAAGCCTCCGGTCAGCGGCGTGTACGCCGAAACTATTATTCAATTGAACGCCAGCGCGGTGCCGGTTGTAGCGGTGGATATTCCATCGGGTGCGGACGCTGACGCCATGGCTGGACAGACTGGAACCATCGCGCGCGCGGATGCGATCGTTACTTTCACCGCGCCGCGTCCAGCGCATATTTTTGGATCGCTTACTTCAGGCCCGACGCTGATCGCGCCGATTGGCTCGCCGGAAGAGGCCGTCATTTCTTCGCTCAAGCTCAACCTGATTACTTCGCGAGATGTTGCTCCGCTCATCGCCCCCCGGCCTGCGGATTCGAACAAGGGGAACTTTGGGCATGTTTTGGTGATCGGGGGAGCCGTTGGAAAGTCGGGAGCGGCGGCGATGGCAGGGATGGCGGCATTGCGCGCGGGCGTGGGATTATCCACCGTGGGCACGCCGAAATCGGTCTTGCCGACCGTCGCAGGATTTCATCCCGAACTTATGACCGAGCCGCTGGAGGAGACGGAGGCGGGCACGATTTCCAAACGGACTTTGGGGTATGGGCATCTGGATGCGCTCGCGAAAGACAAGACTGTGGTTGCGGTGGGGCCGGGAATTTCCCGGCATGCCGAAACGGCCGATGTGGTGCGCGCGGTCGTCAAAAAATTCGATCAGCCCATGGTTTTGGATGCGGACGGCCTGAACGCTTTTGAGGGCCACGCCGACGAGTTGAAAGGCTGGGGACGCTGGTTGGTGATTACACCTCATCCCGGGGAGATGGCTCGGTTGATCGGCTCAACGGCCGGAGCGGTACAAAAGGATCGTCTGAACATTGCGCGTAATTTTGCTCGCGAGCATCAAGTCGTTGTCGTTTTGAAGGGCAATCGCACGTTGATCGCGTCGCCTGATGGGGTGGTGTGGGTCAATACGACGGGGAATCCCGGCATGGCGACAGGCGGCACTGGAGACATTCTTACCGGCATGACGGCGGGCTTTATCGCGCAGCATCCGCAACAAGTCTTACAAGCGGTAGTTGCCGCAGTTTATCTGCACGGCTTGGCGGGCGATGTGGCGCAACAGACAATGGGAGAGCACTCGCTAGTAGCGACCGATCTGTTGCGGTTCCTGCCTGAGGCCTTCCGGCGTGCGCAAGTGACCGCCGGGAAGGCAGCAGTTCAGATTGGATGAGAACTCCGCTTCTTATTTGCTCCCCGCGTTCCTTCGGAAGTTCGAGAGAGTATTGGCGGGAAGCGAGTTTGAATCCACGCGGTTGCGATGAGCGGGACGATGAACATTGTTCCGTCCAGAAAAAAGTCAAATTCGCGCGTTAGCAGGCTGATCACAATCATTCCGCCACTTGCCAGAAGTCCGGGGAATACCCAGTGATCGCGCACCTCAAGGGCGCCAGGAGCGCGCCAGCGAACCAGCACCGACATGATTGCGGCCCATACCCACGTCTCCGCGAAAAGCAGAAGCATACCGCCTCCATTGCCATGGGCCAGCAGAGAGGCACTTCGTACTGTCATGGCAATCAAGAGAACACCCAGCACCGGCGCGGTTACCAATCGCCAAGCTGCGAGGCCACGCAGATGTTCCACCAGCGAGAACTGCCATGGGGCTCGACCGGCGGACTGCGACACGGCGGGACCTAACCAGAATCCCGAAGCCATGAATATCAACAGCCCAGCTATCGAGATAGCGATGCGCGCCGCAATCGGCACGCCAAAATAGCCGCCAATCACCGCCGCAAAGTCCGATCCATCTCCTTGCAGCCGGATCGTTCCCGCCGTGGTCATGGTCTGTAATCCGATATAGGGGACACCGAAGATTGCGCACCACGCGACAAACGCCGTAGCAGAGGCCGGTGCCCTCGTGCGCAGAGTGGGCACGGCAATGAGCGCAAAAATCCCTATCAACATCGTTGCCAGGGGAGCGACTCCATTCATCAGCGCTAGCGCCGACGGAGAAGCGCTCGCCGCTATCGACGGATTGACTCCTACTGAGGTGAGCGAGAGGAAGTGAGCAGGCAATCCGGCCATGCGCCCAACGATGAGATGAAAGCTCTCATGGAGTTCGGTTGATGCCAGATGAGCCAGCAGCGCCATGACGGCCATGCCAAAGAAGCGAATTCTTCCGGGAAAGCGATTGTCCCCGCCAACGGCATCGTTACACATCAGAGTTTGAACTGGAATTTCAGCGATTGAGGCGCACCATTTATACATCAGGCGAAGGTCCGCTGCATTATTGCCGCGTAGTTGTCGTCTTGGATTATGATCGCGATGTCAGACCGCAATACGTCCCATGGGACATTGATTACATAGTTAACTGCAACGAATCCCGGCGCCAATAGGCCAGTTTCAGCGTGCTCGTGTTCGCATCCGGACGAGTGCTTCGGTAATCTTTCGCCACAGGCATTTCGATGGGATATTGATTCTGGCATGGCCTTCCCCCAAGCGCATCCCCAGCGGCGCGCTCCGCGCATTCAATTGGGAGTCTCAGTGCCGCTTCTGTGCAGGGAGAAAGCGGCCAACGCACAGAGGCAAACCTCCATACTGTTTCCGTCACTGGCGGATTATTGCAGCTGGCTTGCGCGCTCGGCCGGGGCGACTTTGTCGAGGTCGCTTTCCAGACGCAAGCCGGCAAGGTGCAGGGCCTGGCCGAAATGCTGAACCCGGTGCGAGCAGCCACAGGATGGATTTCTGCAGCCCTTCCGCTTTGTCGCTCTGGGGATGACGATCACCGCGCGTGCGCATGGCCGTGGACTCTGCCGAAGACCGGAACGCCCTAAAGCTCGATTCGGCCGGTCCCGCGTAAACATTTGTAAATCCTGCCAAAGCTCCCGTGCCCACTCCGAGATTCTGTTTATACTTCTGATAGGCGGAACCGATCCTTTGGAATTCACTACCCATTCGACCGAAGAGACCGTTGCGCTGGGGCGCACCCTGGCCGCCATGCTTGCTCCGCCCAAGCTGGTGGTGCTGCGCGGGGATCTGGGCGCGGGCAAGACCACGTCTAGTGAAGGGAATCGCGGAGGCCTTTCACGCGGCGTCCCAGGAAGACGTGACCAGTCCTACCTTTACCCTGGTGCATGAATATCGCGGGCCCGAAGGTCAATCTCTTCCACATTGATCTCTACCGGATTGAGACCGCGAGCGCCCTGGAAACTCTGGGGCTGGACGATTTCATGGGGGAGAATAATCTGCTGCTCATCGAGTGGGGCGAGAAGTTTCCGCGATTCGATCGCGACCGCGACGTGGAGATTGCCCTGGAGCGAATCGGAGAGGACGAACGCCGCATCCAAGTGACTGCCCGCCAAGTCTAATCAGAGAATATTTCATTCCTGCATTGTGGAGATTGAATTTGAGGATTTTCGGGTTAAGATCGTTTGTCTGGGGATGGCCGTCGCAATGTGTAGCGGAGTCGCGCCTCGTGCGCAGAGAATTCCGGTCAGGACCCGGGACCGCGTCTGCGGCGTTATCCGCTAGCGGCCAGCAGCCGGGACGCTCCGCAGGATTCGCAGGCACAACCGACTGCGCAGCCGCTACGCAAGCCGAAAAAACCGCGGACCAACGAAAAGGAAAAAGAAAAGGAGAAGAATCGAGAAGAAGGAACAGTCGCAACGGGTTCTGGGACTTTATCCGCAATTCTCAGTGACCAGCCGGGGGAATGCGCCGCCACTCACCCCGGGCGGCAAGTTTCACTTGTTTTTCAAGTCGGCGTTTGATCCTTTCGAGTTCGCGCTGGCCGGCATCCAGGCGGGCAGTTGATCAGGCAGAGGATGAGTTCCCGGCTTATGGGGAGGGTATGCAGGGCTTGGCAAAGCGCTATGCCGCCGATTTCGGGGACACGGTTTCGTCCGGGTTCTTCAGCAACTTTTTTTGGCCCGTTCTGCTGAAGGAAGATCCCAGGTATTTTCGCCTGGGACAAGGGACCTTCAAACACCGCTTCGCGTACTCCTTGGAACAGGAGTTCGTTTGCCACACCGACAAGGGAGGCAGATTCTTTAACTTCTCCAATGTTCTGGGTGCATTTTCGTCGGGAGCGCTTTCCAATACTTACCATCCTCAAGCCGACCGCGGAGTCGGTCTTACCGTGCGCGGCACGAGCTTCGCCCTCGCCTATGGCAGCCTGGGCGGATTGTTAAGCGAATTCTGGCCGGATATCAACAAGAAGATGCACAAACACCACCATGACGAGCCGCCGGGCAGCACCGTGCCCAAGCCGGCCCCTTAGAATCCCATGATGTTGTAGCCGCAGTCCACGTAGATCACTTCGCCGGTAATGCCGGAACTGGCGTCGGAGGCGAGGAACACTCCGGTCGAGCCAACTTCCGTGACCTCGACGTTGCGGTGCAGTGGAGCGCGCTCGGCATGGGCTTTGAGCATATCGCCGAAGCCGGATATGCCGCGGGCGGCCAGAGTCTTGACGGGACCGGCGGAGATGGCGTTCACGCGGATTTTCTTTTTGCCAAGATCGAAGGCGAGATAGCGCACGGTGCACTCCAGCGCGGCTTTGGCCACTGCCATGACGTTGTAGTGCGGCACCACTTTTTCCGCGCCGAAGTAGGACATGGTGATAATGCTGCCGCCGTCTTCCATCAGCGGAGCCGCGGCGCGCGACACGGCAATCAGGGAATAGACGCTCACGTCGTGAGCTACGCGAAAGCCTTCGCGCGTGGTATTGATGAATTCGCCCTTGAGTTCCTCCGCGGGAGCGAAGGCGACGCTGTGCACCAGCGCATGCAGCTTGCCGTAGCGCTCTTTAAGCTGTTCGAAGAGGCGGGTAATGGCGGCGTCATCGGAGACGTCGCACATGAAGGCTTCGGCGCCTGGGAGAGACAGAATCAGATCCTTGGCTTCCTGCTCCAGCCGCTCATTCTGATAAGTGATGGCGAGTTTGGCGCCGGCAGCGTGCAATCCCTGCGCGATGGACCAGGCGATGGAACGCTTATTGGCAACGCCGAAAACGACCGCAACACGGCCTTCGAGGCTGGATGACATGGATTTCTCCTGGAAAATTTGAAGTGAAAGGATAACAGCCGAGGCTAGCCTTTGCCACCGACAGATCGAGCCAACCCAGTCAAAATGAAGCTGGCTACGTCTCTACACGTTCCCGCAATGGTGTTGCCACGCCGGCCGGCCAGTTCGCGCTCACAAATGCGGCTACGTATACGAGGCCGATAATCGAGAATCCCGCAACCAGATTGTATTGCGCCACCGCGCCCACCAGAAAACCCAGAATCATTTGAAGCACAGTGCCGGCGAAATAGAACGTGTTCTGCACGCGGCCCATGAAATGTTGCGGCACTTGCTCCATGATGCTGGTATTCATGGCGACACTGCTGATGCCACGCGCCGAGCCCATGGCGCCGTAGGCCAACACGGCAATGGCAAGCCAGGGCGAGAGCGGAGCCAGGATCATACAGATCGCCAGAATGCCCATGGCCATGGCAATGGCCCGCCGCGCGCCGACTTCGCGATCATCCGCGGCGTGTAAAGCGCGCTGATGAATGCGCCAATGCCCCAGCCGGCATTGAGCCACCCATAGCCGACCGCACCCGCGTGGAACACCTTATCGCTCAGCGGCGCAGTGACGACCACTCCGGTGAGCATCGCGCCGAGAAAAAGCGCCCAGCTGGTACCCAGTAAAATCAGACTGCTTGCGGCCGCGGAGAAATTCAAACCCCTCGCGCATCTCGCGCAGAAAACGCTCTAGCGCGGTTTCCGCCGCCACGATATCGGCGCGCAACTCCGCTGGACGAGGCACCACATGCCGCCCGCTGCGCACCGCAAAATAGCAGAGGAACGAAACCACATAAGTGGAAACATCTATCAGCAGCACTCCCCCCAGGCCGATGTGGTTGTAGGCAAATCCCACCACCGATCCGGCCAGCAGCCATCCCCCCTGCACTCCGGCCAGAGAAAAGTATTGGCGTGAACGAATTCTTCGCCGGGAGTCAATTCCTGAATGAGGGCGGTGATGGTCGGCCAGAACATCCAGAATCCCGCCGCCACCAAGGTGTTCATCAGATAGAGTTCCCACACCTTGACCCGGCCGGCGAAGGCCAGAACCGCGACCGCGACAATAATGACGGCGCGGATAGCGTCGAGCATCATGACCAGGCGGCGGCGATCTTCGCGATCAATCAGGACGCCGGTGAAGGGAAGCATCAGCATGGCGGGAATGGTCTGCAGGACGGCAAAGATTCCCAGCGCCATTTCCGAGTGGGTGGCTTGCAGAATGTACCAGGCGACGGCGGCAGAGTTCATGCCGCTGCCCAGCATGGAGATCATGTTGGCGGCGAAAACGAAACGCAGGGCCGCGCTTCTGCAGAATGGCACGCATACGCTACTTTAAATGATCGGCGCCACGGCAATGGTCAGAGAATCGTTAACTTTGCCGTTCGGCGCGAGACTTCTTTTCCGACTTGAGAAATGAAGAAAAGAATCAGAATCAGCAGTTCCGGTTCGACGGGATGACGGTAGCGCGCGTGCGGAAACGTAATGTAGTAAATCGTGGGATAACTAAGCAGCAAGTAGCAAGTATAAAGTTGCTCCCGGCAAGATGCTGGCGCAAGGCAATCACCAGTCCCCACACGCCCAGCGACCGACAAACCAAGAGTGAAGAAAACTTCAGCGGGTAAACCCAGGTGTAGGCTTCCGGGCGCGGCACCCCGGCCCAGTAATAAATGAAGTGAGCGAGAGTCAGGAAGGCGAAACGCTCCGGTGCTGGCGAATAAATCTGCAACGTCTCTTCAGCTTGGAGTGAATGTAAGCCACCTCGCCCATCCGCTGATATTTCCGGAGTTCGCCAGAGTTTTGCGAAGGATGCAGCCAGACTTGCCAAATTCCCATCGCATCCGGAGTGTTTCCCAGGTGAAATTCCAGTCCGAAGTTGCCGCGAATCGGAATGAATTTGTGAAATACCACATAGTCTCGGACGATCCACGGGCTGATAGTGGCGAAGAAAAGAACGGCCCCGACGGTGGCATTGCGGAAGAATGGCCTCCCCTGGCGGAATTGGTGGTAGCAAATCCAGATTCCAGCGAAGGGTAAGAAGGACAGTTCGGCGGTGTTGCTGAACCCTGCAATGCCCCACAGCAAACCGTAGAGCAACCACTTCCGCAGCGTGCTTGATTCGCGCGAGTTCCAGAGTGAACCAGAACAGCAAGGTAAAAAGCAGAGTGGAAAGCGCGGTATCCCAGATGGAGCGGATTCCCCAATACATGGAGTAGGGGAAAAGGCACCACGTCCACAGCGACCACTTGGCGATTCGCAGACCGAAAGTGTACTGGCCAATAAAAAATATGGGGATGGCGGTCAGCGCCGAAAGCAAGCAATTCAGCAGACAAGGCAAAGAAAACCGCAGTCCGCGTTTGAATCCCAAAGAGTAAGAAAATGCGGCTCAAGACAAACGGGTACAGCGGCGCCAGCCATGCGGTGGGTCCGGTATGCTGGCCAAAGGATTGCTGAAGCCCTGTCCTGAAGCAAGCGAAGAGGCGATGTGCACCGACTCGTCGTTCTCCAAATGGGCGCGGTAGGAATGAAGCAAAATCATTCCGCCTGCGCGGAGCAGAAAAGCGATCAGGACGACACGAAGTAAATAAGCCGCCTGGTGAGGGCATTTCGAGACGGCGCCTCTGGCTCGCGGCAAGGTGTGAAGTCATCAGCGGGAGTGAACGCACAAAAATAGCATAGTATTTTTCTTTTGCGACTATATGCGACTATAAATGAACACCAGTAAACTAGAAAAGCTTTCACCGCAGAGAACACCGAGAACTGCCACAAAGGTCGCAGAGAAACCGACGCCAGGCTCCGCACTCTAGACGGATACGCCGCTTTCCATGAATCTGCCCCTTGATTTCTCCACTTGCGGATTAGCGCCGCTTCGGAGCTAGCATTCGCAGCGCGAGCATTCGGCAGTCTTTTCATCCTTCGTAAACGGAGGCCACTATGAAACGCATTCTGCTATTCGCCATACTGCTGTTCTTACTGAGTCCGGTTGCCCTGCACGCCCAGATCGGAAAGATCGGTGAATTTCCCGCCGGACTCCCGAGGATCAAGCTCTGCAAGCCATCACCGGCGAGCAAGATGCGCCAGAAGCGGGTTGCTATGTACGAGGATTTCACCCAGAAATTTGCTTCGAATCCTTCTGCGGTAGCCTACGGAAACTGGCAGATCGCGCAGTACTATCAGGCCTCCGGAGACTCGCAAAAGGCGCATGGACTATGGCGATAAGGCGCTCGCCAGCCGCCCCGGACAATTTGGGTCTTCTGGTATTCCAGACTAACGTCGCGCAATCGGCGAAAAACTATCCAAAAGTGATGCAATATGCGGTACAGGGAGGCACCGACTACAACGCGTCCCTGAAAGCGGCCAAGCCTGCAAGGCGAGGCAGCAGAGAGCGCCGATGATGCCGCCGCCGACAAGAATTCCTATACGTTTATGGAGGCAGCCGCTTTCAACGCGATAGCCAACGAGAACGATCCCAAAGGCGCGCATGGATGACATTGACCATTTTACCGCAGCTTTTCCCAATTCCCAGTTCACCGACCAAATTGCCACTTATGCGATGGGTGCGTTGGAGCAACTCAAGGACCAGTCGCGACTGGTTGCATATGGCGAAAAGATTCTGGAATCCGCTCCCAACAACCTCCCTGCCTTGCTCCTGCTGGCCAATGCATATGTGGATGATCCTAAACCTGGAAGCACAGCTAAAGCCGTGACCTACGCGCAGCGGGCCATTGCGGCAGCGAAAGCCGACGCCCCGGATGCGGATAAAGCCCACAAAATCTCGGCTGGCGCAGCCCACTCCACGCTTGGGCTATGCCTATATGAAGCAGGACAAAACCGACGGCAGCGATCGCCGAACTGAAGGCAGCGACGGTTTTACTGAAGGATCAGCCGGACCAGGACGCTCGGCCGCTGTATCTGCTCGGCTTTGCCTACGCAAAACTCAGACGGGTGGATGAAGCACGCCAAGTTCTGATCGAAGCAGTGAATATTCCGGGTCCGGTGCAGAAGCCAGCACAAGATCTGTTGCTCAAAGTGAATGCGGCGCGCGCGCAGGGCAAATAGCCGGAACGTTAGTGCTTTACCAATTCCGCCGATAGTAAATTCGCTTTGAGCGCGAGATTGTGCTGACGCTCCAAGTCTCCTGCGTCTCCAGCGGTTTTGGCCTGTTCCATGTATTGCTGAATCTGCTTGACCATATCCTGCTGGCTGGCAGTTAAGTTGCGACGTCCGGAAATTTTCTTCAGATTCGCGTATGTTCCGGCCAACAACTTCCCGGGCTCTGCCGCTGGCTTGACGCCTGTTGCTGGGTGAAGCTGGGAGAAATCTTCAGGGTTGGTTCAGTGGCGCCTCCATTTTTCACTACCACTTTGGGAGGACCCGCCGGAGTCTGGCTGACCGCGGGATGCTTGCGCCGCTTTTTGCCGCGGCTCGTGCTCGTCTTGTGGCGGTTGATGCGGCAGGTTTTTTCGTCGCGGCGGGTTTGTTTGTGGGCTTGGTCGCGGGAGCGCGGCTTTCCGACTTCCTGGTTCCTGCGACGGGAGCAGTGTTGCCGGGTCCGCTGGCGTCAGGATTCGGCTGTGTTTCCTCTGGAATTTGGGGCGGAGTCGTTTCCGCAGGAGTGGTTTGCTATCTGGTTCTGGCCGGCGTTTGCTTCTGGCTGGCGGCGTGTCGCTGCTGACTAGCCGCCGCAAGCGAGGGGAAGACGAAATGTCCGGCCGCCGGCGACCGCATCAGCAGACACACTTGCAGAATTGCGGCCAGAGTCATATTTTTCATCGAATGCCCGGAAAATCTGGGCCGCTGCCAATACCAGATTTTACCGCGTCCCAGGGCGATTGCGATCTCTGAAGATGGAATGAGTTCTCCGCAATCCCGCTAGTGAAAGGATGCCTTGCGAAAGTGTGGCAGCTTTACTGTGCAGAGCTGCGGAACGATCAAAGTTAACCGGCAAACTGTCCTTCCGCCCGCTAGATGCGAGCGGCAGCTTCCTTGAGGGATTCGGAACGCGTCTCCATCAGCGGCAAGCGTAACCGGAAAGTGGTTCCCTGGCCCTCCACCGATTCGAAGTCCACCGAGCCATAGTGCCACTGCAAGATCTGATAGGCCTGCGCCAATCCGATGCCGCTGCCGCCCGCCTTGGTGGTGAAATACAGTTCAAAAACTTTCTCCTGCACTTCCGGAGGAATACCCGCGCCCTGGTCGCGAATCTCAGTGACGACCACGTCTTTCTCGACGTGCGCGGCCAGCGTGAGGGTTCCGCCCTGGGGCATGGCTTGCACCCCGTTGAGCACAATGTTGAGAATCGCCTGCTTCATGAAAGTCAATATCCACTTTGACGGAAGCCGCTCCTTGGGAAATTTTCGCTGCAGCGTAACCCCGTGCTGCGCGGCATCCGGCGCGGCCAGCAGGCACACATCCTCCAGCACCCGCCGCAGGTCAGTCTCCTCCAGATGCAGATTGCGCGGACGAGTGAAGTCCACCAGAATCTGCACCACTCGATCCAGGCGGTGAATTTCGTTGTCAATGATGTCCATGTGGCGGCGCGTATCGGGATCAATCTGCTGCAGTTTGTTTTGCAATAACTGCAAATGCAGAACAATGGCATTGATCGGATTTTTCACTTCATGAGCCACGCCGCGGGTCAGGCGTCCGCTGGCGGAGAGCCGGCGCGAGGTTTCGATTTCATCTTCAATTCGGCGCACCGATTCGGTGTCGCGCAGAGGTGAGCAGCGCGCCAATCTGTGCTCCGCCTTCCTGAATGAAATCGAGCGCAAGCTGCACCCGCTTGCCGTTGCTGGACTTCGATTTCGCGCTGCCCGATGGCGCGCCGGAAATGGAAGGCCTCCAAGCACCAGCGCGCCCAGCGGAGTCTCCGCCGAGAAAACTTCTTTAACATTGCGGCCGAGCAATTCGCGGCGGGGACGGCCCAGGAAACGCTCCACCGAGGCGCTGACCAGTACCACCCGTGAATCCCGGGTGAATAGCATCAGGCCGTCCTGCAGGTTGGCCATGATCTGGTCCACGTTGTCTTTCAACGCGGAGAAAATTTCCTTGGTGTCGCGCATCTGCCGGCCGAGATGCGCGATCTTGAGAGTGACCAGACCGTATTCATCGGGCCGGGCTTCCGCTTCCGCAATGGCGTCGGCGTTGCCTTCCGTCACGCTGTCGAGGCTGCGGCTGATCTCCTCCAGCGGTCCCAATGCCAGGCGGGACAACGCTGCGGCCATGATCAGCGCCAGCAAAATCGCCATGACTTGAAAAGATGACGGCATGCTGCAGTCGCGGAGTGATCGCGCTCTTCAGAAAAACCGTGGAGACACCCACTCGAATGCTGCCGAACGGAGTGTCGTTCAACTGCAGCGGCATGCGCGACGTCGTAAACCGTGGCCGGGCTGTAAACCAGCCTTAGCTTCTCGCGAAACCGAACGTGCTGAATCAGCTGGAAATCGGGACGGTCGGGAACCACCTTGCCGATCAAATTGCGATTGGTGTGCAGAATCGCCTTGCCCTCATTGTCCAGAATGGCCGCGTCGTAGACGAAAGGCCAACTGCCCACCACCGATTCCAGCATCGTGCTCAGATCGCGATCGGTGCTGAGGTAGTAAGTAATTGCCCGGCGCACCGCCTCTGGATCGTTGGTGTCTACCTTAGTGCTGCTTAGGTCAGGGACCGAATTGTTCGGCGAGGTAGGCCAGTTCCGACGTCAGTTGCACCGCGGTTTCATTGACGTTGGTGATCTGCTGACGCAGCAATTGCGAAATGTAAATGCCGGAGAACAGTGTGACCAGCGCCGCTACCATCAATGTGATAGCCAGCACGAGTTGGGTTCTTCGGCGCATGGCGGCCTATTCTTCCTTCGTTTCCTTTTCTTCTTCTTTTTCCTGGCTGGGCTCGGCCGTGGCGCTGCCGTATTCCTTAAGCTTATTATGCAGAGTTTTCAGGCTGATCCCCAGAATTTCTGCGGCCTTGGTCTTGTTATTGTTGGTGGCCTCGAGGGTCTTCAGGATCAGCAACTTCTCCGCTTCTCCCACCGTGGTGCCCACCCCTAGACGCACCGCGTCGGGATCTTCTACGGTTGTGCGCATCGTGGTTTGCCCGAAACCCGGCGGCAAGTGCTTGGTTTCGATGACCGAACCCTCGCAGACGATGGCCGCGCGCTCCAGGGTATTGCGCAGTTCGCGCACGTTTCCCGGCCAGGAGTAGTTGCGGAATGCGTTGAGTACGGCCTCGCTGAGCGTAGCCACCTTGCGTCCGTGTTTTTCGTTCATGTCCGCCAGCAGAGAGTGGACCAGATCGGGAATATCCTCCTTATGCTCGCGCAGCGGCGGCATGTGAATGTTGAAAACATTCAGCCGGTAGTAGAGATCATTGCGCAATTCGCCGTGAGCGACCGCGTCTTCCGGAACTTTGTTGGTGGCAGCCAGAACGCGCACGTCCACCGTGGTCTCCACTTTGCTGCCCAGGCGCCGCAGTTTGCGGTCTTCCAGCACCCGCAGCAGTTTCGCCTGCGTGGCCACCGGCATCTCGCCAATTTCGTCGAGCAGCAACGTCCCGCCTTCCGCCAATTCGAAGCAGCCGGTGCGACGCTCCAGTGCTCCGGTGAACGCGCCCTTTTCGTGTCCGAAGATTTCGCTTTCAATCAGGGTTTCGGGGATCGCCGCGCAATTGATGGCAATGAATGGCTTTGTCCGGCGCGGACTGAGTTCGTGCACGGTGCGCGCGACTAATTCTTTACCCGTGCCGCTGGCCCCGGTGATGAGTACCGAGGCTGTGCTGGGCGCCACCATTTCAATCAGGCGGAAAATCTCCTGCATTTTCTTGGAGGGGCCAATCAGGGTGCCCAGGGAACCTGCGTCGCGCAGCTTGCGGCGGGTGACTTCCAGTTCGACGCGCGTCCCCAGAAGCGCGCATGCGTTCTGCAGAATCGTTCGCAAGCGGTTGGTATCAATGGGCTTGGTGACGTAGTCGTAGGCCCCCATGCGCATGGCCTGCACGGCGTTGTCGATCGTTCCCTGGGCAGTCACCACGATGACCGCGATGGTGCGGGAGTCGCGCGCCAGGTTTTCCAAGAGTTCCAGTCCTCCCATGCGTGGCATCTTCATGTCGGTCACCACGATGGAAGGCGACCAGGACGCTACTTTCTCCAGCCCTTCGACGCCGTCGCTGGCGGTTTCCGCGCGATAACCCCAAGAGGAAAGCAACTCGGCCAAACCGGTGCGCTCATTTTCTTCGTCTTCAACGATTAGTACTTTTTCCTGGCTCATAGTTGTGGAGGAATCTAGAAGGTCATTATTCAGGCTTCGGGCATGTCCCTGCAAGTGATTGTCCTGCAAGTGCGAACGTGCAAAGCCAACCCCTATAGTATCAAGATGAGACGACTGTAAAGAATGGTAAGGACAACCGGCCGAGGCATTAGTTACGATAGAATCTGCATTCGGTTAATCTCAGATGTTGAACGTTCTTAGCGGCCCATCCCGGGAATGAAAAACCAAATTACTCCATATCAGCGGGAGTCCCGCAATTTTTCGGAGGATTAAATGTCACTTGGTCGTGAAATTCGCAGTCGTGCATGGCTGTCTGTAGTTTTGTTGATATTGGCTGCTATCTCTGGCGGCGAGTCCCTTAGCGGCACAGGATCAAACTACGCCCAAGTGGGATTTGTTTGTGGGCTATCAATGGACGCATCCGGGAGGTCATGGTGCCGGACGCGAACAATCCTAGTAATTTGCAGGGAATCCATCCGCCCGATCTGGGAAAGGGCGCGGGCGGTGCGATCACTCGCAACTTCGACTGCGCACTGGGGGCTCGAAGGCGACATCGGCCATGACCGCAATGGTTTTGGCTCGGAGTCGACGTTTTCCATAGGTCCGCGCGTAATGTTCCGCACCCCGGGAATGAACTTGTTCCTGCACAGCTTGCTGGGCGTGAATGAGTTCAACGTGCAAGTCGCTCAGCACCACCAAGACCGGCATCGGAGGGATTCTGGGCGGCGGCATGGACCTTCCTCTCTGGCCGAGAGTGACCATCCGCGCCTTTGAAGCGGATTATGTGTTGGCTCATCAGAACTTTGCCGATTTGGCGGCCGCCGGATCCGATGCGCGTCAGCCAAATTTTGCCGGCGTTCGTCTGCGGGGCGGCGTGCTGTTTAACTTTCGGCTCGCTCGGGCCGCCGCCGCAACCGCCCGCGGCCAGTTGCTCGCTGCAACCGAACGAAGTCATGGTCGGCGAGCCGCATCACCGCCACCGCGACCGCCAGCAACTTCAATCCCAAGCATACGTCTGACCTACGATTGGAGCAGCAACGGCGGCAAAATCAGCGGCAAAGACAACACCGCCAACATCGACACCAATGGATTGGCTGGCGGCAGTTACACCGTGACGGCGCATATCACCGATGCCAAAGATGAAAAACGGCGAGCACGGCGAGCTGCTCGGCGACTTTCACGGTTAAGGAGCCGCCCAAGAATCCGCCGACGATGTCGCTTCGGCCGATCCCACCACGCTGCAAGCCGGCGGAACCAGCAATCTTTCCGCTACTTGCACCAGCCCGGACAATGTTCCGGTCACGGTGAGCGGCTGGACCGCCAGCGGCGGCAGCGTCTCCGGCAGCGGAAGCACCGCAACCCTGAATACTACGGGCGCATCCGCCGGGCCGATCACGGTGAGCGCAACCTGTACGGATTCGCGCGGGCTTGACCGCTTCGGCTTCCAGCCCAGGTAAATGTGGAGGTTCCTCCTCCGCCGCCGCCGCAAGCCAGCAAGCTGAGCGAATGCGACTTCTCGAAGATGGACAAGATCGGGAAGCCGTGGCGCGTGGACAACGAATGCAAAGCGATCCTGGACGACGTCGCCAAGAACCTGCAGCAGAATGCTGACAACAAACTGGTGATCGTCGGCAACGCCGAACCGACCGAGAAGCGCAAGAACCTGGCGGCGGAACGCGCCGTCAATGCCAAGGCGTATCTCTCGGGTGGCGAAGCCAAACAGGCCATCGACGCCAGCCGCATCGAGACCAGGACAGGCAGCGCAGGCACCATGACCTGCCGAGTTCTGGATCGTCCCTGCCGGAGCTACCTTCTCCGGGGAGGGAACCCAGCCGGTGGATGAGTCCAAAGTGAAGCCAGTGCCGGACCATCCCCATGTTGCGGCCAGAAAAAGCGGCCAAACCGAAGGCTCAGTAACCAGAGCATTCGAAGACACGGCCGGTCGAGTCAGCCAAACTCGACCGGCCCGATTTTCTCCTTCCCTTCGGTAACTTGATTGGCTTCCAGTCGCGCTGTCACGCTGGTACTTTGGTGGCAACGCCAACTCAGGGGAGAGCCTGCTTCTATGAATTCCCGGACATATTGCGGTAAATGGTTGATTGGATTGGTGGTTGTTCTCGCATTGACGTCGGTCTCATGGGCCGGTCAATGGGAAGTGCTGGGGCCCGGATGGCGGCGATGTCCGCAGCCTCAGTTACGATCCGCAGAACCCGGATCACATCTCTCCTCGGAACCAGCACGGGACAACTGTTTTCCTCCAACGATGGCGGGCGCAGCTGGTCGCGCTTTGCCCACCTGGGCGCGAGCGACGATTATGTGCTCGACCACATCGCCATCGATTCCCGCAATCCCAACACGATCTTTGTCGCGGCCTGGAGCGTGGAGAATCAACAGGCCGGCGACTTATTCCGCACCAACGACGGCGGCAAGAACTGGGAAGCGCTTCCGGCCATGCATGGCAAATCCATTCGTGCGCTGGCCATGGCGGCTTCCGATTCTCAGTGCTGGTCGCCGGCGCTCTGGACGGCGTTTATCGCACTTTGGATGGCGGCAACACCTGGCAGCGAATCTCCGCTTCGGAGAAGCGAAGTCAAGAATATCGAGTCCATTGCGGTGGATCCCACAAACCCGAACCTGGTCTATGCCGGGAGCTGGCATTTGCCCTGGAAGACAACCGATGGCGGCGCCACCTGGCAGCACATCAACAAGGGAATGATTGAAGACTCCGATGTCTTTTCCATCATCGTGGACGCATCGAATCCCGCTACGGTTTTTGCCAGCGCCTGCTCGGGAATCTACAAGAGCCAGACTGGCTGGCGAGTTGTTCCAGAAGCTGCAAGGCATTCCTTTCACGGCGCGGCGCACGCGCGTTCTGAAGCAGGATCCGAGCAACCCCTCGGTTGTTTATGCCGGAACTACCGAAGGGCTGTGGAAAACCGAAGACTCCGGCAAGACCTGGAAACGCATGAGCGGTCCGGAAGTCGTGGTGAATGACGTTCTGGTGGATCCGCGTAATTCGCGGCGGGTGCTGCTGGCAACCGACCGGGGCGGCGTACTGGCCAGCGACAATGGCGCGCAGACGCTTCGTCGCTTCCAACCATGGCTACACCCACCGCTATGTCACTTCGATTCTTGCCGACAAGAGCGATCCCAGCACGATTTTCGTGGGAGTGCTGAATGACCGGGAGTGGGGCGGAGTATTTGTCTCCCATGATGGCGGACGTCACTGGACTGCAGAAGAGCGAAGGGCTGGGCGGGCGCGATGTGTTCGCCCTGCAACAGGCCGGCGACGGCACCCTCATCGCCGGAACCAATCGTGGCATTTTCTTGCTGGATCGTGGCGGCCAGCGCTTGGCGTCCGTCGAATGTTGTAAGTCAACGAAAAGACGACTTTCCGCACCGTCAAGAGAGGCAACGAAGCAGTCAGCGTAGCGCACAAATCGTCAAGCGCTCGGTGCTGGACGGCCGCGTGGAGGATATTGATGTTCTGCCCGGACCGCTGGCTGGCGGCGACCTCCGCTGGATTGTTGATCAGCAACAACGACGGCAAGAGCTGGAGCGGCGGGCCGGTTCTGGGCAAACAAGATCTGGTTTCGGTTCACGGGCAATGGCGATCTTATCGTAGCCGCCACCCGCATCGCCGTACTGCTTTCCGCCGATTCGGGAAGCAGTTGGACGCAGGCGGCGCTGCCTTCGTATTTGACCATCCGTGGCGTAACTGTCACTCCGAACGCGCAAATTCTGGTGGCAGCCCGCGAGGGCGTCTACCTCAGTTCCGATGTTGGCGCCACATGGCAGCATGTCGTCAATGGCTTGCCGGACAAAAACATCAGCTCGGTCAGCTATGACGAAAGCGGCAAGCGCCTGCTGGCTACCAGCACGGCTACCGGCGTAGTGTTCTCCAGCCAGGACGGAGGACGCAGTTGGACGCGCGGGCCAGACGCTGGATATCCGCTGCGCCGCGTGAGCGCCGTGCATGGCCAGTTTCTGGCGGCGACTCCGTTTGATGGAGTTATTCTTCAGCCCGACAACGAACCACAGAGCGCGGCGGTGGGGCTGGGGGGATCTTCGAACTAGGCAAGACATGGTAGGCAAAACATGCTAGGCAAAACATGGCGCCTCGGTTGTTCTCGGCTTGCAATTGCTGCCTCCCGCTTCAGTCCAGGTTAGCTCTGTCCTTTGTTATCATCGACTTATCTATAAGCTATTGATGGCACCCCGCCGTACTTCATCTGGGGTACAAGTCCCGGCGTCAACCTCGCCTAGAATGCCCGCCATCGCGCCAGGATGGCTTGTAGGCGCGTTTCTCGGCTCAGGCCGGGCTTGGCTATTTCCGGGGGCAAAAGGGGCTAGAATTCGATTTTGCTATATCTTATAGATATAGTCATTACAATTGCAGCGGGTTCAGCTAGATACGCTGCGCAGAGTGGCCGGAGCAGCAACCCCAATAGTAGGAACCACGAGCCGGCGCTACGGCTCCCATTTCGGTCCTGCGAATTTCCATTCCCAATTCTGTTCATCCGTCACAGATTCTTGTGACGGATAGCCTTAGCAGGAAGCCCAACTCCGCCTACACTTCCCAAATGGGGAGCGCCCGCGCACTGAGAACGATCGGGACTGCATTCCCAATTAGGGAGATTGCCGCGCCGGTGTCATTTGGCAACGGGCACTCTGAAGCGTTTGGGGAGACCTTGAGGGACAAATGGGAACATTAGTGCAGTTTCGGGCGGAGGACCAAAAAGAAGAACCGGCAGACACAACTCTCCTGACTGCCGTCATGGAAGCCTCGACGGAAGGTTTGGCAATCGTCGAAGGTGGTTGCGTGGTCTGCGCGAACCGCGTCTTTGCCCGCATGTTCGGATACCTCGAAGGCGCGGAAATCGAAGGCCGGCGCTGGCCGATTTCATTCCCGAGAGCTTATTTCTGTTCTCAGCCGATCCCGAGCCGGTAACTCCCGCGACGGAGCCATGGTCTGCAGGTGCGAAAGCGTGCGCGGGATGGCCAAGAGATTCAACTCATGGTGGCTCGTGCGCGTTTTCCGCACCAGCCAGCGAGAACTGCTGGTGCTGAACGTGCGGCGGTTGGATGAACCGAAACCCGAGGACATGGAGGAAAAACAGCATTCGCCAGACGGCAAACCCGGCGGCCGGATCTGCAGAGACTCGATCTGCAGAGACTCGAATCGCAAAGGCTGGAAGCGCTGGGCCGCGTCGTCGCCAGCGTGGCGCACGATTTCAACAACCTGCTCACCGGAATTCTGCTCTATTGCGATCTGCTGATGCGGGGTCTAGAGGCGGGCAATCCGCTGCGCGGCTATGTAGAGGAGATCCGCAAAGCGAGCGGACACAGCTCGGGACTGATTCAGCAGTTGCTCTCGGCGGCGCGGCCGCAAAGCGCCGACACCTGCGCACACTCCTGGAGTGACAGTGATCTCCGGCATGCACAGCTTTCTTATTCGCGCATGCTTGGCGAACAAGTTGAGCTGGTCCTTCGAGCTTGATCCGCGGACCGCCCCGGTGGGCGTGAGCGAAAGCGGCTTGCGGCAGATCGTGATGAACCTGCTGCTGAATTCCCGCGATGCCATGCCGGAAGGGGGCCAGATTATGCTGGCGTGCCGGAACTGTGTCGATGGCGTGGACACTCCCTCCGAGTTACTCGACGGCTACGTTGAGTTCAGCGTGACCGATACTGGCTGCGGCATGGACGCAAATACCCGCGCCCGCCTGTTCGAGCCTTTTTTCACCACGAAAAGCGCAGGCAAGGGAAACGGACTTGGGTTGGCGACCGTGCAACGCATTGTAAGTGAGGCGAACGGAAGTCTGGAAGTACAAAGCGAGCCGGGGAAGGGCACACGAATCGCGGTGCGCCTTGGGCAGGTTCAATCCAGCGGAACTGATGCCGCCGGGATTCATCCGACTCAGGTTCATTCCACACCGGTTTCTTCAACCCGGGCCCTGTCCGACGAAGCGCTGCAACCCGAAACCCAGATATCCGCTTGAAAGAGGCAATCAAACTATGACGACCGCCGCCGCTATCGCATTTACGCCGCCCCAAATCGAAGGGGCCAATTTTCTTAACCTGATGATCGTCGATGACGAGCGCGCCATTCGCGAAGTCTGCCGCGAAGTGGCGCAATCGCTGGGCTTTAACACCCATGTTGCCGACTCTGCCGAGCATGCCTACCGCCAGCTTGAGGCGCAAAGCATCGATGTGGTCCTGCTCGATCTGAAATTGCCGGGCGCGGGCGGGCTGGAGGCTCTGCGCCAGATCAGGGAACGCAGGCCGGATGCGGTGGTCATTGTCGTGACTGGCTATGGCACGGTGCACTCCGCGGTGCAGGCGATGAAGAATGGCGCTTATGACTATATGACTAAGCCTTTCAGCATGGAGGAGTTGAAGCTGCTGCTGGAACGCGTTTCGGCGCACCTAAAACTGAAAACGGAAAACCGGGTGCTGCGCGAGAAGATCAAGTCCAAGCAAGGTTTTAGCGGAATTGTGGGGCGCGCGCCGGAGATGGAAAAGCTTTTCCGCATCATCGCCAAAGCCTCGCAAAGCAATCACCCGGTTTTGATCCTGGGCGAGAGCGGCACGGGCAAGGAAATGGTGGCGCGGTCGATCCACTTCTCAGGGCCTTACCGGGACAAGCCGTTCATTCCGGTGGATTGCGGCTCGCTGGTCCCGACGCTGATTGAGAGCGAACTCTTTGGCTACGTGAAAGGAGCCTTTACCGGAGCGGTGCAGGCGAAAGAAGGGCTGCTGGCCATTGCCGAGGGCGGCACGGTATTTCTGGACGAAATTGGAGAGCTACCAGTGGATCTTCAGGCCAAACTGCTGCGGGCCATTCAGGAGAAGGAAATCCGGCCGGTGGGCAGCACCAAACGGATTGCCATCAATGTGCGGATTCTGGCGGCCACCAATCGCGATCTGGAGCAGGCCGTGGCTCAGGGAGCCTTCCGCCGCGACCTGTACTTCCGCCTGAACGTCCTCAGTCTGCGAATTCCTCCTTTGCGGGAGCGCCGTCAGGATATACCCCTGCTGGTGGGGTACTTTCTGGAACGATTGAGTCGCTCCACGGGGCAGGAGCGCACGGTCAGCGACGATGCTCTGAAAGCCATGCTGGCCTATGATTGGCCGGGCAATGTGCGCGAACTGGAAAACTGTCTGGAGCGGGGGTGTGCGTCTGACCACCGGACCGGTCATCAATAGCGGGGATCTGCCCAGTGCGATCCACAGCTCCGTCCGGGCGCCGGAGAATGGGGATAGCCCGGCTAAGATTCTGCCCATGGCGGAGTTGGAAAAGCAAACCATACTGAGCACCATCACTCACCTGAATGGCGACAAATTGATGGCGGCGCGGCTGCTGGGATTGGCAAGACCACCCTTTACCGAAAATTGAAGGAGTATGCGTCGCAGCCGCAATGATGCAGAAGCGGACGAAGCTTCCCGTGGCGGGAAGAGGTTGGCCAGGAAAGTGGAGAGTAAGCCTCGTGTTTTCAATGCGTGGCTTATGGCGACAGGCGTGCAATTTGAGAGCGGGCATGATTCTACTGATTACGCCCTCGGCACGAGGTCAGGAATGCGCCCAGGCATTGCACCAAGCCACTTCGGAACCCGCACAGGTCGCTCTCCAACTTGCGACAAGCCGCCAGTTGCCTGCGGGCACAGGAATTTTCGGCTGTCGTCATTGACCAGTCTGCTGTGGATCTCGAACCGGAAGAGAGCGGAGCGTTGCTGCAGCACATTTGGGCACGGCGGTTCCGGTCTATGTGAGTTTTGCGGTCAACGGAATTGACCGGGTAGTGCGCGAACTGCGCATCGCCTTGCAACGCCGGGAAAAAGAAGGCCAGATCGCGCGGCGGATCGCGGAGCGTGAATTACGCAACCAGCTGAAAGGCACCGCCACGGCCATCCTGCTTTCCTGTGAAATGGTTCTGAAGTCGCCGAACCTTCCCGCGGCGGCACAGAACAGGATGCAGACGGTGCACGGCCTCGCGCAGGAGATGTGCGGCAAACTCGGCATCGCGGACTAAGGCATTTGGGATCGCAATGCACTTGGCATCCACCCAGTGTGCAATTGTTTGCGCTCTGCTCGAATTTTTTACAATTTTCCTAGCGAATTCTGCCGGCCGGCTGGCACTCTCCCTTTACAATGGTCCACGCCGGAGCCGCAGATGGCTTGTCCACTGCGGCTTTCCGCGCATCTCTCCTGGGGTTTGCTAGTGCATATTCTGGTTACAACCGACACCTTGAGCGGGGTGTGGAGTTATACCCGCGAGCTGGTCGCTGGCCTTATTGGCCGGGGTACGCAGGTGACCTTAGTCAGCCTGGGCGAGATTCCTTTGCCGCAGCAGACTGCATGGATGGAAAACCTCCAGGGACTGAATTACATTCCCACCGCTTTCCGGCTGGATTGGATGCAAGAGGGAGAATGCGATCTCAAAGACTCCTTCGCCTACCTCACTGCGCTAGTCGCACGAGATAAAGCCCGACCTGCTGCATTTGAATCACGTGTGCTACGGCAGCCTTCCGGTTACGTTCCCCGCATTGTCGTCGCGCACGGTGACTTGATCAGTTGGTGGAAGGCGGTGCACGGGCGCGAGCCCGACGACAGCCGCTGGCTGACCTGGTACCGGGAAGTGATGATGTGGGGCTTTCGCAGGCCAGCATGGTGGTCGCGCCCAGCGCCTGGATGCTGGATGCGATCCACTCCAGCTACCTTCGTCCGGCTTGTGAAGCCGTGGTCTATCCCGGCCGCAATCCGTCTTTTCTTCAATCCCTATGTAACCAAAGAGGATTCCGTTCTGGCCGTGGGCCGGCTGTGGGACGCGGGTAAGCAGGTGTCGCTTGTTAACTCAACGCACGCATCCGTTGCCGGTGTGTATTGTCAGCGATGAACCGCCGGCGTTGGCCTCGAAGATCCCCATTCGCGCCGATGTAAAACTGGCTGTGGCGGATGTGAACGTCGCGCTGCAGAGGTCCCCAAAATGAAGCCCAGATGCGGAATCTCTACAGCCGAGCTTCCATCTACGCGGCGACTTCGCGCTATGAGCCTTTCGGCCTTTCGGTTCTGGAGGCGGCGCTTTCCCGCTGCGCCATTGTCGCCAATGACATTCCTTCCTTCCGCGAAATTTGGGGAGAGGCTGCGCTGTTTTTCCGGGCCAATGACGAAGCCAGCCTGGCCGAGCTCATTCGTACGCCTGCGGCAAGATCCGGACCTGTGCCGGGCCTACGGCAACCGCGCCTACCAGCGTGCCCGCCAGCGTTTCACCACCAAGCACATGCTGGACGAGTACCTGCAGCTCTATCGCAGCATGTTGCGGGCCGAGCCTTGGCCGCCTAGGCCGCCAATTCCTTGCCACGCGTTTTCGAGTGTTATCTTTGATATAAGTAAGCACACATATTCTTATGGAGGATTTATGCCTGAGTTGAAGATCAAAGTTAGAAAGAATGGCCCTTATCTGGTGGACGCTTCACAATGCCCGGTGGAACTCGTGGACGCTGATGGCAACAAGTACGAGCTAAGCGGCAAACAAAACTTTGCGCTATGCCGCTGCGGCGGCTCGGTGAATAAGCCTTTCTGCGACGGCACCCACAGCAAGATTGGTTTCCAGGGCGCGGAATCCGCGGTAAAGCAGACTGAAGGCGGCAGCTAGGGGGACGGACTAAGCTGCCAGCCGGTAGCGTCCGATTACTCCACTCGTTTGGCTGTGCCGTCGGCGAGCGCTTTGCCGATAATTTCTTGCATCCGTCGCGGAGCCTCGCGGGCAGACTCGGCTTGCTTTCTTCCTAAGTCCCGTTGGCCCCGCGCCAAGTCACGCTGCTTTTCTCCCAGCAACCGCTGTTGTTCGCCCAACTCACGCTGCGCCTCACCGGCCTTGTGCTGGAGTGAGCCGAGTTGGTATTGTAGATCGCCAAATTCACCCTGCAGACGACCCAGTTGGTCCATGTCTGCCGATCCTCCCAGCGCTTTGATTTTCGCTTCTACGGCTTGCATGCGCTGCACCAAGTCGGCGGGAACCTCAACGCGAACCGCTTCCATTTGCTTGCCCATTTCTTCTTGCTGGTTCTCAAGTTCCTCTTGCTGCTTTTCCAATGCCTCTTGTTGCTTGCGGAGGTCCTCCATAGGAGAGTAAAGCTGCTTCGCGGCTTGGACGGTGGCCGCATCCCGGATCACATACTCGCTTCTTTCGTGGATGAACCAGATGAAATCGCCGGAAGTTTTCTTATGCAGTCTCTCCGCAGCATTACGGTCATCATCGGACCCACTCACTATGACCAAGTCGCCAGAAAAGATGGCGAAATCCATCCCGCCGTTGAAGCCGTTCGAGCGATAGGGATAGGTTACGTCTTGATCGGTGGAGATTGGCATGAGTGGAACGGCCTCCAATAGTCGCGGCGCTTGCGGGACCGCGCGGGGTGTGACTGTTCCCGCGATAGTTCCTCCCAGATTGCCTGTCCCGCCGATAGGTGTTGGCGCAGGAGGAGCAGCCGGAGCCGCAGGTGCGGGCGGCGAAATCGGCGATGTCTGCGCTGCCGCAGCCTGCGGTGGTGCGGCGGCAGAGGCCAGCACGAACTTCGGGCGAGCGGCCGCGATCAGGAGAACCAAGGGCAGAGCCCCAGTGATTGCTGCGGTAATTAGAGATCTGCTCCAGCCAGCGGGCCTGAGCGTCTTCAATGAGAGGACTCGTTCGATGCGGTTCGCGGCCCGACCCCCGTCCGCCATCTGAGCACCTTGCCAATTCACCCGTCCGTGTCCACTGTGGATTGTCCGAAAAAAACTCATAAGCACCTCCGCATAGTAGGTAGGTTCCGCGCCAGCGGTGATCGCCGCCTGATCGCTTACCTGTTCCCCCAAATCCGCCAGGCGATGTTCCAGCCACCAACTCAGCGGACTAAACCAGAAAACGCTGCGATAAATTGCCGCCAGCAGACGAACGAGCGGATCACGGCGCTGCACGTGAGAAAGTTCGTGGGAGATAACTGCCGCGAGCTTGGCCTCTTCCCAACCGCGCCAGCTTTGGGGAATCACGATGGCAGGCCGCAACGCGCCAAACGTTAGAGGCACGTTCGCGGCCCGAGATTCCAACAGCAGAGGTGCTTTGCGAAGTTCTATCTGGCGGATACAAGACCCGATTCGCTGTAGGGGCTTGGAATCATGAACCGGAATCGCGCTGCGCCGCATCCGCCGCGTCAGAATCCATCCGACGCACAAACGGCCAGCCAGTACAGCCAGGACGAGAAGATAGGCCGCAAATGCCAACAGCGGCCAAGCGAAAGCATCAGGTTTTGCAACGGGCAGGGTTCCAGCTTCTTTTGCCGTACCCAAGGTTGTGGTGGTTGTAGTTTCGGCGGCCTGCCGGGTACGAATTGGTGGCCTGGCGTCTGCAACCGGCTCGGTTGCAATGTGCTCCACACGAGCGCCCGGTTGCACCACTGCCGCTTGCACGTAAGGATGCGACGGCCAAACTGGCAAGCGCATAAACATTGGGGGAAGCAGCCAGCTCAACAAAGGCAGCGCCAGTGCAGCGCACAGAACCGCCGTCCAGGCCGCTAGCTGTGCGGAAGCGCTTCGCACGCGGAAGGCCCAGAGTGCAAGGGCGGCGATTCCGGCCAGGACGATTGTGCGCAACGCTGGTTCAGCGATCCAGCGGAGTGCGTCGGAAGACACCCGGACGAACATTTCTGTATTCATGACCGGCCCTCCTTTTTGCGCGCGATCTTTTGCGCGAGGCGTGCCAACTCGCGCGAGTCCAGCACATCGTTCTCTACCATTCCCACGAGCAATTGCTCAACCGATCCACCGCAAAAGCGGTCAATAATGTGGCTGACGGCGCGGGCCGCGGTGCTCTGGCGAGGCTGCGCCGACCGGTAAACAAACGTCCGCCCCGCGACGTCATGCGCCAGAAATCCTTTTTCTTCCAGCCTGCGCAGGATGGTGCGGACCGTCGAATCCTTCATGGGATGCTCGGCCAGGAGCGCCTCGCGGCATTGTTCCGCGGTTGTCGAACTGTGGGACCAGATGTAGTCCATCACCAACTGCTCCAGCTCTCCTAAATTTCTTGGACGTTTAGGCATGGGCTTTGTCAGGTCTCCAGGCTGTGTCAGGTCAGGTTGTAATCGCTAACCGATGTAACGTTACATTATGTAACTCTAAGGCACGCGGCTTGTCAATAAAATTCGACTACCCGGGAAAAGCTTTCAGTGGACGTGCTTCGGAATCAGTCGGATTTCAAATAGGGTGGGCCAAAGTTTGCCCGTGACAAACAGGCGTTTTCCCTGGGGATCGTAAGCGACCCCGTTTAATACGGCATCAGGACCGGAACGTTGATGAGGACTCAGGATGCCGGTGAGGTCAATCCAGCCGACGACTTTTCCAGTTGCCGGGGAGATGCGGGCGATCCGATCCGTCTGCCATACGTTCGCGAAAATCTCCCCTTCGACGAACTCCAGTTCATTCAGTTGAGTGACGGGCGTCGATCCATCATGAACCGCAAAACGCCGCTTTTCGGCCAGCGTGTTGCGGTCGAGAACGCGAATTTCGGAAGTTCCGTCGCTCATGAAGACTTCGTGTCCGTTGGTTGTGATGCCCCAACCCTCGCCGGAATAGGAGAAGCTGCGTAACCACCGGAAATCGCTTAGCCGGTACACAAATCCAAGGTGGGACTGCCAGGTGAGCTGGACAATCTCGTCTCCTAGAAGCGTGACTCCTTCGCCAAAAAACTGCGGCGGCAAATCCACTTTCCGAACAATTTCCCCGGTTTCCATACGGACCTGGCGCAACGAGGACTGACCGTTCCGTCCGGTACCTTCATAGAAATAGCCATCACGGTATGCCAGGCCTTGGGTGAAGGCCATCGGATCGTGGGGAAACTTGCGAACCACTTTGAATGTGTACTCAGGGGTGAGCGCCGCTAGATGACGTTGCGCGGATTGGGCAACGCTATGGAACAGAGCTATCAGTAGAACGAAAGCGAAGAGACGAGGGGAAGGGAACGGTCGTTGCACTCTCGATAGGCTCGCGTGCGCGCTCATTTCGCAAGCCATTCCTACTCGTCCCGGTGAACCTCATCCCGGTGAACCGTGTCCATGGAGAAGGCGGGCAAGCACACCGCGAATATACTCGGCGCCACCCTCATACGGAGTGGAGTACTGCACCCACTCGCCGCGGTGCGCGACGATCGCTTGCCCGGCCGAGACATCCATTTCGCCGTCTTTGTGTTTCACCCGCACCACCCCTTTGAGTACCAGTGTGAACTCGTCGAACTCCGGTGTTTGCCCGGCTTCCACCCATCCTTGCGGGCTGCGCATGTGCGCCAGGCTCAGGGATTCAGTCCTGGAATTGACCCGTCCAATGTATTCGTCAATGAGTTTGGGCTTGTTGCCCGCGGCTTGAATTCGCGTGGCTTGTGCGATCAGGGTCGGCATTCCGGATTCTCCTCAAATTACAGTTGCCGGAATTAATGTAGCATCCGGTCGGCCTCCGCCGAGGAGCTGACGAGCATGCTACAATTCGCCGCTTAGGAAGCGTGGATTCCATGTCGTCAACGGCTTTAAAGAGCGACGCGGCAGCGCCCGTGGGCATATCGCGTGCTCCCGGCAGCAGATTAATGTCGCTCGACGTGTTTCGCGGCGCAACCATTGGCTTGATGATTCTGGTGAATGACCCGGGAGACGGCGCCGCCGCCTATTGGCCGTTGCGCCATTCGCATTGGAATGGGTGGACGCCAACGGATCTGGTTTTTCCTTTTTTTGTATTCATCGTTGGCGTGGCCATGGCGTTTTCATTTCCCTCACGGCTCGCCCGGGGAGAATCGCGCGCCCGGCTCCTGCCGCATGTGTTGTGGCGCGGCGTTGTACTGTTTGGCTTCGGGTTGCTGGTCAATGGGTTCCCGGATCACTTTCATCCCCTGCGTATCTATGGCGTGCTGCAGAGAATCGCACTGTGCTATGTGGTCACATCGGTGCTTGCGCTGTGGACCGGGCATAAGACCCAGATTGCAATTGGCGCCGGCTGCCTGCTGGGTTATTGGATCTTGATGCGATACCTACCGGTGCCAGGATACGGAATGCCGGTGCGCGACATTCCTTTGCTCGATCCCGACCGCAACCTGGTGGCTTGGCTCGACCGGAAGTTGTTGTGGGGCCATTTATATGAGCGAGTGCGCGATCCAGAGGGGTTGTTGAGCACCATTCCGGCAGTCGCTACCTGTGTCATCGGATTGCTCAACGGCGAATGGCTGCGTTCAAATCGCGGCCGCGCGGCGAAGGCCATGGGGATGGCCGGCCTAGGCATTGCGCTGGCCATCGCCGGGGAAATCTTCAACTTCTGGTTTCCCATTAACAAGAAGCTGTGGACCAGCTCGTTTGTGCTCTTGACGGCGGGACTGGCAATGATTTGCCTGGCGGCCTGCTACTGGCTCCTCGACATCAAACAATGGCGGGCGGGCTGGACCAAGTTTTTTCTGGTGTTTGGCATGAATGCAATCGCGGCGTACGTATTGTCAGAACTTGGCGCGGACCTTTTGGATCGCATGCAACTTCATGGGGCGGATGGTGTACTCACCTGGCAAGAGGTGGTGTACCAGAAGGTGTTTGCGCCGCTGGCAAGTCCGGCGAATGCTTCGCTGTTGTATGGAATCGCGTATGTGCTAATTTGCTGGGTGGTGATGTGGGTGCTGTATAAGAGACAGATCTTTCTTAAGGTCTGAGCGATTCTTCCTGAGCGCTTAATTCTTAGTCTCCGCTGGCTTCTCTTCACGGCTCGCTCTTGGCGAAAGCGCGGATGTAATTCACCAGATCCCAATACTCATCGGTTTTGAGGCGCTCGCCTTCGGGCGGCATATCCTGGTGGCCGTTCTTGATGAGGTAGAAAATTGCTCCGTCGGTGCGGTCTTTCAGAGTGTCAGGATGGGTGAAATCCGGGATCTGCAGCTTCATGTCATGCGCCGTTTCGCCTTTGCCATCGCCGTCCTTGCCATGACACATGGCGCAATCAATACCCCACCATTTCTTGGCTCGATCCAGCGACTCGGGGGTGGGTTTTACGGGATTGGGCTGTTTGGCAGCTTCCACGGGGATAACCATGGGCGAAGGTGGAGGCGTTTTCTGGGCTGCTGGTTTTGCTGCGCGAGGAGACACGAAGCGAGCAATACGACTGGAACTACTACAAACGCACGTCTCAGCATGGGGACCTTCCTGGCTGCGAACGATGATGCTTTACGGCACAGAATTGTAGCACTGAAACATAACTAGGGTAACGTGTGCTGCCGTTCAACGCATGCTAGGCTCGATACCATAGGCGGAAAAGCGGCGGTTTCCGAAAGAGAGCGCGGCCGCAGGTGTGTGCGCCGGTGCCTCTGCCACTCCCTCAAACGGCTTCGCGCCGAACAACCGTCTGGAACAAAATATACGCACGATGCCACGGATTCCCATCCCAATGTTCCGGTTCGGACGCACTCGCCGAACCGATTGAACCTCCGCTGCTGACCGGATATGCGCCCACACTTTCCTCTGCAAGGCCTGCAACTGGGCGTCGATAATCTGCGGCATGATGTCCATTTGAGCCGCGGATTTGTGGAGAAAGCTCGTTTGCAGCTGGCGCGGCTGATTGCGCAGCACGGAAACGTGGAAGGACTGCTGGCGGCGGAAACACCGCAGGAAAGCCCGCCCAGCTACTTTGCCCGCAGCACGAACCCAAAAACTCCGCCCCGGCCGGAGCCGATGGAGCTCAAGCCGCTGCTGACCGAGCTGCATGTGGGAGCGCTCGAATCTCGCCAAGGCGGCGGAAAACCTTGCGGTAGATACGCTGGCGCGGGCCGCCATCATCAAATTCTTGCGGGTGGAACTCACGGCCCAGTTTGCCCAAATGCTGGAACGTTGCCGCATGATGCTGCGCAACTATGAAGGCGTCCGCCACGAGAAGGCGCTGGAGTACCGGGAACAGGTGGCGCTTTCCAGGTGCAAAAAAAGATTATCGTGCGCAAAGCCGGGCAGGAATTATTCCACACGCTGCGCGAGATTGAGAGAGAAACTCTGGCCCGCACGCGGCGTTCGCTGTTTGGCGCGCGGGCTGAGGCGGAATACAAGCTATTTCTGAATCCTCTGATCTTCAGCGAAGACGGCCGCGACGATTATCTGAACGCCCAGCATTACTTCATGTTCGGCAATTTCGACCGCGATCCCGACCGCTTTTCCCACATCCGCCGGATTGTCTGCGACTTTCTGCGTTCGCTGGACCTGGGTGCGGAAGCGGATGACGAGTACACGCTGGACCGCTGGCTCAATGTGCCCGACAACGCACAGGAGTTGGTGGGAGATGGCAGCGAAGACGATTCCACTCCGCAGAAGCGCTCCCAGAATGCGCGCTTGCAGATGTGGCTGGAGATCTTGGAGCGTGAAAAAGTGATGAATCACATTGTGGCAGGGTATGAAGTTCTGCCTCTGCTTGCCGGAATACTCGCCACGGATCAACGCTCAGCAACTGAAGAATGCGCTGATTTCGAAGGAGGAGCGGGCCCGCGTGGAGCGGCTGATTGAAGAACACGGCAAGCTGTCGGCCGCCAGGCTGTACGCCGCGGTGGAAAGAGTGGAAAATTGCCGCGGAATGGAACGAGCCAAAGTGGCGGTGCGGTTTCTGCGCGATTTCCTGCGCTACCACCGCGATTTGCGCCGGCTGGGAGCGCTGAATGAAGTGATGGACAGCGCCAATCTGATTGGCAACGAAAAAATGCGCGAACTTTCGGCCATGAACAGCACGCTGTATGAGTTCCTGCTGCGCGATGAACATGCCCCCGCCGAAGAAAAAATTGTGCGGCACGTGATTCTAAAGGCGGATGTGCGGGACTCCTCGCGGCTGACGCGTTCGCTGCTGGAGCGCGGGCTGAATCCGGCATCGTATTTCAGTTTGAATTTCTACGATCCGGTGAACAAGTTGCTGGCAAAGTATGGCGCGACCAAAGTCTTTCTGGAAGGCGACGCGATCATTCTGGCGCTGCTGGAGCGGCAGAATCAGCCGGTCATGGCGGTGGGCCGGGCTTGTGTGCTGGCGCGCGAAATTATCGAAATTGTCCGCGGATATAACCAGCTTGCTGGAGCGCGCTGGATTGCCCGCGCTGGAACTTGGCATCGGCATCTCGTTCCAGGATTCGGCTCCCATGTACCTGCTGGATGGAGAAGACCGCATCATGATCTCCGACGCGCTGAATGAGAGCGACCGGCTGGCCTCCTGCAGCAAGCGAATCCGCAAGAACATGAAGCGGGTGGACGGCAGCTTCAATGTGTATGCTTTGCAAACCGGCGAGCGACAAGGAGACGGCGGAAAATCCCGATGATTTCCTCCTGAGTTACAACGTGAATGGCATTCGCATGAGCGAAGCCGCATTCCGTCAGCTTGGACAGGAAATCTCTCTGGAACCCTGCCGGGTAGAACTGCCGCAGCTTTGGGGCAGCGAAGATTTTCGGCTGCATGCCGGGTTGGTGCCGCTGGGCGGAGACATCTTTCGCAAGATTGTGGTGCGCGCCAGCCGGGTTGCGCAAATTGATCCGCGAGAATTTAGCTTGAAGCAGTGGACCGAACGCTGCTACTACGAAGTGTGCACCAACCCCGCTGTGTATGCGCCTGCCGAGGCCAAAGGCGGCGGGAGCGAAATAGGCCCTTCTCGCTGCGGATCTGCGCAGATCGAATCGCTAGCTTCATACTGCCACGGCGCCGCAGCGACGGGATCAGACAGACTGCCAGCAGTTCTTTGCTGCGATCGGCTTCCGTCCTGCTTGTAGGCCAATTATCGTGGCGTAGACCTCGCAGTGAGCCTGCGCCGTGGCCGCGGCTTCAGCCGCAGCCGCCAACTGACGGAACGAACGGCCGATATCGCTGCTATCCTGAAAGGCCACCGGAAGCGCCCTTATCAATCGCGGGCGCAGTGGCCTGGTAATTGTTGGGAAGCTTCCAGAGCAGCCGGCAATCGGTGGCCTTTTCCACGTCTTCGTCGGAAAAGCCGGGAATTTTCTTGTAGCGATTCAGCACCAGGCGAACCCGGTCGCGGCTGGCGCCCTCTTCCAGGAAACGGGCGAATCGGCCAGCGCTCCAGAGCGAAACTACGTCGGTTTGTGCCACCAGCAGAACCGCGTTGGAAAATTCGCAAAGCAGGCGGGCAATCCGGTCCACCCGGCCCGAGCAATCCACCACCACGTAACTGAAATGAGTCACCAGAGATCGAACAGCCGGGCAAGTTCCGCGGCGGTCGGCTCCAGTGACAAGGGCTGCGGCGGAGCGGCCAGCAATTGCAAGCCGCCCTTGCACTCCGTCATCAGGCCTTCCAACAGGGAAGTATCAATCCGGTGCAAGTTCTGCAATGCATCGAACACGCCGAACGCCGGGACGCACATTCAGATGCAGCGCACAATGCCCGAGCGGAGCGAAATCCACCAGCAGAACCTTGCCGCGCGCTTCTTGCAGGGCAACCGCGGTGTTTACGGCTACTGTGGTTGCGCCGGAACCGCCCTTGGCGTTGGCGACGGTGAATACCCGGGCGCGACCGGCAGTGGCGCGAGCTTTGATTGCGCGATGCGGCAAAACGGTTCAGCGCTTCCGCAATGGCCTCCGACAGGAGCGTTGCGTTCCAGATATTCGTTTGCGCCCGACGCGCATGCTGGCCACAATGGTCGCGGGACGGCTCATCTCCCCAATGGCGAACAGCGCACGTCATTGGTGGCGGAGTGGATCAATTCCATAGTGGCTGAGAGCGCGTTGCTCGGCCTGCGGGTCGATATCCACCAGCACGACTTCCGCGTGCACATCCTGGATCTGCCGCAGGATCGAGTCGCTGGGGCCCATGGGGAAGCCAAAGTGGCTGAACACGATCTGTCCAGCCTGGGTGCTCTCCAGGCGATTCTGGAGCATGGACAGCCGATCTCGATCCTCTGCGAGGAGAGCTACCGCTACGCCAGGCATGAAAGGGTCCTCACGATTACCCTAAATTCCGGTAAAGACCATGTTAAGAAAGGATTAAGGTCGAGCCAAGTGACTTTGGTACCTCCACTGAACCGGCTGTCACAGCTTCCCTCAGTGGGAGCCTCGGTTCGCGATAAACACCGGAGAAACAAAAATAGTCCAAGAGATTGGAAAATCGTACAGCAAGACGCCACGGCTCAACCAAAATATATTTTATGGAAAAGAGAAAGAATTGGGAAGGCAGAGAGGCAGCAAAACCCGCGTCCCGCAAGGGATACAAAATACAAGATATCCACAGCGCGCGGGGTTCAGGGAAGTACGGGAGAAACGGGGTGAACGCTGTCCACCGGCGTATCGTCCCTTCTCGGGGCGTGAAGCGGTCTGCGGGGATGAACGTGTCGGAAACGTTCCGGACCGTGGGTCAGCGACTCCGGTTCGGGCAGAAATTCGTATCCCTTCAATGCGCACCGCCACGCCATGCGCTGTTCCGCCGCGCGGTGGCAGCGATCCGCACGACCTTGCCGCGGCAGCGAACACGCATGGCCTCGGCCAGCGTGATCTCCGAAGGCATCATGAAGGTGAGTTCAACCGCGTCAGCTCGGAGCAAGCGGCAAATCGGTGTAGAAAATTACTCCACGGGCGCTGAGGTCCTGGGTATAGCCGCGAGCTTTCGCTCGCAGCCCCGTCGAGACGAACCGATACCGGCAGGTTCAAAGCGAAACGTTGCATGGGACGTCGCTCGAAGCGAACCGGGTCAGCGTTCATGACACCCTCCTGATTCGACGTTCATCCTTGGGCCACGTCAGCTAAATCTACAAAGGTGGAAAAATCTGGACATCTTCGTAGCCGAGAACATCGGTTCCGGTTCGAGCTGCTATCTCTACTGCTATACTAGAAAGCGGTCGCATCTGTGCGCACCGACATCTATAGAAACTTTACTCCAGCCGGAAATCTTGAGGAAGTTGACGACTTGGTGACGTGAGAAGTTAGGACCTACGTGCAGTTCTAGCGGCATTGGAAAAGCATCAAAAAGTCTCGCAAGACCATCTGTTTAGAGAAGATTGAAAGTGGCCGACCCCAGTGTTTCCAAAGTAAACCCGAAGAAGATTGATCGGAACTCGCAGCGCAACCGGCAAGTCCGGCCTGCCCGCTCACCCTGCGCGCGCTGCAACATCGCAATTTCCAGCTTTTTTTCAGTGGACAACTGATTTCTCTCACCGGCACCTGGATGCAAAACATTGCCGAAGCCTGGCTGGTGTATCGGTTGACCGGTTCGTCACTGTTGCTGGGAACGGCTGGATTTTGCAGCCAGTTTCCGGTGTTTCTGGTGGCGCCGCTGGGCGGAATTGTCGCCGACCGCCACAACCGGCAGCGGGTGGTCATCGGCACCCAAACCGCCTCGATGATGCTGGCGCTCACTCTTGCCGATTCTCACGCTTACCAGATGTAGTTCAGGTCTGGCAAGATTTTCACGCTGGCCGCTTTGCTGGGAGTGGTGAATGCTTTCGATATTCCCGGCGCGGCAAGCCTTTCTGGTGGATATGGTGGGCAAAGAAGATTTGATGAATGCCATCGCGCTGAATTCTTCCATGTTCAACGCCGCGCGCATCATGGGGCCGGCGATCGCGGGAATTCTGGTGGCGAAGATCGGCGAGGGCTGGTGCTTTTTTGCCAACGGCGTCAGCTATATCGCGGTGATCGTCGGGCTGCTGATGATGCGGGTGGCGCGGCCGGCGCAGCGGGCGTCGGCGGCTTCGCCGCTGGCCCACATTATGGAAGGCTTTCGCTTTGTGCGGCACACCCGGCCCATCTGGCGATCCTGCTTCTGCTGGGGCTGGTGAGTCTGGTGGCCATGCCCTACACCGTGCTCATGCCCATTTTCGCCGATAGAATTCTGCATGGCGGCGCGCGCGCGTCTGGGAATTCTGATGGGCGCGACCGGAGCGGGGCGCTTGCTGGGCGCGCTGACGCTGGCTTCGCGCAGCGGTGTGCGCGGCCTGGGCAGCTGGGTGGCGCTTTCCTGCGGAGGCTTCGGAGTATGTCCTGGCGCTTGTTCGCCTTCTCTCGCATCTTCTGGCTCTCGGCGGCGCTGTTGCTGCCGGTGGGCTTCTGCATGATGCTGCAGATGTCGTCTTCCAACACGCTGATCCAGGCGATGTCCCCGGACCACTTGCGCGGCCGCGTGATGGCGGTCTACTCCATGATGTTCATGGGGATGGCGCCGTTCGGGGCATTTTTTGGCGGAGCTCTTGGCGGACCGCCTGGGCGCGCCGCTCACGGTGGCCATGGGCGCGATCGCGGCCATCGGGGGAGGGATCTGGTTCTACCGGTACTTGCCGAAGATCCGCGTGGAGGCGCGGCGGTTGATCATCGCGCAGACAGCGGTGGGCGGAGAACCGGCTGCAGGAGATGACGGCTAGAGTAGTCGAGGATTAGATCAAGAAAACCGGGCTACTGCCCGCGGCGAAATTCCCGGATGCTTCCAGCATGGAGCTGTGGCGGATCGGTGCCGGGGCAAAGGTTAAAATCAGCATCACAGAGTCCAGCGATAGCCAACCAGCGGCGCGACCATTCACCCCGGGCCACTCCGGAACCATGGGATGGCGCAAGCCGCTGAGCGCCAGCAACACTGCCCACATCAGCCAACCCAGCCAGAAAAAAATTGCCAGCGGAATCAATGCCAGAATCGTGGTCGCAGCGAGACGAAACGGTGCGCGCGCGGCGCGAGCGAGAAAACGATGTGGCCGCCATCGAGTTGGCCGCCGGGAAGCAGGTTGAGAGCCGTGGCGAACATTCCCAGCCATGCCGCGACCGCCACCGGATGCAATTGCGCACTCGCCAACGGCAAGCGGCGCCTGCGAGTCCCAAGGCAGCGAGCAGGCCATGCGTGACATAGAAGATTAAGCGGAAGGCCGAGTTGAATCTGCTCCGAGGACGGGACCGCAGACGCGGGCCGCGACAGTCCCGAGGGAAAAAACAGCACGACGACGGCAACCACGAATCCTGCGATCGGCCCGGCGATGCCGATATCAAACAAATCCGACCGCGAGCGGATGGGCGCGCGAATGCGAATGAATGCGCCCAGAGTTCCGAACAAGGTGAAGAAGGGAATAAAAAATGGCAGCGTCGCGCCGACGCGATAACGGCGGCAGTAAACGTAGTGTCCCATCTCGTGCGCGAGACAGAATAAGCATTAACGTGAAGGAGAAAGGGATGCCCAGCCATAGGTGCGAACCTCGCAGCGCCCAATGCACGGGAAAGATCGAAAGGCTGTCGTATCCCGTGTAGAAAACTGGAAGCTTGTGCAGAAAGTTGAACTGCATGCGCGCACCCACCACCAGTGTGGTGAAAATCGTGGCGAGAAGAAAGCAGAATATGGATCCAATAGCGCTGCTTCGGCGGGCGGACGACGAATACTTCAATGGGAGCGAGGATACTCTGCGGCGGAAGGGACTGGGGGAATGAGGTCAGACATCAAATCTCGTTGTGGTGCACGCCGTGGGCAACCATAAACTGGGGAGATCCCCGTCAACCGGCACGCTAGTCGATCGACTGCAACTCCTTGCCGGGCTTGAAGCGCACGGCTTTGCCCGGCGGAATGGAAACTTCGGCGCCGGTGCGCGGGTTGCGGCCGATCCCGGTCTTGCGCGGGCGCACGTTGAAGACGCCAAAGCCGCGCAGTTCAATGCGGTCGCCCTTGCCGAGCGCATTCTTCATGCTCTCGAACACGGTTTCCACGGCCAGTTCGGCCTTGGTTTTGGTGATGCCGGTCTTATTGACCACTTCGTTGATGATATCCAGCTTAATCACAGGAGGCTCCCCGCGCGCGGAATCGCGACATCCCATCAAGTGATTGATGCTAAGGGAGATAGTGGCAGATTGTCAACGGTGCGATTTCTCCCGTAAGATGGCGGCACTCATAGTTCATAGTCTTCAGTCGTCAGCCCGCAGGAAAAGCAAACCGTTCGGTGCAAATGGGGAGGCTCTCCTGATGACTGAAAACTGACGAGTGAAAACGGAATTCCAAGGAGACCCATGCTGAAGAGTGACCGCTGGATCCGCAAGATGGCCCACGAACACGACATGATCAACCCCTTTTCCGAGAAGCAGGTGCGGGAGGGCGTAGTTTCCTTCGGCCTCTCCTCATATGGATACGATCTGCGCGTGGCCGATGAGTTCAAAATCTTTACCAACGTGAATTGCACCGTGGTGGATCCCAAGCATTTCGACGAGCGGTCATTTGTGACGGTGCGCTCGGACGTTTGCATCGTGCCGCCGAATTCCTTTGCGCTGGCGCGCTCCGTGGAGTATTTCAAGATTCCCCGCGAAGCGTGCTGACGATTTGCGTAGGGAAATCAACCTATGCGCGTTGCGGGATCATCGTGAATGTCACGCCGTTTGAGCCGGAGTGGGAAGGCTTTGTGACGCTAGAGATTTCCAACACCACGCCGCTGCCCGCGCGCATTTACGCCAATGAAGGCCTGTGCCAGATTATTTTCTTCGAGTCGGATGAAATCTGCGAAGTGAGTTACGCGGATAGAAAAGGGAAGTACCAGTCGCAGAAGGGAATTGTGCTGCCGAAACTGTAGAAGGGCTGTGTGGCATCCATAGATTGCGCACTACTGAAGACATCAATCACCCGTGCCGGTTCGTAAGACAATAAAAGCTTCGCATGTCCTGTTCCTGATCGGGCTGGTTCTGTGCCTTTGCTCCGGTTTGGAAGCCCAACATGCCAAGTTCGTCGATCCTTTTCTCGGCGCCGACGGAGGCGGAAACGTATTCCCCGGCGCAACCCTGCCCTTCGGCATGCTGAAGGCTGGACCCGACACCGGAGCGAACGATACCAACTCAGGTTGGTCCCCCGATCAACCCATCAATGGCTTCAGCCAGACGCACGTGAGCGGAACCGGCGGGGGCGCGAAGTACGGCAATATTCTCGTTCAACCAACGACCGGAACGATCGAGCCTCTCGATCACGGTTCCGCGCGGAGAAACGAACGGGCAATACCCGGCTACTATGGCGTAACGCTCAGTCGCTACAACATCGGGGTGGAAATCGCGAGCGCGCGCCGTACAGCGATCTATCGCATTACATATCCAGCTGCTACGCAAGCGAACTTACTCATTGACGCCGGACATTGCCTCAGTTCGGCTGAGAGGCAGTCCCTCGTTTCGTCCAGCATTAACATTTTGTCTTCCACCGAAGTAGCGGGTTCGAGCAGCGTAACCGGCGGATGGAACGAGCAACCCAATTTCTACACGGTTTACTTTTACGCGGTCACTGACAAATCTGCCGAGTCGTCCGGAACCTGGCGGGACAATACGCTGCATCCCGAATCACGTGGTGAAGGAGAGGCCCCGCACAGCCAGACTGGGGCCTGGCTGCGCTTCCATACTCGATCTGGCGAGGTCGTGCATGTGAAGGTTGGTATTTCTTTCCTCAGCGTCGAACAGGCGAAGCGGAATGCAATGAAGGAGGTTGCTGGCTTCGACTTCGACGGCGTGCATAAGGCGGCGGAAACCGCATGGCAGACGGCTCTAGCCCCCATCTCCATCGAGGGCGCAAGCCAGGATGACCTGGTTCAGTTCTACACCGCGCTCTACCATTCCATGCTGATGCCAACGGACCGGAATGGAGAGAATCCTCTTTACCAGTCTCAAGAGCCTTACTACGACGACTACTACACCATCTGGGATACATTTCGAACATCCTTCCCGCTGCTTACGCTTGTCGCCGAACCACGGCAAAGCGATATTGTTCGCAGCCTCGTCGATATGTATCGCCATGAAGGATGGATGCCGGATGGGCGAAGCGGAAACTACAATGGCCGCGTCCAAGGCGGCACGGACACGGATATGACGATTGCCGACGGCTATCTGAAACATCTGTCAGGGGTTGACTGGGAGACCGCGTACCAGGCGGTCGTCAAAGACGCCGAGCAGGAATCCCCGAACCCAATTAAAGAGGGCCGCGGCGATCTGGATGACTGGCGTGACCGCGGATATCTGACCATCGAGGGCACGGACCGTCCCGCTTCAAAACACATGGAGTATGCGGCCAACGACTATGCAATCGCGCTCCTGGCGAAGGGCCTAGGCAAAGACGACGACTACCGGAAATACAGTCAGCGAGCCTCGAACTGGAAAAATCTGTGGGACGCCGATGCGGAGGATCATGGCTTTAAGGGGTTCATCTGGCCAAGGCATCGCGATGGAAGCTGGAAGCCTGATTTCGATCCTCTTCTAAGTGGCACTTGGGGCAGCGACTCTTTCTATGAAGGGAATTCGTGGACTTACTCCACATACGTTCCCCACGATGTCGAGGGATTGATCCGCGCCTGCGGTGGCGCACAACGGTTCGTGGAACGCATGGACGCATTCTTTGCTCTTCCAGATCGTTTCGATGTCAGCAACGAACCCGGCTTTCTCGCGCCTTATCTCTATCTGTGGGCCGGCCGCCCGGACCAAACTCAGAAGCTCATCCGTCAAATTCTTGCGCAGGACTACGACTCAGGACGCAAAGGCCTTCCCGGCAATGACGATTCCGGCGCCATGTCTTCGTGGTACATATTCGGAAAGCTAGGCTTCTATCCCAATGCGGCGCAGGATGTTTATCTGATCGGAAGTCCGGCGTTCCGTCGCGTCACGATTCAATTCGCGAACGGCAAGAGTTTGGACATCGAAACTGAAGCTGAATCGCTCTCGGCTCCGTATATCGCGAGCGCCACCTGGAATGGGAGCCCCTATTCGAGAACGTGGTTTACTCATGAGCAATTGCTGCAGGGTGGAACATTGCGTTTTGTGATGTCCTCGAAGCCGACAAATTGGGGCGCGGCTGAGCCGCCGCCTTCGATGACGCATTTGGAAAGCTCGGTTCAGTAAATGGAGGGCCTGTTATCTCAGCGAAACAGGGACGAGACTTTAAGAGCTATTACGGGGCACACCGCTGGAAGCTTTTGCTGAGAGCTGACTGCTGAGAGCCGAGTGCTAGGCTTTACTTCCGGCTATTCTCCCCTTCTTTGTACAGATACTTGATGGAAGGCTTATAGATCATCAGGTTGGGGCCGCTGTTGCGGTTTAGCTTGATGCACGTCTTGTCGTACCATTCGATGACGCCATGCAGTTCCTCGCCGTCGCAGAGCACGACGACCATCTGCGTTTTGGACTGCATCTGTTTCTGGTAATAGAAATTTTCAGCGTTGGTCTGCTCCGGAGGCGCGCCCTTTTTGCCGCCATTGCGGTCGCCGTGATGGTTGTTGCGCTCTCCCCGGTCGCCGCGTTCGGCCCGTTCCGGGCGCTCGCGGCGTTCGCCTGCCATTGCCTGGGGACCATGATTATGATCATTACGGCTTAATGAGGGCCGGATGAGCTTGCGGTTGGCATAATCGTCCTGCGCAAGGGGCCGCTCGGCTGGGAGCGATTCAACAGCGTCTTTCATTGGCGCACCTGTCTCGGACACGCGGACCATACCACTTCATTGCCCTGATTGTGGATAGGGAAGGCGTGAGATTTGCCTTCCACCGTAGCACAGGAACCCGAGGCCATGACAATCCTTCGATTTGGCCAGTGGTAAGCCTTCCGAAACCGCACGCGAATGCCGATTGTAAGCGAAGATTTAGCGAACATGGTGGTGCTACAATCGGGGGAATGCTGTCAGTTCCCCCTTCCCTCGCATGGGCTCATCCGTTGGTGCAGGAGTGGTTCGTGTGGCGCTTTAGCACGCCCACCGAACCGCAGGAACAGGGCTGGCCCCACATTCTGGCGGGGCGCACGACGTTAATTTCCGCGCCTACCGGTTCCGGCAAAACTCTAGCTGCGTTTTTGGCCTGCATTGACCGCCTTGTGCGGAAAGCGCTGGCCGGGGAATTGCACGACCGCACGGAGGTGCTCTACATCTCACCTCTCAAGGCGCTGGGCAACGATATTCAGAAGAATCTGGAAGTCCCGCTGGGAGAAATTCTGCACATGGCAGGCGAACGGGGCCTGCTCATGCCTGAGATTCGCACTGCGGTCCGTACTGGTGACACGCTGATGCCCGAGCGCCGGGCCATGCTGAAGCGGCCGCCGCACATCCTGGTCACCACGCCGGAGTCGCTGTACATTCTGCTGACCGCCGAGAGCAGCCGCAGGATTCTGCGCGATGTCGAAACCGTGATCGTGGATGAAATCCACGCGGTAGCGGACGATAAGCGGGGCGCACATCTGACTTTGTCGTTGGAACGGTTGCAGGCACTGACTCACCATGTGCCCGTGCGCATTGGTCTTTCCGCCACCCAAAAGCCAATTGAACAGGTTGCCCACTTCCTGACGGGCAATGGCCGCCCCGATCCTGTCATCGTCGATATTGGACACAAACGGACGCTCGACCTCGCCGTCGAGGTTCCAGCCAGCCCGCTGAGCGCCATCGCCACCAACGAAATGTGGGACGAAATTTATGACCGTCTGGCGGAGTTGGTGGAGGGGCATCGCTCCACGCTCGTATTCGTGAATACGCGGCGGCTGTCGGAGCGCATTTCGCATCACCTGGCTGAACGGTTGGGAGACGAAAACGTTGCCGCGCACCATGGCAGCCTATCGCGCAAGCTTCGCCTTGCGGCGGAGAAGAAATTGAAAGAAGGCCAGGTCAAAGTTCTGGTGGCTACTGCGTCGCTGGAACTGGGAATTGATATTGGCACGGTGGATCTGGTGGCGCAGATCAGCTCGCCGCGTGCGATTGCTGTTGCTTTGCAGCGGGTAGGCCGCTCCGGTCACTGGCGTGGGGCCGTTCCCAAGGGCCGACTGTTTGCGACGACCCGCGATGAGCTGCTGGAATGCGCATCGCTGGTGCGAGCCATTCGCCAGGGCGATCTCGACCGCCTCATTATTCCCGAGGCGCCGCTGGATATTCTGGCGCAGCAGATTGTGGCCGCTTGCGCAGCTGAGAGCCCTAATGTGGAGCGGGCGCCCTCGCCCGCTAATCCGTCCAGCAGCAGAGACGCTGCCGCGCGGGCAGGAGTGGCCGCACCACACGACTCTGGCTGGGATGAAGATGAATTATTCGCGCTGGTCAAGCGCGCCTATCCCTACCGCAATCTCTCGCGCGAAACCTACGAAGGCGTGCTGGAGATGTTGTCCGAGGGGATCGCGTCACGGCGCGGACGCTACGGCGCTTACATTCATCGCGATCAGGTCAACCACAAACTTCGGGCGCGGCGAGGCGCCAAGCTGGCAGCCATTACCAGTGGAGGCGCCATCCCTGAAACGGCTTTGTTCACAGTCGTGGCGGAGCCCGAGGGCACGGTTGTGGGCACCCTGGATGAGGATTTCGCCGATTGAGAGCAACCGTGACGATATTGTTCTGTTAGGGAATACATCCTGGCGAATTCGCCGCATCGAAGGCAAGACCGGACGTGTGCTGGTGGAAGATGCGCACGGCGCGCCTCCCACCGTGCCGTTCTGGCTGGGCGAAGCGCCGGCGCGAACTCAGGAACTCTCCGCACAAGTCGCCGATCTCCGCCGGGAAATCAGCGAACGGTTGCCAGGAATCTCTCCCATAGGCGTTTCACAAAATCAGCCGCTGGTTGCGGAAACTGTTGCCTGGCTCAAGCAGGAATGCGGTTTGGACGATTCCGCCGCCGAGCAGACCATCGAATACATTCTGCAAGGACGAGCCGTGCTCGGCGCGGTGCCCACGCAGAATACGGTCATCGCGGAGCGTTTCTTCGATGAAGGTGGCGGCATGCAGTTGGTGATTCACGCTCCCTTTGGCGGACGCATCAACAAAGCCTGGGGACTCGCGCTGCGCAAGCGCTTTTGCCGAGGCTTTAATTTCGAGCTGCAGGCCGCAGCCACCGACAACGGTGTGAACATCGCCCTGGCGGAGCAACACAGCTTTCCGCTGGCTGATGTCTTTCACTTTCTCCACTCCGAAACGGTGCAGCCGATTCTCGAGCAGGCCGCGCTGGCCGCTCCGGTTTTTGGTACACGCTGGCGCTGGGATGCGAACCGTGCACTGGCCTTGTTGCGCTTTCAAGGAGGCAAGAAAGTCCCACCGCAGATTCAGCGCATGCGCTCCGATGATCTGCTGGCATCGGTGTTTCCCGACGTGGCCGCCTGCCAGGAAAACATTGAGGGAGACATCCAGATTCCCGACCATCCTCTGGTAAATGAGGTCATGAAAGATGTTTTGACCGAGGCTATGGATTTGGACGGCTTGAAGGAGATGCTTCGGGGCATGGAGGACGGCCGTATCCGCTGCGTGGCCGTTGATACACCAGTGCCGTCGCAGTTTTCGCATGAAATTCTGAACGCCAATCCCTATGCGTTTCTTGACGATGCTCCGCTCGAAGAACGGCGTGCGCGGGCGGTGGAGATGCGGCGCATTCTGCCGGAGTCTGTATTGGAAGAAGTTGGGAGGCTCGATCCGGCGGCGATTGCCCAGGTTCGCGAAGAGGCCTGGCCGGACGTGCGCGATGCCGATGAACTACACGATGTGCTGCACACTCTGATTGCCTTGCCGATTTCCACGGAAGGAAAGCCGGCCGCGGCCGTCCGGCCCAGCGATGTTCGACAGAATGCTTTGGCATGGAGCGGCCATTTCGAGCGTCTGCAACAGCAGGGCAGGGCCACATGCGCGGTGAGCGATGGGCGCCATTATTGGGTCGCCGCCGAGCGGGCTAAGACATTCCTGCGTCTTTTCCCCGAGGCGCGGTTCGAGCGGGAACTCGCCGAGGTGCAGAAGGAGGCTCCTTCGGCCGAAGACGCCGTTCTGGCGCTAGTGACCGGGTGGATGCAGCACCTCGGGCCAACGACCGCAGAAGACATCGGAACGCTTCTCGGGCTACCTCCGGCTGAAGTTGAAAAAGCTCTGTTGCGTATGGAAGCCAGTGGCGCAATTCTGCGTGGAAGATTTACGGATGAAGTTATGCGGGCGCCGAGGGCGGCCGTCCCCACACAGGAGCACGAGTGGTGCGAGCGCCGCCTGCTGGCGCGTATTCATCGCCTGACCGTCGCCACGTTGCGTAAGCAGATCGAGCCCGCGACGGCCGCTCAATTCATGCGTTGGCTGTTGCGCTGGCATCATTTGGCTCCGGAGGCGCAGGCGCAAGGGGAGCGGGCCACTCTTGAGGTTCTCCGCCAGTTGCAAGGTTTCGAGATTCCCGCCAATGCCTGGGAGCGGCAAGTATTAGCGCGACGCATCTCGGACTACGATCCCAAATGGCTTGATCAGCTTTGCCTGACGGGCGTAGTGGGCTGGGGAAGGCTTTCGCCGCATCCGGCGACGCTCGAAGGTTCCGCACCCGGAAAGCGGCGGGTGATTCCCACCAGCGTCGCTCCGGTCACGTTCTTTGTGCGCGAGGAATCCGACTGGATGTCTCCCCACAACCCTGCCGAAGAAGAGCCGGAATCGCGCGGACTAAGCGAGGGCGCGCGGCAGGTGCAGGACTTCCTGCGGCAGCGCGGCGCTTCATTCTTCGCCGACATTGTCCGCGGCACAGGCAAACTGAAAGCGGAGATCGAGACTGCGTTATGGGAACTGGTCGCCGCCGGTGTCGTGACAGCCGATGGTTTTGACAACCTGCGAGCCCTGATTGACCCGAAACGGCGCGCCGGCCAGGGCCGTGGCCGCGCGACGCGGCCACGGCACAGCTCTGGGCGGTGGGCATTGCTCTATACCGACCAAGCAGCCGATCGAACGCGGGCGGTTGAAGCTACCTGCTGGATGCTGCTGCGGCGCTACGGGGTGGTTTTCCGCGACGTATTGGCGCGTGAGACCAATCTTCCGAAATGGCGGGAGCTGCAAATGGCATTCCGCCGCCTGGAAGATCGTGGTGAAATCCGCGGCGGCCGCTTCGTGGACGGATTCCTCGGCGAACAATTTGCTTTGCCCGTAGCGGTCGAATCGCTGCGGGCGACTCGCAAGCTTCCACCGAACGGGGAGATCATCACCCTTTCGGCCGCCGATCCGTTAAATCTGGTGGGAATTCTGGTGCCGGGAGAGCGCGTCCCCGCAATTTCCGGGAGGGTGGTAAGCTTCCGCGATGGCGTTGCGGTGGAAGATATGCCGCCATCCGCAACTCCGCAACTAGCTGCGGCCAACGGTTGATTCGTTCCCCGTTTTTGCCCGCAAAAACAGATCGGGAACCTGATGAGGGGGTCGCCAGGCTCCCGAAAGACATTGCCCGACGCGACTGCCGAAAGCGCTTCCCCCGTCGCTTTGTGCCGAGCCAATGCAACCGCTCAAAGTGCACTCAAGTGGCCATTGCCCGTGAATATCTCCAGAAATGTGAGTCCAAGCTAAAGCATTGAGAATCATTTGTTTGTCGATGAGGTGATTTTTTCGCTATGCCCAGCCGACCGCTGTCTCCTATCCACTCGGATAGGCTGGCTATCCTGTTCGATATTCCGGACAGAACTGCATATTGGGAATTCGCAGGTCAAAAATATGGTAAACAGGGGAACGCACGAGGGTATGAGTGAATCCACGACTCCTGGTTATTTCCGGTCCCCTGAAAGGCTCTACGTACGTTCTTTCCGGCCGCGAAGTGCAGATTGGAAGAGAATCTTCCAACGCTTTAACTATTAGCGATCCCGCGCTGTCCCGCCGCCACTGCGTTTTGCTTTGTGAAAACGGAGACTATCTCATCCGCGACCTTGAAAGCCGGAACGGTACCTTCGTCAATGGAATGGCCGTCCGGGAAAACCGGCTGCATCATGGTGACCAGATCTCGATTGGGGATTCGGTATTTCTGCTCTTGTTGCGGGAAGAGTCCAATACTCCCTCGACCGAGAAATTCGAATTCAAGGAAGACATCACTCACGCCACCGCCAAACTCCGGCTCCAGGATGCGCGCTACCTGCAGCCGAATCTTGTCGCCAAGGAATTGCCTGGCTCCTCGCGTGTGGCCAGAGACTTGGATGCACTGCTGAAAATGAGCCGCGTGGTGCACGCGATTCGTGATTTGGATCAATTGCAGGCTCAGATGCTGAATCTTATCTTCGAAGTGATTCCCGCCGAACGGGGGGCTATCCTCCTGGATAGCAAAGGCGGCGGGAAGCTCGGTTCGGTCTTCGCCCGCCATCGCCAGCCCATGTCGCATCAGGCGATCCGGATCAGCCGCACCATCGTCAAGCAGGTGATGGAGCAGAATTTGGCGATCCTGGCGACGGACGTCGAAGGAACAGCCAGTCTGAACCAGGTGGAAAGCCTGGTGAGTTCCCAGGTGCACTCGCTTTTGTGCGTGCCTTTGACTGTGTTCCAGAAAGTAACGGGAGCCATCTACCTGGCCACCAGCAATCCGTCAACTCGCTTTGACGGAGATCACATGCAACTGGTGGCCGCAATCGCGGGCATCTGCGCGGTGGCACTGGAGAACGCCGGCCGCCTGCAATGGCTGGAAGAGGAAAATTTGCGGCTGAACGCCGAGATTAATGTGGACCACAACATGGTGGGCGAAGGCCCGCGTATGAAGGAGGTCTATCATTTCCTTTCAAGGGTTGCGTCCAAGGATTCGACAGTACTGATCGAAGGAGAGAGTGGAACGGGAAAAGAACTGGCGGCGAGAGCCATCCACCGCAACAGCCCCCGCGCCGCCAAACCCTTTGTTGCCATCAATTGCGCTGCCATTCCTGAAGGATTGCTGGAAAGCGAACTGTTTGGTCACGAGAAAGGCGCGTTTACCGACGCGGTCGCGCAAAAAAAAGGCCGCCTGGAAATCGCAGACGGTGGGGTGGTCTTTCTGGACGAGATCGGGGAACTGGCGCCCTCGCTGCAAGTCAAGTTACTCAGAGTTCTGCAGGAGCGTGAGTTCGAACGGGTGGGCGCCACGCGTCCCATTGCGGTGGATATTCGCCTGATCGCCGCCAGTAACCGGAATCTCAGCGCCGCGGTGAAGATGGGCGCATTCCGCGCCGACTTGTTCTATCGCCTTAACGTGGTGAATCTTGTAATGCCGCCACTGCGGGAACGCCGTGAGGATATTCCCAGTCTGGCCTCCCATTTTGTGACGAAATACAGCAAGCATTTCCGCATGAAGGCCAAGCCTATTTCTGCGGAAGCCATGGCCTGCTTAGTGAACTACGACTGGCCGGGCAACGTGCGGGAGTTAGAGAATGCAATTGAGCGGGCTCTGGTCCTGAGCGTGGCCGACACGGTTCAACCGGAGGATCTGCCGGAGTCAATCCTGGAAAAGGAGCTTCCGCCGGGAGCTGTTCTGGCCAGCTACCACGCCGCCCTGCAGGAGACCAAGAAGCAGCTCATTCTGCGTGCCATGCAGGAGGCCAAAGGAAGCTACACGGCGGCGGCGCACCTTCTCGGTGTACATCCCAACTACCTGCATCGGCTCATCCGGAACTTGGGTCTCAAAGACTCGCTGCGGTCGGCCACGAACCCCCAATCTGCCACGGTTCTCGAGAGTTCGATCATAGGCGTGCGCCCGCGAGGGGCTGCAAGTCCATTCCTCAACGCGCCGGAGCGGGAGGCCGAGAGCTGGATAGATGGCTTGACACTCCCGGATAAGCGCCATGCGTTCCGATTGCGGGCACTGTCCGTCCCACCACCGGCGCAATCTGCCGCACCTGTGCCATTAGTTCATCAAACTGCTCGGGATAGAGCGACTGCGCCCCATCTGACAGCGCCTTGTCTGGCTGATGGGGCGCAGTCACTCTATCCGAGCAGTTTGATGAACTAATGGCACAGTAGCAGTACGCAGCATTGACAGTGCCCGCAATCGGAACGCGTGGCACTTATCCGGGAGTGTCAAGCCATCTTCTCCGAGCTCTCGGCCACCAACCGTGGCAGATTGGGGGTTCGTGGCCGACCGCAGCGAGTCTTTTAAACCCAAGTTCCGGATGAGCCGATGCAGGTGCACGGGAGTGTGCACCGAGAAGAGGTGCCGCACCACCGTGTCACTTATTTTTTTGGCCTCCTGCCGTGAGCAGCACAGAATGAGCTGCTTCTTAGGTCTGCCTGCCCAGTGGTGACTGCGCCAGAACAGTTTTTTCCAGGATTGACTACAAAATGCTCCGGTTGAACCGTCTGCCTGCAAGGGCCACGCTGACCAAGCGCTCAATTGCATTCTCTAACTCCCACACGTCCGCCGGCAACGTCACTCACAGCCACTCGCAGAAATAGGCTTGGCCTTCATCAGGAAATGCTTGCTGTATTTCGTCACAAAATGAAAACCAGGCTGGGAATATACCTAGCGGCGTTCGCAGTGGCGGCATTCAAGATTCACCACGTTAAGGCGATAGAACAAGTCGGCGCGGAATGCGCTCTTCACCGCGGCGCTGAGATTCCGGTTACTGGCGGCGATCAGGCGAATATCCACCGCAATGGGACGCGTGGCGCCCACCGTTCGAACTCACGCTCCTGCAGAACTTCTGAGTAACTTGACTTGCAGCGAGGGCACCAGTTCCCAAAATATGGTCCAGAAAGACCACCCCACCGTCTGCGATTTCCAGGCGGCCTTTTTTTGCGCGGAGCCCGCGTCGGTAAACCGCTTCTCGTGACCAAACAGTTCGGCTTTCCAGCAATCCTTCAGGAATGGCAGCGCAATTGAGTAGGCAACAAAGGGTTTTGCGGCGGCGCGGGGGTGGTTGGTGGGAGTGGCTCTCGCCGCCAGTTCTTTTCCCGTTCCACTCTCTCCTTCGATCAGTACTGTCGAATCCTTTTAAAATTACTTTTTGAAAGGAAATGATAGACCTCCTTCATACGCGGGCCTTCGCCCGCCCAGGTGTGGTCCACATTAATCTCGGCGTTGCAACCGCAAATTTTCCTCTTCCAGCCATTGCAGGCGGCCGGCGTTCTCCAGTGCCACCGCGCAGGAGTCCGCGATTGCGGCCACCAGTTGCATGTGATCTCCGTCAAATTGAGTTGACGGATTGCTGAGTAGCCAGGTAGATGGCTCCCCGTTACTTTCTGAAGCACCGTCAAAGGCACCGCGCAAAAGCAAATGCACCTGGGAACTCACCAGGCTTTCCCACCTGGTTCAGACTGGCTGTTCCTTCGACATCCCAGTTCGCCAGGATCGCCAAATTCTGCTCCATCACCTGCTTGACGATGGTGCGGCTCATCCGGATCGCCTGAATTCGACATAGCACTGGACCATGGCGGGCGAAGGTTCCGGAACCGAGCTTCCGCCGCCTTGCTATCCAGAAGGAGGATAGCCCGTTCGGCGGAATGGCTTCAAAGATAAGATTCAGCATCTGAGCCTGCAATTGATCCAAATCACAAATCAGTGCACCACGCGGCTCCATTTTCAGCAGTGCATCCAAGTCTCTAGACACGCGAGGAGCCAGCAATTGCCTTCAGCGAACAATTCGGCTGCAGGTAGCGCGCTCGAAGCGAGTTGGCGGTGGCGTGAGTGATGTCTTCAATTCGAATTTCTCGGTCAAGGAGTATTGGACTCTTCCCGCAACAAGCAGAAATACCGAATCCCCAATGGAGATATTCATCACATGATGAGCGTTTTGCAGACAACACCCTGATATGAAGGTACCGTTCGGCTTTGAGAAGGTCGCGGATGAGATAGTCTCCGTTTTCACAAAGCAAAACGCAGTGGCGGCGGGACAGCGCGGGATCAGCTAATAAAACATTTCGAAGTTCTCTTCCAATCTGCACACTCGCAGCCGGCGTGTAGACAGGAACCGGAATAGACCAGGAGTCGTGGATTCACTCATACCCTCGTGCGTTCCCCTGTTTACCATATTTTTTGACCTGCGATGCTCCAATATGCAGTTGTCTGCCGGAATATCGAACAGGATAGCCAGCCTATCCGAGTGGATAAGGAGACGGCGGTGCAGTAGCAAAAAATCACCTCAATCAAAGCAATGCTTTAGCTTGGACTCACATTTCTGGAGATATTCACGGGCAATGGCCGCTTGAGTGCACTTTGAGCAGTTGCATTGGCTCAGGCACAAAGCGACGGGGGAAGCGCTTTCGGCAGTGGCGTCGGCAATGTCTTTCGGGAGCCTGGCGGACTCCCGTCATCAGGTTCCCAATATGTTTTTTGGGCAAAAACGGGGAACCGATCAACCGTTAGCAGCAGCTGAGTTGCGAGTTGCGGTCGGCGGCATATATTCCACCGCAAACGCCGTCAGGAAGCTTCCTCCATCAGGAACACGCTCTCCCGGCACCAATTCCCACGGATACAGCAGCCCGAGAGGCATCTACACCATTGCGGTGGA
>CAVOMN010000010.1:0-6359 GCA_963697035.1 uncultured Acidobacteriaceae bacterium | reverse complement strand
ATGAAATGGAGAGAGCTAACAAGGATGAGTGACTGGCAACTCCAGGACGCGAAAGCCCGCTTTAGCGAGCTGTTGAATATTGCCCTGAAGAATGGCCCCCAGGTCGTCACCCGGCGCGGGATTGCCGCGGCGGTGTTGGTTCCTATCGACGAATGGCGCCGCCTGCAGGCGTCCTCCCGGCCCAGTCTGAAGGCTCTTCTTCTCGAGCCTGGCCCGCGCGTTGAAAACCTGGTTCCACAACGTCGCAACCTTCGACGACGAGCAGCCGTGGAGTTCGGTTGAAGCGCTACCTGCTCGACACCAACGTGGTTTCGGAGTTGCGGAAACCCCAGGCCGCATGGCGCGGTCCTGGCCTGGATAAACCGCTTGCAGGCGGACCAGATTTACCTCTCGGCCGTGACCCTCGGCGAACTGCAGACTGGCGTTGAACTCACGCGCCGGCAGGACCCGGCGAAGGCCGCCGCGATCGAACTCTGGGTTGACCGGCTGGCCGAGTCTATTCAGGTGTTGCCGATGGACGTCCCCTGCCTCCGCGAGTGGGCGCGGCTCATGGAGGGCAAGGGGGAACGCCTCATCGAAGGATGTCGACGATTGCCGCCACTGCCCGCATTCACGGCCTGACCATTGCTACCCGCAATGAAAGAGACTTCAAACCGCTGGGCGTACCGGTGCTGGACCCTTTCAAGACTCCGCACTAGGTCTGTGTCCCAGATCACTTGCCCGCGCTGTACACTACTTGGCTCCTGCCATGCCAACCTTCGCTGCGGTTGATATCGGGTCCAATTCCGTGCGGCTGAAGATTTCGCGCCTCACGGGCCACCGTTTGGTGGAAATTCATGAGGACCGCGAAGTTACTCGCCTGGGCGAATGGGTTTTCCGCACCGGCCTGCTCTCCCCCGACTCCATCGCGCTCACGGTGAAGGTGCTGCGACGCTTTCACCGGGCCGTGCAAAACTCTGGAGCTGATTCGGTGCGGGTGGTCGGCACCAGTGCGCTGCGCGATGCCCGAAATTCACAGGCGTTTCTGGAGTGGGTGCGATCGGCTACGGGATGGAACGTGGAGATTATTTCGGGCCTCGAAGAAGCGCGCCTCATCCACCTCGGGCTGGTTTCGAGTTTGCGGGTAGCGCCTCACCGATGCTGATGGTGGATTTGGGCGGAGGCAGTTGTGAGCTCACGGTCAGCAATCGCGGCCATATTCGCGAGACCGTGAGTTTGCCGCTGGGAGCGGTCCGGCTGACCAATGAATTTTTTCATCATGACCCACCGCGCAAAGCGGAATTGCGCCGTCTGCGCGCGTTTGCGGCTCGCGAAATCGGAAGAATCGCCAGCCGAATCGTGCAAGCCCGTCCCAAATCGGTCTTGGCCACTTCCGGCACCGCTGCGGCGCTGGCTGATCTTTGCCGCGCTCTTTATAGGACCAAGGCGCCACGACCACATCCGCTTCCCGGGCGCAAGTGCAACGCATGACGAAGTTGCTGGCGCGCTTGCCGATGGAAGGGCGTAAGAAACTTTCCGGGGTAGGACCGAAGCGCGCCGAAATCATTGTGGCTGGAGCTGTGGTCTACGCAGAACTGATGGATCGTTGCCAGCTGCGGGGCTTTCGCTATTCCCCCTTAGGGTTAAGAGACGGACTCCTGGCCCAGATGGCGGCGGAATATGACCGGAGTACCCGTTCGGGAAACAGCTGGAATCGGAGCGCTGGGATTCACTGCTGGCTGCAGTCGCACACTACCACGTGGACATGCGACCATGCGCTCCAAGTGCGGGAATCCGCCATGTATCTATTCGCGGCATTGAAATCGTTGCACCGGCTACCCCCGGAATACCGCGAATGGTTGTCCGCCGCTGCAATGCTCTACGAGGTTGGTGACTATGTGAATCGCAACGGCAGACATCGCCACGCCTAATATATTATTTCGCACTCCGAGATCCTGGGTTACACGCCGGAGCAGCGGCGCATCATCGCGGCCATCGCCCGCTATCTGGGCAAATCGCGTCCCACGGCGAATGACGGGCCAATGAAAGTGTTGCCGCCAGGCGACCGAGCCTGCGTGCGCAAGGCGTCCCTGATGCTTCGCCTAGCCCGCGCCCTGAATCTGGGGCGCAGTGGAGCAGTGCAGGCGGCTCGGGTACGTATGCACACGGAAGACTAACCATCCAACTGACCGCAAAAAAGCGCGGCAATGTGGACCTGGAAATGTGGGCAGTAGAAAAAGAAAAGAGCTACTTCCGCGAGGTTTTCGGGCGCGAATTATCAGCTGCACCCGCGTAGAGAGTACGCAATCTTTGGCGTGATGCACCACTGCAAACACGGCGGAGTTGCGGTCCATGTCCACCTTGGCGACCGCACCTTTCTTCAGTTCGACCGAAGCTTCGCAGCCCGCTTCGCTGATGGAACGTCCGCCAAATTCGCTGAGGCTCGGATTATGGCCGACGACCATGATGGTCTCGTATTTTGTGTACTTATCCAGCAATTTGCGGAAATCGGCGAATGTGGCGGCGGGACGGAGCGCGTCCCCAAACTGCAGTTTACCCTCGTAGCCCAGCTCGTTGCCCACTAGGGATGCGGTCTGCGCCGCGCGCTTGAGCGGGCTGGTGATAATCATATCGACATGCACATCCATGGCCGCCAGGGCGCGGCCGATGTAGCCGCATTGCTCAATTCCTCCGCGGTCGAGGGGACGTTGCTCATCCTTCTTCGGATTACTGAGCGATTCGCCGGCGCTGGCGTGACGCAAGAAATAGATAACCATGGGCCCTTATCGTTCCTTCCCTACCGCGACTCTCCGGCTTCTTCGGGGGGCGGTGCCGGGATTCCCTGCAGCGGCATCTTCCTCTTCCGCCAGGCTCATCAGGAAATCCTGAGCATTGAAACCGTTGTCCCCGGCGGGAGGCTTGCGCTTACCCTGGATCTGCCAGGAACGCACATAGCTTCCATCCTTCTGCAGCAGCGGGCCTTCAAATTGTCGGCCAGATAGGCCTGCAGGATTTCCTGGCGAATGCGTTCGCGTAGCAAGTCATCTTTGACGGGGAAAATGACCTCGACCCGTTCATAGAGATTGCGCGGCATCCAGTCGGCGCTGCCCAGGTAAGCTTCTTCCTGGCCACCGTTGGCGAAATAGAAAATACGGCTGTGTTCGAGAAAACGGCCGACAATACTGCGCACCCGGATGCGGTCACTCACACCGCGAACTCCCGGGACGCAGGGCGCAAATGCCGCGCACAATCAGATCAATTTCCACTCCAGCCTGGGAAGCGGCGTACAAGGCCATGACGATGCTCTTGTCGAGCAATGCATTCATCTTGGCGATGATGTGCGCCGGGCGGCCATGACGCGCGTGTTCGGCTTCGCGGGCAATCAGCGTCAAACAATTCTCCGCGAGATTGAGGGGCGCCACCAGAAGCGGGTCGTAGCTCGGATTTTCGGCGTAAGCCGTCAGAAACCCGAATACTTCGTGGATGGCGGCGGTGATTTCGGGGTCGGAAGTAAGCAAACTCAGGTCGGTGTAGATCCGCGCCGTATTGGCGTTGTAGTTCCCGGTACCGAGATGGGCGTAACGACGAATCACGCCATCCGGATCGCGGCGCACCAGCAAGGACAGCTTGCAGTGGGTCTTCAGCCCCACCAGCCCATGGAAGACCTGAACTCCGGCATCCTCAAGATCACGCGACCAGCGGATGTTGGAGTCCTCGTCAAACCGGGCCTTCAGCTCAACGACCGCCGTCACTTCTTTTTTCTCTGCCGCCGAAATCAAGGCAGGGACGATGAGGGAATGCTCACTGGTGCGGTAGAGCGTCTGTTTGATGGAAAGCACGCGGGGATCGGCGGCGGCATTCGATGAACGAGACAACCGCGTCGTAGGAATCGAACGGATGATGCAGCAGGATGTCATGCCGGCGTAATTCTTCGAACAGGTCCTGCGACTTGGCGGTGAGCCGCAGCTCGCGCGGAACAAAAGTCTTGAACTTGAGCTCGGGGTGCTGCGTCTGTTCGTAAATATTGAACATGCGCAACAGATTAACCGGCCCATTCACCGGAAGACTTGCCAGGGATCCAGGTCGAAATTGGTGCGCAGCCGCTCTACGATCTCGGGATCGGCGTCGGCTTCAATCTCCAGACGCACCGCATCACCCTTGCGGCGGTTGTGCAGTTCGGTGCGGACCGACTCCAGTAAATTGCGCGACTCTTCTTCCGCGAGATAAAGATTGCTGTTGCGGGTGACGCGAAATGCGGCTGAGGAAACGATTCGTAGCCACGATACATGCGAGGCGTGGTAGACCACCAGATCCGCCAGAAAGATGAAATCGTCGGTGCCTTCCGAAGGAAGGCGAACCAAGCGGGGCAGAGCGCGGGGCACAGTGACCACTCCGGTATAGGTCATTGAGGAACGGCGGCGGCGGCGTAACAGAAACGCCACGCATAGGGCCTTGTTGATGACTCTGGGAAAAGGGTGAGCCGGGTCCACGGTGACCGGAGTCAGCAACAAGTCGAGTTCGCGCTGACAGTAGTCATCCACGAAGGCGCGGGCTCTGGAATCCAGTTCATGCAAGCTGAGGACACGAATGCCATTTTGACAAGCGTTGGCCGCAGGTCGTCGTTCCAGCAGGTATATTGATCGTCGACGAAATCGTGCGTGGTGCGCGACACGACGTCCCGCTCTTCAAGGAGCGTCGCGCCGTCGGGTCCAGCCTCGGTATAGCCGTCTTCGATCTTTTGCACCAGCCCGGCGACCCGCACTTCGAAGAACTCATCCAGATTGCTGGCAGTGATGGCAAGAAATTTCAGGCGCTCGAGCAGTGGATTGGCTCGATCCTGTGCCTCCTGGAACACGCGGCGGTTGAACGCCAGCCACGAGGATTCACGGTTGATGTAATGCGCCGGATTGTCGAGCGGGAGACGTGCCATGATTCAGCAGAAATCAGGGAGGAAGTAACGTATTCCGAAGGATAACCAGATGCCGGGGCCGACTCTGAATCCGGGTGTTCCGAGACAGGGGTATCCACACCGCCGCCTGCGACAGCCACAACAAGTATAAAACAGCGGAACCATGGACGGAGGCCGCTGCTCAACAGAAAAGTTTAACGACCGAGGCGACGGCCATTGGAAGCCGGCGCCTCGGTCGTAACCACTCGCGCCCGATCAGTGCTTTACTTTGCATGAATTGTTTTCCGCTTTACCTTTGCCGCTACGTTATCGGCAAGGGGGCATAGGCGAATTCTGGTCATCTTTTCACCGTCGTCCAGCATCCAGTTCAGGAAATTCACCAGGATTTTTCCCTTGGCCGAATCCTTGGACTGTACCGGATCAGCAGCCAGGTGAAGCTGGAGATCGGATAGGCTTCTTTGCCGGGGGCGTTGGTGATGGAGACGCGGAAGTCGGCCGGCATCTTCTTGACGGAGGCGGCCGCCGCGGTCACGCCTTTCAGGTCGGCTTTTACCAATTCGCCGGCCGCATTCTTGACGTGCCGTAGGCAATATTGTTCTGCACCGCGTAGATCAATTCGATGTAGCCGATGCTCCTTCCATCTGGCGGATCATGACCGGCCACGCCCTCGTTGCCCTTGGCCAGACCCACCGGCCACTTCACAGAAGTCCCTTTGCCCGGCCCGCTCTGCCCATTCCGGGCTTACTTTGGAGAGATAATCGGTCCAGATATAGGTGGTGCCGCTGCCGTCCGAGCGGTGGACCACAATGATGTTTTGGGTGGGCAGTTTACGCCGGGGTTGTCGGCGGCAATGGCCGTGTCATTCCAGGTGGTGATCTTGCCCAGGAAGATGCCCGCTAGAGTTCGGGCGTGAACTTCATTTCTCCGGTGACACCAGGAATATTGTACGCCGGAACCACCGCGCCCAGTACTGTTGGGAATTGCAGGACCTTGATTTTGGCTTCGGCCATCTGTTCGTCGGTCATCGGACCGTCGCTGGCGCCGAAGTCCACCGTTTGCCGCCAGTACCTGGCGGATTCCTCCGCCGCTGCCGATGGACTGATAGTTGATCTCAATATCGGGATGAGTCTTGTGGTATTCGCTGAACCACTTCGAATACATCGGATAAGGGAAAGTTGCGCCCGCCCCGTTTAATGTAGTCTGCCCGAACGCGGGGAGGCCAGAGCCAACACAACAGCGCAATTCGACGTATCACGCGTTGATTCCTCCTGAATTAAATTGTTCTCGGTTCTACGCGTTGTTACAGGGTGGTTACAACACGATGAATTTCTGGTGAACCGGTCCTCAAGTTCAGCTGCGTAGCAGACACCTGGCGCTGTCATCCTGAGCGGAGACAGCGCATTCGCTTGCGAATGCGCTATCGGAGATCGAAGAGCCTGCCCCGAGCGAGGTCGAGGGGACCCCTAACAGT
>CAVOMN010000009.1:0-213718 GCA_963697035.1 uncultured Acidobacteriaceae bacterium | reverse complement strand
GCCGTGTTATGTTGCTTCGTTTCAGTTCGCGTCGCGTATTGCTCAGTCGCCCCGGCGTTGGGACGCGAGGCCACCTCCATCAGCTTGTACTTCGCTGACCGCCTCTTCCAGTTCTTTGCCCAGCTCCGTGCTCTCACTGACATTGAGCACGTACAGAATGGGCTTCTCGCTCAGGAACATGAAGCCGCGCAGACGCTTTTTGTCCTCCGGCGTCATCTCCATTTCGCGCAGCGGCCGCTCCGACTCCAGCTGCGCTTTGGCGCGGGTAAGCAGTTCGAATTCTTTCTCCAGTTCCGGCGAGCGCATTTTCTTGAGGTCTTTTTCCAGGCGCTCCAGCCGCTTCTCGATCTGGCCCAGATCGCTCACCATCAAATCGAACTCGACGTTCTTGATGTCGCGCAGAGGATCGATAGGTCCCACGTGGGGGATGGAAGCATCGTCAAAGGCGCGGACTACATGGGCCAGCGCGTCGACGTTGCGCAGATGACCGATGTAGCCACTCTCCTTGAGGGCTTCCTGACCGATGGCGCCCACGTCGACGTATTCTACCGACGCGTGGGTCAGCTTCTTGGGGTTGTAGAGCGCGGCCAGGCGATCCAAGCGATCATCCGGTACTTTGGCTACGCCAACATGCGCTTCGCGCGGATTGGCGTACGCCTGGCCGGATAGCGGCGCCTTCGTGAGAATGCGGAAGAGCGAGGTCTTGCCTACCTGCGGCAGGCCAATAATGCCAGTTTTCATAAGGGCAAGAAGATGATAGCAGGCAGATCAGGGCTGCGGCTTGGAGGTGAAGTAGACCGCCGCCAACCCCAACAGCAAAACTCCGCCTTCGATCCGCGTCGACCAGATGTGCAAAGTGTTGAATTGCATGCGAACCGGATTGTCGACCGGCACGGAACCAACTTCGCCAACCGAAGCCCGCAACGAGTCCATGCGCGGAATGATGCTGAATTGCGAAATCGCCGTCAGGACCAGCATCAGAAGCACGAGCACGTGCCGCGCCGCCAATACGCGCACGGAGCCCGTGCACCAGCCGGCTATAAAGCATGGAAGCAGCCAGGAAGAGGACGCCGGATACGATTCCCATCCAATGCAGTATCACCAGCGAGCGGCGAACAACCAGCCCGGCCAAATGGCGCTGTCGGCAGTACCGAAAACGCCGTCCCAGCGACAACGGGGAAAAATATGAGCCCGCCCACCCAAACGACCAAACACAGCAACATGAGAAATCGAAGGACAGACATGGCCAGACATTATGCCGTGGAAGGAATGAAAGCCAGCGGGTGCGCTGGAAAAATACCGGAACTTTGAAACTGAACAGTGAGGACCGCGCGGCAACTAGCCCTTACACCGGCACCGGCACGCTGTCCACGATCTCCTGGATCACCTGCTCGGCTTGCTCCGATTTTTTCAGTGTAGATGCATAAGTTCCATCCACCACGACGCGGTGGGCAAACACCGGAACTGCCAGCGGCTTGAAATCTTCCGGCACGCAGAAGTTTCGGCCATCGAGAAAAGCCATCGCTTGGGCCGCGCGATAAAGCATCTGCGAGCCGCGAGGCGAAACTCCCAGAGAAAAGCTGCTCGGTCTCGCGTGTCTTGCTGACGATTGCCAGCACATAGCTGATAAGCGAATCATCCACGCGCACCTGGGTAACCGCATGCTGCATTTCCAGCACGTCGGCGCCGCTGAGCACCGGCCGCAGATTTTCCAGTTGCGCCGCGCCTGCTTCCGAGCGCAGAATCTCGCGCTCCGCGTCGCCATCGGGATAGCCCATGCGCACGCGCATCAGAAAGCGGTCCAGTTGCGACTCGGGCAACGGATACGTTCCGTGATGCTCGACGGGATTTTGCGTGGCAATCACCAGAAACGGCTGCGGCAGCGGATAGGAATGGGCATCCACCGTGACCTGGCCTTCGTTCATGGCTTCCAGCAAGCGCGGATTGCGTTTTTGGCGTGGTGCGGTTGATTTCGTCGGCCAGCAGTACGTTGGTGAAAACCGGCCCACGCTTGAATTCGAACTCCTGCTCGATGGCGGAATAAATCGAAATTCCCAGCACGTCCGACGGCAGCATGTCGCTGGTGAACTGCACCCGCTGAAAGCTGCAATCGAGCGCCCGCGCGAGGGCCTGGGCCAGAGTGGTTTTGCCGACGCCGGGAACGCCTTCGATCAGCAAATGTCCGCGCGCCAGCAGGGAAACCAGGGCCAGGCGGACGACTTCATCCTTGCCGCGAATGACCTTGCGCAGAGCTTTTTCCAGTTGGGCCGCGCGAGTGGAGGCGGCGGTCGCGGCTTCCGGGGACATTGAGGAGAATTTTACTATGGGGATACGTGGCACGAGAGCAGTTACGGAGGTTACGGAACAGTCACATTAGCAATTGGCTTTCAGCCGGCAGCACTCAGCCTAAGGCCTGACAGCCGAGAGCTGACGGCTGAACACGCTACTGCGTGAACTCCGCCGGCCTTCCGGTAAGCCGCTCGATCCGCTTGGCGATTGGCGGATGGGTGGAGAACAGGTTGCCGAAGTTCATGCCCAGCAACGGCTGGATGATGAACAAATGCGCCGTCGAAGGCGTGGCCTGCCATGGGCACGCGGCGCGAGTAGGCGTCGAGTTTGGCAAGGCGCTGGCCAGAGCGTAAGGATTGCCGGTGAAGTGCGCGCCGGTTTCATCCGCCTGGTATTCGCGGGAGCGCGACACCGCAAGCTGAATCAGCATGGCCGCAAACGGCGCGAGAATCAGCATCAGCAGCGCGGCCAGATCCCGCCTCCGCGATCACGGTCTGTCCGCTCCATGCCGCCAAAAATCATTGCCCATTGGCGACCTGCTGCCAGATAAGTGATTGCGCCCGCAATCGTCGCCGCCACCGAACTGATCAGGATGTCGCGATTACTCACGTGCCCGAATTCGTGGGCCAGCACGCCTTCCAGTTCCTCGTCGTTGAGCAAATTGAGAATGCCCTGGGTTACGGCGACGGAAGCGTGCTGCGGGTTGCGTCCGGTGGCAAAAGCATTCGGCGAATCCGTGGGAATCACATACATCTTCGGCATGGGGATGCCGATCTTCTGCGTAAGCCGCTCGACCGCCTGATAGGCGCGCGGCAATTCTTCGCGGCGTACCGGCGGGCGCGATACATGGCCAGCGCGATCTTGTCGGAGTAAAAATAGGAGACGAAATTCATTACCGCCGCAAAGATCAGGGCGATCAGCATGCCGTTCTGTCCGCCGAAAACGCGGCCGACGAACATCAACAGCAAGGTCAGCAGCGTCAGCAAGAAAGCGGTTTTGAAGGTGTTTCCCATAGGGTTTCCAGCCGCTATATATAGATGTTACGCCGGCGGGGCGGATTCAGGGGGTGTGGGTGCGGTGGAGCGGACTCCTGTCCGCCGGTCTTGGTGTTGATTCTATGGTTTGACCGGGCATTCAGTAGCGCAATGCAAAAAATCAAAGTCAAAAGCGGCGGACAAGAGTGTCCGCCCCACACTCGCTCTTCGCGCGCTTCAGCGCCCGTTCCAGGGTCTGATCCAGCGCCGCTTTGGCTTTCTCGTACTCCTGTTGCGTGATCTTGCCTTGCTTGTGCTCCATTTCCAGTTCGAATAGCTCTTCTTTCAAGGCTTCGAGCAACAAGCCGGGACGCGGAGCGGTTGCGGCTTTGGCAGTTGGCGCGGCCTGCTGGCACTTCCTGCTTCGGCGGGAGCAAAATCCGGAATGCGCGCGGCCTGCGGGCGCTTTGCCATGTAAATCGCGCCTGCAGCCAGCACCAGAGCGAACCCGCCCAAGATAGGCCAGCGATATTTTTCCAGCGGATCGGGAGCTTCGATCGGCGGTCCCAGCCCGCCGCCGGGTCGGCTGTCGGCAGCCTGAGGCGCGGACTGCTGAGCCTCGCTTCCATTGCTCCACCACCTGAGGAATTCTGGCTCTGCAACACGCCATCGCCAGAAATCGAAAAAGCCAGCGATTGCCCGGGATGAACATTTACGGCGACTTGCGCGACGGCGTCCTGGCTCGGGAGGCTTCTCGGTCTTGAAGAGTCCGGCTTGGACCGAAGAAACTGAATGGACTGCGGCAGCACGATGACGAAATGCTCCATCGGATAGAGCGGCTTGGGATCAATCTTGGCGCTGCCGCTATAGGGAAGGTGGTAGCTGACTTGAAACTGCGTCGCGCCGGGACGCAGGGGAAAAACGAAGGCATAGCGCCCTTTTTCTTTCTGCGGAACCGCGGCCGACTCCACCCACTGGCCGCCGGCGGTCTGGGCCTGCGATTGGTCAATTTCCGCGCCTTCCGGCAGATAAAACTCGAGGTTCTGATCGTTCATCTGGGTGCGGGGCGGTTGCGAGTTGTTATCCACCTCGAATAAGCCGGCTGATGCCGAGCTGGCCCTGGCCGGTTTGTACATACATCAGATCGGCAACCACGCTCAAGCCTTCCACTTTCTTGGCCACGTCGAAAACCTGGACGTTCGACAGAAGTGGTTCCCGGCGGCGCCATGTGGTGGTAAGTCACGCCCTGATGAATCACCCGCACCAGATGCGGACCGCCGGATGTCCGAAGATTGAAACTGAACTTGCCCTGGGCGTCGGTTTTCGTGCGGCCGGCTTCCTCCATACCTTGCGCCAGCTTGATGAGCACCACGTCATCGCCCGCGGCGGGTTTGCCGGTGGTGCCGTTTGTGACCGTGCCGGCCAGGGTTTCTCCGAAGGCGAGCGCGCTCAGCGCGAGGACAGCAGGGAAAATCAGAAATTTAAGGGATGTCTTCAACCGCGGGCTCCTTCTGGGCCACGCCCCTTCACCGGAGCCGAGTGTGCGGCATCTTCCAAGTGCGCCATTTCGGCCAGAACCGCGGCGGCTTCTTCTTCCAATGAGCTTTTCATCGTCTGGTAGTCACTGTCGGGAAATTTTCCCGCCTTGAATTCGAAATTGAGGTCGCGCAGATTCTCGTAAACTGCCTCTTTGCGCTCGCGCAAATAAGCCAGCCGGGTCTTCTCCGGTCCCAGATGAAGCTCCCCGGGAAGATAAAAAACGTAAATCAGCGTGGCGCAGAAGCACCAGCACGCAAGCCAGAAACGCAGCCGTCATACTTCGGTATCCTTTCGGGCCTGTTCGCGGAAGCGGTCGAGTTCCGCACCCTTCGCCGGAGCGACCGCGTCTGTCCGGCAACAGCAGCGGACGATTCTTCCATGAGCGGACGATCAGCACCACGGTGGCGACGCCCAGGACCAGCACAAGATACGGCATCACCCAGGCCGTCCGGTTAAAGCCGGTGGTTGGAGGCGCCAGCAGCACGGTCGGACCATATTTCTGCACGAAGGCCTGCAGCACCAGATCGTCGCTATCGCCGCGCGCGACGCCGGCGGAGAGCTCATTGCGCATGCCCGGTCGGAAAGAGGGCAGCCAACGTGATTGCATTCGAGCAAAACCTGGTTGCAGCTGCAGGCGCACATCAGCTTGTGGCCGAGGCTCTGGAAGCGCGGCATCCTCATCCGCACCCAACAACGCCATCACTAGCAGGAATGAGAAAAGCCAGTTGAACGCCGCGTTTGAGGGAAAGATTTGCGGGACGCATCAGTCTCCCGCTCCCACGGGAGCGGCCTGCACGCGCGCCGTGTGCGGCCACGCGCACCGGGACAGCATTCGGAACCATGGCCAACGACGGTGCCCACGATCATGATCCAGACCCCAATCCATATCCACATCACCAGCGGGTTGACGCGCGCTTTGATGATGGGGCGGCCGGTATCCTGATTGAGGCCTTCGTACACAATGTAGAGATCTTCTTTCAGTGTGGAGCGGTTCGCGACCATGGTCTGGGTTTGCTGGCTGGCTTGATAGAACCGCCGCTCCGGATACATGGTGGCGATCTGCTTGCCGCCTTTGAACACGTCTATGACCGCCCATTCGCTGCCGATAGTTCGGATTGTCGTCCTGCGTGTAGGAGCGGCACACCAGCGTGTAGGTGCCGACCGTCATCTTGTCGCCGAAGCCCATCTCGTGCTCTTTTTCCTGATTGAAGGCGTAGCCAGCAAAACCGATCACGACGATGATGACGCCGAAGTGGACGATGTATCCGCCGTAGCGCCGCGTGTTGCGGTGCCCGAGCTGCACCATGGAAGCCAGCAGATTCTGCCCGGTATGCCGGGCGATTACCCGCCCGCCGCGCACGAACTCCGAGATCACCGTAAAGCCCACCAGCGCCGACAACATGATTGCCATCAGCGAGTAGAAGTAGGCGATGTCCTGCCACGGTTTCAGGCCGAAGACCGAGCCCCAGCTCTCCGGCGTGAGCATCAGGAAAGCTCCGACCGCCAGCGCGCCCAGGCTGGGCCAAAGGAAGTTGCGCTTGATGCTTTCAATCGAAGTCCGGCGCCAGGCCAGCAGCGGCCCGAGCGCGGTCAGCAATAGCAGCAACAAGGCCACCGGAATCGCGACCTGATTGAAGAACGGAGGCCCAACGGTAACCGTGTGACCCTGAATCCATTCCGAAAGCTTGGGGAACAAAGTGCCCCACAGGACGGTGAAACAAGCCAGCAGCAGCAGCAGATTATTGAACAGGAAACTCGACTCGCGCGAGACCAGCGATTCCAGTTTGTGCTCGCTGCGCAGATGCGACGCATTCTTTATATAGAAGAAGAGGCACACTATAAATATGATCGCCAGGAACGTGGTGAACCAGGCGCCAATGGAAGACTGCGCAAAGGCGTGCACCGAGTTCACCAACCCGCTGCGGGTCAGGTCGGTGCCGAAAATCGAAAGCATGAAGGTGGCGAAAATCAGCCACATGTTCCAAGTTTTCAGCATGCCGCGCTTCTCCTGCATCATCACCGAATGCAGAAATGCCGTGCCGGTCAGCCAAGGCATGAGCGAGGCATTCTCCACGGGGTCCCATCCCCAGTAGCCGCCCCAGCCCAGCACCGAATAGGCCCAGTGCATGCCGAGAAAGACGCCGCAGGTCAGAAATCCCCAGGTGACCATGGTCCAGCGGCGGGTAATGTGAATCCACTTCTCGCCGGGATACCGCATCGCCAGCGCACCCAGCGCGAAGGCGAACGGAATGGTGAAGCCCACATACCCCAGATAAAGCATGGGGGGATGAATCACCATTTCGGGATATTGCAGAAGCGGATTGAGGCCGGCGCCATCGGCGGGCAGCGTTCCTTGCATCAGCGCAAAAGGATGGGCGGCGAAATTCAGCACCAGCAGGAAGAAAACCTGCACCGCCGCTACCACTACCGAAGCGTAGGCAAACAAGCGGCTGTCCATTTTGTAACGCAGGCGAAGAACAAAGCCGTAGGCCGCCAGCAGCAAAGACCAGAACAGCAGCGAACCTTCCTGCCCGGACCAGAGCGTGGCAAATTTATAAGGAGCGGGAAGGTCGCGGTTGCTGTGGTGGTAAATGTAAGCGATGGAGAAGTCGTCGCGGAATGCCGCAGTGACCAAAACCACCGCCGCCAGCAAGACCATCGCAAAGGTCGCAATACCGGCGCGACGGGCGGTTTCGCCCAGCCGTTCCGAACCAGGACCCTTTTGCACCAAAGCGACGATACCCGCAAGAAACGAGTAAACACTCAGCGCCAACGCGAGGAGTAGCGCAAAACTGCCAATTTGAGACATGGAGAGGCTCAGCGGTCATTTTTTCAGAAACCACCCGCCGAGGCAACCTGAAATGCCCTAACGGTTAGGAACAAGGTATACAGAACCGGATTTTCAAACCAGCCTGCCAGCTGGCGACTTGAACGCGCAAAATCCTTTTGCACCTGGCTCTAACTCAACCCGCGCCAGGTCAGCCAGCTTTGGCCTTCCCCGTTTCCGAACTAAGCTTCCAGCCGCTCCTGATGACGGGCAACAACTTCCTGTTCGGCCCGCAACCAGTCTTCGTGCTCACGGCCTGGGGTGCAGCCCCGCTGCTCGTACAATTCGTACGCGCGGCGGCGAATCTCCTCCTCTAAGCGGTTGGGCTAAAGCTGCTCTTCCTGCCAGCTCCTACGCGCGCCGAAGAGAGGCTAACCACATTTTTGCTGGTATTTTCACTACGGGGGGTTTTTGCTCTGGGCATACTTCGATACTCCTTACAGATACTGAGGTTTAGCAACGAATCGAATGTGTGAATGAGCCACATTGATCATGCCGCTCGATAGATGCGGCTCACCTAGATTTTGTTGAACTTGGAAATAATAATAAACTGGAACACCCTGTGGATACCGCAGGGGCAAGCAAAAAAATCTTGCTCGAACCTTACTGGTACGAATTCAGCCACCTCGTGCCGTTTAGAACTGCTCGTGTCCATCGAGTGTCCATTGGCGGAGGCGTATTGAGAGCGATTGCGTGCTATGTGTGTTCCTGGTTTCTCGCAGTATGTTTCCTCAGATTTTGTCTGCCTCGGGCACGCCCAGGTCGCGGCACCGAAACCCGATTGCCCGCCGAATGACAGCCAACTCCCACCGCTGATTGCCAGAAGCAGAGATTGAACCGCGCAAGGAATCCGTTGTCGTCACCGGCACGTTTGAGCCTCTTCCCGTTGATTCGATTGACCGGTCCGTTACCGTGATTGACACCCGCGAAGCTCCGTTGCTCTACAACCACTGGGTCGACTATCTGCAACTTGACCCGTCCGTGGACCTGCAAGAGCGCGCTCCCGATGGCGTGCAGACCGATCTCACCATCCGCGGCTCAACCTTTGGACAGACTCTGGTGCTGCTTGACGGCTTGCGCATGAATGACGCGCAGAGCGGCCATCACAATATGGACCTGCCTGTCCCTACCGACGCAATTGATCGCATCGAAATTTTGCGGGGGGCGGGTTCCACGCTTTATGGCTCGGATGCCATGGCGGGATCGGTCAACATTATTACCGGGCCGCCGAAGTACTCCGAGTTTCGCGCTGGGAGCGGGCGTCGGGTAATTTTGGCATCAATCAGCAGAGCGCCGATGCAGCCTGGCTAGCCGGTCGCTGGGATGAAGAGCTCAGCGTGGCCCGAGATTTTTCCAGCGGCTTCATGCCCGACCGCGACTATCGCAAAGCTGACCATCTTTTCCAATAGCGGCGCTCAAACGGCGCTGGGGCGCACGCAAGTCATGCTCGGCTACGGCGATGACCCTTTCGGCGCCAATCAGTTCTATGGCAACTTCGATTCCTGGGAGCGCACCAAATCCTGGTTTGCGGGATCAATCAGGATTTGGGCGAGCAAGACCGATTCGATTCCTGGCCTACCGCCGCCACACCGACGAATTCATTCTGTTCCGCGACAATCCTTCGTACTACGAAAACAACCATAGCGATGAAAGCTGGCAGACCGCTCTGCGGCGCAAACAGCCGCTGGGACAGAACTCGACTTTATTCTACGGCGGCGAAGGCTTTCATGAATCCATTGACAGCAACAACCTGGGCCAGCATGAACGCAGCCGGGGAGCGGTTTATGCGGACTACGACGTGCGCGCCTGGAAGCGGTTTTCATTTTCCGCCGGAGCGCGCGAAGAGATTTTCAATTCCACCCGCGGAGAATTCAGTCCCAGCGTGGCCGCCGGCTACTGGCTGAAAGCCGGATTCAAGCTGAAAGGCAGCGCCAGCCACGCCTTCCGCCTGCCGACCTATACGGATCTTTACTACTCCGATCCGGCGACGATGGGCAATCCGAACCTGCAGCCCGAAACCGCCTGGGACTACGAAGGCGGATTGGTTTGGGACCGTGGAGGACGCTACCAGGCGGAAGTCACGATTTTTGAGCGCCGCGAGAAGAATGGCATTGACTACGTTCGCGCCTCGCCCGCCGACATGTGGCACGCCGAAAATATTGACGTGCTGAATTTCACCGGCGTGGAAACTTCACTCACCATGCGCCTGCCAGCGCCGCCAGCGCCTGCAGTTCGCCTACACCGGATTGCATGGCAGCCTGCAATCGCTGGATGGGCTGCAGTCCGAATACATTTCGAATTATCCGGTGGATGACGGCTCCGTTACCTGGCAAGGCATGCTACCGGGAAGCTTCATCGCCCGCACCCGCATCGGAGTAATCAACCGCTTCGACAGCAATCCTTACGCACTTTGGGATGTTGCTGTCGCCCGCGAGTTCCGCTATGTCGGCGCGCATCTCGACCTGGCCAATTTAACCGACACGCAGTATCAGGAAATTCCCGGCGTGGCCATGCCGGGCCGCAGTGTGGTCTTTGGCCTGGAATTTATTCTTTCCAAGAAAGGCCGTTGATCTGGCTAGCAGGGCGCGGACACTCCCTTCGACCGCCGCTCAGGGCGGGCCGGTCCGCGCTGCATCCAGTTTGCGGATCGTCCTGTGCCATTTTGAATGGCTTAGCGCCTTTGCCGACACATTTCGAGTTCGCATTACTGCGTCTTGCATTAAACTTATTCCGCCCCTGGATTTCATATCGGTTCGCGACCTATTTAGCGGAGACGCAAGATGTCATTTCGTCCGGTGTTCATCGCAGTAGTCATTGCTTTTGCTCTGGTGCTCGCTGCGTTTCTCATCAACCGGGCGCGGCCCAAGGCCGAGACCGAGCAACCGGCAGGAACCTTTGTCCGCGCCACCGGCAAGTGCGCCGAATGCCATTCCCGCACGCAATACTCCATCGTCCACGAATACGAGATGAGCCGGCACGCGCAGAAAAGCGTGAGCTGTCTCGATTGCCATCAAGCCGCGCCCTCTCAGGAAAAAGAAGACCACCACGGCTTCGTCATCGCCAAAGGCCACCTGACGGCAGCCAATTGCCGCAGTTGCCACGAGCAGATTTATCAGCAATTCACCCGCAGCCGCCACGCCGCTCCGGCCTGGGCAGCGATCTATGGCGAGAAAGGACTCACGCCCGAACAAGTCAATTTTTCCGAAACCTATCAGCCCGGCGGAACCCGCCGCCCTCCGCATCCCTTCGTAATGGCGGAAGGCAGTTCGGCGATGGCCAGCGGATGCGAGCAATGCCACAGCATCGGCAAACCCAACCCGGACGGCACGATTGGCACCTGCACCAATTGTCATACCCGCCATACCAGTTCTGTGGCGCATCGCCCGGCTGCCCAGCACCTGCGGGCAGTGCCACCTCGGCCCGGACCACTCCCAGATGGAAATCTACGAGGAGTCCAAACATGGCGTGATGTTTGCCGCGCAGGAGAAGCTTCTTAACCTGGATGCCGAACCGGACAAACTCACCACCCGCGACATGTTTGTCCCCACCTGCGCGACCTGCCACATGAGCGGCATCAACGGGCTCGGAGTGACTCACGACCCCTCCGAACGGCTTTCTTACTATCTGGCCAACGCGATCACCGACAAGCGCCCGAATTACGCGCAAGGGCAGGCCAAGATGAAGCAGGTGTGCGCGCAGTGCCACACGGCCGACGTGGTGAATCGCGTTTACGAGCAGGCCGAGAAAGTCGTGCAGAATACCAATCAGCGGGTCGCAGATGCCAAAGCCATCGTGGACGGCCTGCATAAAGACGGGCTGCTCAACGGGCCGCCATTCTCCCAGCCGATTGACTTCCTCTATTTCGATTTCTGGCACTACGACGGCCGCACCGCGAAGCATGGCGCTTTCATGGGCGGCGCCGATTTTGTGCAGTGGCACGGCAACTATCCCATGGTGAAAAAGATGGTGGAGCTGCAGGCCGCCGCCGAGGAACTGAGGAGAGATCGTGTCCGCCAGAAATAGTGCTTGGTGGGCGCAAGCTCTCTGGTTCCTGGTAGAAAGTTTTACCATCGCGAACCTGGGATTTCTAACACTCGATATCTATCTCGCCCATTCGGTCAATGAGTTCCGGCAAGCGGCCGAATACATCCCTCTTTATTTCTCCGCCGCGGCGCCGGTCGTTTTGCTGATCGCGCTGCTGCTTCGCCGCCGCTGGATCGCCGTGTGGAAAGATCTCGGCTATCTGGTGGGATGGCTGGCCATTCTGATCGGCCTGACCGGCGTCATTTTTCATCTGGATAGTTCTTTCTTTTACGAACGCACGATTCGCAGCCTGACCTATTCCGCGCCCTTTGCCGCGCCTCTGGCCTACGCCGGGTTGGGATTCCTGCTTCTGGTCAATCGCATGGTGGATTCGAACACCGTCGAATGGGCGCAATGGGTCCTGTTTTTGACTTTGGGAGGTTTGTTGGAAATCTTGTCTTCAGCCTCAGCGATCACGCGGAGAATGGTTTTTTTAATCGCGCTGGAGTGGGTTCCGGTCGTGGCCAGCGCGCTGGCCATTGGATTCCTCACGAGCTCCCTTCTTTCCCGCCTGTCACGCGGCTTCCTAGTACTTTGCGGCGCCGTCCTTGTGCTGGAGAGCGCTGTCGGCTTGTGGGGTTTCATGTTGCACGCGGAAAGAAACCTCGCAGGACCTTCCGTTCATCTGTTCAACAACTTGATCTACGGCGCTCCACCGATGGCGCCATTGCTGTTTCCCAATCTTGCGGCGCTGGGCTTGATCGGTCTTTGGCAGCTTACAAAATCAGCTTCGTAACGGTAGCGGCCTGATTTCGACATCTCGGCGTTCTCCGCCGTGCTTCTCCGCGGCCTTCGCGGTTAAGAGCGTTTTGATGCAGCCAAGTCAGGAGCTTATAACCGCAGAGTGCGCTGAGTTCTACGCAGAGTCCGCCAAGAAACCTATAGGCTTTAAATGAGGACACTAGCCGTAGCCGGCCTTCTCTCGCCTCTCGGCACGACCGCTTGTTATAATCACTCTCTGCGGGGCGCTATCGTCTAGGGGTTAGGACGGAAGATTCTCAATCTTCAAACCCGGGTTCGATTCCCGGTAGCGCTACCAAACCTCTCCTGTATCGCCTGTCACTCACCTGAGCAGTCTGGGCACTTGCATTCACCATCACGGCCACTCCTCCCGGAATCGCACCGGATCCCGTTGAGGAACCCCTTTGGTGATGAAAGTCACAGACAGATCGACTGGTAGGGCTTTCCAATGACATTCTGGCGGGTTACGTGGTAGAAGGATCGTCTTGCAAACGTTCATCAGGAGCATTCGCGTTTGTGATCTTTTTAGCCGCAGGTTTTTCTTCTTCTCGCCTCAGCGCCCTATCGTCTTCCTCGATCTCGGGGCCGTATTGATCTGTCTGGCCGTGGTTTTCGGTTTCCCTATTCACACGCATAGTCTGCCGGCAAATCCGCTCTTGCAACGATTTGAGTATTCCCTGCCGCGCATGGGGACGATGTTTCGCATCGAGATGTATGCGGCGGACAGCGCCCAGGCGTCAAAAGCGGCGGAGGCGGCCTTCGCTCGCGCCGAGGAACTCGAACAGATCATGAGCGATTACCGCGCCGACAGCGAACTCATGCGCCTGTCGCGCGAGGGCGCCACCGCGCCGTTCCCGGTGAGCAGCGACCTTTACGATGTGCTGGCGAAATCCCTGTGGATTTCCGAGCTTTCGCGCGGCGTGTTTGATGTCAGCATCGGGCCGCTGGTGGAGCTTATGGCGCGAGCGCGCGCAAGACCGGACGCTTGCCGGACTCCGCGGAGATCGCCAAGGGCCAAAGCGCTGGTGGATTACCGCAATATCGAATTGGACGCGGCGCAGTCACACCGTGTTCCTGAAGCGCGCCGGCATGATGCTGGATCTGGGCGCCATCGGCAAAGGTTATGCCGCGGACCAGATGCTGGCGGTCTTGCAAGCGCAGGGAATCAAGCACGCCATGGTGGTGGCGGGCGGAGAGGTGGTGGTGGGCGAGCCTCCGCCGGGAAACTCCGGCTGGAAGGTTGGCATCGACACCGCCGACGCAGATGCCGGGAGCCCGCCCTGCACGTTGCTGCTGCGCGCGGCGCGCGGTTTCCACCTCCGGCGATGAGCACCAGTTTTTGGAAGTGAATGGCCATCGCTATTCGCATGTCATCAATCCTGCGACGGGCTGGGCGCTGGAGGGAGAAAGCAGCACCACCGTCATCGCCAGGGATTCGACCACTGCGGACGGCGCTGGCCACGGCGTTTTCCTTAATGCCCGTGGCGGATGGAATTCGGGTTGCTGAATCCCTTCCGGGCGTGTCGGCTTTATGGGTTCGCCGGGCAGGACGGAGATTGGAAGCACGCTACACCTCACGCGGGTTTCCCGCTACATGCGGAATATTACGAGAAAGGGAGCAAATAAGCACAGACGCGCTGTCCACTCATGCTGATGGTCTGAAAAATGTCGGTCGCAAGGCACAAAACTCTGCTTCTTGATCGGAATTGGGATGTGCATCGGCATCGCCGTCATGCTTGTCGGGCAAGGCGGGGGTGGACGCCACATCCTCTGACAAATTCTGCGACCAGGCCTGCCATGCCCACCCTGACGCCACGCAAACCTGGATTCGCTCGCCGCATTACACCACCAAGAGCGGCGTGGTGACCCATTGCATCGATTGCCACCTTCCCGGCGGCGGCGCTGGACTACTACACGGAAAAAGCGCGCCTGGGCGGCCAGGATATTTACGGCAAGTTGTTCAAGGATCTCACCAAGATCAACTGGCAATCCAAGCAGACTCTGAACCAGGCGCGCACGTTCACCTACGACAGCGCCTGCATCCGCTGCCACGCCAACCTGTTCAGCGCCGGGCTCTCCAAGAAGGGCGTGGATGGCCACCTGCACTACCAGCGCTCGAAGGACAAGATGCGCTGCATCAACTGCCATCTGCACACGGGGCATTATCCGCGGCAAGGAAGCCGAGGAAGTGGTGGATGAAGCCGCGGCGCAGGAGCAGGAACTCGACAAGGCGTTCCCCGCAAATCCCGCAGGGCTTCAAGAACTACACCGAAGCGATTCCCGGCTCGGCGGTGAAAATCCGCATGGTGGCCGTTCCCGGCGGCACGTTCCAGATGGGCAGCCCCGAGTCGGAACCCTACCGGCGCGCCGACGAAGGCCCGGTCCACCAGGTGAAGATCAGCCCGTTCTGGATGGAAAGGACGGAAGTGACGTGGCGGGAGTACGAGGTTTACCTGCTCCAGCGCGGGAACACCGGGCGCAACCGGGACGCTCCTGACATCGGGCAAAGCCGACGCCGTGAGCGGACCCACTCCGCCCTACGGATCGCCCGACCAGGGCTGGGGCAGAGGTTCGCGGCCGGCCATCACCATGACCTATTACGCCGCCACGAAGTATTGCGAGTGGCTCTCGCAAATTACCGGCAAGAAATACCGGCTTCCCACCGAGGCGGAGTGGGAATACGCCGCCCGCGCCGGAACCACTTCGCCGTATTTCTTTCGCCGGCAACCCTTCTTCCTTCACCACCCAGCGTTGGCTGAACCACTTGTTGGGAGTGAAGACCGCGCCGCTCATCGATTACGCCTGGTATCAGGGTGACAGCGCGGATGAAACTCACCCCACGGGCATCACCAAACCCAATCCCTGGGGGCTGGTGGACATGCTGGGCAACGTGCGGGAATTCTGCCTGGATTGGTACGACCCCGGAGCTTACGCGCACCTGGCGGACTCGGTCGCCGTTGATCCTCGCGGTCCCGATTCCGGCAAGGAGCACGTGGTGCGCGGAGGCTCGTATCGCTCGGACGCTGCCGACCTGCGCTGCGCGGCGCGCGACCACACGCGCGAGGACGATTGGCTGCTCACCGACCCGCAGTCGCCCAAAAGCATCTGGTGGTATTCGGACGTGCACCGATGTGGGTTTCCGCGTGGTTCGCGAATACGATGCCGGCGAGTCAGACGGCACGGAGGCCAGCGCCGGTAGCAGAAAGCGGCGCAGAACGTCACCTGACCGGCGAGTGATCCATGGGTTCATGACCTGAAATTCATTCCGCGTTTCAAAAGGAGCTTCGCAACATGACTGATGAAAAGACGGAAAACGAAAAAGGGGATTTCAATCGCAGAACATTTATTGGCGCTGTCGCGGCGGCGGGCGCCGGAGCGGTGCTGGCCAGTTGCAAGAAGTCTTACCCGCCCGTGACGTTCGTGGACGCGGCGCCCGGACGGCCCGGTGCTGAAGGCGGGACTGATTGGCTGCGGCGAGCGCGGCACGGGCGCGGCCCTGAACTTTCTCAAGGCGGGGCCCAACCTCAAGATCGTGGCGCTGGGCGACGTCTTCCAGGACCATCTGGACAAATGCCGCGCCGACCTTGCCAAGAAGGGGCAGCAGCAGATTGCCGACGACCATTGTTTTATCGGCTTTGACGCTTACAAGAAAGTGCTGGAGACCGACGTGGACCTGGTGATGCTGCGCCACGCCGCCGCATTTCCGGCCGCTGCATTTCGATGCCGCGGTGGACGCCAAGAAACATTGCTTCATCGAGAAGCCCGTGCGCGGTCGATGCTCCCGGCGTGCGCTCCATTCTGGCCACCGGCCAGAAAGCCGCGGCCTACAATCTGTGCGTGGTGGCGGGAACCCAGCGGCGGCACGACCGCGCCTATCAGGAAACCTACAATCGCGTCTCCCACGGCGCCATCGGCCAGATCGTCGGCGCCTGCGCCCGCTGGAACGTCGGCCAGTTGTGGTATGCGCCGAAGAAGAAAGAATGGTCGGACATGGAAGCCATGATTCGCGATTGGGTGAACTGGCGCTGGCTTTCCGGCGACCACATTCGTCGAGCAGCACGTCCATAATCTCGACACCGTCCTCTGGTTCACGGGAATGAATCCCGCCAAAGCCATCGGGTTCCGGCGGGCGCGTCCAGCGGGTGACGGGCGACCAGTACGACTTCTTCAACGTGCAGTTCACCTATCCCAACGGCGGAATCATGGAGAGCATGTGCCGCCAGATTGACGGCTGCGCCAACGACGTCTCCGAGTACGTCGTGGGCACCGAGGGCTACACGAATTGCAAGAACACCATCTATGACCTTACGAACAAGGTGGTGTGGAAGTATCAGGAGCCGGGACAGGATCCCGGCAAGACCAAATTCAATCCCTACGATCAGGAGCACGTGGATTTCGTCACCGCCATCCGCACCAACCAGCCCATTAACGAAGCCGAGCACGTGGCGCACTCCACGCTGACCGGCATCATGGGACAGGACCGCGGCCTACACGGGCAAAGAAGTGAAGTGGGACGAGATGATGGATTCCAATGAACGCCTCGGCCCCACCGAATACGCCATGGGCCCGGTGCCCATCAAGGCGGAAGCGCCGGTGCCGGGCGATGCCGCAAACATCGCCAAGCGCATGCGCGCGGCTTAGTCTGAGACCCCGCCCAGCTGTTGTTTTGCGGGATGATATGGCGATAGAATCGCGGCGCAAACGGCGCATGCGCGGAAGATGCCTGCGCTTGGAACAACCGTTAAGAGGTGCGGCATGCCCAAACTCGAAGTAAGCCGAAGAGAATTTCTGGCGGGTTGCGCCGCCACCCTGGCCGCGAGCACCCTCCATGCCAAGCCCGCGGAGAGCAATGTGCGCTTTGGGGTGCGCAGCCCTTTTCCCAGGGAATTGAGCCTGCGCGAGCGCGCCCAGATGGTCAAGCGGCTTGGCTATGACGGCATCGAACTAGGCGGCGAGTGGCTTGACCAATCGGTGGAAGCCATTCAGGAACAGCTCGCCGGCGTTGGCGTCGCCATCAGCGCTATCGTGGGATCGGCCAAACTCCTCGACACCGATCCGCAGGTTCGCGCTCAGGCGGTGGAGTTAGACCGCAAGCGCCTGGCGATGGCTCACGCTCTCGCGGCCTCCGACATTATTGAAGTGCCGGTCTTCGGCCCGAATAAGTTTCAGGATCTTTCTCCCATCATGACCGCGCGGCAGGTCGAAGAACGCTTGTTAGTAGCTGAACTGAAGGAGTTGATCCCTGACGTCCAGCGTGCGGGCGTGAATTTGATGCTGGAGCCCTGCAACCAGAAAGAAACCCACTTCATGTATCTGCAGAGCCAGGCCGCAGAGTTCATCGAGGCCGTGGATGCTCCCGGTTTCAGGCTGTTGAGCGACTTCTACCACATGCAGTTGGAAGAACAAGACATTGCCGCGACTTTGAGAAAGTACGGCAAATACACAGTGTATGTTCACCTGGCGGATGGAAAGGCCCGCACCGAACCCGGTTCGCTGCCTTTCGATTACCGTCCCGGATTCCGCGCGCTCAAAGACTGGGGCTTTTCCGGATGGCTCAACATGGAATGCAAAGCCACCGATAATCCCGAGGCGGCCTTAGCGAGAGCGCTCGCCTACATCAAAAAACAATGGGCGGAAGCGTAGTGGGCCGAATCGCGGTATTTTGCGGTCTGGCGTCTCCTGTTTCGGGAGTTGAACAAGTCCGGCGACGCAGTCGTTGACCTGGACGCTCTGGGCTTAATGGGCTTCCACGACTACCAAAACCTAAGACTTCTGCTTCAGGTGTTCAATTAAGGAAGGCCAGGATACTTCCCCGCTCGTACTCGTTGATGGCGACCCCCCCGGGGAAAGCAACGCGTCACGCGGCCTACCTGCTTTGCGTAGAAGCCATCCGTTTTGATCCTCGGCGCCGGGCCAGCAATCCCAAGCCGACCAGTCCGCTTCCCAGCAGAGTCAGTGTCCCGGGTTCCGGGACTGGGGATGGGAAGGTCGTGGTGCCACCGGCGTTTTGCCAGGTATTGTGTTGATTAACGACAATCGGGCCGCCTTGCGTGGTCAGGTCAATGGTGGCTCCCATAATCGTGGGCGAGGCCGGAGTGTATGTTGCGCGCATTAGCGACATCAAGAATTCGCGTGGAAAGAAGTATTTGATTTTGGACGGAGGCATGAATCACCATTTGGCAGCCTCGGGAAATCTGGAGCTTATCAAACGCAATTTTCCCATCGCAATCCCAAACAAACTCAATGCTCCCGAAACAGAGGTAGTTGACATCGTCGGTCCACTCTGTACCCCCTTGGACACTCTTGGTTGTTCGGTGCAACTGCCTTTGGCTGAAGTGGGTGATCTGATTGGAATCTTCCAATCCGGCGCCTATGCGTGAAGTGCGAACCCTCTTGGTTTTTTGAGTCATTCAACTCCAGCGATCGCCAGAGCCGCGACAATATTCCGCGCCCAAATCAATATGGGCCACGCCCACCGTTAAACTAGCGCCGTTGTAAGACGAGGATTGTAATATCATCGCGCTGTGCAGTTCCTGACCTAAATGCGGCGAGATCACGAACAACAATATCTACGGTGTCCGATGCGGTCTCGCCTAGCTGCCTTAGAACTAGCCTTTCGAGGCGCTCTTCTCCCCACTCCTCGCCGCCCGGGTTGACGGCTTCAGTTACGCCGTCTGTGAATGCAACAATGCGGTCGCCACGTGCAAGGGGCACAATACCCTGTTCATATTGAGTACTCTTTAAGAGACCGACAACCGGGCCGCCGCACTCCAGCCGTGTCACCTGGCCGTCATGAACCAGAAGAGGCGGATTATGCCCGGCGTTGACATAAGTCAAATGGCCAGTTCCCGGCTCGTACAACATAAGAAACAGGGTTGCGTAGCGATTTGCGGATGACGCTTCAAACAGCAAATTATTTAAGGCAGCTACCAAGGCAGGGACGGGATCGCGGTCTTTCAATAAATGACTTCTCAGCGAAGCGCGCAGCGTTGCCATTAGCTGAGCCGCCGATACACCCTTGCCACTTACGTCGGCGATGGCGTAACAAACCAGGCCTTCTGCTGTTTCGAACGCATCGTAGTAATCACCCCCAATGTCCTCTGGACCGCTCCCATTTTCTGTCGCAGCCGAAACTAGAGGTTTTGGGCAGTGTAAGTCCTTTCTTCCGCTGTTGACGCGGGTTTCGCGCACTCCAGAGGCTCAATCAAGAGACTCTGGAGTGCGCGCCCCAGCGATGTACTAGCTTTCCCCTGGTGCAACGCCGCAAACGCTGCCGGCGTCCGATCCGCCAGCGAACTGTGAGGACGCTCGCAATTGTAATGTTCACGAAACCTCGCCAGCTTCCACCGCGCGTCGTCCAGCGATGAGAACCACTCCACGTTCAAACACTCGTCGCGCAGCCGGCCATTGAAGCTCTCGATGAATCCGTTCTCCACGGGACGTCCTGGCCGAATGAAACACAACCGCACCTCGTGACTCATCGCCCAGGCCTCCAGCGTACGACCCGAGAACTCACTGCCGTTGTCTACGGTGATGCTCTCGGGCAAGCGGCCTCGTTCCCGCTGGGCTCGTTCTAGCGCCTGCGCCACTTTCATCCCGGTCATCGAACGATCCGCTTCCAACTCAACACACTCTCGCGTGAACTGATCGACCACGGTCAGAATGCGAAACGAGCGCCCATCCGCTAGCTTGTCACTCACGAAATCCATGCTCCAACATTGGTTGGGTCGCGTGGCTACGCCGCTTGGGACTGGCCGTCGCCGCGCCATCTTCCGTCGCTGTTTCGTCCGCACAATCAACTCTTCTTCCCGGTACAGCCGATAGATGCGCTTTGCATTCACGTGCCAGCCCTCCCGCCGCAACAGCACCGTCAGACGGCGATACCCGTAGCGCACATGCATCCCGGCTAACTCTCGCAAACGATGTCGCAACACCTCATCGAACACCTTCCGGCTCTCATACCGCAGTGTCCCGATCGCCAACTTCACGATCCGCGCCGCTATGACTTGTTCACGCCTTACGCGGACCAAAATGGACTACAGGCGAATTTCGTTCCCAATGGTGGCAATGGTCCGGGCGGCGCCTACTACATCCCAGAAAGCACTTGCGGGGCTCCCAGTAATCCAGCATTCGAGCAACTGTTGGCGACCGATGGAATAAAAACTGTTTGCTCCTCGGGATTGAATACCGGTTCCTACGGGAAGAAAAACGTTGCTCCCCGTGTGGGCTTTGCCAAACGTATCACCTCCAAATATGTACTGCGTGCTGGATTCGGCATAACGTACAGCCCACTCGACAGCATTGGATACGGACCGAATATCGGGCTCAACTATCCGTTCTATTACAACGTCGGATATAGCGCGCAAACTTCACATACTCCGCTGCGTTTCCCCGATCCAAACACGGGAACGTATGCAACATTGGAAAACGGACTTTTGCCCATCAACCCAACCGCTATTGATCCTGAGGGCTTGACACTTCAGAGCCGTTATCCGTTTGCGCAGAGGACTCCCTACACTGAAACTTACAATCTAGCCAACCAATATGAGATCACGCACAGTGATACGGTGCAGGTGTCTTATGTGGGCAGTGTCTCGCGCCATATGACCAACCTCATCGGTACCAATGAGCCCAGTGTGCTGATTGCTCCGGGTTTTTCTACAAGGCCTTTTCTGCCCTTTCCGGATTTCTCGGGGGGAAGTTTGCATGACACCGACGGCGTGGCCTCGTACAACTCTGCTAGGGTTGAGTATGAGCGCCGCTTCAGCTCAGGGCTTTCGGCGTTGGCAAACTACACCTTTGCTCGCTGTTTGTCGGATAATAACGCGCAGGAGGCAGGCCCCGGCAGTCGGGCTCCGTGGCTGGCCGGCTTCGGTTCTCGCGGCGAATACACAAACTGTCCCGAAGGCATTGCGCACACCGTGCACTTCTCCGGGACTTACAAGCTTCCATTCGGCCCAACAATGCGCTGGCAGGGTAATGCTGCCACTAATGCGGTGCTAGGCGGATGGCAATTCAACTGGATTTATACCTACCAGAGCGGCAACTACTTCGGAGTTCCTTGCACGGTTGCGCCAACAGCTTGGATCAACTGCTATGCCACCGTCTCAGGTGATCCATATGCTGGCGGGCACAATGTGAGTCACTGGCTGAACCCCACTGCGAATGTGTTCAACAATGTGCCACAACCTACTACGTCGCAATATGATCCGACGACGGGAGTACTATTTAACCAAACCAATTTCGGGATCCTTGGGCAGCGGAATAATATTTTTACCGGGCCGTCTTTCTACAACATTGACTTCTCGGTGTTCAAGGAGTTCCATATCAACGAAGCCCACTACTTCCAGTTTCGCGCAGAAGCTTTCAACATGCTGAATCACCCGCAATTCGACAATCCGGGGGACCTGAACTTCAGCGGGGATCCGCATTTTGGGCAGATTAGCGGCGTACGCAATGGCGGGAGGATTGTGCAATTGGCGTTGAAATTCTACTACTAAGAGACACTGCCAAAGGCACAAGCTGTTTGGTAACGACAAGGCATCCCTCGAATCGAGGGATGCCTCACTAGCTTTAAGTCCTGGGGACTACCCCAAGATATTAAGGAATTTCATTAATCATGATCGCACGACGTGAGTTTCTGCATTCTGCTCTCGCCCTGGCCTTTACACCATCGGCGGGCAGATCGCTGGCGACCGCGGCGGGTCCCGTGGTATTCGCGTCGTACAGGTGCTGTTTTGCAGCTACTGCGAACGATGCCATTTGTTTCGGCCAATTGTAAGGCGGTCGTGGCCTGTGCCTCCGCATGTTGGAGATCACCGCTGTCCAAATAAAGATGGCCGTAGTTCAAATGCACGCTGCCCAACCCGTGGTAATTCTCGTGCCGTTCGTAGATGGCAACGGCTTCGCCTAGCTCTGCTAGCGCCTCTTGCCGAAGTTGTTCAAAGCGATCGCGATAGTGAACCTTACCCTTATCTTCGCTGGCATGGCCGCGCACCGCCGCACGGCGACGGCGAGCCGCATCGTCATCGATCTTGCGGCGTAGATGTAGGGCGATAAGCCGCTTGATGTAAGCCATATTGTTAAGAGAACGCGCGACATTCCGTTGCATGGGATCGCGCTTCTTATACTGCCGAATTGCTTCAGAGAAACTCTTGATGGCGTGCTGGTACCGACCTGCTCGTTGCGCGATCCGGCCGTAGGAGGAATGAATATTACCCAAAGTAAGGTAATCGTCCGTATTGCTGAGGATTCTTTCCGCCTCCTGTAGGAAGTCCACGGCTTGCTTCACGTCACCTCGCTGAAACAAGAGCCAGCTTTCCAAAACTTGCATGACCGCAGCCATGGACTGGTGGCCGAGTTCTAGGGCGAGAATCCTCCCTTTCACGGCAGATGTCAATGCTTGATCGTACTCGCCTTTCATCCTTAGGCAACGGCCTTTGCAAAAGCTCGCGATCGCTAGAAAGTTCCTTGTCATCCGCTTCCTGGTCGAGGTTCAGGACAAAATCAAAATGCTGAATGGCCTCTTCTTTTGACTCCTCCGCCATCGCCAACATCCCCTTAGCCATACGCAGGTAGAGGTACTCCTTTAGTGGCAAACTCACGATCACCGTTTTGGAGAAGCGTGCAATCAGTTCCTTGACGAGTTCATTCGCTTGGAACCCGACATCCACCCACTGGGCCAGACAACTTATGAAGTGTGCCGCATTTTCTTCTTGAGGATCAAATGAGGCCAGCAACGGGCGATGCAATTCCAGAAGATCCATCCCGTGGCCCACGCGGCGGGACACTAGAGCATCTTTGAGTTGTGCAAGAAACTCGTTCGAGATCACCTGGAATCGTTGGTCATCGATGGGCAAGCATGCCGGCCGCTAATTCGCCGCAATTATAAGCCGACTGAGGAAATGACCGCTTCGGCCTGGGTTGGAGCGATCCGGTCAAGGGCACGCGGGATGTCGAGCAAGTTGTCAGTGAGACGCATGCCTTGCTCAACAAGGCGCTCCCTATGGGTACGCGTATTTTGGTGGGGCATTCCTATGGCGGACTGATCGCACGCGCCTATGCTGCGTGTTATCCCGCCGAAGTGGTGGGAATGGTGTTAGTGGATCCGGCGGCCTCCGGCGAGTGGAGTGAGCCGGACGAATCGCATCGCAAGATGCTGCGGAACGGAATCTTCGTTTCTCATTTCTGCAGCATTCTGGCACGGCTCGGTGGGGTCCGTTTGATCATGAATCGCTGGAGCGCGTTGACGCGAATCCTCCCCAAACAGCGAAAGCAAACTGACGTTGCTGCCCACGGTTCTGCCGGCTTGGATCGCATTGTAGGCGAAGTGAAGAAGCTACCGCGCGAGGTCTGGCCAATGGTGCAGTCTCATTGGTGTGCACCAAAATGTTTTGACGGGATGGCACGTTACTTTGAGGCGTTCTCCTCCAGCGCAGCCACGGTTGCGAAGAAGTGCCCCGAAAATGACGCAGTGCGCAATGTTCCTCTGATTGTACTTTCCGCGGGAAATGCCAGCCCGGTTCAGCGCGCGGAGCATGAAGCTCTGACGCAGCAGTCCTCCCACGGGCGCTTGGAGGTGGTAGCCGACAGTGGCCACTGGATGCATTTCGATCGGCCGGACGTGGTGATCCGGGCAATTCAGGAGATGGTCAGCCTCTGCCGAGCACAACCGAACGGTAACCAGGGCGCAGTTTTTTCTGCCGATCGAGAGCGGACCGGTTGACTCAATTCGAGTAGATACCTTGGACCTCAGCTTGCGGTTGATCTTCCCCCAATGGCATTGATTTCGGCTGCAGTCCACCGCTACCTATAAGCGCCTAACCGGAAGTGTCGCCATGGCCATGCTGCTCCATCAGTACGGACAAACCTCAGAATCAAGTAACCGCCAGTTCCCGCGGTCGGCAAAAGGTGTAGTTACCACGGCCTTACGCCGAAAGGCTGGTTGGCAATCAGGTACCCTGCACCGATCGCCGCTGGAATCCCCAGGGCCAGCCCGATCACTTGCGCGAAGGCTCCGCGCAGTACCATCAGCATCACCGAACCGCGGCCTGCACCCAGCGCCATGCGCACGCCGATTTCGCCGGTCTGCTGCTCCACGGCATAAGCGGTGACACTGTAGAGACCCACGGCGGCCAGCGTCAGCCCGACGGCTCCAAAGAGCCAGCTCAGCGCCAAGGTCGATTCTCAGGTAGCAGCACCAGCGGAAACGAGAACGCCCAACTGGCACCGAGCGAAAAATCGCTTATATAAAGAGTGCGGATGAAAGGATGGCGGCAGAGGCGGTTCGGCTCGATGCGTGGCGACCTGGCAGGAAAGACAAAACCAGCTTGACTCATACCGGCCTTCTCATGGAAGGACTTGACGGTGGGGATTGCGCGAGCCTCACCCCAGAACGATAGAAAAGCGAAATTCCTACATCGAAAAACAGGGACGAGCAAAATGTTGCCGGCTATGCACATTACCTCGCGGTGCTGAAGGGAGCCGGGCCATCAATTCCAAAGGCGTAAGCGTCACCGAAGGCTCCCCCTGGAAAGCCTAAGCCAAGGGCGTATTCGCCAGGCCCCAGTCGCGCGAGTGGTGTCAATCTAAAGGACAGCGCACCAAGTTTCCGAGAATGTGGATTCAATCCGTATACCAATCGCCCGTAGCTTTGCACGTCCAATGGAATGTATGTCTTGGTGAGATATCGTTTTCCATCCTGCACGGTCAGCTGCATGAGCCGCAGGTCACTCTTCAAATTGTCGGGTGCTCCTCCCGTCAGGCGAACTACAAACGTTAGCGTCTCGCCAGAGGAGAATCTGATGGGAGAAGCAGCACCACCATCGATAAAGGTCGTGTAGAAGTACCCTCCTACGCCGATGGACTTCCCTTTCTTAATCCCGAGTTTTTTCACAGCCTCGACATCAGAGAGCGCGCCTGTAGTTGGATCAACGCGAAGGAATGTCCCTAATTGGCTAGGTTCCTGAAGTGTGATTGGAGGAGCCTGCGATGTTAATTGATTCGACGAGGCGAGTGCCGCCGAAACAAGAAGGAGAATGAACACGGTTTTCAGAAAGTTGCTTTTCACGATCCTGTCCTTCTCGCACGGTGTGGTCGGTTGTGGCCGCGGCGGACGGCGACAATATCATCTAGCTCAGGTTTGCGCCTTATTTGTCTTCTATTCAACCCGAAGCATCTGCTTTGCTGTTGTGCGTTTCCGGCTAAAGCGGCGGCAAGCATCTTGCGAGACGTCAGCACCAGCAAGACGTTGCTCGCGGCCCCCAATAGTCGGCTGCCAAATTCTTACTTGCTGCAAGTGTCGCTGACCATCTTTAGGGTTGTAACGCGCAGATCACCGTATCCACTTCCGCTACTCGAAGTGCGCAAACTACCTTGAGTTAAGAAGTCAAGAGGCTTTCGCCAAACTGTCGGTTTCTGATCGCTTTGCATTCGCCAAAGGGGGTCGTTGAAACCGGACTGCGTGTCAACCTCGCAGAGAAAAAGGCTAGACAGCCGACCCATGTGGGATCAGAGGGACACTTTCTCCGGTCCGGTTTTAAAAGGAAACTCGCGGAATTGCGGCCATTTCCCCAGACTTCAAGGGGAATTTTACCAGCTTTCTCCGCAATGCAGACTGGGTGGCGGAGAGGGAGGGATTCGAACCCCCGGTACGGTTTCCCGCACAGTGGTTTTCAAGACCACCCGTTTCAACCACTCACGCACCTCTCCACATCCAGTTTAACCTTGAAGGTGGAGCGGTGTCATGGGGCAGTTTATTCAGGCAAAATAGGGGAGGCTCATGACTCCCCAGGAGAATCCGGCGCGCGGCTGGCGATTTGCTCTGCGCGCTCTGGCGCACCGCAACTACCGGCTCTTTTTCGGCGGCCAGACCATCTCGCTCATCGGCACGTGGATGACGCGCATCGCCACGGGCTGGCTGGTCTACCGCCTCACGCACTCCGCCATGCTGCTGGGTATGGTCGGATTTGCCGGGCAGATTCCGGCTTTTTTTCTGGCGCCGTTTGCCGGAGTCTGGGTCGACCGCTGGGATCGCCACCGAACGCTGGTGGTCACGCAGATACTTCTCCATGCTGCAATCGTTTCGCTCTGGCGGTATTAGCCCTGGCGAAGATCATCAACATCCACGAAATCATCTGGCTGAGTCTGGCGCAGGGCCTGATTAACGCCTTCGACATGCCAGCGCGGCAGTCGTTCGTGGTGGAGATGGTCGAGCGCCGCGAGGATCTCAGCAGCGCCATCGCTCTGAATTCCTCCATGGTGAACGCCGCCCGCCTGATCGGGCCCGTCCATTGCAGGCGTGGTCATCGCCATCTCCAGTGAAGGCTACTGCTTTCTGATGGACGGCATCAGCTACATTGCAGTGCTGGTGTCGCTGCTGGCCATGCGCATGGCGGCGTCTCCGCGCGCCGCAGCGGCACAATGCCGTGCTGCACGACCTGCGCGAAGGATGGCACTACGTCACCCGATTCGTTCCCATCCGCACCGTTCTGGTGCTGCTGTCGCTGTCTAGTCTGGTGGCCATGCCGTACGCCATGCTTATGCCGATTTTCGCCGGTTCGGTTTTGCATGGCGGCCCGCACACCTTCGGATTTCTCATGGCAGCCTCCGGGGTGGGCGCGCTGTTCTCCGCGGAGTTCTGGCGTCACGCAAAAGCGTCGCTGGGACTGGGCCGGGTGATCCCCGTGTCGGCCGTCCTGTTTGGAGCATCTTTGGTGGGGTTCAGCTTCTCGCGGACGTTGTGGCTATCTTTATTACTGATGCTGTTCGCCGGGGCGGGCATGATGCAGCAGATGGCGGCCAGCAACACCATCCTGCAAACCATTGTGGATGACGACAAACGCGGCCGGGTGATGAGCTTCTACTCCATGGCATTTCTGGGGATGACTCCATTCGGCAGCCTGCTCGAAGGAGCGCTGGCGAACCGCTTCGGCGCGCCCCGCACGCTGATGATTGGCGGCAGCATCTGCATTGCGGGCGCGGTGTGGTTCGCAGCGCAGCGGCGCGCGGTGCGCGAAGCCATCCGCCCGGTGTATGTACGATTAGGAATTCTGCCCGAAGCCGTCGCCGCGGTGCAAACCGCCAGCGAACTGCTGACGCCGCCGGAGGAGTGAGGTGAGGACGACAAACCATTTGCCGCGGATTTCGCGGATCAACGCGGATTAGGGTCTTTGATCTTGGTTCTCGCCCAGGGTGCGCCGTCTTCGTCGCTCCGCTTTTTGGAGGGATAGAGCCTGCCCTAAGCGCAGTTGAAGGGAGCCCCGGGCCGCGAAAAGCCTTTGGGTGGCGCAGCGCTTCAGCGCTGCGTTTCAGGCGGCTAGAGTGATCGGCTTTAGCCGTTGAGGGCAGGCGCCCCTAACCCGCTCTATTTCGGCAGCCCTAATGCCGGAAGCGATCGAACAACCCTTACCGTCTCTACGCTGACGGTGATTACCTGACCAATAAGTCGCAGAGTATACTGCAGATCGTCCTCCCGGTTGGGGTCGTTGGTGATCCCGCTCCGCTTGTCGGTTGAGACCTGATACTGATCAATTACCCATTCCAGGGCGCAGCGGTTGCCCAGGCGGTATTCGTAGGTTTCCGGTGGGATGCCGCTTAGGGTTAGAAATTGGTTGTAGATGAGCGAGGTCTTGTCTTTGCTCAGCTTCATTTTGACGACGCGGTAGTCGAGTTTTTCTCCGGGCTTCTCAACTTTGGTGAGGTTGTATTCGGGTTGCTGCTCGTAGTGGACGTGGATTTCGGCCAGGCGCTTCCCGGCTTTGGTGAGCGCGCGGAAAACTTCAACGTCTTTCACCACAGGGGACACAGAGGAAGCCTTGTCATTCCGACCGGAGGGAGGAATCTGCTTCTTGCTGGCGGACGGGACAGCAGATTCCTCGTCACTTCGCTCCTCGGAATGACAATTTTGAGAGAGTGGGGCGCCTGCAAACGGAATGCGCGGCAGTTCGCGGCGGAGGTTGGCGGCGTAGCGTTCGCGGTACTCGGGGTGGTGCAGGACGGCGTAAACGTAGTGGAAGATGTCCCCCCTGGTGATGGAGGGGTCGTGGTAGCGGGCGCGAAATTGTTCAAGCGCCCAGTATCCATCTTGGACCTAGCTCTGATTCTCGAAGGTGGCATACTATTATGGGTAGCGCTAGATGAACTTCAAGTCACCGATGCCTCACTACGAAAAGGCCCCAATCGCCGAAGCCCTGATTGACATAAGAACAGAGCTACCGTCCAAATTCTCCTTTGAGGAATTACAAACGCTAGGGCAATCGCTCCCTGACTATAAACAAGCCGAAACAAGAAACATTGCGCATGGCCAGTTTAGTTTCGGCCGTGACGTTCAAGCAGTCGCACAGCAGAAGCCGTGGGGTTTGGTGTTCCGGAACGGTGCCAATACCCAGGTTGCCCAGTTTCAAATGAATGGGTTTACGTTTAGTCGCCTGAAACCCTACGAGGATTGGGAACGCCTTCGGGATGAAGCGAGGAAACTTTGGAATCTTTACCGCCAGTTGGCACAGCCAACGGCCATAACGCGCGTTGCAGTTCGCTATATCAACGTCTTTGATTTTCCCGGCGGACGAGTCGATTTAGAGGACTATTTAAACGTGTTCCCACAGCTTGCGGAGAGCTTGCCTCGCGAATTGCGCGACTACCATCAGTTTCTGCTCAACTTGCAAATGCCTCAGGATGATCTTAAAGGTCTGCTCATTCTCAATCAAAGCGTCGCGCAGCCGACAAAGACCGGATTCATCGCCATAGTCTTGGATATTGATTTATCGGTGGGAACTCCAGTAATAGCTGGCGAAGGGGAACTCTGGGCGATTTTTGACAAGTTACGCGAACGAAAGAATCTATACTTCGAAGCTTTCATTACAGACAAGGCTAGGGAGCTAATAAGCTAATGATCAGCGCAGCTGGGATGGAGAAGTCGTCATTTGTCATACCGTTACCCGAGGATAATGCGGTCGGGTCAGCAGGGCTTGAGTTAAGCGCTAACGGCAAAAGACAACTTGATCACGTTTTGAGCGGCAGCGTCTTTTGGGCTGCAAAAGATCTTCAGGGCAGGGCGCAATCCAAGCTTTGGAAGCTGTCCCAGCTTGGAAGCAACTGGGACAGCTACGGTGCGCCTGCACCTAATACACTGTCGATCCAAAACGCTGCTCGCATTCTGGAACTGATGAAGCCCTTTGACCTTGACATGGCAACTATCGTTCCCTCGGCCGAAGGCGGAGTTGGCTTTTGCTTTGTGCAGGGAGATCGGTATGCCGACATAGAATCCTCGAACGATGGCGAGATGATTGGGGTTCGATATACGGGTGCGGATACACCGATCCTGATCGAAGTTGACGGGTCAAGCGACTCAATCGAGGCTGCTCTAGAAGCCGTGCGGAATCACATAAATGGGTGAAGAACGCCCCGACCGAATGAAGCGGAACGGACGTCAAGAAGACATTGTTTTTGAGCCGGCGGAAAAGCTATATCGAAGATATCAGCGCGTACATTTTATTGGCGGTTTGTTTTCGGGCATGGGCTTATCGTTCAAGAATCCACCGTCTGTAAATCGTGAAAAGTACAGCGAGGCGCTCGATGTGGTTTTTTCTGAGACTGATGAGTGGAGCAAGTGGGGCGTACTTTCCTTTCTGGTCCAGCAAATCCCCAATGCCCTTCCAGCCGAGAATCCGGAATATAGCTTTTTCCCGAAGCATCGACCCCTGGAAAATAACTATTCCCATTCAGAAGTGCACTGCAATAGTTGGCCAGCTAACGGCGCCTACGTTGAGCCAAAACCGGCGATCCGCAAGTTGTTCCGAGCGACCCTCAGCCAAAAAATTATTGTCGAGGTTCAATCCCAAATCTAGGCTTCGTTCCGAAGTCCCTGGGAAGCGAATGCATCGGTGAGGCTCGTGGCTTCCCGCTCCTGAATGTGGGGAGCTTTGTAGTCGAAGAACTGGTTGACGATGTGGACAAGCGCTTCGGGCTTGGAGATGTTCTCGTCGAGGACGCGGGCTCCGGCCTGATAGAGAATGGCGCGCTCGGGGCCTGAAAGATGATGTTGTCGCGAGGGTAGCCTTTGTCCAGTTTGCGCTGGACTTCTTTGGCTAGATCGTCCTTTTCGTCTTTGGCTTCCCAGTAGCCGTGTGGAAGGTGGTAGAGGTCGACCAGGGCACCGTCGACTCGTACCGAGCCGCGGGCGCGCTCGATGCGGTACTCGGGAACCAGAGTGAGTTTAGGTGTGGCCCTTTGGCCGCACTTAGCCAGGAGAGCCTGAAAGGCGCTGCGGACGGCCATTTCATGATCGATGTGGAGCTGGCCGAATTGGCCGAGAGTTTCGTAGTAGGCCTTGACGGTGGCGTGCGTCGGCTTGAGAGCTAGAGACATCTGTCAGGCGGGGAAGGGTCAGTTTACATCGGGTCGGAGCAGTTTGCCCTTGTGAGGTGTCACGGGTGGCAACAGGCATTTCGCGGGCGGCGGCCGCTTCGACTGCGGTCAGGGCGCGCGCTCGTGGAATCCCACCTTAGCGCACAAACCGCGCGAAGGTGGGGCACCTGCTTTCAGGCGCGGGGAAAAGATCCCCAAAACGCCAATTTCCGCGCCCATCGGGCGCACGACCTTTACAGATTTGCAGTACCCAACCGTGGTGGCAGTTGCGCCTCACCGGCGCGTCTCCAAGACCACTCGCTCATGCGGTATGGCTGGAAGCCATACCCTGATACAAATCCAGCAGGCGGGCGCGTCCGCGCTGCTCCCGCAAATGCTTGCGTGGGGACAGCCGCCCTCGGCCGTCCAGGTCGAGCGGAGCTTGACGGCTGCTTTTGATTCGTATCGGGTCGTCGCCTTCAGGCGTGCCGTAACAAATCTCCAAATGCTCGATTCCGCGCCCATCGGGCGCACGACCTTTACAGATTTGCAGTACCCAACAGCGGTGGCAGTTGCGCCTCACCGGCGCGTCTCCAAGACCACTCGCTCATGCGGTATGGCTGGAAGCCATACCCTGATACAAACCCAGCAGGCGGAAGCGTCCGCGCTGCTCCCGCAAATGCTTGCGCAACTGCGGAGCTTTGCTCCGCCGGACAGCCGGGGGCGGCTGTCCCCACGTCAGCATTTGCGAACTCGGCGGCTTGCCATTGCTGGCGTTCGTATTTGCCGAGGTTTTGCACGACGAACGGCTTGACGCCGGGAATGCCGTCCGCCGCGTAAATCCTGAAAAAATCTTGTCAATAGGCAGAAATTACACGATCCGGGCTAAGTCGCTGAGCCCAAGCCAGATATAAACTTGATGGGCATGTCCCATTTACCCCGCCAAAAATGCTAGGCTAGAAGTAGAAGGATAAATCTTCAAACGCGGCCTTTGCGGGCCGCGTTTTTTATTGGGGCTGACTTTATTTCAGACAACATCCTATGAAAAATGACGGGCGAAGAATTAAGCAGTGCAAGCAGCGGGGCGAATGGGCGGAGTTGCGGTTTATGGCGCGGGCTTCAGAGCATGGACTGTGCGTCAGCAAACCCTGGGGGGACAGCTCGCGCTACGATTTTGCGGTGGAGTCGGGCGGGCGATTCTTGCGGGTGCAGGTGAAATCGACAACGTTCAAGAGGCGGCATTCGTATGTTTGCCATTTTGACTGGAAGAAGCCGTATACCAAGGGGCAGATTGATTTTCTGGCGGCATACATTGTGCCGGAGGATGTGTGGTACATCCTGCCGGTGGGACTGCGGTTGCGGCCGACTTGCAATTTGATCCTGTCGCCGCATTTGGAGGCGTCGAAGTATGGAGCTTACAAGGAGGCATGGGATTTGTTGCTAGGAGGGTGAGGGCTTAGGCAGCGGGCAAGAAAGCCCCGGCCGCTTCGCTTGCTGGACGGGCGAGACGCCGGTCGCTCCAGCCGCGCGGCTGGACATGGTTGACATGGTGGTTGACAATCCCAGGTGGCGCTGGTAATCAGTTGCCGAGCGGCGGGTCGCTGGCGGAATCGATGGCCGCCGAAGTCCGATTCCAATCCACAGGGGAAGGGGCACATATGGCTGAAGTCGAACATGTTCTCGCAGCGGGGAATGTAATCGGGGAAGGCCCGGTTTGGCATTCGCAGGAAGAGTCGCTGTACTGGGTGGATTTCGTTGAGCATCATCAGATTCTGCGGTTCAATCCGCAGACCCGGCAGCTCGACGTGTTCGAAACCGGCATACCTGTGATGGCGCTGGGGATCCGGAAGGCGGGGGGCTTTATTGCGGCCACGGCGAACGGGCTGGCGAATTGGGATACGCAACGCAAGGTATTCGAAACGGTTTGCGATCCGCTGGCCGGCCGCGCGGGAGGGGTACGGTTCAACGACGCGGCTACCGACATCCGCGGCCGGTTCTGGGTGGGCACGCTGAACGACGCGAATCCGAAAGGACCTGACGGGGAGCTGTTCTGCGTGCAAGGCGATGGTTCGTGCCAGCGGATGGACAAAGACATTACGGTGGCCAATGGGATTGGGTGGAGTCCGGATCGAAAGATCATGTATTTCACGGATTCATTCCGTTACAGCGTTTACGCGTATGACTTCGACGCGGCGGCGGGAACGATCGCGAACCGCAGGACATTTGTGCAGACGCCGCCGGAGGCGGGTATCCCCGATGGACTTACGGTGGACAGCGAAGGGTTCGTGTGGAGCGCATTTTGGGGAGGCTGGAAAGTGGTTCGCTATAACCCGGAAGGCAAGGTGGACCGGGAATACCGGTTGCCAGTCCCCAACCCCAGCAGCTGCGCTTTCGGGGGCAAACGACTTGACGAGCTTTACATCACGACTGCCGCGCTCGGCCTCAGCCCGGAAGAAAAAGCGAAGTCCACGCAGTCGGGGGATCTGTTCCGTCTGAAGGCAGGTATTGTGGGCATGGATGAACCGCGCTTTGCGGGATGACCGGTGGCAGCCTGCCTATCACAATACCGGTCTGACTCCGGTAGAATTCCTCCTCTTACTCTCGTGGCCGTGAATTTGACGAATGGCTTTGGCGCGAGAGTTGAAATTCCGGAGCAATCATGAGTGGAAGCAAGAATCCGCCGAGAAGACGCTTTCTCAAGTCCGTAGGGATGCTGACTGGGCTGGGAACCGGCGCGGCCTGGGGACGCGCCATGGCCGGGCCAGGGACAGAGGATCAAAAAGCTGCCAGACCCGATCGCGGGTTGGAGATGGCTTCTGGAATTGTGGGTGATGACACAATCGCATTTCGCAAGCACACGCTCGACCTGGGTTGCTGCGAAGCGGTTACGGTTGTGGACATGAATCGGGATGGCAGGCTGGATATCGTTTCCGGTGAAAATTGGTATGAGCAGCTCCCGCCAGAAAGTGGGCGGGGGATCCGCTTTCTCAAGCACAAATTCCGCGAATTTTCTTACACCAGCAACTATCTCGAGGACCTGAGCGATCTCGCGATTGATGTCAATGGAGATGGCTATCCGGATCTGGTGAGCTGTTCTTATTGGTCGAAACCGCTGAGCTGGTGGGAGAATCCTGGTGACTCCGGCGGTGCGTGGCGCGAGCACATTATGGAAACGAAGTCTCCGGTGGAGTTCGCTTTTCTGGTGGACATTCTCAACACCGGCAAGCCGCTCCAACTGCTGCCTCAGTTTGGCAATCGGGATTTTCCATTGGCCTGGTACGAACTGGCGGGCAAGGGTGCGGCCGATCCGTGGATCAGACATGAGATCAGCCCCAAAAGTTGGGGCCACGGTATTGGCGCGGGGGACGTGAACGGCGACGGACGTACGGACATCATTACTCCGAAAGGCTGGTTTGAAGCGCCGGCCGACCCGCGTGGTGGCGAGTGGATTTTCCACCCGGAGTTTGATCTGGGGGACACCGGCTTCATTTACACCTATGACGTGAATGGCGATGGCTTGCCCGATCTGGTAACGAGCCTTGGCCATGACTACGGGATTTTCTGGTATGAGCAGCGGAAGGATGCCGCGGGAAAGCGCACGTGGGTGAAGCACCTGATTGACGACGGCTGGTCCCAGGCTCACGCCCTGACGCTAGCGGACCTGAATGGCGATGGACGGCTTGAGATCGTCAGCGGCAAACGCTATAAGGCACACGAGCACGATCCGGGTGCGAATGAACCGCTCGGAGTTTATTGGTATGAAGCGATGCGGACGCCGGGAGGAATCGAATGGCGCCGTCACGTCATTGATTACAGCACACGCGCCGGGGGAGGCTTGCAGATTCCCGTGGTGGATATCGATGGAGACGGGAACCTGGACATTGTTGTCGCCGGCAAGACCGGGCTGTTTCTTTTCGAAAATCTCTCGCCATCCCGCTGAGACTGGATCTTAGAGCCGGAGGGAACAGCCGCTGTGAACACCCGGCTGGCGGCATTCCCTCCCGCTGGTTGTGTCTTTCTACTTGTGGCTTACCTGCGTGAGTACCGCGGTGGCGGTCTGCTGCAATAAGGGCGTCAGCACATCTTCACCGTCTGATTTCGCCTTCCCTTGCAGAGTGTTCTGCAGCACGGGGGAAGTCTGCCCCGTCTGGACCAGCTGGTATTGCACGCTCACATCATCTTTCGATTTGATCTGTCCGTTGAACCCCGCTAACTGGCTCATGGCTTGCTGTTGCGCCATCTGGGAGGCGGCCATTCCGGCAGCTTGAGCCGCCATGGCGGTTCCCATACTGTGAGTCATTGCGCCCATCGGTGTCATGCTGGCGGCCATGCTGCCCATCTTCATGAATTTGCCGAAGCCACTGCTTTGGCCGTGCTTCACAGTCACGCCGGAGAACAGAACGTAGTCACACTGCTTTTGCTGGGCCTCGGCCTGAAGCTGCATTGCGATATGCGAATCAAGAGCGGCGATCTCAACCGCCGGTCCGCTCATCAACGCCACAACGGCGTTGCGGATAGGCGTGCTGTAGTCCGCGCTAGCGTTGTTGCCCTGCCCGAGCTGCGCATCCGGCGGCGCGATGCCAATGCGGATTTTGCCGGGGGCTTTCGGCCCCAGCGCTTGAGGTATACCGACGGCTGCACCGCCAGGCTGGGCGCTCATCCCGGGATTTTGCATTCCCATTTGCTGAGCCTGCGCCATCATCTGCTGCTGCATCGCTATTTGAGCGCCAGGGTTCATCATTTGCGCCATGGATGGCCGGGCCGCAGCTCCCCCCGTGGTGGCCTGCGCTGATTGAGCGAAAGCGGCCGGTTGTGGCATGGCAGCTTGCTGCTGCATTGCTGGGCCACTGAGTTCAGCCTGCGTTTTCACTTCGTGATATCCGACGGGAACGTCGAACAGGCTGCTCTCGAGGTTTGGCTTAGAAATTTCCGTGGCGCGCACGGTGATTTCCGTGAAGGTGCCATCGGCATTGGCCAGGTGTACCGTTTCGGCCAGCGGATAGCCGGATTTCGCGCTGCCGCTGCGCCGCCGGATGACTGGGTCGTTGCATCCTTCCGATTGATGCACCGGGGGAAGCACCTGCTGACAGGCAGCCGATTGCTCTTTGGAGAGGTCAGCATACCAACCATCCAAGGTGTATTTCTGGCTGACCTGGGTGCAGGCGCCTTTGGAAGACTCCACCGAAACAGTTGTCTTCAGGTGACGTGCCGTAAAGCCGTAGAGAGTTTTGCGTTCTCCGGTATCGACTACGGCCGCGGTCTCGATGATTGCGGCAGATGGCGCGGCGCTGGCGCCGGCGTTCATGAAAGCCGCGGCCTTGACCGCCGCTTCATCCTGCGGATCAGCGGCGACGTAATAGGTCTGGGCCTGTTCGTTGACGGTGATTGTGCGCTTTAAATCGCATTGGCGCAGCGTAATCGTGTTTCCCGATGCAGACTGGCTGACGATGCGCTCGCGGGCGCCTTTTATAGAAGTGTCAGTACTGGAGACGACATATCCCCCAGACGATATGTTCTTTTTGATGTGCAAATCCTGGGCATGGATTGGCAGGGCAGTGGCCAGCAAAGCCAAAACAGACGAATAGCTTCTTAATCTCAGGGTAGGCATAGTCCACTCCTCACTATGGACGGGCATTGGGAAAGTACTCTGCAGGCGTCACGGCCAATAACCAGGGTTTCGCGAACAGCCTGGCAGGCGTTCAGCCGTGACAGCCTGCGGAATGCCTCCCTAATCTGAAAGGCGAAAGAGCCAGGGCAAATTGGTTCATCGGATTCAGGAGATTTTTTTGCGTCACGCTTCCGATGCCGCGCAAAATGAGCTTTGCCTGGCTGGATAACGGCATCTTTAATATTGGGGTCCGGGCGGAGAGGCGGCAAAGCGTCTTCTTTTGAGGCGGTTTGCGGCTTAGGGAGTATCTGCATTAGCGCTCTCCGAAGATGACCTTTCCGGGTCAAGCGCTCTGCTTTGGATGGGACCGATCTGTTTTAACGACTGGCGGCAGTGTTCCAAGCGCCTCGCTACGATCTGCGGAGGCACACTATCAAATCCATCCGGGCTTTCGACCCCGGGTTCGAGCACCTTGCTCCAGATTGCCAGACTTTTTTCGTAGAAGGATTGCGCGCTCCTCCAGCGTTCGGCTTGCACAGCGATGGGTGGGGTGCGGTCCGAAGCCAGTAGAGACGTCGAATCGCCAAGTCCCGTATAGGAATCGGCAATCACGTATAGCAGTTGAGCGTTGGAGCTCATGGCCACGGTTTGGGAGAGCTCGAGCGCCTTGCGAAACGCGTCAGCGGCGGCGCTGGAATTTCCTTTTGCCACCAGTGCCGCGCCCACCTTGTCATACGCGGCGGCCAGGCAGAGGCGGTTGTCTACATTGCTGGGGTCGTCTTTGGTAAGTTGTTCGAATATGGAGAGAGCGATTCGGTACTGCCGCAAAGCCGCATCGGCATCGCCGGATCGGGCCAGCGCTTCACCCTGCAGGATGCTCAAGATGGCTTGAAAGGTGCGAATCTCCGCGGTGAGAGTGACGGAGGCAAATTTTTCGGAAATCGCCTGAGCTGCGTTGAGTGACGCGAGAGCGGCTCTTGTTTCCCCAAGCTTCGATGCGGCATCCCCGACATACATGTAGCCCAACATGAGACCGATGCGGTCATTCACATTCTGGGGGTCGGTGCGGGCAAGCGCGCTGTAGATTTCGAGGCTCTTGCCAAAACCTTTTTGGGCGGCGGCAAAATCGCCGCCGTCCACTAGCGCCGCGCCGGCATGAGAATAGGATTCCGCGTAGTCCACTTGCATAGTGGCGTCGTTGGGCAATGCCAATTCACCGAGGATATTGATTGCGCGGAGGTATGGGGCTTGCGCTTCCCGCCAGGTTCCGGTCATGACCAACTGATCTCCCAGGCGGATCAATTGACCGGCGAGCAGGCGGCGCAGAGCGGCATCCGGCTTGCCAACAGAACACAGGCGTTCGGCGATCGCGGCAGCTTTGCGATGAAGAACGAGAGCCGCATCGGCGTCGCCGAGATTGGCAGAGCTATTTCCGCCCTCGATGCCAGCCAGAGTCTGGTAGTCCTTTACCAAGCCTACGAGCACATCGCGATCGTCAGGAAGTCTGGAGGCCGCGGCCTCGCCAAACTGCACGGCTTGCTGCCCTTCGACCAGCGCACCCGAGATGTTTTGATTCACCGAATCCGTTTCCGCAAGGCGGCGGTAAATGGTGGCTTGACGGAGGGCGTCTGGAACATTGGTTGGATCGGATTTCACCAGCGCTTCATTGATCGCGAGCGCCATGCGGTAACTCTTCATCGCACCTGCGGGATCTCCCAGGTTTGCCGAAAACGGATAGCCCTGGACATCGCCAATGCGAATATAGGCGGAGGCCAACTCGCGCTGCAACGATGAATCGCCGCTTGATTCACGCCCCAGGCTGTCCAGGTATTGCAGCGCTCTTTCCACCAGCAATTTTCTCGCGGGAACCGAGCCCGGCAGATCCTGGATCGAGTCATGAATCTCGAACAACAATGAGTTGGCCAGCTTGCGCACATCGTTGAAGCGGGCATTGGCCCTTTGCTCATTGGCGGCGGCGATGCGGGCCTGATGTAAAGTAGCCAGGACTCCGGCCAGCACGGCCAGCAGCAGCAAGGCGGCGGCGGCAGCGCCCCAGGCATTTCTGCGGATAAATTTCTTGCCGCGATAGAGAAGCGAATCCGGGACGGCGAGGACCGGGCGGCCCTGCAAGTGACGCTGGATGTCCTCAGCCAGTTGTTCGGCGGAGGCATAGCGGCGGGCTGGTTGCTTACTCAGCGCTTTCAGGACAATGTTGTCGAGGTCGCCTTGCAGACGCTTGCGAAGCCTAGAGACCTCCGGACGATTGTCCGTGTCCAGTTGCTTCAGCTGATCAAGATCGGCGGCTTTCATGGGTGGAGGACGACCGTGCTAGGGCGGGCAGGGTTGACTTCACAAATTGCCCGGGCGAATTCGAGCGGCGTCCGCGTCTTTTCCGGATAGGGCGAACGCCCGGTGAGAAGGCGATAAAGCACTACGCCGAGGGAATAGACATCCGTCGCGGTGGTGATGGTCTCTCCGCGGATCTGCTCAGGGCTTGCGTACTCGGGAGTCATGGGGCGAATCAATGTGGTCTCAGCGCCCGCAGCCGAAGGATCGAGGATCTTGGCAATGCCGAAGTCCAAAAGCTTGGGCACACCATCTGCTGTGACGAGAATGTTACTGGGCTTGATATCACGATGAATCACCAGCCGCTGGTGGGCATACTGGACCGCAGCACACACTTGCATGAAAAGTTGCAGCCGTTGCGGAATCTCTAAATTGTGTTCCGCGCAGTACTGGTCAATGGGTGTACCTTCGATCAACTCCATTACCAGATATGGAATTCCGTCTTCGGTGGTGCCGCCGTCATACAAGCGCGCAATGTTGGGATGATCGAGCGAAGCCAGAATCTGGCGTTCATGCCGAAAGCGCTCGAGTACGAAGCCGGTGTCCAAGCCAAGGCGCACCAGTTTGATGGCGACCTGCTTGTCGTATTGACCGTCGGCGCGGACTGCTCGATAAACTTCGCCCATCCCGCCATGGCCAATTTCTTCGACAATCTGGTAAACGCCAATCCTGCGGCCGGCGCGGTCTGCTTTGCGCACCGCGTCGGGCATGGCGCTTCTTAAATCGACGACCGGATTCTTTAAGAAATCATCGGCTTGCTCATGCGACAGGAGAAGAGATTCAACCTCCGCGCGCAACTCAGCGTCTCCGGAACATGCCTGGTCGAGGTAAAGGGTTCGTCCGTCCGCGGGCAAAGCGATGGCGATGTCGAGAATGCCGCGAACCTGCTGCCAGCGTTCCGGGTTCAATGGGCGGCGCTCCGGTCGAGTTCGCGATAGAGCCAGGCGCGAGCCGTAATCCAGTCGCGCTTGACGGTGGAAGAGGAGATGCCGAGCGCCTCGGCGGTGTCATCGATGGAGAGTCCGCCAAAGAATTTCAGCTCCACCACGCGGCTCTGCTGCTCATCCATCCCGGCCAAGGTTTTAAGCGCGTCGTCGAGAGCAATGATGTCCACGTCGACGGGGAGAGGATTTTCCGCGGCTTCATCGAGGGTCAGCTTGCATGCGTCTCCGCCACGCTTGGCAGCGCGCTGGCTGCGGGCGTGGTCCACCAGAATCTGCCGCATCAATTGCGCGGCGACGGCAAAAAAATGGGCACGGTTCTGCCACTGCGGGAAATCCTGCTCGACCATGCGCACGTAGGCTTCATTGACCAGCGCGGTGCTCTGCAGGGTGTGTCCGGGGCGCTCGTCACTGAGATAATGCTGCGCGATGCGGCGCAGTTCGTTGTAAACCAGAGGCATGAGCGCGTCGAGAGCCTGGCGGTCTCCACCACGCCAACGGACTAACAACTCTGTAACTTGATTGGAAGAACCCCGCACTTGATGCCCCATGGCGCGCCGGGGAGCGCCGTGCGGAGAAGCATATTCTGTTCTTACACTCAAGTCAATACGCTGAAAACAATGAACTTACGCTGGAGCCAGACGGATTTTGCTTCCGTTTTTTGAAACGCGATGGGAGAAAGAAACTTAGGACCCCGATCGATTGCCGGCAATGGCTCCCCCATCAGCGTGCGCTATAGCGTCTTCGCTAGCGCGCCTGCTAATTGGGACGCCAAGGGTTTGGCAACGGCAAGACTTAACCCTGCCAGCACTGCCGGAGAGCAAACTACAGGACCCGCAAGCGAGTCCCAAAGGATAGAATATCGTGACGGTGGCTCCAGCATCGTCCGATGCGCTGCTTATGTTTGCGATCAAGAACCGAAATCCCGGTCTTTCTGGCACGCGAACCCGGTGAGCGACCCAATCGTGGCGCCCGCCGCGACCTCGAAAGCCGGCCTTGCTCGCCAACTCGGTCTATTCGACGCCACCATGCTGGTCATGGGCGGCATCGTCGGAGCGGGCATCTTTATTAATCCTTACGTGGTGGCGCAGCGGGTGCACACGCCGGCGCTGATCCTGGGCGCATGGATTTTTGGCGGAATCATCGGCGTTGGCGGGGCGTTCATCTGGGCGGAACTGGCGGCAACCTTGCCGGCGGTGGGTGGGCAGTACGCTTATCTGCGCGAGGCGTATCACCCGGCCATCGCGTTTTTGTACGGATGGGTGCTGCTGCTGGTTATCCAAACCGGAGGAATGGCAGCCGTTTCGATCACCTTCGCGCGCTACTTTCGCGAACTTACCGGCGTTCATGCGCAAGACTGGGTGGTGGCGGCGTTCGCGCTCGGCATTTTAACCCTCATCAATTGTCTGGGCGTAAAAACGGGCGGACGGACCCAGAGCACACTCATGGTAATGAAGATTGTCGCTATCGCTGTCTTGGTGATTGGCGGGCTTGCGCTGGCGGGCCGACACGTGACTTCGACAACCGCAGAGGAGCGAGTGTGGTCGCTGCCCTCGTTCGGCGGCGCCATGGTACCGGTGCTTTTTGCCTACGGGGGATGGCAGACGGCCAACTTTATCGCCGCTGAGGTCAAAGAGCCCAAGAAAAATTTGCCGCGTGGCCTGCTGATTGGAATGTTTGGAGTGCTGGTGCTGTACACCGCGGTGAACTGGGTATGCCTGCGATCGCTCGGGCCACAAACACTGGCGGCGACCGGAACGCCCGCCACAGCGGTGATGCGATTGGCGCTGGGTCAGAAGGGGGCGACGTTCATTGCCGCGGCGATTGCTATTTCGACGCTGGGGTATCTGAGCCAATCGATCCTTACCGCACCCCGAGTGTACTTTGCGATGGCAGATGACGGACTCTTCTTCCGGGCGGTGGCGTGGCTCAATCCACGAACCCATGTGCCGGTCGTCGCCATCGTGCTGCAGAGCGTGTGGACGATCGTCATCGTGCTCTCCGGCCGCTATGAACAGATACTGAACTACGTTATACCCATGGACTTCCTTTTTTTCGGTCTGACCGCGACCACCATCTTTGTGTTCCGCCGCCGGGCTAGCCGGGGCACGATGAATGCCAGCGCCGGGTATCGGGTGCCCGGCCATCCTGTGACTACCGCGCTGTTTGCCGCGGTATGCTGGTGGGTAGCCGCAAACACAATCTACCGCTATCCTCAAAACAGCCTGATCGGTTTCGGCTTGCTGCTAGTGGGCATTCCAGTGTACTGGCTGTGGAGCCGGCGGGTTCCCGCGCGATGGGCGAATCGCTAGCTTTTTCTTGGTGAATCAGGAGAGCACAATATGAGTAGTTTACGGCCGGATGCAGTCACGCACTATCTTGCGTGGGCCAAACTGCACTCGCAGGCACGCTTCAATCTGGCAGTCAGTGGGGTTGTGGATTATCCCCTGGCGGAGTTGCCGGTACATATCGAGGATTTTGAAATTGGCGGCAGCGGTCCTTATGGACACAAGCCGCTGATGGAGAGATTGGCGGCGAAGGCGGACGTAGCGGAGGAATGCGTCGTCTACACGCTGGGGGCGTCGATGGCAAACTTTGTGGCCCTCACTGCACTGGTGCATCCGGGGGACGAGGTGTTGGTTGAGCGGCCTACGTACGATCCCATCCTGACAATTCTCGATCACATTGGCGCAAAGGTCGCGCGCTTCGATCGCCGTCCGGAAAAGGGTTTTCGGCTGGGACTTGGAGAGTTGGAACGCCGCCTCACTCCGGAAACTCGCCTGGTGGTGCTGTGCAATCTGCACAACCCGAGTAGCGTCCTCACCGACGATGCGACGCTACGGCAGGCGGGTGAGATGGCAGCGAAGGTAGGCGCACGAGTGCTGGTAGACGAAGTGTATCTCGAAACTTTATTTGATCAGCCTTGGCGCTCGTCGTTTCACCTTGGACCGAATTTTGTCGTGACCAGCAGCCTGACCAAGGGGTATGGCCTGAGCGGCATCCGTTGTGGATGGATTCTGGCCCAGCCGGAACAGGTGCAGCGGATGTGGCAGATTGTTGACTTTACCTACGGAGGCCCGGTGCATCCCGCCGAACAGTTGGCGGTGATTGTGCTCGACAACCTGGGCCGGGTGCGTGATCGCGCCCGAACGCTACTAGAGACCAATCGCGGACTGGTTAATCAATTCCTGGCAGAGCATTCGGAACTCGATTGCGAGCCCAGCCGATTTGGGACGACGGTATTTCCACGGCTCAAAACCGGTAAAGCCGGTGAGTTGGTCAAAATACTGCGGGAGCGGTTCGAGACCAGCGTAGTGCCGGGGGAATTCTTTGAGTGCCCGCAACACTTCCGTATCGGATTTTGCGGCACTACGGAGACGGTACGCGGCGGTCTGGAGCGCCTGGGAACTGCGCTCGAAGCGAAATAGGACTCTGGCCCAGAGTATGCTTCGAGGCAGCTACTAAGCTTCTTTGGATAACAGCGCCTGGGCTATCTTCTTTATATCTTTCTCCGCTCCGCGGAAGGCCCAGAGTTGGGAGCGGTCTTCGATATGGCCCTGACCGGTGCTGCCGCCGATCGCCGGAACGTGATACTCCATTTCACTGAACATGCCCCAACGGCTATTCACACTGCATGCCTGCGTCGAGTAGCCTTTGTCGTCGGGCTCAGTCCAGGGGACGTCGGCGTACTCGCCCGATGGATTGACGGAAAAATTGCGGATGAGGAGGCCGTGCGTGCCACCGGCTGAATAGATGTAACCGATCCGCCCGGTTGTAGCCAAGGCGTGAACCCCAATCTTATGTTCTCCGGCGGCGCGCATTTTGAAGCGGATCAGGCGATCACTCACGGTTAGTTCGTCCGCAGGAGCATCGACCAGGCCGAAATAGATTCTGGGCTCGCTTCTGCTATAGGTCGGGATGAGCAGTTCTCCCTGGTGAGGCATCTGGGTAAGACTCCAAAGGCCGACCAGAGGAGCGTTACCAGGATTGGAATCGAGAATGCGCAACGAAGTCAGCAGAGTGTGTCCCGCATATTCAACTGCTCCATCTCGAATGGCGGCGTCGTAGCGCAAGGGATTGGGCGCAGCCGCAACCGACTTTGTGATTTCCAGTTGGGCCTTTTTCTTCGACCGAAATCCCTCGATGCTGAGGCGATTGGCGAGCTTGACGCCATGACCGGTCTTAGCCAACTCGTAGTTGCCAGGATCCAGGCCACGTGGCTGCCAGTAACCGGCAATGTCAATGTCGGGATACTTTGGAAAAAAGAAATCCACTTCCGGCGCAAGCCAGGTCCGATCTCCACCGGAGTTCTGCCAGTCGCCGCTCGCATAGTAAGCGCGAGCCGATTCGGCGCTGTTGAGAACAGAGTTCGTCCACAAGAAATTCTCGTCGTTTCCGGGGGCGAACATTCCGAGGATTCTTCCGCCATATTGCAGGATCAGGAGGCGCGTTCCATCGGCGGTTTCAAAAATCTCGGTGGGCTTCCCCACAGCTTTCAGCGTGGTAACTAATTGTTGCAGTGTGCTCATCGTTCCTTATGCTCCGGGAATGTAGCCTTTGCCGAAAGTGTTGGTGGATTCCTTGCGGAAATCCGAAACCAGGGACATCATTGCCGTTGTTCCGCCATCGGCAACGAGGGTTTGACCGATAATGAAAGAAGCATCGTCCGAGCACAGGAAAGCAGCCAGGCGGGCGATGTCCAGCGGCTCTCCGCAACGCGCGACCGGAATTGACTTATATCCCGCTTCCGCCGCCATTTCTTGCGTAAATCCGGGGATGCACTTGAAATAATTCTCCGTCGTAATCCAGCCCGGGGCGATTGCATTTACGCGAACGCCGCGATGCGCCAACTCCACGGCGAGCGATCTCGTATAAGCAATGATCGCGCCCTTGGTCGCCGCATATGCCGTGTGCTCAGGAACCCCCTGCAAGCCATGGACGGATGACATATTGCAAATCACACCGCCTCCGCCTTGTTCCAGCATCTTTTCCACAATTTTCTGCGTAAGAAAATACTGGGCCCGAAAGTTGATGTGGAACAATTTGTCGAATTGTTCCGGCTTCATCTTCAGGAAAGAGCGGTTAAACGTGACCCCGGCGTTGTTGACTAAACAATTTACGCCTCCGAGAAACTCATTTGCCTGGGCGGCCAGCGCGACGGCCTGTTCCAGGCTGTCAAAGTCGGCACGAAATGCGGCCGCCTTTCGTCCGAGCGACCGAACCTCTTCGATAGCTGGCTTTACGGATGCGTCGTTTTCGACATAGTGAAATACGACGTCGGCCCCCTGGCGGGCGAATTCCAAAGCGAGCTCACGCCCGATGCCGGTATCTGAACCGGTGACCAAAGCTCTTTTCCCCTGCAATTTGAGTTCTCGAGGCATAGGAGGATCCTTCAGAAACAGCCGCCCGACGATTTTACTCCGCGTCCAATTCCAGGTTGATGGCTAAGAGCTGGTATCGGGCTGGTCGTTCAGGGTTGCGAGCAGAGTGCCCACGGGAACCGTCTTGCCAACTTCACTTGAGTCGCTCCCAGGTAACCCTTTCCCATGGCTTCCACTTCCATTTCCACTTTGTCGGTTTCGACGGTAAATAAAGGATCGCCCTTTTCCACCCACTCGCCCGGCTTCTTCAGCCAGCCGGTGACAGAACCTTCCTCCATGGTAAGACCGAGTTGAGGCATGACAATTTTGTACGCCATCTTTAGGATGCTCTCCTTGCAGGACTCATCATTTCGTCGACCTCGCTGACGATGCGCTCCACGGAAGGAATCATCTAGATTTTCGAGAACCGGGCTGAAGGGATTCGGAACCGGTAAAGAACAAATCCGCTTTGGTTTCTGCTTGCAGTTCGTCGAAGCAATCCTCCGCGGCAATGGCAAGCAGTTCCGCGGCAAAGCTGCAAAAGGAAGGCGACTCGTCAATGACCGCAAGTCTTCCCGGTTTTCTTGATCGAATCTGTGATCTCTCTCGCGATCGAGAGGCACAATGCTCCGCGGGTCGATCACTTCCGCGGAGATGCCTTGCTGCGCCAGCACTTCCGCCGCCTTGATTGCCAAGTCCACCATGCGGGACATGGCGACAATGGTGAGATCCTTGCCTTCTCGAACAATGCGCGCGTCGCCAAGCGGAATCAGATACTCTTCCTCGGGAACCACTCCCTTGGTGTTATAGAGGGACTTATGCTCGATGAACATCACCGGGCCCGGTTCTCGCAGGGCGCTCTTGAACAAGTCCTTTAACGTCGTAAGGCGTCGCGGGCAGCACCACCTTCAGCCCCGGCGTATTGGCAAACCAGTTATAAAAGTATGCGAGTGGTGTGCTCCGGCGTTGCGAACGGCTCCCATGGCCCCGCGCACCACCACCGGAGCTTTGATCTTTCCATCCGACATGTAGGAGATATTGGCGGCCTGCTGCACAATTTGGGTCATGGCCTCGAGCGCAAAGTCGAGAAAAACTTCATCCACGACGGTGCGCGTGCCCGCCATGGCCGCGCCGATGGCAACGCCGGTCGCTCCCAGTTCGCAAATGCCGGTATCCCGCAGCCGGTCATCGCCGAATTCTTTCCACAGTCCTTTGGTCTGCCGGAAGTTCCCGCCGCGCGGCCCGATCCCCTGCCCGATATAAACGATGGAGGCGTCCCGGCGCATTTCTTCGCGCAATGCCTCCACTCCGGCATCTACGTAGGTGATCACGCGTCCTGCTCTGACATTCTTTACGTTCTCCTCACTCAAAATACGTGCTCATTGACCGAGCGGCAGAGGGCTCCGGGCTCTTCTCGGCGAATTCCACCGCCTCCTCAATCAGCCGCTCCACTTCCTGGTCCACCGCCTGCAGTTTGCTTTCGTCCTCTCCAGAATCGAGCAACAATTTGCGGGCGCGTTTTACCGGATCCCGCTGTCTCCACTGCTGAACTTCTTCGCGAGTGCGATAGTCGGTGCCGGGATCGCCTTCATGGTGGCCGACGTAGCGGTAGGTTTTGCACTCGATCAACGTTGGACCGCCGCCCGCCCGCGCGCGTTCGATCGGCCGCTTTGGCGCAGCGTCGTGAACCGCCAGCACGTCCTGGCCATCGACCTCGACCCCCGGCATCCGTACGCAGCGGCGCGGCTGGCCACGCTGGTGTTTTTGGTGGCGCGCGAAAACGCCATTTCCGTCGCGTACAAATTGTTTTCACAGACGTAAATGACGGGCAGATTCCACACCGCGCCCATATTGACAGCTTCGTGAAACGATCCGCTGTTTACCGCGCCGTCGCCAAAGAAGCAGACCACGACCTGGCCCTTGCCCTTCATCTTGGCGCTCAGAGCCGCGCCCGTCGCCAGAGGAATGGGAGCGCCGACGATTCCGTTTGTCCCCATGAATCCCTACTCGGGCGCGTACATGTGCATGCTGCCGCCGCGTCCGCCGGAGCTTCCTGTCGTTTTTCCCCAAAGTTCGGCCAACACGACCCGAGCGGGCACTCCCTTGGCAAGAGCGTGACCATGGCCGCGATGGGTGCTGAAAACCAAGTCTGCTGGCTCGAGATTCGAACAGACGCCCACCGCCACCGCTTCCTCGCCGACATAAAGGTGGACGAAGCCGGGCAGCCGCGCGTTGCGGTAGAGTTCCTGCACCTTGAGCTCGAACAATCGCGAGTTCGAGCATCTTCTGGTAATAGCCAAGCAGCAAATTCAGGTCGCTTTGCGTAGCTACCGCTGTTTCCGACATCTGCGAACCTCCGAACATTTATTGCGCTAGAGGAAGCTGAATGGGCGCGCGCTGCTGCTGCGAACGATAGACCGCTGTAAATAGTTCCACCACGCGCCGCCCGTCCTCGCCGTTACCGCGGTTCCCGGTCTTCCAAGACGGCACAGAGAAACTCGCCCAATTGCAGGCGATGATAATGCGTCATGACCTCGCAGGGCCGGGAACGGTCCTCGCGATTCCACACCGCGAGCTGGTCTTCCTCCCCCGGCACCGTCCAAATATCGTTGAACGGCGGGTCCATTTTTTCCGTCACCCCTGAAATAAAGGGAGAACCGCTATCGGTCTCGGCTCCAACCGAAGCGCCCGAGGAGCCATGGACATGAATCTTGCCATAAAGGCCAGGACGCTGCGAATTGCTCAGCACGATCGACCCCATGCCACCGTTCTTGAATCGCACCGAAGCAACCACGGTGTCATCCACTTCGATGCCGGGATGGTTGTAGTTATCCCAGTAGGCGTGAATTTCCGCAGCGGGTCCCATGAACCAGCACATCAGGTCGAGGTAGTGCGGCGCCTGGCTCACCACCACTCCGCCGCCTTCACCCTTCCAGGTTCCGCGCCAGGGATCGGAACGGTAGTAGGCAGGCTCGCGCCAGCCCAGCATGGTGACGACCGCGAGCGCGGGCTTTCCCAGCTTGCCTGCATCCATCGCCTGCCTCATCCGCTGGCAGGGCTCATACCAGCGACGCTGGCTGACGACGCCGAGCTTGACTCCCGCCGACCGGGCGGCGGCAATGGCACGTCGCAGGATACCAGGTCAACCCCGAGCGGCTTTTCTGAGATCACATTGCGTGCCGGCAAGCGCAGCGATCTCGACCGCCGCCGGGTGCTCGGTGTGCTGAGTACATACGGAGAGCACATCGATTTTTCCTTTCGCAGCATTTGCGCGAGATCCGTGTACGGTTTCACATGGAATTTTGCGGCAAATTGCTGCGCCCGTTCCGGCGCCACATCGCATACCGCTACAAATTCCGATGTCGGCAGTGCCTGATACGCCAGCGCGTGGGTGCCGGCCACTTTGCCGCATCCTACAATGCGGTCTTCAAACGAGTTGATGACTTCTGCGTTTATTTTGCTCACCTCCACTGGTCAGCTATCAGTGCTAGTCGCCTGATTCCGGTCAAGAAATAGAAGTTCCGTCCGACTCGCCGGGACGATGCCGCAATTCCACATAAAATCCCAGCGTTTGCCCGGGTATCCAACAGTGCCCAACGCGTGCCTGGCCGGATCCCGGTCCCGGCTTGCAAAACCGTTATTCCAGCTTTCTCCAACTTCTCGAAGAACAGGATCGATATCATTTACTTCAAAGAGAACGTGATGAATGCCGCCACCTGTCTCGTCGAGAAAGTCCTGATATGCGTTGCGTTTCCTTCGACTGGCTGAATCAGTTCGACCTCCACGTCTCCCAATTGCACAAACGCCTGGCTGATTCGAATGTGCTCCTCGGCGCCGTGATAGTAGTACTTGGCTTCCGGGCGATCGGGCCATTCCACGAAACGAAACGGTCCAATGCCAAATAAGGAGGTCAATAAACTCGGTCGTTTGCTTGCGGTCAGCTACCACGATTCCGATTTGGACGAGCCGCTTAAGCTGAACCCCGCCCAAATTCAGTGATGACAAGCCCGACATCATGCGTATCCATGCGCTCCACTGCGGTCATCGAGCCAGGTAACCTCCGTCCACGGGAAGGACAACGCCTGTCACCATAGACGAAGCCGCGGAGGCAAGGAACAAGGCCGGTCCGACAATTTCCTCCGGCTCCCCAACCCGTCCCAGGGGAATGTTGGAAGTCCATGTCTGCATCAGCTTCTTCGGGTCGAACTGGAGGATCAGCCATGACGTCCTTGAGCCCCGGCGTCATGAATTGACACGGCGCAATGGCGTTGACGCGAATGCCGCGCTCGGCCCATTCCAGCGCCAATTGCTTGGTAAGCGTTTCCACACCTCCCTTACTCGCGCAGTACGCATTCGCACCACGGCCCACTCCCACCGAACCTGCGATCGAGGAGAAATTGATGATCACGCCGCTACCCTTCGGCAGCATGATCCGGGCCGCCGCCTGGCAACACAAGAAAGTGCCGCGCAGATTAATGTCCAGGACGCGATCCCAGGTTTCAAGCGGAGTATTCTCCGCCGCGTCGTGTTGCGGTATACCGGCGCAATTCACCAAGATGTCGATAGTCCCCAGCGCGCGCGCGGCCTCGTTGACGATAGCGGTGACGTCTTCCGGAACGCCCATGTTCGCCTTCAGCGCAATGGCCCGTCTTCCTTTCTTCTGACCTTCTCCGCGGTGCGTTCGGGATTCTCGATATTGAGGTCGGAGGCGACAATATCGCAACCATAGTCGGCGAAGCCAAGAGCAGATCGCTTCGCCGAAACCCACGCCGGCGCCGGTGACGAGCGCCACCCGCCCGCTCAGGTCAAATAGCTTCCTGAATGCTGCCTGGTCGATATCCATAATTCCTGCGTTAAGCGCCCTCAGTCTTCCTTTTTTCAGGGCTCTTCGGGATTGCCGGTACGCTCTCGAAGAACAACATCTCCGAAGTTCCAGCAGTTTCCAACCTCACCGGAATTCCGTCGCTGCATCAGTTGCATCCCGGACAACTCCGCGGTTTCGCCGCGACTTTCGAATGTCACCCGGTACCGGCCGGAGACGTCGAGACCACGCGGCATAAAATGATACACAGGATCGTCAAACCCCGAGGTGCGAAACAACGTCACTACGTCTCGGCTCTTGTCGGGGCTGGCGTATTCGAGGACAACCCACGGCGTCTGGCTGACATAGTCAGTCAGCGGCGTGTGATGGTAAACCACACTATCGCGCACAATCGGCCGAATGACGCGCTTGTAGAGATCTACCCCGGAGCGAATCTTGTCCCGCAAAATCGGATTCAACTCCGCCAGAGAGGGAGAAACGCCGCGGAAGATGGGTAGCGACATCTGCACCTCGCGCATTTGCGAGTCGAGATCACCATCACTCTGGAGATCGGAAACTTCCGTGCCGAAGGTACGCAAGAGGATTTCCGGAGGCAGAACGAAGGTCATTCCATTCAGAATCTTCACGGCGCGCGGCAAACGGAGCCAGTCGGAAAGCTCGGTATTGTCGAAGCGGCGCATGATGCCCCAGTCCAGGCGACCGCCGCCGCCAGCGCAATTCTGGAAGATCACGTGTGGAAATTCCTGACGAAGTTGGTCGAAGATGGCATACAGGTTGTCGACGTGGCGCCACAGCGAATTCTCGACGAAACCATCGCGGACCTGGTTTCCGTCTTCCTCGGTGGAGATGTTGTAGTCAATGCGGAAAATGTCGAGGTCGTATTTGCGGATGAGACGCGCAATCTCGGATTCCATCCACTTGGCGACTACCGGATTGGCGACGTCGAGTTCACGGCCGTTGACGATCGGTTGACCGTCGCGTTTGAGAATCCAGTCCGGATGATCCTTACGCAACTTAGAGGCTGACCCCGGCGCTTCTCAATTTCCACCCAGAGGCCGAAGAGCATCCCCTTCTTGCGCGCGTACTCACGGATGGGCTGAATGTCATTAGGAAGCCAAGAGCCTGCGTACCAGTCGCCGACGTTGTTCCACCAGCGGTTCGGGTCGGGGCCATACCAACCGGCATCGATCGCAAACGTCTCCGCGCCGATCTCGGCAGCCATGTCGATCTCCCGATCGATGCCCGCCTCGCTCTCGTGATCCACAATGTAGCCGCGATGGTTTGCTTCCACGTCGAACACGTGATCTGACGGGGGCTTGGGAAGAACCTCGTGGCGCACGTGATCCAAGAGCGCCTGGGTCACATGGTCGAGGTCGGCCTTCATGCAGAGGATATGAACTTCCGGCGTCTTCACCGTCTCGCCCGGATCGAGCACCCGCAACTCGGGGTCAACCGTGCTGGGCCCCATGTCAAAGAATAGCCGCGCGTCCTCGGCGGGACGGTCACCATCGTCGCGGTTGCCCGGCAATCTTTTTATCTTGCTCGTAACCCGTATTTTCCAGTTGCCGCTCCATCCCAGCGACGCGACGAACCACTCACCGTTCGCGTTATTGCGGGCAAAGAACGTGGGATGACCCCACCCGGATTTTCCCCGATCGCCGGAAATGATCTTGGTTTCGTTGACGACTGGATCAAAACGCCAAGCTCCTTCATAACCCCACTTATCGTATTGAGCGTAGCCGACGTCGTACACATCTGCCGAGTCGGGCTGAAGTTTTTCGCCGAAATTCGGAGTATGCCAAAGCTGCCCTGACCAGGGCGAAACATTCGAGATCGGCAGTGGCATGCTGCCCGCTGTTGACGACCTCGAGCCAGCGAACCATGACCGGTCCGCCGCTCAACAGAGTGTGCACTTTTACCCGAATGGACCGGACGGTGCTTTCAAGTTCCACCGTGACCAGCAATCCATCCGGATTGTGCACTTCAGCTTTGTCAGCGCCGATCCACTTCCACGTTCCGGAAAGTTCTTGCCCTTCGATCTCAAGCTTGAAAGCGTCCGCGGGCTGAGCATCCATCTGGGGACGGTCGTCCTCGAGATGATTTTCCGGCACAATCTGGCCGCTCGAATCCCAGTAACGGGTCAGCCAGCGCCCATTACGCAACTCTTCGTCACAAACCGTGAGCCCGGAACTTAAGCGCACTCCCGGGAAAGGCGTGGTGCGAATCACCGCTGCGCGATAGGGCACGGCGGAAGGCGGGGCGGCAAAAAGGAATGACGGAAGAAAGAAAACGGAGGCTAACAGAAACAATGCACGGGATATCAATACCGGAGGCCGGCGCTTATTTAATTTCGCAACAGAATACCGCACTGCCAACCCCCTCCAGGCCCAAACCACTCCGTCGATCTCGCCGGCGAGAGCCCGCTTTGAGTAAGATTTTCTATGGGAGATTGATGGGAACCAGTATCAAGTCCCTCCCCTTGAACGAAAAGACTAATCAAGCGCACTAGCCCGAGCCCGTTCCAAAAGCACGATACTAAACTCCATCAATATCGTCAACATGTTTGTTGACATAAAGACAGCGACGCATGAGCAAGGAAATTGTCTCAACGGCGCGCAGGGCGGGTAGCAACTGCCACCGCAAAACGAGAAATTGGCCCCAGTTCCCGTACTTTTTTCACATTCGCGGATGGCGGACGGCTGGCGTATCCGAGAAGGGCGATTGCAAAAACCAGACACACCACACCGGCAATCATGATTCGAGCTGGCTGCTTGCCGGTATGGGACCACTCGCCCGTCACCGCACCGATAATGGCGCTGACAATGACGATGGAAGCCATGAATAATGGCCAGCCAATCGATGTCCCGAGGTCGCCGAGCTTGACGGTAGAAATGCTGTACAAAATCACGCTGCCGTACCACAGGAATCCCATGGCGGCCCCGGCGAACCAGTAATACCAGGTGCCGGGCAATTTCAGGCTGGGCAAGGTTGCCATTCTTGCGCATGAGGTAAAAGCAATAAATGACTCCGGGCAAGAAGCCCGCGTACAGGCAAGGCAGCCATACTGCGTTCGACATCATAGCTATGCTGGCACCCTGGTCCTGCGCCGCGCGTTGAATGCTGCCACCGAATGCCAATCCCAGATTCAGCATGGACCCAAGAATTCCCGAAACAAAGGCAAACAGGAATCCTGTCAGGTATCCTTTGTGTCCGCTCGGTGCTTTCGGCGTTAGCCGTGGTTTCCCTCTGACGCCCGGCCAGCCCGCACAAAGCGACGCCGACGACAACAGCCAAAACGCCGAACAGGATCAGGCCACCCTGGCGGGTCATGATCTGGTCAGAATGCTGGCTGACGAGTGGGGTTAAAGCGCCGACGGCAGCGGAAGTTCCCAAACAAATCGCAAAGGTAAGAGCCAGGCCCATGCGAGCGAGCGCCAGGCCGAAAAAAACTAGAGACACGCCCCAGCCCGCGCCGAACAGCGCCATTGCAGCCAAGGTGCCCCCGGATACCGAGGCGTAGGTCGACCAGAGCCGAGGTACAGTTAGCATCGCGATGATGGTAGGCACCACCGCCACCCCAAGGATGGAAAAGGCAAACCAGGAATGCTCCCATTGCCATTTTTTGTTTAACTTCATGGGCAGCACATAAGCGGCGTTCATTCCGGAGGCAACTACGACCAGCAGAATTGCCTGCAAGACCGGCGAATCCATAACGTGGCTCCCCCAAGATCCAAGACTTGAAACGCCCACGATTTAAAGAGCGGCTATGAATTGAACCATCGTATACTCTTGTGTCAACATAATTGCTGACACTGATTAAGGGTACCTGCCGGCGCGTTTTGGCGGACAAATCCGGCGGGCACTGCTAAGATTCTTCGGGCCGCCGGGGCGCAGAAGTCTGCGGCTCTATTCAGCATCACAAATGAAGAATCGGAGAGAGAAAATCGTCTTGCGACTTAGATGGGGATTGCTCTTACTCGCAGGGATCGCGGCTTTGCTGGCGGGTTGCGTCTCTCCGCGAACCGGCCCCGACGGCAAGAAGTACTCGATCTACCTTTCCAATAATTTCGTAGGCAATGACTGGCGCCAGCAGATGTTGCGCAGCGCGGAGATCGCGGTGAAGAAACGGCCGCTGCTAGGACGGGTTGAGCTCAAGATTGAGAATGTCGAAACAACCGCCCAGGCGCAAATCAATTCGCTTAACAACATCATTCGCACCCATCCGGACGCGATTTTAATCGACGTGGCTTCGGCGACTGCGTTGAATCCGACGATCGACAAAGCGTGCCAGGCGGGAATTCTCGTCATCACTTTCGACCAGCTGGCGACCGCGGAATGCGCCTACGGAATCCAAACCGACTGGACCCGCGCCGGGGCTATTCAGGCGGAATGGATGGCCGCGAAAATGGGCGGCAAGGGCAAGGTTCTGGTGGATCGAGGATTGGCTGGCGCTCCGGTTTCGGACACGTTGGTGAACGGCTACGAAAACTACCTCAAGAAATATCCTGACATTGAGATTGTGGGCTATTTCAACGGTGACTATTCTCTCGGTCCGGAGCAGGCGGGCGTGGCCAATTTGCTGGCAGCTCATTCCCAGGTCGATGGTGTCCTGGTGCAGGGTTACGGCGCGGGAGCCATCAAGGCGTTGCAGGATGCCGGACGCAAGATTGTCCCGGTCACCGGCAGCGCCTGCAATCTCTCCGCGGTCCGGTGCGCTCAAACCTCGGGCGCTTCGTGCTTTCTCGCTGCCAATCCACCCTACCTTTCTGCGGAAGCGCTAAAGTTGGCAGTTGCGATCCTCGACGGCAAGATTCCACCAGAGAAGCACATTTTCGTTTCCTCTCCCTTCCTCACCACCGACCCCATACCGTCGAAACTTTTCCCTGACGCCGTGATGGAAAGAATTGAACTGGGCAAGAATGCCTTTCCCGATCGTGCGCCGGGACTCTTTCTGCCGTTCAGTCCCGGCTGGGTTGAGATCAACCCGCAAGAGCTCGGCGGTTTCTGATCGCCTAAGGCTCGTGGAATTGCACAACACGCAGGAGAATCGCACTTGGATCTGATTCACGCCGCTGGTGTCAGCAAGAGCTACGGAGGAATTGCCGCTCTGTCCGATGGCGTCTTCGACGGCCGACGGGGTGAAGTGCATGCGCTGCTTGGGGAGAATGGCGCGGGCAAGAGTACCTTTATTCAGATTCTGGCTGGCGCCGTGCAGCCCGATGCTGGCGCCATCGCGGTCGACGGAACGCCGGTGCGGTTTCGAAATCCCAGAGAGGCCCGGGCCGCGGGTATCGCTGCCGTTTTCCAGGAATTGTCCCTGATTCCGGACATGACGGTGGAGGAAAATATCTGGTTCCGCCACGAGCCGCTCTCGCCTTCTCGCACGGTGAATACCCAAGCGATGCAAAAGGCGACTCTCGAACTTTTCCAGCAGTACCAATTTCCCGCACTGCCGCTGGGCCGGCAAGTCCGGCGGCTCACTCTATCAGACCAGCAGTTAGTTGAGATTGCGAAAGCGCTGGCACTCGATCCCTCCATCCTCATCCTGGACGAGGCGACCTCCGCACTGGCACTTCAGGAAACGCAGTGGCTTCTCGCACTGGCAAGGCGGTTTGCGCAGAGTGGCCGCCTTGTCATCTATATTTCGCACCGCCTTGAGGAAGTACGGCAGATCGCGGATCGGGTGACGATCTTCCGCAATGGCCGCGCCGTTTCCGCCTATCGCACCGCGGAAGTCGATGACAACACGATCATCGCCGATATGCTTGGCCGCCGCATGGACCGCCTCTATCCGGAACGAATCCCTGCCGCCACACCGAGGATTGCGCTCAAAGTGCAGAAGCTCGCTTCGGGATCCCGCCTGGTCGACGCGGACATTGTTCTCCATGAGGGCGAAGTCCTGGGTGTTGCCGGCCTGCACGGCCATGGTCAACGCGAACTGTTTCGTTCGCTCTTCGGGATTGGCCGGGCTCACGGAGACATCGAACTGTGGGGACAGCGCAAGAAGTTGAGAACTCCGCGCGAGGTGCTTACCGGTAGAGAGGGTATGGCTCTGGTTCCGGAAGACCGGCGAGACCATGGACTTCTTCTCTCGAAGAGCGTGCGCGAAAATTTGACGCTATCGACGATCTCCCGTTTCTCCCGATTCGGTTTCACCAATGCAAAGCGGGAAGCGATGCTCGTCAAAGAAATGATGGAGTCTCTTAACATCAAAGCTGTGCCGGAACAGATTGCCGGCACTCTCTCTGGCGGCAACCAGCAAAAAGTGATTTTTGGCAAAATGCTGCTGACCCAAGCGCGTGTTCTGCTGCTCTACGATCCCACCCGCGGCATCGACGTGGGAACCAAAGGGGAAATCTTTCAGTTGATGCGCAGTCTGGCGAAGAAAGGCTACGCCATTCTGTTTTATTCCAGCGATCTGGTGGAACTCATTCATGTCGCCGACCGCATCGCTGTGTTTCGGAGTGGACGCGTGGTGAAGGTACTGAATGGTAACGGCGTCACAGAACACGATATTCTCCGCGCCATGATCGACAAGGAAGCCGTGTGACCATAACGCCGGGCGTACCAGTCAAAGACTTCGACTCGAAGACGGCAGAATCGCGCCTGACCGCTCAATTGCGCGCTCGGATAGAGGACCAGGCGTCCTTTCTCGTCGCCTGTGCCTTGCTCACGATTCTTGTGGCGATTTATGCCGCACTCCGCAAAGGTGTCTTTTCGCTTGAAGAGCTGAACCTGGATACGGCCGCCACAATGACGCTTTTGCTCGCGGCCACTGGCCAAACCATTGTTCTGTTGCGTGGCGGTATCGATCTTTCCATCGGAGGCATGATCAGCCTGGGCACCGTTTTGGCAGCCACGCATTTCGGCCACAATCCGGCTCGGGCTGCGCTCTGGACTTTGCTTATCGTTGGAACCGGATTGGTCGTCGGGGTAACAAATGGCTTGCTCGTTTCGGTACTGAAGCTTCAGCCGTTTTTGGTGACGCTCGCAACGTGGTCGATTCTTTCCGGCGCCGCGTTGATCGTGCTGCCCACCGACGGCGGTAGTCTTCCCCCCGGGTGGATGGCATTCGGTGCCGGTTCGTTTCTGCATTTGTCCAGTTCGGTCTGGATCCTGATTGCGCTGGTTTTGTTCTGGATGTGGTTTCGCAAGACGCGGCTCGGGATCACCATCCGCGCGACTGGATCGAACCAGCGTTCGGTTTATCTTTCGGGTGTTTCCGTGATCATGATTGACGTTGTGACCTATGGGCTCTCCGGAATGTTTGCGGCGCTGGCCTCGCTATACCTGACAACCCAGACAGGCACCGGATCGCCGACCATCGGCGCGGACTACATCCTGCCTTCCGTGGCGGCAGCGGTGATTGGTGGTGTCAGCCTTTTCGGTGGCCGCGGAGGTCTTCCGGGAACGATTGTAGGCGCGTTCATCATCACGATCATTGGCAATCTGGTCTTCGTGCTCTCCGTTTCGAGCTATTGGCAACCCATCATGTCGGGCGTCATCCTGCTGATGGCCGTGCTGGCAAGTTCCGTCGCAGAGAAATCCGCTAAAAGGAATGTTGCCTGATGAGCCTTGGCAAACATCGAGCGGTTTTTCTCGCCTATGTCGCAACCCTCGTCCTTCTTCTCCTTACCAGTATTGTCTCGCCGGGATTTCTTGCTGGCTCGCATCTCCGCAGCATCATCATGCTCGCAGCTTTTATCGGCATCGTTGCACTCGGCCAAACCTTTGTAATCATCGGTGGCGGCATCGACCTTTCCGTGCCGTGGGTGCTGAATGGCGCGGCAGTGTTCGTCACGTTATTCGCGCACAGTCACAATGGACCTTTAGTTTGGGCTGTGCCTTTGCTGCTGGGCGCCGGCGCTATGATCGGCATGATCAATGGCCTCGGCGTCGCGGTCACGGGCGTTCCCCCAATCATCATGACCCTTGCTGTCAATGTGATTCTGCAGGGCAGTGTTCTCATCTCCACCGGGGGCGCACCTACTGCGGCCGCGCCACCTGCTCTGCAATTTCTCGCCGTGGGCCGCATTGCCGGTATCCCCGTGGTGCTCGGAATCTGGATACTGCTGGCTGCCGGCGCAACGATCTTGCTCTCCCGCACGGCATTTGGCCGTTATCTTTACGCCCTCGGCACCAACGCGACCGTTGCCGAATACTCGGGCGTGCCTACGCTTCGGACCGTGGTGCTCTCCTATACGTTGTCGGGATTTACCGCGGCGCTGGTCGGGATGCTTCTGACCGGCTACAGCGGGCAAGCTTACCTCGGCATGGGAGATCCCTACCTTTTTACCTCCATCGCCGCAGTGGCGATTGGCGGCACCTCCATCATGGGCGGCAGCGGACATTACCTGGGAACGATTGCGGGTGCGCTATTGCTTACGATTCTGACCGCGTTGTTGCCTGCCTTGAATCTCTCCAATGGCGCGCTGCAGATCGTTTATGGAATTGTGATTCTCGTCACTGTCTCCATGGCAAGCGAAGCGGCGCCAAAACTCCTGTTCTGGCGCCGAGCTTCTGAGAGTTAACTTTTCCCAGCTGACTCTATTTCTTAAGACGCGCGCTCACCTTTGGCGGTCTTGTCATCTTCAGGATGTACGAAAACTTTGTCGGCACTGCTGATCTTTGCCCCCACTCGCAAGAATTGCGCCCTCATCCACTTTGGTCAATGGGGTGTAGCCCGGAGTATGCGATTGCTTGTAAGGATCGTTGCGAGCTGCGTTGTACGAACAAATGAACGACCAGCGCGGGTTTTCACTTCGATTCTGGGCTGACATGTGGAGAAGATTGGCGTGGAAAAATAGAGCAGTGCCGGGTTCCATTTCGCAATGCACCAGTTCAAGCCGCTTGAGCGCGGCATTCACTCTTTCCGGATCCGCACCCGTCTGTCCACCAAAGCGGCCGTGCTCGACGCGTCCCATGTGATGCGAGCCCTTCAGAATCTGGAGGCATCCGTTTTCTTTGGTGGCGCGGTCGAGGGCAATCATGCAGCTCGCCATGTACGGATAGAGGCACCCATTCTGGTACCAGTACCCATAGTCCTGATGCCACTCCCAGGCGCCGCCCACGCGCGGCTCCTTGAGCATCATCTTCGAGTTGTAGTGGTACACCTCGCCACCCAGGAAGGCCTCCATGCGGTCAACCACGCGCGGCACTCGCGCCACCATCCCATAAATGTCATCGCCGGGATGGCTCCAACCGGTCAGGCGACTTTTGCCGCCCTGCGTATCGGCTACGTCGAAGGCGTTGCTCATGAGCTGGGGATCCGTCTTTGCCGCCGCGAAAAGCAAGGCGTCTTCCTTATCCAAAGTTTGGAATAAAAACGTATCCGTTTCTTCAAATTCTTCTAACTCTGCCGCATATTTCAAAGACATTTTGCGCTCCCCTCGATCCTTTATAGATTTCTCCGATCTTTTCAGTTAGAGCTTCTTAAGTTTCGTAACACGCCCTTCGGCAATCCATTCCACCACATAGATATTCTCTTCCAAATCCCAGCAGGCTGCATGCGGCGTGATGAACTTCCCGGGCTGCCAGATATCCTGGGATTGAGCCGTCGTCAATTCACTCATAAAACACCCGCCTGATGGATATCTCCTGCCGAACAGCTCTGTCTAGTTTGCCTTGCCGGCGACTTTCCTATAGCGAATGAGTACGCTGCTCTGTGAGGACGCAAGCGACACAGTCAAGTGTTCCAGCCGTTTCCCAGTCAGTACCTGTTTCGGGCCCGGATCGAAACTTTCTGCCATCGTGACTTCGTACTGGGCTTGCGGGTCAATGCCGTGCAGCAGGATTTCTTTTTTCGATTCCGTACTCTCTTGCCGGCGAAACATCGTTACAAACCCGGCATTCAAATCTGCGCGGTGAAGTTGCCATCCCGCCCACTGGGTCTTGTCCATATTGATGGCCGTCAATGGGTAAAAATCCCCCAGCCAATACGGCCGCAGTTCCTTAACTTCCGCAATCCCTTTGCGTAAGTCTGCACTCGATACATAGGGCGACTGCAGATCCAGACCAATGGCCACTCCGGTGGTTGCCGTGCTTCGAAAATCGTATGGACTGTCGGCATGCAAAAGTGTGGCGTGCAGAGGAATCCACTGGCTCAGCTCTGCGATTCCCATTTGCTCCGGAATTGGATAAGGGATCCCAGGACCCGCTATCTCGGTGCGCGTCAGGGATCCGACCGAGCGCTTCATCACTTCTATATCCGGACCCGTCACGCGCCAATTCGCATTGTCGATTTCAAGTCTTGGAAAGCGGCGCAAAAGACCGTCCCACAGCGCATAGAAGCCTTCAATCTGCCGGATCTCTGTGATCCCCTGCCGGTCGGGCGTGTCCGCCGCCTGCCAAAAAGGCAGCGGGTTCGTATTGCGGTCGTTGCGGAAGATATCCACTCCCCAGTCGCTGAAGCATTTTGCCAGCAGATTTGTCATCCACTCCAGGGCTTGGGGATCGCTGAAGCGAAAAATTCCGCCCCATGTGCCCTCCTTCGGCTGGTGCAGAACCCATTCCGGATGCTCGCGGGCAATGATGCTCTCGGGAGAAATTGCCTCAGGGTCGAACCACAGCAGAAACTTCATTCCCCGCGCGTGCGCGGCATCGCCCAGCGGACGCAGGCCATCCGGGAAATTCTGGTTCGGCACCCAACTCCCCCGGCCCTTTGGCCATGGTCCGGGAAACCATCCAGCATCGAGCCAGTACGTCTCTACGCCTACATCAGGCATTCCGCGGATCAGGTGAAGCTGGTTTGCTTCGGTAACGCAATTCAGAGACGCATCCGGATCGACGAAGCGCTTGCCTAAATCGGAATCCTGGAGGTGCGGAAGAATATTGAGCGGGTTCTCACCGGTTTTTTGTGCAATATCGTCAAAAATACAAACGTAGGCGCCGGAGTGCGCGACCGGAGGCATGGCAATTTCGCCATCGACTCTCGGCGTGTAGTGTGCCAGAAGCAAGCGGCGCAATTCATTTTGCCCCACCATTCGATCCTTTCCTGCCCACTGCAGCAAAAGAATCCGCGGCGTCCGCACTTCTTCTCCGGCATGCAACTTGAAATGACTGGTTTCCTGCCCCGATTGCACCAGAACCCCATCCGAGGAACGCTGGAGGTGCAACATCCATTGCCCCGTCCACCCAATGGCTCCAATCAGCCCGCCATCACCCCACTGCAGGTTGAAAAATGGCAAGTAGCTGTAAGCGTGCTCACCCTTCTCAAAAACATAGTGCGACGAATGAAATTCGCCAGCTAAGCCGAGGTCTTTATCGATCGGCGTGAAGTCGGCATGATCTCCGTAAGGGCTGCCGTAGGCGGAGTGCAGCACGACCACCCCATCCTTCGATTGTGGAACTTTCAGATCCAGGGGGAAAATATCTTGAATCATGGCTGTATCCTGGCTGCCTCGATTTTTCAGCCGCAACAGCCATTCCGCCGCATGCGATCCCGGGTACTGCGAAATTTCGCAACCTGACTTCTAATCCGCTTTGCAGATCGGCATAGGTGATGATTTTCTGATGAACTCCATCAGGCAGGACGTTCTGGCTTTCCGTCCTTTTCCACTTGGAGATGAATTCGTGCGACGACTTTCCGTCGAACCGGAAAGAGAAAGGTGTCTGCTCTGCTTGTCTTATCAGGTCTACCGGTTGAGCAGCGCGGGAAAAGGAAACATCTGCCAAACAGAACAAGAGCAGAACCGCAGGCGCAAATTTACCCATTTTCCCGTTCTCCCACCGACTCGACTTTAACCGCCCGCGGTAGATAATTCACTGCGCCGCAAAGGATGTCAACAATAATGTGAACATGCTATAAGGACGAGCTCGCCTAACCCTCGAGTGCTTATCCCCGAGCCCAGGCCTGTCTGTCTCCAGCATCACCGCGCTGCTATCGGGGTTAACTTGCCGCTGCCTTCCATCACCTTCACAATCTGATTGACCGGCACATCTGCCAGCCGGTCGATCTGCCCCGAAGGCCATCGAATCTCGATCGCATCAACCCGCGCCGCCTTGCCCAGACCAAAATGCACTCGCAGATCGTTCTGTGAGTAGAAACTACCCCCGCTGCGCACTTCATCGATCTGCTTGTGATCCCCGGTCACGCACTGTATGCGCGCGCCGACGGCAGTCCGGTTCGATTTGGTTCCGACTAATTTGAGCGTGATCCAGTTGTTGCCGGTACGAGAAGCACAGTGCAGTAACTGCGGCAGCCCATTGATCGGATTCACCAATACATCGACGACGCCGTCATTATCGAAATCTCCGAACGCGCAGCCGCGCGAGGTCGATAGACTGGTAATTCCGTGGCCAGCGAGCGCGGATACGTCGCGAAACCTGCCGTTCCCCAGATTTTGGTAAAGCACTTTCGGTTGCTTGTAGTGAACCTCTCCGTGCAGGCGATCCAATTCCGGATACACGTGCCCGTTTACGTAGAGAATGTCAGGCCAGCCATCATTGTTGAAGTCGAAGAAGCCGCAGCCCCAACCCAGCAGGCGGGAATAGGCAGTCAGACCAGCGGCGTCGGTATTTTCTTCGAACACGCGCTTGCCGCGATTGTGATAAAGATTGGGTAGATCGTCGGAAAAATTCGTCTTAAAAATATCCAGCAGGCCGTCACAATCGTAGTCTCCCGCGGTCACGCCCATACCCGATTGGTTCCGGCCGTCCAGGCTCGTGGCGACGCCGGCTTCCAGGCCACCTTCGGTGAATGTGCCATCGCCGTTATTCCAGAACAAGAAACTCGGCTCGCTGTCGTTCGCCACGAAAATATCGGGACGCCCGTCATTGTCTAAGTCCGCCACCAGCACTCCCAGGCTATAGCTGGGCGGCGCTTTGCCGATTCCGCTTTTGACCGTGACGTCGGAAAAAGTTCCGTCCCCGTTGTTGTGAAACAAGTAGTTCCTGGCTCGCGGCAATCCCTGCGGACCGCAATTGATGGGAAGTCCCTGGAAAATACACGCACCCGTTCCGGGTAATGGTGCAGTCTTCAAATCGAACTCGATATAGTTGCCGACGAACAGGTCCAGATTCCCGTCGCCGTCATAATCAAGGAACGCGCTGCCGGATCCCCAGTGCGTCCCCCTCATCAACAGGCCTGCCTTCTCCGTCACATCCGTGAAGGTTCCGTTTCCGTTGTTGTGATAGAGGACGTTCTGCCCCCAATAGGTCACAAACAGATCGTCGTAGCCGTCATTGTCATAGTCCCCAATGCAAACGCCCTGCCCCCAGCCGGAACGGATTAGTCCGGCCTGGCGGGTCACGTCGGTAAAAGTGCCGTCGCGATTGTTGTGCATCAGCCGATTCGAAGGAGGCGGCGAGGGAGCTTCCAGCCGGGTTGCATTCACCAGAAACAGGTCCATCCACCCGTCGTTGTCGTAGTCGAAGAATGCGGCGCCGCACCCGTTCGTCTCCAGAATGTAGCGGTTGTGTCCTACGTCGCCGGATGTCGTCGGGACCGTAAGGCCAGCTTTGGCGGCAATATCTTCGAAACTGACCGGGAAAGGTTCCGTCGTGCTACTGCCTAGAACTGGTATTTTGGAGAACGCGGCGAGACTGCCGAGCGCCAAGCTCCGGCGCAGGAACTGGCGCCGGGTACTCGAGTTTTCCACCTGGCCCAAAGCTTCCCGAAAATCCGGCTTCATTCCCACTCTTCAGATATAAGTATGGCGTTGCCTAGTGTCAACAATCCGCGGCCAGGGGCGGTGGGTAAGTCTAGTTTGAATGGAAGCGCGTAGTGTTCCAACTGGAACATAACGTCATCCCCATTCTGTCATCCTAATTCTGTATAGACACCTATGATATTGATTGGCAAGCAGATAGATCGCATATTTCGCCTTTTCTTCGCTTTGCGCGCAGGTGCTTCACTTCCCATTTCCCGGAACCGCGTCGCAGGAACCTAATTCCTTCACCTGTGCGAGTTCCGCCTGGGCTTGTTCCGCCTGCCCGGCGCGCGCCAGCGCACCCGCCAGTTGGCACATCACCGGAACCTGGCCGGGGCGGAGATCGACAGCCGATTGAAATTCGCGCACCGCGCCGTCCCAATCCCCCTGCTTTTCCAAGGAAACCGCGAAATTGAAATGAATCTCTGGATTTGAGGGACTCTCCTCCGCTGCCGCGCTGAAAGCCCGGTTGGCTTCGGGCCAGTTCTGCTGCGCGCTCTGCGCTATCCCCATGTAATGATTCGCGTCGGCAAAATTGGGGTCGGCCGCCAAAGCCGCTTGTAGAAACTCGATGGCGGACTGGACCTGGCCCTTCTTCAACGAGTCAATCGCCTTGTTCGTGTCTGCGCGAGCCTCCGAACGTTGTGACAGGGCCGCAGTTATCTCCCGCGACTGCCGGAAGACCGCAGCGGCTTGCTCAGGATCGCCGGCCCTGCGCAAGGCAGCTCCCAGCGTAGTAAGAATGTCAGGCCGGTTGGGGGCAAGCTTGGCCGCTTCTTCCAGTTCGCGCACTCCATCGCTGGGAGACTTTTCCGCGAGCAGGCTCCCGTATTTGAGCCGAAACTCGGGATCGCGGGGGCTGAGCTCCGCGGCACGCCGGTAATGTGGAAGCGCGCCCGCGCGATCGCCGGCCTGAATCAGAATTTCCCCGAAATAAAATTGTGTCCGCGCGACATCCGGAGAAAGTTGCTCGGCCCTGGTGATTTCCTTTACCGCTTCCGGCAGCCGATCCACGCGCTTGAGAGTGAACGCCAGATCGGCGTGCGCGTCGGCGGATTTGGGTTCCAGCGCAATCGCTTTGCGGTAGTCGGCGATCGCCGCCGGCAAGTCACCCTTATCCCGCATTGCCTGGGCAAGATTCAAGATTCCGGAGACGAATTTCGGATTTATTGTCACCGCTTTTTGGAATTCCGCAATTGCCCCGGCGAGATCACCGTCCTGGTCGAGGGCCACGCCCAGGTTGTTGTGAGCCTCCGCGGAGGCGGGCTGCAGGCCTACCACACGACGAAAATTGTCCACCGCTCCCTGCACATTGCCGACTCTGGAGTTGAGCATAGCCAGTTGGGCGTAGGCGGCAGACATATCGGGCCGCTGGCGAACCGCCTTTTCCAGCGCTTCAATCGCGTCGCCAATTTTGCCGCGCTCGGCGAGGGCATTTCCTAACTCGAATAGAGCCTCAGGGAAATTGGGGCGTAACGCCACGGCTGCCTGCAGGCTTCGGATGGCGTCGGTGTACTGGCCTTCAATCGCCAGCGCGGCACCGAGGTTATAGAGCGCGTCAGGGTACTGAGGGTCAATGTCGAGAGCTTTCTGAAATTCCATGACCGCCTGCGCGACCGCACCACTCTGGCCGAGAGCAAATCCATAGTAGTTGTGGGCTGGGGCGGAGGCAGGTTTTTGTTCGACGGCCTGGCGAAGCAAGGGCAGGGAGTGCGAAACGTCACCCTTCTTGAGGAGAGCAATTCCTTCGGTGAGAGGATCTGAGGCGGGCTGTGCCGCGAGGGCACAGCCCATCAGAATGGTAAGTACGATACCCCACTTCGACATCAGAAACGCAGTGTACCACCCACTTGCAATCGTCTCATGGTGCCGCTGATTGAGTTGATCAATCCAGCCGACGACGAATCGACTGCACCATTGGGTTGACCGAGGTTGGTTCGGTTGAAGGCGTTAAAGGCCTCGACTTGCAGCTCAAATCCAAGCCTCTCCGTGAACCTGAAAGTCTTGCCCAGAGACAAGTCCACGGTAAAGTACCCGGGCCCGCGCAGAGCGTCTTGCCCCACGTCGCCTAAGGTGTAAAGCGGCATTGAAGCCACAGGCTCGAAAGACGCTGGGTTAAACCACATTTGCCTGGTTCTGGCTCCGGAATATGGATTGCCAGTAATATTGGGAGTCAAGGTGACGTCTGGGGTGTTAAGGATAGATTCCCCACTCCCTATGACTGGGGTGAAAGGCAGACCCGATTCCACGGTCTCGATTCCGGAGATTTTCCAACCCCCGAGTACCGCGTCGGCCGCGCCTTTCTTATTCATGTATGCCTTGCCGTGACCGAAGGGCAACTCCCAGACATGGCTGAATACCAGCACGAACCGGCGATCGGCACCCTGAGGCCCACGCGAAAGAGGATCAGGGCTAGAGTCAGCGAGATCGAGGGCGTTGTGTGTGCCGAAGTCGTAGGAGCGGCCATAGGTAAAGGCGCTGGTGAAGGTTAAACCGTGAGAATATCGCTTCTGGACCGCCAGAGAGGCGCCCTGGTATCCGGTGGTGCTCTGGTTGGTCTGGTCGTACGCGTTGGTAAAGAATTGGAAAGCAGCGTAGGGCCTGCGGTCATTAAGGGTCAGTGCATTTTGGACAGGATCGGAGGTCACCTGTATGGCGTTGTGGTCGTAGCGGTAGAACACGTGCCGCTCCGCGTCCCCTACATACGAGGCCGTGACCGTCAGATCGTTGCCAAACTGATGTTGCACGCTGGCATTCCATTGATCGACGGAGCTGTCCGGGTTGTGGAATTGCATGCCAAACAACGCCGAGTTTGGAGTCGGGTATTGGCCAGGATTGCCGGCTGCCGCCAGTATGGCAAATCCCGAGACAAAAGCTGGAGGGCCTGATTCCAGACTAGGAAATGCAGGCAACGATTGATACGGGTCGTTTTGCTGCAAAGACTGACGCGTGGCGTTCGGCCAGTCATTGGTAATGGCGCCAAAATTCGCTCCGTAGAAACCGATCGGGTAGGAGCGGCCATAGCCCATGCGGACCACGGTATTCTTTTGCACCTTGTAAGAGAAACCAACGCGCGGACCAAAGTCGCGGTAGTTTTCGAGCACATCGGCCGTGGCCGTCGAGTTGCCATAGTTGCTGACGATGGTGTCAGTATTGGTGAAGTTGGCGTTGGCAATCCCGCCCTTAAGCGGCGAGGTGGGATAACCCAGATAGTCCCAGCGCAAGCCGAGAATCAGGGTCAGTTTAGAGTTCACGTGCCAGGTATCCTGGGCGAACAAGTCCGTGTGAGTGCTGTGGGCGAGCGGAAGCGCCGTGGCATAAATCACTCGGCCAAAGCTGCTGGGGAGTCCCAGCAGAAATGCATCGCGCACGGACAGCCGGAGTTGGCCACGCGGCCGAATCGCGCTTCCGGTGATCTGCTGATTGAACCCGTTGCCACCGCAGACGCCCGTGTTGCTGCAGCCGAATTCACCTTGCGACGAAGTGTCACGCCGGTCGCGCCATTGCAGATATTCATCGCCGCCAAACTTGAAGGAGTGGGCTCCGTGGGTCCAGTTCACGATCCCGACGTAGTCGTAGCCGCCATAGTTGTCCACCTGGTGGGCGTGGGTGTCATTGCCGAATGAAAAGCCGCCCACCGGGCCTCCGATTTGGAAGCCGACCAGACCACCGCATGCCGAACAAGCGCTGTTCAGGCCGGGAATTCCGAAGTTGGTAGACGACGCCGAAGCCTGGTCCGGCGCATCCGATTTCCACTCATTCAAGGTCCAGCCGAATCTGCCCTCGACCACCAGGTTCGGGCTGAACGCGTGCGTAATATTACCGACCGCACTGTTCTGGTTGCCGACCTGCACACTGCTTCCGGGGAAAACCAATACTCCGAATTGGGGAACCACCGAACTCTGGCTCGCCTTGTTGCCGCGTGTAGCGCACGAAAGTTTGGGTGGTGCTGTTCACGTTGTAGTCGGCCCGGATCGTGCCTACATCCTGGTTGGTTGGACTGATTCCGGGGGCAATGAAATTGCTGTCATAAGGTCGTCTGGCTTGTAACGGTATTTGGCGACGGCATCTTTGCCATCATGGCTCTGCACAGCGGGGTCGAGGCGGCCATCGGAATGATGTTCAGCCCGCCCGAGGGGCACGCCGACGTTGAGGCGCGGCTGGGATCGCTGAATTGAGTCCTGCCTACGCCACCCGTGGTACCGGTTTGTGGGTCGTAGATAGGGTTGTGGTGGTAGCGAGGCAACTGAAGTCGCCGGTACGAAATGCCGCAACTGGCACTGTCGTCAGGGCGTTTGCACCCGAACGTACGCGGTACCCGTCGTAGTAAGCGAAGAAGAACAATTTGTTCTTGACGATAGGCCCGCCCACCGTCCCGCCGAACTGGTTATACACAAAATGTCCGGGACCGCCATGCCCGACCTCGGTAAACGGATTTGAGGCAAACATGGCGTTGACCCGGTTGAACTCGTGCGCGCTCCCATGCCATTCGTTGGTTCCGGCTTTGGTAGTAAAGAGCTGAACCGCACCGGCTACCTGACCGAGTTCGATGTCGTAGTTCGAGGTAACCAGCTGATATTCCTGGAGCGCGTCGGTGGAAGGAACGATGGCGGGAGCGCCACCCACGCCTTCGGTGTCATCCACGCCGTCAAGCAATTGACGATTCTCCTGCTCACGCTCGCCGTTCGCGGTGAAGGTGTAATTGGCAGAATTCTCCGCGCCGGGAATGCCCTCGTTGCCGTTATCCATAACAACGCCAGCCACGACGGCCGCGAGGCGTGTCGGATTTCGGCCTTCGCTCGGCAGCGATTCAAGCTGCCTCTCGTCAATGGTGCCGCCCACGTCAACCTTATCCGTCTGGATTTGGGGAGCCTCGCCGGTGACTGTCACCTTCTCTTGGACATTACCGACAGTCAACTTAGTGTCGAGACGAACCACCGCCCCGATGTCGACCCGCACGTCCGATTGAGAAATGGATTTGAATCCGGTCGCGGAGATATCCACCCGGTAGGTTCCGGCATTCAAGTTGGAGACCGTTGAAAAATCCCGCGCCGTTTGTCTTGGTTACCAATTCCACGTTCGTTTGAGCGTTGACGACTTTAATGTCAGCCCTTGGCACCGCCGCTCCCGAGGGATCGGTTACCTGGCCCGTGATGGACCCGGAAACTGACTGGCCCTGAAGCAAAGGGGTGGCTAGCATGGCAACCAGCAGAGCTGCCATCATCACAATGCAAACTTTCGTAGTTTTCATAAACCTTCCTCCTGGAACCTGTCTGCCGCTCAATCGCCCCTCTGTTACGGGCGAACGGGAACAGTCCACCGACCCACGCACACGCCCCACGACGCCGCGGACTTTAACCTGCGGGATAGACAAGTGTCAAGAGAAATCGTGTCAACTGTACTGTTAACATCTTGTCGACAGAGTGAACCTGTGTCCGCCGTGCCGAAGGCCAGCTTCTTGCCCTTGCGCGCCTGCACGGCGGAGGGGGCAGAGCGCCGAAGGAGATGTCCGGACGCAGGGCGTGAGATTCAAGAATAGGTTCACTTCGCGAGGACCCCCGCTTGTAGACGCTGGTGTTGACAATTTGCGAGAGGGCTTGCAAGATGGCGGCTTACGAATTGCTGGACGGACGGAAGCCCGCGGAACCACCTTGGGGAATGCCCGGGGTAGAAGCGGGCATGTATAATGTCAGCGTTTCCCGATGGCACTCAAAAGACCCAATCCGAAAAAAAAGCCGCTTCCCTTGAGCCAGAGGGTGGAAGCTCACCTGCGGAAGGCCATCCATGCGGGCAAGCTACGCCCCCGGCAGCGAATCATCGAGGAGGACCTGGCCGCGGAGTTGAATGTCAGCCGCGGTCCTGTACGGGAAGCGCTTTTGCGTCTGGAACGCGATGGACTGGTGGTCACTACATCCAGGCGTGGCACTTTTATCCGGGATATTTCCCTGGCGGAGATTGGCGTGATTTTTCGCATGCGCGCCAAACTGGAGGGTCTCTGCGTCCGCTATATGCGGGAGAATTCGGTTGCGCGCCACGACGAAGACCTACGCTCGTCTTTGAAAAACTTAAAGCTGCGACGGCGAAAAACAGCGAAGAAGACTTTTTTCTCGCGGACATGGAACTGCATCGCACCATTTGGAAGGCCGCTCATCAGCCGTTGCTGTACCGCACGCTCAATACGATGATGAGTCCTTACATTTTCATTTTTGCGCGTGTTTATTCTTCGCGGCTTCCTCTCGCCAGCCGCAGCGAGAACCACGAGCGCTATGTCCGTTTGGTTCTGAAGACTCCGGTGGACCGCGTCGAAAAGGAAGTCGAACTATACTTTGAGGAGTTGTATTCCGCTTTCTTCCATCCACCTTCCGCATTCCCCTCGTTCAATGCCGATCACTGGATGCAAGGCAGCTCGGACACCCGTTTTAGCGGGAACTAATCAACAGCGTTTGGTGAAAAAATCGGAGCACCCATCCCGCGGATTAGTGTGTGCCTTCGAAAGAATGTCAACATAGCATGTTGACGATGGAAGACCTCGACGAGTATTGTGATCATCGCTTATTTCCATATACCTCATCATGCGGGCGAATCGCCAATGGCGAGTGGGAATCAAGAATCTCTAAACATTGTTTGCAATTGAGTGGGCCTCACGAACCCGTCCCGTAAAAACCGCTTAAGGAGACACTCCTCTATGAAAGCCCTGCTAATGGCAATGGCGCTGGCACTTGCGTGCTGCAACCCCGCATTCTGTTCGGACAATTGGAAATTGAGCACGGATGACACTTCGCTGGTGGTCGAGGTGCAGCAGGGAACAGCGGTTGTGACACAGCTCGGCTCCGCGAAAGGAGAATCGAATTGGCTGCACGCTCCGGCGCCAGAAGTCCTGGTGCCGGCAGTCACGCAGCAAGGCGAATCGGTGAATACGAAATGGCAATATCAAGGCGGGGACTTCGACGCACAAAGTGGGCAGTTGGTGTTGCGATTTTCCAACGCTAGCCCGTCGTTGGAATTGCAATCCATCTGGCGCGCCCGGCCCGGCCGGGGACCAGTCGAGCATTGGCTCACGATCGCCAACAAATCCGGAGCGGTCATCACGATTGGTCATCAGGACAGTCTGGTGCTAAGTCATCTTGCGATGCCTCCAGACCAGGCCCTTGATGCCTGGTGGATCAAGCGGGGAGCGGGAAACGCAGCCCTCGAAGGCGGAACGATCGTTCGCAGCGTCGGCAAAAACAGCGACGAAACTTTGACCAGTAATCCGACGGATGGCGCGAGCCCCGTTCCCTGGCTCGCCCTGCAAGTAGGCACCTCACACGGGATGTACGTTGGTTGGGAGTTCTCCGGAATCGGAAGAATCCGCATGCACAGCATGGCCGATAAAGACGCAGCCGATTCAGCTCCCGGCCAGTTAGGGCTTGAGGTGGGAAATGTTCCGGAGTTCAAGACCGACGTTGCCGCGGGCGAGACGTTCCTGGTTCCACCCGCGTTTGTCGGATGCTACACCGGCGACATCGACGATGGCAGTTACAGCTTGCATCGCTTCATCCTGGACAAGCTACTACCTAAATCCCCCAAGGATTACGAGCATCCAACGTTGGCCTACAACCTATATCTGGATAGTGGCGGCGCAAACGCAGAGGAAAACGGTGTGTTGAAGCAGCGCCGCATTGGCCCAGGAACTAGGTTTTGAAACTTTTGTGGTGGACGCCATGTGGTTTCCGCAATCGGGCGCATGGTATTGGGATCCGAAACGCTTTCCCAATGGCTATAAACCCATCGAGGAGTACGTACATAGTCATGGTATGAAGTTCGGACTCTGGATGGCCTATACCCAAGGCACTGATTCCGATGATCCGCAGAGCGCTGAGCGTATCAAGCAGCATCCTGATTGGTTTATTTCCACCCCTAAGCTCGATCCGGAAGGACACATCAACTGGGACGCGCTGATCGATTTGGGCTACGATCCGGCGCGGGACTGGGCCGAACAAACCACGCAGCGTGTCGTCTCGGAGTATAAGTTGGACTATTTCAAGACCGACTACACGTCCCATTGTTACCCAATGCGAGCAAACCAATCATCGCCATCACTATGGAGTGGATGTCAGTTACTGGTCCACGCTGGGCTACTACGCGGTGCAGGAGGCTCTGATGCAAAAATTCCCTGATCTGATCCTCGAAGGATGCTCGGGGTCGGGACACATCAAGGACTTCGGCGACATTCAGCGAGTACACATGATCGCCATGAACGACACGCTCTCATCACTACCCAACCGCCAGGGGACGTATGATTCAACCTTTGCGTTTCCGCCTGCGGCCTTGATGAACTACACCTACGAGAATTATTACGACACGCGTTTCTGACGCTCCCGAGCCTATTTCTGGCGCTCATCCATGATGAACGCGTGGCAGATCGATCCCGACGCACAGCGCAAGCTGGACGCAGAAGCAACGAGACGGGGTGAAGAAGGCCACGGAAATTTACAAATCTTGGGTGCGGCCCATCCTGCAGGATGTGGAGGTGCATCACATTCTGCCGCGGCCTGACGGCTTCCACTGGGACGGCATGTTCTACTGGAGCCCGAGTTTGAAGCGCGGCACGGTGTATATTTTCCGGCCGAATAGTGATCAGAAGACCATGCTGGTTCCCTTGAAAGGCCTTATGTCCGATGGAAAATACAAGATTCGCACCGAAGACCATTCGACGCCGGACAAGACGTACTCCGGCGCGGACCTGATGAACACTGGGCTCGCGATCGCGCTGCCCGGGAAATACACGAGCGATCTAATTTACGTGGAGCAAGCGCGCTAACGGCATGAGGACTCCTCATCAATGGGGAAGAAGCAAAAAAGTAAGGCCGGGCACACGCAATTCGGTCACTGCGAACCAGTCGCTGACTGGCCGGATTTCGCATTTTGCATCACGATGACCGGATTCCATATGATGGGGTCTGGGCGATTCTGACCGTTGTGCTTCACTATGAATCGCAGTTTGTCACCGGCTGCCACTTGCAGATCCGTAATCTTGTACTCGGTCGCCGTGTCGTATTTCGGATGCACCTCCGCCCATCCCTCTTTTGGCCAGACCTGTTCTGAATTGAGCATGATTTTCACAAAGCAGGAAGCCTGATCTTCGGCGCTGGGATCTTTTCGGATCGTAGCGGACGTGCTAACGGTTCCGGTGGATGGTACCGTGAAAGTCCGCGAGAGGTCATCCTGCGCTGAAGGTTGCATCCAGATTCTTCCGATCCGTCCTAACCCAGAACCGGCCCAAAGCCCTTCATAGCCTCCCTTGTCCCACATCAAGTCGCGATAGGAGCCATCTTCCGTCATCTCTTCGTAGATCCAGTGATTGGCGGATTGGGTGGGTGAAAAGTCGCCGAGAGCTGCATACGTTTCGGGATCGCCCGGCTTGGCCACTGCCTCTGTGGCCGGACTGCGATTGCCATCTCCATCCACTGCTACGACTTCATAAGCTCTGTTCAGATCGTCGCGGGCGGAGATTGAGTGATCGAAGAAGAAAGTCCCTCTTGCAGTCTTTCCGATAAGCTTTCCATTCTTATGAACTTCATAGTAGGAAATCCAATTGTCATCCTGGCTCGCGGACCATGAGATTTCAATTCCCTGGGTTCCAAGATTTGTTCCTACACGCTTCGTCACCTGCAATGGCGCCGTGGGAAGAATATGGTCGGTTCCGGAACCTGGATAGTGCGGCAGATTCAGATAGATCAGCTCACCGGCAGGAACCTTGTCGAGGGTAATGCCAGAAGACATGAGCTTCGAGCCGGCTTCACTGAGGCGAAGCCCGGAAGCACTTTCTCTGACATCATAAGTTGTGTCCGGAGAAAGTCCACGCGGATAGATGGTTACAGGCTTATCGGTATTTTCCAGACGAATGGGCTGCGGCAAGGTGACATATTTGAATCCCATGGCGTCGGGATGCAGTTGGCTCATGTCGAGTTCAACCGTGGCCATCACTTTGCCATCGTCGGCGCGCACCAGAGACAAGGCGTAAGTTCCGTGATTGTTTCCAGGATCGTATTGCCCCAACTGCGTGACCGTCATGGGTTCGTTGACCTGAAGCGTCATGCCGAAGAAGTGGTCCGTCACGCTTCGTTCCGCGCCCAGCTTCACGATCTTGGTCACGAGCGACTGGTCAGTGGCTCCGGCTTGATACTTCAAGTTTAGCGGTCCATACGCCTGCGCCGATACGCCATAAAATCTGGGTGCTCCATCGATCAGATCCTGGTAGATGCCAGTTTCCACCGTAGCCGCAGAGGTTGTGGCTAGCGTATTCATTCCTCCCGAGTCCCCCCGGTATTCGTCCGTTGACCTCGATGAATTCTTCGACAAACGGCTGGTCAGGTAGTAAGTCGCGCCCACCTTCTCATGTTTGGTGAGAATGACACCCTTTGAGCTATCACGATTCATCCGCTGGAAATACCAGATGGCGTCATCGTGATCGACCTTAGGTCGAAATATGTGGCTCCAGCGGCCAACGACTCCCTGTGCAGCGAGATAGTGGTAGGTCTCCCAGTCTTTGCGGATCGATTCCACATCTGCCCCATCGCCGGGGTCGCGATACCATGTGGGATCCATCGCGAAATGGCTGTGATCGCTGGCGGCGTTGTAATACGTATGATCGAAGTCAACCACGTTGTGCAGCTTGTCCGGGGAAACTATCAGAGATGTGTAGTAAGCGCTATAGGGACCCACGCCTCCGTCCGTATATTCGCCAGATTCCGCCAGGCGCGCGACATCGTAGCTGATCCAGCGGCCTCCACCATAACAGGCGTCAATTCCGCTTTGCGGATGATCTTTCTTGAAACGCTCCAGCAATTTGCGGAAATTCTGATCGGAAGCGAGATAATCCGTATCGTTGGCGCTTACCGCGGGCGCGATATCGTAACGCCACTGAAAATCTCCCCAATCTTTAACGCCGTTGTCTAACAGCTGGGTCTGCCAATCAACGGTCGCTGGAATCGACTGTTCGAGAACCCGGCCTTCGATGATCCAGTCGGGATGCTGTTGTCCAACCGTGGATTCCGGAGTACCCAAAAAAGTCGGATACCATAGCACCCAGCGCATGTCATGCTTGCGCACGTAATCGTTGGTCATCTTCCAGTCGGGGCCGTTCCATGAGCCCCACTTGTCGTACCATCCGGCGTCGTCCCATAGAATATCTGTGCCCGATTCTCGCATCAGATCGACGTAGCGGAGGTCGAGAGCCAGGCGGCGTCCCCAGTTGTCGGCGCTGGGCGTACCGCCATCACCCACCCAGGGATCGGGCCAATCAACTGCCCAGCGAGTCTTGGCAAAATATTCTGGATTGGTGAATTCCCACATGTAGGCGTATTGCCAATCGAGAAGCTGATTCCCCAGTTCATCAATGCCGCCAGAGAAGGGCGCCATGAATGCTTTGGGCGTTTCCATCCGTCCGCCGGGAGGCAGATCTTTCTCGAAGCCAGCCAACTCCAGACGGATGGCGAAGGGCGTACCTTCGCCTTCGCCGATCTCAAAACGCCAGTGGCCCAGGTAATCCCACCCTACAGCCAGGCCTTGGTTGGCTTTAGGATTGAGCAGGAATACAAGTGGCAGGTACCAGGAGTAGCTCAAGGTCTGCTCGCCACCCTTGGAATCAAGAACACGTTGGTATTCCTCGCTCATCGGCTCGGACTTCAAAAGTTGGCTACCGTTGAAGTTGCCGCCGCCGGTCAGGTAGTTGAATTGAAGATCCTGCGCCGCCGAGCCAAGCAGCCGCGAATGGAGGAAGTCCACCTGGGTGATCCGCACTGGTTTGTCCGACGAGTTCTCGAGGTTCCACCACTCTCGAATCACCGCAGTACCGGGATAGACCACATAGTGTTTAGTCACGCGCAGGGATTTTGCCTCAAGCTCGACGTCGAGTTGCAGCTCTCCTTGCGCGCCGCGACTGGCGTGCTCACTGCGCAACTTCCAGTCCCAACTGGAGGAGCTGACATCCTCTCCGTTTGCCTGGAAGCGGATTTCCGCGGGCGCGATGCCCCCATCCTGATACTCACGACCTGACATCTTGTTGCGGAGAGAAGTCAAGACCAATTGTCCGTTGGCAAGGTGAATTCTTCTTTCCACGCGAGACGTGCCCATACTCCATTCGTTTCCACTGCGGCGCACATAGCCATCTTTGCTTTGGAGATTGGTTTGTGAATACGACAGCGAAACCGCCATGCACAGGATTGAAAGTTGAACGATGACGGTGCGGCGCATTGAATTCCATCGAGTATGTCGCATGATTCAAATCGTCTCCATTTCAGAGTACTGCGCTCAAACAGCTTGTAGTCTTATGTATCGAATTGTTTGGAAAATTCCGGGCTGCACCAAGCTACACAAAACGATACGTAGCGCAATTCAATTGGCTCGCGTCCTCGCCGCCATGGATGTCAGAGGTTCGAAGCGGCCGTCAGGCCGGAGGCGATATTGCCGCCCCCGCCAGACGATGGTGTTTCCGAAGAATCCGGCAATCCAAATGCAAAAGTTGATGAGGTCTTCAAGCGGCAGCAGCTGCCAGTTAAGCTTTGTCCGCAACACCCGCGATGAGACAACATAAGCCGCCGCCACCCTCACCGCAAATGCCCCAATCAGCAGCGGCCACCACGCAGGACTCACGGCGCAGACCAGCAGCGCCAACGGCAGCGGCATGGTGAGCAATTGTCCCAGGTAGCCCAATGGCCTTGAGCGACGCGTGCTTCGTGCCCAGCGCAAACGGTGTGCCATACTGTGGCGCAGGTCGGCGCTGCCAATGTGATGTTCGATCACGTACGACGAAAGAATGACGCCGTACCCAGCCTGCGCAGCGAATTTACCTAGGACAAAGTCTTCAGCCAGATAATCTTTCAGCCGTTCGACGCCGCCCATCGCTTGCAGGACTCGTCGGCGCGCCACAATTGTGGGGCCCACGGCAAAGCGCATGCCTTCTAACATCCGAGCTACCAAAATTCCGGCCATGAAGTCAGTGTTCATGCCCACCGCTTCCAGCCGCGACCAGAAACTCGGCCCCGGAACGGCACGATAGGGGCAGGTCGCTATTCCCAGATGAGAGTTCTGGAATTCATCAGCCACAGTGGTGAGCATGTTTGGTGTAACTCGCGTGTCACTGTCGCTCATCACCACCAAATCATTCTTTGCGGCGGCCAGCATCAGGTTAAGGCTATAGACCTTGGCGTTGGGATATTCGGGTTCTCCTGTCGTCACCAACCGTGCCGGAATATGGGGGTATTCGCGCTGGAGCCTTTTAACCACTTCGGCCGCGGGATCGTCCGACGCTTGCACAGCGAACAAAATCTCAAATGACGGATAATCCTGCTCGAAAAAAGTTCGGAGGTTCGATTCGAGTCCCAGATCGAGGCCAGAGAGCGGCTTGAGAATGCTGATGGGCTCCGGAGAGGTTCGCCCTGGCAGGCGCAGCGAGAGGTATTGAAACGCTGCCACGATCGAAAGCAGCGAGTACACTACACTCCCGGCAAGAAGAACAAGAAGTACGGCCGTAACCGCGGCCACATCACCCCCCTGAAACATTGACAGCAAATTTTCGCACACCGGAAAAGCTCAGTGACCATACTAGAATTCTTTCCGTATCGTCAACATATTTGTTAACGTGACAGCTGGGTCAACTGCCATGCGTTGCTCTGTTGATTGGGCGAACGCAAACTCAGACACCTACGTTTGCGGGGAAAGGATTCTCAGGTTGGGGCCAGACGGTAAATCTCCAAAACCAATTCTGATCATCGCATCGCTTTCCATGAGCATTCTCGCCGCCGAATTGCTCTTTGGCATATCTGCAATCGCACAGGTGAAGACGGTTTCCAATCCTCTAGCCGGAAGCGCGGCTGCGATCCGCGAAGGCGCCTCGCTTTTTCGCGCCAACTGTTCGCCGTGCCACGGACTAAGCGCCAAAGGCGGTGCCCGAGCACCGGACCTGAGCGCTAACCGGTGGACTCATGGGTCAAGCGATGCGGACATTTTCGATACCATCACGCAGGGAGTGCCGGGGACCGAGATGCCGGGCAGCGCTTTCGAGGATTCCGAGATCTGGTCGCTGGTAGCTTACCTTCGCTCACTGACTCCGGCGAAGGAGACAATTGCAGGAAATCGCGCCAAAGGCGAGATGCTCTTTTTTGGAAGCGGGGGCTGCTCGCAATGCCACATGGTGAAGGGACGTGGCGGCCGGCTGGGGCCTGATCTCTCGCGCGTGGGTGCCTCGCGCTCGCGCTCTTATCTCATCGATTCGATTCGCGATCCCAACAAAGATCTGAGCGTCGGCCTCAGCGATCCCAATAACCCTTTGGGGACATCTCTGGTCTATGACACCGTAACCGTGGTCGCGAGCGATGGACAGCGAATCACCGGGGTGGCCAAGAATGAGGACACCTTTTCTGTCCAATTGCTCGATACAAATCAGGATCTACATCTCTTCCTGAAAAAAGATCTCAAGGAAGTGATGCATGAGCGCAAGTCGCTCATGCCGGCGTACTCCGAGCAGATGTTGAGTTCCGCTGCGCTTCAGGATCTGGTCGCCTATCTTCAGAACATGCAGGGTGACTGAGAAGTTTGACTTCGCCGCGCGATGTTTTGCCCGAAACGCGCAATGGGGTGAGAAAGGTGTGATGAAGAAGACTGTATTCTTATTGGGACTTCTCTTTGCCGTGTGCGCCAGCGCCCGATCGCAGGTGAGTTATGAGCGTCTGCTTGGCGCTGCCCATGAACCTCAGAATTGGCTGACTTATTCCGGAGGCTACTCTGGCTGGCGCTACAGTGCGCTCGACCAGATCAATATCTCCACCGCTTCCCGGCTTGGACTGCAGTGGGTTTTTCAGGTTGCCGACGTGGGCCAATTCGAGACCAGCCCCATCGTTGTGGACGGAATACTCTACGGAACTGGACAAGACAATCGCGCCTTTGCGCTGGATGCGCAGACCGGCCGTCCCATCTGGCGCTATCACCGGAAACTGCCGGCACAACTTGAGACCTGCTGTGGCCGGGTAAACCGTGGATTCGCGATTCTTGGTGACAAACTTTTCATGGCTACGCTGGATGCTCATGTTATCGCCCTGGATACGAAGACTGGAAATCTAATCTGGGATGTCACCGCAGCCGATTACACCCACGGCTACACTTTCACTTTAGCGCCGCTGGTCGTAAAAAATGAGGTGATCGTGGGCGTTTCCGGCGGAGAATATGGAATCCGCGGTTTCATCGACGCTTACGACGCCGTCACCGGCCGTCGCTTGTGGAGATTTGACACAGTTCCGGGTCCTAAGCAACAAGGGCATGAAACCTGGGCCGGAGATTCCTGGAAAACTGGTGGCGCTCCGGCATGGCTCACGGGAACCTACGATCCGGATCTGAACCTGATCTTTTGGCCTACGGGAAACCCAGCCCCAGTGATGTACGGGGCCGACCGGAATGGAGACAACCTTTATAGCAGCTCCCTGCTGGCGCTCGATGCCGATACCGGAAAGTTGAAATGGTACTTCCAGTTCACGCCGCACGACGTACACGACTACGATGCCAATCAGATTCCTGTGCTGGTTGACGCCGACTGGGACGGCCACCTCCGCAAGTTACTGATCCAGGCCAATCGCAACGGATTTCTCTACGTGCTCGATCGGACCAATGGTAGGTTCCTTTCTGGCAAAGCATTCGGCAATGTGACGTGGGCATCGGGCATTGGGCCTGATGGCAGGCCCATATTGAATCGAGCCGCGGTACCGAAGGCGACAGCGATCTCAGTATGTCCCGGCGCAATGGGCCTCACGAATTGGTTTTCGCCGTCCTATAACCCGGGCACCAGACTACTTTATGTGGCCACTTCAACCGAATGCGATATCTTCACCGGCGCGCCCCAGCAGTACCGAGTTGGACATGACTTCGTAGGAAGCACGGACTTCGCCGATCCCGTCGAGCGGCCGAGGGGCGCACTCAAGGCTCTGGATCCTTTTAGCGGAACAGAGAAATGGCAGTTCAAGTATTTCAGCGCGCCCAACGGAGGCGCGCTGTCGACCGCCGGTGGCGTCGTCTTTGCCGGAGATTCGGACGGCAATTTCATCGCGCTTGATGCGCAATCCGGCCACGATTTGTGGCATGTTCAAGTGGGCGCAGCCATCTACTCTGCGGCTGTGACTTATCAACAGAATGGCAAGCAATACGTGGTGATTCCTGCCGGCTCCGCGCTTTTTGCGTTTGCTGTTGATGCACTTTAAACCAAGAAATATTGCAGGGTTCAAGCGACCGTTTCCAATGTTTACATTAATGTTGACGCGGGGTAGGTAGGTGGTTGATGATCTCGCCGGGCCGACAGATCCGACTTAAAGCCGCGCTGGCGGAAGCACACGATAAGAAAATGAGGATTTGCATGGGAGTTCGAGGCTTTTTCTTAGCGACTGCTGTTGTGCTGCTCGGTATGCAGGGCGCCGCATGGGGGCAGCAGCAAGTCCGGGGAAGCGAAATGACCCGTACCTTCGCGGAGGGAACGTCATTTTCTTTTGTTTATGGCGGCAAGCCGTCCAGGTCTTTTTTGTCCTCATGGAAAAAGTCCGAGGTCGCGCATTCACTTGCCGATGGGCGTACGCTGCGCACGATCACCTACCAGGATCCGGTCACTCAGCTGGAAGTCAGCCGCGAAATCACATTCTTTCCCCAAAGCGAGGCGGTTGAGTTGATGCTGACCTTGCACAATGGCGGCACACAGGATACGGCGATTCTGGAGAACATTCTGCCCTTCGATGCCGAGATCATGCTGCCCGCCGGGGACCGGGTCACCTTTCATCACCTCCACGGCAGCGCCATCGGATGGACAGCCGACTATGTTCCCGTCGATAAGCAACTAGCTCCGGACGCAGCTGTGGAACTTGCTCACTATGTTTTTGAGAACGGAGAACACAAAGACACGTTTCTTCCTTTCTTTAACTGGCAATGGTCGAACGGTGGGCTGACGGGGGCGATTGGCTGGACGGGACAATGGATGATCAAGGCCGAGCGTACAGATAAGGGCTTGGAATTGAAGAGTGGGCAACAAACCGCCCACCTCAAATTGCATGCGGGAGAAAGCATTCGAACCCCCAGGATTTTGCTCGTCCCATGGAGCGGAACCGATCGTCAGGCCGGCCAGAATGCACTGCGAAGAGTGTTGCTGTCGTACTATGTGCCTCGCGTCAATGGCGAAATTGCGATGCCGCCGGTATCGCACACCGCCGCGTACGTGCTGATTTTTGACGACATCGCCAAGAATACTGGAAAGAATCCGTTAGATGTGCTCCCCACTCTAACTCAAGCAGATCTCGGCGGCGAAGGTGGCAGAGGATTTGCGAATCCCAACGACGCACTGAACTACGTGACCGAGAAAAATCAACTACAAGTCATCCGAAATATGGCAGGGATGGGCTTCGAGGCCTACTGGCTGGATGCCGGCTGGTTTATCGGCGAATGGCCTGGGGGGCGAGGAAGCTGGGTGCCAAACAGTAAGTTTCCCGACGGGTTGGCGCCGCTCGGCGTCGCCGCCCATGAAAACGGCCTCAAATTTTTGTTGTGGTTTGATCCCGAAGGAGTTGCTCCCGGAAGTTTGATCGAAAAGGAGCATCCGGAATGGGTAGTCCATCGGCCTGGCGAGAAAGAGTGGGGAGGCATTTTCCGCTTCAGCGATCCAGCGGCCACGCAATGGATGACGGACATGCTGGCCAGCCGCATTCGCGATTGGCATGTGGATATCTTTCGCATGGATCGCAACACCAATCCGCTTCCCTTTTGGCAAGCTGCGGATGCACCGGACCGGCAAGGCATAACGGAGATACGTCAGATCGAAGGACTGTATGCCATGTGGGACGGCTTGTTAGAGCGCTTTCCGGGACTGGAAATTGATAATGCCAACTGGCGCGTGACTGGTCCGGACATCGAGGCGATGCGGCGCACCATCGGCTCGCTGACGCGCAGCGAAGTAACGAATGGTGGAGTTCCCAATCCCATTGCGGATCAGGTTCACACCGCCGATTTGAATATGTGGGTACCTTTCGATGCCAACATCCTGCATGGTGTAGATCCCTACAATTTTAGGAGCACGGCTACGACCGGAGTTGGTGTCGCTCTGGACCTGGAGTCTCCTTACGTTCCGCGAGACGAACTGGCAAAGGCGATCGCCGAAGTGAAAATGCTGCGGCCTTACTGGTTGGGCGACTATTACCCACTTACGCCAATTAATCTCAAGCCGGATATCTGGTGCGGTTGGCAGTTGGACCGGCCAGATCTGAACGGAGGCTTCGCCATGCTCTTTCGCAGGCCCGACAGCAAGCAGGCAAACTTTCAAGCGAATCTGCGCGGCATCGATCCAAGATCCTCGTATGCCGTAAGCTTCGCAGAGACCTACGACGTGCAGTCGAAACAAATATTGACGGGAACAGCACTGCAGCATTTGAAGGTCACCATTCCACACGCTCCCGGCAGCCTTCTCGTGCGTTATGAAAAGAAACCGAACGCGACTCACTGATCTGGAAAGAACTCTGCAATTTGAAGGGATGCTCGTATGAACCAACAATTCGCGGACGAAACTCGAAAGTTCCGAGAAGACGGATTCGTTTTAGTGCCAGGACTGCTCAATCAGGAAGAAGCCAAGATTCTTGTCCAAGCCGCTCGCGGAGACCAACTCGTACAAAACAGCGCCTTTGACGTGGCAGACGCCCAGGGAAGTCGAATCCGGCTTTCCGGGTGGAATCACGCGGGGGACGATACGCTGGGAATCGTCGCACGAACCCACCGCATCGTGGACCGGATGGAGTCGTTTCTCGGCGACGAGGTCTATCACTACCATTCCAAGATCATCCTCAAAGAGCCTCGGGTCGGCGGTGCCTGGGAATGGCATCAGGACTACGGGTATTGGTATCAAAATGGATGTTTGTATCCCGACATGGCCAGTTGTGTGATCGCAATCGACGCAGCCACGCGAGAAAACGGGTGCCTTCAGGTCCTGAGAGGCTCACACCATATGGGGCGGATCGAGCACGGGCGGTTCGGCGGACAAACCGGCGCGGACCCAGAGCGGGTAAATGAAGCTTTGAAGCGGCTCGAAACTGTCCATTGCGAGATGGAACCAGGAACCGGACTTTTCTTTCATGCCAATTTGCTGCATGCCTCGGCGCAGAATACCAGTCCGAAGCCGCGGTGGGCGCTCATCTGTTGCTACAACGCGGCCCGCAACGATCCTTATAAAGACTCCCACCATCCGCGCTACAACCGGCTCGACAAAGTGGACGATGATGCGATCATTCGTACCGGAGTGAAGTTCAGTGACGCGGGCAGCGATTTCATTGACCCGGCTCGAGACAAGACGACCGAAGGAGTGAAGGTCGGAAATTAGGTCGCAAGAAATGATCACGGCCGCATCCGTGAATCACCCGAATACTTGCGATTCCAGTCTTTCCGTAAAGAGCGGCTTCCAGGATTGGTCGAGTTGCGTCCATTGTGCCGGGTCGAGCCAACAAACATCCGTTTCGGTGACATGCAGCAAGCCGTGGCCCTCCGCACACACCAGTTCCAGACCAGCCCAAGCTAGCAAGAGGCAGCCGGAACGTCCAATATGCGCTGGCAGAGCCAGCTTTTGCAGGCAAACCCGGCAACGTCTTTGCTGGTCCGTGACCGACCACCGAAGCACCAATACGCACCCCACGGAGAAAAGCCACAGCAAACCGGATTGCACGATCAACGTCGTTTTCCCGGCGGGAAAGACGTAAGGCTCCGGGGCAAATTCGACCACCGCAGCCAGGAGCATAAACAAAAGAAGAGCACTTTTTGTGGCGAAGAACGCCCACCAACGGCAAGCCGCCGCAAACCCCCGGCGCTGCGGCAGCAGGTTTAATCGTCCCGACCAGATGACCACACCCATCAGCAGCGAGGTGAGGCATAGAGTTAGCGCGTAAGAGGTCAGTGGCTGGCGAACTCTCTCCTGGACGCGCCACACCTGCAAGGAACCGCCCAACGCTTGGCCGGTGATATTGGCGATGCTGCGGCGCATCTGCCACTCGGCGCGGCGCTCGGTCATACCTGCTCGCAGCCGGGCGACAACGCCGACCGGCTTAGCTCTATCCTGGGCGAAGGAGTTGTCACTCTCCAAACGCCACACGCCGACATCATCCGAAGGAAACCAGAATCCCTGCGGCAAGACGCCGGCGATCCGAACCTCGTGGCCGTCAACGGCTGCTCTCTTCGCAAGAATATTCGGATCTCCGGAAAAATTCTGCCGCCAGGCTTGGTAACTAAGAACGAAACAGTTGTCGCAACCTTCAGCTTCGTGCGGGATGGCGCCCAGTACGGGCTTTGCCCCGAATACCTGTAGCAGGCTCTCTTCCAGCTGGACCGAGGCGAGGTGAGCCCGCTTTCCCGCAATTGTGATCGCGACTTGCCTCGGCTGCGCGCTGTAGGCTGCGATGCCGTCAAAGATTTCTTGCTGTCTCCAGATCTCGACCCATGAATAAGGAACCATCCACTCCGACGAATCAACCAGTCCCGATCCAGAAACAGTCACCATCTGCCGTGGATTGGCATAGGGCGGGGACATTAGAATCATTCGCATTCTCGGAAGATAGCCGCTGCCCGCCAGAAACAAGAGCAGCGACCCCGTTAATGTGAAAAGGAGGAATGCCGGAGTTCGCGTCCAGCGCTCCCCGAGATGGCGGAAGTCCTCGGGGTTGAATCTGTACCACGCGGCGTCCAGAAAAGCTCCGCAACACCGCCTTCGCAAACCGATCCGCTCCCGCCAGAAGACGTCTTGTTGTGCGGTCTGCAAAGCGTGAACCAGCTCGGCCTCCCACTCCTTCCGCCATTCCGCACGCACATGGCGCGGCACAATCCAGCTGGCCGCGCACAAGATCATCCGGCACTGAGCAAACATGGTTAGGCGAGATCTCACGACTTCTCCTGGCGTGCTCTGGACTTTCCTTCCGGGGCCAACCGTTCGAGAAGTGGATACCTCTTTACCGCACCGAGCAGTGCTTCGTTGCCCAGGCGAGTGAGTCGATAGTACTTACGCGGCGGGCGGTCCTGTTCCTGCGCCAACGCCTGGCTTTCCCATTTCGATTGCACCAGCTCTTCCCGTTCCAGCCGCCGCAAAGCCGGGTACACCGTGCCGCTGGGAAGGCCCGTGACATCCATGATGTCGAACCCGTAGCAGTAGCCCTGGCTGATGGTTTGCAAAATCAGGGCCGAAGTATGCGAAAGCTTGACTAGAGGGTTCATCCCGCCTATGTAGAATTCTACTCCTGGAGGCTTCGAAACTGTGATACAGTAGATGTCTACATAGGGTAGATGAAAAGCGAGCCGCCCGAGAAGGGACTCAATGCTTCAGGCAATCGAACTTGGGAAGTCGTACTCATCGATCCCAGCCGTGGAAGGCGTGAACTTCGAGCTGAAAGCTGGACAGATTTTGGGCTGCCTCGGGCCCAACGGCTCCGGCAAGAGCACAACGGTCAAGATGCTCATTGGCTTGTTGCGTCCGACGCGAGGCCGAGTGTTATTTCGTGGAGAAGACATCCACAAAGATTTGGCCGGCTTCCGCAAACGGCTTGGCTATGTCCCCGAGGAGCCGAACTTATATCCTTACCTCAGCGGCCGCGAATATCTTGAGATGGTGGGAATCCTGCGCGGCATGCCGGCCGCCCATCTCCTAAAGAAGATAGACAACCTGCTCGAACTCTTCTCGCTGTATCCGAGCCGCCATTCCTCAATGGCGTCTTATTCCAAAGGCATGCGGCAGCGCGTTCTCCTGATCGCGTCGCTGCTCGACGACCCGGAGTTGCTCATCCTCGACGAACCATTATCCGGACTTGATGTAACCTCCGCACTCGTTCTCAAGACTCTCATCAAAACTCTTGGAGAGAAAGGGAAAGCGGTCTTCTACTGCTCGCACGTTCTTGAAGTGGTTGAGCGTGTCTGCTCTCATTTGCTGATTCTGCGCAAGGGGAAAGTAATCGCTTGCGGCGCGATCGAAGACATCCAGAAACGGATCGAGCACACCTCCCTGGAACAGGCATTTCATCATCTGGTTGAGGACGTTGAGCCGGAGGCGATCACGCGCAACATCCTCGACGTCCTGGGCACCGCATGAGTCTTTGGCTTCACGGTTCGCTAGCGCTCAGATGTCGTGCCTATGCTCGTACTCCCTTTCCCTTGCTTGTCCGCCTCTTCATGAAGCGCATCTTCCATGGCAGCAATGCCGGGGAAGACGAACTCAACTTGAGCATGGGACTGGTGCTGGCGTTGCTGGCGATTCCGGGAGGATTCATCTCACTCTTCCTGTTTGATAAATACGGATCGTTGTTGCGCTGGATTCGTGGCCAGGCAAGTTTTGATTTGCTTGGGGCCGCCATGCCAGACGAGTACTTCTTTATCGTCCTGTCGATGACAGTGACCGGAGGCGTCGCGCTGTGGTGGTGGGACAGCATCTTTCCCGACCGTCGGGATTTTGCCAATCTAGTGCACCTTCCCATTCCCATGCGCCAGATATTTCTGGCCAACGCCTCGGCGATCCTTTTGCTCGCCGGCTTGTTTGCCGTTGATGTCAATGGCGCATCGTGCGTACTTTTTCCCGCAGTGGTTGGCGGCTCTCAGCCCACTGTTATTTTTGTAATTCGATTTGCGGCGGTGCACGCGCTGGTCGTGGGCCTGGCCAGTGTCTTCAGTTTTTTCGCGGTTTTTGCGACGGTTGGGCTTCTAATGGTTCTCTTGCCTTATTCGTTTTTTCGTCAAATATCGCTCTACATTCGCAGTTTGATCGTGATGCTGCTCTTAGCCGTGCTCTCCACCAGCTTCGCAGTGCCTTACCGGATTGCAGACTCCGCTCGGCTTTTTCATTCCCTGCTGCGTTTTCTGCCGCCAGTATGGTTCCTCGGCTTGTGCCAATTGATTCGGGACAGAGCCAACCCCGCTCTCGCAGTGCTTGGACACTGGGCGATTGTCGCAGTCGTCCTCACTTGTGTGATAGCGATAGCGACCTATACGTTGAGCTACCGGCGTTGCTTTACCCGGCTCCCCGAACTGGCCGATGCTCCTCCAGGGAACCTCGGCGGCCGGACTTTCTGGATATTCCGGCGGCTTGACTCCCTGATCTTGGACACTCCGCTGCAGCGCGCCGGATACCGTTTTGCCTTAAAGACGCTGTTCAGAAATGAACCGCAGGCTCTTGCCTTCGGAGGATTCGCAGGGTTGGGGACGGTCTTTGCCTCGCGAGCGCTTTTGTCCGCCTTTGAGACCAAGCATCTCAATGCGCTGCCGTCGCCGGAGCTGCTCGCGATTCCACTAATCCTGAGTTACTGCCTGCTTTTCGGAGTTCGCATGGTCTTTGACGTCCCGGCCAACCTCCCGGCAAATTGGGTTTTTCGTTTGCTGCTCGATAAGAATGCGCATGAGACGGCAGCTCTGGGCCGCCGCGTGATGCTGAGCTTCGTATTGCCGTGGCTCCTTCTAGTGGCGTTCCCCGTTTACCTTCACTTCTGGGGTTGGACGGTGGCGCTATGCCACGTTGCCTTAGTGACGATCTGGTCCGTGCTTCTGACGGAAATTCTCCTGACCCGCTTTCGCAAGCTGCCATTCACCTGCAGCTATCCGCCGTTCCAGTACTCCACCGTGGTCAACGTCATCTTGTACACACTCGGGTTCCTGGTGTTCGTCGGGATGACCTCGGAATTCGAATTCGCCGCACTCACGAGCCCTGGCGCGGGAATCGTCCTCATCGGCATGGGGATTGGCACCGGGGTGATCGTGCACCGGCTGCGGCAAGGCGTGATAGAAATCGACCGAGAACTCATCTTCGAGGATGTCCCTTCCTCCGGATTCGAATTTCTTCACCTGGCAGAGGGCAGCTAAGGGCAGGGTTGGCCCGGTGCGATTCTGCTTTCCCAACTGAATCATGGAGCCGCGCGCCCAAAGCCACATCGCCAGGATTTCCTGATAGCCTCAAGAGAGAAGTGTTTGGGAGCTCGCAACCGTTGCCGCCGATCATCAATGCGCAAAAAATCTCGAAGGCTTTTGGGGCGAAGCCGCTCTTTCAGGACATTTCCTTTCCCGTTTCGGAGGGAGACCGAATCGGGCTCATCGGACCGAACGGTTCGGGGAAATCCACGCTGCTGCGGATTCTGGCTGGGACCGAACGGCCCGACAGTGGTGACATTGCGGTACGGAAACGCCTTCGCCTCAGCTACGTGGAACAGGATTCGAAGTTCGCAGCGGGCGATACTGTGCAAAATGTTGTCGAAAGTGCGCTGCGGCGTTTGGGGATAGCCGAATCGGAACGCGGGACTCACTTTGCCGAGACCCTGGGTCGGGCGGGCTTTGCGGATCTCGAAATGCAAGCGATCGCACTGTCCGGAGGCTGGCAGAAACGGCTGGCCATCGTGGAGGCCCTGGTCCAGGCGCCGGATGTTCTTCTGCTGGATGAACCCACAAACCATCTCGATCTCGCCGGCATTGAATGGCTCGAGGGTGTGCTGGAACAAGCGACGTTCGCCTGCGTGGCAGTAAGCCACGATCGTTGCTTTCTGGAGAATATTGCCGGCGAAACGGTAGAACTCAGCCGGGTCTATCCCGACGGATTGCTGCGGGTGCGCGGAAATTACAGCACTTTTCTGGAGAAGAAAGAAGAATTCCTGCACGCTCAGTCGAAACGCCAGGAAGCGCTGGAGAATCTGGTGCATGGCGAGATCGAGTGGCTGCGGCGGGGAGCGAAAGCACGTACGCGAAAGTCGAAGGCACGCATTAATAAGGCGGGCGAACTGATGAGCGAACTCGCGGACCTCAATGCCAGAACACGGAATGCGATTGCACAAATTGATTTCTCGGCGAGCGAGCGAAAGACCAAGCGGCTGATTGAACTCCAGGATGTAAGCTGCGAACTCGGAGGTCGAACGTTGTTCGAGAGGCTGAATTTCATCGTTGCAGCCGGGATGCGGGTTGGGTTGGTGGGACCGAACGGAAGTGGCAAGACGAGTTTGCTGCGCCTGTTGCTTGGGCAAGCCATTCCTAGCAGTGGCGAAATTCGACGTGCCGACCGTTTACGCATCGTGTATTTCGATCAAAGTCGCAAGCTCGACATGAGTATGACTCTCCGCCGCGCGCTGGCTCCGGAGGGAGACTCGGTGATTTATCAGGATCGGGTCATTCACGTGGCCTCCTGGGCGGCGAAATTTCTGTTCACGGGGGAACAACTCAACCAACCGGTCGAACGACTTTCCGGCGGTGAGCGAGCCCGAGTGCTCATCGCTCAACTCATGTTGCAGCCCGCTGACGTTCTTCTGTTGGACGAACCCACCAACGATCTCGACATTCCTACCCTCGACATTCTCGAGGAAAGCCTGCTCGAATTTCGCGGTTCTTTGGTGCTGGTGACTCACGACCGCTACATGCTTGATCGTGTTTCAACTATTGTGCTGGGCCTGGATGGCCGTGGGGGCGCGGAAAGTTTTGCCGACTATGCGCAATGGGAGCTGTGGCAGGCAGAAGACAAGCCCACGAAAGCGACCGGCAACTCGAAGCAGGCTGTTCCGAGCTCTTCCCCGCTCTCAGGACAGATCAAAAGGAAACTCTCCTATCTCGAAGCTCGGGAATACGCGAGCATCGAGCAACGCATCGCGGACGCCGAGCGCGAACTGGAAGACAAGCGGGCGAATCTGGAAGACCCTGTGATTGCCAGTGACGGCCCGCGCCTCATGGCCGCTTCCGCGAAAATGAAAACCGTCAAGGGAAAACTCGACACACTTTACGCACGCTGGGCGGAACTCGAAGAGAAGGCGGGTAAATAAGACAGAGTTCATCGAGCACGGGGCCATTAGATTTTGTATGATAGAGACTTGTTAGAGAGGTGATCATTTGGCAGAAGTTCGACTACAAGAAGGCGAATCGCTGGAAAATGCTTTGCGGCGATTTAAACGCAAGGTTCAAACGGAAGACATCATTAAGGAAGTGAAGCGCCATTCCTACTACCTGAAACCGGGCGAAAAGCGACGGGTGAAAGAAGCTTTGGCGCGAAAGCGAGCCCGCAAGAAGACCCGCAAAGAACAGGACTAGCTTCCGGCGAAAGCTTGCCCACGCCTCGGCGATGCAGACTGCTTCCGTCTAGCGGTTTCTGGACTCGGCCAAGCGGATTAGAGCAGAACTATTCAGTTCCTGGATGAAATCCCGAGTCTCGCGCAGCATTCGTATTCTGACCCCGTTAGAGGGAACCGAGAGGTCGTGAGTCCGTGGTGCGAACGACGATCGGTAAGGGACTGGAAGCCGGATGGAGAAGAAGCCCTGCGCTCCAATGCTGGCGAAAGCAGAGCCAGCCTGAGGCGGAAGCAATAGGTGTGCAACCTCTTCTCGGACCACCTCAGCAGCCATAAAGACTGGGACCACGATATCAAACTGAGCATTGCTCGAAATGCTCAATGCAGCCGACGTTTGGTGCGCTGAAAGTAAAGGTGCTCACGTCCCGGCTGACCGGTCGGATAAAGTCTCCGCCCGAAAGTCGGGGTGAGAGTAAGCTCTTGCTGACCAACCGCGGAGCGGTTCGCCGCATCAGACCTGACTGTTTTCGATCTGCACGCGGTTGAATCCGTGTCATGAACACGCTCGAGGGCGATTCTCCACCGGCGCATTGCTTAGGCAAAACGTTATGCCCACCACAGATCAGTTGGCAACCCGCGTTGAACAACGCCTCCTGCAGCGAAATCACATCATCGCGCAATTCTTCGGTGCGGAAGCGCCGCGGCTCGCGCTGGCTTGCCGCGACATGTCCGAGCGCTTCCTCAGCGGCGGACGCCTGCTCGCCTTCGGACGCGGACCGTATGCGACCGATGCGCAGCACGTTTCCGTGGAATTTGTTCATCCCGTCATTGTCGGCAAGCGCGCCCTGCCTGCGCTGGACCTCTCTGCCCTTTTTCGTCCCTGGGTGAAAGCGGTGCTCCATCCGGAAGACATCGTTATGGGATTCGGTCCGCCCGAGGGGGATCCCGAGGTATGGGCAACTCTGAAAGACGCCCACACACGAGGCGCATTGACCTTTGCCTTGCCAGGTAGGGAGGGTTCCTACGCCGTGGAGGCGGCCACCCAGGACCCTTTCATTCACCAGGAGCTGATTGAGATCCTTTACCACACGCTATGGGAGACGGTGCACGTGTTTTTGGAGCACCGGGAACTCGGCCATGATGTTGGCGAGTCTGCTTTTCTCTATCCGTTTCTCGGTCGAGAGAAGCAGGGGACTACAGATTTGGTAGCGGAGGTCGCGACTTCCATCCTCATGAAAGTCCGGGATGACGCCAAGCTGCGCGCCCAAGTGGCAGAAGAACAGTCCGAACAGATCAGCAACACCACACTTGCCATTCATGAGCGCATTCAGCGCGGCGGCAAGCTTATCTTGTTTGGCAACGGCGGGTCTGCCACGGATGCGAATGATTGGGCGATTGACTGCGTTCTTCCGCCGGCAGGCTATCGTCCCATTCCGGCGATTTCGCTTGCTTTAGAGCCCGCTAACATTAGCGCGATTGCCAACGATGTAGGAACGGAAGTCGTTTTTCTTCGCCAACTGATAGCGCAAGCGCGGCCGGAAGATGTTGCTATTGGCATTTCCACCAGCGGTGGCTCGCGCAACATCATCAAGGCGCTCGAAGAAGCACGCAAACGGGGCATGTTGACGGTGGCGCTCCTGGGCTATGACGGCGGCGAAATTCTTCGGCAAGGCCTCGCAGATTTCGCCCTGTTGGCCCACTGTGATTACATTCCGCGGATCCAGGAAGTGCAGGCGTCCATCTACCACATTCTGCGCGAAACGTTAGAGCTGCTGGACCGCGATCGAACTGGCGTATAACCAACCTTGTGCGAATCTTACGGCGGCTCTCAGATGACGGCAGCCGCGTCTTTCCTCTTCCCGCCAACTAGCTTGGACTGGCCAGAAACTACTTTCTCCCCGCGATTCTGTTCTGTGGAACAATGGAAATCGGAGACGCGTACGTAATGGGCACTTCGACAAGTTGATCGGGTAGAGGAGGTCAACATGACAACCAGCGTCACTGAAATCAGAGCTCCCCGCGGACAGGAAAAGAGTTGTAAGGGATGGCATCAGGAGGCAGCGCTCCGGATGCTGATGAACAACCTCGATCCTGAAGTGGCGGAGCGTCCCGACGAACTGATTGTCTACGGCGGTACCGGCCGGGCCGCACGCAACTGGGAATGCTTCCATACCATCGTGCGTTCCTTGCGCGATCTGGAGAACGACGAAACACTGCTGGTGCAATCGGGCAAACCGGTGGGCGTATTCCGTACTCATACGGAAGCGCCCCGGGTTTTGATCGCGAATGCCAACCTGGTAGGCCAATGGGCGAATTGGGACCAGTTCCACAAACTCGAGAAACTCGGCCTGACGATGTACGGCCAAATGACCGCGGGTTCATGGATCTATATTGGCAGCCAGGGAATCGTACAAGGCACCTATGAAACATTCGCGGCCGCAGGCCGCAAACATTTTGGTGGGTCGCTGCAAGGGCGGCTGATTGTATCTGGCGGCATGGGTGGGATGGGAGGAGCACAGCCTCTCGCCGCCACCATGAATGGCGCTTGTTTCCTGGGCATTGATGTCGATCCCGCGCGCATTGCCAAGCGAATCGAAACCGGGTATTGCGATCAACTGGCACAGGATTTGGACGATGCGCTCTCGCGGCTAGCTGAAGCTCATTCGCAAGGAAGAGCTCTCTCCGTCGGGGTGGTTGGAAATTGCGCGGACGTAATTCCCGAGCTCGCGTCACGCGGCCTTGTCCCTGACGTTGTTACCGATCAGACGAGCGCTCATGATCCGCTCAATGGATACGTGCCGAACGGCATGAGCTTAAACGACGCACTCGCTTTGCGTCGGCGCGATCCCGAGGAGTATGTCCGCCATTCGATGGACGCGATGGCCCGGCATGTTGAAGGCATGCTCGCATTGCAGAAGGCGGGCGCTGTAGCATTCGACTACGGCAACAATCTCCGCACACAAGCCAGGAACGCTGGCGCAGCCGACGCATTCAATATCCCCGGTTTCGTCCCCGAATATATTCGTCCGATGTTTTGCGAGGGACGCGGTCCGTTTCGCTGGGTTGCTCTGTCCGGCGATCCCAAAGACATTTACCGGACCGAGCGTCTGGCGCAAGAACTCTTTCCGAAGAATGAAGCGCTCTTGCGCTGGCTGGTATTGGCCAGAGAACGAATCCATTTTCAGGGCCTTCCCGCTAGAATCGGCTGGCTGGGATACGGGGAACGCGCGGAATTCGGCGTGGCGATGAATCAACTGGTGCGCTCCGGCGAACTTCAGGGTCCCATTGTGATCGGGCGCGACCACCTGGATGCGGGCTCCGTGGCTTCTCCATATCGGGAGACGGAGGCCATGATTGACGGCTCGGACGCCATCGCAGATTGGCCGTTGCTCAATGCAATGGTCAACACAGCGGCCGGCGCATCCTGGATTTCGATACATCATGGTGGGGGCGTGGGCATAGGATATTCGCAACACGCGGGAATGGTCGTGGTGGCGGATGGCAGGGAGGAAAGCGCGAGGCGGTTGGAACGGGTGCTGACGACCGATCCAGGTACTGGCGTGATTCGCCACGCCGATGCCGGGTATGAACAGGCAGTCCGGTTCGCCGGAGACCACGACATCGCCATCCCAATGTTGCAGCGCAAGGAGACGAAGTGAATCGCGAAACGGCCAGTTCAATCTGGCAAGAGCCGTTCAGTAAGTTCGTGGACAACGTCGCCAGTTCGAAACCAGTGCCGGCCGGCGGCGCGGTGGCGGCGCTGTCCGCAAGTCTTGCGGCATCTCTACTCCAAATGGTCCTTGAGATCGCAGTGAAGGATGGCGCAAATGTGGGCGATATGCTGACAACTGTCGAGAAAGGACGAGAAGAGTTGCAGCATTGCGTCGAAGACGACATCGATGCTTTCAATGCATTTCTGGCGGCACGCCGTCTGCCGAAGAGCACGGAATCGGAGAAACGGCACCGGCAACAATTCATGACGCAAGCTCTACAGCGCTGCACGGAAGTGCCGCTTTCGGCCGCGCGAGCTGCAGCGAAATTAGTTCCGATTGCTAAAGGTCTGCTGAGTTTGGCTCCCGATAAAGTATTGAGTGATTTCGGGGTTGCGCTCACAGAATGCGACTGCGCTTTAGTTGGGCTCTCCTTCACGGTGAACATCAATTTACGGGAAACCGCGTCCGATTCTGCTTTTTCAGTCCTGCGTACGGAGTGGGCCGAATTGGCCCGTGAAATTGCATTCGCTCGTCAGGACTTGGCTCTCGCGATTGATCAGGTATTACAAAAGATCGGACAAGCATGACACACGAACCCGGCAAGGAACTGGCGGTGGTGAATTGCGCCCAACTGGTCACGCTGGCCGGCCCAAAACGTCCCAGAATCCGCGCCGAGATGAGAGACTTGTCGGTCAGACCCGGCGGCGCCATGCTGGTTCGAGACGGAGTGATTCATTCGGTCGGGAGCCGCGCGCAAATCGAGCCGTTGTTATCCTCGACCACGATGATTGTGGACGCCCGAAACCGGATCGTTCTCCCTGGATTCGTGGATGCGCACACCCATCCCGTATTTGCGGGCAACCGGGCCGATGAATTCGAACAGCGCGCCGAAGGCACAAGCTATGAGGAAATCGCGGCTCGCGGCGGAGGTATCCGTTCGACGGTGAGGCGCACTCGCGCCGCCAGCGAAGCAGAACTGTTTGAGGCGGGCGGCAGATATCAGAACTGGTTCTTGCGCGGTGGGACAACCACGATCGAGGCGAAGTCCGGATACGGACTCTCGCTGAAAGATGAACTGAAGCTTTTGCGACTGATACGCCGCCTGAACAAAACAGGCCCATTGCGTTATGTGCCGACATTCCTCGGTGCGCATGAAGTGCCGGATGAGTACCGGGGAAATACCCCCGCCTACGTGGACTTAATCGTTCACGAAATGCTGCCGGCAGTCTCGAAGGACCGACTGGCGGAATATTGCGATGTGTTCTGTGAGCCGGGAATTTTTGATGCATCGACATCAGCCGAGATTCTTCGTGCAGCTCACAGTCTCGGGATGGGCTTGCGAGTACATGCCGATCAGCTTTCGCGATCCGGCGCAGCCGAGATGGCTGCAGCGCTTGGCGTCGCGACAGCCGACCACCTGGAACAAATTGACGAAGCTGGAATCAATGCCTTGGCTCAAGGAAACGTGCAGCCGGTATTGCTGCCCGCGTCCGCTTATACCCTTGGATGCAAGCGGTTCGCGCCCGCACGGGCCATGATCGAGGCAGGGCTTGCCGTGGTGCTGGCTACGGATTTTAATCCCGGGTCATCGCCTACTACCTCGATCCCATTCGTGCTGTCTTTGGCTTCTACACAAATGCACATGACTCCCGCCGAGGCAATCACCGCAACCACCGTGAATGCGGCTTACAGCCTTGGCCGGGGCAATGAGCTTGGTACGTTTGAACCTGGCAAGCGAGCCGACTTTGTGATTCACGATTGCCAGGACTATCGCGAGATTGCCTACTTTGCGGGAGTGGAATCAGCGACCGCAGTTTACATCAATGGAGAGCTGGCATTCGCGCGAACCTGACTGGTCATATAGATGTAAGTCTGCGGCGCTGTCATTCCCCACGGTACGCTCGCTCCAGGCCCTGAATATCGATTTTGCCCATTTGCATCATGGCCTTCATCACTCGGCCGCTCTTCTGGGGATCTTTGTCGTGCAACAATTTCCCAAGGGCGGTCGGGATGATCTGCCAGGACACGCCGAATTTGTCTTTGAGCCAGCCACAGCGCGATTTTTCGCCGCCCGCGGAAAGCTTCTCCCATAGTTCATCAACTTCTGCTTGGGTCTCGCAGTTTACGAAAAACGATATCGCGGGAGTGAAGCTGAACATCGGGCCACCGTTCAGCGCGTAGAAGTCTTGCCCCTCAAGCTGGAAGGTCCCGGACATCACCGTTCCCTTGGGCCCGGGCCCGGCATCTCCGTTTCGACTAACGCTTACAACTTTGGAATTGTTGAAAACAGAACAATAAAAATTCATGGCCTCTTCGGCCTTACCATCGAACCATAGAAATGGGGTGATCTTTTGCATGTGACTCTCCTCGTTTTTTTGTGACCTCTTATCGGTGGAGTCCGGGGAAGTATTGCCGGCATTGGTAAACTTCCGCTGAAAATCGCTGCCTAGCGGCCCGGCTTTGAAATGGCGATGGGTTGCGTCGCGATAATATCTTTGCCTTCGCGAACCGTAATGAATTGATTCGCTTTGACATTCGCAATCGTGTCTTTATGGCCGCTGGGCCAAACGATCTCCAGGCTTACCGTCTTGCCCTCTTCGGGCTTGCCAAGGCCGAACGTGAGTGGCAACTCGCTTTGCGATAGATAGCTCGATCCAGTTTTCACCATGCCGAAGAGCCGCTTCCCCCCGGCCGTCGTTACCGTGACCTTGGCGCCAATGCCGTCGCGATTCGAGCGCGTTCCCACCGTCTTCACCCGCAGCATGTCGTTCTGGTTGCCGTTGTCATTGCGGAGGAGCCGTGCAGGCCCATTGTTAGCTGTAATGACGAGATCCAGATCGCCGTCGTTGTCGAAGTCGGCATAAGCCGCCCCGCGCCCAACTATTGCTTTCGAAATCGCGGAACCGAGCTTTGCCGTCACTTCTTCGAATTTATTGTTGCCGAGGTTGCGGAAAAGATGAGGAGGCTGCGCGTACCTGAGGGTCGGCTGGAGCACGCTGATGTCGTCGGAAACGTGCCCGTTCACGGCAAAAACATCGGGTAGACCGTCGAGATCATAGTCAAAGAAAAAGGTGCCGAAGGTCAGCGACTTCAGAGAAATCCGGGCGATTCCAGTGGCGCCAGCTTCATCGGTAAACAGGCCGGAGCCATCGTTGTGATAGAGCGCCATCCCCTCATTCGTAAAATTCCCGATCAGCAGACTTTGACGGCCGGAGTTGTCATAATCGGCGGCGTCGGTACCCATGCCGGCGCGCGCAGTTCCGGCTTCGCCGTAAGCGACTCCGGCAGTCACCGCCACATCCGTGAAGGTGCCGTTGTGATTATTGTGGTAGAGCTTGTTCGGCTCGGTATCGTTGGAGACGAACAAATCCATCCAGCCATCGTTGTCATAGTCCAGGAGGGCGATGCCGAGCGATTTGCCGGTGGGGTCATACAGGCCAGCGCGCCGGGTTACGTTCTCGAAAGTGCCGTCACCTTTGTTGTGAAACAGCGCTGCGCTTTGACCCTTATAGGTCTGCGGCGTGCAATACGATTTGTTCTTGTTGTCGAGCGTGCAGTACTGGTCGGTTTCAATGGACCAGTCAATATAGTGCGCGACAAAAAGATCGAGCTTGCCATCGTTGTCGTAGTCAAACCACACGGCGCCGGCGGAGAAACCAGGGTCGCTCACGCCGGCTTTCGCGGTGACGTCGGCAAATTTTCCATTGCGCAGATTGTGAAACAGATGGTTCGCTCCGAGCGTGGTGATATAGATATCGTCGTAGCCGTCGTTATCGTAATCGCCGACTGCGCATCCCAGCCCGTACATCTCCACAGCGAGCCCGGCCTGCCGAGTCACGTCGGTAAAGGTGCCATCGTGATTGTTGTGATAGAGCGCGGGGAGTGATTTGCCCGACCGATGGCCCGGCCAATCCATGGAATTGATCAGCAGAATGTCCTGCCAACCGTCATTGTCATAGTCGAGAAAACAAACCCCGCTGCCCATGGTTTCCGGCAGATATTTCTTACCGAAGGCGCCGCTATTGTGTTTGAAGTGGATACCTGCCTGCGCGGTTACATCGGTGAACGTGATGGTTCCGGAGGGGCGCACAGGGACGGTGTCTCCGGCGGCGGGAACAGACATTGGGACCGCAACCGAGGGCGCGATGGTCTGCGGGGCGCTCTGCGTGGGAGATGCTCGCTCAGATGGGCTGGAGGATTTTTCCCGGCAGCCAACAAACCCAAAAAACGCCGCCGCCATCAGGCAAACCCTCACCGCAAGTTTTCGCTTCAAATCTTCACGTCTCCTGCGCTCAATGGGTCGCCATCAGCTTGGGCCCGCCCACCCGCCACGAATCCATCCACATCTCAATCAGCAAGGCGGGAGGGCCGACAAGAAAGAGCGCGTAGAAGGGCGCGTAAACGATCTGGTGCAAACGCATCGCCATCTCCGCCACGGCCACCAGAAATACCACAACGCATTGTCCAGTCTTCGATCGCAGCGTGGTCTTGGGATCGGTCACCATGAAGAAGACGAAAAGCTGATACATGGGGCCGGTAATCGGCGCAACTTCCGATTGCCACGGACTACCGGTCATCCAGCTTCGCATGAACGCAAATGCAAGAAATGACACCACGTAGGTGGCCGAGATGTGCAACCGCCTCACCCGCCACACGATTACGAATCCCAACACCCAAATGACCACCATCGGCAACAAGTAGTTTCCCCATTGGATGCTCAAGGTCGCCACGGTATCGGCGGCCAGAAACAGCATGACCGAAATGCCAAAATTCGACGGGTTCCAGATGTGCCGCCCCTTCACCCGCAGCACATACTTAGAGGTAATCGAAAGCGCGCTGCACAATGCGTAGGGCCAAAAAGCTGGCGAGCGAATGAGGATGCCGACGCTGATGCCAGTGATGTAAGCGCTTGCGGGATGCGGCCACTTGCCCAGGATCGTCCGCGACAACACCAGCTCCGTAACAATGCTGGTGGCAATCGCCAGTAGAGTTTTCTGATAACTCTCCAGCATCCCGAAGGTAAGATTGCCGCCCAGCAGGATACAGGTGATAAATATCGGCGGCATGTAGCGGCTGTCCAGAATTGACACGAGTGCTCCGCGTTTTTCCGGCGCCGGCATTGGCGGCGGAACTGCCACACTTACCTGCTGCGTCATGCGGGCTCCTTCACCTTGTGTAACTGGCCAGGCTGCGGGTGATCGATCGTCTGCACCTTGCCCGACGGCCACCGAATTACGGCCTTCTCAAGTTGCGGATTCTTCCCCAATCCAAAGTGGAGCCGCCGGTCATTCTCCGCGGCGAAGCCGCAGCCGCCGGAAACTTCCTGCACCTGCTGCTGGCCGTTCCAGAATAAAATCACTTGTGCGCCGATCGCGCTGCGATTGCTGGCTGTGCCTTCCAGGTCGAACTCGATCCACTGGGTTTCCAGCGCAACCGTATTCTTATACACCAGCAACGGGCCATTCTGGTTGGCTACGACGGCATCCAGCACTCCGCGATTCCACAAATCGGCCAGCGCCACGGCACGGCCATCATAAGTATCGGTGACGCCGACGGCCTGCGCGACGTCAATGAATCTTCCGGCGCCATCGTTCAACCACACTCGCTTGTTCTGATACCCCGACAAGCTGCGTCCGTCAAACGCAGGCCAGTTTTTGGCATCGCCGATGATCGTGCTATTGCCTCCGGAAACTTTGGAGAAGTCGTACCAGTAACTGCGGTTCCGGTCGAGCGAAATGTATCCGTTCACCAGATACAGATCCAGCGTGCCGTCGTTATTCAAATCACCAAACTGCGCGCCGAAACTCCAGCCACCTAATTCAACATTGAAATCCCGCGCCAGGTTTTCATATTGAATGGCGTCGCCACTCGTGCCCTGCTTAGGCACCCACAAGTTGTTCCCCTGAATCAGAATTCCGTCCTCGGAAATATTGGAAACGTACACCGCGTAGCGGCCCTGGTTGAGAATATCTCCAACCGCCGTGTTCATCCCGCTCTTGGGTGCGAAGCCAATGCCCGTTTGTTTGCCCACTTCGTGAAAGCGCTTGCCGTCGTTGAAGTAAAGCTCGGAGACTCCATAATCATTGGAGATAAAGAGATCGGGATGCCCGCTGCCGCGCAGATCTGCTGCTGCCGCAGCCAGCGCCCAGCGATGGCTATCGATTCCCACATGCTCGCTGACCTCTTCAAATTTGCCGCGGCCCAGATTGTGGAACAGATACTTCCGGCCGCCGTTCTTGGCATATTCAAAACTGTTCGGCATGATCCGGGTGGTGTTCAGATGCCACAGATCAATGGCTTCCGCATAATAGCCGCCGACAAAAAGATCGAGCAGTCCGTCGCCATCGTAGTCGAACCAGATCGCCGTATTCGCATTGATCCATTGTGGCAAGCCGGCTTGCTCGCTCACCCGCGTGAAGCCCTTGCCATGATCGTTGTGAAACAACTCTGGCCGCCCCCACTTGATCAGGAAAAGGTCTTCGTAGCCGTCATTGTCATAGTCTCCCCAGACCGCGCCGGTCGAAACCCCGGTGCCGGGCTGATTGACATCCGCAATGCCCAGCTCTCCGGCAACATCCTTAAATGTGCCGTCATGCATATTGCGGTAGAGGCGATTCTTGCTGCCTTCGCCGCTGTTGACCACGTAGATGTCGGGCCAGCCATCGCGATCGAAGTCCACAATGGACACTGACGCCCCCATCGAGGCCACTTCGGGCATGATGGGATCCAGTTTGTGATCGAGCGTCGGCGAATGATGCACAAAATCGATGCCCGCCGCGTGGGACACCTCCTGAAAATAAAAGCCGTGGCGAGCCAATGCGGTCTTCGCGTCGATTTTGGATCGGTCGGCGTCGCGCCGCGCCGAAATCCTCTTGACAACCAGAGGCACGCACAGCAGCGCCACGAAGAAAACTGCGGCGAAAATTCTTGCGATACGATTTCCCGTCATGGCCGTGGCGTGCTCCGCAACGCATTCTTGAAGACGTCCGGGGTCACGTAGCGCGTGTGATAGTTTTGCCAGTCATCAGGATGTTGCCGATAGGTCCACTCATCCTCCAGCTTGCCGGGCCGCGTCGTGTACTTGTTCTTGGCGTGATACGGCAGCGGCAGAACGGTCTTCGAGAAGGTCGAGTTGTAGTCGCCATCCTTAATCCAGCCGTCGCCCTTAATGACGAAGTCGCGCACCCAGCCCGGAGGAGGCGGCGGTTGCTCGGGGAAATGCAATGATAGTTCGTCGCCCGAATTTACGATTACGTAACGGTCATCAATTTTATTAACCAGCTCGCGAACATCGCCATAACGTGTGTAGTACCCGATCAGATCGCGCCAGCGTTGTTTGGTTCCTTCAATCTGGTTGTAATCCGGAACCTCCGGCGCGCGTGCCGCTCCGGGCATGTGCATCACCGAGTATCCGCGATAGTGTAGATCGGCCATCTCCGGATTCAGAGTTACCTCTTTCAATGGCGTGTCTGGCGCGCCCTGTGCCCAGTGGATGGCGTCCCAGTAGATTTCGAGATTCGTACGCAGCCGCACCTTACGAGGAGTTCCCGGGCGAAAAATATTCGTCAGATTAAATAGAACAGTTTTCTTGCGCCCCGCCGGAAAGCCCAGGTTGTCCTGCGCCGTGACCCAGCCCCCTTGGCCGTCGGGCACTTCGACACTCAGGCCGTGCGCGTGCCAGCGGCTGCCTTGCGTAATGGCCACGTTCACCGAGGACTCAGTGTCGTGAATAGATCCTTGCGCGATCAGGTAGAGCGGCCCGCTCTTCGGCGCATCGTCGCCGAGATCGATCTCAAGATAATGATCGCGGGTCACGCCCTGGTATTGGCCGCGCCCGAAACTGGCCAGCGCTTTTCCGTCGAGCGTCCGCACGATGTCAGTAACATCCTGGCCAGTGTCGTCAATCGCGCGCGCGATCTCATGCGGCGTGGTCACGGTGGTGAGTCCAAGCTTCAGCGGCGGAATGACGAAGCGTTCATCCACATAAACCTCTGTTCCCGTCGGATGATCCACCGTCATGAGCGCGAGATAGTCGTAGTAATAAACTTCCCAGAGTTCCGCGGTGATGCGTATGTCGTAGTAGCCGTCTTGCGGGACGAGTTGGTCGCGCCCGATTTTGTACCACTCGCCGGTGGCCGCAATTTGTGCCGAGCCCAATGTATTGATGCGCAGGCCGATCGCCGATCCCCACGGAACCGCGTCCTTCACGAATTCCATCCGCTTGCCGTTGTAGGCAAAGAGAAACGGGCACGATGCCTTCAGGCGCTGCTCGGTCACCATCTCCTGATTGCTTTTGACTTCAAACTCCGCGCGCACCGTGCCATTCGGCCACACCACGCGCACTACTTCCGCCTCGTCCTGTTCGCCCAAACCAAAATGAAGCTTCGGACCGGTGATCGGCTGCTTTTGCACCAACAGCCCGGAGCGGACTTCAATCTCACCACCAATCCCGAAGGGATTGATGCGTTGATCGCCCACCGCCTGTACGGCATGAGGACGAACCACTTGCCAGTGATAATTTTTGGCGCTCTGATTGACCGCCTGCAACGGCTGCCCGTCCGCTGAAAGGCCCAGCAAATCCAGTTTGCCGTCGCCGCTCAATTCCGCCGCATCAAACACCAACGCCGGGCCAACCAGTTGACTCAGGGCCGTAAACTTTCCGTTGCCATCGCTCAGCCAAACCAGCGCCCCACCTGCGGCCCCGGCAATCTGCGCAACCGGCGAGAGAAATAGATCCACCGCGCCGTTGTTATCGAGGTCCGCAACATGAAGACGCACGTCCGATGTAAGAAACGCTGCCGCATTCGGAACCCGGGCAATCTCCGTCGTCTCCCAACGCAAGCCACCTTCCTGGTCGGAAACCGGCTTGTTGGAAATGCGCAGAACGCTGCCGTCCGCCTGCACCGCCAACAGATCGAGCACACCGTCGTTGTTGGCATCCGCAATCGCGATCGCTTTCACAGTCTGCAGATCCCCCGGGATGGCGCGCTCCTGGAACTGCCCTTGGCGCTCATTGATGAAAACGTGCAAGCGCCCCGCACCGTCAATGATCGAGGCATCGGGATTGCCATCGCCGTCGAGATCGGCCCAGGCAAACTGGCGAATGCCGGAAACTCCGGCAAAGGGATGAATTGCCAGGAACGTTCCATCCCCATTGTTTCGCAAAACCGTCGGCACGCCGGATTTCGCCCCGAGGACGATATCGAGATCACCATCGGCCTCGATGTCCACCGCCCACGCACCCGTATAAGGCGCGTTGCTCACGGACTTTGGCAGCTTAGTTTGCGTGGTAACGTCGGTGAATGAACTCGGCGAATCCTGGCGCATCAGGCGCACTCCCCCCGCGCCCGCCAGCACGAGGTCAGTCTTGAAGTCGTAATTGAGATCAGCTTGCGCCAAACCTTCCGCCGAAGGAGGCACATTGGCGGCTCCTCCGGGAAACGGAAACTTCGCACCCGTCGACAAGCGTACTTCGCGGCTGTTTGCTTCGGCGACGGCCGGAGCGCCTTCGCTGCCCAGCTGAACGGCCCCAATCCAGCTCCAGCGCGCGTTTCCTGCATCCGGTGTCGGTTGCGTGGCGAACGTCATTGCCATGTCCGCCGGCGCAGGCTGAAAGATCGGAGACTCCAGCCGCAGGAAGTGCGTAAAGGGTGCGGCTTCTTCGCCGGGCGGCGCCTTGATCGCGGCCAAACTCAAGCGGTACTCCGGAACTCTCATGAAGACATTGCGCAGAAATGTCGTCTGAGTCGCCGCTGCCCGCAGGTCGGAACTGCCGATGGCGGCCTGCACCGCGGCAAACTTCTGCTGCACTTCCGGAGGCCACGTCGAAGCATGTGCGCTCAACTGCGCCACGGTTGCCTTCAGCGTGCTGGTATCGCCCCGCTTAGCGGCGATGCGGCTCAGTTCCAACAGCGCCGCCAGATTGTCCGGCTGGGCGGCAAGAATTTTCTCCATCAACTGCTGAAATTCGGCCTCGGCGTTTTCATCCCCTTGCCGTTCGAGTTCCTCCGCCAGCTGATAAAGAGCGCGCAAATTTTTGGGATTGAGCGCCACAGCCTTTCGCAAATCGGCAATCGCCTTCGCGGAATCCCCCCGGTTGCTCTCCAGGATTGCCAGCAGCTGGTAAACCTGATCGTTCTGCGGAGCCAGATCCCGTGTACGCTCGAGCCGCTGCGCCGCCACCTCGTAATTACGCTGGCGCAGCGCCAGCACTCCCCAGTTGCCCCAGCCCGCAGGTTCTGCGGGAACCAGCTGTGTCACTTCGGAAAGACGGCTATCGGCATGAACATCGTCGCCGACCTGCAGCGCCGCCAGCCCAACGTAGAACGCAGAAACCACTTTGCGGTATTCGGGCGAATTTTTATCTGGCAAATTCGCGCCGCGATGGCATCCAGCCAGAACGGCCAAAAGGATTACCGCAGTGCAAAGCGAGCGTGACTGCTTCACGCGTGCGGGATAGCTCCGCCCTCCGGTCCTCACAGCTGTCAGCTGCTCAGTTCTTTGCATTTTTCCCTCAACGGTTTCCCCAAAGCTATAGGCAGCGACTCGGCAGGCCGCCTCATGCCGTTTGGGCTGCTCTCTTTCTCAGGCGGCTCTTCCGCCGTGACATCCCTCGAAACCACAAAAATGCGACGGCCAGAAACGGCAACAGAAAAAATAAAAGATCCCAGCGCCCAAAGCCCACGGGTGTGGCTTCCACTCGCGAAAACGTTTCTCCGCGCCCTTGCGCGCTCTCGAGGACCAGCCGCACTTTCCAGAATTCATCGCGATCGAACTGAACCAGCGTTTTGTAGTCTACCTGCCCGCGAGTATCGTCGCGTTCGGCATTGTAAAGCACTTCCGGAAGGCGTCCGCTCTCGGGCTGCACTCCGATGGCAACTTTCAGATCACTGGGAATTGTGCTGCCGGGCAACGGGTCCACGATCACAAAGAACGTTCCCGTGCCGATGTCGGGATGCGTCCAGAGCGAAATCATGCACGGCCCCACCTTCTGGTTCTCGATGATGGGAAACGGCGGCCCATTATGCGCGCTGGCCGGCACACTCAGCACAAGCAGGATCGGCAGGATCCATGCGACGGTGGCCAGAACACTCCGCTTGATTGGGAATTCCATTCGGATCATTTCTTGCAACTCCGCGGCCCTTGCATCCCTTTTCTGCGAACTCTGCGGTTAAGATCTTTTGCAGCCACAACACCAGCAGCTTTTAACCACGTAGAATGCGGAGAAGCCCGCTATCCGCTAATCAATACGGCCCGCATCTCCATGGGCTGGAACATCAGCCAGATGGATGCGATCCACAGCAACGAGCAAACCGCCGCCCACGGAACAAAAATCCGCATCGGCTTTTCACGTGAGTCTTCTTCCGCCAGGCCGTAGGTAATCGCCAGCGATCCCGCGAGGCCGAGCACAAGAAATCCAATTTCAATCATCAGCACCAGACTTGGAGGCAGTCCAGTCAGCCTCCAGCGCGGTTGTCCTAGAATCGGCAAGCCCAGGTTTGCCAGAGCGCTCTGGCTTATGGGAACGATGGTGTAGAGCCCGGTCAGAAAGTGAAAGCTATAATGTGCAAGCCACATTCCGAAACCGAGGGGGACCAGACCATAGCTGTAGCGCACGATCAGCGGCAGAAAAGCCCGCTGTACTTTTCCCCAGGCGACAGTTGCCCAGGCGGCGAGACCTAGCAACACCAGCGGTTCCACGACCAGAAAGAATACAAAGATCACACCCAGCACCGGCGCTTCGTGATTCACATGCAGCAGTCGCCCCAGCCAGTTCTCCACCACATACACCGGACTCACCATGCCAAACGCATTCAGTAGCGCCCCGAAGGTGAACACCCACGCCAACGCCGTCAGATCCTTGCGCCGCGAGAAGTAGCCGATACCGGAACGCAAGGAATCGGAGAGCAATTCGCTGCCCGGCAGCCGGCTCAAGATTCCGACATTGTCGTGCGGGCAGGCGTGGACGCAGTCGAGACAGAAGGTGCAATCCATGTTGCCGACCTTGCTCGGTTGAAACAGCGCCAGTTCGCAACCGCGAATGGTCACCAGATCCGAAGCCGGCTCGCGCCGCCCGCGAATACAGTCTTTGGTATGGCAAGCAGTGCAGGTTTCCTGGTCTCGCACCTTGACCTCGAACGGAGACAATGTTGAGGCCACAAAATTAAATTGCCCGATGGGACAAACGAATTTGCAAAAGGATGCGTGCTTGAAGAATCCATCCACCAGCAGAACGGCGAGGAAATAAGCCGCGATCAGCCAAGCCGTCCACCACGGCGAGGACCAGAGATCGAATAGCTCGTAGATGTATAAAATCCCGGCGAACAGCGCGACCGAAAGCCACTTGTTCCGCAGCGCCCGGGGCCAGTTCCAGCGCGGGCGGAAGATTTTGCGCGCCGCCTGCCGCACCAGCATGAACGGACACGCCAGGCAGAAGAAATTCCCCGCGCCCAGCAGCACCAGCACCAACACGCCCCGAAAATACACCCAGGTGAGCGACGTGGCGAGATTTTTCGGCGACAGCGATGGCCCCAACAATCCGTGCAGAATCATCAGCACGCTCACGACGAGGAGGGGAGCTTGTAAGACGGGCCGCGCGTAGCGCCAACGGAACAGTTTGCCCACGACTGGAAGCCGCAGCAGGTCAACGGGGGGGCTTCCTCAACTTCCAGGGCCGGGATGGATGGTTGATTCAACAGCTTGCCTAGTTTGGCTGCACGCCCCTTACATCAATTTGCCGCTCAAGCTTGCGTCCATCGGGTAGAGCGATATGCAACAGAATAACCCAGTCACCCGCCATCCCAAGCTCCAACCGGCCCCGATACCGGCCCGGCTCGATCTCATCGGCTTGGCCGAAAACCGGACTCATGCCCGGGTGCGACATGTCGGCCTCCAGGCCGACGCGCGCCCCTGTCATCAGTTTTCCAGCGTCCGCCAGCTTGAACGTGATGGTGACCCTGCCGGCTCGGACCGGCTGCGGGGAAACCTCATGCTCGATGGTCAGATCGGCCGGTGCGTGCGATCTAGCACAACCGGCGGTGAGAACCGCTGTCGTGCAGGCCATCCATGCGCAAATTCGAAGAAGCGGGCGGATGAGCCGCCCGCTTCTTCGAACGATAATCGGTTTTTGATTGGCCGCGTGGACTAAAGACTCACCAAGCACTCTCGATCAAGCCGCCTGTTCCGCGGAGCGATGCCCCCATGCACAAGTGCAAGCCATGTTCCTTTCCTCCGCTTCCTCCGGGAACATGTGGTAGTACATGCCGATCACCATCGGAATGAACACAATCGTGTTGTAGAACAGATGCAACTCGACGCGCGGGAAGAACAACTGCAACACGCTGCAGGGAACCGGCTTGTGCCAGAAGTTGTGGTGCGTGGTGGCCTGGTAAATCAACAGGAAGTGCTCAATGTGGTGCCAGAACTGAATCACCAGCGCCACGGTCCACCAGGTGCGCGCGCGGCCGGTGAATCCCTTGCGCAACACCCAAAGGAAGATGAGCATCACCAGCGCGTAGCCATAGTGCAGGGTTTCCGACTTGATCAGCCACGGATACCACAAACCGAGAATGCCGCCTGCCTTCGGCCGCGGCCATCCCATCACATAGATCTGGTAGGCCTGAACAAGGTGCTCTGCCCAATGGGCGAGCACAATCAGCATAAAACCCTGCAGAGCACGTTCATGCCAGCGGGTGTTGAGTTTTTCGTAGAAACTGGCATTTGCGGCGGGAGCCGAATGCAAGCTTGAAATCGCGGGATTAGAAACAGCCATCGGCTTCTCCTGGACTGAGAAGTGCACGCCCAAAAAGCGTGATCACGATCACATTTTACCGAATTAGGGTCAATAGTACGTTTATATTACGCCGGAAATACCGGATAACCCCTGTGTAATCAATTCGTCAGAGGTCAACTGGAGGGCGCATTCCCGCGTCTCGATTTTAGCAGCGGAGCGCCCCATGCACTGGCTGACAAAAGTGCTCCAAAGAGAACCACGGCATCAATGCTGGCGCGCCCTTCCGGGGACCAGTAGACGTCACGCAGATTCAGCCACAGGGCAAATTCATCGAGGGTAAGGGCCGCGCCCACGCCGTACAGTATGGACATAAGCCGGCTCATTAAGAGCGATGAGTTGTCTTCGCCGATGCCGATGTCGGCCAGCCACCCATAGCCGACCAGAAGCAGAATGATAATTCCAAACACCAGATGATGAATGTGCCGGCCTCCCATTTCAATGAAGTGGAAGGGCGGAATGTGGTGCAGGACGGCATAGACTACGAGTCGAACTCCGGCGAAAGTGAGGAAAAAACTTACCGAGGCCACGAAAAGCCGACGGCGTGGCCGGTCGGGAATGCGCTCGTGGAGAATGTCTCCCAGCGAAGTCCCGTGCAGCAGCAACAACATGAGAGATGTCAGCACGCAGACCAGCAGAAGGATGAACCAGGTGTACGCCATACGGGCAAAATCCTACTTTCTGACTGACTTCTTACGAAGCATGTCCTTCACGGCGGCGATACGCTTCTCGCGCGTCTCCGGCTTTCTGGCGGCTTCAATCGCCTGCACATGTTCCTTTTGCTGGGTGAAGGAAAGCTGCGACCAGCGTTCCTTAGTCTCGCTGCCGCTATTGATGATCTTCTTCAAATATGAGGGCAGTTCGACCGTGCGTTTCTCTTCATCGAGTTCCATGACCACATGGACGGTGTCGCCCGCCTTGCAGCAAGCGCCTGCACGCATTTGCGCGTTGACCACCATCATGTGTCCGTCGCCCATATTCATGAGTGAGCTGCGAAACGGGAAGCCGTTGATTGTTCCCTTCACCGGCACGCGGCCTTTGCGCTGGAATACCGCGACCACATCAAACGGCGGTTTGAGTGCCGCCCATTCGGTGCCTGCCTGAGCGAGCAGCAGCCTGACGGTGAATTTGTGCTGCATCTAGGCAAGACTCCCGGTACAAAAGATACCGAAATCGGAACCTTGACCGATTGGTCGTGGGAAAATTTTAACCGATTTATTATCAGTATGATATACGGCCGTTAGACTTCCCTTAAGATAAGGAGGTCTAGTATATTTTCAGGGCGCTCTATGCCAGAGTTTTCCGCACTGCGTAGTCGTAAGTGGAAGCTCGCTGCCCTTTCCCTCATCTTGATCGGTGGAATCCTGGCGTGGCCCTGGACCACCTCCGTTTTCCGAGGAATGTTCGGCCACAAAGTTCAGTTCAGCCGCGACATTCGGCCTATCTTCAATCAGAATTGTGTTGCCTGCCATGGTGGCGTACGCCAGAAAAACGGCGTGTCGTTCATCTTTCGCGAGGAGGCATTGGGCGTCGGGAAATCTGGAAAGCGCACCATTGTGCCGGGGAATCCGGATGCTTCCGAGCTGATGGCGCGCGTGACTGCTACCGATCCCGAAGCGCGCATGCCCTATCATGGGCTGCCCTTGCCACCGCAGCAGATCGCCCTACTTCGGCAATGGATCAAAGAAGGAGCGAAGTGGGAGGACTATTGGGCGTTCGTGCCTCCCAAAGAGCAGCCGTTGCCGAAGGTGAAGCGTGCGGATTGGGTGCGCCGGCCAATCGACCGGTTCATCCTGGCGCGACTGGAGAAAGAGAACCTCGAACCCTCTCCTGAAGCGGACAAGGCGGCTTTGTTGCGCCGAGTATCCTTCGATCTCATCGGGCTGCCTCCGACTGCCGCCGAGCAGGCTGCGTTTCTGGCTGATACCTCGCCGAACGCCTACGCAAAACAGGTTGACCGGCTGCTGGCTTCGCCGCGCTATGGCGAACGCTGGGCCTCGATGTGGCTCGATTTGGCGCGGTATGCGGATACCAAAGGGTATGAAGCCGATCGCGCCCGTCCTGGAGTCTGGCCTTACCGCGACTGGGTGATTGACGCCTTCAATCAGAATATTCCGTACGATCAGTTCGTGATCAAACAACTGGCGGGCGATTTACTTCCCAACGCCACGTTTGGGGACAAGATTGCCACCTCGTTTCACCGGCAGACGCCAAACAATGGCGAAGGCGGGACTGACGACGAAGAATACCGCATGATCGCGGTGATGGATCGCGTGGCTACGACATGGTCGGTGCTCAACGGCGTGACGATGAATTGTGTGCAGTGCCATTCGCATCCGTATGATCCGATTCGCCATACTGACTACTACAGGTCCATGGCGTTTTTTAACACGCAGAATGATGCGGATCTGGACGACGACTTTCCGAACCTGACCGTTCCGAAGGATCGGACCCGTGATTCCGAGGCGTCCCAAATACAGGACGAGATCGCAAAGCTGCTTCATAGCGTCGAAAATGCGGATCGGCAGGTAGTGAAGAAGGCGCAATGGAAGCCGCTGCCGGTGCAGAACGCCGTAGCCAACGAGGTAATGGCGCTGGAGCCGATGATTCCGCAAATGGAGCAGCGGTTGACGAAGTTGCAGCAGAACAAGAAGCTTTCCGCGAAGGAAAAGACAGAAGACCTAAAAGATCTGCACGAGACCATTGCCGAGACTAAAAGCAGACTCGCCCACGCCAAGCTGGCTGGTCCAGCTAAGACGTTCCGGATTCACGATGGCGAGGTACTGACCGATGCCAAAGTCCCGCCGGAATCTTTCTATGAGCTTACGGCCAATGCCGACGAACCTCAGCTGACGGCGATTCGGGTTGAAGTGCCGCCACTCGACGCGGAAAAAGCCCGCCATACGCCGGAGGATGGCTTCATTGTGGATAAAGTCGAAGCCTGGGTGATCCAACCCAACGGCAAACCAGAGAAAATCGCATTTCGTTTTTTCGTTCAAGACTCGGAGCCGAATTTGGAAGCTGCGGTTTCGGCGGGCAGCAAGCCGAGCGACGAAAAATCGGAAGTGGATCCAGTCCCCAGCGCCTTCGAAGCGCTCCCCAAGCTTTTTCACACACGGTGGATCGTGGGAGTGGTGGCCGTTCCGCTGCAATTGACGCAAGGCAGCCGCATCAGGGTCGATCTCAAACAAGTCCAGGAGATCGATTCGAAGCCGGCGCTCATTCAGCGCATGCGACTCGCGGTGAGCAGTGACCCATCCTGGACTTCTTTGGCGCAGGACTCAGTCCGCAGTCAGAACGTCGAGCGGCTTAAGCAGTTGGAAAAGCAACTGGCGCAAATTCCGAGCGTGCAACTCCCCGTCATGGTGGAAGAGCAACCCTACGAGCAAAGAGCAACACTGGAATTCGAGCGTGGCAATTTCTTGACTAAGATCGGTCCCGACCTTTCACCGGATGTGCCGGGAATTTTCCCGAAGCTTTCTGCTACCGAGCCGCGTAATCGCCTGACCCTGGCGAAATGGTTCTTTAGGCCGGGCCAACCGCTTACGGCCCGAGTTGCGGTGAACCGTTACTGGGAAGAACTCTTTGGAACGGGAATTGTCGAGACACTGGAAAATTTTGGCAGCGTGGGCGAAGAACCCAGCCATCCCGAACTTTTGGATCGGCTGGCACTGCATTTTCAAGACGATCTCCACTGGGACATGAAGGCTCTGCTGCGCGAGATGGTGACCAGCGCCACCTATATGCAGAACGAGGCTGCCTCGGCCGCTCTCATGGCGCGCGATCCACGCAACCGCTTGCTGGCTCACGGGCCACAGCAGCGGCTTACGGCCGAGATGGTGCGTGATCAGGCGTTGGTGGCCAGCGGCCTGCTAAGCACGAAAATGGGGGGCCCTCCGGTCATGCCGCCGCAGCCCGCGGGAGTCTGGAATACGGTTTACAACGATTCCAAGTGGACCGACGCAACCGGCCCCGATCGCTATCGCCGGGCTGTTTACACCTACGTCAAGCGTACCAGTGGCTATCCAAGTTTTCTGATGTTTGATGCCTCGGATCGCGACACCAGTCTGCCGAGACGCATCCCGACGAATACCCCGTTGCAAGCGCTGGTCACGTTGAATGACCCGGTATATCAGGAGGCGGCGCTGGCGCTGGCGCAACGCGTGATGAAGGAAACCGCCACAGAGCCGTTCAATGGGAGAGATATGCTCGACGCCCGGCTTGAGCGCGAAACCCGGTTGGTGTTGTCGCGCGATCCCACGCCTCGCGAGCTCAGTGTGCTGCGCGGGTTTTACCAGGTGGCAATAGGCACGCCTAAGACTCCGACTCTAGTGAATGCTAGCATGAAGATTTCCGGCACCTCGGCGAAGGAAGGCCAGGAAGACTCGAAGAGGGAACTTGACGCGCTGACGGCGGTGGCCAGCGTGCTTTTTAATCTGGATGCCGCTCTCACAAGGTGATTCGTTATGGCAGATTCTGAAATCCGCAGCAGGCGCAAGAACAATATAAATTGCACGGATGAGTGCAGCCGTGAAATGCATCCCGAAGAGATTCTTACTCGGCTGCAAGCGCAAACTCGCCGTCACTTTTTGCGCAGCTTCACCGCCGGCGTGGGCACCATATTTCTGGGTACGCTCGCATCGCAGTATGCGACCTCGGTGAAAGCGGCGGAACTTAATATTGACGGCACACCCCGTCTCGACTTCAAACGCGATCCTTCGCATCCGCTCTCGGTTCTGCCGCCGGAGTTTACCGCCCGCGCCAAGCGCGTCATTTATCTACACATGGCGGGCGCACCCAGTCAGCTGGAGCTTTTTGAACATAAGCCAGAACTCACCAAGCTCGATGGCCAGGATTGCCCGGCCTCTTTCCTGGCGGGCAAACGCTTCGCTTTCATCAGCGGAGTGCCTAAGCTGCTCGGCTCCCAGTATCCCTTTCATCAGGCGGGACAGAGTGGGCAGTGGCTGTCGGATCGCTTGCCCCATCTGGAAAAACATGTGGATGAGATTTGTTTTATCAAGTCCATGCATACCGATCAGTTCAATCACGCGCCAGCGCAACTGCTGGTGCAAACAGGAAATGCGCGTTTGGGTTATCCCTCGCTCGGCTCATGGGTGATTTATGGACTGGGCACGGAGAATCAGAACCTTCCCGGATTCATTGTGCTGGTGTCGGGCGGTAAGCAACCTGATGGGGGCAAACAATTGTGGGGCTCAGGTTTTTTGCCCAGCGTGTATCAGGGCGTGCAATGCCGTTCTCACGGGGAGCCGGTGCTCTACTTGCAGAATCCGCAGGGGGTGAGCCGGACTCTGCGGCGCGGCGAACTGGATGCGATCGACGCCATCAATCAGCAACAGTACGCCGAGTTTGGCAATCCTGAAACGGTGACGCGGATTTCGCAGTACGAGATGGCATTCCGCATGCAGATGGACGCGACCGATGCTCTGGACATTCACAAAGAATCGGCGGCCACACTGACTGAGTACGGGTGCAAGCCCGGAGAAGAGAGTTTCGCCAACAACTGTCTGGTCGCGCGCCGCCTGGCGGAGCGCGGCGTGCGCTTCATCCAGCTCTACCACTGGGGTTGGGACACGCACGGAGTCACCGCGAAAGACGCTTTGAACATCGGTTTTGCCGACCGCTGCCGGGAAACTGACCAGCCGGTGGCCGCGCTTCTGAGCGATCTCAAACAACGCGGGTTGCTGGAGGATACTCTGGTCGTCTGGGGCGGTGAATTTGGACGTACCTCGATGCGCGAAAATCGTAACGGCCAGGTGATGCAATTTGTTGGGCGCGACCACAACCCGGGAGCCTTTACTATCTGGATGGCGGGCGGTGGGATTAAGCCTGGCACGACTTACGGCGAGACCGACGCGATGGGATATGAGATCGTGAAGGACCCGGTCGAAATTCGCGATCTGCACGCGACCATGCTCTACACGCTGGGGTTTAATCATCACAAGCTCAACTACTCATTCCAGGGGCTCGACCAAAAGCTCACTAGCGTGAAACCGGCGCGGGTGGTGGGCGAGGTTCTGGCATGATGGAGCGCGCGGGCGGCCGTTGTCCTGACCGCCATTCTTTTCAGTGCTGGGGCCACCAGCTTTCATGACATTTTCGTTTCGCCAGATGTCCATCCGATCCCGGTTTGGTGTGCTTGCGCTCTCGTCCATCCTGCTGCTATTCGTGCTGGGATCAAGGTTCCCGCCGGATGGCGTGGAGCGCTCTGATTGGGTGCAATTTATTGGACGCTTTCACCTGCTGATCCTTCATTTTCCCATCGCCCTCGTCCTGCTCGTCCCATTGCTCGAACTCGTGGGCAGAATCCGCGAGTTTCAACATTTAAGGGCTGCGACTGAATTTCTGCTGGCGCTGGCTACCTTCAGTGCCATCGTTGCCGCGATTCTCGGATGGTGCCTGGCGAGGAGCGGCGGATATTCCGGTTCCCTGGTTACGCAGCACATGTACGGCGGAATTTGGGTTCCAGTCCTTTGCTGGTTGTGTTGGATGCTGTACGGCCGCTTCTCTGGCCAGCGCCTGGATTTGATCTATTCCTTCGGATTGGTGATGGCGGTCGGCGCGGTGTCGTGGACCGGATATCGCGGCGGCCAGTTGTCGCAAGGAGCAGATCATCTCACCGAGCACATGCCGCAGGGCTTGCGCAGTTTGCTGGGACTTCCGGAGGAAGACAAAGGTCCGAGCGCCGCTACCCCCAATTCTTTTTTCACTGTGCGTGTTGAGCCTGTTTTCAATCAGCATTGCATCAGTTGCCATGGAAGGTCGAAGCAGAAATCGGGACTGCGTTTGAACACCTATGAAGCCGTGATGCGCGGCGCCAAGGGCGGCGTAGTCGTCAAAGCCGGGAACACGCAGGGTAGCGAACTATTGCGGCGCGTTTCATTGCCTGCCGGGGACGACAAGATCATGCCGCCCGAAGGCAAGCCGCGCTTGTCGGCCGATGAAGTGAAGCTGATCGAATTATGGATTGGCGCGGGAGCTTCTCCCACGCTGGCGGCGGATGCCATTAAAGACGCGCCGGCCAGCGTGGCACCGGCGGTTGCCGAAGTCACGTTTCCGGAGATTGATGCCGCCGCGGTGGACAAACTGCGCGCTCCACTCTCGGCAACAGTTGCGCAACTGCAAAAGCGCTTTCCGGATGTGATCGAATACGAATCCCGCGCTTCGGCCAGCCTGGTGGTGAATGTCTCGCTGATGGGGGCACGGTTCGGAGACGATGAATTGGCTGCCCTAAAGCCGATCGCCGGACAGATCGTGGTTGCAGACTTTTCTGACACCGCGATTACGGACCGGTCGGCGGCCGCCATCGCGAACATGCGAAACCTGCGAGTGCTGCGGCTCGTGCGTACCCGAATCACGGATGCGACGATGCAAGCACTCGGCAGCTTAGATCAGTTGCAATCGTTGAGTATTTTCGGCACCGCAGTTACGCCGGCGGCCTTGCAGTCGATGGCTCACTTGCCAAACTTGCAGCATTTGTATGTGGGAGAAACCAGGATTTCGCCGAACGTTCCAGCGGCCGGGGCGTTACGGGACAAACTTTCATTTTGACTATTGCGGCTGAGACGAAGACAATCCTATTCGATTCGGAGGATTTTCCATGACCCTGTTTGATCGCCAAACGTTCTCGCGGCGTTCCCTTTTGCGTGGTACGACAGTTTCGGCCGCCGCCGCGAGCCTGGGGATATTTGGGAAAGGTGCGAACGCGGACACGCACAGCAAGACTGAAGCTGGCGAAACATCCTGCGATGGAGAAATTCTTGGTCAAGGAGACTTTCGCTATCGCGCCCGCCGCTACTGGGGGCGACTGGATCGCGCAAAGTATCCGGTCAGGGATTGCCACGGCATCGCCGAAGATCGCAACGGGCGCATTGTTTTACTGACCAATGACACCCACAACAATCTGATCGCTTACGACAAGCCTGGGAAATTTCTCGCCGCCTGGGAGAATCGCTTTCCTGCCGCCCATGGTTTGGACATCACCGATCATCAGGGCGAGGATCGCTACTGGATTACCGATCACGACGTGCAATCGGTCTCCATGTGTTCTCCGGATGGCCACGAATTGCGCCGCATCGGTCCGGATGCGGTTGCTTCAAAATATTCTGATCTCAAGAAATATCACCCCACCAACTCAGCCGTCGCTCCCGAAGGAGACTTCTTCGTCACCGACGGCTACGGCTCCAGCTTCGTTCACCACTTTGACCCGGACTGGAAATACATTTCCACCTTCGGCGGCCCTGGAGATGCACCGTCGAACCTCAATACGCCGCATTCAGCGTGGATTGACATGCGCTCAGGCAAGCCGTCAGTGCTGATCTGTGATCGCGGCAATGAAATGCTGAAGTGGTTTTCTTTATCCGGGGAACTGCAGAAGGTTGTTTCCGTGCCCGGCGCACAGCCTGGCAATGCGGCGCCATTTGGCGGATATCTCGGCAAACTAACGGATCATTTGGCGATCGCCAGCTTGAACGGGATGATCCTGATTCTTGACGGTTCGGACCGTGTGGTCTCCGCAGTTGGCGGGGAACCGCCGGTTTACGCGGATGGAAAACTCCAGCCACTGCAGGTGTTCAACTACACGTTCAATCATCCGCACGACGTATACGTGGACGCGGCCGGAGCATTGTATGTGGCGCAGTGGTGGTCGAACCAGAGTTATCCCATCAAACTCGAACTGTTGGGTAAGGGTAAAGCTTAGCGTCTTAACCTGGCTTCATTTTTGCTGACTTGAATTTTTGAGTATTTGTTCGCGCATTAATTCCATCGGCGAGGGACGAAAAGCGGCTGCGCGTTTCTCGATGTCAGCGCGCTGCGCGTCAGTCAGGTGCTTTCCCACTTTTTCCCGAAAGACAGAGCCTGCCTGGAGCCCTCCGTTGCATAGCCAAAAATAGGCTTCAGCGTAGTCCGGCGCGTGATTCGGTCCACCTTTGGCGTTGAGTACCCCGAGATACCATTGCGCCAGATACAATCCCTGGTCGGCGGCCAGTTCACACCAGTGGAACGCTTCGTCCAGTTCCGGTTTGCCGGCCTGGATGGGCGTGATCGGACTATGAGGATCGTCTTTATCGGTGCCCGCGAGGACGCCCTGATCCAGGTTAAGTTCGCTGGCGTACGATTTGCAGAGGTTCAGCTGAGCGACATCCAGGTCTTGTTCCGCAGCCTTGCGATACCACTTCCGCGCCTCGTTTATGTTCTTGGCGTTTTCGCACCGCCAGCCCAGGTCATTCTGCAGTTCCCTATCTCCTTGCTCCGCTGCTTTGACCGTCCATTGCAGGCCATTGGCATCGTCGTGCTTCTGGTAGTAGAGGTCGGCGAGCGCCTTCATCGCAGCGTCGTCACCCTGGCTGGCTTTAGCCAGGAGGCTTGCGGAGTCTAGGTTGTGATAGGCCTCGGCGCGCTTGGTGACCGAAGGCTTTTCCGGAGCGGCGTCCAAGTCCGCCTTTGTAATCTCCATGTACAGCTCGTTCGCTTCCTCCTGATCGGCTTTTTGCAGAATCCGATACGCCTTCCGCGCGTCCGCTTTGCGCCCCATGGCCAGATCGGTCGACCCGACCCAGTGCAGCGCGCTGGCCATGTCATTCGGCTTGAGTTGGACCACCCGCTGGAATGCCGCCAGGGCACCGGAATATTGCTTTAGATTGTAGAGAGCATATCCCAATTCGTAGTTGGCGGAAGCATCCCCAGGGTTCAGACGAATCGCTTCGTGGAAAGAAGCAACCGCTTTGTCGTATTGATTGAGTTCGCTCTGTATCCAGCCAACCCGATAATGGGCAAACTCCAACAGGGCCGTATCGGGCGTAAGCGCAACGAGGTTCTGATAGAGCTGGAGCGCATTCGCATAGTCTTTGGCTTCGTAGTGCTGGTTGGCTTGAGCCAGCAAAGCTTCGGCCCGATTGCCCACGGGTGCATTCGGTTGAGTCGTCATTTCTTGGCCTCCGGCCAAGGCTCCGCAGGCCTGCAATTTTTCTATCACCTCGGAGCGCAGCTCAGCAGTTTGGACAGTAAATCCGCCGCGTTTCGGCTGATCGGGATAATAAACCAGGCAGTAATCCTGATTGGGAGTGGTCGCGGGGAATCCGGACATGTCGCTGTCTTTTCGACAGTGGCTTACCACGACCCTTTCCCCATTGCACTTGTAGGGCACGTTGTATTGCAACCTCTGCGCGCAAGCGCCCGGAACAAAGATGGATATGGCAGCCAGAACGACACCGGATGCTACCCACATGACGCGGGGACAGACATGGCGATGGGAAGGAGTAACCGTTTTCACCGTTAGCAACGATTTTTTCAAAGCCTTCCCCGAGCCTGCCCCCTCTCCAACAGTTGGGCGGTAACGACGCTCCCCTTGGAGAAGTTGCAGGCCCTCAGTCATCGCCCGCACTCAAAAGCTCTTCTGCCTGCTTTGCCCTGCGCGATACGCAGCTGGCCTTACTTCATCGTGCACTTGCCCGCCATTTGTCCACCGTCCAGAGTTTTGCCGGATTGAGTGAAGACCATGGATTGCCCGGGGGCCGCGGTAACCGTGACTTTGTCACCGTCGACGGCGTAAGTGCCAGCCTGTTCGGTCTTCTGGCCGAGGAACATGATGGTGACATAAGCTTTGCCGCCGCCCTCCAGCCGCATGGAGTCCACCAGACCGCCATCGCAGGTGTAATCTCCTTTGACGCTGTTGCAACCGGCCAACACGAGCACTAAAAACGCCAATCCGGCTACCCTCTTCCACTTCATAGTTCTGCAATTCATCTTTGAATCCTCCTTGAAGATTTGGCGCTGTAGACTGTGGTTCGTCAAACGGCTTGCGCCGAGCTGCTTGCTTTCCTATTGTCCAGCCAGCATGGTTCCGATATTAGTGCTGGGCGAAGCTGTAATGCTCACGCGCTGCAGCGCCGTATCGCCCTGCAAGAGCACCAGCAGATTCCCTTCAGGCGCCATTTGCCAGGTTTCTTTTACGAAACCCGCGGTCGATGTCGGAAGGCCGTCGAACACCGGTTTGCCATCGGCAAAAATCCGGATCATTCCTTGAGATTCATTTCTTGTCCAAAACAGGTGATTGCCGTCGGGCGTAAAGGTCAGATTGACGTAGTAGTTTGGCGATCCAATGCGCACCGCTTTATCGTCCACGCATACGTCCACATCATTGTTGGCGGCGGGGTTCGTCGAACGGCAAAGATACGCAATGTGCTTGCTGTCGGAACTCCAGATATAAGGACGCGTGCTGATGTTGTCGAGCGGCCCAAGGTTCACCGGGGAAAAGGTGGTTTGAGGAACGCCATCGATATAGAGAAGCGGACCGGCGCTTGCACGCACCACAAGAGCCCAATGGGAGGAATCCGGGCTGAAGCTCATTGCGTAAGCCTGCACGGCGCGCGGATTTACGTTGGGCAGGTTGAATGTCTTGCCATTGCTCGTGATAAGACCCGAGCCCTCGGTGAGCACGTGATTGCCGGCAGGAGAGAGTACGGTGTCGGTCAGGGAAAAAAGATTGTCAGACTCTTGTCCGTTGACCACGAGATAACGCGCGCCACTTGTGGTGTCATAACTGAAATAGACTAGCGTGCTGGAGTCCGCTGTGTAGGTTGCGAAGCCGAGGTCTTTACCGGCGTTGGCGAGATGAGTGAGGCCGGGGTACTCCAGGCCTTTCTTGCCGTCGGCAAAAACGTAGTGCCGGCCATTGGCATTGATGTAGTGGGCGGCATAGTGCTTGCCATCAGGGCTGAAGGCGACCTCGTTGATCTGGCCGCCGACAACCTCGCTACCCGGAACTTCCCGCCCGCCGATGACCAGGAACGCGGTTGGAGGCGTCCTGGCCAGGTTCTGCACCACCGCCAGAAAACTGTTGCCAACTGGCGGCATAAAGAGCCGGACGGTGTTGCCGCGCATGATGGGATGACCGTCGTATAGGACCTCGATCGCTTGCGCGGGGTGACCGCCCGGAATCGGCACCGTGCGCGTGGTGTAAAGGTGTTGGCTATCGGCGCTCCACATAGGCGAGCCGGCGGCGTAGGGAGCGGGCTTGCCATCAATCCAGAGTTTGGCCGGAGCGACATCGCGAGGGTCGGGGTCGCCAATGAAGTAGGCGACGTGGTTGCCATCAGGACTGAAAGCGTAGTCGCGCATATCGGACTCGGCCCCGAGCGGCGTGGCTTTGCCGTCGAACACGAAGCGGTTCGCGCTGTGACTTGCATCCACGCTGGCAGCGGTCGTGTAGTAGAGGTGCTTGCTGTTGGAGGTGAAACCGAGATAGCAGCTTTGATTGCTAATCGCGCCGTTCACCGACTCGGTTCCCTGAGTGAGCTGCTTTCCATCCAGCATGACGGTCCATTGACCGCCGACCGCCCCGCAGTACGCGTAGTGGTTGCCGTCGGGACTGAAGATAACGGGGTGGCCGCCGCCGCCCTCCATGAACAGCTGGTCGAAGAGCGGACCCACAACTCCGTCGTAAATGATGACCTGGCGGCTGCCATGATGAGAGAGCGTTGCCACGTGGATACCGATTGGGCTGACGGCGAACGCCGACCCCTGCTCCATGGGCGCCATGACCACCGGATCAATCTTGGTGCCGGGGGGCGGAGTGAAAGGGCCGGTGTCGTTGGCCTGATTTCCCGGCGCGGTTTGACCGGCTTTTCCCGGTTTCTGTCCAGGCTGTTGCTGCCCGGACGGTTGCTGCCCGGGTTGTTTGGCCGCATTCTGGATTTTCTGCCAGATGCTTTCTTTTTGTTGCGCAGTGGCGATCCACGGAATCGTTGCCAGAATCGCCACCCCTATGGTCAAGCGCAAACTCATCCCTCGCGCACTCATTCTTCTCCCTCCAGCTTCACGGTACTTTATCTGCGCCCGTCCGGTGACCGCTAAGCGGCCTTCGCCGGACTCTCGTAAACTGTTCCACTCGCTCTCGCCGCGAGAAATTTCTTGATGCTGATGCCCGAGAAATAGAGACTAACCAGCACAGACAGGTAAACTCCAAGTCCCATGGAAACTGCCTTCATGGCTTCGTCCTGCATCTGCTGCCCAATGTTTTCTGCATCCGCTCCGCCGCCGCTGAAAGCGCTGTGGATACTGCTGCGAGCCATGATCCAGACAATGACCATAAACAGCAGGGGCGCGACCCCACCCAGAACCGCCCGCTTGTCCTTCCAGAAGTACTGAACAAAGGGACCGGCCAAGGCGACGATCGCTAAGAAGCCATAGAAGCCGGCGCTGGGATGGCGGTTTTGGTCCATCGCATCCATGAGGTTGCTGGTGTTCAGCAAACCAAGAACCTGCCAGAAGGTGTATTCGAGCTTTCCCAAGAAGGGGATCTGCACCGAAACGGTGGTCAGAAAGAACCAGCCGATGACCAGCAAGAGGCCAGCAATCAGGTTGGGCATTCCTGTTTTTGCGACAACCTCGCCGAAGATCTTTCCGCCCTTTTCCTTGGCGACTGCAAGCGCCGCCTCGGCCTGCTCCTTGGCCAACTGAGATTCCGGCACTGCGGCAATGCTCGTAATCGCTCCTGCCGCGTCAAACGCTACATCGACCACGAGACCTGGTTTGGGCGGCACCTCGGACTTCCAAACTCCTTCCAGTGAAAAGGGATACTGCTGTCCTTCCACCATCAGAAGCCCCGGCCCCGCATGTGGATCGCGCAAAACTTTGCCTCTTTTCGCCATGTTTTATCTCCTTCTTTTAACGCAAATGAAGAAATAGAAAGCAGTTGTTCGGGTCTAACAGCGGTGGTAGCATTCGGCGCAGTGGTGGGCAGCGGTGTGGATCCGCGCTGCGGCGCCTGCGTTTGGGCTATACCATCCTCTACCTCACATTGCGCAAACGGTTAGGGAAAACTGTCATGCCGCTGGAAAAAAATCTCGCTAACAGCAGTCGGTCCGGCGAATCTTGCCCACCAATGAACGAGCGGCAAGCACTTGACGATTTGTTTAGTGCGGCTTACGAGGAGTTGCGCCGCCTGGCTTCGAGTGTGCGGCGGGGAGATCCATGCGCCACTCTGAGCCCCACCGCTTTGGTGAATGAAGCATGGCTGAAGCTGGCCGGTTCGCCGGATGTGGCATCCGCCTCCCGTCTGCACTTTAAGCGAATTGCCGCCCGCGCCATGCGGCAGTTGCTCATCGAGGCAGCGCGCCGCCACAACTCCCAAAAGCGCGGAGGCGAGTTTTCCGTCGTGACGTTCGACGAATCGCTCCAGCCAACGATGGCCTACGCGAAAGACCTGCTGGCTTTGGATAGCGCGCTTGAGGAACTGGCGCGCATTGAGCCCCGCCAGGCCATGGTTATCGAGAGCCGCTTTTTCGGCGGCCTCGACGTAAGCGAAACGGCAGCGCTGCTGAATGTATCCGAGGCAACCATTCTTCGCGACTGGCGTGCTGCCAAGGCTTGGCTGACGCAGACTTTGCGCCAGGTCAGTTAGCTCTTCAATCTGTGATCAAACCGCCATGATGGACCATGCGCGCTGGGACCGAATCCAATCGCTATTTCATGAAGCGGCCGACCTTCCGCAAGACCAGCAGGTAGTTTTTTTGGACTCCGCCTGTGGGAGCGACCGCGAACTCATGGCGGAGGTACTGGCCATGTTGGCCGCGGATGGCGGAGCCGGGTCGCTGCTCGACCGCGATATGGCCCATGTCGCGGCGCATGTGCTCGATAACACCGCCCAGTTTTCCGCCAATTCAAAGGAATTCGGCCAGTACACAATCAAGAGCGTTCTTGGCGAAGGCGGAATGGGGGTTGTCTACCTCGCGGAACGCAAAGACCTGGGCAATCTGGTCGCGATCAAGGTTCTGCGCGATGCCTGGCTGTCGCCGGCGCGGCGTGAGCGGTTTTCCAGCGAACAGAAAACCCTGTCGCAACTCACCCATGCCGGGATCGCGCGCCTCTACGACGCCAATACTCTGGCTGACGGGACTCCCTGGTTTGTCATGGAGTACGTGGAAGGCCTGCCGCTGACGGACTACTGCGAAAAATACAATTGCTCGATCAAGCGGCGCTTGCAGCTGTTCCGGCAGGTTTGCGATGCGGTGCAGTACGCGCACCAGCACGCGGTGATTCACCGGGACCTGAAGCCTTCCAATATTCTTGTGAAGAAAGCCGGCGGAATACGGCTGCTTGATTTTGGTATCGCCAAGCAGATGGAAAGTCTGGACAGGCCGGTAGACCAAACTCGCACCATCTTGCGCCTCATGACGCCGGCGTATGCGGCGCCGGAACAAATTCGTGGCGCTCAACTTGGAGCTCACACCGACGTCTATTCCCTTGGCGTCATTCTCTACGAACTCCTTACCGGCAAGCTTCCCTTCGATCTGGAGAACCTGACTCCAGGCGAGGCGGCGACTGTAGTGGTGAGTCATGAGCCTGGTAAACCATCGCTGGCGATCCGGCGGAGTACAAAACCTCCCGGGGACGCCCTCGCCCTGGGCGGAACCGCCTGGGCCGATCTCAACGTGCTCTGCCTTACCGCCATGCACAAGGATCCGGAGCGCCGCTATCGTTCGGTAGAAGCTCTGATCCGCGATGTTGATCATTATCTTTGTAACGAGCCTCTGGAGGCGCGTCCCGACGACGTTGCCTACCGTTTGAGAAAATTCCTGGGACGAAATCGCGATGCGGTTGCCGCAACCGCTCTGGTGCTCGCGATCATAATCGGATTGGTGGTTTTTTTCACCCTGAGGCTGGCCCGTGCCCGCAGACGCCGCCCTCGCCGAAGCGGCTCGTACCGAACGCATTCAACAGTTCATGATGAATCTCTTTCAGGGTGGCGATGAATCCACAGGGCCCTCGACTGAGTTGCGGGTTCTCACCCTGGTTGACCGCGGCGTTGAAGAGGCACAAAACCTCAACACGGACCCCAAGATTCAGGCTGAGCTTTTGTACAACCTTGGTGGAATTTACGAACAGCTGGGCGAACTCGACAAAGCGGACCAGGTACAGTCTTCCAGCCTTGAAAAACGCAAGGCGTTGTTTGGTGCCGATAGCACCGAAGTGGCTGAGAGCCTGGTCGCGTTGGGCAATGTGCGCTCTGACCAGGCGCAATACGACGATGCCGAGAAGTTCATCCGCCAGGGACTGGACATGAGCCGCAGGCATTTGCCAGCGAACCATCCAGCGGTCGGGAAGGCGCTGTATGCGCTAGGCGCCCTGCAAGTGGACCGCGGCAAGTATGACGAAGCGATTCAAATACTCAATGAAGCGGTAAATATTCAGTCCGCTCCGGGCGGGGTGCCGGCCGATCTGGCTATGAGCTTGACCTCGCTCGCGAATTCTCATTTCTATTTGGGTCACTATGAAATTTCTGAATCCCTGAATCAGCGCGTCTTGAGCATGGACCGGCAGCTTTACGGAGATCACCATCCGAATGTGGCTGAGGACTATATCAATCTCGGCGCCATTGAACTTGAACGGGCGAACTACAAGCAAGCCGAACAGTATGACCGGCAAGCGCTCGAGATCATCGAGTCGTTCTACGGAAAAGATCATCCCGAATCAGCATCTACCATGACCATCACCGCGCGCGCCCTGGTGGCGGAGGGGGCCTTGAACCAGGCTGCCGACATGCTGCATGACGCGCTAAGCGTCGAAGAAAAGCTTTATAAAGGGGCTCATCCGCGGATTGCTTCGACGCTGAATGAGTTGGGCAAGATCGCGCAGAAGCAGGGAAAGTTTGATGAAGCGGACGCCGATTTTCGCCGCGAAGCTGACATTTACCGGCAGGTGTACAACGGCAAGCACTATTACGTCGGCGTGGCATTATCGAATCTAGCCGGAGTTGCAATCGACAGGAAACAATATGCTCAGGCTGAGCACCTGTTTCGCGAGACACTGCAGGTCTACGCCGGTACTTTGCCCGCCGATCACCAGTTAGTTGGCATCGCTCGAGTTCGGCTGGGCGGTGCTCTTGCCCGGCAAGGCCGCTATGCCGAAGCCGAACCGGAAAGCCGCGCCGGATACGAGAATCTGAGCAAGCAAAGCGCGGCGCCGGCTGAATGGCTGCAAAATGCCCGCAAGGACCTGATCGAAGAATATGCTGCCTTGAAGCAGCCCGAAAAAGCGGCCAAGGTTCAAGCAGAGCTGGCGAGTCTCGCGCTGAAGCCCAGCACCGGAAAATAAGCGGGAGACCACATTTTCAGACCTATTGCACCCCGATCCCAGCCATGAGTCCGCCATCGACGAGATAGTCTCCCCCAGTACAGAAGGAGGCTCTATCCGAGGCGAGAAAGGCCGCTAACTCGGCAACTTCCTCGGGGGTGCCGATGCGCCGCAGCGGGTGAGCCTCTCCGAAGCGCTGGAACGCTTCTTCGGCAGAAAGATCGGGGGCAAAGTTCTGGGCCGAGCGGGCCAGCATGGGGGTGCGTACTGAGCCGGGGCTTATCGAATTCACGCGAATCTTGTCGGACGCGTGGTCCAGCGCCAGGGCGCGAGTGAGGCTGTGGATCGCTCCCTTCGAGGTCGCATAAGCGGCGACGCCGCGCTGGCATGCGTAACCCTGTACTGATGCCAGGTTGATGATGCATCCGCCGCCGCGCTTTTTCATTTCGGGAATACCGAAATGCGCCAGGAGATATATGCTGCCGATGTTCACCGTCATGCAGCGGTTCCAGGTATCCCAATCAGTTTGCAGAACTGTGCCAAAGGGATGAATCGCCGCCGCGTTGGCGATGATATCGAGGCCTCCCAATCGGTTTGCCGTGTTCTGAACCAAGGCCTGCACGGCGTCGGGCTGGGTGACGTCGCAAAGCTCCACCTGCAGGCTTAATCTGCTGCTTTCCGCCTCGCGCTGTAGTTCGTCATTGGCGGCGGGCTCAATGCCGCAGGCCACCACCAAGGCTCCGTCCGCAGCAAAGCGTTTGGCGATTGCCCGTCCAATGCCGGTGGTGCCGGTCACGATTGCGACCCTACCTTCAAATTCCTTCATGGATTTGCTCCCGGAGAGTGATTGCAAACAACTGGATGAGACACGAATGCGGGGCGAGATTGCAACCACTAATTAGCTGGAGAGTTCAGGAATCGCATGTTGCAGGCCCCGCACCACGCCGCGAAGTTCACCCAGACCCTTCAACCTGCCAATCAGCGAATACCCGTGGTTCACTTTCTTGCCGATGTCGTCCGCCAGCAAATGACCGTGATCCGGACGCATGGGAATTTCATGATCCGCGCGGCCTTCGCGCCGCCGGCGCAGTTCTTCCAACATCACGGCGTGAATCACGCCGACCATGTCCGAGCTTCCCTCCAAGTGCGCCGCTTCGTGGAAAGAACCGTCGGGCTCGCGCCGCACCTGCCGAAGGTGAACAAAGTGAATGCGGTCGGCAAATTCGCGGATCATGCCGACCAGGTTGTTATCTCCCCGGGAGCCGTAAGAACCAACACAAAATGTGAGTCCGTTGGCCGGGGTGCCAGCCGCCTTGAGAATTGTCCTCGCGTCTTCCGCGGTGGAGACGACGCGCGGCAAACCGAACAACGACCAAGGCGGATCATCGGGGTGAATGCCGAGGCGAATTCCAAGTTCCTCCGCTACGGGGGCAACCTCTTGGAGAAATGCCGCAAGATTGGCGTGCAGATCGCCACGCTTCATGCCTGCATACTCTGCAATGGCGCGGCGAATGCTCTCTCGGTCGTAAGAGGATTCCGAAGCCGGCAGACCGGCGATGATGTTTCGCTCTAGCTCATCGCGCCGCGTTTGCGGCATCGCTTCATAGTGGGATCGCGCCGACGCCACCCGATCTGCGGGATAATCGGCCTCCGCGTTTGCGCGAGCAAGAATAAAGAGGTCGTAAGCCGCAAAATCGTTGGCGTCGTAGCGCAGCGCATATCCCGTGCTGGGCAGACGCCACATCAAGTCGGTGCGCGTCCAATCCACTACCGGCATGAAGTTGTAGCAGACAATCTTGACGCCGGCTTTAGCGATGGCGGCGAGCGAATCCTTCCATGCGCCGATGAAGTCCCGATACGGTCCGGCGCGCAGCTTAATGGAGTTGTGAACAGGAATGCTTTCGACTACAGACCAGACCAGACCCGCAGCCTCGATTTCATCTTTTCGGCGGAGGACTTCGCGCAACGGCCAGGCTTGGCCGCTATACATATGGTGAAGCGCGGTAACAATTCCAGTAGCACCCGCTTGCTTGACGTGATCAAGGGGAACTGGATCCTGCGGGCCATACCACCGCCAAGTCTCCTTCATAACTCTCGATTCTTAGCGGCAACGTGGCTTCTAGGCTCTGCGCTTGATTTTGGGACGGCCATTGAGTTTGCCAGCAGCTGGAATTTCACCCAGATCCACTAGTACCTTTCGAAGATACTCTAAATCGTCCTGGCGAAGCCCCGTTAGCGGCGGCCGAGTTTCCCCGACGGGCAACCCTCGCAGAATCGCGGAATCGCGCGACATAGAGAGCCAGTGCGGATCGTTATCCGTGGTGTAGATGGTGGAAAACTCCATCCGCACCAGCGGCATTAAACGATACCAAAGCTTACGGGCCGCATCCAAATCCTTCTCCTCAATAAAATGTTCGTAAAGCTTCACCGACAGGCGAGGCGTCATGATCGGCAAACATCCAATCCAGCCATCCGCGCCGGCGGCGAGCGCTGAGAACGCGATTCCGTCATTCCCCGCAAACACGGGAAATGTAGGCCCACACAGAAATTTTGTCTCCGGAACCCGGTTGTAATCCGGATGCGACCACTTTACCGAATGGACCACATCCTCCTCTGCCAGCTTTTGCACGTCAGCCGCGGTGAAGTCAGTTCCGGTCAGGACGGGAACCACGTAAAGCATGATAGGCAAACCAACAGCCTCACGCACCCGCCGCAGATGGTCGAAGCAGTCTCGCTTGGGCGGCCGCATAACGTACGGCGCCATCAGCATGAGTCCTGCGCATCCGCAGGCTTTTGCATGCTTGCTGAATTCTATGGCATTGCTCGTAAGGTAGTCGACGATGCCTGCGTAGATGGGAATCTGACCCGCGACTTCCGTCGCTATGGTCTCCAGGACAGCCTTGCGCTCATCCATGGTCAGCGAAATCGGCTCACCGGAGCTTCCCAGCGGAACCAGCCCATGAACTCCCTGATCAAGCAGGAACCGGACAAACTCACGATTTCCCTGGTGATTGATGCTGCCGTCGGGGTGGAAAGCGGTGATGGTTGGGGCATAGACCCCCTTCGGGGGCATGTTTCTCGAGCTGGATTTTGGCAATCGAAACTCCTGCGAGGTTGGTCGCAAAATTGAGAACGACGTTCTATTTAATCATAGAGTGGCGAGATTCGGAACTCCGATCTTCTGTGCGCATGCCGCAATCGACCCTTCAGGCTGGCGTTCACTAAATAGGAATCCCGAAACGACTCGATAACCCCTGCGCCCGCACAACCACCGCCATGTTCCGTTACGGACTCAGGGAATTTCTGTAGGCGGCCAAATAGATTCCGGTATTCGATTGGGACTTGCCCCAACTAATCAAGCGATAAACAACCCCGCGCGTCTGCATAGCAACAAAAACAGCGAATCTGAAACGCTTTGTAGAGAAGCCGAACAGAGCAATCGGTAGTCCTCAGGTGCAATTGATCACCCTGAAAAAGTCGTAGATCGTGTGAACTCGAGGGGCGAAGCCTTGCTTCGTCGCGGGTTCGGGAGACCAAAACTAAGCTCTTTGTGGAAAGTCAACTTGTGACTCAGAGGGCGAAGCTATGCGTCTCGGAAATTCTTTTCTTCATTAGTCCAATCGAATTATGAATACGTTTAGATTTCCCCAGGGATTCAAGCCCCCGTCAGTTCAGGGCAAGCGGCAACTCATTTTGCTTTCCCAGTTGTTGTTGGCTTCACTGTCTTACTACGTCAGCTTCCTGCTGCGTTTTGATTTTCACCTGCCGCCTGCGTACACACGAGTCTTTTTTCACACGCTCCCCGCCATCTTGCTGGTTAATCTCGCGGCGTTTTATTGGGCAGGCCTCTTCCGCGGGTGGTGGCGCTTCGCGGGACTGAGTGATTTATTGGACATTTGCAAAGCGTCTTTAGTCAGCGCTCCCGTGGAATTTTTTACGGTCAGATACATATTGCGGGCGAGTCCGTTTCCCCGCTCTGCGCTCGTCATTGATGCAGCCTTGATCATCCTTTTTCTTGGGGGAGCGCGGTTCGCGGTTCGCATGTACGCGGAAGGGAGACGCAGCGGAGGGCTCGCTGCCAAAAATGGCTTGATTGTAGGAGCCGGTCAGGCCGGATGCGACATTGCAAGAACCTTGAAATCGAACCCGGCCTTTGACCTGAATCCGATTGGGTTTGTGGACGACGACCCCAGCAAACTAAGGATCAGACTCCAGGGCATACCCGTGTTGGGCAGCGTTTCCGATCTGCCGGTAGTCGTGACTCGCTATCGCATCCGCAGCGTGATTATCGCGATGCCGTCGGCTTCGGCGGCGAAGATCAAGGAAATCGTTCAGGTTTGCAGGCAATGCCGGGTCGACCTCAAGATCCTTCCCAAATTTGCAGACCGGCTTAAGGGCACTTCAGCCTGGCGGCAAGTGAGGGGCGTTAAGGTAGAAGACTTGTTAGGCAGAAAGCCGGTGACACTGGACAGCGAGCTGATTCGTCAGCGATTTGAAGATGGTGTGCTCATGGTAACGGGCGCCGGCGGTTCGATTGGCTCGGAGCTTTCGCGCCAGTTGTCGGATATGCGTCCCCGGCAGATCCTCTTGTTCGAGCGCTCGGAAAATGATCTGCACAAGATTCACATAGAGCTTTGCGAGACCTTTCCCCACCTCGACATTGTGCCCATCGTCGGCGACATTCTGGATGTCCGCCTTCTGCGCGAGGTCATGTCCGAGTACCGTCCACAATCGGTATTTCACGCCGCCGCCTATAAACATGTGCCCATGATGGAACGGAACTGCTTCCAGGCCATCACCAACAATATTTTTGGCACGTATAACGTCGCGCTGGCCGCCCGCCAAGTTTGCGCCCGGGACTTCGTCATGATTTCCTCCGACAAAGCCGTCAATCCTACCAATGTAATGGGCGTGACCAAGCGCATTGCAGAACTCGTAATTCTTGCCCTGCAACATCAAAGCACTCGTTTCATATCCGTACGTTTTGGCAACGTGCTGGGCAGCAATGGCAGCGTTCTGCCATTGTTCGAGCAGCAGATTGCCAAGGGTGGCCCGCTGACGCTGACTCACCCAGACGCCAAACGATACTTCATGACCATTCCTGAAGCGGTGCAGCTGGTATTGCAGGCGGACAGCATGGGCCGCGGCGGTGAGATTTTTGTGCTGGATATGGGAGAGCCCGTCAAGATCGTGGACCTGGCAACAAATCTCGTGCGTTTATCAGGACTTGAACCGGAACGCGATATCAAGTTCGTCTACACGGGGTTGCGCCCGGGAGAAAAACTGTTCGAAGAGCTGCGCCTGGAGGGTGAGGGGATTAAGCCTACGCCGCACCCCAAGATCAGAGTTTTGGACGGAGGCCAGGTTGACCTTCAGCAACTGCGGGTCTGGCTTGACGAACTCTCCATGCTGGTTGAAGTCAAGAACATGTACGAGCTCATGAAGACCCTCAGGACGATCGTGCCGGAATATACGCCAAGCGAGGAACTATTGGCCAAGTCAGAAGTGGACCGGCACGATGTATTGCTCGGCTACGCCCGTCAGAGAACCGGCCTGTCATTCGCGGCAGACTGAGCGCCCCGCCAGGGGTTTCTAGGAAGGATTCCACAATGGATATTGTTACGAAGCTGAAACTTTCCCGGTGGATGACCGGCGCGGGTGCGGCCCTCTTTCTGATTTCCGGCATGCATGCCCAGGAGAACATCGCGGATTCCAAACGGTTGCAGCCGTCCGAGGCCCCTATCGCACAGGAACCGCTCGCAAAACAGTCTTCACCGTCCATCACTCCCGCAGGCGTGCAAATCGGTCCGGGAGACTTGCTGGAAATCAATGTGTACACCGTCTATGGCGCACCGGACGTCAGTCAAAAGACTCGAGTCAGTAGCACGGGGAATGTGTCATTGCCTTTTGTTGGAGACGTTCACGTTGCAGGATTGACCGCGGAAAAGGCTGAGGACGCCATCGAAAAAGCGTTTCGTGATGGCCAGTTTCTCAACAATCCGCACGTTTCATTGCTGATCGACGAGTACGCCACGCAAGGCGTGTCGATCATGGGCGAGGTCAATAAGCCCGCCGTTTATCCGGTGGTTGCGTCCCGGCGGCTCTTTGACATGATCTCGGAGGCCGGCGGACTTACCGCCCGAGCGGGAAAGTCGGTCGTAATAACCCACCGGGACACTCCGGACAAGGCTGTAACCGTTAACCTTGCTGACCAGCGCCACGCCGGGGGCGCCAACATTGACATCATGCCGGGGGACACCATCGTGGTTCCAACCGCTGGCGTCGTGTACGTGATCGGCAATGTGGCCAAACCCGGCGGTTTTACGATGGACAATAGTGAAAGCATCACCGTGATGCAGGCGATTGCACTGGCGCAGGGAATCCAGGCGCCGGCCGCTCTTGACCGCACCCGAGTGATTCGCAAGACGCCATCAGGAACACAGCAAATTCCTCTGCGTCTATCCAAGATTCTAGCGGCGAAGTCGCCGGACGTTCCGCTGGTCGCCGGCGACGTTTTATTTATCCCTAACAGCGCCTCTAAAAGTGCTGCCCGTAAGACCGCCGAGGCTATCTTGACTGCCGCTACCGGCTCGGTTATCTACCACCCACCCTGGTAACGAAAGGTTGCTCAACTCCTATGCGCGATGACAATATTCTTCCTAAAGAGATCGTCCGGAAGGACGACGGCCGGATCGTAACGTTTGAAGCTCCCTATCTGGTTTCATCGCTGAGGAACGCTCCCCGCTTCTCCGATAAGAAGCGGGCGTCGGCGAACTTCGACCTTAGGGAAATTCTGCGGATTCTCCAGGCCCACTGGCCATTTGCAGCGCTGTGCGGCGCCATCATTCTGGCCGTGGTGGCTACCGGCACGGTCGTCGCCTATAAGAAATATCCACGGTACGAAGCGGACGTCCGCCTGCAGATCGATCCGCCGGGATCGGAGACTTTCTCCCTGGCGGAGATGACGAGCAGTCCGATCGATCTTGACTACGTGGACACACAAGCCCAGGTTCTCAAGAGTGACGAACTCGCGATCGACGTAATTCGCGGCCTGCATCTCGACCAGAATACGGAGATCGTCGGGGACAGACCTTGTGACCGCAGTGGAGGATCGCCCGACGGTTTTCAATTGAGCGAATGCGAAAGTATCGCGCTCCGTCACCTGCAGGATGGAGTTTCTGTATCTCCCATAAAGAATACGCGGGTTCTGGAACTCAGGTTTTCCAGCCGGGACCCCCGCCTCGCGCCCTTAGTGGCCAACAGTATGGTCACGCTGTTTGTCGAGAAAAACTACAAGACTCGCTACGATGCGGTCATGAAGTCCAGCCAGTGGCTGGAGCGGCAACTGGAAGATGTACACCAAAAGATGATCGAGTCATCCCAGGCTCTCGCCGGCTATGAAAGGGAGCATGGGATTGTGGACGTGGATGATAAGCAGAGTACGGTTACGCAAAACATTAGCGAACTGAATCACCAGCTGACACAGTCCCAGGCCGACAAAATTCAATTGGAGCCTTATGTCACCGGGCTGCAAAGCGGCGATGCGGATGCGCTCCCGCAGGTCAGGGATAACCCCATGATCCAGGCGCTGACGCAACGTTCGATTGAAGTGCAATCGGAACTTTCCGAAGCCAAAGCAGTCTATGGCAGCCAAAGTCCGAACGTGAAGAAGCTGGAAAATCAGGCGTCGGCGCTGCAGCAGGAGATCGGACTGCAAAAACAGCAAATCGTGCGCGAGTTGCGCAACAACTACTCTGCTGCGCAGTCGCGGGAGCGGCTGGTTTCCGGTCAGTTGGCCAAACTCACGGGGCAGATGGGAACTATCGCCCAATATGACAATCTGAAACGCGACGCGCAGGTGAACTCCGACCTGTACAACACCTTGTATGCGCGTATTAAGGAAGCCGGCATCGCAGCAGCTTCAAAGTCCAGCAATGTGCGGGTGTTCGATGCTGCGCGCGTTCTCGACCGGCCTACCTGGCCGAAGCCGCTTCCCAGCCTGTTGATCGGATTCGTGCTTAGCTTATTCGGAGGGATCGCCGCCGCTTTTGTAAAGGGAAGCTTTGATACTACCCTGCACAATCCGGCCGAAGTTGCGGTGTTAACCGGCTCGGCGGTTTGCCTGGTCCCCCAGCTGGAAAATCGTGCGGTCAGTAATCGCAATCTGCTGGCCTGGATGGGATTGGGCCGCAAGGCTTTGCCGGCGGACACCGGGATATCCGCGGTGCGGATGTTCGCCCAGGAAAGTTGTTCTCCGGTCGCCGAGGCAATTCGCTCCCTGCAAACGACCATTATGTTTCACCGCCGCAAGAAGCCTCTGCGGGTGATTCTCGTTGCCTCTCCCTTCGCCGGCGAGGGTAAGACAACGATTGCGATCAACCTGGCGGTCGCGCTGGCCTCGAGCGGACGGACCTGTCTGGTGGATGCCGACCTGAGAAAATCCAAGATTGCCGCCTCTTTCAATCTCGAGGCGACCACTGGCCTCAGCGACATCCTGCAGTCGAGAGTGCCTTCATCCAGCCCTCTGCTGGGGGTTCCCGAGCTGCCGAACTTGGCAATCATTCCTGGCGGCCCACGGGTTTCTAATCCTGGGTCACTGATCTTGTCCAAGCAGATGGGCGAAGTCATCAACGGACTTCGCAAGTCATGCGACTACGTAATCATCGATTCTCCGCCTCTCATTCCTTTCGCAGATGCGAGGGCATTGGCGACCCTGGTCGATGGGATGATTCTGGTGAGCCGCTCCGGCTCTACCACCCGCGAGGCAGTCCTGCGCTGCCTGGACGTCCTCTCCGGTGTCGAGGCGCCTGTTGTTTCCGTGGTGTTGAACGGAGTAAACATCAACCTGCCGGACTATCAATACTACCGTTAAGATATCGGGAAAGAATTTTCCATCTGCGCCGGACGCCGGTGGCATTTCATCAACAAAAGGATCGACATGAAGGTTCCCCTCTCAGGACCGTCCATCACCCAGCGTGAAATTGATCTGGTTACCCAGGTTCTTCGAACCGGCGTATTGAGTCTGGGGGACCGCCTGACCGAGTTCGAAGAAAAGTTCGCCGCCTATGCTGACACGCGTTTCGCCATCGCCGTCAACAGTGGAACTTCGGCGCTCCATCTGTGCGTACGTGCTCTGGACATTGGTCCCGAGGACGAAGTCATCACGACGTCCTTCAGTTTCGTAGCGTCGGCTAATTGCCTGCTGTACGAAGGCGCGCTCCCGGCTTTCGTGGATATCGCCCCCGAAACTTTGAATATCGACCCGCAGAAAATCGCACGTTTTCTGAAAGAAAATTGCACCCGCAACACTGGGGATGAATATCCCCTCGACCGCGCTACCGGTCGCCGGGTCAAGGCGATCCTGCCGGTGCATGTTTTCGGATTGCCCTGCGATATGGAGCAGATTTGCGCGATCGCACAAGAGTACGGATTGGCCATCATAGAAGACGCATGCGAAGCTCTCGGTGCCCACTACCAAAATAGGCCGGTGGGCACGTTTGGAAAGGTTGGAGCTTTCGCCTTTTATCCCAACAAACAAATGACCACCGCCGAAGGCGGAATAGTCGTGACCAATGATCCCCAAATTGCGGAAGCGTGCCGCAGTATGCGGAACCAAGGGCGAAACGAAGGTTCTTCATGGTTGCAGCACTCCCGTCTCGGCTACAACTATCGCCTGAGTGAACTCCATTGTGCATTGGGCATTGCGCAGTTGGAACGGGTGCAGGAACTGCTTGAAAGGCGCGCCGAGATTGCCGCTCTTTACGATAAGAATCTGAGCGGGCAGTCCTCCTTAATATTGCCTTCGACGCCACCCGACAGAACCCGCAGCTGGTTTGTGTACGTGGTTCAATTGAACGGCGATTCCTCGAAAGAGCGGAGAGACCGCATCATGTTAGAACTGCGAGAACGCGGCATCGGCTCCCAGGCGTACTTCCCCGCCATTCATCGCCAGCCCTACTTTAAGCGATACATCACGAGCAATCTGGCGTCATCGCTTCACCAAACTGATTTCGCCTCGGATCGTTGTCTGGCGTTACCGTTCTTTCCGGCGGCCACGCGAGAAGACATTGAATATGTTTGCGAAACTCTTTTCGAGATACTGGAACACGACCTCAAGACAGAAAAATTGTATCTCTCCGCCTAATCCGCGAAGCAGTTCGATCATGATTTCCAACAAGGCGAGCGACTAGTGACCACAAAAATATGCCACGTCTCGAGTATCTCCACGCTGACTGCGCGTGCGTTTTATCGGGAGTGTGTTCATATGGCTGAGCTGGGGCACGAAGTTTGCTTCGTGTGTCCGGGAGAAGAGACGCGAACGAAGAATGGAGTGCAAATCGTTGGCTATCGCGCTGGGAAAAGCCCTTTCGGCCGGATCGCGGTCACGCCGCTGGCATTGTTGGCGGCGCTCAAGCAAAAAGCGGACATCTATCATTTGCATTCGCCCCAAATGCTGCCAGTCGGTTGGATTCTGAAAATCTTTTTTCGAAAACGGGTGGTGTACGACATTTTCGAAGATTTTCCTTCCATGGCTCTAACCAAGAAAAATCTTCCGCTCGCACTGAGAAAAACCCTCGGGGGATTCGTTTACTGGGTCGAGAGCGCGTCCTGCAGGCTGTTCGATGGCGTAGTCACCGCCGACCCCTCCGTCATGCGCATGTATGCCCGGGCAGCTTCGGGGCAAAAAATTGTTTTTTACAATTTGCCCTCATTGCAACTGTTCGATGGTCCCACTCAAGAGGGGCATCCCAAACACTACGACGTTGTTTATTCGGGCGGAATCTCCGAGAGGACTGGCATCTATGTGCTGCTGAATGCCATTCGTGCGCTTGTCTCGAGAGGAATGACGCCCAAGGTTCTTATTTTTGGATACTTCGACAGTACCGCGTCTTCCGACCAGCTGAAGACTCGCATTTCGGAACTCCAGCTGCAGCCGTTCGTCGAGGTGAAAGGGCGCGTCACGCCGCCGGAAGTGCCAGGACTGCTTCGTCAAGCGCGTATCGGCGTCGTCCCCCTGCAGCCCATTCCGAAGTTTCTGAAAAATATTCCCACCAAACTTTTCGACTATTGGGCTTGTGGCCTGGCGACTGTGGTAAGTGACCTACCTCCGATGCGGCCTTTTCTGGGAAATAACCGGTTCGGATTACGGGTGAGTCCGGGAGCGTCCGAGGAGCTGGCTGCGGCATTGGAGTGGTTGATCAGGAACCCGGAAAAAGCAGAGGCCATGGGAGAAGACGCCCGTCAGGCGATTCTCACCCGGCTCAACACTGACTGTGAAAGGAAGCGTCTGGCGGCATTTTACGGACGCGTGCTGGGAAAGGGACATAAGTATGCCAGCCTTTCCGCGGAGGCGGCGGCATGAACTCGTTGCCAGAACTCAGAACGCAGACCTGGCGGAGTGCAACCGCTGTTGCGGCAGTCTTGTTGGTTAGCGTGACATGCGGTCTGCTGCTGATATCCGGCTATGTTTCAGTCTGGCAACTGCTTCTCGGAGTCTGCGCCCTGGCAGCTGCTGCCATATTAGTTCTCCATCCGGAGATTGCGCTCGCGGCCTTGCTGATGGTTGGGACTATCAAAGGAATTCCGCAACTGGCTGACTCGCCTATCGATTTGACGGTAGCCCTCGCAGCTTTGGTCCTGGTGGGAGCGGTAATAAAGAGCTCCAGGGACCTGCTGAGCAGAAACATCCATTATCCGAAGTCTTACCTTTTCTACCTTCCGTTTATTGCGATCATGCTGTTGAGCCTGATCTACACCCCAAATCTTCCGGCCGGGCTTGATAAAGTTGGCCGCTTCATTGTGTTCTCGGGAATCGCGATCCTGACGCCATTTCTTGTGCTCAGAACCCCGGCGGATTTGCGGCGCTTCTTTCTCACGCTGGCCGTCCTTGGGTTTGTAGTGGCGATGGATTCATTTGCGGGTCTGGGCGGAAAAGAACGGTTGGTAGCGGAGGGGGGAGACACGATCCAATTGGGCCATGATGGTGCTCTTGCGATTGTCGTCGTCTGGTATCTTCTGCTTCCGCGGCGTTCCTTGTTTTCGCGCATCCTTCTTTATGGCCTGGTGATCACCCTGTTCGTGGCCGTCATTGGCGCAGGTTCCCGAGGCCCCGCTGTCGGACTGGCTTGTTGCATTGCTCTCAGCTTCGTCCTCCACAAAGAGTTGGGAATTAATGTGAAAACCATGTTGGCGGATCTAGGCTGTCTAGTGACTGCGGCTTTGCTGGTAGTTCCGATCGTCGGAATTCCGCAAAGTTCTTACGACTATCTGGCTCGCTTGGGTGATCCCAATATGCGCCGCATGCTCGGACCACGCGAGGCCCTGATGGCGGAGGGTTGGCGCCTCACCCTGGCTCATCCTTTCCGTGGAGTCGGGATCGGAGGATTTCCTGTCGTGTTTCGCGGCATTGGAGCGTGGCCGCACAACATGATGTTGGAAATTGGCGCGGAGATGGGAGTTATTGCAGTGCTGTTGTTCTGTTCCCTGCTGTGGTTTAGTTTTCGCGAAGCGGTGAAACAGTTGAGAAATTCCGGCCCTTTGCTCGGTCCCCTGAGTGCTGTGGTTTTTGCGTTTTATGCTTTTGAATTTATCGACATCATGAACACGGGAAGCATGAACGATAACCGCGCGATGTGGCTCGCGATTGCGCTGCCCTTTGTGTTGAGGAATTTGCGGGCCCAGGAAACGCGGCAGGTGAAGTTTGCCCACCGGGTTGCGGTTAATGTCTATGCCCAACCAGCGCGTTTCGCCGAGAGTTGGGCTGACTAGCGCGGTCAATTCCCCGATTTGTACCCTCCTATGATCGAAAAACTGTTCCGAGCGCATTCTCGGCGGTTGCAGACTGCCTATGATCGCATGCCTGTCCCCTTACAGAATGCGCTCACCACGGCGCGGGGATGGTCCCTGGCCAAGAATCGTTACGCGCCCGGTATGTTTGCGTTTCTTAACGAACTCCGCGCTCATGAGCGTTGGTCCGCAAAAGAAGTTCGCGAATACCAGTTACACGCGGTACAGCGCACCGTCGAGCACGCGCGAAAAAGCGTTCCTTTCTATCGTGCCTTGCCTGCGGTCGAAATAGAACACCTGCAAGATCTCTCGCTCTTCCCTGTCCTGACGCGCGAGCAAGTGCGTCGCGGAGGCGACCAACTGGTATCGACGGCAGTCGCGACGAGCCAGCGGGTTCGGGTGGGGACGACTGGTACAACCGGAGCGAGCCTGAGTGTGGCATACAGCCCGCAGGTGGCACGCCGGAACTGGGCTTTCCGCATGCGGCAACTGGCATGGGTAGGGATTGAGCCACGGTCTCCGCGGGTCACGCTATTTGGAAGCCGCATCGTTCCGGTGCACCGTGAGCAGCCGCCCTATTGGACCTATAACCGCGCCGAACGGCAATTGTTAATGAGTATCTTTCATCTTTCCGAGAAGACGGCCCCTGATTACATTCAGTGCTTACGCCGGCATCAGGGTGAAATGCTGGAAGCTTTTCCTTCTGTTCTCGGGATTCTGGCTGATCTGCTCTTACAGCGTGGGGAAGGGGTTCCAATGAGAGCGGTGTTTACGGATGGCGAGCCTCTCTATTCATTTCTGCGCAACAGAATTGAACAAGCTTTTCAAGCCAAGGTGTACGACACCTACGGCAATACGGAACTGTGTGGCTTGATTCAGGAATGCGAGTACAACCACATGCACCTCATTCCGGAATTTGGCTATCTGGAGATTCTGGACGAGGACAACCGGCCCGTGCCGGCGGGGCGCGAGGGCTATTTTGTATGGACTGCTCTTATCAATGACGTCATGCCTCTGATCCGGTATCGCATTGGAGATCGTGGTTGTTGGCAGGATTCCGGACCGTGCCCCTGCGGGCGTGCCTTCCCAACCGTGGTTCCAACCATCACACGGGACAGCGACCTGCTGCGTTGTCCGGATGGCAGAATCCTGTCGCCACGAACAGTAAATCAATTATTGAAGTATTCGTCGTCTTTCCGGTTCTGCCAGTTTGTTCAGTCTGGGCCAAGCCAGGTAATAGTGCGCGCCGTCGCTAACAACGGCAATGGTCCACGTGAACTTAGCCAGGTGCAGGAAAGTCTGCAGGCGCTGCTTGGGTCACAGATGAACGTCGGCACCGAACTGGCGGCGGAACCGATCGTGCGTGCCGGAGGAAAAATTCCTTTGATCGTGCGGAGGGCTTCATGAATAGCAAGTCGCGGCTCATTGTGAATGCGGATGATCTGGGTATGACCTCGGGAGTCACCGACGGCATCTTTTTCGCTCACCGCAATGGAATGGTAACCAGTACTTCCATGATGGTGAACCAGCCGTTCAGCGAATACGCCGCGCAGCAACTCACCAGCGTTCCCTATCTGAGCGTGGGAATCCATCTGACCCTGGATCAGGGTTCGCCGATATTGCCCGCGGAGAAAGTTCCGAGCCTGGTAACAGCGGATGGCGAATTCCATAGCAACAAGGAGCTCAGAGCACGACTTTGGAAGCGGCGGGTCAACGGGGATGAAATCGAAGCTGAATTCCGCGCGCAGATTCAATGGATGAAGGATCATGGAATAACACCGAGCCACGCTGACTCTCACCGGCACATTCATTTTTATCCTTATGTTGCCGGAGCGTTTTCACAAGCTTGTCAAAAAGAAGGCATCTCCAAGACTCGAGTTGCGCGAATCCGCCATTACCCGCGCCATGGTTACGTGGGCGGACCGCACGGAGGAACGATGCAAAGACGGCTTCTGGTCACTCTCTACATGGAACTGCTGATGAATGCGAGGTTCCGTCCTTTTCGCCGCGCTGATTGCCGCCTGGAGCCAGACCCTAAATACAACAAGCACGAGGGGCTGTCGGAAGGTTGGAAACTTGCGTTGGAGAACTTGCCATCCGGGACCTACGAATTCGTTTGCCATCCTGGGTTTTCAGAATCAGATCCCTTATCCAAGGATTTCCCTGGCTTCACCGGTCGGCGCGAACTCGAGCTGGAACTGCTTACCGACAGAAACATGCAGGCTCTAATTCAGGATAAGAACATCGAGCTTATCAATTTCAATCAGCTCTAATTCTCTGTTCAAGAATGCAAAACTGACATGCATATCTCCGCGGCAGAATTTCTGTTCTGGCTTTGTTTGGGTATTCCGGCTTATGTGTATTTCGGATACCCTGCGCTTTTAGCGTCAGGTTTTTTGGCGAAGAGGAAGCCCCTACACAAGCAGCGCTGCCAGCCCTCAATCAGCGTGGTGGTAGCCGCCTTCAACGAAGAAAAGGTGATTGAAGAAAAGATCACGAATCTGCTCGCGTCAAACTATCCCCGGAGCAAGATAGAAATACTGATTGGGGATGATGGCTCGACAGATCGCACCCGGGAAATTGTCGGTCGGTACAAGGCGCGCGATGTTCGGCTCATCACCGGCGAAGAACGGCGGGGCAAGAGCGCTATCCAGAATGACGCGGTGACGGCGGCGGCGGGGTCTATCCTAGTGTTCAGCGATGCCGACTGCCTGATCTCTCCAGACACGCTCCAGGACGTTGTGGATAATTTTGCCGATCCCGGTGTGGGACTGGTTACGGGTACCGCGGCGTTCGTGAATTCCAACGAAACGGAAGTCACGCGGAACGAGAATCTCTATTCCCGCTACGAGAAATGGATTCGCCAGCAAGAGAGCGACCGTGGGCTCCTGGCGGCTGCTTCGGGTTCGTTCTTCGCTTTGCGTCGTTCTCTTTTTTAAACCCCTGGAGCACAATGTTGGAGATGATTTCGTTTTGCCATTGCAAGTAGCGCTACAGGGCAAGCGCAACATTCTGGAACCTGGCGCTATCGCATGGACCACCCTGCCAGCGCAGGACTCCTCCATGTTCAGAGTTAAAAAGCGGATCGTAAGCAAAGACCTTCGCGGACTGATTCGCAATGGTTCCATTCTCAACCCATTCCGGTCGGGCGCGGTTGCGGTTGGCCTATGGTCCCATAAACTGCTGCGTTGGCTGGTCCCTTACTTCTTGTGCGTCATGTTTGTGACAAACCTGTGGCTGCTGCATTCCAAGTTTTTTCGGGCTGTGCTGATGGCCCAATCGCTTTTCTATGCCGTAGCACTTTTGACCATGGCGCTCAAGGAAGAAAACGTCCGTTCACCCTGGTCTGTGGTTCGTTCGTTCTGTGTGGTCAATTGTGCCGCGATGTTAGGGGTGTTCGATTGCCTGACTCGCCGAACGTTCGGCCAGTGGAAGCCCGTACGCGATTAAGTTCTTCTTCCTCATTTTCTTAAATATTTCCTCACTTCTCTTCGAGGGCCTTGGAAGGATTCTTGTTTACCCGTCTTATTGCCGGATTATCGGCGTTTGCGATCACCGCGGTCACGCTGCCCTTGGTGCTGCGCTTGGCGCGCATGTGGAATTTGTATGACGCGGAAGGCCCACTCAAGATTCACACTCGCCGCATTCCGCGGCTCGGCGGAGTCGCACTGCTGGCAGGCTTATCAGCCGGAATCTTATCGGCCCGACTCTTGGCAAGCGCTGCCGATGGTTTCGGCGCTGCATGGTTTCCGCTCACGGTGATAGTGGTGGTCTGGGCTACGGGCCTGGCAGACGATATCCGCGACTTAGCGCCGGTCGCACGGTTGGTAGTGCAGTTGGGCGCGGGGTTTGTTCTTTGGAAAGCGGGCTGGACGGTTCCACTCTTCACAGGCACGATCCTCAATCCGCTCTGCACGTGCTTCTTTGTAGCCACCTTTGTGAATGCTTTCAATCTTCTCGACGGCGCCGATGGCATAGCTGCGAGTGTGTCACTGATCATCGCGCTTGGCTACACGCTGTTTTCCAGCGGCGAGGTCAGCGTTATGGGGGGACTTTTGGCGGCGAGTATCGCGGGATGCTGCATGGGCTTCCTGATATTTAATTTCCCTCCGGCACGGATATTCATGGGGGATTCAGGCAGTACGTTGCTGGGCGTGAGTCTTGCCTCCTTAAGTTTAGATTTTTACAAAACGGCTCCAGCCGTGAGTTCGCGCTTGATGCTTCCCGTACTCTTCGCCGCTTTGCCGCTTTTGGATTTGGGACTGGCCATCCTGCGACGGTTGCGCAAAGGCGCTTCGCTATTCTCGGGTGACCGCCAGCATTTCTATGACCTCCTGTTGCAACGGGGATGGCCAGCGAGACGCGTGACGGTGGTTTGTGCGCTGTTCACGGCGATATTGGTGGGCGCAGGATATTGGGGATATCAGCAGGACTCTCTCATTTCCACTCTGATTCTGATTTTGGGCATTGCTCCTTTGGTGATGATTGCTATTTCACTGGGTTCGCTACGCACTGACCCTGGCATGCGCGGTAATGGCTCACGGGCCTAGTACGCATTTGCTGCTGGCGCTTCGGTGCCGACGGTATGCATCAATTTCCCAATAACAAACGCTTCGCCTTCAGCATTTTCGACGACACAGACATGAGCACTCTGGCCAACACCGAGCGTGTCTATGGGTTGTTGTCTGATATTGGGCTCTGCATCACAAAATCCGCATGGCCTCTTCCCGCTGCCGATGGCAGGGATCAAGGTGCCTCGCTGGCGGATCCCGCCTATTTGTCGTTTATTCGAAGACTCAAGCAGCGCGGGTTCGAAATCGGTCTGCACAATGTCCGCAGTCACCCTTCGCCCCGCGAAGTGACGAGGCAGGGGATTGACATTTTCAGAGACTTGCTTGGGCAGGATCCTCGGACCTTCTCCAATCACGACAACAATCGCGAAAACATGTACTGGGGCGCGTTGCGGCTTTCGACCATCCCCACGCAGGTGGCGTACCGATGCGCGACGGCGTTTCTGCGCCGCAATTACTGGGAAGGCCATATAGAGAACTCCCCGTTTTTCTGGGGGGACCTTTGTAAGCAGTATGTCCAGTACGTGCGCAATTTTGCGTTCGATGAAATCAACCTCGACAAGATCAACCCTTCGATGCCCTACCACGAGGCCAACAAGCCGTTTGTGAACTGGTGGTTCAGCAGTAGTAATGGGGGAGACGTGGGGTCTTTTTGCCAGGTTCTGGATGAGAAGAACCAGGACCGCCTTGAGGAAGAGGGCGGTGTATGCATTGTCTACACGCACTTTGCCTATGGCTTTTGCGAGACTGGCGGCCTTAACAAACGGTTTGAAACCCTGATCCGAAGAATGGTCAGCAGGAACGGGTGGTTTGTTCCCGTAGGGACGCTGCTGGACCATCTGCGCAAAGAGCGGAACGGTTCGGCCTCGATTGGCTCGGCCGAACTCATGGCCATGGGCCGCCGCTGGCTGTTTGAACGACTGAGAAACGGCACGGCATAGCACGCCACGAGCTCGCACCTTATGATGACCCTTACTCCAGTTGATTTCGCCAGTCCAAGGTGGCGAGACGAAAGCGCAACCCTTCCTGCCCGCACCATTTACCAGAACCCCGAGTGGATGGAGTTCGTGGCGGAAACGCAGCAGGCGACCCCGCTCGTCGCCGAGCTTCACGATGGGAATAGAAATGTCGGCTACTTCACCGGCCTGACCTTCAGGCGCTTCGGTCTTAAGGTCCTGGGCAGTCCCTTTCCCGGCTGGTCCACTTCTTACATGGGGTTTCTTCTACAGGAAGGAGTCCCGCGCCGCGCGGCGATTGAGACACTCACGCATCTTGCCTTTCGCGAACTGGGTTGCTCCTACCTGGAATACATGGACCGCAGTTGCCCGGTGGCGGAAGCGCGAAATCTCGGCTACGAATACAACCTGTACACGAGCTATGAAGTGGATCTCCGCCCTGACAAGAAACAAATTCTGGCGAACATGGCCCATGAAAAGCGAACCAACCTTCGGCGGGCTCAAAAAAATGGATTGCAGGTTGAAGAAGCCAGCGACCCACAATTTGCCGACGAATATTATGCGCAGCATTGTGAAGTCTTCCACCGGCAGTCGCTCACGCCAACCTATTCGCTGGAGCGTGTGCGCAGTTTGATCAAACACATGCTCCCCACAGGAAATTTGTTGCTGCTACGAGTGCGTGACCTCGAGGGCCGTTGCATCGCGACCAACATTTCTTTGGGAGAAGGTGCCCGGGCCTATATGTGGGGCGCCGCGAGTTTGCGTCAATATCAAATTTTGCGTCCGAACGAACTCATTTTTTGGCGCGCCTTCCAATACTGGAAGGATCGTGGCGCCGAGTTCATCGATTTGACGGGGAATTCTGACTATAAGGCCCGCTACGGTGCTTACCAGATTCACTTGCCCTGGATTCACAAGTCCAAGTATCCACTGTTGACGCAACTGCGCGACTCCGCCCGCCAGTTGATGCGGGTCAAGCAGCGTCTTTCCGGCAGATGGGCGGCGGCGCCACGTGAGGACGTTCCTACTGCCTCTCCCGTTCGCTGACAACTCCGAACATTGTTCTCGAGGTGATTTCTCATGAGCACATCCACCCTATCGCAAATGCAACCCGCTTCGAACCCGGGAAAGCCACGGGTGCAGGCCGCTGAGGTGGTCGTGCGCCCGCCATTCTGGTTGAAGACGCTGCGGCGCAATCCTTATATCTACAGCGCCGCCTGCAAGGCCCGTCTGGCCTATTCCCGCCGCGTCCTGGCGGCGCGCCAACGCAAAATTCTGCAGGATCATCAAGAACTGTTCGCCATGAGCCAGCTCGAAAACACACGCTGTGAGGAACTGCGCAACCACGGCTTCACGGTTTTGCCCGAGTTGATTCCCGCAGCGGTGATTGACGGCATTTTCGAGCAGGCCGACGGCATGTTCAAAGATCTTCGCATCAATATGCACTACGGGTATTCGGTTCAAAACAAACTTCGTCTATCTCTGGAAGGCCTCTCCTACGAGGAGCTCGCAGCTTCCGAAAAAGTCATTGCGCTGCACGATGCGCTGGTCAATTTGCCGGAGTGTATCAACGTAGCCTTTGAATCGGCCATTCTGCGGATCGTGGGTAACTTCCTGAATTTTGTTCCATCGCATTACCTGCCAACCGTGGTACGGGACTTTCCCCACAACCGGGCGCTCGAATCAAGCAACTTCCATAAAGACAACGATGAAGCCGATTCGGTGCAGGTTTTTGTCTATCTGGTGGACATTGACGACACGCGTGGACCTCTGGTCTACCTTCCGGGAACGAACCGCTACGATGTCCGGTCCTGCCGTCCACGGCTCAGCCGCGATTTGGGCATTGCCGCCAACGACGGCAGGCTCAGCGATTCCGAAGTGGAAAAGCACTATCCGCAAACGGGTTGGCGGCGGCTGAAAGTGAAGCGTGGCAGTGCCGTGTTGATCCATGGGAACGGGATTCACAAAGGTCCTGCGTGGCCGCGATTGGGAGACCCCAGCAACCAGCCACGGACCGCGATCCGCATAGACGTTCACGGACCAAAGGTTGGGACAGATTATTCGGCAAAGAAAAATCGCGTCCGACGAGAAGATTTCGATCGCCTGAGCACTTTACAAAGACTGTTTGCGCACGCGGAATGCGTGTAGTTGACGGAATCACTAAAGACGACGCAAGAAAGGTAACGAGACCCTATGTATTCAAACGTAGCAGCATCGAAAGCGGCGCTCTTGCTGGCCAGCAATCCCGGACTATTTTTCAAGATGGCAGTGGCAAAAGCATCTACGCATCGCCAGGTTCCGCAATTGCCAGTACGGAAACAGGTAAACGGAATCTGGTTCGAGCTTGATCTCGCCGAATATTGGGGAACCGCCGCGATGTACTTTGGCTCGTATTCTCTGGTGCTGGTCGATACCATGAAACGCATTCTGCGGCCTGGAGACGTCTTCGTTGATGTCGGAGCAAACATTGGCTACATGTCGGCCATCGGCGCGGGCCTGGTGGGAAAACAGGGGCAGGTGCACAGCTTCGAGCCGATTCCAAAATATTTTCAGCGCTTAAAGAAGATGGCAGCGATGAATCCGGAATACTCGATCATTGCCCACCAGTGCGCGGCCGGCCCTGAAAACAAAATGGCCACGGCCAACGTCACCACAGAGGTAGGTCAGAACACCTTGGTAGACCACTACGTTCGCGAGGATATCATTCGCGATCACGTGGACGTTCGGGTCATCCGGCTTGACGAGTATCTCAAGAGCAAGGCAATCGAGTCGGTGAAGCTCATCAAGATTGACACAGAAGGCTTTGAGTTCCCAGTGCTGTTGGGGTTGCAACGGTTCTTCGAAAATGCGAGGAGTCTGCCGGCCATCATTTGCGAAGTGGGCCCGCGAGCATATCCCCTGCTTGGGTATAAGACCGAGGATCTGGCGCGCTATATGGCGCGATTCGGGTATGAGGCTCGAAACATCATTGCGCCCACGCGAACTGTGGATTTGTCCACGCTGTGGCATGTTGACGATGTTCTATTTCTTCCGCGCCGGTAACCTCGGCGAGATCAGGCGCGACTAATGAAAACTAAGGGGAGAGTGGATGGGTTTAGCCGACATTCCGACAGATTCACTGATGGGCAAGATGCTTCGCTTTCCGCTGCGCTTCGTCCCAGACGAAATGCGCATTTTGCGTGGCAAATCGAGAGGCAAGAAGTGGATCGTGCGTTCGGCCTCGCATAGCCTATGGCTCGGGATCTTTGAACCCGAAGAGCGATCTGTCTTCGAGAGCACCGTCCCAAATGGCGGAATTCTCTTCGACATCGGAGCGAACGTGGGTTTCTACGCATTGCTCGCTTCGGTCTTGGTCGGGGACGGAAAGGTTTTTGCGTTTGAACCGTTACCGCACAATCTTTTGTACCTGAAAACCCATCTACGGCTGAATCGAATCACGAATGTCACGGTCATCGAAGCTGCGGTCTCCGAGCACGGCGGAACTGCGAAGTTTGAGGAAGGCGCCAATCCGTCAACCAGCCATATCTCGGCGCGAGGAGAAATCGAAGTAAGAGTTGTCGCTCTGGATGAGCTGATCTCTCGCGGAGAACTCCCGCCTCCCGACTACATGAAAATCGACGTAGAAGGCGCGGAATTTTCCGTTCTCGGTGGAGCCGCGGCGACTCTCCGCGAACACCAGCCGGCAATTCTTCTGGCCACTCACGGACGCGAAGTGCATGAACGGTGTTGCCGTTTTCTGTCGGCTTTGGAATATCGGATCGAGCCGCTGCTGGATAACGGTAAAGCCGGTGACAAAATGCGAGGCGAAGTTTTGGCCCATCCGGTTCTGGCCCATCCTAGAAGTGGAGTGAATACGCAGTAGCCGCACTCAATGGGCATGGCGCTGCGGGGCATCCTTTCCTTTCCTCTGCAAGACCCTTTTTATCTCCCCGAAAATCCGCCGCCACTGGAAGCTCCAGCCAACTCATTCTCTTTAAACCATTAAACTTATGAAGAATGATCCGTTGACGCTCGAAGACGCGACGCAACCGGCGGATTTGAGCTGCCCAGAGATCCGATCCGCGTCAGGCCTCCCCGAACAGCACCACGAAGTGATGCGCACCTTCGGGAAGAACACCATTTGGTTACTGCTAGACCGGGCGGGCCTGAAGTTAGGAGCAATGGCGGCGGGCCTGGTGCTCCTGGGTTATCTGGGCCCAGCCAACGTTGGCATATACACCACAGCGATCGCCGTGGGTTCTCTGGTAAACGTCCTGCTGGATCTTGGCTTGACCCGCTACGCGGCGCGCGTGGTCTCCGCTTTTCCAGAAGAGGCGCCTCCCATCCTGGCGCTGACTTTGATAACTACCTCTCTCGCGACCGTAGTCGAACTGCTTGTGGCCGGCTTCGCCTATTCCACTGGCCACTGGTACGCGACTTGTATGGCCATAGGACTGATCTTCACCAATCTTGAGGGAACGTCTTCACTATGTACGGGGATTCTCTCTGCGGATTTGCGGTCACGTTCGGTTCTGCCGGGCTCCATCATGAGCACGTTGGGCATCGTGGGCATTATTGCACTCGTCGTAAAGTTGAAATTGTCAGTTCTCGCCTTATTGCTAGGCTTGGCGACTAAGTCTCTGATTGTTCTTATTTTCCGGCTCGGACAACTCAAAGGTTTCCTGCCCTCCTCAGGTTTCTACTTTCTCCCCAAAACATTTCTTGAATTGGTGAAAAAGTCCGCTGCTTACTTTTCCTATTCCATTACCCAGATGGGATACGAGAAGACAGCCATCATTGCCTTTGGATTCGTCGCAGACCACACACAGGTCGGCTTATTTTCCGCGGCCCTGGTCATTGCCAGCATTTTTCCTTCCTTCACCTATGCAGCTTCCGACGCACTCTTGCCGGTGATGACTCGCCTTTATGAGACAAGCCGCATCCCCGATCTCGTGGAGCTGAGAACCAAGCTCATCAATCTTTTGTTGTATCTTTGCGTGCCCGTCGGAATTGTCCTGGCGGTATTCGCGCCGCAGATTTGCCAGCTTTTAGGAAGCAGATTCGTTGCGAGCGCGCCGGTACTGCGTGTTGCGGCCGGCCGATCATTGCTCTCGGTACTGGACAGTTTCCTCGGCCAGGCTGGACTCACAGCTGTCAGCAGAGTCACGGAACGCAGGAACTCACAAGCGGTGGGACTTGGTCTCTGCGCCGTTCTGACGGTTGCTTTGGGCTACTATTGGGGAGCGGTGGGAGCGGCAACCGCTACGCTGATCGCGGATTTTGTGATCGTAGTTCACTACTTGTGGATCTACTCTCGCATCGGCATGCCGGTTCGTTGTCCGGTACTTGCGTCAAGCATGATTGCGGGTTGCGCCATGGTAATAGCTTGTTTCGCTTTCCCGACTCTCTTTTGGCCTTTGCAAATCACCGCGGCGCTGGGGGTTTACGTGATTGCTCTCGCGCTGATTACGCCGCGCCGCGTATGCGAGACAGCGGGGACTTTCGTGCAGTGTTTCATGCCAAGATAAAATCCTGCCCGCACTTAAAGCTGCGGGCGGGATTCAGGATAAAAAGAAGGGTGTTGCTTTTAGCGATAGGCAAATGCGCCCCGCTCCCAGCTTCCATAGGTATTCTCATTGAGAGCAGCATAAGGAAAGACCGTGCCGCTGGGATCCATGACCATGTTGTAGGGTGACCCGAGGTTTGTGCCGGAGCCAATCGCAGGAGAACTCGACCCTAGCTTGAAGTCGTTGCTTGTTTTCGGAGCGCTGGAGACGAATGCCGGGCTTGAGGTTGTGTCATGAGATCCGGAAGAGATCTGCACCGAACGCAGCGTCGGCACCTGGTTCATAATGTTGTAATCCTCGGTGACAGTAACCCCTGTGTCGGCCGAGATTCCAACGCTGCTGAGCTGAATGATATTGTTTTTTACTTCACCCGACCCGTTCGTGTAAAGCGCAATACCTGCGATGGCATTTTTGTAAAGCGTGTTGTTGGTGAACGCATTGCTCTTGGAATTCAGAGTGAACTGAATGCCATATTGCGCACACCCCATGACAATGTTCGCGTAGACCTGACTGTTGACTGCATTCCAGCCTCCAATCCCATCCCAGGTGTAGGGCCCTCCCTGAATGTAATTCCGGTACACCGAAGCGGAAGCTGTGTAAGGTGGAGTACCGCGAACCTTGATGCTTTCCCCGTCCTGCAGACGGTGGTCGCTGTCAAAGAGCGCGTTATCGTGGATGAGCGCGCCGCTGACGCTGCGCGTGGAAGCAGCGGTTTCGATTGCGCCCCCACTGCCTGTGATCGTATTGCCATAGGCTTGGGCATTGTCCACGTCGTTAAACATGACCGCGACAAAGCCGTTTATGTTTCCAACGACATTATTGCTGACCACCGGTGCGTCGGCGGTCGTAGAGCTTACGAACACAAAGTCTCTTGCGACGTAGCCGGAATCCACGGCAAAAGTGCAATGGTCCACTATGAGATCGGGACTGGACGCGCTCGCGTATACGCCGATCCATGCGTTCTTCATGGCGGAGTTCTGAACAGTAATGTGGCTGGCGTTGTAGGGCGCCACCAAACTGGATGTGCTGTTCTTCATCGAAATCCCGTCGATCGTAATGTAGGACCGGGAATTGATGTCAATGGCTCGGGAGCGCCTGTCCGCTTCGATTGCGTGTCCGGAAGGATTCGCATTTCCGGGTGCCCAAATGTAGAGCGTGCTGGAGGAGTAGAACCATTCTTGAGCCGAAGTGAGCGCGCTGAGACTGGAAGCCTTGGTCAGCAAAGTTCCGTTGTACCAGACGTGAGAAGGTGACCAGGCAATGTCAGCGCGGTAGATGTATCCGGAAAAGGAGGACCAGTTGCCAACGAGGTCCGCGGCGTCGATCAGGGGAGGGCTGCCGGTTCCGTACGCGCCGAATAGAATCGGTTTGCCGGATGCGCCGGAGGAGGGCACTTCAATTTGCTCTCTCCAGGTGCTGCCGCTCTTCAGGAGAATTTGATCTCCGGCAGCGTAAGAATGGGAACTTACTTTTGCCAGGGTCTGCCATGGCACGGAAGTTGAGGTTCCGCTGTTAGTGTCTTTGCCCGCTGCTGAATCGACGTAGTATACGGTTGCTGAAGAATAAACCGAGAGGCCTGCCAGGAATGCGGTGATTACCAAGATCGAGCGAATGAAGACTGCCTTCTGCATAACTTCCTGCTTTGTACGGATATACGCCCCTAGGTAAATCGTCTTACAGCGCTTCATCTAGGAGTGGGCGTGGGTAAACAGTAGCAGCGTTTATTCGCGAACTACTAGGTCACAGGAGTGCATTTTTAATTGGCTCAAAGACCATTGTTTCTTTGCTAACTACGTGGCGGCTTTCGTAATAAGGCGAACGCCTTAGTTACTCCAGCACCCGCCGTCCGCGCATCCAATTAGAGATTACAAGTGATGAGAATACTTGTTCTGATTTGCGTGGTTGTTCTGTTGGCGCTTGCTCCAGCGGTCGCGGCGAGTTATTACGTAGACGCGGCGAATGGAGACGATTCCGCGGTGGGAACTTCCCCGTCTCATGCGTGGAGGACGCTGGCTAAAGTGAGCGAAAGCCACTTCCAGCCCGGAGATCAGGTTCTACTCACGCGAGGTCAGACATGGTACGAACAACTGGCGGTTCCCTCATCGGGCACACAAGAGGCTCCGCTGACAATTGGCGCGTACGGGAGCGGCGCGCAGCCTTTGATTGACGGCCAAGGAATACGCAACCGTGGCATCAGCATCGTAGGCAAGTCCTACGTGACGGTGATTGATCTTGCCATCCAGAACAGCGCGTCCTTCGCCATCGAAGTCTTTAACAGTGGACATGTGACGATCACCAACTGCGCAATAAAAAATGCGAAGCAAAGTGCCATTCAGGTTGGCGGAATGAGTCCCGGCGTGCGCATCGACCGCTGCAGTTATACGCAGGGCCCGCAGTTCGGGACCGCTGCGAGCTTTGTAGACATTTTTTCGCCGGTGGAGGGCGCCGTCGTCAGCAACAATAGCGTCTCCGGTTTCACCGGGCGTATGGCAATTGCGTTCCTCGACGTTAACAATGCGCAGGCCTTCGGAAATGTAATTGACGGAGGCGGAATCGGGATCGCCATCAACGCCTGCAGTCGAAATCTCACTGGCGGGCAGATTCATGACAATGTGATTTCGAATACCTCTAGCGCAGAGGGCGATGGCGAAGCCATCGAATTTACCGGGCACGTCGGCCCGCCGAATGTTCATTGCGACCAGAACAAGGCAAATCCATTTCCTGTGTTTACCGTAAGCGGCGAGATTTACAACAACCGAATTGATGGCGGCATGCGGGCTTTTGGTGGTATCGACGGTTGGCACGCAGTGCAAAGCCGCATTCACGACAACCAGGTTTCCAATTTCAACAAATACGGCATGCAATGGACGGCAGGTTCGGAGGGCAATGAGTTTTTTCATAACGAGATCAGGAATTGTAGGGTGGCAGGCATTGCGATTTATGCGGGGCCCGGGACTGGGTCGGCCTTTATACACCACAACAAAATTGACGGCTCTGAACTAGGTATTTCGGCGGACGCTCGAGCGGATATCAAAGAAGATTACAACACCATGGCACACGTGAAAGCGGCACGATCGGGGTCAATTTCCCCGGGTTCGCACAGCAATGCCAGCGGCGCTAACGCCAACTGAGGTATTTTTGGACTACTCCACCACTCGAAGAGCGTTTCTCAAAGGCGGTCTGACTTTGGGCTGTGTGGCCGGGCTTGGAGTTGCAGCTTACAGCCGGGACGTAGAGCCGCACGAACTTTCCATCGAGCGCCGCGACATCTTTCTTTCTCGAATGGCACCTGAACTCGACGGATTCACCATCGCGCTTTTGTGCGACTTGCACTACGGCGCATACGTAGATGGCCTGCTCAAATCAACAGTTCGAGTCATCAATCGCGCTCGGCCGGATATTGTGTTGCTCGGCGGCGACTTTGTCACCTGGCATCACGACCATGTTGAGCATTTGACTCGCGACGCCTACACTTGCGGTCAGATTTTGTCCGAGATACGAGCAACTCATGGGATGTTCGCCGTGCTCGGAAATCACGACTATTCTTTTCACCCTGAAATTGTGGCTGCATCGTTGAAGTATTACGGAATTCCACTGCTCCAGAACAGCGCGGTGGCGATCGAAAAAAATGACCGCCGCCTGTGGCTTGGCGGCGTCGATGACGTGCTCTCCGGAGAACCCAGCCTCCCTGACACGTTCAAGGGAGTTCCGCGCCGCGAGCCCAAAATTCTTCTGGCTCATGAACCCGATTATGCAGACACGGTGAGCAAAGAAAATAACGTCGACTTGCAACTTTCCGGCCATTCCCACGGTGGCCAGGTGCGGCTTCCCTTCGTGGGTGCTCCCATTTTGCCCAGCCTCGCGTGGAAGTATCCAATGGGCTTTTACCGTGTTGGCGATATGCAGCTCTATACGAACCGCGGAATCGGCATGAGCGGCCCGCTCATCCGGTTCGATTGCCCGCCTGAGCTCACTTTCATCACTTTGCACTCAGCGAAAAGCTCCTAAGTCGTTACTTCCTTTCAAAGCCGCCAGCTTGTCTCTCAAACTTGACACTGTAGCCTCGCCGACGTACTCTCGCCACGCCTTAAGAAATTGGCATTTAGTCAATCTCAAGGAGATTCCTGTGTACATACTCTATATTCTTGTCGTTGGCCTGATTGCCGGGTGGGCCACGGGGAAAATCATGAAAGGCTCCGGCTACGGAGTTTTGACCGACATACTCTTGGGCATCGTAGGAGCTCTCATTGGCAGCCGGCTGCTTGGTATGTTAGGGATCTATACCAGTGGAGGGTTGATTCCGAGCATTTTAGTGGCGATCCTCGGCGCGGTCATCCTGGTGGCGCTGGTGCGATTGATAAAGAAAGGCTGAATACTTCCGGGCCGGCGGGCGTAAGTCTCGTTTATTGGTGAACGCGTGCGGGGCCAGCGGCTCGGATCTCGGAAGGCGCGTCGAACTTCTCAAAGTTACGCGCAAAACGTTCGCACAGCTCGGCCGCCATTGCGTCGTAAGCTGCTTTATCCGCCCAAGAATTTCGAGGGTTCAAGATCTCCTGGGGTACCCCTGGACAGGTCTTGGGGATGCTTAATCCGAAGGCGCTTTCCATTTCGAATTCCACCTGGGACAAATGGCCTTCTACCGCGTGATCTACCATGGCCCGCGTATAAGGCAGGCTCATCCGCTTACCGACTCCGAACCTCCCGCCTTGCCATCCCGTATTCACCAGCCAGCACTGCGCCGAGTGCTCCCGCAAGCGGCGGCCTAGCATCTCCGCATAGATTCTCGGAGGCAGAGGCATGAATGGGGCTCCAAAACAAGTGGAGAACGTCGCTTGCGGCTCCTTCACTCCAGCTTCTGTGCCCGCCACCTTGGCTGTATAGCCGGAAAGAAAGTGATACATCGCCTGCTCAGGCGTTAAACGGGCAACCGGCGGCAGCACGCCGAAGGCATCGGCAGTCAAAAAAACCAGGTTTTTGGGATGTCCCCCGATTCCGGGAATGACGCAGTTTTCGATGAAGTTTACCGGGTAAGCGGCGCGCGTGTTTTCCGTCAAGCTTTCGTCATCGTAGTCGGGCACCCGGGTGACGGGATCAAGCACGACATTTTCCAGTACGCAGCCGAAGCGAATCGCCCGGAAAATCTGCGGCTCGTTCTTCTCCGACAGGCGGATGCACTTGGCGTAGCAGCCGCCCTCAAAATTAAAGACCCCCGCCGGACTCCAGCCGTGCTCGTCATCGCCAATCAGCTGGCGTGTGGGATCGGCCGAGAGCGTGGTCTTCCCCGTGCCCGACAAGCCGAAAAAGAGGGCCGAAACACCATCTTTTCCAATGTTTGCCGAACAATGCATGGGAAACACATTGCGGGGCGGTAACAGGAAATTCATCACACTAAAGATGCACTTCTTCATTTCGCCCGCATACGCCGTTCCCCCAATAAGCACGATCTTCTGAGTGAAGTTGAGCAGAATAAAAGCTTCCGAATTTATGCCATCACGTTCGGGATCTGCCCGAAACTCGGGGGCGCAAATCACCGTGAACTCCGGCTTGTGGCTCTGCAATTCGTCCGGGCCAGGACGCACGAACAATTGGCGCACGAACAAGTTGTGCCAGGCAAATTGATTGATGATCCGGATAGAAAGGCGATAAGCAGGGTCCGCCCCGCAAAACAGGTCTTGGACGAAAAGCTCGCGTCCTAAAAGGAAATACGTGACCCGCTCGTAAAGCGCATCGAATACATCCGGCTCGACCGCCTGGTTTACGACACCCCAATCCACCCGGTCGGTGGTAACGGCATCGCGAATAATGAACTTGTCCTTTGGAGACCTTCCGGTGCGAGGTACGGTGTAACCAACCACGGCTCCTTTGGCAGCCAGTTGCGCTTCGCCCCGGCTGACCGCATGTTCTACCAGGGCCGGAGCACGCAGATTGAAGTGCACCCGGCTGCCTTGCAGCAGTTTTTCCACATCCCCGACATGGATAATGGTCGCCATTAGCAATCCTCGCTCAGGAATCAAACTGCATGTCGCTTTGGAGTTGGCCACTCTCCTAGGGGTTCGCTCGGAATCCAGTCCGAAAACAGCGATTATTATGCCTTAACATTTCTGCCCAAAACAGTGACCAGGATTACAGGTGTTGAGGAGGACCTCAACAGTGCCCCCAAAGGCGATGCTGCCTGACCCTAGCGGAGCAGGTTTCCGAAAAAGCCCCGAATTCTCCCGAAGAATCCCTTGCGCGAGCCCTGCGCTACGACCTTCGCCGTTTCTGAAGGAATGGCCGGCGGCAAAGCAGTAACCTTAATAAAATCAGGTTGATGCGGGTGGGCCAGCGGGAGAGATCTGGCTTCAGAAACCGGAGACATGGGGCGGTCTCCCGCCCGGAAGACTAGCGGCTCGTCCACTTGAATATGACCGTCCTTGGGTGAGAGTATTCGTATGTCAGCGGTCTCTTGGCCGGATGTCGAGATCGGCGCTGGCACACCCGGCGTGTTCGCTTGTCGTGATCCCGAACCCGACCCGCTTTCGTTCGAAAGCCTCTGTTCCGTTACCGCCCCTGCACGCAAGACCCGAGTCGAGACTGCCGGACACCCGCAGTCTTCCGGCATATTCTCATCCCTCATCGCCAGGCGGCCTGAGCGAAATACGACCCGCTCGGCGGGCCTTACCTGATACATGCCATCGCCCATTAGCTCGGAAACTACGGCCGAGGCAGTATTCCCCGGCAACGTGCGAACACAGGTGTTTCCTCTGGAGTCAGCACTGATCGCATAATCAAATTCTCCCGGTCCCGCGAAGAGGATGCGGAAATCGGGTGTCAGAACAGAATCTGCTGCCGTTTCCAGGTGGTAGTGCGCTTCCAAAGACCCGGTGCTCATCCCCAGCATGATCTCGCGACCGTTCGGTGAAGAGGTTACGGACACCGTGGTTCCGGGACAAACTCGTACTTCTCCGCCGCTTGCCGTGTGGAGAACGGCCGCATCCGTTCCGGCTGTCACCGAGGAGCCCATGGTGATCTTGCTGCCGGCTAAGACCAGATCGCCCGTGGCTTCTGAGCCACCGCCCGACGCAAGGGATATGTTTTGAGTAAAAGCCAGCGCCGCTGCGCTCTGAGAGTGATCCGGGGCTTGGGGATGGAGCCGGATCATCAACCTGTTTCCCGCCCCATCCCAACTGGCGTCGGCATGCCCCACCAAGTCGATTACGACGCGCACCGTGGGCGGATTCTGGTGGAATTGATCTACGCGCACCGCCTGCACGGCGGCATCGCGATAGTTGATGCGCATCCGCGAATGGACCAGGGATTTTGGCAAGTCCACCACGAGCCGCAGCGGGTTTTCGACCGTTGTAATGGAAGGAGTCAGCGGGCGCGTCGTGAGAATCTCGACCGAAGCGCCATTTTCGCCGGGGACGACACGCACGGAACGGATGAGCGCGGTCGGTAGCTGAGAATTGTTGTCGGGCAGAGCAGAACTCTGGGCGCGGGCTTGGGGGACAGCTGGGCTCGCAAGAATAGCCAGAACAGCCAGTTGGCGGAGGATGAATTGGTAACTGAAACCCTGCAAGTACTTAACCTCGGGAGGAGAGCCCGCTGACTTGAGCAATGTTACTCCATAGTTTTTACGCCATGTTTATGAGGCGGGCCGAGCCATTCGTACAATGAATCAGGTCGCCCAGGCGCAGCTGCGGTCGTTGACAACATCCGCGCTGCTAGGCTATCTTTAAGTCTTTGGAAGTACTGCGGTTGCCCGCCTGATAGCCCTGCGCCTTCGGCGCCTCGATGGGAGCTCAGCGGTCTTCTTGCCTTTTTTCATTTCTGGGAGAGTTAGCAATGTCAACCTATTTCCCGAAACAGGGGGAAATTGTGCGCAAGTGGTACGTCGTGGATGCCTCGGGGCAAACCCTGGGGCGGCTGGCGTCGCAGGTGGCGCGCATCCTGATGGGGAAAGAAAACCCCCAGTACACGCCTTTTCTCGATACCGGCGACCACGTGATCGTGGTCAATGCGGAGAAAGTGAGAACGACGGGCTTGAAAGCCGAGCAGAAGAAGTATCAACATTACACGGGATATCCCGGCGGGCTGCGCACCGAAGAGTTCCGCAAGCGTTTCGCACGCAAGCCGGAGATGGTGATCGAAGCGCAGTGGAGCGCATGCTGCCCAAAAAGCAAACTGGGCAAGCAGATGATCAGCAAGCTGAAGGTGTACAAAGGCGACAAGCATCCGCACCAGGCGCAGAAGCCGGAAGCCAAAGTGCTGGCGTAGAGTTTGGCGGAACAGAGAATCTGGGATTTCAGTTCTCAGTTGTTAGTTCCCGGTTCTCAGATCATCGGGCAATTCATTTCAGGAAGGGATGTTTCGGCATACGGCTGAAAGCTGAGTGCTGAGAGCTAAAGAATGGCAGAATTGGTTCAATACTACGGAACGGGACGCCGCAAGACGGCGATCGCGCGAGTGTATTTGCGTCCGGGCAGCGGCGAGTTCAAGGTCAACGGCCAAGCATTCGAGCAGTATTTTGTGACCCCGGCGCAGCGTTCGGCGGCGAAGCAACCGTTGGTTTCAACCGAGACGGCGGCCACGTTCAATGTGATCGCTCGGGTTTCCGGCGGCGGCGTGAACGGCCAAGCCGATGCCGTGAAGCTGGGCATCGCCCGCGCTCTGATGGTTTTCAATATCGAACTGCGCAAGAAGCTCAAGAGCGAAGGCATGGTCAGCCGTGACTCGCGCGGCAAGGAACGCAAGAAGTACGGACAGAAGGGCGCGAGAAAGCGCTTCCAGTATTCCAAGCGGTAGTGTAGAGGCGTAGCTTGCTACGCTCCGGACGTGACGAGGAGACGTAGCGAGCTACATCTCTACGGTATTGTTTTTAGGTGTTTAATTCTTTCCGCGCCGCTGACGCGGGCGGAAATGGCAATCCGGAGCGGCCGCAAGGCCACGCAAAGGATGCAGACTCAATGAGGAGGTTAATTGGCTAACATCACCATGAAGGAGCTGCTCGAAGCGGGTGTTCACTTCGGGCATCAGACCAAGCGCTGGAATCCCAAGATGAAGGAATACATCTTCGGAGAGCGCAACGGGATCTACATCATCGACCTGCAGAAGACGCTGAAGATGTTCAAGGAAGCGTCCAAATTCGTGCAAGACCTGGCGGCCGACGGCAAGATTGTGCTGTTTGTGGGCACCAAGCGCCAGGCGCAGGACGCCATTGCCGAAGAGGCGCAGCGTTGCGGCATGTTCTACGTGAACCAGCGCTGGCTGGGCGGCCTGCTCACCAACTGGGTTACGGTGCAGAAGTCGGTAAAGCGGCTGAAGGAGCTCGACGAGATGGCCACGGATGGCCGCTACGAGCTGCTGCCGAAGAAGGAAGTCATCAAGCTGGAGCGCGAGCGCAAGCATTTGCAGGCCAACCTGGCCGGCATCAAGAATATGAGCCGCCTGCCGGACGCGATTTTTGTGATTGATTCGAATAAAGAACAGATTGCGGTGCGCGAGGCGCGCAAGCTGGGCATTCCGGTGGTCGCGGTGGTGGATACCAATTGCGATCCCAGCGAAGTGGATTACGTCATTCCCGGCAACGACGACGCGTTGCGGGCGATCCGGCTGTTTGCCTCCAAGATTTCTGACTCGGCGGCCGAAGGCTCGCAGCTGATGAGCGACAAGCAGGTGGCACGATTTGGCCGCCGCGTCGCTTACGCTGAGCCGGCGCCATGGGCTGGAGAAGCGGTTGCTGGAGGCATCGCCGGAGCATGTGGCGGAGGTCAGCGCCGAGGACATCAGCATGGAAGACGTGCTGGGCACGGCGGACGCAAGCAGCCTGCGGTGGTGGAAGCGGAAGACGAAGCCCCGCGAGTGGAAACTCGCACCTACTAGCTCGCCCTGCACGGTCGCGGCGAATGGACAGCGAATCCGGGCTTGAAGGAAATTGGACCCGCGCGGGTCGTCCGGCGCGGGTTTAATTTTGTAGAGTGCATAGCACTCGTCTTAGATATGGCTGACAGACGGCTAGCACCGAATTTCAAGATGGGTACAACTACCGTGAATATTTCAGCCGCACAAGTGAAAGAGCTCCGCGACAAGACCGGGGCGCCGATGATGGATTGCAAGAAGGCTCTGTCTGAAGCCAAGGGCGACCTGGAGCAGGCCGTGGTCCTGCTGCGCAAGCGCGGAGCTACGGTGGCCGAGAGGAAGGCGGGGCGCGCGACCAGCGAAGGCTCCGTGACCAGCTACATCCATGCCGGCGGCAAAATCGGCGTGCTGGTGGAAGTCAACTGCGAGAGCGATTTCGTGGCCCGTACTGACGACTTCAAAGAATTGGTGCACGATATCGCCATGCACATCGCGGCCAGCGATCCGAAATTTGTCCGCAAGGAAGACGTCACGCCGGAGGCTTTTGAGCGCGAGAAGGATATCTATCTCGCGCAGGCAGTTGCCAGCGGCAAGCCGCAGCACATCGCGGAAAAGATGGTCGCGGGCAAGATGGAGAAGTTTTACGAGGAAGTCTGCCTGCTGGAGCAGCCCTTTATCAAAGACCAGACCGTCTCGATCTCGCAGCTCATCGCCGCCAAGATCGGCAAGTTGGGCGAGAACATTGCGGTGCGCCGCTTTGCCCGCTTTAAAGTAGGGGATACGGGCGCGACTGATCGCTTCACGCACCACGTGCCAAGCCTGAGCGAGAGCCAAAAGCGAGTAAGTTTAAGGGCTGCTGCGGCAGCCCTTTTTTGTTAGGTTGTCATCTGCATTTTGAAGCTTTGGACTGCGCACAACGCGCTGATAGCACCAGCGTTAGAAAATCGCAATCTCATGAGCGACGTCCTCGGATCCTTTCAAACGCATCCTGCTCAAGCTGTCCGGAGAGGCTCTGGCCGCAAGCCAGGGCTTTGGCGTGGATCCGATCCGGATTCACGAAATCGCCGCGGAACTGGCGGATGTGAAGTCGCTGGGCGTCGAAATCGCCATTGTGGTGGGCGGCGGAAATTTCTTCCGCGGCGTGGCCGAGCAGGCCAAAGAAATGGACCGCGTCTCCGCCGACCAGATGGGCATGCTGGCCACGGTGATCAATGCCCTGGCCCTGCAGGACGCGCTGGAGAAGCAGAGCGTTTTTACCCGCGTGATGTCGGCGATTGAGATGAATCAGGTGGCGAGCCGTTCATCCGGCGCCGGGCCATGCGGCATCTGGAAAAAGGCCGGGTGGTGATTTTTGCCGGAGGCACGGGCAATCCCTACTTTTCGACCGATACCGCAGCCTCGCTGCGCGCCATGGAAATCAAGGCTGACGTCATTCTGAAAGCCACCAAAGTAGATGGCATTTACGACGCCGACCCCATGCAGGTGAAAGACGCCAAGAAGTTCACCGAGATCAGCTACATGGAAGTCCTGAAGCAGGGACTGCGCGTGATGGACGCCACCGCGATCTCGCTGTGCAAAGAAAACAATCTGCCCATCATCATCTTCAATCTGAATCACGAGGGAAATATTCGCAAGGTGGTTATGGGCGAGAAAATTGGTTCGCTGGTAAGCGCGTAAAACCTGGCCGCGGATTTCGCGAATCACGAGGATTTGAGTCGATCTGCAAATCTGGGTTAATCCGCAGCTTGTTTATAATTCACGTTTATAATACAGCGTTTCGCAATTTTTCACGGAGCCCCCGATGGCGCAAGCGAGCATGGCCGCAATTCCCGGCCTGAAAGAAACCTACGTTCAACTCAAGACCCGCATGGATAAAGCGGTGGAAGACTTCCGCAAGGCCATGGCCACCACCCGCACGGGCGCGCCTCGGTGCACATGCTGGACACGGTCAGCGTGGACTACTACGGCTCGCAGATGCCGCTGAATCAGATTGCCCAGGTGCATGCGCCGGAAGCCGCAGCTGATCACCGTGCAGCCCTTTGATCCTTCGTCGCTGCCGGCCATTGAGAAGGCCATTCGTACCGCCGATCTGGGACTGAATCCCATGAACGACGGCAAGATCATTCGCGTGCCGGTGCCGCCGCTCACCGAAGAGCGCCGCAAGGATATGGTGAAGCACCTGCACAAAGTGCTGGAAGAACACCGCACCGCGGTGCGCAACATCCGCCGTGACGGCAACGACGCCATCAAGAAGGCGATGAAAGACAAGAAGATTACCGAAGACGACGAAAAGCGCGCCATGGAGGAAATCCAAAAGCTGACCGATGGCGAAATCAAGAAGATGGAAGACATGAGCAAGGGCAAAGAAAAGGAAGTGATGGAGATTTAGCGCGAGCTTAGTCTTCGGTCTTCAGCCATCCATGGACTCGATGTTCCTTAGTACCAAACTGCAGGCTCACCCTGCTCGGTAACTGTTACCTTCCATCCGAATACTCCGGCTAGACCCTCAAAAAGCCGCGTCCAGAGCGCGATTCCGGGACATCCTCCAAAAGTTTCGAAACTTTTCCAAATTGGGTGGGTTTTTATTCCGCGTACCAAGAAGTTGTGCGGCTCCCCCAATCTCTGCTCATCTGGAGTTAGCCATGAAACGTTCTTTGTTGCTTTTATGGGTTACTAGCGTTCATGACAATTGCGCTGGCCGGCTGCGGCGCCGGCAGCATGTCGTCGAGTACGCAGGGCGGCGGTGTCAAATAACCAGGCCGCGGTGTTTGTCACCGGCGAGGATGCGCCAGTTTCTTCCGTGGTCGCATTCAACATCACCATCAACAAGATCACTCTCAACAATAGTTCGAACACGGTGACGGCGCTTTCCACGCCGGTGCGGTTGACTTTGGCCGGCTGGTGGGCCTGCGGTCACTGCTGGGCTTCAATACCATTCCCGCCGGGCACCTACACCAGCGCCACGGTCACGTTCGAAGCCAGCAGTCCGGCGCCGACGGTCAACTATGTTGACCTCACAACCACTCCGCCTTCGATCGGCATCAGCTACTGGAGCGCTCGAGCAGTTCGACGGTAACGGTTTCCTTCCCCAGCGGAAAGCCGCTGGTTGTGGCCAGCAATGGCCTGGCCGGTCTGCACATGGACTTCAATCTGCGGAAGTCGCTGGCGATTGACGGAAGCGGCAACCTCGTCATCAACAACGGGCAAATCGCGATCACGCCGGTGCTGGACGTGACGGCGGTTTCGGCGTCCGATGATGTGGGAGAGATCACTGATTTCGCCGGCAATGTTGTTTCGGTAAATATCGCCGGGAACTCGTTTGTGATGCAGGGGCCCTACGGCTTCCAGGAAGTCATTGATGTCAATTCCAACACGCAGTACAACGGCAGCAACAGCCTGAGCAGCTTGATGGCGAACGGCATCGTCTCGGTGGAAGGAACGGTGCAGGCCGATGGCAGCATTCTGGCCAACTGCGTGGAACTCATCACCACCGACAAGGCGTTCATCTCCGGCCGAATTCTGGCAGTGAATCCGGGCCCGGTGGTCACCATGTTCGTGGGCGAGGAGGTGGGCACCTCGGCCAGCATCCCGGTAGATAGCGTCTACACCGTGGACCTCAGTCAGGTGTCGAAGTACGACATCTGCTTCATCGACAACTGGTTCACCGGCGAGCTGTTCAATTCCACCTCTCTTGTGGCGGGCCAGCGCATCTTCGTGGGCGGGACGTATCATGAGCAACACATTCACTCCCAGACATGGTCTCGTTGCGGCGCCAGGGAGTGATGGGATCGCTGGTCGCGAACAGCGTGAACATCGGTCAGCGGAAATCAGGGCAGCTTCCAGATGCAGAATGACGCTTTGATGAGCTTCTCCGCCGGTGGGCCCTTCACCGTGTTTACTGTGAACAAGACTGTCTTCGTGAACATAGACGGGTTGAGCGGACTGCAAGCTGCGGGCGCGGCCAATCTGGAAGCGCGCGGGCTGGTGTTCCAGGATCCGGTCAGCAAGAAGCCGGTCGTTTGGGCGCATCGGGTGCGGGTGCTGCAGTAGGAAGAGGCTGGACCATTCCATGCAGGCGGCCTATGCAAACGGGCCGCCTGTCGCCGATGTTTTTGCGAAGCTGACCTTATCGTTTGCAGTATGAAGAAGGTCGTCCACGCCGCTTGCCCGCACGATTGCCCGGATGCGTGCGGAGTTCTGATTACCGTGGAAGACGGGCGCGCGACCAGGATTCAAGGCGATCCAGCGCATCCCGTGACGCGCGGATTCTTGTGCGCCAAAGTCGCCAAGTATCTTGACCGGGTGTATTCGCCGGAGCGGGTGCTGTATCCCATGCGGCGGATTGCGCCGAAGGGAGTGGACTACGGAGCTTCGCTCCGCCTGGACAGCCGGGGGCGGCTGTCCCCACACAGGCTTTTCAACGCATCTCCTGGGATGAAGCTCTCGGCGAAATCGCGGAGCGCTTCAAGCACATCACCGCCGAATTTGGCAGCGAGGCGATTCTTCCTTACTCCTATGGCGGCACGCTGGCCGTGCTGAATGGCGGTTCCATGGACCGCCGCTTCTTTCATCGCCTGGGCGCTTCGCAGCTTGACCGCACCATTTGCTCAGCGGCAGGCGAGGCGGGGCTGAAGTCGGTTCTCGGGGTAAAGCTGGGCACAGAGCCTGAGCAATTCGCGCACTCACGCTACATCATTGCCTGGGCAGTCGAATATTCACGGCAACAATGTTCACCTGTGGCCTTTTATTGTCGAAGCGCGCCGCAAGGGCGCGAAGCTGGTAGTCATTGATCCCTACCGCACGCGCACCGCGGCTTGTGCGGATTGGTACTTGCCGATCAATCCTGGCACCGATGCGGCGCTGGCGCTGGGCATGATGCATGTCATCATCAACGAAGGCCTGCACGATGCGGATTACGTTGCCCGCTACACGCTGGGTTTCGAACAGCTGCAGAGAAAAAGTGCAGGAGTATCCGCCCGAGCGGGTCGCGCAATGGACCGGTATCTGCCACCGCCGACATTGTGAAGCTGGCGCGCGAGTATGCCACCACGCGTCCCGCCGTGATCCGCCTGAATTATGGCGTGCAGCGGTCCGAGGGCGGAGGGATGGCAACTCGCGCCATCACCATGCTGCCTTGCATTACGGGCTCGTGGAAAGAAATCGGCGGAGGCTTGCAGCTTTCGACCAGCGGAGCCTATGGATTGAATCGCGAAGCGCTGGAGCGGGCGGATCTGATGGAGAAATCGCTGGGCCGTCCGGCGCGCATCGGTCAACATGGTGGAATTGGGGAAAGCGCTGAATACGCTGGACGACCCGCCAGTCAAGGCGCTGTTCGTTTACAACTCCAATCCGGCGGCGGTCTGTCCCAATCACAATGAAGTGGTGCGCGGCCTCAAGCGTCCCGATCTGTTCACCGTCGTGCATGAACAGTTTCTTACCGACACCACGGATTACGCCGACATCGTTCTGCCCGCCACCACCTTCTTTGAGCACAGCGATCTGCAGACGGGCTACGGGCATTACTACCTGCAAACCTCCGACCAGGCCATCGAGCCTCTGGGCGAGTGCCGCTCCAACGTGGAGACATTTCGCGCGCTGGCCGAGCGCATGGGATTCGACGACACATGCTTCCACGAATCCATGGATCAGATGATCGACACTGCGCTGGCTTCGAAGAATCCCTGGCTGAAGGGGATTGACCGCGGAACGGCTGGACCGGGAAGGCCAGGTTCGGCTGGGATTTGATAACCAGATATCAGTTCCGGTTCTCAGTTCCCAGTTCCGTTTCTTCCCTTCGCCCAGGGCAATTTCGCCACTCCCAGCGGCAAGGCTGAGCTTTACAGCGAATCGCTGAAGGCGCAGGGACTCGATCCGGTGTCGGATTTCAAGCCGCCAACCGAGTCGCGGCACAGCCCCAGGGCGAAGGCTTTCCCGCTGGAAATGCTGGCCCGTAAGGCCGACAACTTCCTCAATTCCACCTTCTCCAACCTGCCGGTGACGCAGGAGATGGAGGAATTGGGTCTGCTGGAGATCAGCCATGCCGACGCCGTGGCCCGCGGAATCGCGGATGGCGACCTGGTGCGGGTATTCAATCAGCGCGGGCGAAATCCAGTTGCGGGCTCGAGTGGACGGCACGGTGCAACCCGGAGTGGTATCCGCCCGGCTGTACTGGGCCAAGCTCACTCGCTGGCACGCAAGAATATTAATGTCCTGACCTCCGAAAAACTTACCGACCTGGGCAACTCGGCCACGTTTTATTCCGTCTTGGTTGAAGTGGAGCTTTTTTGACCCGGCTCTGAAGGCGAGATTCGGGTGTGACAATTTGGACGCTCCACAGCGCTCTACCGTATAATTGCCGTTTTCCATACTCCCACAGGCCGAGGTAGTAGCGATTCTCCGCGTTCATCACGATGGCCCTGCATTAGCCAGGGGCAACTGCCGTCGAGCCACGCTTGCCGGGCTTGCGCGCCAGTCCCATCTCCTTCATTTGCATTGGCTTGGCGGGCACGGAAGCGCTCTCTGTCTTGTCTTGGGGCTGGCTCTCTTTCTGCTTTGCCTCACCAGCATGGGCCAGCAGAACGTGATCGCCAACATTGAGATTCACGGCAATCGCCGCATTCCCGCCGAAACCATCAAGGCCCGTATTTATACCCACGCCGGGCGACGTCTACGATGAAGGCGCCCTGGAGCGCGATTTCAACTCCTTGTGGAATACCAACTATTTTGAAGATATCCGGTTTGAGCGCGAGGAAACGCCCAAGGGCTGGATCATCCACATTTATGTCAAAGAGCGGCCGACCATCCGCGAGATCGACTATGTCGGACTGAATGCGGTCTCGAAAAGCGATGTGCTCGACCGCTTCAAAGAAGCCAAAGTTACCTCTTATCCCGGAAAGCCAATACGATCCCACGAAAGTGAAGAGGGCGGCGGTCGTGATCAAGGACTTGCTGGCCGAGCACGGCCGGCAATTCGCCACCGTAACGCCCGAAATCAAGCCAGTTCCCCCGGCGGCGGTGAACGTCACCTTCGTGATCAAAGAAGGCCCCAAGGTCAAGGTCGGCAAGATTATCTTCCAGGGCAATAAGAATGTGAAGAGCCGCATCCTGCGCAGCTCCATGAAGTTCTCGCGGCCCATCGGAGTTCCCCATTCCATTTTTCTGGAGAACCTGTTCGCCAAGACTTACGATGCCAGCAAGCTCGATGATGACATGGAACTGGTGCGCGAAGCCTACCAGAATCGCGGCTACTTCAAGGTCGTGGTGGACGACCCGAAGACCGAAATCCACGACACCGGACATAAGGGATTTCATATTCCTCTGATTCAGTCGGGGGCGGGCAAGGCGGTGGACATCACCATCCCGATTGAGGAAGGCGACAAGTACCGCCTGGGCGGAATCACCTTCAAGAACAACAAGGCCATCAACAACGTCAAAGCGCTGCGGGCTCAGTTTCCCATCAAGGACGGCGACATCTTCGACCGCTCCAAGATCGCGCAAAGGACTGAAGAACTTGCGACGCCTACGGAACGCATGGGCTACATCAACTTCACTTCGGTTCCCGAACCCATCTTTCGATGAAGACAAAAAGCTGGTCTTCCTCGATATTGACGTGGACGAAGGCAAACAGTTCTTTGTGCGGCGCATCGAATTCACCGGCAATACCACCACCCGCGACAAAGTGATCCGCCGTGAGATCGTGCTTGCAGGAAGGCCAGGTCTACAACGACCGCTTGTGGAAGCTCAGCCTGCTGCGGCTGAATCAGCTGGGCTATTTTGACCATCTGAAGCCCGACGACCCCGATCTCACCGAGCGCCATCTGAACGAAAAAGAGGGCACGGTGGACCTGACCCTCAAGCTGAAGGAAAAAGGTAAGAACGCATCAGCTTGACCGGCGGAGTCAGCGGCCTGGCTGGAGCTTTCATCGGGTTCAGCTACAGCACCAATAATCTGATGGGCCGCGGCGAGACGTTCAGCGTGCACGCCAACATTGGGAACCTGGAGCGCAGCATCACCTTTGGCTTTACCGAGCCTTACCTATTTGACCGCGATCCTTGCAGGCGGGTTTCACGGTTTTCAGCACCAAGTACAATTACAACCAGGCGCGGGAGCAGGCGCTGCTTACCGGAATCCAGATCAACGTGCCGCAGTCCGAGCTGCAGAACCTGCAGAACTACACGCAATCGAGCAAGGGCTTTTCGATTTCCCTGAGCCATGCCTTGCACCAGCTGGATTCAAACGGGTCGGCCTCTCCTATTCGCTTCGACATTTCCTCTCTGGTCACGCTCAGCCAGGCCTCGCAGAATCTGTTTCAATATCTTGGAATATGAGGGCATCAGCGGGCCGAACTCTCTCAACGGCATTATGACCAGCAAGATTATTCCTCAGTTCTCTTTCAATACCGTGGATAACCAGTTCAATGCTCACTCACGGCACGCGACTCACTCTCGACGCCGAGATTGCGGGCCTGGGAGGCACGGTACGATCCATCCGTCCCATCTTTCAATATACCCACTTCATCCCGATGCAGAAGGGGCGCAATTCGCTCGCTTTTAACTTTCAGGGTTCTTTCCTGACCGGCTATGGAGGGGTGGTGGCGCCGCCGTTTGAGCGCAATTACATGGGCGGAGAATACGACATTCGCGGCTTCGACATCCGCTCGATTTCGCCCATTGCCTATCTGCCCAACAAGGGTCCATCACGCTGCAGAATCCCGATGGCACGCCAGTTCCCAAGGATCCCAGCAATCCTCTGCTCGGCAACTACACGATTCCCATTCCCATCGCGCAGATTGTCTTCCCGGGCGGGGATGCCAGTCTGGTCGGCGCAGTTCGAATACCACATCACCATCGCCGGACCGGTTGTGCTGGCGCCGTTCGTGGATGCGGGCTCGATCCCGTTATCCGGCAATCGCAGCTGAAAATTACGCCGCAGCAGTTCAGTATTCTGAATTCCACCCCGTTTGGCTGTCCGGCTCTGGATGCTGCATTCAATTGCGATCCCAGCAAGAGTATTTTCGAGAAGTTCTCCGGAGACGCTTCAGCTTGTCTCCCGGTACGAACTGGCATCCGCGCATGTCCACCGGCCTGCAACTGCAGGTCATGTTGCCCATCGTGAACGCCCCTTTCCGCATTTATTGGGCATACAACCCTCTTCGTTTGGACACGACCAGCAGCGGCACCGTTCCCATCACCCGCAATATGTTTCCCTCCGGGAGCGGCCGGCGACTACACCTTCCAGCAGGCGGTGGCCACGTATTCACCCAATTTCCTGCTCCGCGAACCGCTCAGAACTTTCCGCTTCACTGTGGGTACTAGTTTCTAGCGGCTTGCCGCTCCTTTCCAATAAGGCCAGGAAATAGTCGGTCCGCCAATCTGCTTCCCGAGCAAAAAGGGATTGTTGCCGCTGGCGGCGAGGGAATCTGCCATTTTCAGGCTCAAGCAGATTCCTCGCCCAGGAGACGGGCTTCGGGTGACAGGTTGTAATGGCAGTTGCTGAAAGGCGCCAGCTCGCTACTGAATCAGCGGGCCTCCGTTGCCATTGCCCGGCTCTTCTTCGGGTGCGAGCACGACAGCGGCGGCGACGCGGTCTCCTGGTTCCAGGTTCAGCAAGCGGACACCCTGCGCGGCTCGTCCGGATTCGCGGATGGTCTTCGAATCCATGCGGATGATCTTGCCGTAGTGGCTGATGAGCATCACTTCGGAGTCTTCCATCACCTGCGCGATGCCCACCACTTTGCCATTGCGTTCGGTGGTCTTCACGTTGATGACGCCGGAGCCGCCGCGGCCCTGCAGGCGGTATTCCTCGGCGGGAGTGCGCTTGCCGTATCCGCCTTCGGTGACCGAGAGAATGAGCGAGCCTTGCTTGCCTACATCAACGACTTCGCCGCTCGCATGCCGATTCTTCTTTGCTTTTCGCGGGCGCGGATGGCCTGGCGCCGCTTTCGGGGTGGTCGCCATGCCGACGAGATAGTCGCCCTTTTCCATGCGGATGCCGAAGACTCCGTAAGCCTGGCGGCCCATGGGCCGCACCCCTTCTTCGTCGAAGCGGATGGCTTGGCCTTCGTGCGTAGCCAGAAAAATGATTTGCTGGCCGTCGGTGATACGCGCTGCGACCAGTTCATCGCCTTGCTCAATGCTGATGGCGAAGATGCCGTTCGAGCGCACGTGGGAAAAATCCTTAAGCTCAGTCTTTTTGACCAGACCGTTGCGCGTAGCAAAGAAAATGTATTTGGAGTCTTCCTCGAGATTGCGCACCGCGAGCATGGTGCGCACGGTTTCGCCGGGCTGCAGGCCCACGAGATTGCCCACGTGCTTGCCCTTGCCGGCAGCGCTGACGTCGGGAATCTCATACACCTTGAGCCAATAGACGCGCCCGGTGTTGGTGAAAATCAGAATGTAGGCGTGGGTGGAGGCGATGAAAAGATGCTCGACGAAATCCTCGTCACGCGTCTTCATGCCGGTGCGGCCGGTGCCGCCGCGCCGCTGCATCCTGTACGTCGAAATTGGGGTGCGCTTCATGTAGCCGCCGTGGCTTACGGTGACGGCGACCTGCTCGTCGGCGATGAGGTCTTCGAGATGAATTTCGGCGGCTTCGTCTTCGATGACGGTGCGGCGTTCGTCGCCGTAGAGCTTTTTGATCTTCTTCCAGCTCTTTGATGATGACGCCACGGAGTTTTTTCTCCGAGCCGAGAATGGATTCGTACTCGGCAATGTTTTCGCGGGTGACGCCCAGCTCTTTGGTGATTTCATCAATGGAGAGCTCGCGTCAGGCGGTGCAATTGCAGTTCGAGAATGGCTTCGGCCTGAATCGCGGTGAAAGGCTTCTCCGGATCGAGTTTGGGGGCGCGGCCGGTGGTGTTGATGTCAATTTTCTTGCCGGCAAAATACGCGACCAAATTCTCGCGCGCTTCGGCGCGGTTGGCGCTGGCGCGGATGATGGTGATGACGTTGTCGAGATGATCGAGCGCAGTCAGATAGCCTTCGAGAATATGCTCGCGGTCTTTGGCTTTGGCGAGCAGGATAGGCGGTGCGGCGGCGGACCACATCCACGCGATGATCAATGAAATGCTGGATGGCCTGGATCAGCCCCATTTCCTTGGGCTGTCCATTGGCCACCGCCAGGAAAATCATGCTGAAGCCTTCCTGCATGGAGGTGTGCTTGAAGAGCTGGTTGAGCACGATCTGCGGTTCGGTGCCGCGCTTGAGTTCGACCACGATGCGCATGCCGTCGCGGTCGCTCTCGTCGCGGATGTCGGAAATGTCGTCGACGACTTTGTCGTTGACCAGTTGCGCGATGCGCTCGATCAGGCGCGCCTTGTTTACCTGATAAGGAATCTCGGTGACGATGATCGCCTGGCGGTCTTTGGTGAAATTCTCAATGGCGGCGCGGGCGCGCATCATGAAACGGCCGCGGCCGGTTTTGTAGGCTTCGAGGATTCCGGCTCTTGCCGTGGATGATGCCGGCGGTGGGAAAGTCGGGGCCCTTGCACGATTTTCAGAATCTCCGGCAGCTGCGTGGCGGGTTGTTCATCAGCAGGATGGTGGCGTCCACGATTTCGGTCAGATTGTGCGGCGGAATGTTGGTCGCCATGCCGACGGCGATGCCGTTCGAGCCATTGATCAGCAGATTCGGAATGCGGGTGGGCAGAACGGTAGGCTCGGAGGTTGAGCTCGTCAAAATTGGGGATGAAGTCCACCGTGTCTTTATCGATGTCGGCCAGCATCTCCTCGGCGATGCGCGTCATGCGGCATTCGGTGTACCGATAGGCCGCGGGGGGATCGCCATCCACCGAACCAAAATTTCCCTGCCCATCCATCAGCGGGTAGCGCAGACGAAAAAGGCTGCGCCATGCGGACCAACGAGTCGTACAGCGCGCGTCCCCGTGCGGATGATACTTCTTCCAGCCACTCTCCCACCACTCTGGCGCACTTCATATACTTGCGGTTGTGCAGCAGACCCATGTCTTGCATGGCGTAGAGAATGCGGCGATGCACGGGCTTGAGTCCGTCGCGCACGTCGGGCAGCGCGCGGCCGATGATCACCGACATGGAATAGTCGAGATACGAACGGCGCATCTCCTCTTCAATGTTGACCGGCTGAATGTTGGCGCGCCGGGGCCGCCATCGCCGGGAGGAGGGGTCAAGGGGAGTTCAGGATTCTGGGGATCGTCAGGCATGATTTGAGTCTCAGAAATGGAGATCGGCCGCACTCGGAACTACAGCCGGAGCAAGCCCGTAAACCATTGATGTTAATAAGGTTATTATCTAGTTGTTTGCCTTTCATTGTACCATAAGCGGACCAATTTTGGGGCTCGCTTTTATCTGATTTCGCTGTCCTTACGCGTATAATTCTCGGCTTCTGACGTCAATCGCCGTTTGGGAGATTCGATGTATGCTGACCGCTGAATCGCGCCGCCTCGCCGGCATTCTGCTAGTGGTTTTTCCTTCCGTGGTGTACGGAGGAGCTTCGCTGTTGATGTTCTTACTCAACCCGAATTCCGGATACATGGCGAATCCTCTGCGGCAGAATTTGTTCCGCGCAGGCCATGCGCACGCCGGTGTGTTGCTCGTGCTTTCGTTGGTAGTGCTCCGGTATGTCGACGAGGCCCGCTTGTCCGACGGATGGAAAAATTTTGTGCGAGTGTCGGCGCCATGTGCGGCGATCTTGTTGCCGGTGGCATATTTTTTGTCGGTGGTCTCGCCTTACGCGACGCAACCCAACGGGCTTATTTACTTGGCATACGCGGGCGCGGTGGTTCTGGCGCTCGGGCTTTTCATGTTGGGAGTGGGACTGCTGAGAAAGAGCGTTCAGGGACGCGCTGTACCCTAATGAAGGACGCGGCCTCAGACTAGTCACGCCCATGGAATTTTCGCCATGAAGGGCAACAATTATGGCTACGACATCAAGGCCCACTTCGACGAGACCAAAGGCGCCGGGACGAGGAACGAAGGCGCCGGCGTTTTAGGCCGCCCGTGCAGCTTCGAGTTTGTGAAGCAGCCGGACACGCCGCCGGCCACAGCCACACCGGCACCGTGACTTAGACAAAACAGACCAGTGAGCTGCGATGGCTTACGGACGGATGACGACGTCATTCGGCGAATTGGGCAGCAGGAACTCTACGCCATTCGCATGGCTGGCTTGTTGCGTCGCGGGCAGATCCAGCGCGCTGAGTTGGATTTTCTTGGTCCAATATCCATCCGTCCAATAGTTTCCGCTGGCATAGAGCATGCCACCGGCAATCGTGTAATCGCGGATTTGTTCCCGGTGCCCGTCTCGGTAGATCAGCGCAACGGGCTGCAGATCCGGCACTGGAGGCTGCGGGCTTTGTCTACGACCGACCGTTTCCTTGGGCTTTGCGGCGCGACGCTGGATATTGTCTGACTGGGCTGCAGGCTTAGCGTTCGGTTGCGTTTCACCGACCCGCACATAACGGTCGCCCTGCAACTCAATGAGCAGCGGCTCCGCTCTCGTTTCCTGTGGAACCTCCGCTGCGGCAGACATCGGCACCTGCACAACGACGATTTGTGGTGGGGTCCCGCTTACAACCGGCTGTGAGCCGTAGTCGGCGTAGTAGAAGGGATCACCAAGCACAAAGGGAGGATAAAAGCGGCGCATTGCCGATCGCCCACGGAATGAGTCATGAGCTCCGCCGGTTGAGATTGAAGCTCCGGCAAACGAACCGCCCCGCACCGGAGAGCCGGCAATGGATCCACGCACTTGGGCCTGCACCAGCTCCAGGAAGATGATCGTGACGGTCAGCGCGGTCGTGACGAACTTGACCATAACAAGTAAACCTGACTTAGTTTGTCGCGGGCCGAACCGGTAGTTGGAAATCGATGCCACGGTCATCGTTTGCCTTGGTGGTCGCAGTGAGATCCAGGTCGGCCACGGCAATCTTGTTGCGGCGGTCGGGCGTCATGTCATAAAGCATGTTGCCAACGATGGCGTAATTTTGCACTTCCAACTGATGGCCGTCTTTGAACACCAGGACGGTCCGCGGCTGTTCGGGGATGGGCACAGTCTCGACTGAAGTGTCGGCCGGTTCCGGCGCAGGCTCTGCTTCGCGATCGGATTGCCGCGAACGCTCGGCGTAGGCTGCTTCCGCCGAGAAACTCGACTCGGTTGAGCCGCGGCGGTCAAAAATAGTTGGTCCCGGAGCATAATCGGCGGGCCCAGAGGACTGCTCTTCCCCTGAATCAGCCACAGCCGAGTCGTCCACATAGGGCTGTGTGAAATACACGGGATAAGGCACCGCATAAACCGCACCGCCTAATGGACGGTGAGGATGGCGCTGTCCTCCATGCGGAGGATTTGGATTTAGCGGAAACAAAGGATTGATGCAGCAGTTCGGCGGATGCGGATGCAATAGGTTCCCGCGCGGCCCGTTCGAAGTGACACTGGCTGGAACGCCGGGGAGGCGGTCGAAGTGACTGCCAGAGCCAGTTGATGTGACTGAGGTCGGTACACCACGATTCTGCGCCTTCGCCATGGGTGCACTGAACCCAAAAAGGGCAAAAGCCGCCACCAACGCTGGAATCAGCCGCCTCACACCAAAATCATACTCCTGTTCACCCGCCATGGAGCGTCTCTTTCTCCCTCTCCTGAATAGGTTAGAGCCCGGCGGGACAGCGGTGAGTTGTTTGGCCAGCTGGATCTTTCTTCGGCCAGCTAGGCAATCCTTGCCAGCTCCCAGACGTTCCAGATCGCTTGCGCGACGAGTAGTCCCCAAAGGCACGCCAGCACCAGGTTGCGGTGCTGCGTCTCCAGCAAATCGGCGCTCACCCCGGCGACAAATACGAACAGGAACGGCACTGCTAGGAATTGAAAGCCGAGCCCGGGGTAGTGCGGCGTGGCAATTGCCAGAAAAAGAAATACAACCGCGACCATCAGGGGAGCATGGTTTCCGAAATAGCGCGCCCTCGGCCACATCAGGTAGGCGATCAGCGCGGCCGGCAACGCAATCATCAGCGCCGGACTACTCTGCGACAACTGCGACAGCACTTGCTGATAAGCCCCGCGCATGGCAAATGCCCGCCAGCTGAGGCCAAAGAAGTTGGCCTGACGCATTCCCTTGCCAGAATGCGCTGGGATGAAACGAATAGGCAGCGAACAGAAGCAGTGCAGCCACTGCACAGGCCGCCGCCCAAATGGCGACGGCCGCACGCCACCGCTCCGGCGCCAAATACAACATGAACGCCACCGCCATGGGTACAACGATGATCAGGGAAAACTGCGAGCCGACGGCCAGGGCGAGCGAAATGCCCAGCAATACGATGCGCCGCCAGTTCCACAGAACTACTTCGCGCGGAGCATACAAGGTGTGCGCGACCGCGATCGCGGTAAAGACGGCTCCGAAGGCGCCCCAGGCCGCGCCGGTTTCCGGCTCGGCGAACCACAACGCGCTGGCGCGCATGAATGCCCGGAGAAAAGCAATACAGCACAAGCGCGATGTAGCCGCCCATGTTGCCGTAGAGCCTCCGCGACACATACCACAGCGACGCGCCCAGAAGCAGGCTGAACATCAGATAAGGGCGCCCGCGCCAGCCATCCCCAGTAAAAGATTGAGTCCGGTTGCAAGGGCCATGGCCAGAGCAAAAGGGGGGCCGAGGCCGTGAGATACCACAGCGGCGAGTGGTAGGAATCGTAGCTCCCGCTATTGCCGAGCTGCGAGGAGACAATTTGATCGGACGGTCCCGTCAGTGCGCAGAAAGGAGCGCCGGCAATACCCTGCCTATGCCATTGCCGCAGGCCTTGTGCAATGCGAAACATCTCGATTCGCTTGCGCCGGCATGCGAAAATCCCCGCCCGGCCAGCCACAGGCACTGCACCAGAAAAATAAGCAGCAGGCTCCCGGCCAAAACCTGGGGCTGTCCAAAGCGTTCTCGGGTAAAAAATCGGCCCATGAGGCGAAGGCAGTGTTTTACCATGTCCGGGACCATTCCGGAAACCGCGCCATGGATGAACCACAGAAAAACGCACCCTTCGCTCCGGCTCCCGATCCCGTCCGGCGCGCGCTTACGGGGTCATTGCGTCCGCTTATCCGGACTTTGCCCGAAATATTTTTTCTGGGTCCCGAAGGAGTGCGCTGGGCTGGCGCTGCTGGCGTACTTCGGAATTCGGGAAGTTCTCTACCTGGTGCTCGCGGCACTTCTTTACTATGCCGATCAGGCAGGCGTTCTTTATCTCTGGACCAGATTTGATGGCCGAGTGCGTTTTGCTGCTGGCGGCAATTCTGCCCGCATTGATCTTTGCGCCGCTCGAAGGCCGGCGCTTTGGCGACTATCGGACTGCCCGGCCATCCGCATTCGGAAAATTGTTTTGGGTGGGCGGAGCTTGGGGGTTCGGTGCCGTCAATTGTTGATCCTGATCATGCGCGGTCTGGGTGTTCTTCGAATTTGGGAGCTTAGCCTGCACGGCGGACGCGGATGCTGAGATTTGCCGCCTTCTGGGGCTTCTACTTCCTGATTGTTGGCCTAGCTGAAGAATTTTATCTGCGGGGCTACACGCTTTTCACGTTGACCCAGGGCATCGGATTCTGGCCCGCAGCTCTCGCTCTCTTCGACCGTTTTTGCCATCATCCACCGGGACAATCCAGGAGAAACCATGGCCGGCCTGGCGGGAGCTGGCCTCATTGGATTATTTTTCTGTTTGACCCTGCGCCGCACCGGCAATCTTTGGTTTGCGGTTGGCTTTCATGCCGCTTGGGATTGGGGAGAAAGCTATTTCTACTCGGTCCCGGACAGCGGGACGGTCGCTCCCGGCCACCTGCTGAAAACTTCGCTGCACGGGCCAGCCTGGCTCACTGGAGGATCGGCCGGCCCGGAGGGAAGCGCGCTGCTCTTCATTCTGCTCGCCGCACTCTGGATCGCATTTGACCGCGTCTATCGCCGGGTCCAGTACCCAGCGAAGCGCGAGCAAATCGAAACTGCGTAGATTCGCTGCTTGTCGGTTCGCATCTGCGCCCTGCAGCTCCGCTTTTCCTCGCCATTAACGTTATTCACCTACCACGAGTAATGCACTGTGTAGGCGATCACTTGCTCGCCATCGGGCGCGATGGTGACGGGGAATTCGACGGTCTGCGCGTCTTTCTTATGCGACTCCTGCGATTGCTCTGTCAATTTCCAGTTCGTCCAGCGATAGAGGTGTTCGACCACGCGAACATTCACTGCTTCCTTCTTGTGATTGCGCACGTGAATCTCGAATGACTCCTCCATCCAATGCTGGCTCGCGTCCACATGGTAGGTGGTGCGCTTTCGTTCGCCGACCACGTCGAAGGCGTTACCGGTGTAGATGCGGATAGTTTCATCCTTGGGGGTGTGATCAATCGTGTTCTCGCCAATGAATTCGAGATGGCCGTCGGTATCGCGGCGGTAAAAGCGCAGCTTGCCTTTGGGCAGCGCCATGCCCATGTGATTCGCCTCCGCGTTCTTGAACTCCTCCATCACCCAGACTTTGGGATTGGAAGCGGTACCGTAATTCTGGTCCTGGCGGATCTGCTCCGGGTTGTAGTAACCGTACTGCTCCGGTATCGGCGCCGTCATAGACGTACAAACGCTGCGCGTGGATGTCAGTCGCGCGGACGAACTCCACCTGCTTGGTTTCCTCGTCGTGAAGGGTGGCGGGCCGTTGCAGCGTATAGAGATGAAATTCGTCGAAGGACTTTTCGCGCACCACGGGCGCAACGGCAGCTTCATCCATCGCCATTTTTGCGGCGGCATAGACCCGGCTTCCCACGGTGTTGGCTTGGATCTTGCTCACGTCGCCAGCCAGCAGCTTGATGCGCGCATTCTCAAAAGTCTTGCCACTCTGGTTGTGCATGGTGATCCAGCCGATCATATCGAGGATGTCGGTCTTCTCCGCTGAATTCGCTTTGACATTTGCCTGGTCAGAGACCACCAGGTTGTAATCGGCTTCCCAGCTCATGCCGCTGCTCACGTAGGAAACCTCGGCATCGAATTTGCCGGGAGCGGGCGTTTGCAACAACCAGCTCAGCGTCGGCTCCAGAATGGAATCGCTGCTCAGCGAGGGAAACAGCGGCTGGCCGGGCAATCCGAAGCGCAGGACGCCATTCACTTCGATGATCGGCTGCGTGGACGCGGGCTGCTGGTAGTTTTGCGCATAGTAAGTGCTGGGAATGTATCCGCTGCGAATGATTTTGCCGCGCACGGTGACGTCTTTTCCCTCGGCGGTTCGGCCAACGGAGAAATCAATTTCTTTGCCTTCGTAGAACGACAGCAGCAGTTCCTGTGAGATGGGATCGTTGCGATAGTTCTGCTCGAGAATCTGTAGCGAACGTCCGGCGGGATCGCGCAGAATGACGGAATCCGGCTCCAGGTGCGCGGCAACGCCCGCGTAGTCAACGTGGTTCTCCCCCGCATTCAGATCGAGCGGTAAGTACTCTCGGGCGACGAAGAAGTTCTGGTTATAAATGGTGAGCGTCGGCGCGGTCGACGGCTTGGTTTGTGCCGGCGCTACCGCTACCAGGCAAATGGCGGTGATCAAGAGCGACAGTTTCCTCATGGTGGTCTCCTTGGTTCCTTTTGCGCGAGTGATAGAGGTGGCAGTTTCCCGCGTTAACTATAGAACGCGTGACCAATCAGAGCTTGCGGACAAGGAAAGCCGCGGGAGGCGACCCGAAAGTAACCGGTGGTAACAAAGGATGCGTATCAGAGTATCCCTTCCGGTCAAGCCCTGATACGCATCGGCCAATCGTCATTACCCTAGCAGTGACACGAACTTCACTTGCGGCATCTTTGCCAAAGCACGGAAGCTTATCCAAGGGCAGAGTGCCGAGCAACACTTTGCCTGACGCCGGCTTCGATCCGATCTCAAACCCCAGGGCCTTAAGCTGCTCCAACACCGCCGCCGGAGTCCCCACCAGGAATATCTGGATTTGCACTTTGCCTGCCTGCACCGCCTTGCACGGCGCGTCCGAATTTTTCCAGCAATCGAAGGCCTTGAGCAAGGCAGGATGCAGTTTGGATTCGAGTACCGCCCGTTCGCCAGTCGGTTTTTTCTCCCGAACCACCGGCTTCGCACTGGTCTCAACCTGTACGGTCTGCCTTGCCATCGGCGGAGCAATCGGGACGCCGCCAACGATGCTTCCTGCAAAGCCCGAACCAGCTCTCATAGACATCGCAGGAGCCGATTGCAACTTGGCAAAAGCTGACATTTGGACAGCCTGTCCAGTTTGTCTTTGCTCGCCGAATACTCCTTCGTAGCTAACTCCCTCCGGCATTTCCACCGGGACGTCGATCCGCTGCGGTTGGCCGTCTTTTGTGACTACCTTTTCTTCGACCGCCACGAACGAGGTAAACTGCGTCATCAGACGATAGTCGAGGCCAAGCTGCGTGATTTCGTTCTGCAGCTCAGGTTTCATACTGCCGCCCTGGATGCCGGACCAGTCTTGCGCCATTAGATCGTCGATTTTGCGCCGCGCCCAAAAACTCGGCAGCGGGTTTCGCTCCGCGCTGTGTGCGGTGAGCGTGACGGGGATCTCGCGGACTATGTCTTGTCCGGCCTGGTGGCCGCGCAGTTGGATTTTTCCGCTGCCCGCTGCTGTATAGCGCCCCGTGATCACCAGTGGTTTGCCGCTGAACAAGTCGGGCAGACGCTTTGGATAGACATCCGTCACCGGCAGACCACCCCAGTCAATGGAAATATCGGTCAACAACGGCGAGCGCAGGCGCTCGTACAGACGATCTGCCGCCGCACTCGCTTTGTCGCTCAGGCTGACAATCTCCGAATCACCGCGCCCGGCTTTTGCCATACCCTCGATCAGGAACCGGTTCACCGCGTTTCCAATGCCGAAGGAAAATACGCGCGCATTAGGATGCTTTTGAATTTCGCCAATAATTTCCATGTCGTTGCCGACATAACCGTCGGTCACAAAGCAGACCACGCGGATGTGCTCCTGGTCGTCGGACGGATCAAGCGAGGCGCGGATGGCCTTCATCATCTCGGTGCCACCCCCGCCGTTGCGGCCGTTAAGAAAATTCTTTGCCGTTCGAATATTCTCCGCGGTCGGATAAACCGGCTCGGGAAACAAAACCTGCGTATCTCCGGAGAAGGTGATGAGGTTGAAGGTGTCGCCCGGATTGAGTTCATCGAGCGCACGGCTGATCAGTGCCTTCCCCTTCTCCAGCGGAAAACCCCACATCGAACCCGACGTGTCGAGCACAAACACCAGTTCTTTCGGCGTTGCATCGGCCGCGGCAACCTGCGCTGGCGGCTGCAATATCAGTGTGAAGTATCCGCCTGGCCCTAGCTTTGAACCTGCCGGCGCGGCTTGTGACAAAACTGCGTCTTCAATTTTTTCTCCCGCAACCTCATACTTCAGAATGAAATCCTTGTTGGGGATGGTGGCTTGGTCACGCAGTTTCACCGTGGCGCGGTTTGCGCCTTCGCGCTGCACGTCAACTTCATGCAGGGTGGAATGCAACTCTTGAATGGGTACGCCGGCATCAATCGCCAACTCGAGCGAAATGTCGTGCCCGGCCCGCGTTCCTTTGGGGGTCACCGGCGGCGTGATGCGCGAGGCGTCGGGCACTTGATTGGTATCGGGAGCCCAGCCTCCGGCCTGCTTGCCCGTCGCATCGCCCGGAATGTAGCGTGGCCCGACCACCATGGGAAAGACAAACGTGTACGCACCCTCCTCATACTCCAGAGTTTGCAAGTAGCTGATGGTCACGGTGACCTGCTCGCCGGGCAGGATGTTGGCGACTGACTGCGTGAAAATGTTGGGGCGTTCCTGATCCAGCAATGCGGCAACGTGGCCGGTCGCCTTGGCTTTTTCGTAGATGGCGCGGGCCTCTTCACGCTTCTTAATCAGGCCACGGACGGTACGGTCGCCGATCTGGATGGTCATGTCATCCACGGCCGCGTTGTCGGGCAGCGGGAAGGTATAGACGGCCTCGATGTTCTGCTCGGCGGGATTTTCGAACGTCTGGGTGACCGTAAGGCGCGCCACAAAGCCGCTGATCGCGCCGCGAACGTCAGTGTGCTTCAGCGGGCAAATACCGGCTATGGCGCCGCCCTTGCCGATGATCTCGAGAGAACCGGGAGACTGGCCGGGGTTGGGCGCAGCCTCGGCATCGGGAGAAAACGTCTTGCCCGCGAAAGCGGCGAGCAAGAGAGCTGGAACGGTAAGCCAGAAAGAGCCCTTGCGCCGACGTGACTGCTGAGGATGAAGTGCGGACATTAGTTGGCCTCCTTTTTGATGACGGCTGACTTTGGAAACGCAAACAAGACTCGCCACCCCCAGCGCAGAATTCGCCAGGCGACGGCGGCGCCAATCACGATTGTGATCAGCCACAACAAGATCGTTGGCAAGAGGAATGCGAGCGAGGTCATGGCAGCGATATAGTTGCCAAATCCCTCGAGACCTTCGCGTGCCGCCATTTTCAACTGGTACAGTGGACGCCAATGCAGGCCGAATACCTGCGCGTCGGCGTCGGCTCGCAATGACACCGTAATCGCAACTGTTTCCGTCTGCTTTGCGAGCGCGTCGAACGCCGCCTGCTGTTGCTCGATCTGGCCGCGCACCTCGTTCAGCTTTTCACTGACTTCGAGCGTGTCGGAAACGGTAGAAGCATGCTTCAGAATTCCCAGATATTGCGCTTCCTGCGCGCGCAGGTTCCGCAGACGCGCTTCCTCGTCCACGTATTGTCTGGTGACATCCTGCGCTTCAACCTTTTCGTCCACGACGCGCAGGCCAAGCTTGCGGATTTCCGCGCGAGCCTCTACAAAGCGCGAGGCCGGAACGCGAATGGTGAGCGAAGCGCTAGGAGCATCGGGGTCGCCGCTTACTTGCGACGTTTCGAGATATCCGTCCAGGCGCTCGGCGAGAGCGCGGATCTTTTCGGCGGAGTCTGCGGGATGCTGCACCACCAGATCCAGCTCAGCGGTGCGCACCAGCTTACGGTCGGCGGAATTGTCAGGGACCGGAGACGGAGCGGCGTTGTAGGCCATCGTCGACGCCTGCTCAACACCAGGCGTCGCTTGGCTTCGCCGGAAGCTGAAGAACGAGGAGGACTGCGACCGAGCGTCCGAGTCGTAGGCAACCGCGGCCAAACCATTGGCCGTTTGCGAAGCAATCCCACCGGGCCGGCCGGGCGCGACCATGCCGAGATAGAGCGCAGCCAGACACGCCACCATCAGACCGCATGGCGCAAGCCATTTGCCGCTCTTGCGTGCGAGCTCTTCCCATTTCCAGGCCATGGCGTTCCCTCCCCTCGGACATAGACCTTCGCGGCGGGAAATTTGTTCCCGCGCTGTTAGAGGGAGAACGCAAGGAAATATCCGGCTTGCAGGAATTATTTTGGTCGAGATATCCGGTCCATCGCGGCGAGATGCACCTCATGCTGGGCTAAATTTGGGGGTGCCATATCTATGGCATGGGTATATAATCTTCTTATGAAGCCGGAGTCAGTGCGCACCACGGTAGATATTCCGTCGCCGCTCTATCGCAAGCTTAAGGAGCAGGCAGTGGCCAAAGGCAGCTCGGTCCGCGAGCTGGTGTTGGCCGGAGTGCGCAGCGTCCTCGTCGAGGGGCAACGACCTCGCCGCCGGCGGGTGAAATTTCCGCTCATTGTTTCCGAGGGCCCTAAGATAGACCTGGGCAACGAGCATATCTATGAACACGTTGAATTTCCTTGATGCCAACGTGTGGCTGGCTCTGCTCTGGAGCCGGCACATTCATTCCGAAAGAGCCAGAGAATGGTTTGAGCGGGCAGAGGAAGAGCAGTTCTTCTTTTGCCGCTTCACGCAGATTACGGTCCTGCGGCTGGTCACGACCGAGTCCATCATGCAGAAGGATGTAAAAACCATGGCCGAAGCCTGGAGCTTGTGGGACCAGGTTTGGGCCGATCCGCGCGTGTCGTATCTTCACGAGCCGGAGGAATTGGAAAGAGAGTTCCGCGCGCGTTCGCGGCTGGTGAGCCGTTCTCCCAAGGTGTGGGCGGATGCCTATCTTCTGGCGTTTGCCTCAACAACGGGATTGAAGCTGGTGACGTTTGATAAGGCGTTGAAGGTTAAAGGGGCAGAAGTGCTGGTGCTGTAAGGCATCCAGGCGGGTGCTCCGGGGATGGTTTTACCCCGACGAATGCCAAAGGTTCTCTGCACAAGGGGAGCCATGCTCCGCCGGACAGCCGAGGGCGGCTGTCCCCACGTGGGCGATTAGGCTTACAAGACGCCTTGCCCCCAGCGCGAACCGGAGTGCCCGCGCCACGGAAAGGTGCCCCCTAACTGCGCTAAGCCCGGCCGGGGCAAGCCCTGGCCCTACACGGGCAGATTAGATATCCAGGTTCTTGACATCCAGCGCATTGTCTTCGATGAACTTGCGGCGGGCTTCGACATCCTCGCCCATGAGCGTCGTAAAGATGGTTTCGCAGGCCGCGATGTCCTCGAGCCTCACCGAAAGCAAGGTGCGGCGTTCCGGATCCATGGTGGTTTCCCAGAGCTGGGGAGCGGTCATTTCGCCCAATCCTTTGTAGCGCTGCACGATGTAGTCTTTTCGTCCTTCCGAGAGCACGTACTCGAATAGTTCGCGGGCTGTGGCTTTCTCCACCAGTTCGGGCTCGGCGGATTTCTTCCTGGCCGCGGGCTTCGCAGGTTTTTTCGTTTTGTCGAGATCGGCCGATTCAGCTTCGTTCTCTTCCTCTACGCCAGAGGCCGCGGGAGCGGCTTTGGCGACGGTCTCGATCACAAACGGCGGCTCCAGATACGGACCAATCTGTTTGTACTTCGAAATCAACTGGCGGCACTCGGGAGCCGAAGCCAGCTCCCAGTTGATGACATGCTCAGCGCCCTGGGAATTGACGAAGCTGACTTCCCACAGGCTATGTTCTTCGTCGAAGCGAGCTTCCACACTCTTGAAGTTGCGTTCTTTTTGCAGCTTCTTCAGGTCTTTTTCCAGCTTCTCAATCTTTTTCGGCGCGGTCTTTTTGTCGCCTTCAAAGTCGCCGCGCTTGGAGAGATCGAGCTTGGGCAGCAGCTCGGTGACCAGCGGATCGCGTAACCGTTTATCGAACTTGTCGAATAGTTTGAGATACTCGTCAAGCCCGTTCATGAAACGCGAGAGGTTCGCGCCTTCGAGCTTGGCCGCGCCGTCACCGTAGCGGACCACCAACCCTTCCGCGGCGCGCTTGACCAGAACCTTCACGTACTCGCGGTCGTCCTTGATGTACTGCTGCGACTTGCCTTTCTTGATGGAGTACAGCGGCGGCTGCGCGATATAGACATTGTTGCGCTTGATCAGCTCCTGCATGTGGCGGAAGAAGAACGTCAGCAGCAGCGTGCGGATGTGGCTGCCGTCCACGTCGGCGTCGGTCATCAGAATGATTTTCCCGTAGCGCAGCTTCGCCGTGTCGAAGTCATCTTTGCCAATGCCGGTGCCAAGCGCCGTGATCATGGCGCGAATTTCTTCGTGGCCGAGCATCTTGTCGTAGCGGGCCTTCTCGACATTGAGAATTTTTCCCTTCAGCGGAAGGATGGCTTGGAAGCGGCGGTCACGGCCTTGTTTGGCGGTTCCACCTGCGGATTCGCCCTCGACCAGGAACAGTTCGCAACGCTCGGGCTGGCGCTCGGAGCAGTCGGCCAGTTTGCCGGGAAGGCCGCCGCCATCGAGCGCGCCTTTGCGGCGAGTGAGGTCGCGGGCTTTACGCGCGGCTTCCCGGGCGCGGGCAGCGTCAATGGCTTTGTTGATGATCTTGCGGGCAACGGTGGAGTTCTGTTCGAAGAATGCGCCCAGGCGCTCGTTAACGAAGGCCTGTACGACTCCGGCAATATCGGAATTCAGCTTGCCCTTGGTCTGGCCTTCGAACTGCGGCTGCGGCAGCTTCACGCTGATGACAGCGACTAATCCCTCGCGGACGTCGTCGCCGGTAAGATTCTCTTTGACGTCTTTGAACAGGCCCATCTGCTGCCCGGCATAGTTGATGGTACGGGTGAGCGCCATGCGGAAGCCGGAGAGATGCGTGCCGCCATCCACGGTATTGATGTTGTTGGCGAAGCTGAATACCGACTCGGAATAGGCGTCGTTGTATTGCAGGCCGATCTCGATGCGGACTCCGCTGCGGTCGTCTTCCATATAGATCGGCTTGTCATGCAGCACCTGCTTGCCGCGGTTCAGGTGCTTGATGAACTCCGCAATGCCGCCGTTGTACTTGAAATCCGTGGTCTTCGGTTCGCCGGTCTTGGGATCGGTGGTGCGCTCATCGGTGAGCGTGATGAGCAGGCCTTTGTTCAGGAAGGCCAACTCGCGCAGGCGTTGCGCTAAAGTGTCGAAGTTGTATTCCGTGGCGGTGAAAATACTCTTGTCCGGCAGGAAATGGACCTTGGTACCACGCTTCTTGGTGGCGCCGGCTTTTTTCAGTTTGCTGGTCGGGTCACCCTTGGAGTAGGTCTGCTCCCAGGTAAATCCGTCACGCCAAATTTCCAGATCGAGTTCTTCGCTCAACGCATTGACGCAGGAAACGCCAACCCCGTGCAATCCGCCGGAGACCTTGTACGAGGAGGCGTCGAATTTCCCGCCGGCGTGCAGCTTGGTGAGCACAACCTGCGCGGCGGGGATTTTTTCGCCGTCAATATCCATCGGATCAACCGGAATGCCGCGGCCGTTGTCCACGACGGTTATGGAGTTATCAATGTGAATCGCGACTTCGATTTTATCGGCGTAGCCGGCGAGCGCCTCGTCCACCGAGTTGTCCACCACTTCGTACACCAGATGGTGCAGCCCCATTTCGCCGGTCGAACCGATGTACATGGCGGGACGCTTGCGGACCGCTTCCATGCCGCCCAGCACTTTAATCGAGTCAGCGGTGTAATCTCCGTTGCCGCTGATAGGAGTTAGCTTGCCGTTTTTTTCCGTGGCTTCCGCTACAGGTGAGTTGATCTCTTTTGTGGCCATTCCACTCCGTGAAAAACGCCGGACCAGGCTTTGGCTGGTGGTGCCGTTCCGGCGCGCATGAATCGCTTCAAATGACTGAAATTATTAGCACTTACGGGTCTAGGTGATGTTTTTGATTATAGCACAGAAGGGTTCCATTTTCGACGCCAAACTGAGGCTGTAAACCTTGATGCTGGAGTGCTTTACCGGAAGCGGAAAGTCACTTTTTGTGACTGGAAGATGAACTGGTTGCGGTCCACTGCGAGGAAGAGAAAATCAGGCCTCCGATAAGATCGCTAAGCTCATCGTCGGTGCCGCCGAGGAAAGTGAACGAAACGATATAACCTTTCTGCAAAACGACCAGGGTGGACTGCTTCATGGTGAGCTGGCCGAGATTCTTGCAGAAGTCTTCGCGCGGAATTCTTCTTGCGCCGAGGGAAAATTCGTACGGTTCATTCGCCACCTGGAATCCCCGCGCTTTGGTGATCTCTTCGAGCGGTCCGAAATAATCCACGGCGGCTTTCAAGCCGGGGTACGACTTGACACTTTCGGCCGCGATCACGACGGCAGAGTTAACCGTGTCACCTCTGGCTTCAGGCGGGCGCTCGAAGACCGCGAGCAGCACCTGGCCTTGAGATGCTTTGGGTTTGCTGGCCGCATCGTCGTCCTGCATCCCAGCCGTGCGCTCCACCCAACCGAAGGGAGGTTTGTAGGTAAAGCCGAAATTTGAATTGTGATAGACGCCGTTGACCAGCGAGCCCGCCGGCATCTGGACTGAATCGTTGGGCTGGGCCTTTGCGGCTTGCTGGGCCCGTAAACCCGGAGTCAACCACAGGCCGATCATCAGAGCGCCAATACTTACCCGCAGCATATATCTGATCGTAGTCTGCCCGCGTTCAAACAGGAAGTCCGGTGCATTCGTTTTACCGGACAACCAACTGAGTCTCCGGCAAAGCTAAAGGGTCTGGTTTTGCAGCCGATGGACTGCTCAGGCCTATGCAGAAAACGCCAGCAAACAGCTGCCCACGGCCGGAGGCATCAAGCGCATGATTGAGCGGGTTGTCGAACAGCGGGCGCACGGCAATCTCATTCTGATCGAGACCACACGGGCCAAGCTGATCTTCAAAGGCATTAACCCGGATGCGTTCAGCGACTTGTCGCCGGACGACCCGGAAATCGAGGCGAGGATCCGCGAGATTGCTGCCGACTGGGGAGTCTTCCTGTAGTCCGGCAAGGAGCGAGTTGTGCCAATCACGACTGGATATTCGACTAAACCGTTGCCTGAGGCGGTGCAAGAGCTGCAGGGCCAGTGCGGGGTGTCGAGGCCACGCTTTGTCTTGTTCTTCGCCGGGACCAAGTACAACCCTCAGGTGCTGAGCGCAGCTTTGCAGTCGGCTTTTCCTGGTTCCACGGTCGCCGGGTGCTCGAGCGCCGGGGAAATCGCCTTCGGCAAGATGATGACCGGAGCGGTGGTCGCCATGTTCTTTCCTCAGGACGTGGTTGAAGACGCCGCGGTGGTCGTGATCGAAGACGTGCGCTCTCAGGCGAGCGGGCGCTCGGCGTGCAGCCAATTCGCCCAGTATTTTCAAGCGCCGGTCGCAACCCTCGATCTTGTGCACCATGTCGGGGTCGTGCTGGTGGATGGATTAAGCGGCGCCGAAGAGCGCCTCATGGAAAAAATCGGGGATTGCAGCGACATTCTGTTCGTGGGGGGAGCGGCGGGCGACGACTTGAAATTTGAGAAGACCTACGTTTGCAGCGGCGGCAAGGCTTACACGAATGCCGCCGTACTGATTCTGCTGCGTCTGAAGAACGGTTTTGAGATTCTCAAAACCCAGAGTTTCGTTCTCTCCGGCCGGCGTCTCACTCCGACTAAGGTCAACGAAGAACAGCGCAGGGTGCTCGAATTCGACGGCAAACCCGCGGTTCATGCCTATGCGGAAGCGATCGGCGTGCCGGTGGGGCGAGTTCCCGTGGGTTTTCTGGACCATCCGTTAGGCCTCATGGTGAACGGCGAACCGTTTGTGCGCAGCCCGCAGCGGGTGGATGGCGAGAGCATCGTTTTTTATTGTCAGATCAAAGAGGGTATGCAACTGGAAGTGCTGAAGAGTACCGACATTGTTGCGGATACAAGGACAGCGCTGGCGGCCAGAAAGTCCAAATTGGGCCACATTGCGGGTTTGATTGACTTTCACTGCATCCTGCGCACCCTGGATTTACGCCAGCAGGGGCGCTGCGATCAGTACGGAGAGATTTTCGCCGGCCTGCCCGCCATCGGATTCAGCACCTACGGCGAAGAATATCTCGGACACATGAATCAGACGTCAACCATGCTTTTGTTCCGCTGATTCCTCGCGATCACCTCAAGCGGCTTTGGCGAGCACCGGCTGCGAACAATGCGCGCAGCGGCGGGCGTCAATAGGAATTTCACTCAGGCACTCCGGGCATTTCCTGGTGGTGGGATCGGCGGGCGCTGGAGCCTTGCGCATGCGGGCGACCAGAGCGTTCACCGGCGTCACCACAAAGAAATAGACGGCGGCGGCGATGAGCAGGAACGAGATGCCCGCGTTGATGAAATCCCCGATAGGGAACTGTGTTCCGTTGATGGTGAAAGTGATGGCAGAAAAATCCGGTTTGCCGACGACAGCAGCAATGAGCGGTGTAAGCAGATCTTTGGTGAGCGCAGTGACCACCCCACCAAAAGCCGCACCGATGACGACGCCGACGGCCATGTCAATGACGTTGCCGCGAAGAATGAACTGCTTGAATCCACTGAGCATAAGCCCCTCCCGAGTGAAGTCGGCGCTAAGCGTAGCGTCTTGAGGGAAATAGGTCAAGCGGGACTTAGTCGTGGAAACAACGGCCCGCAGCGAACCACGGGCCGTTGTTTTCTTATTGCTCGGTCACATCCCTCGACTGCAGCACGAAATTCACGTTGCGCTGGCGGTTGAGACTGGCGGTCTGGAAGAGGTCCACTTTCTCGATGGGGAAGACCTTTTCCGCGCCCTCGGCCGAAACGCAGTGAACTTCTCCTCTCTGCACCCAATAGTCGCGGGCGAGATAGGCTTCGCCGCCAACCAGAGCTAGAACGGTCATTTGCTGATGGGTTCCGGGCTCACCGGCTGCCATGGGTTGTACTGCGGGCTGGATTGCGATGGGAGCAGATTCGGAAGTTGTTACCGCGGTTTCCACGAGCGAAGCCGAGGCTGGCTTAAACACCCGATACGAAGCCGGCTGATACGCGCTAGGACTCGCCCACGGCGGCGCCGGATAATTGTGCGCAACCGGCCCTCCGACTTCCACGTCTTCCATCAGGCGCAGGGAAAGACGGGTCTCGCCTTTGAGCGCGGGATACGGGCCACGGGCCGGAAGGGTCAGAATCTTGATCGGCCACATGATGGGGATCGCCCACTCGACGGCATCGCGCACGGGATGGCCAGTGCCGCGGATGCGGCCTTCGGCGTCAACTTTCTTATGCGGGTCGGCGATGATTTTAGCCTCGAGTGGCAGAATTTGCGCGCCGGGCAGGATCATGCGGTCGAAGGTGAGCTGCATCCATCCTTTGCCAAAGAAGTGGCCGGGACTTTTGGCGTCATCAAGATGGCCGCCGAGCTGGGCTCCGCGAGGAAACACGGAATGGCCGAAGGAGCCGAGCGGGCCCAGGCTGCACAAAACCGGGTCACCGATCTGCGCGGTCTTGGCGGAGAAGTTCGGTTCGCTGACCGTGCAGTGCAGAAGCGTTCCGGCGGGAATGATTTCGTGGACCGACGCTTGAGTCAGAACTGGAATGGCGCAAAAGGCAAGCGAAACGAGGGTAAGAAGCAAGGACCTGCGGGACATAACCGACCTCCTTAGGCACAGCGTTAAGGAGCACACCCCAAACTGGTGCCGGGTACTATAGCACGGAAAATCGGCGGGGAGGGAGTGAAAACCGCACGCAGAGCGGAGTCTAGTCTCGAACCGAGTCGGCATGGAACAACGGTGGAATTCGATCCCTCAGATCCTCATCGGCATGACGATGTAGCGATACTTGTAGTCCTCGCTCTCGGCGGGGCGGAGTTGGCCCGCGGATTGGGCATCTTTCAGTTCGAGCTTCACGTCGCCTGCGCCCACGGCTTTCAGAAATTCCAGAATGTATTGCGCATTGAAGCCGATGGTGATGGCGTCGCCGTTGTAATCAATTTCGAGCGAGTCTTCCGATTCGCCGGTTTCGGTGGAAGAGGCAGAGAGTTTGAGCTCGCCCTTTTCCAGCTTCAGGCGGACGGCGCGGGAACGCTCGTCGGCAAACTGGGCTACGCGGGAGATGGCGGCTCCGAATTCGTCGCCGTGCAGGGTGATGGACTTATTGTTGTCCTTGGGCAGGACGGCTTCGAAGTTGGGGAATTGACCGGTGAGCTGGCGCGAAGTCAGCAGCCGCGGGCCGATGCGAAAGAACAGCGTGGATTCGTCTTTGGCGAACTCGATGCTCTCGACGTCGGCCGAATCCACCAGGGATTTCAGCTCGTCCATGGCTTTCTTGGGGACGAGCGTCTTCATCTCGCCGGAGATGCCATCGAATTTTCCGCCGCTGCGCTCGATGTGCGCCAGGCGGTGGCCGTCGGTAGCGACCATGGTGATGGATTCGGGCTTTAGCACCATCAACGCGCCGTTCAGCGTGTAGCGCGATTCTTCGTTGGCAATGGCAAACCCTGTCTTGGCGATCAGGCCGCGCAAAACCTGCGCCGGAATCTGCACGACGCCAGCCGTCGGAAACGCCGGCAAGCTGGGAAAATTGGAGCGCGCCATGCCCACCATCTTGGTGTTGGACCGCCCGCAGCGAATGCTGACCCAGTGATTCTCCAGCAGCTTGATGGTGATATCCGCGTCGGGCAGCAGCTTGACGTAATCGTGCAGCTTGCGGGCGGGGATGGTGCAAGCGCCCTCTTTCTTGACCTTGGCGTTGCAGGAGGTGCGCAGGCTGAGGTCAAGATCCGTGGCGGTGATGGAGAGCTTATCTCCGGTTGCCTCGAACAGATAGTTGGAAAGGATGGGGATGGTGGTCTTGCGCTCGACGACGCCTTGCGTGGCCGCGAGTTCGCGCAGAAGTTCGAATTTGCTGACCGTGATTTCCATAGTGCCGGTTACCACTGCCGGTGTGGCTAACGCCTCAACTGCCATAAGTGGACTACCCCCATTGTGCGCGCCCAGGCTGGTGGGATACACCGTTATATCAAAAGAGGATGCAGGACACTAGGGAAAGACGGCAACTTTTCGCGGAAGCCTTAAGTTTGCACAGAGTTTGGTGCGAATCCCTGCAAGAGGCATGGTAGCCGCCGGAGCGGCAGGAATATTCTCACAGACTGTTGACCGAAACAGATGCTTCGTTTTTTGGGTTAAGGCCCTGATTTCCTGAGATCATTGCGCGCCAGGCACTATTTGAGATCAGGGTGTTTTCCAGCATTCTAGAGCAGGGATCGCGCCTCAAGTGCAGCTTGCGCGAGAGAACCTAGGGCACATGCCTCCTCCGGGGGATCCGCACCAAAACTACCGAGAAAGTCGTCGATGGCAGGAAGTAGTGGAATGACTGCATTAATCAGCTTCTGCCGAGTTGACTGAGCGCACCGTTTCAGCTTCCGCGAGCGTTCGTCGTCATCATCGATTGCCCATTTCGCCAGCAACGGAACCAGCGGTCGCAGCGGTTCGGGAAGGGTGGCAAATTCATCGGTCATACGGCCGGCATGCGGCATCAGGTCGATCTCTGCGTCAAGGATGGACACGACCCGACTCTTGTTTGGTCGTTGCAGGTAGACGCGGAACAGACGTTGAGACACGTTGATCTCTTCCCCCTCATGCGGGTCAACGATGTCAACCAGCCGCTGCAGTACGCCGGACTCACACAGTTCTGACTGCGACGCCGATAGGCTTCCATCGGACGAGCAAACGACTTGTTTGGAAGTGCTGGTGTTTATGGTGTGGGCGGGCTTGCGATGCGAGACTTCGGTCGAGCGAGGATTGATCCGGAGCAATTCAAATCGCCCGTAATTTCCCTCTACGTCAGCAAGAATCAGATCGTCATTTGCGAGCAGTTCGATCTTGTGTCCGCGGTAGACCGCACGAAGCTGTCGCGTTAGCGTGATGCCGCCATACAGCAGAACAACCTTTTTTCTGACTTGACCACCCAAGCTCGTGGCTAGGGCAAGCAGGACGCTGATTGAGTCGCTTTCCGTACTGATAGTCCTAATGGGAATGGCTGAGTCAGCTTTAAAGAGGCTGGCCGACTACCCGCCTAGCTGCTCAGTCAGCTTGTTGAGCAGCCGGTTCAGGTCCTTGTCTTCCACGCGCTGCTTCTCGATCTTCTCGACCGAGTGCAGAACGGTGGTGTGGTGCTTGCCGCCGAACTGGCGTCCAATTTCGGGGAGCGAGGCCTCGGTGAGGTGTTTGGCCAGATACATGGCGATCTGCCGCGGATAGACGATGGCGCGGGAATTATTCTTGGCCTTGATTTCCACCAGGCGCAGGCCGAACTGCTCGGCAACTGCCTTCTGGATGGCCTCGATCGTGACCTTGCGCGCCTGGGAGTCAATAAAGTTCTTCAGCACCTGCTGCGCGTAAGGCAGAGTGATTTCGGCGCCGATCAAGGAGGAATGTGCCACCAGGCGAATGAGCGCGCCTTCCAGCTCGCGGACGTTGGAGCGGATATTGGAGGCAATGTAGAGAGCGACATCCGTGGGCAGCGTGACCTTTTCCTGTTCGCCCTTCTTTTGCAGGATGGCGACTTTGGTTTCGAGGTCGGGCGGCTGAATGTCGGCGATCAATCCCCACTCGAAACGGCTGCGCAGGCGGTCTTCCACCTCGGCCAGCTCTTTGGGCGGACGGTCGCTGGCGATCACGATCTGCTTCATGGACTCGTGCAGCGCGTTGAAGGTATGGAAGAACTCTTCCTGCGTCCGCTCTTTTTGCGCCAGGAACTGAATGTCGTCCACCAGCAGCACGTCCACGTTGCGGAACTTGTCGCGGAAGCTGGTCATCTTGTCGTAGCGCAGCGAGTTGATCATCTCGTTGGTGAACTTCTCGCTGGAGACATAGCAGATGGCCGCCTGCGGCTGTCGGCGGCGGATTTCGTGGCCGATCGCCTGCATCAGGTGAGTCTTCCCCATGCCGACTCCACCATAAAGAAACAATGGGTTGTACGCCTTGGAAGGACGTTCCGCGACCGCCTGGCAAGCGGCGTGGGCGAATTGGTTGCCGCTGCCGATGATGAAAGCGTCGAAGGTGTAGCGGGGATTGAGCTGGGCCGCTCCATCCCAATCAAAACGCGATTGCGCAACCGGAACAGCAACCGGGGTGGGAGCCGCCGGACGCGAAGCAGACAATCCGCCATCATGCCGAACCGGAGTCGCCGCCGGATCATCTTCCGGGGTAACAAACTGCACGTCCTGAAACTCGAGGCCTAAATTGTCGAGCGCTTCTTGGATGAGATCGGCATAGCGGTCTCCCACTTTCCGGTACTCGGCGGTGGGGACGCTGACAAACAAAATTCCACCGCTCGAATGACTGTAGCGGGTCGGCTTCAACCAGGTATCGTACAACTGCCGATTGACCTTTTTTTCGAGTGCATCAAGGATGCGAATCCACGGATTGGGAATCAGGCTTGGAGTGGAAACAGACATAGGAAATTTTTTTCTTTCGGCGATCGGTACCGACTCAGCGCCTGGCGAACCCGTGCGGGAAAATCTTGCTTTCAGCGGAACTGCCTTCCCGTCGCGGCAGTCCCGGTGGCTAAAGGAAAATGTCAGTAAGGTGGATCAGTCCGGCATACTAGCACAAATAATTTTTGCCGCGAGAAAATGTTCGATCAAAAATTTTTCTTGAATCACTGCGACTCTTCGATTCAGAACCTCAAAGAGAATTCTGTCAAGTGATGAAGTTATAACTGCCGCGCGGGTGGTGCAATACACGGTTTCGGGTAGCTGCCAATCATGTCGTGCAACATTCTAACGAAAGTATAAAGAGCGGCCGGTTTGCCCGCGCGCGTTGCGTCATTTATACTTTTTGTTTGACTTAACGACAGGATTGAATCAGGAGCAGCCAGCGTAATGCCTAAGCGCACATTCCAGCCGAACCGGCGCCACCGTTCCAAGACTCACGGATTTCGCACTCGCATGAAGACCAAGAGCGGCCAGGCCGTAATTTCCCGGCGGCGCGCCAAGGGCCGCAAGCGCGTGGCAGTGAAGCCCGGCTTCCGTGAGTAACGCCTTCTCCTCTTCCCGAAACCGGCAGGAGTCTGCATCCTGAACGTGGGTCGTGCGGTGTGAGCGTGTGCGCGGGGAATGGGAATATCGATCCGCCAGCGGACTCCGGCAAGCCGTCGGGGTTTCCGCGCAGTGCCCGCCTGTTGCGGCACGCGGACTTCCAGCGCGTCTACCAGCAGGGCAGGAGGCACTTCGGCGTTCACGTGACGGTGTTTTACCTGCGGCGAACTGATGGGCAAGGGCTTCGGGTAGGGTTCACAGTGGGCCGTGCGCTGGGTGGAGCGGTGGAACGCAATCGCATGAAGCGGCGCCTGCGCGAAGCGGTCCGGCTAAAGAGACATGCGGTGAGCGCAGCCGCGGACGTGGTGATCAACCCGAAGAAGTCGTTGCTGCGGGTGGAGTTTGCGGAATTGCTCGTTGAAATCGAACGGGCGTTCGGCGTGATTCAGCAAAAGCTGGGGAAAACCTCCCGCCGGGAGCAGAAAGGATGAATATTCGATTTCCTTCCATGACGGGGGCAGCCAAGAAGACCGCTCTGGGACTGCTGCGCGGGTATAAGTGGATGATCTCGCCGCTTTTTCCTCCCGCCTGCCGCTATACCCCCACTTGTTCGGAATACGCGATGGAAGCGGTCGAATTTCATGGTGCATTGCGCGGCGGCTGGATGGCCTTTTGCCGCGTCTTGCGCTGCCATCCCTTTGTCCGTGGTGGTTTTGATCCCGTGCCTCGTCGGAAGCCATTACGCGAAACAGCAACTGTCGAGCCGGTGCGTTGATCCCTAGGTTTTAAGACCCGTGCGAGAAATGGAACAGTAGGAACCTTGGCAGACTTTCAAAATCCCCAAAACGAACCCGGAACAGAACAACGGCTGCTACTGGTGTTTGCGCTGACGTTCCTAGTCATTCTATTGTTCCAACCGTTGCTGAAGAAGTATTTGCCGCAGCCTGCAGCGCCGGCCGCGCAGAACCAGCCGGCGGCACAGAATCCAGTAACCGCGACGAGCACGGTGGCCAACCAGCCCCAGAGTTCCACCCCGGCGACGCCGGCCGTGCAAGCGTCAGCGGAAACCGAGACGGTGGTCGAGAACGATCTTTACCGGATCACCTTCACCAATCGCGGCGGGCAGGTGAAATCCTGGATCTTGAAAAAACACACCGATGAAAGCGGAAAGCCGCTCGATTTGGTCAATAATGTCGCGGCCGCGAAGTATGGTTATCCGCTTTCACTGTGGACTTATGACGAGGGGCTGCGCAACAAGTTGAGCTCGGCACTGTATGTTGCGTCCGCTTCAGGTACGCTGCCCGCCCCGGCCACGCTGACTTTTGAATTCGCCGATCGGGGACTCACCGTCCGCAAGACATTTCGCTTCGACCACACCTACGTCGTGAACGTCGAAACCTCGGTGCTCTCGAATGGAGGTCCGGTCACTGCGCTTCCCGCGTGGCCCGCGGGTTTTGGCGATGAGGCCAACCCGGCAAGCTATCATTACGGCCAGATTGAATATCAGAACGACAATGACACGCAGCGGTTAGATATCAAGAAAATCAGCGGCGGCGGCACGGTTCGCGGTCCCTTCGACTGGGCGGGGACGAGTGACTCCTACTTCGCGGCCGTCTTCCTTCCCGATGATGTGCAGAACGCAAGCCTGGTTATGCTGCGCAACCGGCTCGACATTCCGAAAGACCCGCAGAAGCCGAACGAAACTACTCCGGTGGATGTGCTAGGCGCCGCCGTCGGCAATCTGGGCGGCGAAGTCAGGGAGCGTATGTATGTTGGACCGAAGTCGCTGCAAGTGCTCGAGGCGATTCCGGTTCCCGGCATCCAGGGCACGTCGCAGGACCTGCGCTCGCTGGTAAACTTCGGTTTCTTCGGGATAATTGCCCGGCCGCTTTTTATCTGGCTCCGATGGACCTACGAGCATTGGGTTCCCAACTGGGGTTGGGCGATCGTGATTCAGACCTTCATCATCACCATGGCCTTGGTGCCGCTTCGCATTACGCAGATGAAGTCGGCGCTGAAGATGCAGAAGGTGGCTCCGCAGGCCAAGGCGATCCAGGAAAAATATAAGAAGTACAGCATTCGCGATCCGCGCAAGCAGGACATGCAGAAAGGAGATTTCGGAGCTGTACAAAAAAGAAGGCGTGAATCCCATCGGCGGCTGTCTGCCCATGCTGATTCAGTTGCCGTTTATCTGGGCGTATTACAAAATGCTGGGCGGCGCCATTGATTTGCGCCATGCTCATTGGCTCTGGATCCACGATCTCTCGGCCCGCGATCCCTATTTCCTGCTGCCGCTGTTCATGGTGGTCAGCATGTTTATCATGCAGAAGATGACGCCGCAGGCCGGCATGGATCCGGCGCAGCAGAAGATGATGAATTACATGCCGCTCTTTACCGGGTTCATTTTCTTCAATCTGGCCGCCGGGTTGAATTTGTATTATGCGGAAGTCAACGTCATTCAGGTCGTCCAGCAACTTGTGATGAACCGCACTTCTCTGGGCCGCGAGATGCGCGAAATGGCGCTCAAGCGGGCACGAAAGAAAGGAAAGTAGCTTTCAGCTCTCAGCTTTCAGCTCCCGGTTTTGGCTGATAGCGGATGGCTGAAAGCTGACGGCTCTCTTATGGCCATCCCCGACAAAATCGCTGCCGCAAAGAAAATCAACGAACTCCTCACTGCGGTCGTCACCCATGGTGGCCTGCGCCTGAAGTACCGCATTACCGTGGACCCTCCGGTCTCCGGCGAGCGCAACTGGGAACGGCCAGAAATTCTGGTGGAGTTCGCCGGGCCGGATTCCACTTTGTTATTGGAGCGTGGGGGCGAATTGCTGCGCGCGCTGGAATTGCTGGCGCTGGAAATGCTCCGCCTGCAGGGCAATGAGCATGAAAAGATCTGCTTCGATTGCATGAACCAGCGCGCCATGCGTCTGGAGGAACTTCGCACCGCCGCGGACGTGGCCGCCGAGCGGGTCCATCAAACGGGTACGCCGTATCAGTTTGCGCCCATGTCATCGCGCGAACGGCGCATCGTTCACCTGGCGTTGAGCGGCCACGACGATCTGCGCACGGAAAGTGAAGGCGAGGGGCTACGGCGGTACGTAGTGGTCTATCCCAAGGATTACAAGCCTGCAGGGAAACCGCAGCGTAAGACAATTCCGTGATCTATTTATGGCTGGCCGCGACTGCTGGCTTCTGGAACAACTTCATCGAGTTCATCACCGTGTTGTAAACACCCCAGCCCAGCGGCAAACTGACCACAATCCATGCTACCAATATCGTGATTGCCGCGGCCTTCTTGTTTTCTGCCATTTTCAGTTCCTCCCCGCTCAATCAGCGGATGTGGCTTGCGGCGTTGCCGAAGCAGCGCTCAGCCAATGTTTCTCCGCGACGGGCCGCATCAGCCAGTTGGCCACGAAGCCCAACACGAGTAACGCGGCCATAATGTGCATGACGCTCTGATAGGCGCCGGCTTTATCCGAACCGTGCTGCAGTTGGTATTCCCGCGTGTAGTTCACCAGCACTGGCCCGACAATTCCAGCGGTGGACCACGCCGTCAGCAGGCGGCCGTGAATTGCGCTCACGTGATAGGTTCCGAACATGTCGCGCAAGTAAGCCGGGATCGTCGCGAAGCCTCCTCCATACATGCTGAGGAGCACGCAGGCAAATGCCACAAAAAGCATCACGCTGTTCCACTGATTGCCGCCAGTTTTTGGGAGCATGTAGTAAAGAAGCGCTCCCAAAATGAAAAATATGGAGTAGGTCAGTTTTCGCCCGATGTGATCAGAAATCGATGACCAGAAAAATCTGCCGCCCATATTGAATAAGCTGAGCAGCCCAACGAATCCTCCCGCCGCGACCGGTCCGATGGTTCCCTTAAATAAATCCTGAATCATCGGCGAGGCTTGCTCAATGATGCCGATGCCCGCCGTCACATTGAGGCACAGCACCATCCACAGCAACCAGAATTGCGGAGTCTTGAAAGCTGCGTGGACCGCCACGCTTTCATTGGTGATCATAGGCTTCGGCTTGGCTGGAGCCGTCCAATTGGCTGGCTTCCAGCCTTCTCCTGGCACCCGGATCGTGAATACCCCAAACATCATGAAGACGAAATACACGGCGCCCATCGTCAGAAAGGTCCTCCCCACGCCCAGGTCAGTGGTTGAGCGAAAGTGAGCCATCAGCTTGATGGCCAGCGGTGATCCGATCATGGCTCCGCCGCCGAAACCCATGATCGCCATTCCGGTGGCCAAGCCTGGCCGGTCGGGGAACCAGCGAATCAGCGTGGAAACGGGGGAAATGTAGCCCAGGCCAAGGCCGATTCCGCCCACCACGCCATATCCGAAAAAGATGATCCAGAGCTGATGCCAGATCACCCCGAAATAGGAGATGAAGAAACCCAGCGCAAAACAGCTGGCCGAGGCAAACATGGCTTTGCGCGGACCTGCACCTTCCAGCCATTTTCCGAAGGCAGCGGCGGAAAGACCCAGCATCATGAAGGCGAGCGAAAAAATCCAGGCGATCTGCGATTGTTTCCAGTCTCCCGCACCCGGTTTAGAGATACCAATGAGTTCGCTCAATGGAATCTTGAATACGCTGAAGGCATAAACTTGCCCAATTGCGAGGTGAATCGCCAAAGCCGCGGGTGGCACCAGCCACCGGCTGAAGCCGGCTCCGGCTACGGTCTTACTGCGGTCGAGGAAGGACAAAAGAGCCATTTGGAATCCTCCTCCAGCGAATGCGACGTTCCTTCGCAACTCCCGAAACGCGCTGGGCAAAAATCCGGCAAATGCTACTCCTTATGCCCCCGGTGTGCAATGGGGTTTCGGCAGCTGGGAGTGGTAACCCGCTACAATCGTCCCCGTGAACCCGCTTCCATGAATCTTGATGACACAATCGTCGCCATCGCAACCCCCGCAGGCCGTGGCGGTATCGGGGTGGTCCGCCTTTCCGGGCCGGACGCTCGGGCCATCGCACAGCCCATGCTTCGCCTGAAACACGATCTCGAACCAGGACGAGCTGTCTTCGGCGAGTTGATCGAACCGCAGTGTGGCGTGGGCTCGCTCGTCCGCGGAAAGCCTGGGGGCGAATCATCAGCGGCAGAGGATTCCACCGGCAGTTCGCGGGCAGGAGTGTCCGCGCCACACTCGCAGCGCATTGACGAAGTTATCGTCACCTACTTTGCCAGGCCGCATTCCTATACCACGGACGACGTCATAGAAATCTCCGCTCACGGCGCGCCGGTTGTTCTTCGCCACATCGTCGAGTTTGCGTTGGCCAGTGGGGCGCGCCTTGCTGAACCTGGGGAGTTCACCATGCGGGCTTTCCTGAATGGCCGCATGGATCTAACCCAGGCCGAAGCGGTTCGTGACCTGATTGACTCGCAAACCCTATACCAGGCGAAAGTCGCAGCACAACAATTGGAAGGCGCGCTATCGCTCCGGCTGCAACCCATCAAACAAAGACTGGTTGAGCTGGCCGCAGTTCTGGAAGCTGGGATTGATTTTGCTGAAGACGATGTTTCGGTTCTGCCCGCGGCTCAAATCCTGGACCGCGTAGACGCAATCGTCGCACCGCTGCAGGAGCTCGCGGCTTCCTTCGCGTACGGGAAACTGGTTCACGAAGGGTTGACGCTAGCCATTGTAGGCAGACCAAACGTCGGTAAATCGAGCCTCTTCAACCGTCTGGTGGAGCGCGAACGCGCCATTGTGACGGCCTCTCCGGGTACCACCCGCGACCTGGTCAGCGAAACCGTAGCCATCGGGGGCATTCCCATTCAGTTGGTGGACACGGCCGGCATCCGCCGCGCGCTCGATGAAGCGGAAAGCATTGGGATCCGCAAGTCGCACGAGGCGTTAGCCGATGCGGATCTGGTTCTGGTGGTCCTCGATTCGTGTTTTCCAGTTTCCGCCGAGGACACCGAACTCGTCGGCCAGGTGGCAGGACGTCCGGCAATTTTAGTCGCCAATAAAGCGGACTTATTCAGATCTCAGTTTTCCGTTCCCGATTCTCAGTTGCCTATGGTGCACACTTCGGCAACGACGGGTCAGGGCATCGCCGAACTTCGCACCGAAATCCTGCGCCAGGCCGGAGGTGAATTCGCCACGCAAACCGAGACCGGCTTCCTCACCAGCCTGCGCCATCAAAAGTTGGTCGGAGAATCTCTTATCGCGCTCGAAAATGCGCGCAATGCGGTCACGAACAAGGTTCCGCACGAGATGCTTTTGCTCGACCTCTACGGCGCGCTGCGCCCGCTCGACGAAATCACCGGGGCCACAACGACGGACGACATCCTTACCCTGATCTTCAGCAGCTTCTGTATTGGAAAGTAATATGATTTTCGAAAGCGTCGAACGACATCAGGATAACTGCGGATTCCGCTAGTGCGGGGTCGCAGCGACTCTAAGAGAGAACAGGCTTTGAAGGCAACCTACACAGTGCTCTACGACGGGCAATGCGAAATTTGTCAGGCTTGTGTGTCATGGCTAAAAACTCTCGATCACGAAAACAAGACCATGTGCCTGCCCATCAACGAGGAAGTCTTATCCTCGGTGGATTCCAGGCTCCGGATAGATGATTGTTTGCGGCAACTGCATGTTGTCACTCCAGAAGACGAAATCTATGTCGGCTGGGATGCGGTCGCTCATTTGGCGTGTTTGTTCCCAGCCACTTGGCTAGGTGGGGAGCTGTGGGCAGGCATGGTTTCTGCCGTGCGCAGAATCAGCATTTTCGTCAGGACCTATCACAGGCGGCTGGAATTGCTGAATGGCAAGCTGACGATTTTATTTCTCAATGGCGTGCTGCCGAACACCGTCCCATTGCTCTTTGGAGAATTATTCACTGCGATTCTCTACGATGGGGTCGCAATCGATCCCGGCTCGCCCAAGATGCGACGCTCCCTCGCCCGTCACCTTCGCCAGCTGAGACCAAGGATTACAAAGATCGTCGCGACCCATGCCCATGAGGAACACGTAGGCAGCCTGAATTGGCTGTCCGGAATGACTGGCGCTCCTATCTACGTTTCAGAGATGACGGCCCGCTTCCTAACACCGTTCAAGCAGCTCCCCTGGGTACGGTCGATGATCATTGGACAGCCGCCAAACTTGCAACGACCGTTTCACGTTTTGAGCGAGAACGTCGATGGAGATTCAGGACCGTTGCAAGTGTTTGCCACGCCGGGCCATTGCGACGACCACATCGTTTTGTACGACCCGAAAGAGAAATTGCTGCTGGCGGGTGACGCCTTCATGGGAAGCTATTTTGCCACTCCCAATCCCGACGTGGACAGCCGAAAGTGGCTCATCAGTCTTGAGCGGCTGATGGAGCTCGACATTGAAGTTTTGATCGAAGGACATGGGCACATCCACACCTTGCGGAGTGACATCCCGGATTTTCCGGGTGTGGTGATTCGCGCAGATCCGAAACTTGCCCTGTCGCAGAAATTGGACTATTTGCGCTGGCTACGAGAACAGATTGAGGCCGGGTTCCAAGAGCAACTTCCATTACGTGTGATTGAGGCTAGCTGTTTCCCATGGGGAAGCCGGACCTCATGGGAAAGTTGCGCCAGCGACGAGTGCATCCGGTTACTAAGTCTCGGCCATTTCTCCCGCACCGAACTGGTGCGCAGTTTCGTTCGCACCAGCGCGGAAGCACTTCCGACTGTCTATGAGATTCGCCTGTCGGGAGGAAAGTAACCCTCATCAGCAAACCACCGCAAACAAGTGGCAGCACTACTTAGTTTGGTTGCTGTTTGAACCGTGAAACCAACAGAAGACTGATTACGCACAGGCCAACGAACGCGATGGCTGGCGGCTCCGGCACGCTGGCCGGACTTACTGTGAGGCTCACGTCGTTAAAAATGGTACCGCTGCTGTTGAAAAGCACGCTGTCGGTTCCTGGCGGAAAGAGGCTGTCGGGAATGAGGTTCCATACCGTGCCGTTCGCTGTGAACTGGATGGGAAAGAATGGAAATATGCCAAACGCCATCTGCCCGGGGTTGGGTTGCCAAATGGCACCGTTGGTCGGAGTGATCAGATTCATTGAAAAGCCATTCATCTCGCCCACGATGGAGGTGACGGGATACACAGACGCACCGGGAAGGCCCGTGCTAGGAGACAGCGGTCCCGTAAAGAACGTTCCGCTTGCGCTCACCGTTCCAACGCAGTTTCCAGTAAAACTGCATCCCACTGGATCGGTACTAAAGCTGAAGGTGAATGCGTCAGCCCGGGCCGTGGTACGCGCGGCCAACAAAACAGTGAAGGTGCCCACCGCAAGCGCAAAGATACGTAGTTGAGCTTTACCCATTCGCATCCTCCGATTCACAACATGGCCGGAGAAACCCCGAGCACCCAAGCTCAGCGCCAGCATCCCGCTTTCATGATTTCTGCGACTTGTAGCGACGCTACTGGAGCCAGCCTGTGGAAAACAATAGCGCGAATGGGCTACAGTGCCTGCAACGTCAACCCTGGGGCGTTGGCGTCGGGAACCGAGAGAAATTATTTTGAGAGCGCGGCCAAAGCCTCCCGGAATGCGACGTCGAAGGACTCGGCCGTACCTTTCTTCATGCGGGCGGCGACTGCTTTCTCTGCCGCCTGCCGCTGATAGCCCAGGTTCACCAGGGCCGAGAGCACATCTTCCTCCATCGCGCTGCTCGTGGTTAAAGGCGCCGCGCGATCCGATGCCTTCCGGGGATAGTTTGTCGCGCAGCTCCAGCACCATGCGCTCGGCCGTCTTCTTGCCGATTCCGGGGATGCGGGTGAGGCGGGCCACATCATTGCCGCGAATCGCGCCTGTCATCTCATCCGCGGCCATGCCGCTGAGAATCGTTATCGCCAGTTTCGGCCCGATGCCGCTTACCGTGATCAGCTTCTCGAATAGCTTCTTCTCCGCTGGGCGCAGAAATCCGTAGAGCGCAATCTGATCCTCGCGGACGTGGGTGTGAATGTACAGCGCCACTTCCGTGCCCAGGCACGGGAAGATCGGAAAATGTCGGCACGGTAATGGTGACGTCGTAACCGACGCCGCCGACCTCAACGATGGCTTGATTGGGATGCTTGGCCAGCAGCTTTCCGCGCAGATGGGCAATCATGCTGGCGACATTGTAGCTGGGTGGAGAGCTGAGCTGCTGAGAGCTCGTCTAGAACAGCGAACTCTGCTTCCGGTTGGGCGTGATGCCAAAATGCTCGTAGGCAAGCTGCGTGGCCACCCGGCCGCGCGGAGTTCGATTCAGAAAACCAATCTGAATCAGGAATGGCTCGTAGATTTCTTCGATCGCGTCCGGCTTCTTCCGCCAGCGCTGCGGCCAGCGTGCTCACTCCTACCGGCCCGCCATTATATTTCTCGATGATGGTCAGCAGCAGTTTGCGATCCACTTCGTCGAAGCCGTGGCGATCCACTTCCAGCATCTTGCAGCGCCGCCTGCGCCGTCGGCAAATCAATTTTTCCGGCGCCTCGCACTTGCGCGTAATCGCGCACTCGGCGCAACAACCGGTTGGCGATGCGCGGCGTGCCGCGCGAACGGCTGGCAATTTCCAGTGCTCCCGCGGCATCAACTTCCACCGCCAGAATTTCCGCCGATCTTTCCACAATGATCCTCAGGTCCTCGTGGCTGTAGAATTCGAGACGCAGCACAATCCCAAATCTTGAGCGCAACGGCGACGACAGCAAACCGGCGCGTGTAGTGGCTCCCACAAATGTGAATGGTTTCACGTCCATGGTGTGCGTGCGCGCGGCTGGCCCTTGCCCAATCATGATGTCCAGCTTGTAATCTTCGAGCGCGGAGTAGAGAAGCTCTTCCAGCACCGGCTGCAGGCGGTGCACTTCATCAATAAATAAGACTTGCTTATCGCGAAGATTAGTAAGGATCGCCGTGAGATCGCCCTTAATCTGCAAGGTTGGGCCCGATGTCTGCTGAAATGCAGCACCCAATTCGTTGGCGATGATGGTCGCGAGTGTCGTCTTGCCTAAGTCCGGGCGGGCCGTAGAGTAGCACGTGGTCCAATGCTTCGCCGCGCGACTTGGCGGCCTGAATTGCCACCGACAAATTCTCTTTTACCTTTGGCTGGCCGATAAATTCCACGAGCCGCTGCGGACGCAGCTTTAATTCAAAAGAAGAGTCGTCCTCCACCGCGGCCGCAGAAACCAGCCGCTCTTTGCCATCGATCCGGAATGTTTCGTGCAGCAGCCACTGGCCGGATAGTAAGCTGAAAATTAAAATCAGGCAATCACTAACCGTGAGTCAATAGGAAAGTTGCACCTTCTCCGTGTCAATAAATTTTCGATTGCCGAAAATCATCGGTCCACGTTTTCCTCTCCTCTCCACAAACAGACTCACATCTCCACAACATCTACACAGACGAGCAAAAGATTTCTCCTTGCGCCTTCCCTCGCACATCCGGCAAAGTCATCGAGCAAGCAATGCTCCCCCCGAGTTCAAGTTCCCGGCGCAGTCAGTTATTGGAGTGGTTTCCTTTCTACGTACATCGCCTGACCAATGATGCGCGCTATCGTGCGCTCAAGGATTATCACCAAGCCTGGTACTTGAATCTCCTGTTTGCTTCTTGGATTTCCGAACGTCCGGGGTATTTGCCAGACGACGGGCAGTTGTGGCGCCTCGCGAATGCGCGCACACGGCAATTCTTCGAAAAAGAATGTGAGCCGGTGCTGTGCATGTTCGAGCGTGAGGGCTCGGCAACTGACGGTGCAGTCTGGATCTACAACCGCGCGATGGTGCGAGATCTATGAAGAACAGGTGCTGAAATTCCACAAGAAGAGACGTAAATCCTCAAAATCCACAAGTGACGAACTTACCTCTTATCTGGATTTTGAAGGTACACTTAAAAAAGAAAATGGAAGACAAGAATGTGCGCTTCATCCGGAGTCTGGCCGCACCCAATGGGGCACGTGTTGGGAATGCTATGCCACAAAATATAGCTCCGCAGCAGCAAACTGGGTATGCTGGACCCAGTGTGCGCGTCTGTGGGGATACGGGGTGGAAAATGTTGTTGTCGGAGCAGAGCAGCGGGTTACACGCTGCTACTGCTCCACATCAAGACCGTGCCGACGCGTCTGCTGGCGCAAGCCCATATTCCGCCACGCTACGAGAACTGTGATTTGGATGGCTATATAGCGGAAGGATCGCGGGGAATTGCAGCGGCAAAAATTGCCGCCGCTAAATTTCTCGATCAGTATCCACTGGATAAGACTGGGCTTATTGATTATTGGGCCAAGTGGCGCGGGGAAAACGCATCTCTCTGTTGCCATCCTGAAACAACTGATTCTCAGCAAAGGCGTTTCCTGCCTTTTCTGCGACTACCGCGAACTGCTCAAGCAGATTCAGAATTCCTACAATCCGTCGGTACAGGTAACCGAGTTGGATCTGCTGCGTCCGGTCTTCCAGACTGAAGTGCTGGTACTTGATGATTTAGGTGCGGTGAAACCGACCGAATGGGTTTGGGATACGGTCAGTGTGATCCTCAACACTCGCTACAACGAGAACCGCACGACGATCATCACCACAAACTTTCATGGATGGGCCGGCCGCTGCGGTCGACCGGTGCACGCGGGTGCGGCGCGCGAGGAAACTTTAGGAGATCGCATTGGAGAGAGAATGCGCTCGCGGCTTTGCGAGATGTGCCGCGTGGTCAATATTAACGCGCCTGACTATCGCCAGAAGTTCAGAACAGCTGGCCTGCGGTAACAACACGCTATTTCCGTGATACACCTTAATTCTTGACCTTTCACCGAGCCATCTTCATCTTTTTTGCCGGTACTGGTCGCGGCGGCGCTGAATTCCGTCGCCGGAGGCGGCAGCTTCATTGGTTTTCCCGCGCTGCTCTTTGCCGGAGTTCCGCCATCCCCTCGAACGTGACCAACAACATCGCCATGCTGATGGGCATCGTTGCCAGCGGCGGAGCATATCGCAATCGCCTGGATGTTTCAAAACGCATGCTTATACCCCTGTAGTCGCAAGCCTTGGCGGTGGACTGGCCGGAGCTCTCCTGCTCTGAAGACTCCTGCCCACACTTTTATGCGGGCCATTCCCTGGCTGATGTTGTTTGCGACGGTACTGTTCATTTTTGGAAGAAGCTACGCGCACCCGCCATCTTACTGTCAGCCACGAGGCTCCGCGCAGTGGCGATAGTAGTCGACTTCCTACTGCAATTTTTGGTTGCGATCTACGGAGGCTACTTTGGGGCAGGCATGAGCATTGTCGTGCTGGCCATGCTGTCGCGGCCGGGGTATGGCGGATATCCATGCCATGAATGCGCTGAAATCGGTGTTGGGGTCGCCGTGAACGGCATAGCAGGGTTTTATTTCGTCTTTTCGGGAGCGGTGTACTGGCCACAGGCCGGGATCATGACCCTGGGCGCATGCCGGGCGGCTACTTTGGCGCACATTTCGCGCAGCGGCTGCCGCAGTCCTGGGTGAGAGCATTCGTCATTCTGGTAGGAACAGGGATGACGGTGTATTTTTTTGTGAAGGCCTATTGACGCTGCATCTTACTGCAACGGCTGGGAAGCATGGTCGTGCACGATCAGCCACTTCCCGTCTCGCTTTTCCCAAATCACGGTCCAGCGCATGCGTCGCCATCTCGTGCTTGCCGTTCTTCATCAGAGCATCTTCCTTGATCGTGGCGGTGCCCCAGACGCAATCGCCGTGCGCATGGACCACAGCATCATCGTTTAATGTGAACTTGATGCTCTGGTAATTCGCCAACATCTTGCGCACACCGTTTTCATATTCTTCCCAGCTGCGTGTATTTCAGCGGCGAGATATCGAAAAAAGTGCCGGGGCCGGCGAGCATAAAATTTTGCGGCATCCGCGGGATCGAGGGTGCTCCACCCGTCCGCAATTTTCTGCATGTATGCCTTGTCGGGGACGGGACCGGCATTCGCTTTCTGGCAGCTTTATGGGAGTGCCGCGGCACTTGAGAGACTGAGCGCGAAGAGCAACATCAAAACCGTCAAACAATGCTTCTGCATGGGCTTCCTCCGTTTTCGACGAAAGATTGTCGCATGCCGCGCCCGCGCGGCAACCCGCGGTATCAGCACTTTTGGACGATGCCAGTTCGCTTCAATTCTGTAGCTCAGGCTTGGCCTTTCAGGCGATGTTGGTGTGGCTTCCTGCCAGCGACCACGGCTCCAAGGCATCGTCGAAGCCCACATTTATTGGTAAACTACTGATGCGAAATGCCCGCCAAACGCACACTATTTGAGAAGGTCTGGGATGAGCATGTAGTCTGCGTCCCCGACGGGCCAGCCGCCTCTTCTTTATATCGACCTGCATCTTGGTCCACGAAGTCACTTCGCCGCAGGCGTTTGACGGGCTGCGGGCGGCCGGACGCCGCGTTCGCCAGCCGCAGCGCACCGTGGCCACCGTGGACCACAACATCCCGACCGAGCCGCGTGGCACGCCGATCCTCGATCCCATTGCGGCGCGGCAGATCGCCGCACTGCAGAAAAATTGCAAAGACTTCGGCGTTCCCCTGTTTGACATGGATTCGCCCGAGCAGGGCATCGTGCACGTAATCGGCCCCGAACTTGGGCTGACGCAGCCGGGAAAAACCATTGTCTGCGGCGACAGCCACACCAGTACGCACGGAGCTTTTGGTGCGCTGGCCTTCGGCATCGGCACCTCGGAAGTCGAGCACGTGCTGGCCACACAGACCCTGCCGCAGCGCAAGCCGAAGACCATGCTGATCAACGTAAGCGGCAGGTTAAGTGAAGGCGTGACGGCAAAAGATCTTGCGCTGGGCGTGATCGGCAGCATCGGCACCGACGGCGCGACCGGCTACGTGATCGAATATGCCGGCGAAGCCGTGCGCGCGCTCTCCATGGAAGGCCGCATGACGCTGTGCAACATGAGCATTGAAGCGGGCGCGCGCGCCGCCATGGTCGCGCCGGACGACACCACGTTCGCTTACCTGAAAGGCCGCCGCTTTGCTCCGGCGGGCGCGGAGTGGGACAAGGCCGTCAGCTCACTGGCGCAGTCTGGCCTCCGATCCCGGAGCGCAGTACGACAAGGTCGTCGAAGTGGACGCTACCGAGCTCACGCCTTTTGTCACCTGGGGAACAAATCCCGGGATGGTCGTGCCGGTCGCGCGGCAGCGTGCCGCGATCTGGACGACTGAAAACCGAGGCCGACCGCGCCGCGGCGCAACGCATGTTCGAATACATGGGTCTGCAGCCGGGCACGCCCATCGAAGACATCCCCGTGGACCGCGTGTTTATCGGATCCTGCACCAACTCGCGCCTGGAAGATTTGCGCGCCGCCGCTCGGGTGGCGAAGGGACATCATGTAAGCGCGAAAGTTCGCGCCATGGTGGTCCCCGGGTTCGCAAGCGATTAAGCACGCGGCCGAAAAGGAAGGCCTCGACAAGATTTTCCGGGACGCCGGTTTCGAGTGGCGCGAGTCCGGATGCTCGATGTGCCTGGGTATGAATCCCGATATTCTGCAGCCCGGCGAGCGCTGTGCGTCCACCAGCAACCGCAATTTTGAAGGACGCCAGGGCCGCGGCGGGCGCACCCACTTAGTCAGCCCGATGATGGCGGCCGCAGCCGCGATTGGCCGGGCATTTTACGGATATTCGCGACTGGCGGTTCAATAACGCAGCTGAGCATGCGCTTGCGCGTTGTCATCCTATAGGACGTGGTGCTTTGTTCCGAAGGAGCCGCAAGCGCGAGTGCACAGGCCAGCGGGTAAGCGCCGAGAGATGAAGCAAGGAACCCAACAATGCAACCATTCCGCATCCCACACGGCAAAGTCGCCCCGCTCTATCGCGCCAACGTTGATACCGACCAGATCATCCCCAAACAATTCCTGAAGCGCATCGAGAACACCGGCTTCGGGGAATTTCTTTTTTACGACTGGCGGCGCACCGCCGGAGGCGTCACCCGATCCGCTCTTTCCGTCTCGAATCAGCCGCGTTACGCCGGCGCCAGTATTCTGGTCACGGACAAAAATTTTGGCTGCGGATCTTCCCGCGAGCACGCGGTCTGGGCGCTGGCTGATGTCGGGTTCCGCGCCGTCATCGCTCCTTCTTTCGCCGACATCTTCGCCAACAACTGCGTGCAGAATGGCGTGCTGACGGTCGTGCTCAGGAAAACGAATCGGCTCGAAATCGCCCGCAGGGCGCAGGAATTCCCGACTACCAATTCACCATTGATCTCGAAAACCGCAAGGTCACCGACAATCGGGCCTTTCCGCCACATTTCCGATTGACGAATTCGTCCGCCACCGCCTGCTCGAGGGCCTCGACGACATCGGCCTCACGCTGCAGCACGAAACCGAAATTGCCGCCTATGAGGCAAAACACCCGGTACCTCCCCATCAGCCGAGCTAGAAGTCAGCCGCAGATTGTGTAGGGCCGGGGCTTGCCTCGGCCAGCCAAGCGTAGCAAGGCAAGGACCCACATGCTGCGGAATTGGGGTGGAGTGGCGCTGCAGAGCTGCGTTTAGAGCACCGGCTAAGTACCCGCTGACTTCCACCGAAGCACCCCACGATAGCTCAGCGAGGGCCTGCCAGGATAGCCGAGTCAGCCACCGCCGTTATGGTCCTTAGCTGCTTCATCTCCTGGAGAGCTGACGGAAGCTTCAGCTGGATTTGATATAGCACCGCTCCCCGTTCCCACCAGAGATTCGCAGGGGCGCACGATCCTCAGCAGCTTACTGCTCTAAAAAAGCCGACGATGCCACCAGTTAACTTCACCGCGCGAACATTCGGCAATTCGCGGGGAGAGTAGCGGGGCTTTTATTTGTGGCCGTGAACGCCGCCGCGAAGCCAGCATTCGCCACACCCAACTCGTAATAGAGGGCCACCCGTACTCGTTTGCGGAGATCTTCTCCACGATCGCATGTTTGACATCGCTGAAAGGTCTTGGCAGTTCATTCGGCAAGAGCACGGGTATGCTCGTTCCCGCTTTAACATCAGACAGGACGTGAACAAACATGTCTGGAAGGGACCTGCCGACTGGTAGTGCTGGCGCTGGTTTGCTGCTCGCGCAGCCTAGGACAATCATGAGGAAGACCGCAATGATTCTGGTCTTCATGTCACTTGGTAGGCGCGACTTGAAGCGGCAGTGCTTGTGCTGGAGCCGTTGCCACTTCCTGCTTCACCGCATCCGAAAGCTTGTCCGCGTTCGCCAACAGCAAGCTCACTTGCCACATTTGCGTCTCCGAAAGCGATTGCTTGAAGCCCGGCATCCCTGTCAGTCGGATTCCGTTGGCCACTTTCCAGTAAGTTTCTCCGGCTTCGTCGTCGGTCACACCCTTGCCCCGGAAAAGATGGGGAGGTTTGGGGAACATTCCCTTGGCGATCGCGCTCTGCTCGGCGCCTGGAGTCCCATGACAGACTGCGCAATCATCGCGATAAACCTGCGCGCCGGCCAGGTAGGCCGACTCGTCTGCCGCAATGGGAGAGGTCGAAGGCTTCTCCTTCGCAATCCGCGCGTGTAGAGCGCTACCCGCCAGGATCCGCTCAAACGGCAGCGGCGGCGCAGAGGTCGCAACCGGCGCGCCCCCGCTGAAGAAGTATCCAAATACCAGCGCTGGCACAACCACAATGCCGATGACGAGTCCTAACAAAAAACCTTTCAAAGATATCCTCCTTGCTTTCTTACAATCTGCGTTCTACTTTCCTTGCTGTTTTGCCTTCTCCGTCACCTCGGCACAACCCCGGGTAATGATGTCGCGCTGCTCCGGCGTTTCGAATTCGGCATATTCCATTGCGTCTTTGCAATGGGCCAGCGCCATGTCAATTCGATTGGAGGAAGTTCCGATCGCCACCAGCCAGAACGAGCCAAAGGCGATGTGCTGCCCGTAGGCGGCCTTCGCTTCTGGCAACGGCGCAGTCGCAATGCGGCGCTTGTAAATCTCAACCGAACGCAGCAGCAGAGGCTCGGCTTTATTTGGTTCATCCTCAGCCAGGTAAATATTGGCTAAGGCTTGCAACGCGCCGCCCACCTCGGCTTCATCCGGCTTCTGGTGCTTCTCATGCAGTGCCAGCGACTCTTTGTAAAGGCTCTCCGCTTCCGAGTAATTCTTTTGGTCTCGTGCAATGCTCCCTAACTCGGAAATCGTGCCAGCCAGTTCCAACCACTTTGAGTCGCCGCGCTCCTCCGCAATCTTGCGGGATGCAAGGAAGTTCTTCTTCGCAGTACCGTAATCGCCCTTTTTCAGTGCGGCTTGCCCGGCGAGCTCCGGCGGCCAGTAAGTGCTCTGGAAGGTTTTCTCACGTTGTGCATCGCTGGCCATCTGTTGAGCAGGCGCCAGCGCGGCCGCGAAAGCCAAAACTACCAAAATCGAAATCCGTAGCGTAGATGCCATCACGCCGATAGCGTAACTGCTCCGGTGGCTTTGTGAAAACAGAAAAGTTACGCGCGAGTTGTGCTTAGTCGCTCCGCCTCCGTGGTATGATTCCGCGCATTTGCATGGTGACTAAATTCAAGCTAGTCCTGCCTCGTCGGCGTTCGCTTGCTCTGTGGGCCTTGCTTGCGCTTGGGTTCGTCGTTTTCTCGTATCTCTTCGTTCTTTTGCTCGCAGCGGCTTGTGTATACATTCCATTTTTTCTGTTATCGCACTCCGAGGGGCCAAGCTTCCAAACTATTATTGTGCTGATTGCCGGCATCGCCATGTCCGGAACCATGCTTTGGTCCCTGCTGCCGCGGCGCGACCAGTTTCAGCCGCCCGGCCCGCTGGTCGATCGCCCTTCGCACCCACGTCTTTTCAGCGAACTGGATGCAATTGCGGCCTCCCTTAACGAACCGCTTCCCGCTGAGGTGTACCTCATTCGGGAAGTAAATGCCTTCGTGAGTGACCGCGGCGGAATTCTCGGTTTTGGCAGCCGGCGTGTTATGGGCTTGGGGCTCCCACTGCTGTCCATCCTGAGGGTTTCCGAATTCCGCGCCGTCCTGGCACATGAGTTCGCCCACTATTACGGCGGCGATACCCGCCTTGGCCCGTGGGTTTATAAGACCCGAATGGCCATGGTGCGCACGATCGAGAATATGGCCTCTATTCGGCGCGTCATGCGTTGGGGACTCGCCGTGCTTGTTTACCGAGTGGTGATGTCCATTTTGCAGGGGTATTGGAAGCTGTTCTTTCGTTCCACGCAGATGATCTCCCGGCGGCAGGAATACCGCGCCGACGAACTTGCCTGTCATATTGCCGGGTCGTCAGCCTTGTCGGACGGCCTAAGAAAGATCAACGGCGACGGTTCTGCATTTTCTTTTTACTGGAACTCCGAAATCCTGCCCGTCCTGCGAAGCGGATATCGCTTGCCGGTCAGTGAGGGCTTCCATCAGTTCGTTGCCGCACCTGCTATTGCCGTACAAATCGAACAGCACCTAAATAAGGTACTCAAGGAGGAGAAGGTTCATCCCTACGACAGCCATCCCCCGCTGCGTGACCGTCTTGCCGCGATCGCGGCTCTACCTCCACAACCAGCAGTGCAGGACACCGCCCTGGCCACGAGTTTGCTTAGCAACGTCATGGAGGAGGAAGCGAAGCTGCTGCAAATGTCCAGCAAAGATGAGGACGTTTCTAAGTTGATGCCGATCGGGTGGGAGCAGCTTCCGGTGTCAATGATCAAAACCTGGATGGAAGTTGTCCGGCAGAACGCACAACTGCTGGGCGATATCACTGCCGAATCGTTGCCCGAAGCGCTCGCGAAACTGCCTGAGATGGGCGGGCAGATGGCGGATCCGCCCGGCATGCTCCTATCTCCGCAGCAGCGAACCGCACGCGCCGCCGAACTCTTGGGAGTAGCCATGGCGCTTGCGCTCGTCGAAGCTGGCTGGGTGCTCCAAGCAAAGCCCGGCGAGCATTCTTTCCGCTCCGGAGATGAGCAGATCAGTGTGCGGAAAATGATTAACGACTTAATGGAGAAGAGGATTACCCCTGAAGGCTGGCGCGAACGTTGCCGCAGTCTACGGGTGTCCGATGTGCGTTTGGGCGAGGTCGCCCAAAATCAAACAATAAGTCCTTAAGCACAGTATCGGCAAGCCAGGTGCCCGGGCCGGAATCCTTAAGCCAACCCAATACGCGCGGCCTTAGAATTGACCCGTGCTCTTCACTCGCACCGAGTTCTTCCCTGCGCAGGACGCCGAACTATTCGCCAGCATTCCGGCCGCCCCTGCCGTGTTTCTGCTTCGCGGACAGGACTCACAATCCGAGCCTTACGTTAGCAAGACGGCCAACCTGCGCCGCCGCCTGCAGCGCCTGCTGAGCGCTCCAACCGAGCTTACTCGGAAGCTTAACCTGCGCGACCGCGTCCGCTGGATCGAGTACACGCCCACTGGCTCTGATTTCGAGTCCGGCTTTCTGCTCTATCGGCTTCTCCGCTCCGCTTTTCCCAAGACTTACTCGGCCCGGCTGCGCCTGCGCTTCGCTTCTTTGGTCAAGCTGCATATGGAGAACCAGTATCCGCGCGCGTCCATCACCACGCGGCTGGGACGCTTGCAGGGGCGCAATCTTTACTACGGGCCTTTTTTCTCGCGCACAGCAGCGGAGAAATTTGCCAGCGACTCGCTGGACTTTTTCAAAATGCGCCGTTGCATCGAAGATCTGCATCCCGACCCGGTGTTTCCCGGCTGCATCTACTCCGAGATGAAGATGTGCCTGGCGCCCTGCTTCAAGGGATGCACCGACGAGGAGTACGACCTGGAAGTTGGCCGCGTGCAGACCTATTTCGAAAGTGGAGGCCAATCATTAGTGCGAGAGATTTCCGCGCTGCGCGACCAGGCTTCGACGGATCTTGATTTTGAAAGCGCCGCTGCCCAGCACGCTCGCCTGGAAAAACTCAAGCCGCTGCTCGGCCAGTTGCCGGAAATTGTGCGGCGAATCGATCATTTGGCGGGCGTGATGGTGCAGCGCAGCGCGGCGCCAGAATGTGTGAACTTCTTTCGTATCGAACGCGGATGCGTTTCCGGCCCTCTGGCCTTCGCGATTCAATCTCCCGAGCACGCGAAGTCGCAATCCATGGAGTCGCGCGTGCAATCGGCGCTGGCCACGCTACCGCCCGCGAAGACCAAATCAACCCTGGAAAACATGGAGCACCTGGCGCTGCTCAAGCGCTGGTATTATCGCGGCACGCGCCTGGGGGAGATTTTCTTCGCGGATGAAAAGGGCGAACTTCCTTTTCGCCGGCTGGTGCGCGGCATCTCGCGGGTTTATCGTGGAGAAGAGCCAGAGGAAAGCCACGCAACGCCAGCCTCAATCCGGCCGCGTCGTAATGGGTCAACTCTGCCACGTTTCACCTGAGGAGGCTTATGCCCGAAGCTAAAAACGGTCCACTCCGCCAGCAATTGATCGAACTGCTGAAAGGCGGTGGCGCGCACGTAAAGTTTGAAGACGTGATTGACGGCTTCCCCGAAAAACTGCGCGGCGCCAAAGCCCCAGGGATTCCGCATTCCCCATGGATGCTGCTGGAACACATGCGCATTGCGCAGAAGACATCCTGGAGTTCAGCCGCGACAAAAAGCACGTCTCGCCGGAGTGGCCGGAGGGTTACTGGCCGAAATCGGCGGCGCCTCCCAACGCGGCTGCATGGAGCAATAGCGTGAAAGAGTTTCGCGCCGACCTGAAGGCCATGCAGGAGCTGGTGAAGAATCCCAAGACGGATTTGTTCGCCAAGATTCCGTGGGGAGATGGCCAGACGATTCTTCGGGAAGCGATGCTGATCGCCGATCACAACGCCTATCACCTGGGGCAGATGGTGGACCTGCGGCGGTTGCTGGGGGCCTGGCCGGAGAAGTAAGAGCGCAATTAGAGGCCAATCTCAACGGATCCGCGCAGCTTATCACGGATCAATCCACAAAGAAGATATTGTGAAGTTAGCCGTAAAATCCGCTGGCGGCTTGGCAAGGTCTAGTTGTGGCCAGGCCGTTTGCGGAAAACAGCTTTCAACCCTTCCCGCCAGCGCTCGTCCACTCCTACCAGCGCCCACTCGATCTCAGGTGAGATGTACCGCAGCAAAATATCGGTCGCCGGATGCACTCGTAGCGCGGGCGCGACCAGAAACAATAGCGGGCGCGACGGCGATAGCTCGCGGCCCGGAAAATAACCGAACTGCTGGAACTCGTTGCGGGCATGGTGCCAGGCCACGCGCGACCAGTAGTCCAGCCCCTGCAGCGGCAGATGGATGTCCTCGTCGGCTTTCAGCTCGATGACGGCCAGCCTCCCTTCATGGGTGAGCGCGAGCGCGTCAATCATGGCGCGGTCCGAGGCGGAAAACGCCGGCACCTGGGAATAAAGACACGAAGCATCGAGACGGGTATCGAGCGCGCGCACATCCTTCACCACCAGCGACTCCAGCCAGCGCTCGGGATGCAGCCGCCACAAAAGATGATCGCGCGGACCTTCGGCATGGCGAACCTCCCCAATGCTCCGCACCAGATGCGCAAACACTTCAGAGTTGCTCTCGCACAGTGCCCGTTCTTCAGCGCCCAAGCCGAAGACGATTTCCGGTACACCGCGAAAAGATCCCGGCGCGTGCCCGAGCCGCGCGTGAGCAAATTCCAGGCCATGACAACGGAAGGCGATTTCCGCCGGAGACAGCACGGCAATCTCGACTTCGGTCATCAATTCGCGGACGCGAGCGATCGCCTGGGCAAAGCGTTCCCGAGCCGCCGATTCATTCGCCAGATGCACCAGGCGCGTGGCCACATTGCCGGCGTCCGCGATATCCACTTCTTTTAAGCTGTCCTCTCGCTCCGCCAACTCGTAGAGTTGCCACTTGGCCGCAGTGTG
>CAVOMN010000008.1:0-342729 GCA_963697035.1 uncultured Acidobacteriaceae bacterium | reverse complement strand
GATTCTGGTGCGGCGTGCTGCTTCTCATCCTGCTGGCCACCACCATTTCCGCTTCTTTGGCTTCCGCCAGATTTTCCATGCGGTCCGCGAACGAGTGCCGCGCTTTTTCGATCCTGCTTAAGTCGTTTTGCAAGGACTGAAATTCGTCTTTGGAACCGAATGCTCCCGCCGACTCCACCACAGAACCGGATACATCATAGAGCGCATCCAGGTTGCGATAGAGCTTGAATGTGGAAGGCAGGCTTTCTGGCGAGCGCGCAACTCGCCGATGATGGCCGGCAAGGCCCCCTGCAAGTTGCGCTGCATGGATTCCACGTCCGCTGCGCTTTGTCGCTTGCTGTTGGAGTCTGTCTTCCAATGCTCAATGCGAAGCTTCGACAAGTCCCCCTGCGTAGCTTGCGCTGATCGTTCCAGCTGGCTGAGCATCCCGTTCAGTTGGCTCACGGAGGCATAGGAACCGGCGGCGCAACCGCAGGCTGGCTCGATGTAGTTTGGGCCGCTGCTACCGCGACCAAAAGCGGCAGCGCAAATAGACTTCGTGTGGAAAGAATCATTTTCCTGTTCATGGGGGCTCGATCGAGGGCTGACGACAGCATACTCATTTTCCCACTTTTCGCAAAATAATTAGGCCAGGAACGCCGCCATGAGATGTGGTCGGCGCCGGAAGGTTGACCGAAAGAGGGGCCGAGCCGCTTCGCGCGCCCCATCGTTACCGTGGATTCCGTCGTCCGGCTCGGCTGACCAAGTGGAAGCAAAAAGATTTCACTTACTGCCGCTTTTTTCGCCCGCTGGTCCATGCCGTTCTGGTGCAAGATCAGTTCCGTTGCGCTTCCCGTGCCGTCCGTTTCAAAGGTGATCTGCGCATCAACGACTTTGTAGAAGAAATCCTTTTCGCTCTCCGGAAACACCTCCGCTTTCCCTTGGCCCGTCGCCTGCACGAAAGCTGATTGCCTGGTCCGCGTCACGGTCAGGATAAAATTCGGCGCCAGTTGGTAGTTGCCGACGTACCCATCGAACAGTTTGGGATCAACGGAGATCTGTTTGTGCTCCTTGGCGGGCGGGCGGCGCACTTCCCCTCAATGCGCTTCGCCGGCATATTTGCTGCCGTTCTGGTGCAGGATCAATCCTGTCGCCTTGCCCTGTGCGTCGGTTTGGAAGGTGATCTGCGCATCGACGACTTTATAAAAATAGTCCCTCTCGCTCTCCGCGAAAATCTCGAGCTTTGGCTGGCCGGTCGCTTGCGCGAAAAGCTGGTCGCCCTCCCGCGTGACGGTCAAAATGAAATTCGGCGCCAGTTGGTAAAGGCCCACGTAGCCATCGAAGAGCTTAGGATCGACAGCGACTTCTGTGTGTGGCTTCGGAGCAGCACAGCGGAGACACTGGTGTCGAGCAGATGCTGTCCGATGTCATCCACTCCCGCGGCGGTAAAGGTATTGGATAGCGCGACGACGCCAATCCGTCGTCTTCGGATCGAACCCGATATACGATCGATATCCGCCCGTGCCGCCGTTGTGCCAGATGATCTCCTCGCCGTCGCGCGTTGTGATGTGCCAGGCGAGAGCAATCTCCGCATCCGGCATGCCGGTCGGGCGGCGCGCTGGAGCATGGCGGCCATGGCCGGAGCGAGCGGCGACTTTGTGTAGCCGAAATTCGCCGCGAGGAAATTCAGCATATCATTGGCGGTGGAGCGCAAAGCTCCCGCGCCGGCGAGCGTCGGGAGATCCCAATTGGCGACTGCTTGCAATCCCTGGTTGTGCCCAACCGCCAGCCGCGCCTTCATGTCAGGCGACAGCGTGATCGCGGTGCTTTTCATTTCCAGTGGCCGGCAAATGCGAGACTCTCACCAACTCTTCGTAATCTCATCCCGGCGCGGCGTGCCAGCGCATGGCCCAGCAACCCGCCACCCAGGTTGGAATATTCATATTGCGAGCCGATGTCGCGCGTCAGCTGGTAAGCGGAAAGAAATTGATACATCTGCTCGACCGAATAGTCGGCGTAAGGATTCGCCGGATCTTTCGGCGTGAAGTTGGTCGGCATTCGCGGCAGGCCGGAAGTATGCGTCGCCAAATCCTCCAACGTGATTTGCTTCCCGCCGCGCTCCGGCATTTTGACTTCGGGCGGCAGATACTTAGCCACGGGATCGGTCAACGCGACTTCGCCGCGCTGCACCATGTCCGACGAGCAAAAGCGAAGTAAACACCTTGGTGACCGAGCCGATCTCGAATACGGTGTCGCCGTTGAGCGGCCGCTTGTCGTCCTGGTTCAGATTCCCGTAAGCAACAATCCTGCGTCCTGCCGGCTCGATGACGCCGACCACAATACCGACACTTTGCTTGTCTTTATCGATCCGCTGGACAAGCATTTGCCGAATTTCGGAGTCCGGCGGAACCGGGGAGACGGAGCGGAAGATTGAGCCGTGAGCGCACTGATAAGGAAACAGAATACCAAGTGCGAACCAAAGAATCTATCCGATTCATTACGACTCCTTTCGAGAGCGTCTAAGTTCGTCAATCTGCGTTGATATTTGCGTGCCCATGCCTCAGACTTAGCGGCACTGCCGGGCAGCCAGAAAAACGAAGATATACAAGTGCGGCTAACCGCAGTGTCGCGCCGTCGTTCGGATGCGCAATCGCTTGCTCCGAGACAAAGTCACCGAAAGACCAGGTACAATAATTAACAGCACGGGACCAGAACGAGAACCGCGCACGAAAATCGCGCTGCGCGCTTCAGTTCTGCCGCGATAAAGATCTACAGTGCCGCAGCACCCATTTCCGTCGCGGTTGGTGTCGCGCACGTTTTCTTGTGCATATGGTTGAGGGAACCATATCCCAGCGTACCCAGCGATGATCAGCACTGCATCCAATGCGTTGAATCAGATTAGGGAAAACAACGATGACGTAATACACCGAGGCAGGCGATGACAAATAGACATACCCACGTAGTCCAATATATTGCCTCCTGCGAATCGTTCCTGTTGAACTTCCCAATCCTGTTGCGGATCTCGATCCAGTGGCATTCAGAAACGCTCGATGTGCTGGTTCTGCCAAGCATCCTCGCACTGTCGTCCGCGAGATTCATTCGCCATGGCGCCCTCCCTCTTGAAAACGTCGAGCTATGACGTTCTTAATCCTATGAATTTTGGTTGCGACGTTGCCGGATGAAATGCCGGTGATTTCCCCGATAGAAGCACCGTCCATCCCCTCGAGGTACAGCAGAATGACCTGACGATCCAGAGGGTTTAGCTTTTGAATCAGAACCAGAAGCCGGTCAAGCGCGATGCGGCGGTTCGCGGCGAATTCGGCGTCTTCTCCTCTGGATTCCGAATCGAGGACATCGAGACTCACGAAAGTTCGTGAGTTGATCCGGCGATGACGGATCGATGTGCGACGTTGCCACATTGTGAGCCACGCGATAGACCCAGGTACGCATGGAGCAGCGTTTGTCGAAATTTGCCAGGCTGCGCCATAACGCGACATGAATCTCCTGCAAGAGATCCCGGCGCTTGTCGGGATCGGCCTCGTAAGCACGTGCCAACCGGTCCAGTGGCGGCCCGTAGCTACTGGCCACCTGTTCATATAGTGCGTCCTGCTCGGAAGCTCCAGGCGCGGCGGACTCTTTCTCTGGCATTCGCTTTTTTGGCCTACACCTAGGTAGTCGTCAACCTCGGCCCTTTCTTACAAGCCACAGGGAACTGTTTCCGGAGAGTTATCGGTACAATTCCAGCGTTCTTTGCCATATCCATTAAATTCAGGCAAAATAACGGTTTTTCGTGCTCCGGCCGGAAGCTCTAGCAGCTGAAAAGTTCAGGAAGGGACCAACGATTCGTCTCTCTCGCGCCATTGCGCTCAAGGAACCGGACAAGCTCTCGCGGACGAAGGGCGGGAAGTTTTTTCATATACTGTTAAGTAACCCTGGACCCGATTTCTAACGCGAATATTCAAGTTCGAGAGAGGCAACCAGTGTTTCTTCATCGGTGGGGATTGGCTCGCCGTGCTTCTTCAGGCTCCTGATGTACCCGGAAATCGCGTCCTTTGCCATTTGACGCGCCTCGGAGAGCGTCCGCCCGTAGGTTACGCAGCCAGGCAAAGCGGGGACGCTGGCAGTGAACCCGCCCTCGGGCTCGGGACGAAGCAGAATGTTGTAGCGATAACGCGCAGCCGCCATATCTATCGAGATTCTAGCGTTTGCGACAGTCAGCAGTCAAAAATGGGATCGGTCCTTGCCATCCCCGCTAAATTCTGTGAAAATAACGGTTTGTCGTACTCCCGCCGGAAGCACTAGCAGCCGGAAAGTTCAGGAAAGGAACCAACGATTCTGTGTTAATGATTCGTCTTTCGCGCACGGGTGCGCGTAAACAACCGCATTACCGCGTGGTGGTGATCGAGAAGGAACGCGCGCGCAATGGCCGTCCAGTGGAGGTCGTGGGCTCTTACGATCCCCGCAACAAACCGGCCGGCAGTCTGGAATTGAAGCGTGAACGCATTGATTACTGGGTGTCCAAGGGCGCCAAGCTTTCGGATCGGGTGAGCAAGATCATGTCCCAGCCCGCTCCGGCCGCTGCCGCCCCTGTCGCGTAGTCCGTTGCCCGCTGCGATGCTCTGCGGAAATTTCATCCCACTTATCGGAGTTTGCTCATGACCGAGCCTGCCGCCGATTCGCGAGGCGCCGATCCGCGAAGCAATGACGCGCGTGCCGCTGATCTGAAAACGCCGGACACGCGAACCCTGGTCGAGTACATCGCCAAGTCGCTGGTGGATGCGCCTGACGAGGTGCTGGTGTATCAGGTCGAGGAAGATGGCGAAACGGTCATCGAGCTGGAAGTTGCGCCGGACGATATGGGCAAGGTTATCGGCAAGCACGGCCGCACGGTGCGCGCCCTGCGCTGCCTGGTGAATGCGACCGGCGTGCGGTCGCAGAAGCGCTACGCGTTGGAGATTCTGGAATAGCCGGCGAGTTTATTACCCTGGCCCGCGTCCTGAAGACGCAAGGACGCCGCGGCGAAGTTGCGGTGGAGTTGCACACCGATGTTGCGGACCGCTTTCAGCCAGGCATGCAGCTGTCGGCGCTGGCGGAAGATGGCTCCCGGCGCGAATTGCAGGTCGAAGAACTCTGGCCGCACAAGGGTTTTTTAGTTCTGAAGTTTGCCGGGGTTGATTCGATCTCGGACGCCGAAGCTTTGTTGCGTTGCGAATTGCAGGTTCCGGCGGATCAGCGGGCGCAGTTGGAGCCGGGTTGGACTTACGTTAGCGACCTGATCGGCTGCATGGTCTTCGACGGCGATCACGAAATTGGCGTGTGCAGGATGTGCAGTTCGGCGCGGGGGAAGCACCGCTGCTGCTGGTGAAAGCGGGAGCAAAGCAATTCGAGGTTCCGTTCGCGGAAGCGTTTTTGAAAAGTATGGATCTCGGGCAAAAGCAGATTCGCATGTCGCTGCCCGAAGGTCTGCTGGACTTGAACGCTCCGCTGACCGAAGAAGAAAAGCGGCAACAGGCATCACGTAGGGACAGCCGCCCTCGGCTGTCCGGCCGGGCAAAGCCCGGCGGTTTGTAAAGGCTGCGATGAAGATCGACATTGTCACGATCTTTCCCGACTTCTTTCGCGGCCCTTTGGATTACGGCATTATCCGCCGGGCCAGGGAATGCGGGCCTGGCGGCGATCGAAGTTCACGATCTGCGGGCTTTTGCGCACGACCGGCACCGCACCGTGGATGACCGCCCATTCGGCGGCGGCGAGGGCATGGTCCTCAAGCCGGAACCGCTCTTTGAATGTTTGGAAGCGCTGGGCGTAGCCGCCCGCGATGAGCGCGAAGCTGCGAAGCAGAGCGTGATCCTGCTTTCGGCGCAGGGCAGGCGGTTCGATCAAGCGACGGCGCAGGAACTTTCCGGCGCTGGAGCGAATCGTCCTGATCTGTGGCCGCTATGAAGGCGTGGACGAACGTGTCGGCCAGCATTTAGCCGATCGCGAGCTGTCCATCGGCGATTATGTGCTGAGCGGCGGCGAAATAGGCGCGGCAGTCATTGTGGATGCGGTCACCCGGCTGATTCCCGGGGCGGTGGGCAATGAAGCTTCCACGCGGCAGGAATCGTTCAGCACGCAGGCGGAATTGCCGCGCGCGAGGATGCGCCCAGTTCCACTTGCGTTTCCGGCGGATTGCTCGATTATCCGCATTACACGCGGCCCGCGGAATTTCGCGGCATGGCGGTGCCGGAAGTGTTGATGGCGGGCAATCACGAGGAAATCCGCCGCTGGCGCCGCCGTACGGCGCTGGAAAAAACCTTGCGCAACCGTCCGGATTTGCTCGACGGTGCGGCGCTGAGTGAAGAAGACAAGAAATTGCTGGCCCAGATCAAGGGCGAGAACCATCAGTCACGAGATTGAGAAACGAAGGGAGCCTCATCATGACCAACCTGATCATCGAAAAGCTGCTCGCGAAAAGCAAACGCACCGACATTCCCAGACTTCGCTCCCGGAGACACCATCCGCGTGAACGTGAAAATCAAAGAAGGCGACAAGGAGCGTCTGCAGGCCTTCGAAGGCGTGGTCATCGCCCGCAATCGCGGACCGCAGGCCAGCTTCACCGTGCGCAAGATGAGTTTCGGTCAGGGCGTGGAGCGCATCTTCCCCGCTGAACTCCAAGGTCATCGATAAGGTCGAAGTGGTGCGCTCCTCCAAAGTACGCCGCGCCAAGCTCTACTACCTGCGGAGTCTGCGCGGCAAAGCGGCCCGCCTGAAAGATGTGGACGCGCGAGCACGCCGCAGCACGGCCGGAATACGGCAGCCGAGTACTGGCGGACTTGTATCCTGAATGACGGCTAGCGAGGGAGAAGTCTGAGCTAGGCTGGACGTCGAGCTGAAATACTTCTTCCAGCCGGTCTTCTTCCAGCTTGCGCAGCAGATATTTGAGCATCTGCTGGTCGCCTTTGCGGATTTCGCTGAACTCGATGCCCATTCCCAGGTCCAGGCGAGTGCCGCACCTGTCCCTTGAGGTTCAAATTGTAGTTCGCCACGTTCAGCACCAGCTTCAGATCGGTGCCCGGCAGCAGCACCTGCTTGGTCGTGACCATGCATCCCATCTCCGAAAGATTCTTCAGCGTTGCTTTTTCGCCGATGCGGCCTGACTTCAGCAATTCCGCGACTCCTTCCACCTCAAAACGTTCCTGCTGCCTGCGGTTGCCCTTGTCGCCCAGCGCTGCGCGCCGGCGTAGCGTCGTGTCCCGCGGAATCGGCTGGTAAATACTCTCCAGGTCGCGCAGTTCGCTCTCAAACATGGCGCGCTCCGACTCCACGCACTGCAAGCCGATCTGCCCGCTCAGTTCGCTGTCCGGCTCGCCGATCCACACCACGCGGCAAAATGCCTTGTTGCGGCCGCGTTCCACGGCGACAATGTCTCCCGTCTCCTTGATGCAGCGCAGGCTGCTGATCCTCGCGCCGTGCGGCGAAATATCGTAGGTGCAGGCCATTTCCAGGCCTGGCTTCTTGTCTTTATCCCAATAGGTGATGCGCACCGGCAGGGCAACATGAATGCGTTTGTCGTTGCGCTCGGCGCGTTCATGTCCTGCGCGTCCTCGCCCCTGGGTTTGGGCCGGGTCACTTTCTCGGCGGCGAGCTTCTGTTTCGCTACTTCTTTCACAGACCAGAATGTCCTTTACGAATCGCGAATTCTGCCCTGTCGAAAGTAACAACCCGGCGGGAGAGGGTCAATTTACCTTGGTAACCTGTGCCGGCTGTGCTGGCTGGTCCTTGCCAGCCGAGGGCGACAGGAATCGGCAGGCAGGTGGCCCAGGTTCGCGCCCTGGGTTTGGGCGCTAACCTGGGATCAGGAATATCCTCTCTGCGCCGCCCTGCGCTTGTCTTTCCCGATCCCGCGCCGTCCACTCTGACTCGATTTCCACAGCTCCTTTTTTTCGGAAGGCATAGTGGCGGGCGGGTGCCTGTAGATGGTCAAGACGTTGTACCGGATCTCGGAGCGGCTGATGGGCGGCTTGTAGTTGAGGCTACCATGAGGTCGGTCGTGGTTGTAGTAGTCGGTCCATGGCTTGAGATATGCGTCTCTTTGCTCTGAGTCGGACCAGTGTTTTGCATAGGCCCATTCGCGCAGTGCGGTCTGGATGAAGCGCTCGGCCTTCCCGTTGGTTCTTGGCGTGTAGGGCCTGGTGCGGCGGTGGTTGATGCTGCATCGCTGGCAAGTCTGGGAAACTGTCTGGAGCGATAGCTGGAGCCGTTGTCAGTCAGCAGGGCGCGAACGCCGATGCCGTGTGCAAGGCGAAGAACTCAACGGCAGAGTGCAGGAAACCGAAAGTGGTTTCAGCCTTCTGATCGGGCAGCATCTGAGTAAAGGCCATGCGCGAGTGATCGTCCACGGCCACGTGCAGGGCCAGGAAGCCAGGATGCTTGTGCTTGCCGCGCAGCCGGCCATCGCCGCGCAGGCTGACCTCGGAGAAGCGCGTCATGCCCTTGATGTCGAGATGCAGGAGGTCGCCGGGCCGGGGTGCTCGTAGCGAACGATGGGCGGCGGCGGGTTGAGGTCGCGCCATCGGCTCAGGCGTGCGCGGCGCAGGATGCGGCTGACCGAGGCCGGACTGGCGCCGGTACGGCGGGCGATCTCGTAACCGGGCATGTGCCCGCGCCGCAGCTCGATGACCCGCCCACCAAGTTCGTCCGCCAACCGGAGCGGGCTGCGGTGGGGACGCGAACTGTGGTCCTGCAGGCCATCAAGGCCGCGATCCGAGCCCCCACCCACTTAGCGACAGTTTTCGCGCTCACGCGGAAGGCGCCTGCCGGCCGCCTTCGGCGTCTCCCCTGCTCGAGAACAAACCTGGCCAATGCCTCTCGACTGCGAAAGCTAAGTCGGGCATTCTTATGAATGTCCATTCGTTTCCTCCGAAGATTCTAGTTGCTCGTCACAACCAGCTTCTCCGGTTCAGTTCGAATGGACAACCTCTTGAAAGATCACAGGTGCCCCACCTTCGCGCGGTTTGTGCGCTAAGGTGGGATTCCACGAGAGCCTGCCCGGAGCGAAGTCGAAGGGGCGTAAGCCCCGGGTAGTATCGCGAATTCATACCAAGCCCCGCCGGGGCGAAAGACATGTTCCGAACCCGATTCAAGAACGAAATCGTCGCGGAGTTCTTGCCTCCAGCTCGCGCTGGCAAGCGGCAGAAGGTAATCGTTCTGTGCGATGGGATGCCTTCCATCCCAACCAAACAGCCTTTAGCCAACTTTCTCTCGGCTAAAGGTTATTGGGTCTTCTATCCGCGCTGGCGCGGCGCGTGGGAAAGTGGCGGACGCTTTCTGGCAAAATCGCCGCATCAGGACATTCTCGATGTCATCGGCGAATTGCCGCGCGGAGTGAAAGAACTCGCCTTCGGCCAGAAATTCGCACTCTCGCCTGACGAAGTTTTTGTGATAGGAGGAAGTTTCGGAGGAGCCGCGGCTATTCTCTGCTCTCTGGACGAGCGTGTGAAGAAAGCTATCGCCAACTGCCCGGTCGTCGATTGGTCAATCTTGCCGGAAGAGCAAGAGAAGGAAACCTCGAATAAGAGTTATCCGGCCTACATTCGCGAAGCCTTCGGCAACGCTTATCGGCTCTCCGATAAAAACTGGGACAAGTTGCGCAGCGGAATGTTCTACAACCCCGCGCATCACGTTGCTGAGATCGCAGGCTCCAAGCTCATGATGTTCCACGTTAAGGACGATCCCTACATTCCCTGGAAGCAGGTTGCCAGGTTCGCCCGGCAGTCCGGCGCAACGTTCAAGCTTCTATCCCGAGGCGGCCATCTCAGCACTTCCACCATCGTGCAAAAATATTGGCCTCAAATAAAAATGTTCTTTGCCTCCTGAGGAATCTTCGCTAGTGGGTCAATTTCGTGATTGCATTCCTGACGATTTGTCATTCCGAGCCAGCCTCATCGGCGAGGAATCTGCTTTCTTGCCGGGAGTCGGTCAGTTTGAATATTTACTCAGAGTTGTCATTCCGAAGCGCGGCACTATCGCGCGAGGAATCTGTTGTTCTCCCGAATCTTCCTGAGGATTGGCCAATATCTCGATGTCTGCTAATCCAAACAGGTTGTCATCCTGTAATTTTCACTTCACTGAACAGGTTGTTATCCTGTGATTTCACTTCACTAAACTTCACTAAACAGATTGTTATCCTCTGATTTCCACTTCACTAAACAGGTTTTGTCCTGTGATTTCACTTCACTAAACAGGTTGTTGTCCTGTGATTTTCACTTTACTGAACAGGTTTTGTCCTGTGATTTCACTTTACTGAACAGTTGTCATTCCGAAGCGCCGCTTTGGGCGCGAGGAATCTGCTTTTCCGTCGTCAACCGCAGCCACCGTCACGATTCGAACCCAATTACTCCTGCCGCAGCAGCCGCACCGTATCCACCGTCACCGCCCGCCGCGCCGGAATCGCCGTGGCCGCCAATCCCACCAGCATCATGGTCACCGCTACCGAAATCAGCACCACCGGATCATCCGCCGAAGCCTGATACACCACGCTAGCCAACACTTTCCCAGCAGCCACGCCGAGCAGAAGCCCGACCACCGATCCAGCTGTCAGCAACACAAATGTCCTCCCCAACGCGGCCCGTAATACCTGTCGCTGCTGCGCTCCTAGTGCAACGCGGATTCCGAGCTCCCGCATCCGCCGCGCCACCGTGTAAGCCGCCAATCCGTATATGCCAGTCACCGCCAGCATCAGTCCCAGAATGCCGAATGCTGTCAGTGCCACCGTCGCCGCCCGCGCGGGAAATAACGCATAGCCCAACAACTCCTCCCATGGTCCCAACGAATACAAGGGCATCGCCGGGTCCACTTGATGAACAACATTCCGAATCGCCACCATCAGGCTCGCGTCGGAAGTCGCGCTGCGCACCACCAGCATGGTGTCGCCACTGGGAAGTTGTGTGATCGGAAAGAATACGGCTGGCCTCGGGCCTTCCGTAAGTGCCTCATATTTCCCATCCTCCACCACCCCCACGACTTCAGTCGGGGTAGCGTTCATACTCTGGCGGAAGTGTTTGCCAACGGCATCCGTTGTGCCAATCACTCTTTTTGCGAACGTCACATTCACGACGGCGACCGGCGTGTCATCCTCCCAATGAACGTCGCGCCCGGCCAGTAAGCGCGTTCCCGCGGCCGAAAGATATCCTGGCGCAACTGAGAAATAATTGGCAGAGATCCCATGAGCGTTGTTGAATTCGGTGACCTTGTCGTTGAAAACCACCGTTGTGGAACCATCCAAACTCAGCGGAATGGTGTTCGCATAGCTGGCGGAAACAACGCCCGGAAGATGAGAAACCCGCTCCGCAATATTGCGCTGAATCTCAGCAGCTTCAACCTTACTATGCCCGTCGAGTACCGGGCTGAACCCTGCCAGGATCACATTCCGAGGATCGAACCCGAAGGATGTGTGCAGAGCGCGCGTAAGTCCACGCAATGACGTAAAACACGCCGCAACCAGAACGCAGCAAATCGCCACCTGAACCGCGAGCAGTACGTCTCGCAATGCCCAACGGCGTCCGGAGGAAATCAAGGGCTGTGTGCTTTTCAGGGCTACATTCGGGTCGGTGCGCCAAATCTGCCGGGCCGGAGCGACGCCGAAGACTAATGTCGTTGCCAGCGATATCAGCAGGGCAAAAAAGAGGACCCGGTTGTCAGAAGAAACGACAAGCTGGAGCGGCAGGTCCATGGGCAACTGAATACGGCCGATCAAGCGCACCAGCATAAGGTCGAGAGCAATGCCAACGGCTCCTCCAGCCAGCGCAAGAACTGCCGCCTCCGTGAGCAATTGCCGCAGAATCGCAGCGCGCGGCACGCCTACGGCGATCCGTATTCCCAACTCTCGGTAGCGGTCCGCCACCCGCGCCGCCAGCAAAGATCCAAGGTTGGTGCACGCAGCGAGCAGCACAAGGCCTGCCAACAAGCTCAACCCCAATAGAAAAGCCCGCATCGGCCTACCAAGCATGTTGCCGACTAGTCCAGGGCGAGTAAGCTCAAACTGAAGATTAGTATCAGTATTCGGATATTCTCGCGCGAGTTGACGTGCGACGGCATTGAGATTGGCCGTTGCCTGCTGTGGCGTCACCCCATCTTTCAGACGTCCTGCAGCCCAGATTCCATGGGCGCCGCGTGCCTCAAGTAATGAAAAATTCTCCAGTTCCCGGACCATGGATATCGGGACCCATAGCTCGGGAGCAAACAAGAGTTCCGTGCCCTGAAACCCTTGTGGCGCAACCCCAATAATCGTGAAGGTATGTTTGTTGAGGCTAATTGTCTTACCCACGACATTTGGGTCGGCGTGAAAACGGGAGTTCCACGACGCATAACTGATCACGGCAATTGGATTGGCATCTGGAACCCGATCTTCCTCAGGCGTAAAGAATCGGCCTAGGTAGGGTTTGATCCCAAGAGTCGGAAAATAATTTCCGCTGGCTTCATAGAACCACACACGCTCCGCCTGGGCCGCGCTGGAATTGCCCATCTGGAAGCCAGCCACATTGATCCGATACGTGAACAGGCCAGAAAATGCGCTGTTCCGGTCGCGCAGGTCGCGATAGTCCGGATAAGAAACGCTAACGTCCCCACCCGGCCCCTCCAGAAAGAACACCCGGTCTGGATCTTTAATCGGCAACCGCTTCAGCAGCAGCGAATTGATGGCCGAGAACACCACCGCATTCGCGCCAATCCCCAGCGCCAGCGTCAGCACTGCCACCAGAGTGAAGCCGGGAGAATTCCGCAGGCGCCGTAGCGCCAGTCGCAGGTCGAGGACGAAGGAATACATGGCTAATATCTCCTACGCACGCCTAATGCACTTGGTTCACCAGAGTAGTTTTGTTGCAGGGAAAACGGTTAGCTAAGAATTCAGCAACCGTCACTGTCCATTTCCGGACAGCGCTGTCCACAAGCGGACAGCCTCCGATTGCCGCGAGAATTCACCCCGGCACGCCAGCAGCCGTGGCAAAATTGCCACACCCATTTCCCTCAAACTCGCGCCGCACAAGCAATTGTCAGGGGTATAGCTGGCGGATATCACAAAAAAAGTGTTCCAGTTGGAACATTGGGGCCATCGCTCAACTCCGGCCCCTCGGCTCATTCTTCCACGCCGGCGAACAGATCTGTCTCGTCCGCCGCCGGCCCCGGCTTAGCCTTGGCCGCAAGATGAAATCTCTCCTGGCGCGGCGCTCTGCGCAGATTGTTTTCCAGCAGTGAGAACAGCGGCGCCTGGCTGGTGTGCGCCTTGAAGGCCGCCAGCTTGGTTTCCACGAGCTCCCCGATTTCGATGGTCGCGGTAATAGGGGAAAGCGCCACCGGCGGCCGGTCGGGCAAGGTGAAGTTGTAGGTCGAGTAATAGAGCTTCTGTGCGCGATGGGCGGTCACGCCGCCGCCCAGTTGATCGGGAAAACATGTTCTCCCGCCCCGCCCAATGAAACGCCAGCGTTGCAAAGAGAGAAGCCATGGAGTGATCGCCGTGGGCGGTGACCCCGCCCTCACCGCCGAACGTAAGCATCACCTGCGGAGCAAAGCCGCGCAGCTGCAAAATCACGTCGCGCACCACGCGGTACAAGTCCTGGCGATGCAGGTGACCATCGGGATAATCCAGCACGATGCCGCGGCTGACCCGCAGAATCTCACACGAAGCGGCAAACTCCTTGCGGCGCATGTTGGCCAGTTCGTGATCGTCCTTGGCGCCGCCGCGATGGGTCGCCGCCTGGCCGGGAGTCAGGCACAGACACGCAAGTCTCCACGCCACGATCGGCATAGAGCCGTAATGTTCCGCCGAATCCTCCGGCTTCGTCGTCGGGATGAGCCGTGATGCACATGAGTCGCAGCATGTTTGATTCTAGCGTGACGTGAAGTTCGCCGACTGACAGGTGCAGACAGTTTAGCTGGCTCGGCTGCGCAAAAGCGTTCGGCCTCTTCGGCCTGCTCCTCCAGCATGAACGCCAGCACTTCCTGCGGCACCGGCGACTTCCATACCGGCGCGAACGATTGGCGGTGCAGCGGCGAAGGACCATGCTCGCGCAAAGCCGCCAGATGGCGCGGCGCGCTGTAACCCTTGTTGGAAGCCAAGCCATACACTGGAAAGACCGCATCCCATTCGCACATCATGCCGTCGCGTTCCACCTTGGCGAGGATCGAAGCCGCCGCGATGGAAGCCGAGAGCGCATCGCCATGAATGATGGCCTGTTGCCCGCACTCGCAGTCGAGCCGCAGCGCATCGACGAGAAGATGATCGGGGCAAGGTTGCAACTGCAGCACGGCATCGCGCATAGCCACGCGCGAAGCCTGGTAGATGTTGATCTGGTCAATGCGGGCGGCGTCCACCGCGGCGATGGCCCAAGCGACGGCATGCTCGCGTATGCGCACTGCCAGAATTTCGCGGCGCTCCGCCGGCAGCAGCTTCGAGTCGCGCAAGCCGCGGATGCGATACCGCGGATCGAGAATCACCGCGGCCGCCACCACCGGCCCAAAAAGCGAGCCGCGGCCAACTTCGTCCACGCCGGCGATCAGTTGCGCGCCGGCGAGCAACGCTTTCTTTTCATATTTCAGCGTGCAGCGCAGGCGCTTCAGCAGGCGCAGCTTGGCGGCCGCGGCCGATAGAGGCTTCGCTGTGGCGGGTTGGAGAGCGGCGGGCACAGTCAGGAGAATTTTCGCTGAGGCCAGGGCTGTGGAGCAAGGAGGAAAACAGGCGGGGGATGAAATCGCGGCGAGGCTGGCCGCCTGCGACCGCCGATGGATAGTCGAAAGGAGCTTTATCTCTATGCAAGCGCAGCGATTGTCTAACCTATATCTAAAAGATATAGTTAAATTGAATTCTAGCTCGAAAAAACGTTCGCCCCCCGCCGAGGTCAGCTGGGCCTGCCAAACGCGCTTACACGCCATCCTGGCGCAATCCAGGGGCATCCTGCGCGGCGGTTGAGACACGGATCCCCCAGGGGGTGGGGCCCCTGCGCGCATTTACCAATATCTTGCAGCTACGTTATTGACAATTAAGGAAGAGGCGCGGTGAGCGCGCCACTCAAGCATTCGCGTGGAAGTCGAGTCAGAGTGGACGGCGCGGGATCGGGAGAGACAAGCGCGGGGCGGCGCGGAGAGGATATTCCTGATCCCAGGTTAGCGCCCAAACCCAGGGCGCGAACCTGGGCCACCGGCCCGGATTGGGACGGGGGAAATTGGGGTCAGTTCCGTCTGTCCCCAAATTCCCGTCCCCAAATTCCCCCCAAATTCCCCGACTACAGCGAATATCTTTTACAGGGGGAAATTCAACTTCTTTATTGCTTTGAAGATCGAAAGCCGTAAAGGTATCGCGCACCGCAGAAGCGCCCATAAGCAGCAGCGTACCGCAGGTCTGCTGGATTTGGGGATTACCCGAGACCGACCTTGAGTTTGCAATTTTTCCACTGGATAGCTCGATCACATCCAGTTCTCTCGTGGACAAGCCTTCAATATTTCTGATGACCCCCAGCAACTCACCATTCGGCGAGATCCCCCAACTGTCCACGTCCTTCGTATGCGTCAGTTCAACTGCGGTTTGACCAGAACACTGAATGTATACATTCCCCTCGCGGTTGTAACCCCAACAATTCATCCTTCCAGGCTCCGGTGGTGGAGGCGCTTGCGCGAAACACCGCGTAAGCTGAGCCAACACCATTCCAACGAGCGCGAAACGGCGAACCACGTCACGAAGCGTCGAGAATCTTAAGATGTTTTTTCCCCGCATCATAAGTTATAAAGTATGTCTACTTGTCCTGAATGCGCTCTTATATGACTCGACCTACACCTGGTTTTGGCGACACCGCACAAGCATGGCTTGATCTCCGCATTTAGTCGTTGCCTAAGCAAGCAACAGTCGGGGCAGTTGAGGCCGCCGAATCGTTGATATTCGCACATTCGGCTGCCTCTGTCTCCTTTCCGGCCCGCCATGCCGAACAGGTGCTTTTCAAATGCAGCAGCCCCATTGGATGTAGGTACCGTCACGCGACTCTTGTAGCCAGAAATTATCGAATCAACATGCAACCAAGATGGTTTCAGTAGGTGAACTGGTGCGTAACGACTGGAACAGGAATGCTGCCGGTCCAGGCATAATTCATCATCACAGCGAACATCCAGGACGGAATATTCGGTCCGTCGATATTTACACTCCCACCAGCAATTCCTCCACTTCCGCCACCGCTATTTTGCCCAGAAGGAGAATTCGTTGAATCGGGCAAACAGATCTCAAAATAGCTGGGACTACTGCTCACCCAGTACGAGATAGCGGTCCAATTCTTCACCTCGGCCGGTCCTGTATGTACCTGACTTCCAATAAAATTGTACCCTAGTGCAGATGCCTGGGAACTAATTGCCATATGGGTTCCGCCTGGTGTTGCAAACACTATCAGGTCACCAGTGCCGAGGCCACTTCCAGAAATCGGTGAATAATATGGAGCCGCCTGATCGACGTTGACAGCTTGCGTATATGGAACATTGATTCCGGCAGTCTTGAGGTTTTGATATACAAAGTTCGAACAATCGGTTGTTTTCTCGCTTGGGAATTAAATTATTACGTGCAGGTTACCGCACAGAACTCACCTGGACTTTCCTTAGTGGGGAACTCGATACCTATAGGGCAGACCGTGAATGTCACAGCCCTGCTGCAGATAGGGCAGATGCGCCAGACATGGGGACATATTTATGCAGAGCCTTTCGCAAGTAGGGTTGCTCGCTGTGCTACGGACTCGGGGCTAGATCTCACCAAAAACCTTACGGGAATCAGCACGCTTAACGACATCGGGGATTCGCTATCTTCCGGAAGCATAGCGCCTCTGATAAGCGTGCAAAACGAGCTGGACGTTACAGAGCATGCAGGAGAGATTGCTACTAAAATAGTGAGCGGAACTGCTGGAGGGTGATGGAAGGGGTTGGAAAGTTAGCTGGCCGTACAGGCACGGCTCTCAGTGCTGCACAGGCGGCTTTGGAGTTCAAGAAATGCATGGGACGGTAAACGGTGATAGGTTTGAGATAGGCACGTTGAGTTCGATAGCCGCGTGTACGGTCGCGGTAATAGCTGGTCTTGTTCTCTATAGGCTACATGTAGCACAGAAATGGAACGCAGCTTTCATCGGCACTCTCGCTCCCTTCTGGTACCTTGCTGCCGTGTTTCGGTTGAGATGGCGGCACTATTCCTTTTGGATATCCTTTGGGATATGTCTTGCTGCACACCTCCTGCTTCTTTGGCTTATTTTTGCCGTCATTTTGGGGAGAACTGAGACTGTAGGCATATTTGTTTGGATCCCTGCCGCCATGATCGAGAGTGTTCCACTATACATGTCTATCAATGCCCTAGATCGCAAGTTTCAGGAGCAACCGCGAAGCTCCGTAGTGATGGCCTGCCGCAACGTGCAGGTATGAGAGTGCTTTTGTGAGGCTCTTGGGGAATTCGGGGGACAGACGGAACTGACCCCAATTCTGACTAAGCGACAAATTCGATTGTCTGTTGGGCGGAATCAGGCGGGTGGCTGTAGATGATCAAGACGTTGTGCCCTTTCGGAACTCGTCATCGACACGCCGCAGGCACGATCCGACAGCGGGCAACGCCGGGCCAGGAGCGCGCGGAACGGCGAAAACCCGTGAAGTTCCTACACAAAGCCGTCCCTAGTTGAATCTCGACCTTCCTGATCACCCAGCCAGACCACTACTTCGGCAGAATGATGTCGCTCAGCATATCCGGTTTCGACGCATCGCGTACCAGGTGCGGATATTTTTCTCCGCCGTGGTAGTCGAGTTTGTAGGTGGTGAAGTAATCGGTGTTTTGGATTAAAAGTTCGAGCGGCCCCGAGGCTTTTGCAGTGGCGCGCAGGGCGTCGTGGAAGACCGTGGCGGTAAAACGCCGGCCATTGACGGCGACGATTTGCATGCCGGGGCCGATTCCGGCTTTGGCCGCGCTTGCGCCTTCGATGGTGTCAACGACGGTTCCGTTCTCGTCCACGAGGAGGCCGATGGAATAGGCGGCGTTCACTTGTTTATGCAAGCCTTCGATGGCCTGCGCCAGTTCTGACGGAGTTCCGTCATAGGCGACCTTCCAGCCGCTGTTTTCGACGCCGGTAAGAGGCGCGCCCGGCCCGTGATTGGTAAGCCGCTCGGTCCAGAAGCCGCGCCAGTCGTACGGAGCGATCTGGTTGAGCGCACTGACCACATCATCGAAAGTGTATGTCTTGACTTCTGGCGTTCCGCTGGGGCCGCCGTGAAAGAGGTGGCAGAAATCGTCGATGGATTTCTGTCCGTGAGTCTGCTGCCGGATGATGGTGTCCACCCAGAGCCAGTTGAGAACGTCTTCGTCGTAGTAATCCAGGGGACGGCGCCAGGAATCCCATTGCGGCGGAGCGCCTTGCATTGAGGGCACGCCGTCGGCGGTGTCTTGCAAATTGCGCCAGACGCGGCCAGAGCGGTGATCGAGGTCGGCAGCGATGAGCGCCAGGTTGTCGCGATAGGTTTCCGGATTGCGCAGGCCGCTGCGGGCGCTGAGCACATCGCCCAAATACGACGTAAGCCCTTCGTAGACCCAAAGCAGATCGTCCTGCATGGGTTGCTGATAGTCCGGCGTGGCGAGGTCGGCGGGGCGGCGGTATTTTCCGTTCCAGGAGTGCACATACTCGTGGGGCAGAAGGCCCGCGGCTAGGGTGCGCAGTTTTCCATCCACCAGATAGCGTTCTCCCACGCGGCTGTCGTTCGCCTCGTTGTGTTCGAGGCCAAAGTGGGCGACGTGATCGCTCAGGCTGTAGAGGAAGTGATAATCGCGAAAATGCTGCGCGCCAAAAAGGTTTTTCGCCTGCTCGGTCAGGTTCCTGTAGAGGTAGAGATAATTTTCGGGCGCATCCAGAGCGGCGGCGCTGTCGGCGGCAATGTCCATCTCCTGGTGAGGGTTCTCCGCCAGCGGAACCACGCGCAAATACTCGCCGGCGATCACGGGGGAATCCACCAAGCGGGTCAGCGAGGCCGGCTGAAAACTGACGGCGCCGCCGGATTGGGAAGCGATGGGCAATGGTGTGCCAAATTTCCATCCTTCGGGCAGCCGCAGATCGGCTTGATAGCTTAACTGGTCAGAGGTGAAGCCGGCGGGATAGAGCAGCAGCGTATTCCAGTTCAGCACGGTCATTTTGCCGGTGGCCGAAGGGCCGCCGGTGTAAATTCCGCCCGCCCCCGCCGGGGAAATGAAGTCGAACGTGGCTTCGACCGTGTTGATTCCCGGCGGGACTTCCACGTGAAAGGTCCAGCCGTCGAGCAGGTCGCGGCGCCACGCCAGAGTCTGGCCGCCGGCGGTGAATTTCAGGCCGGCCACATCCTGAATGGGGCCGGTGGGGCCGTGTTCGCCGGGAATCCATTTGGGATAGTAGAGGGTAAGCGTTCCCGGGCTCGCTGGAATTTCCAGCTTGGCGTGGAAGATCTTGCGTGGGGCTGCGGTGGCGTCGACGGAAAGCTTGACGGTGGGCGCGGCGCCCTGCCCGAATGCGGTGCAAGTCAGAAACAGCGCACAGAGGAGCGTAAGACAGAACAACGTTAAGCGGTGCATGGTTAGGCAATTCATGGTTAAGCGATTCATTGGGACTCCAAACGCATGAAGCAACTGAGAGACGGAAGACCGATAAATATATCAGCCGCACTGCCGCCGGGGACAGGCGCAGCCCGGGAAGTTGGCAATGATGCCGGACAGCGGGTAGTCTGGATGACGGCATGGCGCATCGCGGAAAATTTATTACCTTCGAAGGACTCGACGGTTGCGGCAAGAGCACGCAGCTCGAGAAACTCGCGGCCACGCTGCGGGCGCGTGATTTGGAGGTAGTCGTAACTCGCGAGCCTGGCGGCACGCCTACGGCGGAGAAGATTCGGCAACTGCTCCTCGACACCAAGACGGCGACACTCGCGCCAATGGCTGAGTTGGCGCTGATGTTCGCGTCGCGCGCGCAACACATCGAGGAGGTGATTGCGCCCGCGCTCCACGCGGGACAAATTGTGCTCTGCGACCGCTTTACCGATTCCACGGAAGCCTACCAGGGCGGCGGCCGCAAACTTGGCAGTCCGCCGGTGCTTGAACTGCACCGCGTACTCTGCGGCGGCCTGCAGCCGGAGCTCACCATTCTGATGGATTCCGAGGTGGCGGCCAGCGTGGCTCGCGCTCGAAGGCGCAACAAGGCGGACGCGTCCAAGAACGTGAGTAAGGGCTCGGACGAGAATCGCTTCGAGAAAGAGAGCCGCGCGTTTTTCGAGCGCGTACACCAGGCATATCTGGCGATTGCGAAGCGCGAGACGCAACGGGTGGTAATGGTCGATGCGCGGGGCACGGTCAACGAAACGCAGCGCGAGATTATGGAAATTGTCCGGCGGAGGCTGAAGCTGGCGCGGACACCGTGAATTCACCACTGAGGCATCCTTCGACGGCGCTCAGCGTAGGCACGTCACAGATAAGCCCAAACGTGTGTAGCGCAAGTTTCGGAGGGGCGGCCATAGTATTCTGAAGGGCGACACTTCCGCTTTCTGCGTGTCTCTGTGTGTCTGTGGTGAAGGTAAATGGGATTTTCCGATTTTCATGGCAATTCCGGCGTAGTGCACCGCCTGCGCGAGATGCTGGCGCACAATCGCTTTCCCCAGGCGGTAATTCTTGCCGGTCCGGCGGGTTCCGGGAAATACACGCTGGCCTTGATGCTGGCCAAGGCGATGAACTGTTTGTCGCCGGTCGTCAGCGATGGGCTTCCGGACTTTTGTGGCAAGTGCGCCAACTGTACTCGCATGGCCCAGTCTGAAGATCTGGATGCCCGTTGCGCGGAGGCGGTGGAGGCGCGAGAAAATCTGCGGGAGACCGACAAGAAAGAAACCCGAATCTTCGTGCAGACTCATCCCGATCTGCTGGTGATTCCGCCCGATCCTCCGCAGAAGATGATCAAGGTAGATCAAGTCCGGCGGGTGATCGAGACCATTTACTTCCGGCCGGGAGATGCCAAAGAGCGGGTGTACATCTTTACCGATTCGGCATTCATGAAAGAGGCGGCCAATTCTCTGCTCAAAGTTTTGGAGGAGCCGCCGGAATTCGCCACGATTTTTCTGCTGGCGGAAAATTCCGGGGAGCTGCTGCCGACGATCCGCTCCCGCTCCATGATCGTTTCGCTGGCGTGCCTTTCGGTGGAGGAGATCGAGCGGTATCTTTCAAAGCATCGTCCGGATTGGAAGCCGCAACAGCGCGCGCTGGTGGCGCGGCTGGCGGAGGGCGCGGTAGGCCGGGCGCGAAATTTCGATCTGGCCGCGTATGTCGCCGCGCGTTCACACGCTTTAACCATCCTGCATTCGGCTGTGCGCGCCGAACACAGCGAGCTGTTCAAGATGACCGAAACTTACCGTGCCGGGGCCGAAGGGCGCGAAAAACTGGAAATACTTTTACGCACGCTCTACTCACTGCTGCAGGACTTGACCTTCATCGACTCCGGCACGCCGGAGTTGGTCCGCAATACGGATATTCAGGCTGAGCTAAAGAAGCTGGCGGAATCATCCGACTTCTCCTGGATCGCCCTGGCCTCCGACCGCCTGGCTGAGGTGGAACGCGGCATGCGCAGGAACCTGCTGCGTTCGCTTTCGCTGGACGCGTTTGCCACGGCGCTCGAACGCTGAATACGCGGTGCTAGAATCGCAGCCAATGCCTAACACAAAATCGGCGATCCGGCGGGCCAGGAAAATCAAATTGCTGTTGTTCGACGTGGATGGCGTGCTCACGGATGGAAAGCTCTACATCTTTCCTCTGCCCGGGCCGAAGCCATCGGCGAAAAACGACGACGGCGAATTCGGACCCGTCCTTGAAGTGAAAGGCTTTCACGCCCACGATGGAATGGGAATCTCCATCGCCCATCTGGCGGGGTTGAAGACTGGACTCATTACCAAGCGGGTCTCCGCGACGGTCGCACTTCGAGCGCGCGATCTCAAGATGGAATACGTGCGGCAGGGAATTCATGACAAGCGGTCCGCCTTGGAAGACATCCTGCGGCAAGCGGGTTTATCTGCGAGTGAGGCCGCTTATGTGGGAGACGATGTCATTGACCTGCCGGTGATGCGGAACTGCGGGCTGGCAATCGCCGTGGCTAATGCGCGCGCGGAAGTAAAGAGGGAAGCGCACCACGTCACGATTCACTCCGGCGGAGAAGGCGCCGCACGGGATGCTGTGGACTTCATCCTGAAGGCTCAGGGAACGTGGAAGCAAACCGTGGAGAAGTACATCGGTGAACGCGGCGGGGGAAACAGCACCTAGCGGTTGGCACCAGGCATTTGGCGACCAGCGCCAAGTGCTGACCATCGATTGTCAGCCAGAAAAAAGAAACCCCGACCGGTTGTTTGCTTGGGGCGTGCTCGGGTCAACAACCGGTGGGGCTTGTCGCGTCTCCTTACTCACAATGGCTTTCAGGAGTGTTGTTGTTAGCTTAAACCAAACCCCTCTGAAAAGTTTCGCGCGAAAGTGTAAAAGTTTGTAAAGGTTTGAATAGAGCGGGTTTGCGATTCATAAAGAATTCGTAAGGACTTTATTCCGGCACCGCTGCCGGGCGTTTCGTCATGAGTTGCGTGAAGCGTGGATCTTTGCGAAGACTGGCAAATTCCTTGTCTTTGAAAACGTCATCGATATGCTTGTAGCCCTCCTCCAAGGCGCGCCGCAGGTGCTCCAGTGAATGATCCGGCGCTCCCATCTTGGCGTAGAGTTTAGCCATCGCATAGTCGAAGCGGGCCCGGTCCTGCGGCGAAGGCAAGCGGGCGGAAACGCCGGTACGTGAAGTTCGTTCCAGAACATCGGGATCGAGTTCCAGGGCGCGGCTGTAGGCGGTGGCCGCCTTTTCGTATTCTTTTCTCGCGAAATACGCGGCTCCCATGTTGCTGTAATAGGAGGCGTCATCCGCCTGCAGGCGAATTGCCTTCTTATAGAAGGTGAGGGCCTTTCCAAAATCGTTCCGCTCGTAATAATCCACCGCCAAGATTGTTGTAGGCATCGGAGAATTGCGGGTCGGTCCCGATGGCGAGCTTGAACTCCCGAATGGAAACCTTCCAATTCGACAAATCCATTTCGACGATGCCAACGCGGTTGTGCAGGGATGCGCTATTCGGATTCTTGGGCCAGCGCTGCGCGGTAGTATTCGAGCGCGCCGGAGTAGATTTTCTCGGCGCGCAATTCGTCTCCACGCTCAACGAGTTGTTCCACGGAGGCCCCGGGCGGGGGCTCAGGCAGCTTGGCTGCAGGTTCCGCTTGCGGCCAGAGCGAGGAGGCTGCCGAAGCGGGTAGAGGGCAAAGGGTGAAAGCGGTCACACTCAGAATGCAGGCGAGAGCTGGACGAAACATAATCTCAACCTCGGAACCACCACGAGCTTAATCCCGATGCCGCGGTGTTTTCCAATAAAACTTTCCACCGCCTATGGAGGAGGGCTCCCTCCCTGCGGCGGTTTGGGCGGGGGATTGGATGGCTTGTCCCCCTTAAATATTCCCGCAATTTTGCCGAAAAATCCCTTCTTTTTTTGCTGATCCGAATTCGCATTGGACTGATCGGCAGTGGTTGTCGTCCCGGGTGGTGGCAAAGGCTTGGCCGGCCCCAGACCGAGCACACGGGAGAAGAACCCGGTAATTCCGCCAGTCTGCTCACAGGTTTCATTCGGCTCCGTCCCGGCAATAAATGCCGCGGTGTAGTCATCCGGGCAGGAGGCAGTGGCCAGGCGATTGGTCAGCTTGTCGAGCTGAACATCGACCACCCCGGCGGGTTGAGTGAAAGGCTTGGTGTCAGAGTATTGCGGCAGCGCGGCCGCCCGCTTCATGAATTCGGTCCAAATCGGAGCGGCGGTTTGTGCGCCACTCAAGTGAAGATCGCTATAGTCGTCATATCCGACCCAGACGATGCACAGAAGATTGCTGGTGTAGCCGGCGAACCAGCCATCGTGGGAACTGCCGGTCTTCCCGGCGGCGGGCGCGTTAAAGCCGCGCCCGCGCACCGCGCTGAAACCGAGCCCGTAGTTGATCACGCCCTCCATCAGGTTGGTGGTCACGAACGCGGTTCGCGGGATCCAAAACCTGCTGGCGATCTGGTTTGAAGTCCACCACTATGTCTCCCGCGGCGTTTCGCACCGAGTTGACCATTACTGGCGCAATGCGTTGCCCCCCATTGGCGAAAACGGTATAGGCGGCAGCCATTTCGAGCGGGGTAGCGTCGTAGGCGCCCAAAGCCATGGCCGGAGTCGGTTTCACGGAGGTGATCCCGGCGGCTTTAGCCAGATTGGCGACTTTGTCGTAACCCACTTGCTCGGCCAGTTTTACCGTCGCATTGTTCAAGGACATGGCCAACGCGTATCGTGCCGTGACCTGTCCGTGATACTCCTCTTTGTAATTGCGCGGCTCGTAAATCTGGTCGCCATAGGCGAAGGTGCTGGGTTCGTCGTCAATCATCGAGGACGGGGTTAGAACCGGGGTAGTTCCATCCAGTCCTGTATTCATGGCCGCGGCATAGACGAACGGCTTAAAAATTGAGCCGGTGGGACGCTTGGCCACGGCATGGTCCAACTGGCTGAAAGCGTAGTTGCGTCCGCCGACCAGCGCCAGAACTCTCTCCGGTATGCGGATTCATGACGACCAGAGCGACCTGCGCCTGCGGTCCCGGGTCGACCTGTGGTTTCGAACTTCTTGCCGACCTTGCACTCGCTTGGTGCGCCGCTTAGTGACCTGCTCATCCACCAATTTCATGCCCATTTCCACGGCCTGAGCGGCAGCCTTTTGCAGGTTGGGATCGAGCGTGGTGTAGATGCGGTACTGCTGGTCGTTCATCTGCTGCTCGTCCATCTTGCCGATGAGCGAGTCGCGGACCAGGTCGACGAAATACGGGGCGTCGCTGGCTTCCACGTTGGGAGGCGCGAGCTTAAGCGGTGTCGCCTTGGCTTTCTCCGCCTGCTCGGGCGTAATGGCATGGGTTTCCACCATGCTGTCGAGCACCAGATTACGGCGATCGAGCGCGCGCTCGGGATGCCGGTACGGCGAGAGATAGCTGGGGCGTTGAATAATTCCCGCCAGCAAGGCGGCTTCCGGCAGCGTGATGTCCTTCAGGTCTTTGTTGAAGTAGGATTGCGAGGCTTCGGCGAGGCCGCTGATGGCAAACGAGCCGCGCTGGCCGAGAGGCACCCAGTTGGCATAAATCTCAAAAATCTGTTGCTTGTTGAACTTGTGTTCCAGTTCCTCGGCAATCAGCATTTCCGTCAGCTTGCGCTTGACGGTTTTCTCCGGGGTGAGAAAGAAGCCACGCGAAAGCTGCATGGTCAGAGTCGAGCCGCCTTGCTCATGCCGTCTGGCGGATGACGTCAATCCAGGCAGCCTCCGCCATGCGGACGAAATTCACCCCGCTGTGCTCGAAAAACCGCCGGTCCTCGATGGCCAGGACGGCATTGACCATCACTTTCGGAATTTGGTCGTACTTGACCAGTTGGCGCTTGGAGCGCTGGCCGGCATCGAATAGCGCCGTAACCATCTGCGGTTCGAAGCTCATAGGCTGCCAGTTCTCCGGACTGTGCCGGTCATGCTTACCACCTGGCCATCCTCGGTGCGGATGGTGGCCGATTCCTGGCTGTGGTAGGACTGCGGCCCGGGCTTGATCTCGATGCCCGTACTTAATAGCCGGTAGCTTCCCATGGGGGACGCGCCATCGTTGTCGGTATAGCCGGCCCGCCGCAATTCCGCGGCAATCTCATGGGCGTCGATCTTTTCTCCTACCCGCACGGTTTGCGGGATGGCATAAATCTTGGCGGAATTGCTGAAAACCTGTCCTCTGAAGCGGGCGTCAATGATCCCGCCATACTTGACGTAGTAGTAGGAGAAGACAGTGCGGTACCCACTCCACCCACTAGCAGAAATGCGACCAAAGCGGCGCGGAGCAGGGGGTCGCGGGAGAACCAGCCCGCGTTTCCACCCGGCTTGTGATGCGGAATCTTGAGTTTAATGGCCACGTTTGATTGGGGAAGCGCGGTCGCACCTCTACGGGAACCAGCTAGCTTAGACGCTGTGCGCACCAATCTGTTACCCGAAACAGCGCATCCCGGAACGCCCCGCTTACGACCGATGCCATACCGTGCGCTGAAAGCCGGCCAGAGCCAACAGCCACGAACAGCGCAACTCCTGCCAACATTCTAAATGAGTTGGGGGAACATCGCGATACGCGGAAGCTCTTAGTTGTTTGCGCCGCGGTCGGTCACCGAAGCGTCAAAGTGCAGATCCGCGGGATAGCCAGGAATGTCCATGTGAACGACATAGGGCACTTCGATGCTCACCGAGCCGCTGCCGTTATACCCATCGCGGTGGACCTTGATGTCTTCCCGCGTGATAGGAATTTCAACTCCTGCGCCCGCTTGAAGACGGTCTCGCGGATAGCGTCCTCGGTCTTGCATGTTATTGGCGCTGAACAGAGCTTCACTTTGAATGGCATCCTGAAATTCGTAATTGGAGTAATAGGGCGGGACCAACTCGACGCACAAGATAGAGAGCCATCACGATGATGAAAAGCCCGAAGAAGAGTTTGATCGAATCCATGACGCTTTTTCCGCTATCTCGCGCGCTGCGGATAGACCGCTAGCGCGACGGCTTCAATGCTTTCGCAAAGAAATCCGTGATTGCCGCGATGCTAGCATCCTGCATTTCCCGTGTCGAGCGTTGAACGACCTCGACAGTGCCTTCGGTAACTTTCTTGCCGACGGTGACACGAAAGGGAATGCCTACCAGGTCAGCATCTTTAAACTTGACCCCTGGCCGTTCGTCCCTGTCGTCAAGTAATACGTCGTAACCGGCGGCTTCCAGGCGTTGCGCGACGTCCTCGGCCGGCCGCCTTTAGCAGCCTCGTCGCGAACGTTGGTCGGAGTCACCACGATCTCGAAGGGAGCGATGTGCAGGCGGCAGCCAGAAGCCATTTTCGTCATTGCTTTGCTCGATCGCGGCGGTCAGAATGCGCTCGATGCCAATGCCATAGCAGCCCATGATGGGCATGACTTCTTTGCCATTTTTATCGAGCACGCGCGCACCCATGGACTCGGAGTACTTGTAACCCAGCTTGAAGATGTGGCCGATTTCAACTGCGGTATCGATACGCAACGGAGAACCGCAATTCGGGCAGGCCTCGCCTGCGGTCACACTGCGCAAGTCGGCGTAGGCCGTGGGCTGGAAAGTCTCGCCCGGCGTGATGTTCTTGACGTGGTAGTCCTCTTTGTTGGCTCCCGAAATCAGGTTTTTGCGGCCTTCGAGAGCCTTATCGCACCAGCAGGATGGGGCGGGCGACGTCGTTGAGATCCTTGGCCCAGTCGATGCCGAGTGGGCCCAAAAAGCCGGCCGGCGACTGGAAAAGCGCTTTGATTTCGTTCTCTTCCATGGGGCGGGTTTCTTTTCCGCCAACCGCGGAGATGAGCTTGGCCTCGTTCATCTGGTGGTCGCCGCGCAGCAGGAGAACCACGCCGCGTGACTTTGTTTTCCCCGTCTTCTCGTCTTTCTCTTGAGCCACCAGCGCGAGGGTCTTGATCTTGTTCGTGGGAGATACGCCGAGGAACCGCGCTACATCCTCAATCGTTTTTTGACCGGGAGTATGCACCAAGAGCGGCTTGCCGTCACCCTCCGGCTTCAGATCTTCGACGGCGCCGAGACGGGAGTTGGCTTTTTCCAAGTTGGCGGCGTAGCCACAATTTTCGCAGCTGACGATCTGGTCTTCGCCCGCCGAGGTGCGCACCATGAACTCTTCCGATTGCGATGCCGCCCATGGCGCCGGAGTCCGCGTCGATGACGAGGTATTTCAGCCCGCAGCGGTCGAAGATCTTGTAGTAGGCATCGCGATGCTTGCGGTACGAAACATCCAGCCCGGCGTCGTCGATGTCGAAGGAATACGAATCCTTCATCATGAACTGCCGCACCCGGAGCAAACCGGACCTGGGCCGCGGCTCATCGCGAAATTTGCTCTGAATCTGATACCAGATCTGCGGCAGCTGCTTGTAGCTGCGCAACTCTTTGCGCGCGATCTCGGTCATGACTTCTTCTTCGGTCATGCCCAGGCAAAGATCGGCGCCTTTGCGGTCTTTGAGGCGAAACAGATTGTCGCCCATCACCGACCAGCGCCCGCTGGTCTCCCAAAGCTCCCGCGGATGTAATGCCGGAAGATAAAATTCCTGGCCGATTTTGTCCATTTCCTCGCGGACGATGGCGGTGATCTTGTTGAACGACCGTTGCCCGAGAAAGAGATAGGAGTAGATTCCGGCGGCGAGTTGGCGGATATATCCCGCGCGCACCAGAAACTTGTGGCTGGCGACCTCGGCGTCCGCCGGGGCCTCGCGCAGGGTAGGGATGAAGAGAGATGACCAGCGATGCATAGTTTGAGGTCCCAAATAACTAGGAAACGGTTATTGTACGTGGACGGGTGCGAGTGCGCCATTCAGACGTCGAGTCGTGTAAATGGCTTTTAGATAACCCGGCCAACCTCGTCGGCAAAGTTGTCGCTGAGGGCAATCAAGAGCCGAATGGCAACGTTTTTTGGCAATCGAATCGCAACTTCGTCATCAGCACTAGCAGCTTCGATTGCAATGTAGATTGGCGTTCCAGTTATTTTGCCGTTCTCTATCTCCCGCTCGGCAAGCTCCCAGTAGATGTGGACGGATTTGCCTTTGCTTTCGCCTAACCAAATGGATGATCGAGTGCTCATAGGTCCTCCGCACCTCATATCGGCGAAGAGCGCAGCTAGCTTTGGCTGATATCGCAGTTGTTACCTGCAGGATGTTCGGATATTGGTAAATTGGCTTCTTGGGGCGGATATTCGCAACTTCTTAGCCTAGAATAGTGAATACAGTCTCCCCAATGAAACCGCTGGCAGAGTGGAAGGTCAAACTGTTCGCTGACGGCGCGAATCGGGACGAGATCCTGTCCCTGTACCGCAATCCGCTCATCAAAGGTTTCACGACTAATCCCACTCTCATGCGGAAAGCGGGTGTCGCGGATTACGAAGACTTTGCCCGCCAGATTTTGACGGAAATTCCCGACCGGCCGATTTCGCTGGAAGTTTTTGCCGACGACTTTTCAGAAATGGAGCGGCAGGCCCGCAAGCTTTCATCGTGGGGCAAGAATGTTTACGTCAAAGTGCCGGTCACCAACACGAAAGCCGAACCGGCATTGCCACTCATACGGCGGTTATCAGCCGCCGGAATCAAGCTTAACGTCACGGCCATGACGACGCTGGACCAGGTTAAGCAGGTAATTCCAGCGTTGGCGGACGGACCGGCAGCTTGCGTTTCGGTTTTTGCCGGACGCGTCGCCGATACAGGGATCGACCCGGTGCCCGTCATGTCCGAGGTGGTTGCGCAGCTGCGCCGCGAAGCGCCCAATGTCGAGCTGGTCTGGGCCAGCCCGCGCGAAGTGCTCAACGTCGTGCAAGCGGAGAGCGTCGGGTGCCACATCATTACGGCTACTTCTGACATCCTCAAGAAACTGGAACTGCTCGGCCGCGACCTGACCGAATATTCTCTGGACACCGTCAAGATGTTTCACCGCGACGCCGTGCAGGCCGGATTTCAACTTTGAGATCGGGGGTAGTGGTCCGACTTGAAGAAGGCCTAGCCACCAAGGACGCCAGGGTAGATGAAGGAAAACCCGGGGAGCTAAGACCTTCGTGAAACTTCGTGTCCTTCGTGGTTCATTGATTTTGCTTCTCTGATCGCAGCCGCAGCAGAATCTGAAGCCCATGGGAGTATCCTTAAACAAGCCGCTGAAATTGGAACTCGGAGTGGGCGAGCGCCCGACCGAGGGATATCTTCACCAGGATATTTCCAACGCCAGTGGGGTCGATCTCGATTTCGCTTGTCCTCCCTGGGAAATTTCCATTGAGGACAATGCGCTGACTGAAGTGTTGGCCCTGGGCGTGGTCGAGCATCTGCGCTTCGAGGAAGTCAGCAAGACGGCGGTCAATGTGTACCGTATGCTCGCGTCCGGTGGTTGCTTCATTTTTGATGTGCCCGACATGAAGGTGTGGAGCGAGTATCTGTTTAACGTTACCCACGGCCGGGCGGAAGAGAATCCGTGCACCGCCGAGCACGTCTGGCGAACCATTTATGGATGGCAGCGCTGGCCAGGCGATGAGCACAAGTCAGGATGGACTCGCGAGGAAATCCTGGCCGTCCTGAAAGCGGCGGGATTTGAGAAAATTGAAGAAGGAGTCGCTCTTTTGCAGTCCAGGGGGATTGAAAGAAGAAGATTCAACCGGGCGTGGGACGCTCACATCTACCTGTGTGCGACTAAGTAGAGGCTCTTCACAATGGATTTTGCGGAAACATTTTTGACGGAAGCCGCGGAAATCGCCCGGCGGCTCGACCGCGGCGAGGTGAATCGAATGGTGCGCCTGCTGGCGGAAACGCGCGAGCGTGGGGGCCGGCTATTTATTCTGGGAGTGGGGGGAAGCGCGGCCAACGCGTCTCATGCCGTGAACGACTTTCGCAAGATTGCCGGCATTGAAACCTACGCACCCACCGACAACGTTTCCGAGTTGACGGCTCGCACCAATGATGAAGGGTGGGCGACGATTTTCGCAAGCTGGCTGCAAGTGAGCAAGTTGTCGGCGAGAGATGCGGTCCTGGTATTTTCGGTTGGGGGCGGCGACGCAGAGAAGAACGTCAGCCCTAATCTTATTGCGGCGCTGGATTTCGCGAAAGAGATCGGCGCGACTACTCTGGGGATTGTCGGCCGCAACGGCGGTTACACCGCCAAAGTTGCGGATGCCTGCGTCGTGATCCCCACCGTCAATCCGGAGCACGTCACGCCGCACGCGGAAGCCTTTCAGGCGGTGGTCTGGCATCTGCTGGTTTCACATCCTGACTTGAAGCAGGCTCAAACCAAGTGGGAATCGGTGGCTACCGCTGTGCCTGGCAAATAACAACATGATCATTGCGCGCGCCCCATATCGAATCACTCTGGGAGGTGGGGGCACCGATTTGCCTTCGTTCTACGAAAAGCATGGCGGTTTCATCTTCGCCATGTGCGTGGATAAGTATCTCAGCCTGATCATCAATCCCACCATCATTGACCGGCGCATCCGGCTGGAATACCTGCAGAGCGAATTGGTGGATCACGCCTCGAAGCTTCGCCACGGTCTGGCCCGCGAGGCGCTTCTGCTGCACAACATCGAGACAGCTATGGAGATCACCAGCATCGGCGATCTCCCGGGCCGAGCGGGAATTGGATCTTCCGGAAGCTATCTGGTGGCGTTGCTCTCAGCGTTGCATGCCTATCGCCGTTTGCCAGTCAGCCAGTTCGAAATCGCCGAGGAAGCTTGCGACATCGAGATCAATCGCCTGAAGGAGCCCGTGGGGAAACAGGACCAATACATGGCGGCGCTCGGCGGACTGCGGTGTCTGGATATCGCTCCGAACGGCGAAGTGAAGACGCACACCATTGCGCTTTCCCAATCGGCGCTGCACGAATTCCTGGGCAATACGCATCTTTACTACACCGGCGCTCAAAGGAATGCATCGAGCATCCTGCGCTTGCAAAACGATGCGGCGCTGGATAAGACGCGCGTAGATCACCAGACGGTTGTGGATTGCCTGAAGCGTATCAAGGAAATTGGCTATCGCATCGTGGAGGCCTTGCAGCAGGAAAATTTCGACGAATTTGGGAAACTGCTCGATGAGCACTGGCAAACCAAGAAGCAAATGAATCCGGAGATCACCACCTCGGCCGCCGACCGGCTCTATGACGCAGCCAAAGCGGAGTTCGGCGTTCTGGGCGGGAAAATTATGGGTGCGGGCGGAGGCGGCTTCCTCATGCTCTACTCACCCAACAACCATACCAAGCTAATGCGGTATATGGAGGAGCAGGGTTGTCCGCGGCTTCACTATGGAATTGATGTGCAGGGCGCGAAAGTCGTGGCCGACCTGCGTAGTCCCTCGCAACCCGATGTAGATCACAGGAGCGAACCATGCGCGCATTTGTCCCCGGCGGCGCCGGCTTCATTGGAAGCCACGCGGTAGAGCGGCTTCTCGGCACTGCCGCCGTGGACCACGTCACCGTCTTCGACAATTTCTCTTCCGGGCAGTTGGAGTTCTTGCCTCCGCCAAGGTTCTCGTCTAAGCATCCTTCATGGAGACATTTCCGATCTGGCCGCTCTTTCCGCTGCCATGCGCGGGCACGACGTGGTTTTTCACTTTGCCTCGAATCCCGACATTTCCCAGGCCATTACGAATCCGTCGATCGATTTTTGGCAGGGCACCGTACTCACGCAAAACATCGTGGAGGCTATGCGCTGTACGGGAGCGCGGCAGATTGTGTATGCCTCGGGAAGCGGAGTCTATGGCGACTACGGGCTCGAACTTCTCGGCGAGAACTACAGCCCGATGCTGCCGGTTTCGACTTACGGCGCGAGCAAGCTGGCAGGAGAATCGATTCTTTGCGCCTACTGCCACATGTTTGGATTGCAGGCCTGGATTTTTCGCTTTGGCAACGTGGTCGGCCCCCGGCAAACTCACGGCGTGCTGTTCGACTTTATCAAGAGGTTGAAGGCGGACCCGGATCGTCTCTCCATTAAGGGCAACGGCGAGCAAAGCAAGCCTTACGTCCACGTGGCGGACGTGCTCGATGCCGTCTGGCTGGCCTGGCAGAAGACGGATGAGCGCTTCAACTATTTCAACGTAGCCACCGACGACTCGACCACGGTGCGCGAGATTGCCGCCTTAGCTGCCGAGGCGCTTGGTCTGGGCGGCGTCCGCTACGAATATGGTACCGGCCCTCGCGGCTGGCCTGGCGATGTGCCGGTGGTGCGGTTGGATAGCTCCAAAATCAAGAACCTGGGCTGGCGCGCACAGCGCAATAGCCGCCAGGCGTTGGCGGATGCAGCTCGATCCCTGGCACAGGAATCGAGCCGCGCCGTCCCGTGTCCGTAATCTGCATTTGAAATCCGCTATTCTGGAAGAGACTGATCGGAAATCAATCCTCATGCAAGCAGTGATCCTGGCCGGCGGCCTCGGCACCAGAATGCGTCCGTTCACTGAGAAGGCACCCAAGTGTCTGCTTCCCGTTCAAGGGCGGCCGTTTATTGATTACCAGCTCGATCTGCTGAAGGCCGGCGGGGTGCGCGAAATCGTGCTTTGTCTGGGTTACCTGGGCGAGATGGTGGAATCTTATCTTGGAGATGGCGCGAACCGTGGTATGCAACATCCAATACTCGTGGGATTCTCCTGATGTCCGGCGGAACCGCAGGCGCGCTGAAACACGCCGAGTCGCTTCTGGACGAGAACATTCTTTCTTACCTGGGGTGATTCGTACGTGCGAGTAGATCACACCGCCATGTTTGCCGCGCATCGCGCAGCGACGCCTGAGGTTGTGGCGACCATGGGCGTGTACTGCAACCAGAATGCGTATGATTCGCAGCAACGTGCAAATCGAGGAAACAAAGTTTTGCGTTATGTGAAAGGCGCTCCAGACCTGAACCTTACCCACATCGACGCAGGAATCTCGGTTTTCGAAGCGCAGGCGTTGGAGGAAATCCCGGCGAACCAAAACAGCGCTCTCGACCAGTTTTTCTCGGCATGGGCCGACAGTGGCCGGCTTGGGGCGTATTGTTGTGCCCCAACGATTCTACGAAGTGGGATCATCGGGCGGGCTTGGCGGACTTTGAAAGGTTCCTCAAAGATGGCGCGGACGATAGCGAGGGCTCGCCCGCATGAGCGCCAACACTAATCTCCGCCCCGCAATTTTTCTCGACCGGGATGGAACCCTTAATGAGGTTGTCTACAACCAGGATGGCATGGAGGACAGCCCTTTCCGTCCCGAAGACCTGATGCTGCTGCCGGGGCCGGAGAATTTACCCGGCGAGTTCGCGACGCCGGATATCTCGCCGTGCTGGCCACCAACCAGCCAGGCGTAGCCAAAGGAAGCGTCACGATCGCGGGCCTCGAGCAAATCAACCAACGTCTTCTCGATCTCCTCGCCAAGGATGGTGGCAGGCCTCGACCGCATTTGTTATTGCCCGCACCATCCGGTGGGCCGGCCGGGATTCTCTTCTCCGTTCGTGCAGGTCTGCGACTGCCGTAAACCCGCCCGGGAATGCTGCTGAACGCCGCCAAGGAGATGGGAATCGACCTGTCGCGCTCCTGGATGGTCGGGGACAAGCTGCTGGACGTCAAGGCAGGGCAAGCCGCGGGATGCCGAACCATCCTTCTGCGCCGGTCTGCGGCCCGATCGCCCGCCAACCCTGATCCGTCGCAGCAGGCGACCTACTCGGCGAATAATTTATCCGAGGCTCTCGATTTCATTCTGAAGAACCCTCGGTAAGAACCTGCCGTCTCATCTTTAAGTCTGCCGCATGTATAGTATTTCCCGTACCATGGCGGATACTTCCCCAGAACAATTCTGTGCGGCTCCAGTCAAGCTGGTCGAGGACGGAGCTGAAGTAATCGCCGTCCGTCTGACGGATGGCGAAGTTGTTCGTATTAGCGCATCACAAGCGACGGCCCTGAGATTTTCCAGCGACGTAAAGCCGATGGAAGAGCACGTAGCAGTTCTCTGCGAGCATGATATCGGTGCTCTTGTACAGCGGATGGCTGATAAATTCCATATGTCTAAGTCCGCGGGGCGGCGGTTTGCCGGCACGCTCAAACAGTGGAGAAAAGACGGGACGCTGAAGTCTTACGGAAGACTCTCCGCCAAACGCGCTCGAGAGTTGATGGATCTGCGCGCCACTGGGCTGTTGGTTTCCGACCGGGAAATGTTCGCGCGGCTGGAAAATGCACAGACTGGACCGGACCCCAACGTTGTCATCAGCCATGTCGCCATTCCGACCGCCAACCGCCCGGAGCGGCTGGGCGTTTGCCTGCAATCTTTTATCGAAAACCTCGAGAAAAACGGTCGTCAGGACACATCCATTTTCGTAATCGAAGACTCCGAAGATGACGGCAATAAGCAAGCCGTGGAAAAGGCGCGCGCCAATTCGCGGATTCATGTCGAGCACCATGGATCCCAACACCGGGCCCTGTTCATCGATGGACTGGTAAAGCGAACCGCGGTTGAGCGCGAAGTGGTGGAGTTTGCTCTTGCCCAACCCAAGGTGTCTAAAAACCGCAATGCCGGCGCGCAACGCGTTTAGGCTGATGACGCTGGGGAATTACATCTTCCAGACCGATGACGACACTCGCTGCGCCTACGTCCCCGGCGAGCCCGCTTCCGCCGTGACTCTTGTCTCCTCCACCAACGAGCCTTGTGAAGGATGGTTCTTCCGCCGATCACGAAACCATTCTGCGGGAACGCCCGCTGGATCGCGACGTCGATTTTCTGGCTGCCCACGAGGAACTCCTCGGCAAGTCGGTCGCTTCCGCTGTCCGGCGTTCGGCGAAAGCAGAGTGGAAACAAGTAACCCCGGAGCTCTTGATCAGCGTTCACCACGGCCCCGGGCACGTCGGCATGACTTCCACCGGATGCATTGGAGATTCGGGACTCTACGCCAGCGGAAGCTATCTGGTAGCTTCATCGGACGAGACCATCGCGCGCATGTGCCAGAACGCCGAAAGCTATGACAACGCGATCCACTCCGGGAGGTTCTGCGCGTGCCTCTCGCCAAAACGATCACCCGCGGAGAATATTTCCAGGGAATGTCCTATGCGGTGGACAACACCCAGCTACAGCCACCTAATTTCCCCATGGGCAGCAATGCCGATGGAGCTTCGGCATTGCTGTATGTGCTCTCGGACTCGCAGTCCTGGATCGGCCATCTGCCCTGGGCGATCTATCATCAAACCGATGCCGGACAGAAAGAGCTATCTGGTGGAACACACAGAGCAATTTTCACGCCTAAGGCTCAGTGACATCGTCATCTATGCTTTGAAGTCCTCTGCGCCGCCTCCTCCTACTGCGCGAAGCCAGGCCTTGATGTCCATGGGAGAGCAACTGATTGCTCTCGGCGGATTGTCCGGCCGATGCGTTTAAAGCCTATCGTGCGCGGGAATTCGTGCGCGTCCAGAGCTCGTACGACTCAGATTTCATCGAGGAAAAGCTCGCCTCGAATGCGGGAAAGTATCCTCTGTGGGAAAAAGATGTGAGAACTATGCTGGCCAGCATCAAGCGTTCCATCGACAGAGCAAACCAGCATTATTCCTGCTCGATCTGGAAGCCGAGGTCGGAGCCTCTTCAGCTCTGGAGTTTGCCCAGAATTCGCTGCGCTCTTACGGCCGCCTGATGTGTGGTTGGGAAGAGCTGGTTGACGGAATCCGCGGAATATTATTCAGCAGGCTGCGTAGAACGAAAGACTTGCGCGCTTATCCGACCTGACCGATCTCCGGAACTTCGACAGGCCGGCAGGACTCGCGTTTCACCAGTTGGGTCGGAACGATTTGCCGCTGCGCCGGATTATCGGGCCGCGCGATGCGGTTCATCAGCATTTGCGCCAGCTGTCGCCCCACCTGCTCCACAAACACGTGTACCGAGGTCAGGCCCGGATTCATGCTCACGGCCTGAACATCGTCAAAACCGGCAACGCTCACATCATTCGGAACCCGGAGCCTGCCATCCCAGAGCGCGTTATATACCCCTTGAGCGCACGTGTCGGCTCCGGCGAACACCGCCGTCATGTGTCGCCGCGGTTGAGAATCGACTTTGTGGCAAGATAGCCCACGTCCTCATCCTTCTCTGCATCCACTTCGCTTAACCTTGGCGGAAGTCCTGCTTCGACCATGGCGCGGCGATATCCTTCATACCGCCGGGCAAACCACGGCAGCCTGCAATTTCCTACGAACCAGATGTCGCGGTGTCCCAGCGACTAAGATGTGTTGCGTTATTTCGTAGGCTCCAAGCACGTCGTCAAACCACGCGACGTCATATTCGTTCTCCCGCCATTCTCCGATCATGTTGTTGCCAAGAACGGCGAAGCGCACGCGCTTGTGAGTCAGAAAGTCGAGCAGATTCTGCGTGTTCGATCCGACCAGAATGAAGCCGTGGACCAGATCATGGCGAAGCAGGATTTGCGGCAGCTGCAGTTCGCGCCAGGGAACTTTCGCTCCGTACTGAATCGGCAGGAACAACGTGTTGTAGTCGGATTCGGTGCAGTATGCCTCGGCGCCTGCCAACAAGCAAGGAATGAAAGGGATGCAGCATCTTGCGATTGCTGAGAATGAAGCCGATGACCTTGGCTTTGGTCTTGCGCTGCAGGTCGACTCCTAGCCGTTGGGCAGCCTCCGTCACCCGCTGTAAGACTCTCCGGGCTGACGCGGGCGCTGTTCGTGGCAACCCGAGAGACGGTGGCAAAGCTGACTCCCGCAGCGTGTGCGACATCCTTGAAGTTGGGTGCCTTGTCTTTCATGTTTTTCCGATGCTTAATGAAGTCAAAATGCAGGGCCAATTCGCTGCTAGATGTTCGGTTGTCCATAATCGCGGTGAGAACGCATTGTGTCAAGAATATTTCATAGAGCTTTGGCGGTAAATTCACTTATTTCAGGAAATATTTCTTGTCAGCGGTGAAATATGTTGACACTCTGGTGCCTATTTTGGTATTGATGCTTCGCCGCTTATTTCCCGAAACCGGACTCAAGAGCTGCTTTAATCCTTCAACTAACCCGTTTTCGAATACGGAGGGACGAATTGTTCTGCCTAGGACGAAACTCCAACTGGAAGTTCTACTTGGTCGTTGTGCTGATACTTTCGTGGGCGGCGATGGCTTGGGCGCAGGGCGAAGCGGAGGACATTCGGGCCGTCCTGAAAGACGAAATCCTTTCCCCCGCGGTTGCCGAGTTTCAAATTCGCCAGTACATCGTCAACGCAACCGCCCCGTTTCCAAAGTTCCGGCGACGCCTCAGGAGTGGACCTCGGCGGCAGCTCATTTGCGCCATCACCTTCTCGATGAAGTCGTCTATCACGGCTGGCCGAAGGAATGGCTGGAGTCCGCGCCCAAGTTTGAAGAAGTGGGCGTCATCGAAACCGGCGACGGCTATCGCATTCACAAATTGCGTTACGAGATTGTCCCGGGATTCGAGGGTTCCGCGCTTCTCTACGAGCCGGACCACATTAGCGGCAAAGCTCCGGCCATCTTGAACCTGGCCGGTCACGATGGTCCCTCCGGGTATGCGTACGAGTTCAAGCAAAAACGCTGCATCAGCTATGCGAAGCACGGCATCCTGGCGTTGAACTTGGAGTGGTTTGGTTTCGGTGAACTCGACAAAAAAGGTAACGAGCATTGGGACGCCGCCGATTTGGATTTGGTAGGCGCCAATGGCCTGGGCATTTTCTATCTCGATATGCGCCGAGGGCTCGACTATCTCTATAACCTCCCGAGCGTGGACCGGAATCGCATTGGAGTCACCGGCCTGTCAGGAGGTGGTTGGCAGACCATCGTTCTCAGTTCGCTGGACGAGCGGGTGAAGGCAACCAATCCTGTCGCTGGGTTTTCCTCGCTGATCTCCCGCATCGAAGTAAAGGAATACGGCGACATGGGAGATGTGGAACAATCGGCCACGGATTTTCTGCAAGGCTCAGATTATCCCTTTCTGGTGGCGTTGCTGGCTCCGCGGCCGGCGCTGCTGACCTATAACGGCGAAGACGATTGTTGTTTCCGCGCGATGATCGTCAAGCCACGGATCTATGACGCGGTTCAGCCGTTTCTACAGTCTTTACGGAAAATCCGATGTCTTCACTTGGCACGAAAATCGCGACCCTGGCAATCACAACTATCAACTGGATAACCGTCTAGCCGACTATACGCTTCTTCACCAAACAATTTGGCCTTCCCCCAATTGACAATGAAGACGGCGTAGCAGCCCAGGTCAAGAGTTACGAGGAGCTGGTCACGCCACTTCCTAAAGACAATCTGACGATACTCGATTTCGCGCGTAAGCTTGGCGAGGAAATCTCTCGCGACCCGATTCCCAGCGACGCCTCAGCTAAAGCGGCCTGGGCGAGTTCCGAACGCAGCAAACTCAAAGAAGTTGTCCGCTACAAGCCGGTGACGGTTCAGCAGACCCTGGCCGGTGGCGATGAACAAGCATCACGGCTTGCAATCTCATTTCCTATCTGTTCCAGATGAGCAACGGTTTGAGCATCAATGGAATTTGGCTGCGCTCCGTACTCCCAAAGCTCGGATACCGCGCCTGTCACGATTGTGCTGAATGACGGCGGCAAAGACGCTGCCGGGAGCGCCGTGTTTCAACGCTTCAGCCGCGGAGAGCAGGTTCTGGCGCTGGATTTGCTGTTCATGGGTTCGGCCTGGAAAAATGAATATCCGTTTCTTTATGCGCAGATGGTGGATGCTGTGGGCGATCGTCCTGTGGGAATCCAAGCCGCACAGTTGATCGGCATAGCCCGGTGGGCAAAGGAACGCGCCGGCGTCCCCAAGGTTCGTCTCGAAGTTAGCGGGATGCGAAACCAGGCCGTGGCCCTGGTAGCCGCTTCCCTGGAGCCGGACCTGTTTTCAGAGATCGCAATTCGCGACGGCGTACGCAGCCTTCGCTACGTGCTCGACTTGCCCGTGCAATTCGACCAGGCTCCGGAGCTTTTTTGTCTCGACCTATATAAGGAATTCGACATTGACAGCCTGGGAGCTCTGGCGGCGCCGGTAAAAATCCAAACGAGCCACGACTTAGAGCTCCCGCGCAACTGACGAGTTGTGGTCAAAGAGTTGCGGGTCAACATTCCAAGAGACGACGCAGAGGCGGCTCTCGGGCGAATTGCGTGTGCTGGCTTGCGTTGAACAGCCTTACAAGGAGAAATGGGTGAAGTTTGCACGCGGTTGGTACGGGTTCTGTTTTTCTTTCTGCAATGTTCAGTCTAGTTCCCGCGAAGGGCGCAGCCTACGCCGAATCCGCGCCGAAGACGGCTGCGATCGTCCTGCCGCAGGATGCGGCCGCACCTCTAAAGTCCGGCGCAGAGGTGCTCCGGGATGCGCTCACAAAGAGAGGAGTGCGGGCGGAGGGCGAAAATCACAGCTCACCTGCGGACTTTATGGTCGTAGTGAGCGTGAAAGGCGGCTCCGCTGGAAACCGCGGTGGCCGTCAAAACGCCGCCGATAAGCCGGAGTCTTATGCGCTTTCGCTCTCTTCAAATAAACGAACCGCGTATGTAGATGGCAGCGATCCTACCGGCGCGATGTATGGAGAGTTTGAACTGGCGGAGCAGATCGGTGGTCAGCCGGGCGACAACTGGACCTCGGTGATCAAGCCGGAGAGCAAGTCCCCTTACCTCGAAGTGCGCGGCGTCAATATGTTCTTGACCGTACAGGATGTCGATAATCCCGATGGCGCTTTCTGGTCGGATGACTATTGGCAAAAGTATCTGGATATCATGGCGCGCAGCCGTTACAACTTTCTCGATATCCATGGGCTTTGCGATGCGGTGACCATAACCTTTCCCAATGGCTTTTCTTACTTTCTCAGCTTGCCTGATTTTCCTGAGGTCGGTGTAGGCGCGGAGCGTGCCGCAAAGAACATCGCGCGATTTCGCCAAGTGATTCAAATGGCTGCCGATCGTGGGATTAAAGTGGGCTACATGAACTACGAGGCTCCGCCGCCGATTGGTCCTTGGAAAACGCGTAAGGTTGGTGTGGACGAGCGCTGGGTGGATGTCCCGCAGAAATATCTCGAAGGCCCACGCCTGGTGGACTACACGCGCGAAGCCGTGCTCAGCTTTCTGAAGCAACTCCCCGGTCTGTGGATGTTCGGCTTTCGCGTAGGCGAGTCGGGACAGCCGGAAGATTTTTACCAGAAAACTTACATGGCAGCGCTGGCTGAACTTCCGCCATCACAAAAGGTCTATCTCCGCACCTGGATTGCCGATCCGCAAAAAGTGCGCGACCTGGCAGCTTCCTCCAAGAATCACTTCTACATCGAACCCAAGTACAACGGAGAGCAGCTGGGCTCACCTTACCAGGCCTCGCTCGGAGGCCGCCAATATCCGCCCAGCGGCTCCTTCGAAAACTACACTGACAAGCCGCAGAATTTTTCCATCATCTGGCAGATTCGCGCCCACGGCACGCATCGCGTCTTCTATTGGGGATCGCCCGAGTTCGCGCGGCGTACGGTGCGCAGTTGCAAATTCGGCGATGGGGTTGGCTTCTCCATGGAACCGATGGAAGCCTATATGCCCGGCGCCGACTATCTGCACAACAATCCGAAGACGGATCATATCTTCTACAAATGGATGGTAGAGCGGGAATGGGTTTGGCACTTGATCTGGGGCCGCACCGCCTACGATCCCGACGTGCCAGACCAGGTTTTCGTGAATGAATTCATCAATCACTTCGGGGCGCAAGCCGGGCCGCTGGTTTTCCAGGCGCTGTCGGAGAGCAGCAAAATTGTTCCGTTCGTTTACTCGTATCACAACATTGGCATGGACCATCAGGAGTACGCGCCCGAGTTCGAGAATGGCGACCACGCATCCGGTGCGCGAGGGCGGCTATGGCAGGGAACACGCCTGGCTCCGTACGGCGGCAATAACGACGACTTTCTCCGGGTCAATACCTTAGATCGAACCGCAATGGCTTCTCCCGCGCTTTATGTGGACGACGCATTGAAAGGCGTCGTCGAAGGCAAAATGACCCCATTCGAAGCCGCCGATTATCTCGACAAGGCCGCGGCCAAGAGCGAAGAGGAGAATTGCGCAGGCGGCCAAACTGGATCCGGACTCTGCGAAAAATTTCGATTGCATTCGCATGGATATCGAAGCGGTTGCCTGGCTTGGCAAGTATTATCGTGACCGCATTCTTTCTGCCACCCACCTTAAGTTCTACGAGCGGACCTCCGATCATCCCGAACTGACCCAGGCCTACGAGTACATGCAGCGCGCGGCCGCCGATTGGGACCATCTCTCCGATGTCACAGAGCAACATTTTGGTCCCGTGTCCGAGTACATTCGCATGGGCGTAAAGGATTTTCACTGGCGCGATGAAGGCCGCAGCCTGGGAGTGGACCTCGATCAAATTAACAATCTGGAAACGGCATTTCGCCATCTGCCTCGGGAGGACGGCCTGGGGGTGGTCATCGGGCACGTTCCACCGGTCAAAGTCGCGCCTGGCCAGCCTTTGACGCTCACCGCCACGTATGCGAATCCCTCCGACGATCCCCACGTCTATGTTTTCTACCGGAACTCGCCAACTGCCGGCTTCCAGAAACTCGAAATGAAGCTGGGGGACAAGTTCAGCCGGACGTGGAGCGTGACTATCCCAGCGGATCAGATTGTCCCCGGCTTTCCTCGAGTATTACTTTGGGGCGGACTCCGGGATATGGAGCGATTACGACGAGACCATCGCTCACCGTCCTGCTTTTCATGTGCCGGTGAACGACAATAATTGAAGCCTCAGTTCTCCTACACTCCGCCGCCCGCATCTGCAACCGGCAATTCGGTCAGTTTGAGTGTGAAGGTCCTGGATAAAGCGAAGATCAAATCCGTTCGCGTCTATTACAAGATGATGCCGGCCTACTACGAGTGGGTCCCCATCGAAATGCATAGCTATGGCAGCGGAAGCTATGCCGCGTCCGTGCCGCTCACGCCCGAGGGAATTCTGTATTACTTCGAGGCAGTAGACGAAGATGGCAACGCTGCCAACTATCCGAATGTGCTCGAGCAAACGCCGTATCTGGTGATTGACAGCTGGGCGCCGCAAACCGCGAGCCGATAAATGAAAATCAAAGACGTCCGCACGACTCTCCTTTCGGTTCCCCTGAACCCGCCCATTGCGGATTCCACACACGTTCTCAATCACATTCAGTGGATCCTCGTTGATGTATTCACTGACGATGGCCTGGTGGGCAATGCCTTCATGCTCACGTTTGACTACGGTCCGGAATTGTTGCGGGGAATTGTCGATACCGAACTAAAGAAGCTCGCGCTCGGAAAAGATCCTCGCGATATTTCCGGCATTTGGCAGATGTGCCACTCTCATTGCGAATACATCGGCCAGTCAGGCGTAGCCGCCTGGGGCATTGCGGCGATTGATATCGCTCTCTGGGATTTGCTGGGCAAGCAGCTTGGTGTGCCGGTCGCTCAACTCTTCGGCTCCAACCGCGAGCAGGTTCCAATCTATGGCAGTGGCGGATGGCTTTCCTACAGCATGGATGAACTGCTGTCCGAAGTGAGTGCCTACCTGAAGCGCGGCTTCACCATGGTGAAAATGAAGGTCGGCAGCGCTGATCTCAAGACGCGATGTCGAACGGGTGCGCGCCGTCAGAAATCAGATTGGCAGCGGGGTTAGGCTGATGGTGGATGCCAATCAGGCATTCGCTCCGCACCAAGCCATCGCTTTCGCCCGGCAGGTCGAGGATCAAGATATTTTCTGGTTTGAAGAACCAGTGGGTAAAGATGATCTGGATGGCTACTGCCAGGTTGCGTCCAGCATCGGAATTCCCGTGGCCACCGGCGAACGCGAGTATTCGCTCGGCGTGTTTCGCGATTCTCTGGTGCGTAAGGGAGCCTCGATTCATGCAGCCCGACGCCTTGCGCATTGGCGGCCTCAGCCAATGTATGAAAGTGGCGCATCTGGCGGAGAGTTTCAACCGGCCTCTGGCGCCGCATTTCTATAAAGAACTCGACGTTCACGTGCTGGCCGCGATTCGTAACGGAATGTTACCTCGAATATTTCGATTGGCTCGATGAGTTGCTGGTGCATCCGCTGGAAATTGCGAACGGCATGGCCAAAGTGCCAGACCTACCCGGACTCGGAATCGAATTCAAGCCGGAAGCGGTGAAGGAATACAAAGTCGGCTAAGTTGTCTTTCGTGAGACTTCGTGTCCTTAGCGATTTGATCGATTTGTCGCCTTGCCGCGCCCGCCATCCCAACGCTTCGTCCGTTTGATATTTGCCAGCCTTCCGCTTATCGTGTGCTGGCGCAGTGCCAGTTTCCAACTTATTGGGAGACTTTATGAAATGGCCGATGCACGGTCTTAGTCTCTGCATTTCTCCTCTGTTGCTATCGAACCTCCGCTCAAGACACGGATGCGAAATTTGACGATGAGGGCATTCTGGCGCCGCCGTGCCTGCAGCTCCCGCAGCCTCTGTGTACAACGGACGATCTGGATAAATGGATTACCGATCTCCGCCATTGGCGCGCCGAGCATCGCATCCGCATGGGTTACGATGATTCCTACTATCACAATCCTGCGCTGCAATGGACACAATCCAGCTTTATTCAGCCGCAGATGATGGTGGAAGACCGCGGATTTTATGATCCAGTCAATCATCGCTACACCGTGGATCGCTATCTCGACGATCTGGAGAAACGTTACGGAGGAATTGACAGCGTTCTCATCTGGCACACGTATCCAAATATCGGTATAGACAATCGCAATCAATACGACATGCTGCGCGCTATGCCTGGGGGTCTTGACGGCCTTCGGCAGATGGTCAACGATTTCCATCGGCGCGGGGTACGTGTGCTGTTTCCGGTCATGTTGTGGGATCAAGGGCACGCGCGATGAAGGCAAACCGAATTGGGAAGCGACCGCGGAGCTAATGAAGGCGATCAACGCGGATGGCGTCAATGGCGACACGCTGGAAGGCATCCCGCAGGCTTTCCGCAAAGCCGCTGATGCAATTGATCACCCGCTCGCTCTGGAGCCTGAAGCCGAGCCCTCCATGACGAAATGCTGGCCTGGAACACCATGAGCTGGGGATACTTCAACTATCCCTATCTTCCGCAGGTAAGCAAAAATAAATGGCTCATGCCCATGCACATGGTGAATGTGTGCAGCCGCTGGCGGCGCGATAAGACCGATAATCTCCAACTCGCCCTCGTTCAACGGCATTGGCTACGAGAGCTGGGAAAATGTCTGGGGCATCTGGAACGGCATCACTCCGCGGATAGCGAAGCGCTGCGGCGAGTTGCAACTTTGGAACGTGGCCTGGCCGATTTTCTCGGCAGTCCCGATTGGCGGCCTTACTATCCAACCGAAACTTTCGGATTTTCGCCAGCGAATTTCCCGGCCTCTCGCGCGACGCTCTGGACACTGGTTAACCGCACCCAGTACGATCTGGAAGGCCCACATTGCGCGTTCCGTACACTAGCCGGAACGCACTACTACGATCTTTATCATGGAACAGAGTTGGCGCCTGAACTCAATGGAGCGCTAGCACTCTCAGCTTCAGTGTCGAAGCGCATGGATACGCAGCCATCCTCGCTTCAGAACAAGCCTGTGGACGCGAAGATCGTGAACCTGATGCAGACCATGAAGGCAATGACCAACAAACCTCTGAGCAGCTTCGATCATGAGTGGAAGTTTGTACCTCAGCGAATCGTGCCCATCGAGGCAACGAAAGCCTACGAACGGCGCCCGACGGCATGGTCAAAATTCCTGCCGGCGATTTCTATTTCAAAGTCAATGGAATCGAAATCGAGGGAGAAAACGATATCGGCGTGGACGTGCAGTATCCCTGGGAGGACTCGCCGCGCCGCTATCATAGCCATAAAATGCAGGTGCATGCATTCTGGATGGATAGGTATCCCGTCACCAACGCGCATTCAAGAAATTTCTCGATGCACCTCCTACAAGCCTGAAGATGATCGCAATTTCCTGAAAGACTGGAAGGGCGGAAATTATCCCCAAGGCTGGGACAACAAGCCGGTGACCTGGGTTTCTCTCGAAGATGCGCGCGCCTACGCCAAATGGGCGGGCAAGCGCTTCCCCATGAGTGGGAGTGGCAATTTGCGGCGCAAGGCACGGATGAACGGATTTATCCCTGGGGTAAGGAGTGGAACGCGGCAGCGGTTCCAGCGCCCGACAAGAGCCGCACCATGCGCGGGCCCGACGATGTGAATGCACACGACGAGAAAGCCGCCAGCCCTTTTGGAGTACACGATCTCGTCGGCAACGTCTGGCAATGGACCGAAGAATTTCAAGATGAACACACTCGGGCAGCCATTCTGCGAGGAGGGAGTTACTACCAGCCGCAAGGTTCCGGCTGGTATTTTCCGCAAGCCTATCGCAACGACCAACACGGCAAACTCCTGCTGATGGCTCCCAGCAAAGACCGCAGCGGGAGTTTAGGGTTTCGTTGCGCGGCCGATGCTCAATAAGCTTGCAATAAATTAAAGAAATGCAAATTGCAACGTAGTAACATCGGGGAATTATGACAGCCTACCTCTCGCGCCGGGAGTTTCTGCACGGCCTGGCCACAGCCGCCGTGGTTACCCAGTTCCGGCCGTTCACATTTGCGCAAGCCCAATCCGCATCACTCGAAAAGCTTTCCGCGTTTTCTTATGCGGACGTCAAACTAACTGGGGGTCCGTTGCGCTCGCAGCAGGATCGTATCCACGCCTCCTATCTGGCGCTGGATGAAGACAAGCTCTTGAAGGTGTATCGGCAACGCGCCGGGCTTCCCGCCCCCGGAGAAGACATGGGGGGCTGGTACGATGCCGACGGCTTTGGCCCAGGGCAGGTGTTCGGCCAGATCATGAGCGGCCTGTCACGGTTTTACAATTCCACCGGAGACCCAGCGACTCAGGCAAAAGTGCAGCGACTAGTCAATGGATTTGCTGCCACCATTGATTCCAATAATTACTGGTATCCGTCGCTGAAAGCTTCGACCGCTTGCGCGGCATACACGCTTGACAAGATAACCATTGGATTGCTCGACGCGAGCCGCTTTGCTGGAATCTCGCCGGCAGTAGACATCGCCCAGCGTTGCATCAAAGGCTCGCTCATCTATTTGCCAGCCCGGCCCTACGAGCGTGTCGAGGCCCCCAAACAAGCGGTGTACGATGAGCCTTACACTTTGCCGGAGAATCTGTTCTACGCCTATGAAGTGACTGGGGACGAACAATACCGGGAGTTAGCCAAGAAATATCTGGAAGACCGCCACTACTTCGATCCATTGGCTCGCGGCGAAAACGTGTTGCCCGGGTTGCACGCCTACAGCCACGTAAACGCGTTATGTTCCGGTTCCCGCGCCTATCTGGTTCTGGGGGACCAGAAATATTTGCGTGCGGTGCAGAACGCCTGGGAGATACTCACCAAAACCCAGTCCTACGCTTCCGGCGGGTGGGCGCCGGACGAGGGGTTCTTCGTCCCCAACCAAGGTTGGCTCGGCGACAGCCTGGAGAAGACTCATTCGCATTTCGAAACTCCATGCGGCTCGTACGCACACCTCAAGCTTTCCCGCTACTTGCTGCGCATCACTGCAGATGCCCGTTACGGCGATAGTCTGGAGCGCGTACTTTACAACACGGTTCTCGGCGCCAAGGACCCGAAGGGGGATGGCCACGTCTTCTACTACTCCGACTATCATTCTTCGGCCCGCAAGACGTACCATCCCGATAAATGGCCCTGCTGTTCCGGAACTCTTCCTCAGGTGGTGGCGGATTACAGTATCAGTTCCTATTTCCGGAGTCCGGACGGCATTTATGTGAATCTCTATGTCCCCTCCGAAGTCACCTGGAACGCCGGGAGCGTTCCCGCCAAGCTGGTGCAGACGACAACCTATCCTGAAGCAGATTCCACGGAATTTCGCGTCGAACTTACCGCGCCAGCCGAATTCACCATCTATCTGCGAATCCCGGGCTGGCTGCAGAAACCGGCGCAGATTTCTGTAAATGGCAAGACGCTTTCCGTGCCCGCCGAGCCGGGAACGTTCGCCGCCGTAAAACGCCGCTGGCAAAGCAATGACACGCTGCAACTCCAGCTTCCGTTCTCCTTCCGTCTGGAAAAGATTGACGATCAACATCCCGACTTGACCGCTCTCATGTGGGGGCCGCTCATGATGGTTGCGCTCAATCCAACTCTGGCCATTTCGGACAAAGCGATGTCGCCTGCTGGGCTGAAGGGCTTGCCCTCTTCCCCGCTTACGTTTGAATTGCCAACCGCACCACAAAAATTGCGCTTCAAGCCGTTCTACCAAGTGCAGGATGAAGAGTACACAACCTATCTCCGGCGGGCGTGATTGAGTATTTATGTCGCGGCCGCTCTATGAGAAGCTGTCGTGGAATGTTCCTTGAGCGGCGTGTATGCCGTTATAATCCCTGCGATGCCATACAAACTAAGGTGAGGCGATAAATGAAAGTATGTCTGCGTGTTCTCGTCCTCTTTCTCTTTGTGTTTTCGCTCCCGGCTTGGGCGCAATATTCTGTGCGAGATCTTCCTAATCTGCCCGACTATGAGTCGCAGCGAGCCTCCAGCTTTGACCGCACCGGAGGAAATCACGACTATGTCAGCGTTAAGCCAGGCGACACGGTGACTATTTTCGATGAAGACGGACCCGGAGAAATCCGCCATATTTGGACCACGATCCCACCCTGGTCGGAGGCGTACGCTCATCAGAAAGTTGTTATCCGCGCATATTGGGATGGAGAAGAGAGCCCGAGCGTGGAATCGCCGCTGGGAAATTTTTTCGGCATTGCTTTTGGCACCGGTAATTTCCCGGTCTTTCAATCTGCGCTGATCAGCGTTCTTCCGGCCCAGGCGCTCAATTCTTATTTCCCCATGCCCTTTCGCAAGCATGGGCGAATTACCATCACCAACGAAGGCAGCAAGCCAATTACCGATTATTACTGGAACATTGATTGGGTAAAACTCCCAGAAGTCTCTGCCAAGACCGGCTACTTTCATGCCCAGTACCGCCAGTGCACTCCTTGCAAAGGGTGGTACTTCGGCGATATCTACGGCAATGATTTTTCCGGTGCCCGCAAAGATCCGCGCTGGTTCAACAAGGACGGCGAAAACAACTACGTGGTTCTCGACACGCAGGGAGAGGGCGTCTTCGTCGGCATGATGTTCTCGGTGTACAACAACCAGTGGGGCGCCTGGAACGAGGGCGACGACATGATCTGGATTGACGGCGAGAAACGCATCAACGGCACCGGTGGCGAGGACTACTTCAACAGCGCCTGGGGCTTTGGAACGCTATATCAGACTCCGCTCGTCGGACTGGTCGAGTTCAGCGGTGAACAATCCGGCAGCCGTTCCACCATGTATCGCTGGCATCTCGAAGCCCCGCTGCGCTTTCATAAATCCATCAAAGTCACCATGGAGGACGGCCAGGCAAACCTGCGTTCTGACAATATCTTCTCCGTCGCTTACTGGTACCAGACTGGAACCGCATGTTCCGTTTCCGCCGCTGCCCCCGGTCGAAAAAAGAATTCCGAAGATCTATGCAACCGGCGGCGCAGGCCAGGATCCGAGCATGAGGTGACGCAGAAAGAGCTCGTCCGCATGGGCGAGCTCTTTTCCAACCGCGATGGGGCGTAGCTACTTCAACTTAACATTCTCGAATCGCCGGTAAGCGTCCCGTAGTCCATGAACCAGTAAGAAATGGTCGTTGGCCACCGTGATCATGCGCGCGCCCCGGTCCATTTCCTGCTGGGCCGATTCCGGCGTGCTGGTCACTGTGCCCCACCATTTTCCAGCCTTGGCGACCGCGTTGGCGACTCTGTCCATGGCGCGTTGCACTGCAGGATGATCCCGCTGCATGGGGACGCCATAGCTGATCGTCAAGTCGGCGGGCCCGATGAAAATCAAATCCACGCCTTCGACCGCGAGAATGTCATCGATGCAGTCCACCGCTTCACGATCCTCGACCTGAAGCACCAGAAAGGTCTCTTCGTTGGCATGCTTCATGTACTCAAGCGGATCGGAAAGCGTGAAATCGGCGTCCACGCCAGCATTGTCAAATCCCCTTTTGCCTGCCGGAGGATACTTCATCCAATCCGCCCACTGGCGGGCTTCCTCCGCGCTCCGGCAATGCGGAACCATCACTCCGTTCGCGCCAAATTCCAGCGGACACATCATGCTGGTGTAACCGATTTTGCGGATGCGCACCATCAGGTCCATCCCGGTCTCGCGGCAAGCCAGCGAAATCGGATCGATCACTTGATAGCTGTAGTGACGGTGTTCCATGTCGAGCCACACTACGTCGTAGCCTATCTTGCCCGCGGCTTCGGTCATCCAGGGCTCCATAACCCGGTTTATACCGACGACACGTACGAATCCCCCGGCGCGCAGTTTTTTCAGCAATCGACTTTTTGTCACAGTTGTCCTTTTCGCGGGATTCTCGGCCTGGTTTTAGTGATGATTACGCTGCGCCCGGCCTACGTACGCACTACAAATCAGTGCCTTTACAGTTCAAAAATAATATTTGAACTTCCGAAGGAACGTCAATTGAAAATGCGAGCAGGCGTCCGTATTGCGGAACAGACCATGAAAGGAAAAGACTGCCAAAAGACTGAATGGATGGACAGAACTTTCCCGCCTGAGCACGGTTGAGGCGGCCCTCGGGAAGCCCGCGCGGCCCCGTGCATCTACTGGACTTGGGTGAGTCCTTGGTAAACGAACACGCCCGCAATTACCAAAAACATCAGTCCCGATACGGCCCCCAGGACTTTGACAATCGGCGTGACCTTATTCACTTTGGACATTAATTCCGATTGATCTTTCGCCATGTGGGCTTCGGAATCATCCAGGAACAGTTGATCGTCCTCATGCATGGTGAGTGTGCTGCGGTAGATCAGGAGGACAATCAGAATGATAGTGAGACTACCCCAGGAAATGAGCAGCCACTCTAAGCTTGGGGACATAAGCCACCTCGCTTGCATACATCGAGCCGGCCCGCCGTTCTTGCTCACGATCTTGGGATTGTGGAACCCCCAAATACCGTATTCGGTCCGGGTCCACCTCGTATTATAGCGCCGAAAGGCTAACGGAACTTAACTTGTTTCGGGGTGCGACCTAGGCCTGCCTTGCTCATCTAACCCCTAGGTTACGAAAGGTTTGAGGGGCTTAGCCCCTGCTTTTTGGTATAATCTGCTGATTGGCAGTCTTTCAAGGAGATACGAATGGCTACCACAACCACCCCCGAAGTAACCCCGAAGATCGCGCCGATCAACCTCACGCCGAATGCCATCAAGAAGGTTAAAGAGATCATGGGCCAACAGAACCCTGTCCCTACCGGCCTGCGCGTTGGGGTGGTGGGAGGCGGGTGCTCCGGCTTCTCCTACTCCATGCAGTTCGAGAATGGCGCCGGCATGATGGATAAAGTATTCGACATGGACGGCCTCAAGGTCTATGTGGATGCCACGTCGCTCATGTATCTTAAACGGCTGCATTGTGGACTACCTCGAGACTCTCGAAGGCGCAGGATTCAAATTCGAGAATCCCGAACGTTAAGAGCACCTGCGGCTGCGGTTCTTCGTTCCAGGTGTAATCGTCCAGGCTCATCCGCCGTCGCAGAAAGTTCAAGAGCCCTGCTCAATCGGCAGGGTTTTCTCTTTGCGAATGCATGCAGTTCCTACTGCTCCGGTGGGCATATTCGGCGTCTGAGATCGGAGCTTGGGACGGCGGGTTCCGGCGGCTCGTTGTCGAACCGGATGAGCTGTGCTCCCGTCGAGCCGAACTTCCGAGGTTGGGTACCGGTGCCCTGTATTCCCGGTTGACCGTTCACGTTTGCCACCACTCCTTGCAGCGGCGGCTGCGCGGGCGTATTGATCAGTCCGGACGCTCCGGTCCAGTGCCGGGATCGTAGATGAATTGCCACTGATTGTAGTGATCCTTGCCGCCGAATTCGCGGATGCTCTTCGCCTTGCTCGTGCTGATCACCCCGACAATCGGGCCTCCGCCAATATGAGACCGCTCTGGCTCCCGCCCGATATGAGCTTTGCTCCGAACTCCCGTTTCAGCTATCCCCGCCGGTTCTGCCCCGGTTGGCCTGTCCTGTTGGATTCTGTGTTGCCGGCGTTCCCAGGCTGAAGCCCTGCGAGGCTGGTGTTGCTCGTTCCCTGCGATTCCATCGCCCGACCATCGCGGAAGCCGGTGTTGCCCCCGCGATCCCCGCCCCCATGCTCATCATTTGCACTTCTCTGAAGTGAAGCAGTTTGAAATCTTTCCCGGTGATTGGATCCTTGTAACGCTTGCGCAGGAAGCGGAGGTTGTTGGTGTTTTCCAGATCGTTGAGGCTGGTCGGGTAGCGTCCAAATTTCTTGAAATATTTCTGAATGGCCCGCGAGTACTGCACGCCGCGGTGAATCAGTCTCCTCTTCCTGGTCCCGCCGGATCTGAAAAGTGATGCTGGGAGCGATAGCCATGGCGGCCACGGCCAGCAGCGCCACAAATAAAGTGAGTGTCACCAGGATATAGCCTTGCTCGCGACTTGCGGCGGCGATTCGGAGCCCGGTGTGCACTCGTACGGAACCAATAAACATGACTATCCCTGAGTGAGCGGAATTTCCTGCCGGTTGTTGTTCAGCACATCTTCAATTTCCACCGAAGCCGGAGAAATCCGCAGCACCTTGTAGCGGCGGTCCACGATCTCTCCCTCGGCGGCGACAAAAATGTCCTCGCCTTGCGACAAAAAGACCTTCTTAGGCTCTCCGGGATGGCTGGCGAAACCCATAAAACTTGAGTTCGATCGGGGGAGGCGGTGGTGGCGGAGGCGGCGTTACAGGAACATTCTTTGCCGTCTTAGCGGGGTGGTCGGTGGTACCAGTTTCTCATCGGGCTGCGGAATCTCCATTTGTTGCGCCTGGAAAATGTTCCTGCCCGATCCCTTGTACTCCGTGTCTTCGCTCTCCTTCAGCCAGTCGTAGCGCAAAGTTGGGTCGAGCGAGCGGGCTGCTGTCTTCTTTTTGTGCACCGGCTTTCGCGCAGGCCGAGCTGCAACGGTAGCCGGGTCCGCCAGAGCCAAAGCGTTATCCGATGGCCGCGTCGACGGTAGGCGCCGCAGACGACTTCCACCCGAAGTGAAAAGCCATTGGCCCACCAGCACGACCGCCATGACCATGAGCACGATCATGGCAATCAGCTTTCCCCGGCTTTCCGCTCCAATCTTCATCTGCCGAAGCTATGCCCATGTCTTCAAATAGGTCTCAAGCTTGATCTGCAGTTTGACCATGCCACCCTGCTGGCCGCCTAATTGCACGCTGCTTACGATAAAGAACAACTGGTCCCGTTCCAGCGTATTCACAAAACGCATCAGTTGCAGATAATTCCCCGAAAGTTGCGCCTCGACTTCAACCGGCGTTAAGCCGACCGGTTCCGGATCCTTCATGTGCGGATTTCGTCGGTCATCAATTTTCACGCCGCTTTGCGCCGCCACCCGGCCGAGCGCATCAAAAATGGCTGAGTCCCGGTCGGGCAGCCGGTCCTTGTAAAAGGTATTGATCTGCTGCTGTGCCAGCGACGATTTTCTTGTCCATTCCGCGCAAGGGCTCGACTGCCGGGTCTTCTGTTGCAGCTCCTTCCACAGTCCATCCAGTTCCTGCCGGCGCGCCGGTTGCGATCCGGCAATCGGCGACAGCAGCACCGCGGCGGCCGCTACATCGAGCACGGCCAGCGCCACAAAAGCGATGGTCAGCTTGCGTCGCGTGGTTCGCAGATCGGGCATTATCGGGTGCTCCGTCGTCAGGGTCGCAGTTTCCGGCACGTATAGCGAACTGATATTCACCTGTACATTGTCGCCAGGAATCGAGCTGGCTGCGTTGATTTCGCCCACGATGAATGCCTGCCGGAAGTGCCGTGAGTTTTCCATGTTGCGCACCAATTCCGACGGCGCGGTCCCGCGATTCCCCGCCACCACCAACGTAAGTTCCAAAGGATGGTCAGGAGGACATTTCCGGATGAATGGAGACCACATGCAGGTGCGCCGGCATGACTTGTTCCAAGTCCTCAAACACTTTGGTCCAGGAAAACGCCTTGCGTTCGAAAGCGTCGTTCAAAAATTGGGAACGGTCGCGGACGCTGCGGTTCTCAGGACGGTTCAGCAGCGCCTGCGCATCCCGCTCTTCGCGTTCCCGCTCGGCGATCTGCTGCTGCGCGTTGGCGAATCAGCGCCCGGTCGCCGCCGGCGATGTACCATCCGGTCAGCGCGCTATACACCAGCACCAGGTCAGGAGCACCAGCGCAGCCAAAGCTCCGCCCCAGCGCAGCCAGAAATGGCGCGGATCCTCATACGGGTGGGTCGCGAGATTGATATCGAGCCGCATGTTTAGCGAGCGCCCCCACCACCCCAGCCACCTGCCACTTGGGAATCGAATCCCTGGCGCCTACGAACTGGGCGCTGCCCGCCAGGTCCTGCACATCCGCCCCGGTCTGCGCCCGCAACGCTGCCGCCGCGGCTTCCAAGTTCGGTAATCCGGCGACGTAGATCTGGTCAATGTTCAGGCGATAGGTATCCTGAAAGAACACGACCGACGGATAAACCTCTTCCGCCAGCCGCTCCCCGGTGATGTCTGCGCCGTTGGTATTTTCCAGGGTGCGGAACAGCAGAATCTGCTGCTGATCGAGGATCGCAATGCTGATGGTGCGCGTGTCCACCTTGAGCACCAAAGCCGGGCTGGCGGCCCGCGCCGCCCCCAACGCGCCCAGCATGGAGGGCAGCACAATGCCGGGATTGTAACCGGCTTCCAGAAACGCCGACTCATATTCCTCCACCACGCTGCTCAAAGCCACGGCGGCGATCACCCGCACGTTGCCTTGCCCGGGATGCGAGTGATAAGAGACCTTGGCCTTTTCCACGTCAAAAGGCAAGCGACTTTTTTAAGCCGGAAGCGCACCACGGCTTCGGCTTCCTGGTGGTTGCTGGGCAGCGTTTCAAAATCCAGGAAAACCACACGCACCGCAGCGTCCGGCAGAAGGGCAATTACGTCGCGTCCGCCAAATCTTCCCAGGGCGTCGCGAATGCTTTGCGAAACCGCATCCCGGTCACGCAGGTTGACCTCGGTCAAGTCCGGCACCACACTGCCGGAGCGTAAGCTGCTGACCGCGCACTCCACCGGACCCCCGGCCTGCGAGGCTGCGGCCCGCCAACACCCGGTCGGCCGTGATTTCACAAGCCAGATTCGGCCGCGAGCTCGAGCTGAAATTGGGGCTCATGCTTTGATTATTTATAAGACCCGAGGAGGCCGCAAAAAGCAAGACCTGAAGGGCTAACCTCTGAATTGTCCACCGGGTGAGCGCTGCGGCCTTAACGCATGCTCTCGATGAAGGTTACCTTGTTGATCTCCTTCAGCGTCGTCAAGCCAAGCCGCACCTTGTCGAGCGCCGATTCGCGCAGGAAGCGCATGCCCTCGTCGCGCGCCGCCCGGCGAATTTCCGACGTCGGCTTCTTCAGCAAGATCATCTCCCGAATCCGGTCGCTCAGATCCAGCAATTCGTGAATTGCGGTTCGCCCCCGGAACCCGGTCCCCGCACATTCAATGCAGCCCTGGCCTTCGAAGAACGGCACCTTCGACCACTGTCCCGGCATCGAGTCCGCTGGCCTCCAGTACATCTGACGGATAAGAAACCTGCGTGCGGCAGGTATTGCAGATCAGCCGCACCAGCCGTTGCGCCAGAATGCAGTTCAGCGCCGAGACAAAGTTGTAGGGTTCGACGCCCATGTTCAAGAACCGGCCAATCACATCCACCACGTTGTTAGCGTGAACTGTGGTGAACACCAGGTGGCCGGTCAAGGCGGACTGAATGGCAATCTGCGCCGTCTCCGTAGTCGCGGATTTCGCCCACCATGATCTTGTCGGGATCGTGCCGCAAAATGGACCGCAGACCGCGCGCAAATGTCAGCCCTTTTTTCTCATTGACCGGAATCTGTGTGATTCCGCGGATCTGATACTCGACCGGATCTTCAATGGTAATGATCTTGTCTTCATCGGTCTTGATCTCGTTGACCGCGGCGTAGAGAGTGGTCGTTTTGCCGCTACCCGTCGGACCGGTCACCAGCACCATGCCGTAGGGTTCCTTGATGTAGCGGCGGAATTTCCGCAGATCATCTTCGTCGAAGCCCACCACATCGAGCACCAGCTTCTGAAACTTCTCGCTCATGGACTCTTTGTCGAGCACGCGCAAAACCGCATCCTCGCCATGAATCGAAGGCATGATGGAAACGCGAAAATCGATGGGACGTTCCGGCGTTCCGTACTTCACCCGGAAACGGCCGTCCTGCGGCACCCGCCGCTCGGAGATGTCCAGTTCGCTCATCACCTTAATACGCGAAATGATCGTCGAATGATGTTCTTTGCCGATGGGCGGCATGGCCTGGGTGAGCACGCCATCAATGCGGAACTTGATGTGTACGGAATCGTCCTGAGTTTCGATGTGGATGTCACTGGCACGGCGCTGCAGCGCGGTGAAGATGGTCGTATCCACCAGCCGGATGATAGGACTGTCGCCCTCTGCGGTCAGCCGGTCAATGGAAATGGTTTCGTCGCCGCTTTCATCTTCGTGAACCACATCCAGCGCGAAACCTTCGCTGGCCTGCTCCAGCACTCGCTTCGATTGCTCGGTCTTTCTTGAGAATCTCGGTGATTTGCCCGAGGGTGGCGACTTTCGTGATCACCCGCCGCTGCAGCAGCAGGCTGATCTCGTCAATCATCATCAGCTGGCTGGGATCGGCAATGGCAATCACCAGGCGGCCATCCCGCGTTTCTTCCAGCGGAATGAAGTTGTAGCGGAACATCAAGTCCACCTGAATCTTCTTGAAGAGATCGTGGTGCAGCTGGAAATCGCGCAGGTCCACAAACTCGCAGCGGTATCGCCGGGCCACATCCTGCGCTTTTTCCAGCTCCGCGGCCTGGGCTGTGGAACTAGTCCGGCCCCCGTTTCCGCCGCTCACCAAGATTGGTTTCTGTTCCGCCATACTTGCCATTCCAAACCGCCTTCCCCATCCCTTCGAACTCGCACGTGAACGTGGCTCGACGTCTCCGCCAACCTCTAGTGAATCCCTCGATCCTAAGGTGAAAGATCGGCATATAAAGAGAGATCAGCACTCCTCCCACGAATACCGCCATGATGATCAAAATCATGGGCTCGATCAGTGCCATGGCCGCACCCAGCGCGGTCTGCACATCTTCCTCGTAAAATTCCGCCACCGAGTTGAGCATCGCCGGCAATGCCCCGGTGGACTCGCCCACCTCGATCATCTCCACCGAAAGGTCGGGAAACATCTTTTGCTCTTCCAGGCTCTTGGCCAGAGACTGGCCTTCCCGGACTCGCGTTGTAGCTTCGCCAATGCCATTGAGAATGTGCCGGCTGCCCAGTGAAGCGCCCGCTGTTTCCAGCGACGGCACCAGAGGCAAGCCTCCCGCCAGCAGCGTAGACAGCATGCGCGAGAAATTAGCCACTTGATACTTCAACCAAATCTCCCCCAGCAGCGGCATGGCCAGAACGGCGCGGTCAACCGTCTCCGCGCCGCCGATCCGTCGCTTTCCAGCGCCAGAACAGAGCCACGAGGATCACCAGCGCAATCAGCACAACTGGCGCGTATTTTTGCGCGTTGGTGCCGATCGTCAGCATGATCACCGTAATGGTCGGAAGCTGGGCGTTGAAGCTCTGAAACAGCAACGCAAATTGCGGCACCACGTAGGTGAAAAGAAACATCACCATGCCCAGCACAAATGTCACCAGCAGCGCGGGATACACCAGAGACACCAGCAGCTTTTTCTTGAATGTCAAGGCCAGGCGCTGGAATGCAATGTAGCGGCCCAGCACTTCCTCCATGTTGCCGCTCTTTTCGCCTGCCAGCAACGTGGTGGTGTAAATCTTGGGAAAAACCGCTTGCGCGGCAAAGCTGTCGGAGAGCAACTCGCCGCTTTTCACCCGGTCGCGGACGTTTTCCAGAACCGATTTCAGGTGAGCGTCTTTTTGCCGCTTGATCAGCAGGTCCAGAGAATTCAGAATGGGCAAACCGGCTTTGATCAGGGTAAGAAACTGCTGATTGAAAATCAGGAACTGGCTTTGCCGGATATTGCGCGACCGCGAAAAGGAAGCCGCTCCCCCGGACAGAAGTCCGCGTGGTTTTACCCAATAAACCAGATATCCCTGCTGCGAGAAACGGTCACGCACATCCGCTTCCGAGAACCCGCGCTCCACCTGCTCCAGCATGTGGCCACGCTCATCCGCGACTTTGATGAGGAATTCCGCCATGTCTTCCCGGATGGGGTACCGTTACCCCAAGTCTAGCATTGCAAACCATTAACCTAGGGTTAATATGCCCTTTCTATCGGGTTGAGGATCAGTTCTCAGAAACGTCCACCTCGATCCGTAAGTTCCATTAAGTCAGTTACCTACGCCTAAGCTCGTCAAGAATCACGTCTATTGTCCCAGTTCTCCCGCTCATGACCTCGACCCCCGCTGGCGGGGTAAACCGAAAGCGCTGTTCCGAAACCTCAATATTTTCCTTCTGCTCGCTGAAACGATACTCGGTCTCCGAACCATCCACCCCCACTACTATGATGCGGGCAATCCGGTCATCCGCTGTAACCTCAAGAATGATCTCATTTACCCGGTCTGCCAATGCCTTTGGGACACCCCGAAGGACTACGTCCCCAGGGGCCAGGGGAGCAATGTCGGGGGCAAAGGACAGCGGTTGCAGCTCCTTTTCCAGTCGAGTCTTGCCGAGCAACAGACCAAGCGGAGAACGCAGATCGTCCAGCTGTTTGACCGGAGTTTTCCTCGCCTGCCGGTCCCGAGGCAAGTAAAGCCAGGCCCATTGGCCGTCACTCAGAAAAGCTTTCTGCTCCGGAGAGCGGTATTCCCAGCGCATTTTGCCGGGCTTTTTGAGCCATAGTGTTCCTGTTTTCCGTGCGTTCCGCTCCCGCTCCACGATAGATTTCGCTGAATTCAGCCTGCAAGGTGCGCAAATGGTTGTAGTGATTGTCTACGGCCTGCGCAATGGCGTGCAGATCCGCTGCGAAGCTGCTGCCCGAGACGCAAATTGTCAGCAACAGAACGGCAAATGATCGGTGACTCAAAGTGCAGGACACAATAGACCTTAGGCAGAATCGCCGGAGACGAAGATTAAGCATTTCTCCGCGAAGCTGGGAGATTTTTCAATATTCTAAGCCTTTTCGCAGCGCGCTTGCAGAGAAGTCAATTAGGCCTCAACTTCTCAATCCATAACGCGGTTGCCAGCCAGTATTACTTCTGGCAGACTGCTCTCGCCCGCGGCGCGATTCTTCCACTCAAGGCCGCGACGTTTTGGGGAGATGCAAACGATGTTGCGACTGCTGTCGAGAATCACGTTCCTGGGTCTTCTGGCCGTCCCACACGGCCTGGCCCAAGCGGCGCCGCCTGCGCACGCCTCACCTGCGGCATCTTCTGCTTCGCCCGCCACCATCCCGGACCTGCTGAAGCAGGCTGACGGGTTCTACCAAAAAGGCAACTTCGATGCGGCCCTGCAAAAATATCAGGAGCTCATTCAGCAAAATCCGAAATCGCCCGAAGCCTATTCCGGTCTGACCCGTGTCTATTTGAAGCAGAAGAATGTGCAACAGGCGTTTGAAACCGTCTCAATGGGCCTGCAGATGGCAGACTCCGCCCCGGTGCGGGTGGCGTTGGGCGAGGTTGACTTCCGCCAGGGGAAGATCAGTGAGGCGGAGCGCGAGTGGGCGAACGTTATTATCTCCGGCCATCCCGATGCGCGCGCTTTTTAGGGATTGCCCGAGTCAGCTACGCTATCTCGATGTACAAGCGCGCCAAGACGATGATCGACCAGGCTTATCAACTGGATCCGGACGATTCCGATGTCAGGAGGTACTGGATCGCGACGCTGCGGGGGCCTGACCGGATCAAATTCCTGCAAGACTATCTTTCCCGGCAGACTAGCGACGATGGCAGAACGCGGGAACGGATGCAACGCCAGCTCGACTATCTCCTGGCTCGCGCCAGTGGTCCAAAGCGAAACTGCCGGCTGGTCAGCCATACCACCTCGACCGAAACCGATTTGGCCCGCCTGTTGCGCGATCCCACCCATCTCCGCGGTTACGGGCTGCCCGTGCTCGTCAATGGCGAAAAAGCCAAGCTGATGCTCGATACCGGAGCGGGTGGAATCCTTATCGACCGCCGGGTGGCGGACAAGGCCGGCCTCACGCAGATAACTGAGGCGAAGATCGGGGGAATCGGTGACAAGGGAGAACGCAATGCCTACACGGCCCTGGCTGGCTCACTTAAGATAGGTGAACTCGAATTTCATGATTGTCCTGTGGAGGTTCTGGACAAGCGTTCCGTTCTCGATGATGACGGCCTCATTGGCGGCGATGTCTTCGATGAATTCCTGGTAGACATCAACTTTCCGAAAGAGAAACTGCGGCTCACAGAACTGCCCAAGCGCCCCGAAGATACCGGCGGGAACATCGGCTTACGAGCTGATAACGATTCCGAGTCCTCCGCGGAGAATCCCCACGAAACAAATGCTCCGGCGGCTGCCAAAGCTGTTCCCGTTGTCTCAGGTCCGCAAGACCGCTACATTGCGCCCGAAATGAAATCCTATACGAGGGTTTTTCGCTTCGGGCACATGCTGCTAGTTCCAACTGCGGTCGGCGAGGCTTCTTCGAAGCTCTTCATTCTGGATACCGGCGCCTTCGCCAACACCATTTCACCTGAGGCTGCCCGTGAGGTCACCAAGGTGCACGACAACTCACACCTCACGGTGAGGGGGCTGAGCGGTGCGGTGAAAAACGTGTATACCGCCGACAAGGCGGTGCTCACCTTTGGCAATTTGCGGCAACCGAACATGGATATCGTCACCTTTGATCTTTCCAACATCAGCGACAATCTCGGCACCGAGATCTCTGGAGCTTTGGGATTCGACACCTTGCACCTGCTCGATATCAAAATTGACTATCGAGACGGGCTGGTGGATTTCGCCTACAAGGCAAATCAGTAAAGCGAGACTTTCGTTGCTACTTTCGGCGTTCTAATCCGAAGGCAAGAACTTCGGTTTCTCGGGCGGCACATAGCCGGGCGGCAAGCCTTTCTGGATGAAAGGCAGGTTGTCCGGATCCTGCACTTCAACCAGCCCGTTGGCGCTCAGCGCGTAAGGCACGCCGAGCGGATCAAGCGGAATTCCAGGCAACAGACCCGGCTTGCGCCATCTTCACGAAACTTGCCGGAACGTGCCCAGTTTTCTGTTCGTATAGCCGCCACCGCTTTTTCCAGGTTGCCGACTTCCTCATCAACCGTGAACGCCCGCAAATGGGCGAGCGGCATTGGCACGAATAGTCCTGTCCTGCGAGGTCTGATAAGGTTCCCACAGCATCCGCGCGGTCTGCATTTCGCCTGCGTGTTCCGCCATTTGCGCCGCCAGCAACTTCAGGAATGGATGAGCCTTGGGCACGCGCGAGCCCCGGCAAATGCGTCAGAAGCCTTCGCATAGTCTTTCAGGTCGCTGTAATAGATGAATCCCAGGTCGTAATACAGACCGCCATTCATTGGGATTGTTCTGGATACCGAACTCTGCCAGTGCGACGGCCCGCTCCGGCATGCCGGCTCCGTTGGGTGGCTTAGGCGCCAGGAAATTGGAGCCGAACTCGTAGGCCACGATGAGGTGCGGATCCAGCGCGGTAGTGATTTCCAGCAGCGGCGCCAGCAGATCATAGTGCTCGGCGCCTTCATAATGTTTGCCGCCGAAATACTGCACCGCGCGCGTCCAGTAGATATCGGCAAGCAGTCCGTCATAGCCCAGGCTCAGCCGCTTCAGCACTTTGGGAGACGGAATGTATAGAACCTCCGCAAAGTGGCAGCGGGCCGCGCCTCGTCCACCCGCTGCAGTACGAACACGGATGCCGCCAGGCTGACGACAAGCATCAGGCTGGCGACCGCCGTGACTCTCCCGATGCGGCTCATTTCAGATTCCGGCGCTCGAAGATCAACACCGCCCCGCACAACGCAGCAGTGACGTAAACCAAAGCGTAGATCGAGTTGTAGATGATCAGTTGCCCGGAGACCGGCTGCCCGTGGGCCACCGAACTGACGATGTTCAGTGCCGATAAATTCGGGATGATATACGCGACACGCCGTCGCCAGCCAGCCCGCGCCCCCTGAGTAATCGCAGCGAAGCCACGCAGATCTTCGGCGAAACTACCAATCACAAACAAGCGAAAACGCGAACACCGCCGCCATCAGACGGCGAAGAAAACGAAGAAAACAACAGTGCTAGCGCAGTCACGATCAGGAATTGCAGAACGATGAAATACAGCGCCACCAGAATCCAGCCATCTCCGCTTTGGAAATGATGCGAAACATAGAAGCAGCGCCCCGAACACGCCGATGGCCATGAAAAATGTATTCACCACCAGCGTGCCGGCCAGTCCGCAGAACTTTGCCGAAGATAAACTCCCAGCGGCGCACCGGCCGCGAAAGTACGGTGTAGAGCGTTCGCTTCTCGATCTCCTTCGATACCAGGCCGATGCCGATGAAGATGGCAATCACCAGCCCGAACAGCGAAACCGCCGTGAGTCCCAGATTGATCACCACCAGGCGCTCAATATCGATGGAAATCTGGCCCACCAAAATCGCCGCTCCCGAAAGCAACAGCGCAAAAGCGATCAGGTTATAAAGCACGCGGTCACGGACCGCCTCGCGAAAAGTGTTTGAAGCAATGTATGCGATGCGTGCGCTCATGCGGTTGCCCCGCTGGTCTGCTGAGCGGGTTTCAATTGCGCCACAAAGTAATCTTCCAGAGAAGTTCGCACCGGATCACGGAAATCAAATGCAAATGTTCGCGGCGTAGCGCCTCCAAAGCAGCATCCTGGTTCTCTTCCGGCAATACCGCTCGTACTGTCTCGCCCGTAACATGATGCTCGGACAGCAGAGCCTTACAGCGCGGCGGTACCACCGTGCCCTGCCAGACCAACTCCACTTGCCGTGTACGCTTCCCGTCAGATCGGCGACCGCACCCACGCCCCGCAGTTGTCCTTGATGAATGATCGCCACCCGGTCGCACAGAGCTTCCGCATCCGACAAAATGTGCGTGGAAAAGAAAACGGTCTTTGCCTTGTTGCTTCAATATCTCCATCAAATCACGCACTTCGCGGCGGCCCATCGGGTCCAGCCCGGACATCGGCTCGTCAAGGAAAACCACTTTAGGATCGTGCAGAATCGCTTGCGCAATGCCCACGCGCTGCAACATCCCTTTTGAAAATTTGCGCAACTGCACTCCCGCCGCATCGCGTAGCCCCACGTGGTCGAGCATCTCACCCACCGCGGCGGAGCGCTCTTTGGCCGGCACGCCGGAGAGTTGTCCGTAGTACTCCAGAAGCTCGCGGGCAGTCAGATAATCGTAGAAATACGGTTGCTCGGGCAAGAAGCCGATTTGCGCTTTCACTTCCGGATGCTGGTAATCCATGCCCAGAATGCGGGCTGACCCGCAGTGGGGAACACCAGGCCCATGAGCAGCTTCAGCGTGGTGGTTTTGCCCGCACCGTTGGGACCCGAGAAATCCGAAAATCTCGCCTTCTTCCACCCGCAGGTGCAGCGGCTGCAAAGCCCGCTTGGGCCTTTTGCGCCAGAACCCTATGCTGTAGGTTTTTTCGAGTCCAAGAATTTCAATCGCAGCCATGGTGAAAGATCCCTCATGTAAGAGCGATTATATTCAAAATTGGTTTGACGCCAGGATGGGTACGCGGGTACCCGGAGATTACAAAAGTCAGCCGGAATTTGAAACCCGCCGGGTATCCCGCTACTGCAGCGCAGTAAGCGCCGTACATGCCGCCAATGATCCCGTGTAGGTGGTCGGAGCGACGGTCGCGGTCTCCACTTTGTAAGCGAATCACCGCATCACCCACCGAGCAAAAACTGCGCACGCCAGTTTGGTTCCACATGACCGCTGTGCCCGCCGCTGCATAAGCCGTATTCGCAAAAGAGGCCACGCTGAAGATGTAACCATTCCTTCCCGGCGCCGCGGTTGCACTGGCCAGCGGGAAGTCGATGAAGCAAGCATTGGTCGAGTTTGGAGTCGGGCAACTGTTGGCGGTGGGCGGCCCCAAGGCGCCGAGGGTGGCCGCAAAACCAGTCGTCGGATAGGCCGACATGTAGGAATTTTCGGCGGTGTTCAGGGTCCGGATGGCGGCGGCGGCGGCGGACTCGTTCGCGGCCATGCGTGCGCGCATCAGGCTGGGAATCGCGATCGCGGCGATGATCAGGATGATCGCCACCACGATCAGCAACTCGATCAGTGAGAATCCATCTTGTTTCCGCATAGCCTATCGCCCCTTTCTTAGTACTCCTGTAAAAGATACGAAAGGAGCAACGGAGGTTCTCTCCGTTGCTCCCCAGGCTTGTACCCTCCCCCAGGTACTTCGCCAAACCTTACAGCCAGCTCAGATTACTGCAGAGGACTCATGAGCCGTGCAATTCGCGTCCGCACCGGTGTAGGTGGTCGGAGCGACAGTCGCCGTCTCGATCTTGAACGCGGGGCACGCATCTGCGATCGCGCAGAAGCTGCGGACGCCCGTCTGGTTCCAGGTCGCTGCGCCTGCGGCAACCTGAAACGCGGTGGCGGTCCCGGTGCAGCTGAAGATGTAGCCGTTCTTTGAAGTAGCGGCCGTCGTCGCGTTGGCCAGCGTCCAGTCAATGAAGCAACCGGTGGTCGAGTTCGGCGTCGCACAACCGCGTGGCCGATGTCGGCCCAAGGTTGGAAAGCGCAACGCCAAAACCCGTGGTCGGATAAGCTGACTGATAAGAAACCTGCGCTGTGGTTAAAGTACGAATTCCAGCCACGGCTGACGACTCATTGGCCGCCATACGTGCACGAAGCAAGTTAGGAATCGCGATTGCAGCGATGATCAGGATGATCGCCACCACAATCAGCAGCTCGATCAGTGAAAAACCCTTCTGTTTCCGCATTTTCTTTTCCCTCTCCCTGTATATGGTCTTAGTAGACCGAATTGCCCATGATGTTCGCATTTTACCCGCCACACTTCGAAGTTACCTAAGGGACCCGTGCCTTCTCTGCTAGGCACTTTGTTATCAATACTTCCGACCCTTTGGTAACCCATCCCGGCGCGCCATTTGCCCGGCAGCTTTGCCATCCGCGGTCCGTGTCATATTTTGTCGGTCGCTGACAAGTTGTGTCAATTTGGGAAAGGCAGATGAGACAAAGTTGCCGGGCATGCGCCCGGGATCCGTCCTTAACAGCTAAAAGAGGCTCAATTGAGCTTCCGCACGGTGAACTTCCCCAGTTTCTTCGCCTTGCTGAGCTCAATCGCCCGCTGCATCGCCATATTTTTGCCGCAAGCTTCTTATGCAGCTGGGAAAGCCTCTGGCCGTAGGCCTTGGGCAGGAATGCCCGGTCCTTATATCGGCTGCCGATAAGTTGCCAGCAGCTCAGGAAACTCCTTTTCCAGAAACGGGAAGAAAACCGCCGCGGAACATGGCTTTAAGAAAAGAGGATTTCCGAATATATGTTTTGCTCCTGCCTTCGCCACTGCCCGCACCAGCGCCTCCAGATCGCGCGGGGAATCCGTAATCCCGGGCAATCACCGGCGCACAGCTCACCCCGGTGGGAATGCCGTTCCGGTTTAAGTCTCGTACCGCTCCCAGCCGCAGGTCGGGACGGGGCGCTCGCGGTTCCAGCCGCCGGGCCAGGTCCGCGTCGAGCGTCGTGATGGTCACACTGACGCTGAGCTGGTTGCGCAGCCCGATTTCCCGCAAGAGATCGATGTCCCGCAGGATGAGATTCGATTTGGTGATCAGGCCAAGCTCCAGCCCTTCGTGGCGAGCTCAGTTCCTGCAGGATCGTCCGCGTCACCTCGTAGCGGCGCTCCGCGGGCTGATATGGGTCGGTCGCAGTGCCAATCGCAATCTGCTTCGCCGGTCTTGACCTGCCGCAATTCCTGCCGCAGCAAATCGGCCGCATGTTCCTTCACGTAGATCTTCTGCTCGAAATCGGCGCCGTCGCGCATCTCCATAAATTCGTGGGTATAGCGCGCATAGCAATACTTGCAGGCGAATTCGCAGCCGCGGTAGGGATTGATGGTCCAGGTGAAGGGCACCCCACGCCCGTACAGCGGTTCAGCAGGGAACGGGCCGGCAGGGTGAAGTACTCCACTTCATGGCCCTGGCGAAGCGACTCACCATTCGCCGCGAGCCGGGCAATCCCAATCAGGCGCGAGCCGGACTCCGAGAGCAAAGGCAGGGAAGACATAATATTCGCCTTTTGTTCGCCTACAATAGCGCGAGCGGCAAGACCTGTCAAGCGAAGGGATGTGTCTCGAAGCAACGAATCTATGGTTGAGAAGGGTCCGGGTGGGTTTCGCCGTGCTGATCCCGGGAGAATGCCTGCATCTCGCTCTGAGAGGTCTTATTGGCCAACGCTCGCCCCCGCGCGATCTCGCTGCCCGCTTCCTTATTGTGGCCAGCCTTCAGCAGGGCTCGCCCGAGTTGCAAGTGATAGCTGCTGTTCCCCGGATCGAGCGTTAGGGCGCGCTTGAACGCGGCTATGGAATGCGGCAGGTCGCCGGTTTGCAGATAAGCTCTTCCCAGATTTGCGAATAACTCCGAGGCATCAGGATTGCGCGTCGTGCCTTTCTGCAGCAGAACAACCGCCCCGGCCGCGTCGCCGCGATCCAACTTTAAGTCGGAGAGATCCTTGTATCCCCATGGATTGTCCGGCGCCACTTCGTTTTCTTCCTCAAACTCAGCGGCGGCCTGCTCGAAGCGCCCCGTCTTTTGATAGAGGACGCCCAAATAGTAGTGCGCGAAGGGCAGAGCCTCTGCTGAGGCCGCCTGCTGGAGTTCCTTTTCTGCTTTTTCATTTTCGTGGAGCGCCAGATACGCCTTGCCCAAGAGTAAATGCAGATGCGGCGAATCTTTTCCCGCCTTCACCAGTTGCTCGAAAGTTCGGTTTGCCTGATCGTTCTGTTTCAGCATTCCATAGCTCACTCCGAGCATATAGAGGTACTCGAGGTCATCTTGCTCCTGAGGCTGGATCGGTTCCCACGCCGCCACTGCCTGCTTGAAATCGTCAATCATGAAATCGCACGTCCCTTTCAGATAGCGCGCCTGCAGATTGTTACGGTCTGCCGAAATTACGAATGCAAACTGCTCCGCGGCCCGCTTGAAGTCCTGCTTCCGGAAGTAGGCCAGACCAAGGTCCAGACGAATCGCAGCCACGCGGGGCGCGAGTCTTTCCGCTTGCCGTAGTGTGCGGATGGCGGCCGCCGTACGGTTGGTGCGCAGGTAGACCGTTCCGAGGTTGGCGTAGGCTGCCGCCGAATTCGCTTGCAGCGCGATGACTCGTTGAAAATCGCGCTCCGCCTCGTCATATTGCTGATTCAATAGCGCTCGCTCCCCTCGCTCGAAAATGGACTTCGCATCCGGCCGGGCGGAGGATTGCGCCCAGCCGGAGAGCCAGCAACAAAGCACCAAAAGATGCGCCATCAGGATGGCTGGTATAGCGGGGCAATTCATCGCGTCGCGTATCCTAGCATGGCTCGTGGCTGCGTCTTGAGTAGCCTCAATCGCAGCTCGATCACGTTTGCAATAAAAAAAAACACGATCGCGATATACCCTAACTCGCCGCCGTCATACCCTAGCCGACAATTCCAGAGACTCCATCCGGATGGTAGGAGATCCCTATGAAAACATTGGTCGCGATAGCAATGGGCGTAGTGCTTCTAGCTCCTCTGAGCGCCAGGGCGCAGGACCTCGCCAACATTTTGGGTACAGTCACCGATTCGACCGGCGCCGTCGTACCCGACGCCCAGGTCACCGTACTGAACAGCGAACGCGGCTTCACTCGAACCGTGACCTCGAATGCAGATGGCGATTTCTCGGTCTCGCGGGTTCCGATCGGCAGCTACACCATCTCGGCGGAGAAGCCCGGTTTTGAAAAGCTGGTGCGCAGCGGAATCACGCTCAACGTCGGCCAAACCCTGCGCGTGCCTTTACAGCTACGGGTGGGCTCCATTTCCGAAGAAGTGGATGTCTCCTCCACTTCAGACCGGGTGGAGACTGAAACCGGCGCAGTCTCGCACGTCATCACCAGTTCCCAGGTCGGCGAGCTTAACTTGGAATCCAGAAATTTCGCCACGCTGGCGACGCTGGTACCCGGCGCGGCCCCCGCCGGCACTGGATTCGATCCGACTAGCGTGGGCGTGCTGGCCAACGCCACGATTTCCTTCAACGGGGTCCCCGGAAACTTCAACAACTGGGAAGTGGATAGCACGAATAACGTGGATCAAGGTTCAGGCAGCAATTCCCTGATGCTTTACCCCAGCATTGATTCGATTGGGGAGTTCCGTATTTCCACCTCGAACTACAGCGCGGAATATGGGAAGTCAGGCGGCGCCAACATCGAAGTGGTCACCAAGTCTGGGACGAAAGACTTCCACGGCGATCTGTTTGAATTCGTGCGCAACGACGCATTTGATGCCAATGATTGGTTCCTGGACGAAGCGGGTCAACCGAGAAATCCTCTTAAGCGCAACAACTGGGGATTCACCCTGGGCGGTCCGATTTACATTCCCGGCCACTACAACAACGACCGCACCAAGACATTCTTTTTCGTTTCGGAGGAGTGGCGTTCCAATCGCGAAGGAACGATTGTGGATCAGGATGTTCCGTCGGTGAGAGAGCGCTCGGGGGATTTCAGCGAGTGCGACCCCGCGTCGCCGAATTTCAATCAGCGCCGTCTCTGGGGATGGCCTGTGCGTTGTTCCGATCAACCCCAACACGAATGCACCCTACCTAAACGATGTGGTTCCCGTGGATCCGACGGCTACGGCTCTTTTGAATGCCTTGATTCCTTTGCCGAATGCCGGTCCGGCACATTACACCAAAGCTCCCAGCTTGCCCACCAACTTCCGCGAAGACATGTTCAAGGTCGACCAGAATTTCGGAGACAAAGTGCGTGCGTTTTTCCGTTACACGCAGGACTCCTACGATCAGGATTTCATCCCCACGCTCTGGTCCGATGCCAGCTACGGTACGGTCAAATCGAGATGGACAAGTCCCGCCAAATCAGCCGTACTTCACATTACGCAGACCATCAAACCGGAATTGCTGAACGAGGTCATTCTCAGCTACTCCGCTGACGTTAATACGGTCAATAATTTCACTGGATTCGATTCGCCCGCGGGCTCGATCAACAAGCCCTCGGGATTCAGCATGAGTACGATTTTTCCTGGGAACCAGAATCAGCCCAAACTCCCGGCTATTGATTTCGGTGCAGGCGTACCTTTTCAGACGCCGAATCCACCGGCTTTGAATTCGCTTTTATTGATCCCCAGGCCGCCGTCAAAGACAATCTGGTCTGGTCGAAGGGCAAGCACACGCTCAAAGCCGGCTTCTTCTCTGCTGGATAACCACATCAACACCACCACCAACATTGGGCTTGAGCACCCAGGGTTTTCTGCAGTTCGGCGGGATCTCGCAATTTCCACGGGTAACTGCGCTGGCGGATATGTTTCCTGGGCAACATCGAACAGTATCAGGAATACGGCAAGGTCGTCAGTGGGCAACTCACCGGCGGCGTGGGCCAGGGACGATGGCGGCAGTGGGATTTCGAGCCTTATTTCCAGGATGACTGGCGGGTAAATTCTCACCTCACCGTGAATCTGGGCGTGCGCTACTTCTGGCTTACGCCGTTCTACGACGTGTGGAATCCGACGAATGATTCCATCTTTATTCCCTCGCAATACGATGCAACCAAGCAGGCGCAGTTGGATATCAACGGCAACCTGATTCCCGGGACCGGCGCAACCTACCTGAACTACGGCAACGGCCTATTGCAATGCGGAGCCGGATCGATTCCCAAGGGATGTTCGAGCAGTTTCCGCGGCACGGTTTCTCCGCGTTTGGATTTGCCTGGGATCCATGGGGCAACGGCAAGACGGCGATTCGTGGCGGCTACGCGCTGAATTGGGATTCGAGCAACCCCCTGCACGCCGGGGCGGGTTTTAACGGCAATCCGCCGACCACGGCCAACCTGAGTTCTTTCAATGTAGTGGGTTATAACAGCATTATTCCGGGTCCGCTCGGCACGGTCGGTTTCTCGGATATTCCGACGGAGCGCAAATGGCCGGAGGTGGATCAGTATAGCCTGGGATTCAGCACGAATTCCCAGGAAACAATTTTGTGAGCGTGAGTTATGTAGGAACGCTTGGGCCGTCATCTCCAGCAGAATCTGAACATCAATCAGGTTCCGGTTGGCGAGACCACCGCGAATGTGCCGGCGTTTGCCGGGAATCCCATGCCCGGATGCGATAACAGTGGCAACTGCGACGTGCAGACCGCGCTGATCAATCTGGTGAGTCCCGGTATTCTTTGCGCCGTACCGTGGTTACAGCGGCATCACCATGCGCGATCCCGTCAGGAATCTCCAATTACAATTCTTTGCAGGCCGACCTGCGCCATCGGACCGGCTACGGTCTCACCTTTGAAGCCGCATATACCTGGTCACACACTCTCGACGACATCGTCACCAATGGCGTGAACGATGCCAATCCCAAGCGCTGGTACGGTACTTCAAGCTTGAATCAAGCCCAGGTGTTGACCATCAACTGGATCTACGAAATGCCATTTTTTAAGAAGTCGCAATATGCGGTTGCCCGCTATGTACTGGGTGGTTGGCAACTCGGCGGCATTGGCAGTTTTATGACCGGGCCGCCGCTGAACTTCACTTGCGCACTGAACGGCTTCGCAACGGGAATCGGCGGCCCGGTGGTGTGCAATCCATTGGGAAAGATCGGTGTCAAGAAGGGTTCGGTGATTGATCCTACCTTCGGTCCAACCCCTTCCTGGTTCGATCCCAACGCCGTCGGACAAGTCACCCATGGATCAATTGCTGGCCAATAATGAGCCGGGGATGTTTGGGTCGATGGGAAATAACCCGCTGACCGGCCCCGGGCGCAATAACTGGGATATCGCGGTGATGCGGAACTTCCGTTTCCATCAGGAGAAGGACAACATCCAATTCCGGCTGGAGAGCTTCAACACCTTTAACCACCCGCAATGGAATGGTGTGAATACCTTCTGCAGCGATCAGAATCCGGATGGCGGTTCCTGCGCCGGCAACGGCTTTGGCGAGGTAACCTCGGCCTATCCGGCAAGGATTTTGCAGTTGGGTCTGAAGCTTGCCTTTTGAGCCGCCCGAGGTGCTTTTCGAGGCCTCAAAAGTTGCTTGGCTTGCTGAAAGCGCGGAGCATATAATCCCGTGCAACAGGCCTAGTAGCATGCGAGCAGATAACAGCTTGACGTGGGAAAGGGCTGAGTCCTTTGTGGACCGCCAGATCAGCCCGCAGAAGCTGCACGTCTGGCCGTTCGGAAGTTCCTATCCAATCGATGTGCGTCATCTGATTCTGGATCGCCGTCAAGGCGTTCCTCCCCACCGTCCCGACCACCTCGAAATCGTCATCTTTGAATCCGGTGAGTTGGCCTATGAAGTGGAGAACAAGACTTGCCGCGTCGCCAAGAACGACATCATTGTGGTGGGAAGCCGATTCCGTCATCGCTGTCTCTCGCTGAGAGCTTCCGAGCCGGAGGCCAGAACGGTCGTGCTTTCTTTCCTTCCGCAAACCGTGCACTGCGGCACCCCTCTTGGAGATGATCTCCAGTATCTGATGCCCTTTAGCCTGGACGATCCCTCCGTCTCTAACGTGATTCGGGCGAAGGAAGGTCTCTCGCGCGAGGCCTTCGATCTCATCGAGCGCATAGGTGAGGAATTGCCGGGAGACTCAGAACTGTCTCGCCTGACCATCCGAACCTATTTGAAGATGCTTCTCCTGATGCTGGTGAACCATTGTTCTGAGACGGGCAAGCTTAGCGGAGTGTTCAACCGGCAAAAAGAAGCCATGGATCGGCTGGCGCCAATCTTTGAGCACCTGCAAAAGCACTATGATGAACCGCTGCGGATCAACGACGCAGCCCGCCTTTGTGCGGTGAGCTCCTGTTGCTTTATGAATCTGTTCAAGGAAGTGACCGGACAGTCCTTCGTTTCTTATTTGAATCACTTCCGCGTGGCCAAGGCGCAAGCGCTTGCTTGCTGCTACGAACCGGTCCATCTCCGCCATCAGTCTGGATACAGGATTCTGCACCCAGAGTTATTTCGGGGTAGTCTTTCGAAAGATCACAGGCATGACGCCGCTGGCTTACCGTTTGCAGTATGCCGGGATGCAAGCCTCCGAGGCTGGTCAGACCGCAGTCAGCCCGCCATCCACGGTGAAGATCCCGCCCACGCAATAGTCGGAATCCTCGGACGCCAGAAATAAGGCAATGCCAGCGATATCCTCCGGCGTGCCCAACCGCCGGGCCGGAGCGATCTCCGCGTAGCGGGCGCGGATTCGCGGGATCGGAAAGCTCCAGCGCGTTCATTGGCGTATCGATCGTGCCGGGAATGATGGCATTCACTCGAATGTGCTCCGGCGCGTAGTCGGCAGCCATGGCGCGCATGAGTCCGATCACTCCGCCTTTGCTCGTGCTGTACGCGGTCAGTCGGGTAAACCCGAAAATGCCCGGTCGGAGATGCGACATGAATAATGGAGCCGGATTTCTGGCGCAGCATCGCCGGGATAACGTATTTCGAGGTCAGCCAGTAGCCGCGCAGATTCACCGCCATGGTGCGATCCCAGGTCTCGTTGCTAAGTTCGTGCGCACGAGTTTCTTCCCGGAAAATCAGCACGGCGGCGTTATTGCAAAGGATGTCGATTCTGCCGTACTCGGCCGAGCGTCTTCTCAGCCATGGCTTTAATCTGCGCTTCGCTGGCCACGTCAGTCGGGCACAAACAAAGCTTTGCCGCCTCGTTGGCGCGATCGCAGACTCGGCCGCCTCTCCTGTTTGCGGATCCACTTCGGCAATCACCACCGCCGCTCCTTCTTGCGCAAATCGCTCCGCGATGCCGCGGCCGATGCCGGCGCCCGCCCCGGTCACGATGGCTACCTTGTCTTTTAATCGCATAGTTTCCTTCACTCTCCGTGCTCGATGAGAATATTCTTTCCACCTTGCCGTTGCGGACTCCGTACATGCGCCGGTGCAGATGAATAGTCCCGTCATGATAGTGCACCGCAATTTCGATCTTGTCCCCTACCTCGACGCTTGCGCCAGAATCCACGATCTCGATTGGCGCATGCTCGGCATGCAGCGCTTTGAGCTTTAATCCTGGAATTCCCTTTACCGAGGGAAGTCCGCGTTCGCCGCTGATGGCCTTCACTCCGGCATCCGCCACGATGCGCTCGTCCGGGAGTCTTGCTGATGATCGTGCTCAGAACGCTGAGAGTGGGGCTTGAAATCAGGAGCGAACGGAGCATACCAGGTGTCCATTAGCAGATAAGAACCGGCCTGATTCTCGGTGACCCCGGAATAGGATTCCCGCAATCGCAAAATCTCCCGTCCCACCGCAGCTCACAATCTCGACCGGCATTCCGGCAGCGGCGATCTGGTCCTTAGACTCGATCAGAAGCTTCATGCGCTCTGGTGACCGCATCCGCTTCTCGGGCCCCGGCGGCAACGGCTGCAGATGTCCTTCATATCCCATGATTCCCCTGAAAGCTGAGCCCATTTTCGACGGCGATCCTGGCCAGGCTCACGGCAGCTTCCACGGAAGAAACGCCGCAGCGCTTGAGTCCCAGATCAATATCCACCAGAACGTTCAAAGTCACCTTACGATCTCGCGCGAGTCCGGCGCCATATCTCGAACCACAGCCGCATTGTCCACCGCGACCAAGCACCGGCGCCTCCGCGGAAAGCTCGGCAAAACGCGCAGAGGAGCCTCGCCCGCAATCTCATTGGCGATGAGGATGTCGCGATCCCGCATCGACCAGACGCTCCGCCTGCCAATGTCTGGCGCAGGTGATGCCGATCGCGCCGCTCTCCATCTTGCCGCGCAGCCAGTTCGAGCACCCGGTGATTTTTGAAATGCGGACGTAGTTTTGCTGGCTGACTACGAAAAAAAATGGCCATGGTTCGCAGGTTTTGCTCCATGGCGTCGAGGTCCACCAGCAGGCAGGCGTTTCGATCTCTTTAAGGCTAACCGGAATCAGGCAAGCTGTTCACCCCGGCCACGCCGAGTGAAGATACAATCTTCGCGTCAACTCCGTCAGACGCCCGCCGGAACCGCCACGCTGGCGGTTCGGCGCTGTTGTTCGACTTGTTTCTGAATGAATGCCACTACTTCTTCCGAAGATATCGAGCATCCGGTCGAAATCCTCCTGGGGCGTCATCAGCGGGGGCTTGAACTTGAGCACATTGGCTCCGAAGCCGCCGAATTGCGTGATCAGACCGCGTTCGATGGCGAACTCCCAGGCCTTTGCGCAGGCCGCCGTCGCCGGCGTTTTGGTCTCCTGGTTCTCTACGAAATCCACGCCAATGAATAAGCCCGGACCGCGCACGTCGCCGATTACATCGTAACGGCGGGCCAGTGCTTTGAATCGTTCAGTCGCCTGCGCGCCCAAGCTTCCGGGCCCGCTCCGCCAGTTTCTCTTTCTCCATGATGTCCAGCACAGCGAGACCCGCCGCCGCCGCCAGTGGCTGATTCATGAAAGTAAGCATGTGCCAGGGTTCCGACTCCAGACCTTCGGGATCAAGTTCTTTGCGGGTAATAAATGCTCCAATCGGAAATCCCCCGCCCAGCGCTTTGCCCACGACCAGAATGTCGGGCTTGCACGTCGAACAGGTCGCAAGCCCAGGTGGTGCCGCAGCGGCATAAGCCGGTTTGCACTTCGTCTACGATCAGCAGCACATCACGCTCGCGGCAAATCCGTTGCACTTCTCGGTAGTATTCAGGCTCGAAAACGCTGTGGCCGTTCGGCCCCTGCACAACTTCCATCACCAAGGCGGCGACCTGCATGGAGCTGGCGCCATCGAGATCGGCTTCCAGAGCATGAACCGCCGCGCGGCAACTATCCGGACCCTCGCCTAACAACGGCCGGTAAGTGTCCGCAGAAGGGATCTGGCGGAAATTCGGCCAGCGCATCGCGCCGGGAAGCCTTTTGCGGAAGACCGGCATGCCGCCCAGGCCCATGGTCGCCAGCGATTGGCCGTGGTAGGCGCCCGGTGAGCGAGAGCACCTCAGAACGCCCGGTCACCCGAATGGCAAACTTCAAAGCGGCCTCGACCGCCTCGCCGCCGCCCGTGCAGAGGAAAGTCTTGGTCATCCCTCTGGGCGCGACCGCGGCCATCTTGGCGCAAAATTCGATCACCGTGGGAGACTCTGCAGCAGATTGACGGAGGGCAGCTTGGCCATTTGCCGCGCTACCGCCTCGGCTACCGCGGGATGCGCATGTCCCACCATCGCCGGGTCCCGCCGAACCCGACATCGTGTCCAGGTAAAGCTTGCCGTGAATGTCCCACATCCGGGCGCCTTCGGCCCGCTCCAGGATCAGCGACACCGGGCGTTGGACGGCATGAAGCACGTATTCCTTCGATAGAGCTTCGTAGTCCATCATCGGTCCCTCCCGGCCGGAACCATTACCGCCCTACTTTTCTAGTCCTCGGCTCGCACGGATATCTATCAAGAAACCCCAAATCTATGTCGTAACCCTGATTAGCACCCCCGGGATCAGCAGCGTTGTTCGCATGACGATGCTCGAACTCGCCTTACGGATTATTTCCTGCCGGAGCACACACGACTTTTCTTACAAAAACCGATTAGAAGCTTATAGATTTCCCTCAGGACACCCCTGTATCCCTTAGCCTGAGACTCTATGCGAGTTTGCCGCTGGATTTTGCCTGCCGTGCTAGTGCTGCGCGTTTCCCTGACGCTTCGGGGCTGAGCGCTATCCTCTTCGCGTAAGCCCCGATCATCGCCATCTCGTCGACCAGAGCGGAGCGCCTTTTCTGGTGCAGGGCGATGCCGCCTGGTCGCTGATCTCCGGGCTGACCAAAGAAGAGGCCGAGCTCTACCTCGAGAACCGCCGCCAGCCTGGGTTTCAACTCGATCATCGTCAATCTGATCGAGCACCATTTTCGCGGGCCGGTCAATCGCTATGGCGAAGGCCCATTCACGACTCCCGGCGATTTTTCCACGCCCAACGAGAAATATTTCGAGCATGCCGACTGGGTCATCAAGAAAGCTGCCGAGAAGGGCATCCAGGTATTTCTCGCTCCGATCTACCTGGGTTACATCGGCACCGAGGAAGGCTGGGTCGAAGAGGCGATTGCCAATGGTCCGGAGAAGAGCCGCGCATGGGGTGCAGTTTGTGGGCAAGCGCTATCGCGACTACGACAATATCGTCTGGATTATCGGCGGCGACCGCAATCCCGACAAGGCTCGGCCCTCGATCGATGCATTCGTGCAAGGCCTTAAGGAATTCGACACCCGGCACTCTGATCACCGCCCATTGCCACCCGGAAAACTCCGCGATCGATCAATATCGCGACGAAGGCTGGCTCGATCTTAACGACACCTACACCTACGGCATTGTGCATGCCATGCCTGCTGCGCGATTACGATCGCAAACCGGCCTATGCCGTTTGTGCTGATTGAATCGAGCTATGAGGGCGAGCATAATTCCTCGGCAGTGCAAATCCGCAGGCAAGCTTACTGGGCGATTCTGTGCGGAGCTACCGGGCAGTTCATGGGCAATCGTCCGATCTGGCTGTTTGATCCCGGGCTGGGAGGCGGCGTTGAATTCGGCTGGCTCGCGGGACATGGACCGGCTCAGCACGCTATTCACGTTCGCGGGCCTGGTATGAATTGGTCCCGGATCAGAAGCACGAAGTCGTGCTTGATGGCTTGGGAGAATTTCTGGGGCTGGATTATCTGGCCGCAGCGCGCACCGCCGACGGTCGGCACGGTGATGGCCTACCTGCCCAACGCGCAGGTCATTCACGGTGGATATGAGCAAAATTTCCGGCGACGATGGCAGCGGCATGGTGGTTCAATCCGCGGCACGGGCGAAGCGACTTCGGCGGGGAAATTTCCGACCAGCGGCAAGAAGCAATTCTCGCCTCCGGGCGAAGGCGACTGGGTGCTCGTACTGGATGACGCCAGCCGCAATCTTCCTGCCCCGGGGCAAGCCAAAACAACAATGACACAGGTATTTGCGACTGGCTTGAGCGCTCCGGAAGGTCCGGTCGCGCTGGCCGGATGGCACCTGGCTCATCGTGGAAGGTGGCGCCGAGCGCGGATGCGTCACTCATATCAGCGCCGATGGTCAAGACGAAAAAAATCGTCAAGAAAACCGGCCGTCCCAATGGGTTGGCAGTTGATTCGGCGGGAGTCATCTGGGTCGCGGAGTCCAAGCAACCTTCACTCCTTGCGTGTTGACCATGGAAGGAAAGTCGGAGGTTGTTGCCACCGAATGTGACGGCGAGGCGTTTCTGTTTCCCAACGATCTGTGCTTCGGACCCGACGGCGCGCTCTACCTGACGGACTCGGGCGTGTTTATTGACGATTTCGCCCCTAACAATCATATCCGCCCCGACTACCTGCAAATGAAATACGATGGCCGCGTGTACCGCATTGACGTCAGCACGGGCAAAGTGGAGAAGCTCGATACCGAGATTAAATTCACCAACGGAATCGCCTTCGGCCCGGACCGCCGTCTCTACGCCAACGAAAGCGTCACCGGAAACATTTACGTTTATGAGTGGCGGAAGTGGCGAGTTTCCGGCCGCGCCCTCTTTGGCAACGTGCGAAACCCAGATGGTCCGCCGGGCTGGCGAGGTCCGGATGGCATGGCCTTTTCGACAGATGGGGAACTCTATGTCGCCGTGTTTGGGCAGAAGGATATTACCGTGCTGGAAAGCGGCAGGTGGCCCGGCGCATTCCAACCGCAGGGCAGCTCCCCACCAATGTGGCGTTCGCCCTGCCCGGACAAAAACGCTTACACATCACCGAGTACGAGCATGGGCAGATGGAGACCATCAGCGTCCCGGCGGACGGCTTGCCGCTGTGGGATGGAACCCGCAGGTTGCCGAGGCCCCGATCTGAGGTCTAAATGCATGGCATGAAGAAATTCATTAACCGCCCCGAGGATGTCGTTCCCGAACTGCTGCAAGGCTTTGTTCTATCGCATCCCGGATAAGGTCCGGTTAGTCGGTAAGAACCTGATTGTGGGACGAAGCGCAAAGCGCCGGGCAAAGTGGGACTCGTTACCCTCGGCGGAAGCGGACATGAGCCTGGCCTGAGCGGTTTTGTGGGCGAAGGTCTGCTCGATGTCAGTGTCGCGGGAGAGATCTTCGCCGCCCCTGGTGCGCCCAGTTGTCTGCAGGCCATCAAGCTGCGCGATGGCGGCGCGGGAGTTCTCTTCATCGTGCTGAATCATGCCGGCGACATTCTCTCCTCGAATATCACCATGCAGATGGCGCAGCGCGAAGGCTTGAACGTCAAGAGAGTCATCACGCACGAGGATATCGCGGGCGGGCCCGAATCCTGACGACCGGCGCGGACTCGTCGGCTTTCTTCCGGTTTACAAAGTCGCGGAGCGGCTGCCGAGCAAGGCTTTTCCGCTCGATCGCTGTGTCGAAATTGCGGAGCGCATGGAGCGCAACATGCGCACTTTGGCGGTTGCGGTTAGCACCGCCACCCACCCCTCCACCGGCCAGCCGATTTTCGAATTGGCCGACGATGAGATGGAAATCGGCATGGGACAGCACGGCGAAGCCGGCACAGGCCGCATGAAACTGAAAACCGCCGACGAAACTGCCGAATGTCATGCTGCAAATGCTGCTTGACGACCTGCAAAGTGAAAGCCGGGGAAGAATTACTGGTCATTGTGAATGGAGCGGGCGCCACAACTTTGATGGAATTGTTCATCGTTTTCCGCCGGGTGCACCAGGATTCTGCAGGAAAAGGGAATCAAACTGGCGCGCGGCAAAGTCGGCGAGTTCATCACCACGCAGGAACAGGGTGGATTTCAACTGATGATCGCCCGCATGGACGACGAACTGCTCTGGCTTGTGGGATGCGCCATGCGACGCTCCGTATTTTGTTGTCGCGATGAAAGAACAAATCACCACGGCAGATCTGGCTCACATGATGATGGGCGCAGTCACGCAAATTCGGGCGCAACACTGCCTGGCTTTCGCAACTCGACTCCGTAGCCGGCGATGGAGATCACGGAGCCAATCATGCTGCGGATCGCGGAATGTCTCGATCGAGTCTTCTCTTCTGCTGTTTCGCCTCGCTTCAGACCCCTCTTGCACGATGCCGGATGGGGGATTTTGAGTCTGGATGGCGGCGCTTCCACGGCGCTGTTGGGAACTTTTTTTCTGGGCATGGCCGAGGCTCCAGTTGCCGATGCGCCGGTTCTCGACTGTTCTGCGCTCGCCACCATTTTCAAAGCGGGCTTGGCCGGGGTCAAGCAGCAGACTAAGGCTCAACCGGGCGACAAAACCCTGATGGACGCGCTCGTCCCCGCTGTCGAAGCCTTGTCGGTAGCGGCCGCGGAGGCAAAAATATCGGAGATGCTCTCGCACGACGCAGCTCGCGCAGCCGGTTCAGGCGCGGCGTCCACCAAAGATTTGATTGCGCGTCATGGCCGCGCGCGCCTGTTGGGTGAGAAGACCAGAGGATCCCAGGATCCTGGAGCCACTTCCATTGCATTGATGTTCGCAGGCTTTGCCGCCTGCGAAAAAGCGTCTGTTCAGCCCGGAGCAGGTCCTTAGGCCCTGTTCAAGAAGATTCACACCGAAAATTTCAGTTGTCTGGAGGATGGTTGTGGCCACAAAACAAACCACTCAAGTTGTTTGCGTCGCCGAACACTGCGCTCTGGAAGGCAAAGCGGATGCGCTGATCGAGGCCCTTCATATTCTCATTGAGCCAACGATGAAGGAGCCCGGATGCATCCGCTATGAACTCAATCAACGCCAAGATGACCCGCGCTGGATTACCTTCATCGAAAAATGGAAGGACCAGAAAAGCTTCGATGACCACTGCGCCATGCCCTATATCGCCAACTACTTTAACAATGTGCGGCCTAAGCTGGTGGAGCGCATTGACGTAAAGTTGTATCGCGAATTTCTTCCATAGCCTAACTGCCTCCCCATGCGCCTCGCCAATAAAATCGCCGTGGTCACCGGCGCCGGTTCCGGAATCGGCCGTGCCGTCGCTCTGCGTTTCTGCGCAGAAGGCGCATCGGTCGCCATCCTCGATCGCGATGCAACCGGAGCGGAAGAAACCCTAAAGCTGGTTCGGGAGCGCGGTCACTCTGGCATTGTTGTTCCTGTGGATGTCGCGATTGAGTCTCAAGTGCAGAAAGGCATTCGCCAGGTCGAGGCCGAATTGGGCTTGATCCATATTCTGGTAAACAATGCGGCTGCTTTTGTTTTCGGCTCCTTCGATGCGACTCAGGCGGACTGGGAACGCGTGCTCTCCGTGAACGTCATGGGCTCGGCGTTCTGTGCGAAACATGCTACCGAATCCATGATTCGCGCCGGAGTCGGCGCGATCGTGAACGTTTCTTCAATCAGCGGTTTCATCGCGCAGGACCGCAGCCTGCCCTACAACACCAGCAAGGCTGCGCTCCTCGGACTCAATCGCTGCCTGGCCATGGATCTTGCACGCCACAAATCAGAGTGAATGCGATCGCTCCCGGATACGTAGACACCCCGCAACTCCGGCGCGACATCGAGCTCGCCGGCATGACCTATGAGCAATCGTTGAAGCTGGAAGGTCCGCTGCACATGCTGGGTCGCTTTGCCTCAGTCGAAGAAATCGCCAACGCAATCCTATTCCTGGCTTCTGACGAAGCTTCGTTTATTACGGGCACCTGCCTGATGGTGGATGGAGGATTTACTGCGAAGTGAATGGGGCAGGCTCAGGCGATTCGATAGCCTGCAATCCGAATCCATGACGGCGCACCAGTAGAAATAGATACAAAACTCCGGCCAGACTCCAGATCGTACCTACTTTCATCGCCAGCGGCGAAACGCTCAGCCAGATCCACAGGCAAACGGCAAAGCCTGCCACCGGAATAAGAAGATAGCTCCACAGCGCAGCCGCACCGCGCTCGCTGCTTCCGCACAAAATAATGGCCGATGACCGAGAGATTCACCACCATGAATCCCGCACAGGCGCCGAAGTTTACCAGTTCCGCGGCTTTGTCCAGGTCCAGGAGCAGGCCCGCAACGAGCGCAATCGCCCCCATCAAAATCATGCTGTAAGTGGGGGTGCGACGTTGGGGATGCAATTATCCGAACACAAAATGCGGCAGTTTTCCGTCGCGAGCCATGCCAAACAGCAAGCGAGAGGCGCTGGCCTGGCTGGCAATTCCGCTGGCCCACGCTTGCGCCACAACGAGCAGCGCAATCAAATAAGCGAGAGCCGGCCCGCCGATTTTTCGCCCAATGTCGCTGAATGCAGTCTCGATTGGCGAAAATGTGGTGTAGTCCGGCCAGATGAGCTGGCCCAGATACGTCTGCAGAATGAATAGCCCGCCTGCGATCACGCACACCAGAATCGTCGCCCGGGCAATATTCTTTTGCGGGTCTTTCGCGTCTTCCGCCAAAGTGGAAATGCCGTCAAATCCCAGGAAAGAGAGCACCGCGACCGGAGTAGCGGCCATCACAGCTCTCAAGGAAAAATTTCCCGGAGAATAAAAAGGTTCGAGCGAAAGCAAAGTCCCGCGGCCCACCCCGTGAGTGAGCGCCCAGACCGCCGCAACCAGAAACCACAAAATCGAGCCTGCCAAAACAATATTGAAAATCGTGGTAGCACGCGAAGTCATCTCAATGCCACGCAAATTAATGCCGGTGATCACCACAGAAGTTATGATGACCCAAACACTATAAGGAATTGCCGGCACCAGTTTGTTCGAAGTTACACCCACGATGATTACGCACAGCATGGGCATCAGGATGTAATCGAGAATCATGACCCATCCGGCGAGATATCCCACGATGGGGTGAATCGCCTTCGAGGCATACGCGTAAGTCGAGCCGGCCTCTGGAAATGCGGACGCCATTTTCCCGTAGCTCACCGCGGTGAAACTCACCGCTACCATCGCAATCAGATACACCATGGCGAAGTGCCCGTGCGATTGCACCGCGCCGACACCGAAAAAAGTGTAGGGAGCGGTTGGGCCGACGAATGCCAGGCCAAACAGCACCAGAGCCCACAAAGATAGAACGGGCCGGAAGCTGTTAGGAGAAGCGGCGGCTCGCCGTCCGGCGAATCGATTGGCGCTTGCGGCTGATCCATGCGGAGAGGATTCCTGCTAGCAAGCGTGCGGAACGAGTAGCGGCTATTGTAAGCCCGAGCGCGCGATGGGTCTATCAGGTTTTAACAATTCCGTGTAAGATTGCTCCTCGCATCCCCTGAGAAGCGCATGCTACACTTTGAGAATTCCTCAGCCAATCCGGATGCGCCTGGGCCTGCTCATTACGCTGTTTGCCGCTATTGTTGCAGTTTCACTTGCCACAGTCCCCCCGGATGGCGCATCCCGCTGTCCACTTTCAATTCCAATCCATCTCGTTCTTCATTAGATAGCGATGAGACCCCCGAGCGGCACGCGCCAGAAACCATGGCCGGAGGCGTTGCCGTGTTTCGACTACGACAACGATGGCAACCTCGGATATCTTCTTTACCAATGGCGCCGATATCTCAAGTCTGAAAAAAACCTCCACGAAATACTGGAACCGCCTCTTTCACAACAATGGCGACGGCACGTTCACGGATGTTACCGAGAAAGCCGGCCTCGCTGGAACTGGCTACGACACCGGCGTCGCCATCGGCGACTACGACAATGACGGCTACGAAGACATTTTTGTGGGCGGGCGTTCACCGCAACACGCTTTACCACAACAATGGCGACGGCACATTCACTGACGTGACCGAAAAAGCCGGCCTCGCTCATCTCGACAAGGAATATGGTCCCTTGTGGTCGGTCGGTGGGCGTGGGTGGATGTGAATAACGACGGCCTGCTCGATCTTTTTGTGGTGAACTACCTGCGCTGGGATGGAAGAAAGAGCCTGACTGCGAGGTCAATGGAAAACACGAATATTGCCATCCTAAGTTCTACAAAGAATCTCCGAACCAGCTTTTTCTGAATAAGGGAAATGGCACGTTTGAAGATATTTCCGCGCAAGCGGGAATCCGGCAGCATCCGGGCAAAGGGCATGGGCGTTGCCGTCGCCGACTATGACGGCGACGGCCTGCCAGACATTTTCGTCGCCAACGACAAGCTATTTAACTCGCTGTTTCACAATCTCGGGAAGAGCCGGTTCAAAGAGGTTGGTTTCGATGCTGGAGTCGCTCTTCCGGAGCAGGGCGGCCTGATCTCGGGAATGGGCGCCGATTTTCGCGATCTGAATAACGACGGATATCCTGACATCACCGTGGTTGCGCTGGCCAATGAGACGTTTCCGCTTTATCAGAACAATGGCAAAGGAGCGTTCAACGAAATCACGGCTTCCAGCGGCATGACGCTACTCAGTCGCCCCATGGCGGGATACAGTCCGAATATCGCCGACTTCGATAACGACGGTTGGAAGGATATTTTTGTCAGCCGCGGCGATGTTGCCTCTCCCGCCATGGCCTATCGCCAGCAGATGGATCAGCCGAACACCGTTTTCCGCAACAGTCCGAGTGGCCATCTGGACAGCCCTAACAGAGGAAGCCGGCTTCGACTCGCAGCCGCCGCGCCGCCACCGTGGTTCCGCGGTTGGCGATTTCAATCATGACGGCAAACTCGACGTCGTCGTTACCGCGCTGAGCGCGCCCGCAGAAATCTGGATGAACGACAGTTCGAATGACAATCATTGGCTCGAGATTCGCGCTGCAGGGCACAAAAAGCAATCGCGATGGAATTGGGGCAAGAATTAAAATCACGGCTGGCGGCCAACAATCAGTTCAACCATATGAGCACCGCGTCGGGCTATGCGTCTTCGAGCGCAGGTCCGGTGCACTTTGGATCTGGGTGCTGCGACCACCGTGGATGAAGTCGAAGTTCGCTGGCCTTCGGGAATCGTGCAGACACTCAAAGGTGTGACGTGCGATCAAATCCTTCACGATCAAAGAATCGAAATAGCTCCCCTCAGTTTCCGCCAGTTCATGGGGAGCCCAAAAGTGTCGATCTGGACTTGCTCCAGCGCCTGCAACATCGGATCCAACGTACTCGTCCCAGTACTCCCAGGTATGGCCGCCGGGAGTTTCGTGATACTCATACGGGCGTTTTCGCGAGGAGAGTTGCAATACAAACGCCCGGTTCGTCTCCACAAAGAAATCATCTGTGCCGCAAGCCAGATAGATGTACGGATACGAATCCGCAGGCGCCTTCTCAGCAGCAGAAAAACATCGTTTTCGGCGCGCTGCGGACTTCCCTCGCCGCCGAAAACTTCCATCAGCTTGGCGCGAAACTCTGGGCGCAGCGTGGCCAGATCCTGCGGCGGCATCCAGCGCTCCGCTGAGGCTGCCGGCGAATACGAATAGATCAGGATACTTAAGCGCCAGCTTGATTGCGCCATATCCACCCATTGAGAGCCCGGCAACCGCCCGCGCGTGCCGGTCGCGGATCGTCCGGTAGTGCTCATCGATTTCAGACATCAGATCTTTCGCGATGTAGTCTTCAAATTTGTCTTGGGAACGGTCGCTGAGTTGGTGTACCAGGAATCGTCCGCATCCGGCATGACGATCAGCAAGTGGCAGATCGCGGGCGTAGTCTTCCAGTCTGGTGCGCGTATCCCAATTCAAGTAGTCGCCGTAAAGGCCATGCAGCAGATAAAGGACCGGAAACCTGCCTCCGTTCTCGTAGCCGCGAGGGAAGAGAACGCGGTAGTGCATGTCGCGCTGCAGGGAAGCGCTGTGAAAACCGCATCCTTCACCAGCGCCTGGTGCTGCCCAATCGCGGGTTGTGCGGCGGTTTTTTGCGCGGTTCCCGCTGAACCCACACTAGCAGAAAAATCAGACCACTAACTGCGAGAGTTCTGAGGCAAGAAGTCGTTTCTCATCGGGCGGCTCGTGAAAGAACGGAAGCGGAATCAGTTTCGCATCGAATCGGTTATTTGGGAAGATCGAGAGTTATGGGCAGGGGCGATAGATATTCATATTCGCAATTGTCTTGGCGACGACCATCGAATTGCAGGCGTAGGTCATCGCGATTTTGCTTTCGGCGAATTCGATGTGCTCCTTTACCGCATAGCAAAAAGTGTCTTTGTCGTAGCCCGGGTTGTCGCGTTTCATCTCGGGGAACTGATAAATAGTCTGCGGATTGGACCACGGCCCGACCGGGGAGTCCGCGCGTGCGAACCACGCCCGTGGAGAAGGGAATTCCGGTCCGGCCGAAAGCGCCAGCCATTTCTTGATGGATGGATGGTAGCGCACCGACATCTCGCTGATTGGCTGCTCGATGATATGCATGGCATCGCTGCCCGCCAGTCCGGGAACCCATTGATCATCTTTGCTGAGGTATTCCCAATTGCCGGCGGGCTTTGCCATTTTGCCGCGCGGCACACGCATGGCGGTCATAAATCCGCGGCCTTCGCCTTCGCTCACCTGGGTGTACCAGATCACGTGATTGTCCTGCGGCACCATGGAAACGCCCGTCCAAAGATGAGTATCCGTGAGGTCCTGAATCGTGACATGCCATTTTTCGGGAGATTGCATGAACGTCCTCGATGGTGGCAAGTTTGGTGCCGACGATTTCAAATCCAAATACGAAAGCGGCGTCGGCGCCGGCGCCGGGTTTGTTGCGCACGGCCAGCAGAGCAACGTAAAGCGTCTTGCCGTCGAGGAATCCATCCAATGGCCAATACCACAGCTCGTCCGTTCCGGTGTCGAAAAACGAACGGGGCTTCGGATCTACGGCTCTCTGCCAGAAATAGCGCATCGCGCACTTCTTCCCCCTGACCCGCATGTGGAAATGCCGACGCTATTTCGAACCATCGTTTTGTTCTGGCTGCGGAGCTTCGTGTCTCTGCCGCCGACGAAGGTGTCGCCAAATAGCCACACGCTTTTGCGCGGGCCAATCGCAATCGAGTAAGCGTCGTCGGCCCCAAGCCATCCAGCGGTGTAATTGAACTGCGGCAAGGGCCGGGCTGCGTCTTGCTTTCCGGCGGCGAAACTGGAAGGGATAGAACTCATCCCGGCGAATAACATTCCGATAGAGATAGAGATAAAGAAGATGCGGCGGCGAGCCGACTTTCTCATGGTTTTCTCCGGGTGGCAACGGGCTATAAACTACTATTTACCATCATAAGATCATTTAAATGAATGTTTACGTGTTATAAGAACACCACATTGTACCAAATGCGTTAAATTGGTTGTATGCTGTCCCTGATTCTGTAACCTGATTCTGTAACAAGACCGGTTCCAACCCGAGAGGAGATCATGAACCAGGACCGAAGGACTGAGCTGGACCCGCAGATCTTTTTTGAAGGCCGGTGCGGCTGCAGGCGTTGTTTCGAGTTTTCCTCCCAGCTTTGCCAAGGTTGCCGGAGGTAAGCGGTTGCCCGGCATTCCCAACGTTCACGACCTGGCTGCCGACCGCCTGGTGCATCGCATGCGGGATCTTTATATGTCACCCACGGCGCAAAATGAATATGGATATGTGCAGGCCGCGAAATCTGTTTCTGGGATCACGGCTCTCTCTTTGCCTCCCTATGCATGTTGCGGAGTTCCCGGACACGCCGTGGAGTCCGGGCTTTCTGCTGTCCTGCGAGCTGTTCCTGAATGGGCGGATCCTTATCTCCTATCCTGACGGCGGAGACGAACTTGCCTATCAGTGGTTCCCCCATCGCGTCATGCGTGAAACCCGGGTCGACGGCCTGAAATTCACCACCGAAACTGTTCATGCCCTCCAAACGCCGGGCGGCCGCGCAGATTCATTCGAGTCACGAATCTCGGGAACGGTTCGCGGAGCATCACGCTCGGCTTTGACATGCGGGCCGCCGTCGCCAAAAAGACCACGCCTTGGTTTACCTACTCTCCTGGCGAGGCCGACAATCTCATTCACTGGGATGATTCCCGCGGCTGCCTTGTCTTTGAGGCGCAGCACAGTCCGGCTGTCTCCATCCAAGGCATCTCGCCTAAAGCTAGCCGAGTCGAGTCCGGCCGCATGTTGGTTTTTGAAATCAAGCTGGGCGCCGGAGAAAGCAAAGAACTCCATTATGTGAATGTGGTCGATCCCGACAAACAGGCCGCGCTGTGGCTATCTACGACGATCTTCAGGCCAACTTTGCCCGCATCGCGCAGGAAAATGAGCAGGCATTCAACGGCTTGCTGCAAGTCGGCATTCACTCCGGGGAATTCGGATTTCTCCGGCTATCTTCCGCAACTTGAAACCAACGACGAATCTCTTTGGCAACTCTATCAGGCTGGCTTTCAGAATCTGATCTTTGCCCGCCGCGCTTCCCCCGATTCGAAATATGGCACCACCTACCTCACGCTTGGCGGCCACGTACTTCCCACTCTCAGTTTTCCCTGGGACACGTCTCTCACCTCGTTGAGCCTTGCTCTGCTTGATCCTGACGCGCTGCGCCGCCTGGTTGAAAACTGGTTCGTGCAGGATATGCATCAGCACCTGGCCACCGATTACGTTACCGGAGAGGCCGTCGGCCCATGGTACGGCGTCAATGATATGGCGATCGTGCGCTGCGCCCAGAACTATCTGCGCGTGACCGGCGATTTCGCCTGGCTCGACAAAACGCATCAACGACAAAACCGCCCTGGATCATCTGGTGGTATCACGCGACCTACTGGAAGCAACTCGACAAGGCTTCGCACGGCCTGGGCGACTACGGCAAATTGGAGAATCTGCTGGAGGTGGTGAGCACTTACCTGCACGAAACTGCCGGCATGAACGCCGGCAATGTTTCTTCCATGCGCTTCGTGGCCGACTTGCTCGATCGCCGCGGAGATTCTACGCGCGCCTGGCAATTGCGCCTGAAGCCAAGGAACTGGCGCAGCGCATCAATCAGAAACTCTACGTCGCAGGAAAAGGCTGGTGGAAATGCGGGCAGCCGGATGGTTCATTCGTCGAGGTCCGTCATTGTTACGACTTTCTTTCCGTGCTCGACAATATGGATGAAGATCTCAGCGAAACCCAAAAGCAGGAGATGAGCCGGTTCTTCTGGGCAGAACTGCACAGCGATTACTGGATGCGGGCGCTCTCACCCGGACGACGTCGACGCCACCTGGAACATCCGTCCCGACCACAGTTGGCTGGGCGCTTACGCCGCATGGCCCCCGGCGACCGCCAAGGGTCTTTACAAGACGGATCCCTCAGCGCGAGTTTCCGCGTGGGTGAAGAACCTGGCCAAAGCGGGCAACCAGGGACCGATCGGACAAGCGCATTTTGTGGAATCCGCATTCCCGCTCGGAACACGGAGCCGCCTATAAATGTCCCAAGGATGCGCCCTATATGAACGACTGGTGCTGTATCGCCGGCGGGGGATTCACCGATCTGGTGATTGATACCATCTTCGGCGCGAACCTGACATTGTTCGATGGAATCAAGCTTCAATCCGCGGCTGGCGGACTTTGACCCCAATGCGCGCCTGCGAATCTGCGCTATCAGGGCAAGAATTACGCGATTTCGTCTACGCAAGCGACACTGTCCGCGCAGCTAAGGAGAGCGCGGTGAAAGCTCTGGCTATTGATCTCGGGGGCACGCATGCCACCTGCGGCATTGTCGAAGACCGCACGCATTCTGGCCTGCGAAGCGATCCCCGCCGACAGCGCCAAGAGTTTGAGCGCGTTGCTGCCGCGTGTGGCCGAAACTTTCCATAGCGCTAGCCCAAGAAACAGGATCTCTCCATCGCAGACTGTGAAGGTGTCGCCGCGGGTTTCGCCGGCCTGGTGGACACGCGTGCGGGACGCGTCGTCTCGACCAACGCCAAGTATGAAGGCGCCCCGAGCTCGATCTTCCGCGCTGGAGCCGGGAGAATCTAGGCCTGCCGCTGCGCATCGAGAACGATGCGCGTCTGGCGTTGCTGGGCGAAGTCTATGCTGGCGCGGCTCGCGGCTTTACCGAAGTCGTGATGATGACCTTGGGCACGGGCATCGGCGGCGTAGCCATGATCGAAGGCAAGCTGCTGCGCGGAAAACATGCCCAGGCCGGCTGTCTGGGAGGCCATCTGCCCGTGCTATTCACCGGACGTCACTGCACCTGCGGCGCCATCGGATGCGCCGAAGCCGAAGCCGGCGGCTGGTCGCTTCCACTCATCGTCAACGAATGGCCAGGGGCGTCAGAGAGCGCACTCGCGAAGTATCAGAATGTCGGATTCAAAGAGCTGTTTGCAAGAAGCGGCAGCGGGCGATCAATTGCTCTGGCCATTCGTGACCGCTGCCTGAGGGTCTGGTGCGCCGACGCGGTCGGCGCTGGTTCATGCCTACGATCCCGAACTCATCGTGATGGGCGGAGGCGTAATGAAGAGCGCGGAGATCATTCTTCCCATCGTCGAAGCTCACGTGCAGAAATATGCCTGGACGCCGTGGGGAAAAGTGCACGTCCGTGCCGCTGAGTTGGGTAACGATGCCGCTCTGTTGGGCGCGGTTCCGCTGCTCTCAGAAGAACGCTAGAAGACAAGTGAAAAGCAGCGCCACACGTGGTCAGGTCATCAACGAAACAGAGCGGGGCCGAGACGGCCGATAGTTTCGCATGGCATAATCCTGGACAGCAGAGAAGCGATTTTCGTCAAAACTACATTCTCATCATTTTGTGAACACCTTGTGAACACCGACGAAGTTTTTGCGGAGCACGGTAGTGGGTCTTTATGAACCCACTACCCGGAAGTTCCGTCTCGGGCGTACTCGGTTATCCGTTCCACGGTCGGCGGCTTTTGGAAGCTAAGGTTTGTGGGGATGGGTTGGTGCTGGCTGCTTTCCGATCTCCTCACCTTCGTGGACCGCAATGATTTGGTCCACGGCAGGCAAATGAATTTTTTCCACGGAGCCGCTTGGCCAATGAATTTCCACATTATCCACACTAATTGCATCTCCCAAGCCAAAGTGAACTCGAAAGTCGTTCGAGGAGGCAAAGCTGCCACCGCTGATCACATCCGCCCTTTGCGTAATTTTTCCGACGGTGAGATACATGCTTGTGCCGACGGCATCCCGCGGGCTCTTCGGTCCCCCAATTAGCTTCAATTCCACCCAGTGATGATGGTCAGCATTCACGTTCCGCAGCAAAGTGGGCGTGGAGTCAACATTGTTCAGCACGACGTCAATCTTTCCATTATTGAACAGATCCCCGAAAGCCGCGCCGCGCGCCGGAACTACGACTGCCAAGCCAGTTTTTGCAACCGGCGGTACCAGTTCAAAAGTGCCTTGCCCCAGGTTGCGGTACAGCAGTGGACGCTCACGCCAACTGGTTCCCCATTCCTGTTTATCGGCGGGCGGGTAAACATGGCCGTTGGCAATGAAAATATCCTTCCATCCGTCATTGTCAAAATCGAGAAAGCCCACTCCCCAACTCAAAAACGGAATGCTCGGTTCGGCGATGCCGGACTGATAGCTGATATCGGTAAAATTCAAGTCTCCGTCATTGCGGTAGAGCACCTTGTAGTCATCGGAGAAATTTGCATTCAACAGGTCGAGCCGGCCATTATTCAGATAATCTCCTACCCCAATCCCCATCGAAGCCATCTCGCGGCCATCGCCGTTGACCGCATAGCCCGATTCAAGCCCCACGTCTTCAAAGGTGCCATCACCTTTATTCCGGTAGAGGTAGTTCGGCGTGGAATCGTTCGCTACCGCCAGGTCGGGTTTTCCTGAGCCGCGGAGATCGGCAAACACCGCGGTGAGCCCATACCTTTTGTCGTTACTGATCCCCGCTTGCGACGTGACATCGGTAAAAGTCCCATCACCGTTATTGTGAAAGAGATGGTCGCGTTCTCCCTGCAGGCCGCGCGGTCCGCAATACACGGGCACACCACGGAACTGGCAATACGATGGATTCAAACCATTCACTCCGGCAGCCGGCGGGTTCTTCCAATCGTAGGCGACGTACGCGGGAACAAATAAGTCGAGCCGACCATCGCCATCGTAGTCGCCGAACGTGGGCCCGGTGGACCACGTGCCCAACGCAACGCCTGCTTTCTCGGCAACGTCGGTGAAGGTCCCGTCGTGGTTGTTATGGTACAGGCGGTTCTTGCCGAAATTGGTTACATACAAGTCGGGCCAGCCATCATTATCGTAATCACCCACAGCCACGCCCACGCCCCAGCGGTCGTTACCGACCCCAGCCTTCTCCGTTACGTCCGTGAACGTGCCATCATGATTGTTGTGAAACAGCGCCGCATGCTGTGGCGGCGTCTTGCCGGCCAGCGCGTCATAGCTAAGACCGTTCACCAGATAGATGTCGAGCCAACCGTCATTGTCATAGTCCAGCAGCGCAACCCCGCCACCGAGAGACTCAATAATGTAGGCTTTCTCCGGAGTGCCGACCGTGTGATGCCACACGGTAAGCCCCGCCTGCTGGGAAATATCCTGAAAAATCACCGGGCCACTTTCGACGAATCCGCCAGCCGTGATTGGCCGGTTCTCTTTATCGTAAATTGCGGCGTGAGTTCCTCCCGTGCTTACGCCGCCCATGGGAGAGGCGGCAGGGGGAGCGGCCACAGACTGGGCGGAAATCCCGGGAGCCCCGAATAACAGCATGAGCACAGCGATCGGATATCCAAATATTCTCAAGAACAAGCTCCGCGAGCATTCCGTTTGCCTTCTTGTTGGCTAAGAATTTTCCCGACCATAATTCAGCTAATCTTTCCACTCACCGGTGGTGAATCGGAACCATTCAACGCTTACTTCTCAACGCTTACTTCGCTTCGCTGTGCAGCTTCTGATAATTCTGCATCTCCTGACGCGACTCTTCCGGATGTCCCGCCGTCGTGAGCGGCGCTGGAATACGGGCCATTTGACTTAATATTTCCACGGGCTGAGGATCCGACGGCCTAATGGTGCTGGCTTTGTACACTTCAGCTACCCCTCATCGACCAATCCCTGCCCGTAGAGCGCGCTCCCTAATCCTAAATGCATCTCCTCCGAGGCGGGATACTTCCCGACACGAAGTGCGACGAGCGTGGCAAGCTACTTTGGATCGAGGCCAAAGGCCACGCGCAAGACTTGATGAGCCTGCACATTGTGTCTGGTTGATCCGTTAGCTTCTGCCGCCCTCGAATCTTACATTGGAGGCGAGAGAAGAAATTCGTTGTCAACACACTCGTTGACGCCGATACGCGCTTCACTTCCTTCAAGCAACATCCCCAACAATCCGCCACCGCGTCTGATTTTGAGGGGCCAGTTCCAATAATGTTTCATCTGACGAAATATGTCTAAGAGCCGCGACCGCGAGAAGGGCGACGAAATAAGACCTTCATTTTCTTTTCTATAACGAAGCCGTGGCTATCCTGGCGTTTCACCGATCGAAACAGACATTGGGTTGCACCATCCTGCTTGACAACTTCCTAGGTGTGCTGTAAAGCTCCCAACCGCAACTAAGGCTTCTACGATTCCCCTCGCCTCAGGCGCTTTTCTTGAATTTTAGAATTGAGTGCATTGTGTGTGTTCAAAACGCGGTTGTTGACAGTCAGTAGAACCAGTTGAAGATCGTGGGTCGGACAAGGATGCGAATCGCTCCGGAGAGAAAACTGATGAGAACAAAATTCATTCTTTCGTTGCTGGCGGCGGTTTCTTTGGCGCTCTGCGCCGTTCCGTTGTGGGGGCAAATTGACTCGGGCCGTGTCACAGGCACCGTGACCGATCAATCCGGCGCCGTGGTCAATGGCGCTAAGGTGACGCTGACCAATAATGACACGGGAGTCACCGCTACTAAAATAACAGCCGACGGCATTTACGCCTTTCCAGCGGTACTGCCGGGAACGTACACCTTAAGAATCGAAGCTACGGGCTTCGCTACCCATGTCACCGAGAATGTAGTGGTCCACGTACAACAGGTGGACACGGTCGATGCTCAACTAACCCCAGGCAAGGTGACCGAGCAGGTCGTCGTCAACACGACCACCCCGCTGCTGCAAGCGGAAACCGCGGAGGTCGGCCAGACTATCAGTTCGGTACAAGTGGATGACCTGCCGCTCAATGGCCGCCAGTGGTCCTCGCTAGGCATGCTGGCCCCTGGTGTCAACACCGCGCCGCCCGGATACAACAATGAAGGCGCCAACGGCACCCCGAGTTCCACTTACTACTCGGTGAATGGCCAAGCCCTCGGGAACAATGACTTCCGCTTAAACGGAGTTGGCGACATGCTGGAGTTCTATTCCGGGCTCCAGCCATTCAGCCTCCCCCCGACGCCGTTGAGGAGTTTAAGATCCAAACTGGCGACTACAGCGCCGAATTAGGGCACAGCCTCAGTGGAGTCATCAACGCTGTGGTCAAGTCCGGGACCAACACCATCCACGGCGACCTTTTCGATTACTTCCGCAATGACGCACTGGACGCCAAAGATTATTTCACCGCCCAACAGAATGCCCCGAAGGCAGAGCTTCGCCAAAATCAATTCGGCGGCACAGTGGGCGGGCCGATTTATATTCCGCACGTTTACGACGGCAAAAACAAGAGCTTCTTTTTCTTTGACTATCAAGAGCTCCGGTCCATCGTACCCAATGCCAATGGCCCGTACTTCACGGTGGTGCCCTCTAACCTGATGCAGAGCAGCGACTTTACCAATTTGCAGGATCTGATTACCTACCGCAGCGGAACCAACTGCGATCTGTTAGGCCCATTGATACGGTAACGGGCAGCAGTAGGCAGAATCTTCCCTACCGGCACGGTTCTGGATCCTGCCACCACGCGCCAAATCGCCAACGGCGCCGTGGATCCGGTTACCGGGCTTGCAAATACGCCGCGGGGTAGCATCTATGTGCGGGACCCGTTCTTCATACGGCAATAGCCTCGTGGCGGGTATCACGGACTTTCACTACCGCCGGCCAATCAGGCCAATCTTAACCTGATTCCGGCAACCGCATGGATCCAGAACGCTCGTAGACACTGCTGAAATCTGTTTCCCGCGCACACCAACGACAATGGACTTCGCAGGCAACTATTTCAAGAACTTTGATACCACCAGCAAGAACCGACAGTACGACATTCGGATCGACCACAACTTCAGCGATAAGGACACGATTTCCGGGTTCTATAGCTGGTCGAAAACCGACGGCTTTACGCCTCCCTTCCTGCCAGGCGCTTTCGATGGCGGCTATTATTACAACGGGGATGTTATGAATCCTCACAGTCGGTGACGGGAGCTACACCCACGTCTTCACCCCGAACATGACCAATGAGTTTCGCCTGGGCTATGGCAAGCAGGACCGCTATATCCAGGCTCCGGAAGCCAACACTCTGGGAATCCCGGCGCAATTTGGGATTCAAGGCATTCCCCAGTTCGCCGGTAATGGTGGACTTCCGGGCATCAACTATCGATGACCTTGCCGCAATTGGCCCGTCAGCCTACACTCCCACCATCATTCACGCTCACAACCTGCAGATTATTGACAATCTTACAAAGATTCATGGCAAGCATGTGTTCAAAGATGGGGATTGATATGAACGATATCGAAGGCGATATCCTGCAGCCGCCTTTTGGACGCGGCGCGTTCGACTTTGACCGGGCCTACACCGATGTTCCCAACCAGAATAACGGGACAATACCGGCCCTGGCCGACTTCCTGCTGACCCCAATTGCATCCACGGTCGGTGGCCCGGATTTTGTGGGCGGAGCGGATTGGTTTCCGCGACCAGTGTCTCCTGCACCAATGACCACCGCTGGTACATCGCCGGCTATTTTGAGGATTCCTACAAAGTGACCCCGACCCTGACCTTGGATATTGGACTTCGCTACGACTTATTCACGCCCTACCGGAGACCAGGGCACGCAGGCGAATTTGTTCCCAACAATGGCGACGGACCTGGCGGCGCTATTACATCCCACAGACCCAGTGTGGCTTGCCAGCAACCCGGCCTTTGAGCAACTGTTGGCGACAGACGGAATTCAGACTGTTTGTTCTCCCGGGCTGAAACGGGACCTATCCAAGAAGAACTTCGCTCCGCGCGTGGGATTCGCCAAGCGGCATGACCTCCCAAGTACGTGCTGCGGGCTGGATTCGGCATTACGTATAGCCCACTCGACAGCATTGGTTATGGTCCCAACATCGGACTCAACTACCCTTTCTATTACTTCGTGAGCTATAGTGCTCAAACCACCCGACTCCGCTTCGTTTCCCCGATCCCAAACGGGGACGCTGGCGACCCTGGAAACCGGACTTTCTCCCGTCAACTTCGTTGACGATTAATCCCGAGGGCTTGTGCCTTCTGCCGCGATCCGTTCGATCAGCGGACTCCCTATACCGAGACCTATAACCTGGCCAACCAGTACGAAATCACGCACAACGATTCCGTACAGCTGTCTTATGTGGGCAGTGTCTCGCGGCATTTGACGGATCTGATCGGCACGAATGAGCCTACAGTGATGCTTGCCCCGGGCACTCACGAGGCCGTTTCTCCCTTTCCCTGATTTCTCACCAGGAGTAACTCGCATGAACACCAACGCAGTGGCTGAGTACAACTCAGCCCGAGTGGAATATGAGCATCGCTTCAGCTCCGGGCTTACGGCTCTGGCGAACTACACCTTCGCCCGCTGCTTGACCGACGGCAATCCGCAGGAGGCTGGCGTCGGCGCTCGCGCCACTGTACCTGCCGGGGTTTGGCCAACGTGGCGATTTACGCGAACTGTCCCGAAAGCATCGCCCATACCATCCACTTTTCGGGAACTTACAAGCTGCCGTATGGCCCCAAGATGCACTGGCAAGGCAATGCCGCCACGAATGCCGTACTGGGTGGGTGGCAAATCAACTGGATCTACACCTTCCAGAGCGGCAACTTCTTCGGAGTTGGCTGCACCATTGGACCACCAGTGACATGGCTGCTCGGCCAACACCGTAGGCGACCCGTACGCTGGCGCAAGGAACGATAACCCATTGGCTGAACTGCCAGTGCCTTCGCCAATCCGACGCCCCCGACTGCGGCTCAGGTATGTCAGACGCGTCCAACAGCGGGAGTGCTTCTTGACCAAACCAATTTCTCATTTCTCGGGGCACGACCCGGTCCAATGCCTTCACCGGGCCGTCGTTCTACAACATTGACTTCTCCATCTTCAAGGAGTTCCACATCAACGAAGCCAATTACTTCCAGTTCAGGGCGGAGTCTTTCAACGTATTGAATAATCCGCAGTTCGACAATCCGGGGCCCTTGAACTTTACTGGCTGTGGACCCGCACCAAACCAGAGCTGCAACTTCGGCGCGATCCAGGGAGTGCGCAATGGTGGGCGAATTCTGCAGCTGGCCGGGAAGTTTTACTTCTAAGCCGACGCAGTAGGGTCGTGACCGGGTCGATCGCGAATAGGCATCCCACGATAAGCGAGGGATGCCTTTTTTGTTTTTTGTAAACGGACACAGCCAATTCCGGGACATCACCCGGCAGGCCGGGCTTGGCCTGTTTGCACGCCGTGTATCATCTTGTTCTAAGTTTGCCGGGTGAAGGGCGAGCGTGCGTTTTGTTCAGACTCGTAGCAGTTCGATCGTGTCTATCTGCAATTCCTTTCCGCGAACTGTACTCCGTGCCGGCCTCAGCATAGCGATATTCTGCCATCGTGCGCTTTGAATTTTGGTGAGCTACACCCTTGGCAAATCCAAGAATGGCTGTAAGTTCTTGAAAAAGATTGGTCGGGGAGAGAGGATTTGAACCTCCGACCCCCTGGTCCCGAACCAGATTTGGCCATTTATTGAAATCGATTGAAATTCGGGGCTTCCAAGTGATTGGTGTCGCGCTACTTGGCACCGGCTTGTTTGAGAACTGGTGAAACGTGGTGAACGACAGAGGCGCGACCATCACAAAATCGTCTACAGTTCTACGAGTGAAAAAGGGCGAGCTATCCGGCCTTGTAAGTGTACTCCGCAATAGATTGGGAACGAGGAACTCTCAATTGGGTATCTAATTTCCCAGAAGCTGACTTCTGGCCCGGAACAACTTTCGGTTTGAACATCACTCGGGGTAAACGCTAGCCGATATATCGGTACTAATCTGGTGTCTGTGAGTGCATTGGTGATTTGGCACTCGTCCAGACGCATCCCCGCCGAGAAGTGCGTTAGATTTGCTTGCCAAGAATCAGGGGCACATAGCTTCGGGCGTCTTGCAGCAATTGCTCGCGCGCAATACCGGTCTTGGCGCGAAGCTGCAAACCCTGCATCAAGTCAACGAGCGCACGGCCTCGCACCTTGGCAGAGGGTGTGCGAGTCAGGCGCCCCGCCTTCATCTCCTGCTCGAAACGTTTCGCGAAAATATCAGCGGATGCGGTGAGGCGCCTTCGCGGCATACGAACGGATCTCCGTTACCCGCTCCGACTGTCCCAGCGCAGCGGCGGCCATCATGCAGCCGCAGCGAGCGTCGCCAGTAGCGGTGTTGACGGTAGCCTCGCAAAAGGCGGTCACGGCCTTGTGGATGTCCGGCTCCGCTTGAAATGCTGCCATTTTGGGAGCTCCATACGTTATTGCATAGCGCTCGACCGCCTTGAGCAGCAGGGTGGACTTGTCTCCGAAGGCTCGGTATAGCGCGGGTTTGGTGACGTTCACGGCGCGCGCGATCCGATCCACGTCGACTCCTTCATACCCATGCTCCCAAAACATCTCAACGGCACGGTCGAGTGCTTCGTCGGGGATAAAGCCTTTTGGACGTCCTCGGGGGCGCTTCGAAATATTAGTTACCATAGCGTACGAAACTCCTTGCATTGCAGCTGTGATTATCGTACTCTAGCGTATGTAATACTTCAAGACAAATAAACACAGGAGACAACATGGATAGGTCCCAAGGAAAAACAGCACGACCTTCACCCTTCACCACGGAGACGCCCATGGAACATTCGATCGCTCTCGTCACCGGCACCACCTCCGGGCTCGGTTATGCGGCAGCCAGCATGCTCGCCGCCGAGGGCTGGCGCGAGATCATCGTCACCGGCCGCAGCCTGGCCCGGGTCCAGGAAACGGCCGCTCAGCTCGCGGCTGAGACCAAGACACAGGTTTTCACGCCGCTGGAGCTGGATCTGGACGCGCCGACCAGCGTTCAGTCCGCCCTCGCCGAGCTGGTCAAGCGAGGTCGGCCGATCGATTTCCTACTGCTCAATGCAGGGATGGTCCCAGGTAAGAAGCGCGTGCTCACTGCGGCGGGCGTCGAGGCGGCTCAGGCCCCGCTGATCGGCCATCATCAACTGACTGTCGGGTTGCTCCGCGCCAACCTGCTGAGCCCCAACGCGCGGATTGTTATCGCCGGCGCGGAACCTGCCCGAGGGGACGTACCCCTGTTCAGCTACACCGACGTGGCAGCCTTCGCGGCCAAACACCACCAGGGTGACCGAACCGCCGCTGTTGAAGCCCTGCTGCGCAACGGGCCGAACGTGAAGTACGTGCCCAACCGGGCGTATGCCGACGCGAAGCTCATTGTTGCTTGGTGGGCCGCGGCGCTGGCCCGCCGGCTACCCTCCGGCATGGCCGTGTACGCCGTCTCGCCCGGTGCGGCGACCGACACCAAGGTGGTGCGAAACGCTGGCCCGGCGTTGAAGTATCTGTTTATCCCAATCGTGAACCTCATTCCCGGCATGAATCAGACGCCGGAGACCGCGGCCCGTCGGTACCTCCAGGCATCGGAGTTCGGAACCGACGTCTCGGGGCAATTCTTCGCCTCGGCGCCCAAGGAAGCTCACCGGCCCAATTGAGGCGATGCGCCACCCGCACTTTCACGATCGCGCCAACCAGGAAGCCGCGTGGCAGGCCGTCGTCAAGGTCTCTGGCGTCGACTTGTCTTACCCAGCATCCTTGAGCGCGGTGTCCTGAAGGAGCGCCGGTCGCGGTCGAGTGCTTCGTCGGGGATAAAGCCTTTTGGACGTCCTCGGGCGCGCTTCGGAATATTAGTTACCATTGCGTACGAAACTCCTTGCATTGCAGCTGCATTATCGTACTCTCGCGTATGTAATACTTCAAGACAGATAAACACAGGAGACAACATGGACAGGTTCAAAGGAAAAATAGCACTTATCACAGGCGGAACCAGCGGCATAGGCTTGGCGACTGCCAAATTATTCATCAACGAAGGTGCCCGCGTGATCGTGACTGGGCGCACCTCTGCAAGGATCAAGGAGGCTCAGGCTGAGCTTGGCGATAACGCTATCGTAATCCACAGCGACGCGACCTCGCTTCCCGATATGGATGCCTTAGCGGAGAAGGTCAAGGAGACGTTCGGCAAGCTCGATGTGCTGTTCGTCAACGCGGGATATGTTCGATTTGCCCCATTTGAGGCGGTGACTGAGGAACTTTACGACGAGATGCTCAACCTGAACGCCAAGGGACCGTATTTCATCGTCCAGAAACTGGCGCCGCTCATGCCGGAAGGAAGTTCGGTGGTCTTTACCACTTCGATTGCCAACGTGAAGGGGATGCCAAACATGAGCGCCTATGGCGCCTCCAAAGCGGCGCTTCGTGCAATTACTCGGAGCCTTGCCGCTGAGTTGTTGCCCCGTGGAATACGTGTTAATGCGGTGAGCCCGGGTCCAATTGAATCGCCCATACTCCTGAAGACAGGAATGCCGAAGGAGGCGGCAGATCAGGCCTACGTTCAGATGAAGGAAAGCGTTCCGATGAAGCGTATCGGCCAGGCGGAGGAAATTGCCAAAGCCGTCGCATTCCTGGCGATTGACGCAACCTACACGACGGGCGCAGAGCTTCCGGTAGACGGAGGATGGTCTCAACTCTAAGGTGTGGACCGTCCGGGAGGGTAAACTGGCATCGAGAACGGTCTTCAATGACTCGCATACCATTGCGCAATTGATGCAATAGCGAACGCAGTGGCGGCGGCTCGGTCGTCGCCACTGCGCGCTCCGCCCAAGAGGAAACATCGTGTTCGCCGCGACCTTCACGACCGGCGGGGAACTCCCACGGGAGGGCACAGCATGAGCCACACCTCAGAGGATTACTGCCGCTCCTGTATAGCAACCGATGAGTATCGGCGCGGAGATGCAGGCCGGTAAAAGGAGGACAAGAAGATGCACAACCTAGTAGTGAGCTCTTTGGCGGTTGCTTATCTCGCAGCGAATACATACGCCGTCGTGAAGGTAGGAGTGTTCGAGTTAGCCCGTTCGCGCAAGTATCTTCTACTCTACGGCGTTCCCTTCATATTATGGGGCTCTGTCATCCTGATGGGATGCAAGCTCATGGAGATTATGCGCCGATTCGATGAATGGGCGGCCTGATGGCCCATTGAGATGACTTATTTTGCGGACAAAGCTCCGAACAAGTTAGCGAGAACCGGAGTGCATTGTCAACTCCGGATACGAGCAGCGTGGCCAAGTGTTCTCGACTGACGACTTCAGGCCAATGCACTCATTGAGAACGTCTTAGGCATCGACAACAGGATAAGTCCTCCGAGACGCCCTTGTGGCCACCGAACTTTAAACGTCTATTGGTTGGCCAGAACCGGGCTTATGGGAAACCAAAGTAGTTGAGTGGAAGCGTGGACATTGAGCAGCGTGGCTGCTACGGGAGACCCCAGGCGAGGTTTTGTGATTCAATCGCTTGAAGTTCGGTAGGGCAACTGGCTTCTCCATCACACCGCCGTGGTCGATTTTGTGGACATTCCTGCGGTCTGCCCTGGACAAAACGTGCAGTATTTATGCGGTTCGGAAGGCTAGAGCACCTGCGGCAAAACCAGATGGGCCGGTTTTGGTACTCTTGCCGTTGTTGCAAGTTGTTGGAAATAATTGGTCGGGGAGAGAGGATTTGAACCTCCGACCCCCTGGTCCCGAACTTGGGGCGCGGAGCCAATTCTGTTGTTATTCAATCATTTGAGTGGTGCTTCAACCATTGCAGTCTTGCTGAATCACGCCAGTTTGGGTGTAATGTAAACCCTCCAATTGCAACCCTAGCCAGGGTGTCGTTTCAATTCGGCTCGGCGGTTTCAAAGTTCTAACTGTGTGCCAGTGAATGTACGTCCTCGAATGGCAGTCCCAGAACAGGGTTTCGGTTGTCGCCGAAGGGGGTAGTAACATAGCGGCGATGGCCGCGCGAAAGCCGCAGAAGGGGCTCGATAGATTTCAGTACTCTCTCGTCGCCAGCGGACGGCGAGACATGATGCGCTGGCTTCGATCGAAGAAGGCCAAGCTCCTGCTCGACGAGATTCACAAGGAGATATTCGAGCTAGGGCCTCCCACTCCACCCGGCAAGCCGACCGGGCGCAGCAGATACATTCAATGGCTAGGCCTTCTTGCACGAGCTCTACATCCTCCAACAGAGGCTGCTGCAGTTCCTTGCGTTCATCGAGCGCCAGCACAGGAGAGACCCGCGCTTGCCGGAGATCAAGGCCGCGTGCGGCGTGCTCAAAGAGACTGTGCTCGACTCGATGAAGAAGGGGATCGCGATCCCGGGCAGCCACGTTCATAGGTGGAGACTGTCCGACACCAAGATTGAGCGCTTAAATGCAATCAACTTCTACACTCTGATGGCGGACGCGAAGGTGCGCAAGGTCTTCAAGCTCTTTTACGAGGTCGCGTACAGGAAGACTCGGCAGCAGTGGCGTGGCTGGATCGCGAACGCCGTTGAGGCGGCGCATAAGCTTGTGGATTCATACTTCGACGAGCTGTTCAAGCTTGTGTTTGATGAGAGAGGAAAGCCGATATATCCGAGCCGCTTGAAGTTTTGATTGCACTGTATCGGTCTTGCACGGTGCGCTCTTGATTTTAGAATTGCGGGAGCCCGCACGTGGTGCTATCGAATGTAAATTCCGACTTTGGGTTATGAGTCTCGTGGGAAACTGCAAATTCAACTACTTTGCGGCGCAGATGACAACCCACGGGGCCGCATGAATACTGAAGGTTAACAGGGTCGTGACCCTCGTTTGACCGGGACGGGAATGGATGGCAACTCGGCAATTACTGAGGTTTGCGAAACGAAATTGTGATGGTATCGCGTTTCGCAAAAGGTCGCCCCCCCGGCTATTACCGGAATGAGAGGTTTCCGTCATGATCTCCCAACCATCGCTCAACATGCTCGAGATGTGGTTATCCATTGTCTTCATGGTTGGGAGCAGCATTTGCCGGTAGTATTTCCCTGTCCAATTTCTCTCGTGCATAAACGATTTCACTTTCGTCTTCGTCATCGCGGCCTATCTCTCAGCTCCCTTCGCTTTTCAAAAGGCGCGAAGCCTCCGCTGCTCTGTGATTTGCATTCTTCTGTAAACTGTTGATTCTCCGTGGAAATAGTTGTAGACGGTATATCCTAGAACTGGGATAATTGAATGGCGCGATCAAAGAGGGTTGCTGGCGAAAAGCCGCTGTTTTGGATTGGGTCAGCCAAGAGCGATTTGCTGGAGTTCCCTGAAGCCGTGAAGGACGAAATGGGCGTGGCTTTAAGTGTCGCGCAGTTTGGCGGAAAACATCCGAGTGCGAAGCCGTGGAAGGGTGAAGGTTCGGGAGTTCTTGAAATCGTTGAGGATCACAGAGGCGACACCTATCGGGCGGTGTACACCGTAAAGTTCGAGTACGCTGTCTATGTGCTTCATGCTTTCCAGAAGAAATCGCCGAAAGGTATGAAAACGGCCCAAACGGATGTGGACTTGGTTTCTCGAAGGCTCAAGGCAGCAAGCGAGGATTACGAGGCGAGATATGGCAAACGGAAAAAGCGATGAGGTTGTCGTTCAAAGTTCAGGCAATGTGTTTGCAGACCTTGGTCTACACGATGCCGGCGAGAAGCAAACACGAGTGCGTCTGGCGGTAGCTATCAATCAGATCATTGAGGCACGTCATCTGTCGCAGACCGCAGCGGCACGCCTGCTCGACATCAATCAGCCGAAAATTTCTGCTTTGGTGAATTATCGGTTGGAGGGGTTTTCCGTGGAGCGGCTGATGCACTTTCTTAATGCCCTTGACCGTGATGTAGAGATCGTAATCAGAAAGAAGCCCCGGTCGAAGAGAGCGGCGAGAATTGTGGTAACAGGTGCCCAGTTATCCCACGTAGTTTGACGTTCTCACTGTTGGTTTTTAACCGGTCCTTTCGATGCTTATGAGAATGCAGGCCTCACGCACAATGAATGTCAGGTTCAATGTCGCGGAATTGGTGGGCGTTGTGGCACTGGGTAGGAAACATTGATTGTGACAGCGGTCAGCATCTGGTGATTTGTTTCGTCAACAACAGCCGCAAGCCTTGCCGTGCATGGCCTTACGAGCCTCGAACACAATGAGCGGCGTAATTGCTAAAGCTGCAACCGGGTCGGCCCATCCAATGTGCCAGATCGCATGAACCGCAAGGCCCATGAGAGCGATGATTGAGAGATAGGCGCACAGGGCAGATTCAGTAGCATCGGCCCTCAAAGCAGCACTTTCTGTCAGGACTGATAGACGCCGTTTCTCCTTGGCAAGCACCGGCATGATAAGCGTTGCTCCCGCCAGGACCACTATCCCCAAGTAGCTGGGTTTTGGTTCGATGTACCCGAGCAAGGACGTCGCCGAAGCCAAAATCACATACGCAGCCAGCGCGAACAGCAAGACACCGGTGATACGCGCCGCTCGCTGCTCCGTGTGTTCTGATCTGTGGGTGCGAAAGCGCCACAGCACGACCACTGCGGACAACAATTCAACGGTACTGTCACCGCCAAAGGCAGCCAAGGCAGGGCTGCGGGCTATCCACGCCGCCCACAGCGATAAGGCAGCTTCGACGCTCATCCAAGCGATAGTGACTGTTTGAACCCGATGAATATGCCGCAGGGTGTCTTGGGTGGGGATGTGAATTATCGACACCACAGAAGTGATTATGCCATCCAGCCGTACCCGATTGGTAGCGTAACATCCCTGTTCCACCAACAACGAGGTCGTGAGTGCAATGGCCTGTGGGTGTTGAAAAAGTCACTGTGATTAGCGGGATGAGATTCAGCAGAAGCATGTTAGAAGAAAGCATTCGCACATGTTCTGGTGGATTCTCATCGTCGGAGGCCTGCTGATCATGATGGGGCAACACGACCGTTCTGAAGCGTTGTTCTACTACTTCCGTCTGGAAGATCAGGTTCCAGAGACCCACCTGCTGCGGCTCATCGAAAAGCACATCAGCTTTGCCTTCGTCCGCGAGAAGCTGAAAGGGAGTTACAGCGAGACAGGCCGTCCTTCCATTGATCCCGAACTTCTGTTGCGCATTCTTCTGATCGGCTATCTCTACGGCATCACTAGCGAACGGAAACTGGTGGAGGAACTACGCATGCACCTGGCGTGGCGCTGGTTCACGGGCTTGGGTTTCGATCAGGAAATTCCGCATCACTCCACCTTTTCGAAAAACCGGCACGGGCGGTTTCAGGAATCGAAGCTGTTCGAGGAGCTGTTTGAGCAGATCGTGCGGCAGTGCGTGGAAGTGGGATTGGTGCAGGGCAAGCACCTGTCGGTCGATGGCAGTTTCGTGGAGGCGAATGCCAGCAAGGAAAGCCGCATCCCGCGCGAGCAGTTAGCGGAAGCGGCCCAAGTTCATCACACCGTGCGGCAGTACCTGCGGGAAGTGGAAGAGCAGAATCCGGGGGAGGAGCCGGTGCATGAGCAGGACCAGGTTTCGACCACCGATCCCGATTCTACCTACGCCACCAAGGGCGGCACACCGGCGCGACTGGGGTACTACGACAACTATCTGATCGACAATCACAGTTGTGTGATCGTGGGAGTACAAGCGACGGCAGCAAGGATGAGTCAGGAAACCGTGGCCGCGCAGGACATGCTTACTCGTTTCACGCAGTGGCGAGGACGAGAGCCGGAATCGGTGGCGGCCGACACGACCTACGGGAACGGGGAGTTCTTGCAATGGCTAGCCGATCGCAGCATCACTCCCTACATGCGGACCCGTGACAGTATCCACCGAAAGAGGAGCCCATTCTTTGGCCCCGAGCGTTTCACGTACGAACCGGAAAACAATCGCTACCTCTGTCCTGCTGGCCAGTTCCTCAACTACGGTGGCCGAGTTTATCGCAATCGAGCCTTCAACTATATCGGGACACGTAAAAAGTGTGGCCCGTGCTCGCTCCGACCACAATGCACCAGCGCCGCGTTCCGCGGCCTCATCATCCACCAAAACGAACCAGCCCGACAACGTGCGCGGGAGTTGGTCAACACGCCAGAGTTCGCCCAAGCACAGCGGCAAAGAAAGAAAGTGGAAGCCTTGTTCGCGGAACTGAAGAATCAGATAGGACTGCGCCGCTTGCGTCTGCGGAGACTGAAGTTCGTACGCGAGCAGTTCTTTTTGGCAGCGGTGGCCCAGAACATCAAGCGACTGGTGCGCTTCCTCAGCCTGCCGACAGCACCAGTTCTGTCGGCCACCACTTAGTTGAACCGAGACAAGAAAACCGGCGACGGTATGCTCGCAGATGAAAAACCGTTCTGTTGAGGGACTTTTTCAACACCCACCCCTGTCCGCAACAAGGATCAAGTTCCTAGTCTCTAGCCCAGCATCAGACAAATTTTTGCGGCCGGTTTGAGCTTATGATTAGTACAAGACTATCAATGCAGAAACTGGATTGATATGATGCACAGACTCATTGGGAAGAAATCTACGGCAAGAAGGCACCGGACGCCGTCAGCTGGTATCGTCCGCATCTCGAAAGGTCGCTTGAGCTCGTCGAACATGCGGTACCTGGGCGTTCTGCCTCCATCATTGACGTGGGCGGCGGCGAATCGACGCTAGTCGATGATCTCGTCGCTCGCGGGTACCGGAACATCACCGTTCTTGATATTTCACAAATCGCCATTGATGTGACGAAGAAACGACTGGCGCTGTTGTCAGCGTCAGAAAATATCCATTGGTTCGTCGGCGTATCACTAGCGCGAAGCTGGCACCTTGCTCTTACGATGTGTCGCACGACCGCGCCGTGTTTCATTTTCTGACCGCAACAGACGCACGCATAGCTTATGTCCGCCAGGTGGCCAAGGCGGTGAAGGCCGGAGGACATGTGATCGTCAGCACGTTCGGGCCAGAGGGACCGGCCAAATGCAGCGGCCTTGACGTTGTCCGGTATGATGCAGAGTCATTACACAAGGAGTTCGGGGTTCGCTTCCAGTTGCTAGGGAGTTCCACGGAGCTGCACCGGACGCCATTTGGCACAACCCAGCAGTTCCTTTACTGTTTCTGCCGAGTTGAATAAAAATGAGTGTCTGATCAACTCTTTGTCCGGCGTGGACATACGCTAGGGCGTTTTCGGCGGTAAGCCGGAACGGGGAAACGAGGGTTCGATAAGGGTTCGATAATTGTGTCTTGCGATTCCTTCAGGCGCTTCAGGTTGCCACCGGTGCCTGGAATGTCAATCAGTTACTTGTTGTGGGAGTGTTGACACGGTAGAGGTCAGAAGGGCGAGCGATCCATCCCTCAGTACTTTCCCAAGCCATTATCTTGCGGCCAGAGCTTGGTCAGGGTTTGAAAGGGTTCAGTAAGAATTCGCAATTTCTGTAGCCGCGTTCGGTGAATGTCAGGCCGGTTTCATAGCCGCCGGTTATCAGTACAATCCACCAAAATCTTGGGCGCTGAGAGCAATGTTTCCTACCTTGTTTCATGGCAGGGGGAGGCTACCAGCCACGTCCGTATTGCTGCTGGCCGGAAATCGAGCGCGGTTTGTCGCTTAAGGCGAGCAGGAATCAAGGAATCACCGATGAGGGAACGCCTGAGTTGGGTGCTCGTATGACAAGTGACAGCAAGGAATCAAACCTTACCGCTGAAACCCTTCGGGAGAGGTCCTCCTGACCGCAGATGAAGTGGCACAAATCCTTCGCGTTCCTCGAAGCTGGGTGTATAGCCACTTGAGTGATCTTCCCGTGATCCGACTGGGTCGTTACGTGCGTTTCAGGCGCTCGGAGATAAATGGCTTTCTCGAAAAACGAGGGGCTTGCTAATGATTCCTCTTGGTGATACTCATGAATCACGGTTGAAGCACCACGGAAGGAGAATCGTGGTGCGAGAAAGACATCAAAGGCCCCGAGTTTCAGACTTGGGGACGAAGTGGAAAATATTCTACTGGGACTACAGTTCCGGCAGCCGTCGAGGTCGCACAAAGAGCTGGGCGAACAGCCTGGTTCCCACCAGAACTGAAGCGCAACGTTTGGCTGATCAGTTTATGGAGACCGCAAACGGACGGAACAATGAACCTCAACTCTTCCCCTCCGGGGAACAAACCATGGCAGGTCTCGTGGCAACTTGTAGGGAAAAGATGTGGCCGCTGTTGAAGAACTCAACGCGAATCAGCTACGACTTTTATCTGGACACGTACCTGTTGCCCAAATGGGGTTCAATGAGACTCACGAAATTGAGGACCATCGAGCTTCAAGACTTTTTCAACTCTTTTTCTCCTCGTCTGGCTCCAAAGACGATTCGTAACATGCACGGCTGCATGAGAACTGTTTTCAATCAAGGCAAAGCCTGGGGTTTGCTGACCGGGAATCCCACACAAGGGGTCCGGCTGCCTCGCAAGAAGGCCCGGAAGCCTCCTGTCGTGCTTGCAAAGCAGGACATTCGTCGTTTGATTGATGCATTGCCGGAACCGACAAGATCTATCGTTACGCTAGTGATTGTTGGTTCGTTGCGGATCGGAGAGGTTACCGCGTTGCGGTGGGGAAGAATTCATCCCGACCGCATTGAAGTCATAGAGCGCTTCTATGAAGGCGAATTCGACGACACTAAGACCGATGCCGGGCGTCGGAGCATCCCGCTGGATTCTTTTGGAATTCTGCGAGCCGTTCTCGATGCTGTTTGGCAAAAGTCGAAGTATCGCAAACCGGAAGACTCTGGTTTTTTCGAATCGGCGCGGCGGGCCTATACACCGGCGTAATCTGCTGCGGCGGCAACTCAAGCCAATGGCTAAAAAACTTGGTTTGCCGGCGACTGTGGACTTCAGGAGTTTCCGAACCATGCACGAAAGCCTCATGAGCAGTGTTGGCGTTCGGCCTGAGGTGACGCGAGACAACATGGGACACTCGACAGTTGACGTGACCCAGAATGTCTACAACAAGACGTGGTGGGAAGAACGAGTTGAAGCAGTGAGCATGGCTGCCGCCAGCGTTTGGCGGGAGTTTATGCCCACGCCGCAAGTGCCTGCGGCAATGTAAACCCTTTTGTAAACCCTCTATTCTTCGCCAAAGTTGCAAGTGCTTGATTCTTGAAAAAATTGGTCGGGGAGAGAGGATTTGAACCTCCGACCCCCTGGTCCCGAACCAGGTGCTCTACCAGGCTGAGCCACTCCCCGACAATACACAGGATAATGCTGAGTGCTCGTTGTACGGCGCAAGCCGAAGGCTAACGGCACTCAAAAAGTATAGCACTCACTTGCCGGATGAATTTCAGGAAACCGCCGCGAATCCTAGCGGGCGCCTGAGCGCTCGTTCAGAGAGACAGGCGGGTTAATGAAGCGGGCGCAGGCAGAAGTAGATTCTAATTCGGCTTGCGGTCCTTATCTTCGGAAAGTGAGCGCAGCACTGCCATGTCCGCGGCGGTGCGGCACTTCTTGAGGAACGCTGCTTCTGCGCTGATGGACATATCGTCGGACGTTCGTTGCCGGATGCTTTGCCGAAGGTGGTCGCCGGCCTCCGTTTCGTTGGCTATGACCTGCATGTAAAACCACAGGAAGTGACGCATCTGGTCCACTGCGGATTTCAACGTGCGTAGAGAGTCCATCTCCGGCAGCTGGCTCATTGCCTCCATGAGTTCGGGATCGTTCGGGATCTCCATCGCGGCGCAATTGAGGGCTCGCTGGATAGCGCGCAGATCCTCGGTGACGCGGTCAACCCGCAGATGGATAGCTTCCAGGTAGTCGTTTCGGTCCATGGTTTCCGCAGCCTTCCAGTGTCGCAGCTTTCAATCTCAACATCTCATTCGCGCGCGCATGGCGAACAGATGTCCCACGGGCAGCGGCTTTGGTAATTCGTGGGTTACTTTGGTATTCCTAATGTTCCGGACAAGCGCTCAGCGGGCGCTGGGCGGGGTTTTCAGCCGCAATGGCAGGCCGGCAGTGCGAATTTGCGGGACCTCCAACACACGTATTCCTTGACAGGGATTCTCTACCGCGGAGAGCAGTGCCCGTATCATCTGTTCGTGCGTAACCAGACCCAGGCGGAGCGCCCCCTCACGGGTCTTCGGAAGATGCTCCATCAGGCGATACATCGGCAACAGCGCGTAAGGCCAGCGGTGCCCTGGGCCGAGCACATACCAGGGCCGCAGGATAGTCGCGTTCAGACCGCTTTCGCGGACGGCTTGTTCGCATTCCATTCGGACCTGAATGTATGCCTTCATCATGGGCGCGGGATGCGCAACGCTCACGTAAATGAAATGCTGCACCCTGGCGTTCTTGGCGGCGCGGACGGCATCGCAAGCCGAGACCAAATCCACGCTGCGGAATTGCACGGCCTTCGCGGGGTTGGGGTGAGGGACGCCCACCAATTGAACGAACGTGTCAGCCGGTGGGATTTGGGCAGCATAAGACTCGCCGCGCAAGGCGTCGCCAGTCACGGCATGGCAGCCCGATGGTAGTTTACTGTCGGAACCCGGGCGTACCAGACCCCGAACGTCGTGGCCGCGGTTGACCAGATAGGAGATGAGAGGGCGGCCGAGATATCCGGTGCTTCCGGTAACGAAGACCGTGCGCTTTTGTACACCCATGAGTTTCCTCGGAATCAGACATTGCCATAAGTTACATATACGTGGGCCAGTCGAAGGCGGATTGTCGGGTAGCACAATCCTTTTCGCAAGCCTTAATATCTCGGCCGGCTCCCACGTTTAGAATAATGGCTATCCGAATCATGCTGTCAAAGCGATTTTTTCGCGGCCTGCCTGTCCGTGTTTTTCGCCGGCCGCGCGGTTCTTAGGAGTGGACCATCACCATGCCAGCGTCGGAAGTAGTCGCAGCTCGCATCCCGCACGATTTAATGCTCGACGCCAAGCGTCCTGCCCCGGAGTGGAGCGATGCCTCTCCCATCCGTTTTTGCGCCGACTGGCAGGGGAACAATCCGGACCCCGGCCGGGAGACGCAGGTGCAGATTCTGTGGTCAGATCGGACTTTGTATATGCGTTTCGAATGCCGCTATCGACACCTTTTCCTGTTCGCTCACGCTGATCCTAATGGGCGGCGGGACCAGCTTTGGGATCGTGATGTGGCCGAGGCATTCCTACAGCCCGATCCTGCACAGATCCACCACTACAAAGAGTTTGAGGTGAGTCCCAATGGGATGTGGATTGATCTGGATATCTCTCCCGGAGGCCTCGCCGACCTGAAAAGCGGAATGCAGAGCTCGGTCGCTCTGGATGAGGAGGCTAAGATGTGGTCGGCCGAGTTGGCAATTCCTCTCCCGGTGCTAACGGCCAATTTCGATCCTGGGCAGCGATGGCGGGTAAATTTCTACCGCGTAGAAGGGAAGCAGGAGCCACGCGCTTATCTTGCCTGGCAACCGACCATGACACCACAGCCAAATTTTCACGTTCCTGATCGATTTGGATACCTGCGATTTTGTCCGTAGGGTTTTGGTGTCTGCCAGCCTGGATTATATTGGCTTTTGTTTCTTGATGGTCTGAGCGGTGAAGGGAATTGTCCGCAATCTCGCAAGGGAGTACAGTATGGCCGGGTTTACATTTCTTGTGGACGGAGAAGCATCAATGATGAAGCGATGTGGGCGCATTTTTCTTGCCGTTCTGCCGCTGTGCCTGTTTCCCCTTGTTCTGGCTGCGCAAGCGAAGCCCGGCGTCCTGAACGCACAGGACCTCAAGCGGGTGGTGCCGGCCACGTACTTTTTCCGCGGCCAGTCTGCGCCGGTTCAACTGAGGAACTCCGGCGGATTTAGCACTGCGGATGGCAAGCTGGTTCTGGCCGGCTTTGTGGACACATCCGGTTATTCAACTGATGTGCAGGCCAAGTATCAGGGGCTTTTCATTACCGAGGTGAAGCTGAGCGTGGGAGGAACTGACCTCGCCCCCGGCGAATATGGCTTTGGATTTTCCAAGGACGGTAAGTTCCAGGTCATGGATGTAGGCGCGAATGATCTGTTTACCGTATCCGGTCAGGTAGATGAAAAGCTCACGCACCCGGTGCCTTTGAAGATGGTTGCCGATGGTGACGGCTATCGGCTCTACGCCGGCCGCAAGTGGGTCGCTCTGAAGCCTGAATAGAATTAGTGCTGCAAGGGCTGCAATGATCCCAATATGGTTGGAATGCCGGCGCGCCTGCGAAGCTCGTTGAGCAATGCCTGGGCGGCATTCTGATAGGTTTTGCTGGGATCGGACGGATCAGACCAAACCGCCTCGTAGATAATTTGCGTGGCATCTTTTGCATCAATCAGCAGCGCGGCCTCGAATTGATCGGCCCGTTCTCGCAAATGGTCATAGCAGCCCTGGCATATTGCCGCTGGCTCAAATGATCCCGTGTGGTTCTCTTCCTTGCTGCAGCGGAAGGTCGCAGTCGCGTTGATTTGCAGCTCTGCCGAATGCATTTGCGCATGGAATTCCTGCAAAAAGCGTTCGCGCTCCTGCTCCAGGACTTCCGGATCTGGTGTTTGTTCCATGATGGGCGTTTCCGTGACAGTGACAGCCTGGATCGTGGGCGAAACGCGTTCCGTGCTCTTGCAGACCGGGCAGGAATTCAGATTGGCTGCATAATAGGTCTTGCACTTGGAGCATGGCAAGCCGTAACCAGAGGCTCTAGGGATCGATGCGGCGGCGGGCTCAGAAAGCATCTCCTGAGGCCGGCCTGGCGGATTGCCGGGTGCGAGAAGCGCCTGGGCCGCGACTTGGGCGCTGTCAAGCTGCATGGATTCGGTCGAGTTCATGGATCGCTCCGGGAGGGCAGGTTCGCGCCGTGCCGTTGATTTCAAAGGCCCATTCTAGTGGGGAAGGCCGAAAGACGGATGGCACGGGAGTGCATTGTCCGTCTGGTGTGGGGGTGCTCCGGGGTTCGAGGAGATGGGAGCGGGTAGCCTGCCGAGGTCCGCGGTTGACTACCCCGTCTCGCTCCAGTAACGTTAAGACAGCCCTGTTTGCAGGTCGTGGAGGATGTTATGTTTGAAGGCCTTTTTCAACCGATGCATTTGCTGATTATTTTCTTTATTGCCCTGTTGGTGTTTGGGCCGAAGAAGCTGCCCGAGCTGGGCAAAGGGATCGGAGAAGGCATCCGCTCGCTAAAAGAAGGTATGAAGGACACGCCACCCGACGCTCCCAAGCCGCCGAGCACTGATACGAAGGCTTAAGAGTTTAAGAAGAGGGTTTCGCGCGAAAACCGCAGGCCGGGTTGTGCATGATCGGATTTCTTGCAGCAAGCGCGCCAATTTTTCGCGGGAAAACTCTGCATCCCGCTCCTAAGTAACAGAATCCAACCATTATTCGGGATCCGGCGTGCGAAAGCCAGGACTCTTCCTGCGTGAGTAAAATGCCTGCTTGCGGGAAATCTATTCTTGAATTCTGCGATGCGGGCAGCCTGCGTATATAGCGCGGATTGCTGGAGATCCTGAGGAAACTATGTGGATTGTTCGGCTTGCTCTACGGCGGCCATATACCTTTGTGGTCGTCGCGCTGCTGCTTCTGATCCTGGGTCCGCTGGTCATCCTCAACACTCCGACGGATATCTTCCCCAACATCAATATTCCCGTGGTCAGCATCCTCTGGAACTACCAGGGTCTTGACTGCTGAGGAAATGTCGGACCGCATCGTCTATCGTCACCGAGCGGGCCTTGACCACCACCGTCGATGACATCGAGCACATCGAATCGCAGTCGCTGAACGGCGTCGCCGTGGTCAAGGTGTTTTTCCAGCCGCATGCGAAATTGACAAGGCGATCGCGCAGGTTACGGCCATTTCCCAAACCCAACTGCGGCAGTTGCCGCCGGGCACCACCCCGCCGCTGGTCATCACCTACACCGCTTCCAGCGTGCCCATCTTCAGCTTGCGCTTTCGGGCCAGCAGCTTTCCGAGCAGCAACTGTTTGACTTGGGGTGAATTTTATTCGCACGCGGCTGGTGACCGTTCCGGGCGCCGCCATTCCCTATCCGTATGGCGGAAAGCAGCGCCAGGTCCTGGTGGACCTGGATACCGCCGCGCTGCAGTCCAAGGGCTTGTCGCCCTTGGACGTGGTGAATGCGATCAGCGCGCAGAATCTGATTTTGCCCTCCGGCACCTCCAAGATCGGCCAGTTCGAGTACGACGTGGACGTGAACGGCAGCCCGCAGACCGTCGACGAACTGAACGATCTTCCGATCAAGACGGTTGGCAACACCACGATTTATATTGGCGATGTGGCCCACGTGCGCGACGGGTTTCCGCCGCAGACCAATATCGTCCGCGTGAACGGCAAGCGAGCTGCGTCTGCTGACCGTTCTGAAGGCGGGCAATGCTTCGACCCTGGACGTCATTTCCGGGGTCAAGAACATGCTGCCGCAGATTCAGAGCACGCTTCCTCCGGAGCTGCAGATCCGCCCCTGGCCGACCAGTCGCTCTTCGTGCGCGCCTCGATCAACGGCGTGGTTCGGGAAGGCGACCATCGCCGCCTGCCTGACCGGCCTGATGATCCTGATCTTTCTGGGCAGCTGGCGCAGCACGCTGATCATTGCGGTCTCCATCCCGCTCTCCATTCTGACTTCCATCATCGTGCTGAGCGCGCTCGGCGAAACCATCAACATCATGACCCTGGGCGGACTGGCGCTGGCGGTCGGCATTCTGGTGGACGACGCCACCGTTGAGATTGAGAACATCAATCGCAATATGGCGATGGGCAAAGAGATTGAGCAGGCATTCTGGATGGCGCCGCAACAAATTGCCGTTCCTGCCTTTGTTTCCACGCTCTCCATCTGCATCGTGTTTGTGCCCATGTTCTTCCTGGGCGGGCGTGGCTCGCTATCTTGTTCGTGCCGCTGGCCGAAGCGGTCGTTTTTGCCATGCTGGCTTCCTATCTGCTGTCGCGGACGCTGGTGCCGACGATGGCCAAGTATCTGTTGCGCGGACACGAGGCGGACGACGGCCGACGCGCGGCAAAGCCGCAACCCGCTGGTGCGCATGCAACTTCGATTCGAGGAGCGCTTCGAGCGCTTCCGCGAGGGCTATCACGGTTGGCTGCGCTGCTGCGCTGCGCCATCACCGCGTATTCTTGCTGGCTGTTTCGTGGCGATCTGTGTCGCTTCCGTTGATGTTGCTCGTTCCCTGGCTGGGCCGGGATTTTTTCCCGGCGGTCGATGCCGGCCAATTCAAGCTGCATTTGCGCGCCCGCACCGGCACGCGAATCGAAGAGACCGCGCGGCTTTGCGATCTGGTGGAGCGGGCCATCCGCGACCAGATTCCGCCGCGCGAGATCTTGGCAGCATCATCGACAACATCGGCCTGCCTTACAGCGGCATCAATCTCTCCTACAGCAATTCCGCGCCGATCGGCCCGGCCGACGCCGACATTCTGGTCGGCCTGAATGAGGATCACCGGCCTACGGACGAATACGTTCACGACTTGCGCCTGCGCTTGCCCGAGGAGTTTCCCGGCGTGACGTTTTATTTTCTGCCCGCCGATATCGTCAGCCAGATTCTGAACTTTGGCCTGCCGGCGCCGATTGATGTGCAGGTGGTCGGCAACAATCTGGAGGCCAACCGCGTATTCGCCGACAAATTGCTGGAGCAGCATACAGCACGTTCCGGGCACGGTTGATCTGCACATCCAACAGCCTTTCGACCAGCCCTATCTGCACATTGATGTGGACCGCACCAAGGCGCAACAGGTCGGCTTCACGCAGCGCGATGTGGCGACGAATCTGCTGATCTCGCTCAGCGGCAGCTTCCAGACCACGCCGGACATTCTGGCTGAATCCGAAGAATGGCGTCAGCTATCAACATCGCCACGCAAACCCCGCAGTACCGGATCAGACACGTCTGCAGGATCTGGAAAATATTCCGGTCACCGGGCCCAGTGGCGCGCAGCCCGCAGATTCTGGCCAGCCTGGCCACCATCCACCGCGGGAGCGGGATGGCAGTGGTCTCGCACTACGACATTCAGCCCGCTGATCGATATCTACGGCTCGGTGCAGGGCCGCGACCTGGGCGGCGTAGCCGAGCGACATCGACAAGATTGTGGACGACAGTCACAAGGATCTGCCGCGCGGCTCGCAGATCATTGTCCGCGGACAGATTCAGACCATGCATACCGTCATACTTCGGCTTGCTGGGCGGGCTTGGCGTTCTCCATCGTTCTGGTCTACCTGCTGATCGTGGTGAATTTTCAATCCTGGCTCGATCCATTCATCATCATCGCGGCGCTGCCCGCCGCGCTGGCGGGGATTGTCTGGTTTCTGTTTGTGACGCGCACCACCATCAGCGTGCCTGCGCTGATCGGTTCCATCATGTGCATGGGCGTGGCAACGGCGAACAGCATTCTGGTGGTCAGCTTTGCCAAAGAGCAGATGGCGGAAGGAAAGAGCGCCGTCGAAGCCGCGCTGGAGGCCGGTTTTACGCGCTTCCGGCCCGTGCTGATGACGGCCCTGGCCATGATTATCGGCATGGTGCCGATGGCGCTCGGGCTGGGCGAAGGCGGCGAACAGAACGCGCCGCTGGGCCGCGCCGTGATCGGCGGCCTGTTGTTCGCCACCGTGGCGACGCTGTTTTTTGTGCCGGTCTTTTTCAGCCTGGTGCACGGGCTGCGTACGCGATCCGCGCTGACTGCGCCCAAACATTAGGATGCATTAAGACGGTTATGGGAGCTTAGGAGCTTATTCATGAAGGTGGAAGAGACAGAACGAGCACAGACAGACTGACCATGAATCGCCGGAGAACGCTCGCTCGCCACGGCCGGGCCTGGTGGCTTGGCCTGCTTGCTCTCTGGTCGTGGCTGTCGTGGTCGTGTTCGCCGGTATTTTGCCGCGCGTCAAGGCGCGCGATACGCTCGCCAAGGAAACGCGCGGAGATGGCCATTCCCACTGTGGCGGTGGTTCATCCCAAGCACACCGCGCCGGCGCAAGAAGTGGTGCTGCCCGCGAACGTGCAGGCCGTACATCGACTCTCCCATCTACGCTCGCACCAACGGCTACTTGAAACTTGGTATGCGGACATTGGCGCCCACGTGAAAGCCGGGCAGTTGCTGGCGGAAATTGATACTCCCGAAGTGAACCAACAACTTCGGCAGGCTCTCGCCGATCTCGCGACCGCCCAGGCCAACGTGCATCTGGCGCAAATCACCTCCGAGCGGTATCAGGATCTGCTGAAAACGGATTCGGTCTCCAAGCAGGATGCCGACAATGCCGAGAGCGACTACGCCGCCAAGAAATCCACCGTGCAATCGGCCCAGGCAAATGTGAAGCGGCTGGAAGACTTGCAGTCGTTCGAGAAGATCTACGCTCCCTTTGATGGAGTTATCACCGCGCGCAATACGGATGTCGGCGCCCTGATCGATTCCGGAAGCAGCGGTGGCCCGCGCACGGAACTCTTCCACATTGCACAACCTGGCCGGTTGCGGGTGTACGTCAACGTGCCGGAAGCCTACTCACAAGCGGCGAAACCGGGTCTGACCACCGGCTTAACTTTATCGGAATTTCCCGGACGCACCTTCCAAGGCAAGCTGGTGCGCACCGCCGATGCCATTGATCCAAACACACGTACCTTGCTGGTGGAAATCGCGGTCAACAATCCTACCGGGGAACTGCTCACCGGGGCCTATGCCGAAGTTCATCTCAAGCTGCCCACGGCGCAATCTTCCTTCACCCTTCCCGTGGATACGCTCCTATTTCGTGGCGAGGGCCTTCGCGTGGTGGTGGTGAACAACAACAAAGCTGAGCTGAGACCCATCACCATTGGACACGACTTTGGTTCTTCTGTTGAGGTGGTTGCTGGTTTGATAGGGCAGGAAAGCGTGGTTGTCAATCCGCCGGATTCCATTGAATCCGGAGAAACGGTGCGGGTCGTTCAGCCGCCGGCGGGAGGAACTGCGCAGTGACGCTGGCTGATCGCATCCCAGGTCGTAGCGCGAGCCCGCTTCGGGCCTTGCTGGCGGGCTTGGTTCTGGCGGGCGCTTCCATCCTGAGCGGCTGCGTCGTCGGCCCTCACTATTCAAGGCCTACTGCTCCAGTCGCTCCGGCATACAAAGAAACTCCTGAGAACTGGAAGCAGGCGCAGCCCGCCGACCAGCTGGCGCATGGCAAGTGGTGGGAGATCTACCAGGATCAGGCTCTCAACGCGCTGGAAGAAAAAATTGAAGTCTCCAACCAAACCCTCAAAGCCTCGCAGGCACAATTCGAGCAAGCTCGCGCATTCGTTGCTTTCAATCGGGCGAACTACTATCCGACGGTGACCGCAGGTGTGTCCGCTTCGCGCAACCGGCTCTCAAAGAATCGGCCTCTGATTGGAACGACAACCGACTACACCGATCTGGTTCTTCCGTTGGATGTCTCCTACGAACCCGATCTGTGGGGCCGAGTGAGGCGAACCGTTGACGCAGCCCGCGCCAACGCGCAAGCCAGCGCCGCCGACCTCGAGTCGGTCCGCTTGAGTCTCCACGCGGAGCTTGCGATGGACTATTTCGAAGCTCGCGCCTTGGATGCGGAAATCCAGCTGTTGAATTCAACCGTTTCCGCGTATCAAAAAGCTCTCGAATTGACCGACAATCGTTATCGCGGAGGCATTGCATCGCAGGTCGATGTGGCGCAGGCGCAGACTCAGCTGGAAACTACCCGCGCGCAAGCCACCGATCTCGGCGCCCAGCGAGCCGCATACGAACACGCCATCGCCGTGCTCACCGGAGAACCTCCGGCTAACTTTGCGCTTCCGGCAGCCCCGCTAAATACAACGCCCCCCATGGTTCCGCCAGGTTTGCCTGCGGATTTGTTAGAACGCCGTCCGGATATCGCCGCTGCCGAACGCCGCATCGTAGCCGCCAACGCGCAAATCGGTGTGGCGCGGGCCGCCTATTTCCCGGCTCTTATGTTGTCTGCGAGTGGTGGTTTTGAGGGGACGTCGATTACGAACTGGCTCAGCGGGCCCAGCGGATTTGCCGCCGCTGGACTCAGCGCATTGGAAACTGTATTCGACGCCGGCCAACGCCGTGCTGTTTCTCGGCAGGCGCAGGCTGCCTACGATGAGTCGGTCGCCAACTATCGCCAGAGCGTGCTCACCGCCTTTCAGGAAGTGGAAGATAATCTGGCGGCATTGCGCATTCTGGAGGATGAGGCAACAACCGAAGCGGCTGCAGTGGCCGCCGCGGAGCACTCGCTGGCTCTCTCTAATAACCGCTATCGCGGCGGGGTGGCTACCTACCTGGAAGTGATTACCGCGCAAAGCGCAGCGTTAGCGGATGAGCGGACCGCAGTTGAGCTTTCGGGCCGCCGCATGACCGACAGCGTGCTGCTCATCAAGTCGCTGGGCGGAGGCTGGAGCGCCGCAAGCTTGCCCTCCGCGCAAAGTCTGGCGCAGTCTTCTTCGTCGCGGCCGAATGCACAGAGTTCGCGCTAGCAACCAGCTCCTGCGCCGTCGGCCGCCGAACAGATGTAGATATCCGGCTTGATCCCCGTGGCCTGCGAATAACGTGACGCAATCTGTGCCGCAAACTTCCCGGCATCCGCGGCATTGACCAGGTTCACCGTGCATCCGCCAAAACCGCCGCCGGTCATGCGGCCGCCCCAATATCCATGCAGGTTTTCCGCGCTTTCGACCATGACGTCGAGTTCCTTGCAACTGACTTCGTAGAGATCGCGCAAGCTGCAGTGTGACTCGCGCATCAATTTTCCGAAGCCGCGCAGATCGCCCCTCGCGAGGCATTCACAGCCATCGAGCGTACGCCGATTTTCATGGACCACGTGAGCGCAGCGTTTGTAGATGGTGGCAGGGATCTCCTTCGAATGTTCCTGAAGTTGCTCGGGCGACACGTCGCGAAGGGCGCGAATACCGGGATACCACTGCGACAGAATCTTTACGCCTTCCTCGCACTCCGCGCGGCGGCGGTTGTACTCACCGCCCGACAGTTCGTGTTTGACCATGGTGTTGCAAATGACCAGGCGCACCGCGGGCGGAATCGGCACGAGTTTGAACTCGAGCGAGCGGCAGTCGAGCAGCAGAGCATGATCCGCTTTGCCCAGGCAGGAAATAAACTGATCCATGATGCCGCAGCGGGCGCCAACGAATTCGTTCTCCGCACGCTGGCAGAGTTTCGCTAATTCCGGGTGCGGCAGCTTCGCGCCAGTCAAACTGAGAAGCGCCAACGCTGTTGCAACTTCAATGGCGGCCGATGAACTGAGACCCGCTCCAATGGGCACCTCGCTGCCGATGAGTAAATCGGCCCCCGGAATGGCAAATCCCGCCTGGCGCAGTGTTACCGCAACCCCCAGCGCATAATCGCACCAGGCTCCCAGTCGCTTAGCGGGCAAATGGGCTGCGTCAAATTCAAACGGCTGGGGAAAGTTCTCGGACTTCAGCGACAGCTTGTCGTCTGGCCGCGGAGAGACAGCAACTTCGGCAGCAAAGCCGATCGCACACGGCATAACAAAGCCATCGTTGTAATCCGTATGTTCGCCGATCAGGTTGACACGTCCGGGGGCGCGGAAGATTGTGGGATCGGAGTTGTACAACTTTTTGAAGCGTTCGCCCAACGCGGCAGATTTCATTCGTGGATTTCCCTTACAATAGCGAGGTTCATTGTAATTCAGCGCTACGCCGTTCAACGCCTCGGCCAAAATTGTTGAAGCTCGATCAAGATCCGCACCGCAGATTCAATCCGCTCAGCGGCGAATGGGTGTTTGTTTCTCCTCATCGCACGCAGCGCCCATGGCAAGGGCAAGTCGAAAAGAGAGCGGCTGCGCAGGAACCGCAATACGATCCCACCTGCTATTTGTGTCCCGGAAATGAGCGAGCCGGCGGGGTGCGTAATCCGCGATACGAGCGCACGTTCGTATTTGATAACGACTTTTCCGCGCTCAAACTGGGTACGCCCCGGGAACACTTCGACATTGAGAAAAAGGGGTTGCTGGTTGCGGAGGGCGAACCGGGCCTCTGCCGGGTGATTTGCTTCTCGCCGCGGCATGATCTGACGCTTGCGAGCATGGAATTGAAAGACATCGAAGAAGTCATCTCGGTCTGGACGGCCCAATTTCAGGAGTTGAGCGCCAGGTCGGAAATCGATCATGTGCAGATTTTCGAAAATCGTGGCGCGATGATGGGCGCCAGCAATCCGCATCCTCATTGCCAGATCTGGGCAACGGCATCCATCCCCGACGCTCCGGCGAGGGAATTGATCTCGCAGCACGCGCATTCGGAGAAGCATGGCAGTTGCCTGCTGTGCGACTATGTAGAACTCGAGCTCCGGCAAAAGACGAGGGTGGTTTATGCCGACGAAGCTTTTGTTGTCCTGGTGCCTTTCTGGGCCGTATGGCCATTCGAACTTCTGATTTGCAGCCGCAGGCATCTGGGTGCTCTCACAGACTTGAGGGGAGGCGAAAGTCCGTCACTGGCCCGGTCCCTGAAGCAGGTGACCTCTACCTATGACCGTGTGTTCGATACACCTTTCCCATACTCCATGGGGTTTCATCAGACGCCATCGGACGGTAAGGGCCACCCAGAGTGGCATTTCCACGCGCACTTCTACCCCCCGCTCCTGCGCTCGGCAACGGTTCGAAAATTTATGGTTGGTTTTGAGATGCTGGGCGCGCCGCAGCGGGACATCACGCCGGAAAGCGCGGCGGAGCGCTTGCGGTCCCTTTGCCATGAGCTGCGGTAGGGAAATATCGTCTCAAGATATTCTTTGCGGGCATTGACATTCGTGTCCCACAATTCTTACTATGAATTTACCGCAAAATATTGGTTCATCAGACGGAGTAGTTCAAAAGCAGTGTTCGATTTCGCCTGGCAAAATTCTTATGATTAAAGTCCACGAGCTGACCAAGAAGTACGCGCACGCCACTGCGGTGGATCACATTTCCTTCGAGGTGGAAAGAGGCCAGATTGTCGGCTTCCTGGGGCCGAACGGGGCAGGGAAGACCACCACCATGCGCATGCTCACCTGCTTTCTGCCACCGACCGCAGGCACGGCCACTGTCGCAGGCTTCGACGTGCTGGAAAAACCGATGGAGGTGAAGAAACGCATCGGATACCTTCCCGAAACACCCCCGCTTTATCTTGAGATGGATGCGGGGGAGTATCTGAACTTCGTCGGCAAGCTCAAGGGGTTGAGCGGGGCTGAATTGGCGAAGCGGGTGGATTACGTATGTGAGCGTTGCGCCATCGCCGACGTAAAGACAAAAATCCTGGGTAAGCTATCCAAGGGCTATCGCCAGCGTGTGGGGCTGGCGCAGGCCATCATCCACAATCCTGACGTGCTGATCCTGGACGAACCCACCGCCGGATTGGATCCCAAGCAGATCAACGAGACGCGCGATCTCATCAAGAGCCTGGCGGGAGACCACACCATTATCCTGAGCACGCATATCCTCCCTGAGGTTGAGCAGACATGCCAGCAAGTGCTCATCATCAACAAAGGAAAACTGGTAGCGACGGACTCGGTACAGAACCTGCAAAATCGTGTACGCGGCGCGGAATCGTTGCTGGTGGAAGTGGCGGGCCGCAACGGCGCTCTCGATTCGGCGACTGTACAGCGCAGACTAGAACAGGTTGGCGGTGTGAGCCGGGTCGTGTTCCGGGAGAGCCGGGATCATCGCGGTATTTTCGAAGTAGAAGGCCAAACCGGTTTTCAGCGCGGCGATCTGGCGCGCGCTGTCGTTGAATCCGGATGGGACCTCAACGAGCTTCGACCCGCGGCTGTGAGCCTGGAAGAAGTCTTCCTGCAGTTGACCAGCGCTACGGCAGCGAATCCACCCGCCGCGGCCACTCAAGGGGTGAACTCATGAGGAATGTTTGGATCATCTTCCGCAAAGAGATCAGCAGCTATTTCGTTTCACCCATTGCTTATCTCTTGCTGACGATGTTTGCCTTCGTGTCGGCGCTTTTCTTTGGACTCTATCTCCGCGGTTTTATCGAGTACGGAATGGAAATGCAGATGACCGGACAGATGGCCCCAATGAATCTCAATGAACAGGTGATCCGGCCTCTGCTATCGAACGCGAGCGTCATAGGATTGTTCTTCATTCCCATGCTTACCATGCGGCTTTTTGCGGAGGAAAAGCGCAACGGAACCATCGAGCTGTTGACCACTTCGCCCGTTCGGGATGTGGAAATCGTTCTTGGAAAATGGTCCGCGGCCATGGGACTGTATGTGTGCATGTTGTTCTTTCCCGCGCTTAACTTTGCGCTGCTTTTCAAGTACGGCAACCCGGATTGGAAGCCCCTGCTGATCGGGTTCCTTGGACTGCTGCTGCAGGTTGGAGGGTTGCTGGCGATCGGAATGTTCATTTCGACGTTGACGAAAAATCAAATCATCGCCGCCGCCGTGACCTTCGGTCTCTTCCTGGTCCTTTGGGTCATCTCGTCGGTGAGCGAATTTAATACCGCATCGTGGGCGCAGGCGGTGTCGTATACCTCGATCGTTGCCCATCTGGAATCGTTTGAAAGGGGCATGCTCGATTCGAAAGACGTCGTTTTCTACCTGAGCATGATCTTCCTGGGATGGTTCCTGACCCTGCGTTCCCTGGAATCTCTGCGGTGGAGGTCGTAAGTGAATCTTAAGTTTCTCAAAGCGCGCCAAACCAAGTATGCGGCCTTTGCGGCAGTCTACATTCTGGTGATTCTGGCGGTGGTCGTGATAGCGAATGTGCTGGCCGATCGCTACAACAAGTCTTACGACGGAACCGCCAACAAGCGCTACAGCCTTTCCGAGCAGACGGCGAAGATCGTAAAGGGCCTGAAGCAGGACGCTACGATCAGTTATTTCGACCAACCGCACGGATTTCCGCACGCCAAAGATTTGCTGGATGAGTATGCGAATCTTTCCCCGAAACTTCATGTGAAATATGTGGATGTGGACAAAGAGCCAGAATTGGCGCGCGCCGCGGGCATCAAGAATTATGGCACTGCCGTGGTGCAGGTCGGCGACCGTAAAGAAGAAGCCAGAAGCATGACCGAAGAGGGTGTGACCGGCGCTTTTATCCGCGATCTGAAAAACACCACGCGTACGGTTTGCTTCGTCACCGGCAGTGGCGAACATCAGATTGACGACAGCGACCGCAGTGGCTATTCCTCTTTCGACAGTCTTCTCGGGAAAGATGAGTACACGGCAAAGTCCATTGATCTGCTGCAGACCGCGGAGGTGCCCGCTGACTGCACGGCGCTGGTCGTCGGCGGCCCTACCGGCGACTACGAGCAGCCCGAAGTCGATGCCATCAAGAAATATGTCGAAGTCGGCGGGCGGGCATTGTTCATGCTTGATCCCCCGCTGAAAATGGGTCACGGCGATATCGCGGATAATGACGCGCTCACCAGCCTGTTGCAGACCTGGGGAGTAACCGCGGAAAAGGACCTGATTCTCGATCTCAATCCGATCGGCAAACTGGTCGGGGTGGGACCGGAAGTCGCTCTTGTCTCGACTTATGACCGGCATCCTATTGTCGAGGGGATGAAGGGCACGACCACGGGATTTCCGCTGGCCCGCTCCCTCGATATCAAGAACACCGACAAGACTACGGTAACCAAGTTGTTCAGTTCTTCGGATTCCAGTCTGGCGACGTCGAATTTGAGTTCTCCGGCGGTGAATCCCAGTGATCCGAAGAATCAAAAGGGTCCGTTAACGCTGGCTGCGGCGGGCACGTACAACACTGGGAAGAACGGCTCGCAAGGCCGGTTCGTCGTCGTGGGAAGCTCGTCCTGGGCTGGCAACTCATTTATTCGCTTCAACGGCAACCGCGATCTGGCGTTGAATGCCATGAATTGGCTTTCCTCCGACGAAGACCTGATTTCCATTCGCCCCAAAGAGCCGGAGGACCGCCGCATTACGATGACGACTGCCCAGCTCAACTGGGTTCGCAGCACAACCCAGTTTCTGCTCCCGTTGATTGTGGTGACCGCCGGAGTTCTGGTTTGGTGGGGAAGAAGGTAAAACACATTTTGCTGGCAAACACCCTGGGAAAAGCAAGATGAAGATTCGCGGTTTGATTTTGGCTGTCGTCGTTCTGGGAGCTCTTGCCGGAACTCTTTACTGGTCAAACCATCACCAATCCAGCGAGACCGCTTCGACTCCAACGGATGTCCCTCCCAAAATTCTGACCATCAAAGAAGCCGACATTACCGGCATCGCGATCAACAAGAAAGATGGCGGCGAAATCGTCCTCAAGAAGGAGGGCGCCGATTGGCGCATCGTAGCGCCGCAACCGTTCGCCGCGGATCAATCCGCTGTCTCCAGCATGGTTTCTACGCTGGCGTCACTCGATTCGCAGCGGCTCGTGGAAGACAAAGCAAACGATCTTAGTCCATACGGACTTTCCGATCCGTCACTGGCCGTCAACATCTCCGAGAAAGACAACAAGGCGCAACAGTTATTGCTGGGGGATGCCACACCGACGGGCAATGGCGTCTATGCCAAGCTGACCGGTGGTCCCTCTGTGTTTACTGTTGCCAGCTTTAATAAGAGTAGTCTGGACAAGAACCTCAGCGACCTGCGCGACAAGCGGCTCATTACAGTGGAGGCCGATAGAATCAATCGCATTGAACTGGTCAAGAAGCAAGAAGACATCGAATTTGGCCGCACCAAAGGTAGTTCAAACGAAGACCAGTGGCAGATCCTGAAGCCCAAACCGATGCGGGCGGACGGCTCAAAAGTGGACGACCTGCTGCGTGCCATGACGGACGCGAAGATGGATTTGAGCTCTGAGACCGATCCTAAAAAGAGCGCCTCGGCATTTGCTTCCGGAACGCCCGTCGCATCCGTGAAGCTTACGACCGAGTCTGGCATGCAGCAACTTCAACTCCGCAAGAGCAAGGACGACTATTACGCCAAGACCAGCGTGGTAGACGGTGTTTACAAGGTCTCCAGCAGCCTGGGGCAGGCGCTCGACAAAAAGCTGGAAGACTTTCGCAACAAGAAGTTATTCGATTTCGGCTTTGCCGAGCCCAACAAAATCGAAATGCAGGACGGGGGGAAGTCCTATTTCTTCACCCACGGCGGAGACGACTGGTGGTCCGCGGATGGGAAAAAACTGGAAGCAGACGGTGTCGAAGCATTGCTCGAAAAACTCCGCGATCTGCAGGCCAGCAGCTTCGCCGATTCCGGCTATACAACTCCGGCAGCCGAGATCACGGTGACCTCCAACGATGGCAAGCGGATCGAGAAGGTCTTGATTTCTAAAGCCGTCCACGGTGCCGGCTACGTCGCAGAGCGCCCGGGAGAGCCGGATCTCTATATGCTGGACAGCGACACCGTCGCAGAGCTGCAGAAGCTTGCCGACGCGATTAAACCGGCTACCCCGCCAAAGAAGTAAAGCCGGTACTTCAGCCTTTTCCCGAGCGATCTCCGGTGCGCTCGGCTAATTTTCCCAAATCTTGTTCGCTTTCCTGGCCGTCAGACGTTCTTTGTTCAGCGAACGGGCGATGTCGCCCAGAGGCACAACCGTCACCTTGGGCGCCAGTTCCCATAACGGCCTTTCTCCCTGCGCCATTGTTGAAGTCGAGCTTTCCATCACGGTTTGCACTTCGCCCATTGATTGTTGGCTTGCATGGGCGGAATGACTGGGGACTTGAATCACGACAGGTTCATTGCTCAATACTCCGCCGCCGGCGACAGCCTGCGCCAGAGCTGCTGAAGTTGTGAAAAAGCAAAACACAACGAGAAGGGTCTTCATGCTTACCTCCGCCTGAGAAGCAATGTGGCAGCAGGAAATCTAGCTCATCATTGCTGCCACCCATATGAATGCAATCCCCTTACCAAAATACGAGGGGCTTATCTCTTGAGTTGTGAGCCCTGAGGAGACGAATGCAGCAACTTTTTGCACATTTATGGTTGGTGTTTGGTTCGGCGGGACATCCGACCTGGCGGGATGCGAAGAGTACGCTGAAAAACGTGTTCCATCGGTACCAGCCCTAACGCGGTGGCCTCGAGTCGTGAGCTTCTGGCTCTACTACCCGGCCCGTCCGAGTCATGGTGGCGCAGTCGAATTCGTAGGCAACTCCGCAGATCAGGCAGACCTGATAATCCTGGCCATGGAAGCCGGTATGCGGCCAGGAAAAACGATGCCGGCAACACTTCTGTAGGAACCGTTTGAGGAGTTGCAGTGTCATGCTGGTCTCTGCCTTTGGCGCGGGTGATTGGAGTGGCACACTGGTCCCCACATGAATTCTCCCTGTGTTGAGAATAGACGGGAAATGTTCGACGGCTTCAGATTACTCCAATTTGTCCCGATCGGCAGCACCCGTTGGTGCATAGCGGGTAAGTGTAAGCGGCAGCCTGCAGTCTCATTACCCGTACGAATTCCCGTTTGAAAAGCCGCGCTGGATAAGGCTTTCGCCAATTGGACCCCTGTCCCTCGGGCCACAGGGTAACGTGCCGCAGGCCTGCGCCCCCATGGCCAATCGAACATTCCAAAGAGATACCACTGGGGTGAGGCTTTTTGCCAAAGTCGCGGTAACGTATCCCAATACGAGACTGCAGCCCAATTCGGGTCTCGCAACGCATCCCGTCGCAAAAAGAGGCGCAACCTATGCACAGTGCAATTTCACCCGACACACTACGGCGCAGTTCGAGGGTACCGCTAGCCCTCCCCATTCTCGTCACCAGCATGGCACCCAACATCGACTTCTCCGAAGTTTGCGAAACGCTGGTGGTCAACGCACACGGCTGCGCGGTGCGTTCGCCTATGAAACTGGAACCCGGAGTTCCCGTCTACTTTCATAGCATGGAAGGCCGGCAAACCACGGCCCATGTAGTGGACTGTGAGCCCCTGGGGCCAGATCATCAAAGTTGGCGGGTGGGAGCGCGGCTGGACCAGCCAGATAATTTTTGGGGCGTCAACCCGTGTCCGCAAGACTGGACCTCCCTCCCTCTCATGCCTGCATCGAGCGATGCTCAGCCGGGAAGGAAGTCGGCCAAAGACATCAAAACAGGACACCGGCCGCAAGCTGTGTCCTCTTTGAAAGTTGTGTCCTCGCAGAACAATGTCGGCGAACAGCTGTCTGAAGAGCGTCTTCGGACTTTAATTGGGGAGATCGTTCAGCCGCTATATGCGGAAGTGACCAGCTTGCGGGAACGCCTGGCGCGACCCGAACCCAAGCGCAGCCAGTTCGAGGTATCTCTTTCCTATATTCCCCCGGAGGTGGAAGAGAAGATCTGGCTTCGCCTGCGGGAGGATTTGGGCGCACAAGTATTGCAGCATGCCAGCCAACAGGCGGAGCAGGTCCTCGAAGCCGCCAAAACCACCATCGAGCAGAAGTTGGGTAGCACGCGCAATGAATTTCGGCAACACCTTACCGAGGAGTTAGAGGCTGTTGAAGTGCGCGCGCAGCGTCTGTCGGATGAACTGGACGATGGTATTCGCCAACAACTCCATGCCGGCCTGGAAAGTGTTAAGCAGCATTCCACAGACGCGGGAACCCATCTCACGCGCCGCAGCGAAGAGCTTTTCCAAAGTCTGCAGCATCGCCTGGGCGAGGAGCACACCGCGCGCCTGGTCGAAGTGGGACAGGTTCAGGCGGCGATCACCGCGGAATCAACTCGCCAGCAGGAACTGGTGGGCGTTCTTGGCGCCCGCGTGGCCAAGCTGGATGAATTTGCCCGTGGGATGGAATCCGGCCTGGAAGCGCGAATGGGACAAATGTCGAGTGACATTATTTCCCGCACCCGCGCGCAGATTGAGAATAATGTTGGCGCCATCCTTAAACAGATGGAAACGCGCAATGCCGCCCAACTTGGGGAGCAGCTCGACGCAGCCTGCGGACATTTGAAAACGATGCAGCAGGAAATCGAAGCCTCAGTATCTGAATCCTTGCGGACCCATGCCGAGGAGACCGTGCGATCCTTCGAACAGGCGATGGATGAGTTGGCTGGCCACGCAGTTGGTCGCTGGCGGCGTGCTCTTGCCCGCGACCTGGGCTCCGTGGCCAGAATTCTGGGCGACGAAGTGCGCCTGGAGGTCGTGTCCGACGGTGCCGCGAATCGCTAATTGCTGGCGGAGCTCTGCTCGGGTAAATGCGGAGCTCTGCTCGGGTGAATATGGTGCGTCTCTGAAAGCGTGCCCGAGCAGGTGTGTCGGCAACGAGCACCTCCGCGTGCCATTGCTGCCTCGCGCGAGTCCCTCGCGCGCTTAATGTTGTGAATTCGAAAACTCCGGGAAGACCCAAACTGTTTGGCATCTCCAGCTCGACTCCGATAAAAACAGTTTCCGCAAATACAGATAAAATGTCGGTGCTAACCTGTTAGTCGGGCCGGCACCTTTCATGAAGACTTCATCCGTATCCGTAACGTTCTCCGGATTGACCAAGGGCCTCCCTCCCGCCTTAGAGGCCATCACACTTTCTGAAATCGGCGCCAGAGGCTGGAACATTTTGCGGGAGGATGTCCCGCTCCCGGCCGCGGTGCTTCGCTCGTCCGCGCTGGATCGGAACAGCAAAATCATGCGGGAGTTCCTGGATTCGACTTCGGCCAGCCTCTGTCCCCATGGCAAGACGACCATGAGCCCGCAGCTCTTCCAGCGCCAGATGGACGACGGCGCCTGGGGTTTAACGGTGGCGACGGCTCAGCAGCTTCGGGTGGCCCGGCAACTTGGCTATCGGCGAATCGTGCTGGCCAATCAGCTTCTCGGCAAGCCGGCGATTCGCTACTTGCTCGATGAGTTGCACAAAGATCCTGACTTTGATTTCTACTGTCTGGTGGATTCGGTAGATGGTGTGAATCTACTGGCGGATCGGGTGCGCATTCATAATCTTAACCGTCCGCTGCAGGTGCTTCTTGAAATCGGCTCTCCGGGGTTGCGCTGCGGATGCCGTACCAAAGAAGACGCCCTTCGCGTGGCCCGCGCGGTGCGAGACAGCGGCGGCCGGTTGGTGCTGCGCGGCATCGAAGGCTTTGAGGGCTTGTTTCAACTGGACGCCGGCCAGGATGGCAAAAGCCCGGTAGTAACGTTCCTGGAGTTGGTCACGGAAATCGCACGCCTGATTGAGAAAGAGCATCTGTTTTCCGGAAATGAGATTTTGCTGACCGCTGGGGGCTCGAACTATTTTGACCTGGTCACCCGAGTATTGGGTTCAGCGCGCATCGAGACGCCGGTTCGGATCGTGCTGCGCAGTGGCTGTTACTTGATTCATGACTCCGGCTGCTACGCCCGCTTCGAACAAGCGCGGCAAACCCGCCTGGAACATGCAGGAAAGCTGCTTCCAAAGGCGGAGGCGGCCTTGGAAATCTGGACCTACGTACAGTCGGTGCCGGAGCCTACGCTGGCAATATTGACTGCGGGGAAGCGCGATTGCGGACACGACATAGGCCTTCCGGTCCCGCTTAAATGGTTCCGGCCTGGATTGCATGATAGGCCGATGCCGTTAGGCAGCGAATACACCGTCTCAACGTTGAGCGATCAGCATGCCCACATGAAGATTCCTTCGAAAAACCCGCTCAAAGTCGGGGATCTGGTTGGTCTGGGCATTTCGCACCCCTGCACAACTTTCGATAAGTGGAAAGTTCTTTTCGTGGTGGACGACGATTACAACATTACGTCGGCAGTGGAAACATATTTTTGAGAGCGATGATTCGAAGCAGATCGCCTTTGAGCGGGACAATGCCCGCCAAAACCGGGAGAATATGGTAGGCACGACTGGACTCGAACCAGCGACCTCTACCGTGTCAAGGTAGCGCTCTAACCAACTGAGCTACGCGCCTACAACTTGCGGTTTGAATGACGTTCGCACTCTGATTGTAACAAAGTTGAAAATTACCTATCAATTTCGCCTGCGTGGAGCGCGTCTCAGATCATGATCGATTGGCAAGCTATGGAACGGGCCGCGCCGCCCGCCCAGTTGCCAAATCGGGTTGGCGCGGCGACAATCGTTGCTGTGTCCCGCGCTGAGGGTTCGTCGATTTTCGAGCAAGTTGGGTGGAACCAGTGAAATTTTCCCAATTATTGAGCGCCCCCAATCAGCTCACGCTGTTGCGGATGATCTTTTTGCCCTTCGTCATTACCCATCTGGTGAGCGGACACTACGAATGGGCGCTGGTTTTGTTCGTCTTGGCGGGCCTCAGCGACGGCCTGGATGGTCTGTTGGCCCGCATCCTTAAACAGCAAACCTTGCTGGGACAATATCTGGATCCGATCGCCGACAAGTTGCTGCTCAGCACGACCTTCCTCGTGCTATCGGTTCTCCACAAAATTCCCTGGAAATTCACGGTCATGGTGTTCAGCCGCGACATCTCTATTCTGTGTGCCAGCGCGGTCTTATACGCCATCGCCGGGCTGCGGGATTTCCATCCCAGCATCTTCGGCAAGGCAAATACGTTTTCTCAAGTGGCGGCGGTTTTTTTCGTGATGTTGTTTCAAGTGCATCCGGCGTGGTGGGTTTGGCTTGCCCGAATCACATTCCTGCGCTTTACCTTCGCCTTCACCATTGTATCCGGCGTGCACTACGTCTTCGTGGTGGGACCCCGGCTGAGGGTGCACGCGTAGACGCTACGGCTGTTGCACCACGTGTAGCCGTTCGCTCGTGGCCAGGCGTGCCCGATGGATGCGCTTGGCGGCGGCTACTTCCGCCACCACGTCGGCATTCACCATATAGCTTCCTGATGGCAGGTTTTCTCCGAAGGGAATTTCCTGGTCCACGGTATTTTTCTGCAGCGTGAAATGCTGGTAGCCGAGGGCGGTGGCGCGGCCGCTTTCGTTCACAGCCAGCACGATTACGGTCAAGTCGAACTCATCCGCCGTTTGGTTGGAGACCTTGAGCGATCCTTCGATCCGCTGGCCGTTAACCTTGGGATAGCGGCTCCATTTTGCCAACAGTGGCTCCAACACCTGCAGGACGAGATCGTGAGTCCTCTCTTGTGGCGGCTTCGCGCTGTCGGTGACGGTGACGACAAAGTGGAACTCCCCGGCTTCGGCAGGAACGCCGCTGAGAACGCCATCCTCCTGCAGGCTCAATCCCTTGGGCAATGATCCGCTGGTCACCGCCCACTCGTACGGCGTCGTGCCATTCTGCGCTTGCAGCTGAGCATGATACGCCAGAGATACAAAGCCTCGTGGTAACGACGAGCTTTGAATAGCGAACTGCGGGTTGCTGTCGGCCTGCTGCGATAAGGCGAAAGACGTGGTGAACACACACAAGAGAATGCTCACAAAAGAGATGGGACGCGCTTTGGGCATTGGCATTTGAATTCGGGCGCACTCCCACAGCCTCCTCGAGCCAGGAGAGCTATATGAAGTCTACCGTACCCCGACCTCATCTTCCCCGCTGTGCGTGCCGCTTCTGCGCCAGTTTATTGCGCCGTTCCCATCATGCCGTTGATCTCAACCCCAGTGTCACCCTGCAGGATGTATCCCTCCGTTCCCGACGCCAGATAAAAAATGAGGTTGCTCGACAGATTGCTGACGTTGCCGACCACGCGGCCATTGCTCGAAACGGTGTAGGTTCCATTGAGAATGCCTGAGGTCTGTCCCCCGCCATCAACATTCACAAATTCGGTGAGTCCAAGTTGCCCCGAACCACTGAAGTGGAGGTTTCCGGCGCGGTCGTACAGATCAATCGTATTGCCTGTATTAATCACCACGCCGTCCATGGCGAAGCCCAGAGTCCCGCTAATTGAGGAGTTGGAGAAGGAGCTGCCATCCTGAAGTGTCGCGGTGCCCGCTTGCTGATCTGCATCGTTGGTAATAAAGAAAAACAGTGAGGGGCTCACGACCCAGCACACAGCCTGAACTGCATTTCCCGACGATGGATCGAGATTGACGACGAACCGGCCACTTCCGGGACCGGTCGTGTAGCTGGAGGCGCCGAAAGTTCCATTCAGCACGGCGTTCCCGCCCTGCACCGTATCGAACGACCCGCCACTGATCGATCCGTTGCTGGCGCTGAACTGCCCGACGGTGTTGACCTCTCCTATCTCATAGTTGTTGCTGCTGCCAAAGACGTAACTGCCACCGAGAGTGGTTCCAGTCTGCGAGATGGCCCTTCCCACCCCAACATTTCCCGTGGTGCTGGAGTTCATGAAAAAGTGAAAGTGGCTGCTATCAACCACGTAGTAGAAAAATGGAGTGGTGACATTGTTGCTGTCGGTGATGCTGCCGCTGCCGCGTCCGAAGGAATCCGGCGTGTTCAGCGTGCCGTTCAAGGTAACGCTCGCTACGCTGCCGGTGCTGTTCTGATCTTCACTGCCCGCGATGGAGCCGCCGGTAACGGTAAAGGCTCCGACATTGGCTGATGCTTGCAATGAGCCGATCGACTGTGACCGGAATACAAATGTTCCGCTAGGAATCGTGGTTAAAACCGAGGTGGTTTGTGGCACCGCGAAGCCGCTGCCATTCACCGTTAGAGTGGCGGTTGGAGTCAAGATCGCATTCACGGTCATATAGAGTGTGGGAGCGCTTACCAGGCTGACTGCGACCTCCAGTGCACCGCCGTTTGTCAGGCTGAGAGTCAGCGCGGTGGTGCCATCGTTGGAAACGCTATAAGCGGTGCCGCCGCTCGTGGCTGCGATCTGGGACGAGACAACCACGTTGCCTTCTTCCAGGTCGTCTTCGCCGCCTGTGATGTTGCCGCTACCGTCAGCCACGAAAACGCCGGACTCGCGGAAAGGCACGACGTTGCTTCCCGAACTCAGGTCGACGCCGGCAATCTCATAGGCATAGTTGCCCTTCAAATTGGAGTTGGAGAAGCTCCCGATCGTCCCGCCTCCGCCAAAACCTCCACTGCTGCTGCTTCCGGTTCCGCAACCCACACAAGACAGACAGTAAAGCCAGACCTAACAGCAAATATAGATTTGTGCATAAATTGGACGCGGCGCCGGCCGCGCAACTCCTTCAAGATTGGGATTTGGCGCGCTTGCATTTAATGCTAGACCTTGAAAAGGGACGCCTCAGCCATTGTTTAACACAGATGCCTGGCGAAAGTTTCGTGTTGTCTTGCAAACTTTAGGGTACGCCCGTAATCGGTAAAGAAATGTAAAGACGCGGGGATTCCGCTACAGCCGGCCGTGTGTTAAATTGTCAATTCGCATGAAATCCATCGCGGATTGGGCACTCAACACGGCGGCATTGCGAGGCGCCTCCTACGCCGATGCCCGCGTCGTGGATGAACGCAGCCGCGCGCTCAGCACGAAAAATGGCAAAGTGGGCGGCGCCTCGGACACGGAGTCGCGGGGAATTGGCATTCGGGTTCTCGCCGATGGCGCCTGGGGCTTTGCCGCCTCGGATGACTTGCAGCCAGGCGGCAGTCGAAGCGACGGCCGCCCAGGCTGTGGAAATTGCCAAAGCTTCGGCACGGGTAAAACAACACGATCGTCCGGCTGGCGCCGGAAAAGGCTTTTTCCGTCGAGTGGACCACCCCGCACAAGATCGATCCCTTCACCATTTCGGTGGAACAAAATATTGACCTGCTGCTGAAAATTGATGCCGAACTGCGCTCGGTTACCGGGGTTACGCTGGCCGAAACCAATATGAATTTCCGCCGCGAAGAGCAATGGTTTGTCTCCTCGGAAGGCTCGAATATTCATCAGACGAAATACACTGCCGGCGCAGGTTACGCGGCATATGCGTTTGCCGGCAATGAAATTCAGAAGCGGTCATATCCCAGTTCGTTCGGCGGGCAGTGGCAGAACAAAGGCTACGAGCTGATTGAGAATTGAAGCTGCTGGAAAATGCCCGCCGCATCGGCGAAGAAACCGTGGCGTTGCTCAAAGCAGACCGCTGTCCCGAGGGCGCGTTCGACATCATTCTGGAGAGTTCGCAGCTTGGCTTGCAGATTCATGAGTCGGTAGGCCATCCCATTGAACTGGACCGCGTGCTGGGGATGGAAGCCAACTTCGCCGGCACTTCGTTTCTTACTTTAGACAAGCTGCGCAACCTTCGCTATGGCAGCGACTTGGTCAACGTCGTTGCCGATGCCCGCCAGGAGCACGGTCCCGGCCTGGGAACCTTTGCGTTCGATGACGAAGGCGTGCCGGCGCAGTGCACTCCCATTATCACCAATGGCCTGTTCACCGGCTATCTCAGCTCGCGCGAGACGGCGCACACCATCGATCTCGATCGCTCCGGCGGAACTCTGCGGGCGGAAGGCTGGAACCGGTTGCCCATCATCCGCATGACCAACATCAGTATTCTGCCGGGAGAGAAGCCGCTGACGCTGGAGCAGCTCATCGCCTCGACCGATCACGCCATTCTTATGCAGACCAACCGCTCCTGGTCCATTGACGACAAGCGCTACAACTTTCAATTTGGCTGCGAGATGGGGTGGGAGATCAAGAATGGCAAGCGTGTGCGCATGCTGAAGAATCCCTCGTACTCGGGAATCACCACGGAATTCTGGAATTCGATGGACGCCATCTGCTCGCGTGACGAGTGGACGTTGTGGGGAACTCCTAACTGCGGCAAAGGCCAGCCGCAGCAAGTGATGGGAACGGGCATGGCGCGAGTCCGGCGAGATTTCGCGGGATTAAGGTGGGTTCGGCGTACAAAGGGAATTGATTCACCGTACATAGAGGACACGGGTCAACCGCACTCGATGCTGACCAAAGAAAAAGCCAGCGACATATTCAGCCGCCTCAAGAAATTCTCCACCGCGGATGAAGTCGAAGCCCTCATCTATGGCGGCCATTCCGCCCTGACTCGCTTTGCCAATAACACGATCCACCAAAATGTCGCCGAGGAAAATATTGTCGATCTCGGTGCGTACCGCGTTTGGCGAACGCACCGCGCGTGCCACGACCAACAAGCTGGATGATGAAAGTCTGAAGCGAGTGGTGCAATCTTCAGAGAACTCTGGCCAAGGTTCAACATCCTGATGCAGATTTGCTTCCCATGCCGGAGCGCGGATGAGGCCGCTCGCACCTTGCCGGTGCCGAGCCGTCACTTCGATCAAACCGCCGCCACCACTCCAGAAGACCGTGCCGAAGCCGTAGCGAAGATTGTCGACGGTCGCCAGCAGCGCAAACTCACGGCCGCCGGCATCTTTTCGACGTCGGAAACTGTCGAAGGAATTTTCAACTCGCGGGGACTTTCGCACTGGCACACGCAGACCTCTTCCGAAATCTCCGTTACCATGCTGGCGGCGGATTCTTCCGGATGGCAGAAAGCCAACTCGCCCAACGTCGCCAATCTCGACGCGCTTGCCCTGGCCGAAACCGCGGCGGAGAAAGCCGCCAAATCGGCTGGCCCGCGCGAGATTCCGGCAGGCAAATACACCGTGATTCTGGAGCCCGCCGCCGTGCTGGATATGGCAGGATTCATGTTCTGGGATTTCGGCGGCCTGGCGATTCTTGACCAGCGTTCTTTCCTCACCAATCGCGTGGGCGCCAAACTTTTCGGCGACAACATTAATATTTGGGATGACGTGGCGCATCCTCTGCAATCGGGTTCACCGTTCGATGGCGAAGGCATGCCCCGGCAGAGGCTGCAGCTAGTTGAGAACGGAGTCATCAAGCGCTTGGTGTATGCGCGCGCCACTGCCGCCAGGATGAAGAACGTCCGAACATAAAGACCAGGTTGGTCCTATCGAGCCGACCGGTCATGGTTTCTCCTTGCCCAACGAAATGGGAGAAGCTCCCATGAACCTGGTCTTCGCCCCGCCCGCCCAACCCGAAGACAATCCAGCGAAATGATCGCCTCAACCGAACGCGGCGTGCTGGTCACCCGCCTTTGGTATATCCGCGAAGTCGATCCCTACGAAAAAATTCTTACCGGCATGACCCGCGACGGCACCTTCTATGTGGAAGACGGCAAAGTGCGCTACGGCGTGCGCAACTTCCGCTTCAATGAAAGCCTGATCCACATGCTCTCCAATGTCGAAGCAATGGGAACACCGGTCCGCGCCAGCGGAGAAGAATCCTTCGACATGGTGGTGCCCGCCATGAAGGTGAAGGACTTCAATTTCACGGAAGTGACGAAGTTCTGAAGGCAGCGCATGGCCAGCCTTTCGCCTTCAAGCACGCTCGTCTGAGCGTGATCTTCTCCGTACTGCACGGAATCCAAGTCGCCCAAGCCTACACCTGCCAGTAAGCCCGTCTTTGGCCGTTCCTTTTTTCGTCTGCAATCTATTGACAGCAAATACTTTAAGCCTCATTCGTTCCATGACTTCGGTAACTTTCCTCTCTTGGTTCGGGGGTGTAAGCTGCGGCCTAAATGTCGGACAACGGCCTATCGGCGCAAACGCAGTCGTGTGGGCACCTCTATGAGTTGCACTGAACCGGGTGTCACACCGCCGCCGCTCTCGGCAGCCAGCGCGGAAGCGGCATCACCCAGACACTGCGGCTAACCCTATGCAGATTTGCAGAGCGCCGCGCGCTTTCCTATCAAGCTGCCGGTTTCAGTGAAATCGAAATCGGGCGAAAGCCACACCGAAACTCAAAACATTTCTGCCAATGGCGTGTTGTTTCGTGTGGACGCAGATATGCCCGTGGGCGCGCCGCTGGATTTCACCATCTCGCTGCCTGCGGCCGTCTTGGGGGCGGAGGCGGATGTGCAGATTGATTGTCGCGGCCGCGTGGTGCGCAGCGTGGAAGATGATGGCCGCCGCGGCGTAGGCGTGGTCATTGACGAATATCGTTTTGAGCGCCGCTGAAGCGCGGCTAAGGAAAGTGGATGGCGAGTATTCCGGTCACAATCGAAGGAATCGAGCAGGCGCGAGATGGAGGCAGCAATGGCCAGTTCATCCGTGTGATTGTGGCGGACACACAAGCCATTTTCCGCGCCGGTTGCGCAAGATTTTTGCCGTTGAAGACGACATCCGCGTGGTGGGACAGGCGGAAACCTTTGCCGCAAACTCTGGCCGCCGCCAAACGTTTTTCTGCCGACTTGCTCATTTTGGAGGCCGCTCTGGCGCCCAACCCCGTGGATGCCGTCTGCGATCTGTTGCGGCAATGTCCCGGCCTGCGAATGGTGGTTGTGACCGCGGACCACAACCAGGAACTGACTCTGGAGCTATTCCGCCGCGGCGCCCTGGGCATCGTCTCCCGCGAGGTTGAGCCCGATCTTCTGGTGGATTGCATTCGCAAAGTTTCGAAAGGCGAGCCTTGGCTCGATGCCGAAGCGATCCAGTGGGTACTTGAAGCGTATCGCACGCAGGAGACGCGTCCCGCCAGCGCGCGCTCCAAGGTTCAACTGACCCCCAAAGAAACCATGATTGTCGGTTGCGTTACCCAGGGCATGAAGAACAAAGAGATCGCCGTACGGGTAGGCACGACCGAACAAGTGGTAAAAAATTATCTGCGCAAGGTCTACGACAAGCTGGGAGTCGCCGACCGGCTTGAGCTGGCGCTCTTCTGCCTGAATAATCGCATCGTTGATGGAGCCAATGCTCCGCCGCACAGGCTCCGCCGCAACGGCTGCCCGGACCAGTCGGAATCCGCCATGGTGCCCACGCTGGACTGCCGACTAGCTCCGGGAAAGTCTCCTAGACATTGATCGAGCAGTCTTGCGCCGCGATAAGTTGCGTCCGAGTGCAGCGGTCATCCGTAGAATCAACTCCGGTCTTGCCGTAGAATGTGATCAAGCGACTTCCGTCGCGACCCGCTCAACCCGGGTCGTGGAGAGATGGCCGAGTGGCTGAAGGCGCACGCTTGGAAAGCGTGTTTAGGGGAAACTCTAACGTGGGTTCGAATCCCACTCTCTCCGCCATTACTTTTGTTATCTAGCACTCACGTCATGGCGATACCTACACCGAAGTGGAGGATTGCCCATGAACCGCGAGTGCAATGTCACCAAACAAGTCCAGACGAGCAAGAGACAGTGGCGCTACTGTCTCGTGGTGCTGTCAGCCAATGGCCGCATCCGCAAAGAAGCCGAGCTAAACGCCATCAACAACGGCGTACCTGTTGCTTCCCCCGAAAAAAACGGACACAAGTTGGTGTCTGCGGCCGTTACCGAGTTCCTCTTGTTCCCTATGATAGTTTTTCTCCACAGTTACGGAAAAATCTTAGGGTTGCGGCGAACCGTTGTTCTTATCCGGAGTCGGCGTTGTCGAAGCTCCCGCTGCATTCTGCGTTCGCAACTCATTTGCTTTTGCGGCTTCCTGCCGCGCGAGTTTGCCTTCCCCCAGCCGCGCGTAGACCTGCGACAATAGAATGTGTACGCCCAGGTCGTTTGGATGCAAGCGGGCCAGGTGTTCTAAAAGCGGGCGGGCCGCCCCGAAGTTTCCCGCACCGTTAAAGACGGTAGCTGCCACATATTGGACGCGCGGGTCGCCAGGCTTTAGCGCAAGCGCACGGCGGCAGGCCCGCACCGCTTCGGGACCGTTTTCGCTCCCCACTTGTTGCAACGCCTCGCCCAGCATGACCCAGTAGGTTGCGTTGTCCGGTTGTTGCTGCACCAGTTTGCGGTGAATATCCGCTGCTTCGGCGAAGTTGCCTTCCGCATCGAGACAACCCGCCAGCAAGAACGCGGCGCGATCGAACTTTGGATCAAGACGCAGCGCCTCCGCGAGTTCTTGCTTGGCCTCCGGATTGTCGTTGAGGTTATAGTGAGCCAGCCCAAGGTCGTAGTGGAATTCCGGATCTGCGGCAAAACGGGGCTGAATCGCCCGCAGAAAATTCACCGCGGCGCTGAAGTGCTGCCCGTCGATCAGCGCTTCCGCCATTAGCATGTTGTATTCGCGGAAATCAGGATCAGTTTGCAGCGCGAGTCCGAGTTCGTGAACTGAATCTTCATAGCGCTGCTCACTGAGGAACAACTTCCCAAGGGCCCCATGCACGATCGCCGAATTGGGATCAGCCACGGCAGCCGAGCGCAAAAGCGCCTCCGCTTGCTCAATCTTGTGTGCGCGGATAAGGGCAGACGCCCGCGCAATCACATCTGGATTGTCATTCGATGCGAAACAGTACCCGTGAAAAAGTACCGCCACCAGAACGATACAAAACCGGGCCGGTTTAAGAAACATTGGTTGGCTACCATCGACTCGAAAACTGCAGCATAAACGAAATTCCCGCTCCCGGCACGAGACCGTGGCAGTTTTCGAGACCTCTCAACTCGGTGAAGCGAAGGCTTGGGTCCGCAAAAAATGAAGTGGACAGGCGGTCTGGCGACGACCGCCTGTCGAAACTCATCGGGGGCTTAAAAGTAACTTCGCCGCCGCCTGCATGGTACGGGAGGGGTAAGCGCCATTCGTGCCAAAAATATGGCCGAAGAACGAGCTGCCGTCATTGATATTGGTGTCGGGGCCACCGAAGGTTACACGATTGAAGGCGTTGAACATCTCCCAGCGGAACTGGAAACGGTAACGCTCTCCGAATCGGAAGTTTTTATCCAGTCCAAGGTCCCACGTGTTCACCCCGGGGCCAAACGCGATGTCCCGGCCCGTGTTCCCCAGGATTCCGTATGCCGTTCGGCAAAGTCAGTGTAGGTCAGATAATTGGTGAGTGATCCAGGATTGACGTGCACGGTTTGGTTGCCGGAGGCAAAATCCGCATGGTCGGTACCCACGGCATCAAAGGACCTGTTTAATCCGCAGACGATAGTGAAGGGCTGGCCGGATTGCGCCCGGAAAATTCCGCTCACCTGCCAACCGCCCAAGAATGCTCGGGTAGCGCCATTCCACCCGGCCAGACTTGGAGTCTGGTAGATGAAATTGGCAACAAATACCTGCGGGAAATTCAGGTCAGGAATTCCCACGGCGGCACACTTGACAGAAAGGGATTGTAGAAACTACTGCTTTGAATGCCGGTGGGCATCGTCAATGGTGTGGGAGTAGGTGTAGTTTGCGGGAACTGCAAACCGTGCGACATCCGCCGCTCCAGGGTGAATTGGCCGGATTGGTAGTTGGCGGTGGTGCATCGAAAAATTGAGATGCATTGTGTTAAATTCTGGAATTCACCAAGGTTCCGTTCATGTTGAACTGCGCCTGGGAGCAATTGGGGCCCACGGGACCGCAGAAGAATTGGCCCGGGATTCAGGGAATTGCGATTGGCCAGGTGGTAAGACTCGGAGCCGACGTAGGCCGCACGCACCAGCCAATTGGCCCAAATTGATGCTCCAGACTCAAGTTCCAGGTTTGGGTCTGACCTGCCGTGAAGTCGCGGTCAAACGTGTAATAGACGTTTCGGGAGGGGTGGGAAGGTGACGCTGGATCCCGGACGCATGCCTGGGCTGGAGAATGGAGGAAATGGGCTTATCCCGCCGGTTGGTGTATACACCGACCAAGGATTGCTGAAAGGAATGATCGGAACCTGTTGGCCGTTGATGATCTCTCCCGCCGCGAAATTGTAGAGAGGGCTGAAAGGCGCCGTGTCACTTACCGGGTTCCAGTCATTGTAGGCAACCGGGGCGGAGTAGATTCCGAAAGCCGCACGGATGGAAGTGTTAGGCAGCGCCTTGGGCTGCCAGGCGATTCCCACCTTAGGGTTAAAAAGTTGTAACGGTTGGGGATGCCACCACTGGTACCCCGGCATCGCCCGGGTAAACCAGACCCTAGCGGAGAGTTGGGGTAGCGCGTGCTCTGGTGGCCTGGCCATAAATCGGCAATACGGCCGCCCACCGGCACTGGCATGAAGAAAGGCTCCCAGCGCAAGCCCGCTGAGATTGTCAAATTCGGTTTTACTTTGTATTTGATCCGCGAATATAAGGCGGATCATCCAGGCATGCAGCGCTGTCGGATTCGCCGCCACCTTGAGTAATTGACGATTCCTGCCCCATAAGGAAGTCGGAGAAACCATAGCCGGTAAAGTTGCCGTTGGCGCCCCCCTGAAAGATGACGATCGGGAGAGCCAGCCAGTTGGTATCCGAGATCCCAATACTGCCGCAGGGTATCTATGCCCATCGCGATCAGGTGTTTGCCCTTGGAAATGCTCAGCGAATCGGAGACTCCCCAGGTCCAGCGGTCGATACCATTGAAATTCTGCCCAATGCCAAGCCCCGGACCGGACCCCCGCCCATTCCAGATTCTCAATGGAGCAGGGCGTGACCGGAAGTTGTCGGATACATTGATGAATTGCGAAAAGCAAACCGGCTTTGCCCGTTGATGTTCAATCCGCTATTGCTGGTGTCATACATACGCGAGTAGGAGGCATTGTAAAGTGTTGACGATGTGCGGGATTGATCGTCCAAGTCCAGGTGCCGCCATAATTCTGCCAGTTGACATTCCAGGATCGGTCGGAGCTGAGAAGAGTAGACGCTGACGCTGGCTGGCCGAAGTAGTTGAGGAAAGCCCGTCCGCTGATCCGGTTGTGGTCGTTGAGGTTGTAGTCCACGCGTCCGGTTTCTTCGTTGTAATCGTTGATGGTCGGGAAACCGGAGGCTGTCAGATGTCCCAGCGGTCCGTGGTACGGGAAGCAGATTGGTAATGGCAAGCGATGCCGGATTGAAAGGAGTGACAGGCCCAGCGACAGTTGTGGCCAACCGTTTGGCAGATCATGTTGTTGGGATACCAGAGCTGTGGGCTGGCCAGCGCCAGCGCCACGGTATAGGTGGAACCAGTATTGCCGTTCACATTTCCGAGCCAGATCTGATTATTAACAAACTCCTGGTTGGGATCATTTGCATTTGGCAGGATTGTGATTCCGGTCATTGCAAATCCCGTTGGTGAAGCCACTGCAGACTGCCGAAAAGTCACCGGCCTGCATGGCATGGGAAGGCACATATACGCTGCTCGAACTGTTGAAGAAGCTGATGCGGGTGCCCTGATAGTTGCCAAAAACGAACAACTTGTCCTTGATGATTGGACCGCCCAGCGATCCACCAAACTGGTTCGGTGGATTTGATTGGTGAGGCCGAGTGAAATAGTCCTTGGAGTTGAGCGCGCCATTGCGGAAATACTCGAATACGTCCCCATGCCAGTTATTGGTTCCTGACTTGGTGACAATACTGACTACGCCGCCGGTGGCGAATCCATAGCGCGGATCAAAGTTGTTCCCGATGACACTGAATTCCTGGACAGCGTCCGGATTGGGGAATGGCGAGGCAGTAGATCGTAATTGTCCATGTTGTAAACGCCGTCCAACAGATAGTAGGTGCTGCCCTGGCGGCCGCCATTGACGAAGCGCCCGCCTCGGTTGGAAACGTGGTGAACTTTGTGCGAAAGCCACGCCCGTAGTCAATACATCCATGGCGCCGGGCGTGAGAAGTACCAGAGAGGCCGGATTCCGCCCGTTGAGCGGTAATTCATTGATCTCTTCCTCATTGATTGTCTGCCCCAGTTCGGCGGTCTCGGTATGCACTAATTCCGCGCCCGCTTGCACCGTGACTTTCTCGCTTACCTTGCCGGGTTGCAGGGTGAAGCTGATGCCGGCGTTCTGTTCGGCCACCAGAGTGTAATTCTCCTGTACTTGGGCGCCAAAACCTTCCTTCTCAACCTTAACCGTGTAAACGCCGGGCGTGATCTGGATGATGTTGTACACGCCCGCTCCATTGGTCGTTGCCGGCGTTGCCACCCCGGTTGAATTGTTGGTTGCGGTAACCGTGGCTCCGGCAACAACGGCTCCTTGAGAATCAGTTACCGTGCCGGTAATGTTGGCACGCCCCGTCTGGCCGAGGGCATCGGTCATATTGAATGTAATGAAAAGCAACGCAACGATCGAAAGCAAGACTCTCTTAGCGTGTGTCGGGAGAGTTTTTGCAAAGTAGCTATTTAGCATGCTGCCCTCTATGCCGCTTTGAGATGCCCACTTATATGCCTTAGCCATTGTCCGAAACCTTCCCGCTCGCTGAGTTCGCCCTCAACGAAGCCACCCCTGACAATTGGTATTCAAAAGGACTGCCAGACTCGGTCTGGAGCTAGGCGGGCCTTCCGGATCGCCCACCGTTGGCGCACGTTACCATCGGCCGCTAAGCACTGTCAAGCACTAATGCAAACTTATTTTTAGATATCAAATCATGTTCCTCGTCTGTCCTGGTTGTCAGTCTTAAACTAAACAGGCCGGAGGCGTGCATCAGTCTGGGATAGAAATTCTCTAACGACCACAGATTTTCATTAGCGTAAGCTTGTAGTAAGCTCACTCACGACTATGCGCATGCTCACTGCACACCAGCCAAACAAGCGGCCATCTCGCCGGTACACAGCACCTGCCCTCGACAAAGGCCTCGATATTCTTGAGTTGTTTGCTTCCGAATCGGAGGGCTTGACCGCCAGTGAGGTCGCCCGCCGTCTAGGACGAACCGTGGGCGAGATCTTCCGCATGCTGGTTCGCCTCGAACAGCGAGGTTTCGTTTGCCAGATTCCGCCCGATGACCGGTATTTTCTGACGCTTAAGTTGTTCGAACTCGCGCAGCGCCATGACCCATTGCACCGCCTGATTTCCGAGGCGCGACCGCTGCTTGAGCGTGTGGCTCACAAGACGGACCAGTCCTGTCACCTTGCCATGCTCAGTAACGGAGAAGTGGTTGTGGTAGCGAAGGTGGACCCGCCGGGTCCAATGGGCTTCTCTGTTCGCTTGGGCGCCAGAATTGACCTCCTCAACACTGCCTCTGGGCACACAATCCTGGCGTTTCAAACGGAAGAAGCTTGCGCGCGCTCGCTTGCGATCTGGGAGCGCCGATCGGGCAAGAAAATTCCGCGCGATGTTCGCTCCCATTTAGCGCGCATCAGACGTATGGGTAATGAAGAGTTGGCGAGTCACCAATGCCAGGGAGTCATTGACATAGGTTTCCCGGTTCTCGATCTGCACGGCGAGGCGATCGCGGCCATGACGGTTCCATTTTTGCCTTGGATCGAGAACCGCATCGGCACCGCTCAAGTGAAGGAAGCGCTGCGGTTGGCAAGCAGTGAACTCTCATCCGTCATTGGCGGGCCGGGTCCCTTTCTCCGTTAAGTCTGAACTAGCGAGGCGGCTAAGAACTTTCTATAACCCGAATTCCTCTTGAATTGCGGATGTATGTTCCCCGACTTTGGGTGCAGGCCGGCTATTTGTCAGCAGGCTTCGATCAATGCGAATCGGACATCGGGTCGTAAGTATCTCCCTGCCATAACTCCCGGTGAGGTTTTGAATCATTTGCAGTTGCCGCATTGCTGAACTGTTAAGGAGCGCTGGCCAGTCTAAGACTTCCGCGCACCATATGTCGGCCGCATTCAGTATTTCCAGCCAGTACTCGGTGGTTTGTTCGCGCAATCGCGAGGCAATCAGGCGCTTGCTTTCGTCTCGTTTTCGATAACCATCCGCCGCGTTCCCCAAAGCGAGAAGCTCTGGCAATTTCAGTAAAGAACCCAGGGTAGGAAGATAATTCATAGCCAGCGCTAGGTGCCCGTCGGCGGTGTCGTAAACACCGTAAGGTGCAGCCAGATAGGCATGAGCATTGCGAAAAGCTCCCCGTTGCGGAGGCATGCGGCCATCGTTCAAGTAGACAGTTAACACCTCAAATTGAAAATCCAGCAGCGATTCAAGCAGGCTGGTCTCCACAAAACCGCCACTTCCCGTAATACCACGTCGCACCAAGCAAGCCAGTATGCCCTCACACAAGTTGTGCCCTGCGAGCATGTCGGCGACCGCAAGGGCCATGGGAGTTGGTGGATCACTTTCATTTCCACTCAGCCACATGATTCCCGAGCGGGCCTGAGCTAAGAGATCCTGGCCTGGCCGGTCGCGCCAGACATCCGCACTTCCGTATCCTGTGACCGTGGCATAAACCAATCTCGGATTGATTCCGGAAACATGATCATAGCCTAGTCCTAACCGCTCAATTACTCCTGGGCGAAAGTTCTGTACCATCACGTGGGCACATTCGATAAGCTTCCTAGTCTTATGCAGTTGGTCGCTATCTTTGAGGTCAGCCGCATAACTTTCCTTGTTGCGATTTATCGCTTGAAAGAGCGTGTTCTCTCCGTGCGTGTCACCACCGTTTACATAGAGGGTCCGCCCCAGGTCCCCGGTGCCAGGTCTTTCGATTTTGATAACTCTAGCTCCCATGTCCGCCAACCGCAGCGTCGCCAAAGAACCCGAAAGGAACTGGCTGAAGTCGAGTACCAGAAGGTCCTTGAGCGGCTTCTCAATCGCGGCAGTATTTAGGCTGGTCGCAGTGGTCACTTGATCCCCCATAACGAGATCTCATTATTGCACAAATAAAAGTGAGCTTTCATTAGAACTTGTAATTTTACGGGAAGGCTGATAGCCTGCACGCGCATTTTTCATACCGACGGCAAGATTCCGAAGGTCGTTGCAGGAAATTGCTAAGCGGGACCTCTGACCGGAGAATCCAACAACTCATGAAACCGACTCGCCGACAGTTTCTACAGACCTCAGCCCTGGCGACCTTAGCGGCTACCCAAAGGGCCAACGCCCGAGATTGGGGGACGCAACGCGACCCGCTTGACGCCTGTGAAATCGCAGGCCATCACCGTATTGTGCGCGATATTCCCACGCCCAATTTCTTTGAGGGCATGCTACTTGGCAATGGTGATGTAGGCGTATGCGTCGTAGTGCGGCCTGACGCTCTTGGTCTTTATCTTGGCAAGAACGATTGCTGGGACATCCGCATGACCGAAGATCAGCAGGTGGCTCCTTTCCCGGAAGTTCTCAAAATGTGGCGTCGCGCGAGCGAGGAGGCAAAGCAGGAAGGTAAGCCCGACATGACGTTCCTAGAAGACAACATCGATTTCCTTCGCGAATATTCACAGAAGACGACATCGTATCTGAAGCCATGGCCACGCTCATGGCCATGTGGAACAGTATGGCTCCACTGGGACCCGCGCTGGGTGCAGCCCGGCACCCATATTCTGGATCCATCCAATGGTTTATTCACGCTTGACCTCAAATGCGTGACCTTGGCGGGTGTATCTCGTACGGCGAAGCTTTGCTGCTTTGTTGACTGGGCCACCGGCCTAGTTTCCGCGTCAACGGATATTCCGGTGCATTTTTCGTGGTTCAGTTACTATCCGCGAATTGATGAGGGGCACCGTTCCTCGGAGGACGGTGGGTCTAAATTTGCACCCGCGCCCGAAAATCATGGTAAAGCCACTCTCATAGATGCATTGCCTCATCCCGAGCTTGATGTAAAGGCCGGAACAGAATTCGCAGAACTTTCCTGTTTTCAATATTTCCCCGCTGTTGGTCCGACAGCCAAGGTGCCAGATCCTCCGCGCTCTGACAAAGATCGCAATTTTAGTTTGCACGCAAGAATGGCTGGAGAGTGGTCAATCGACGCCGGTGACACTGAACCTGAAGACAAAAGGAGCAAGGTCTCTCTTTCGGGTAATGGCGAGCAGCGCTTGCGTATGGATATCAAGCTTGCAACGCCGCGAGACATCTTGCTAGGGCGGCTAGAACGCGAAGCGGCATCTTCGGGAGAGCGCAATCCGTGGATTGTTATTCCTCAGGATCACGCCTTCAGCACGCAAGATCTCGACACACGCTCATATGTGCGCAAAGAAGTCGAACTGCTGGCAGGAACTCCACTTGATCAACTTCGTCAGGACTCGGACGTCCGCTGGCGCGAGTTCTGGTCGAAGTCGGCACTCCTACTTGAAGATACCGAGTTGGAGCGAATCTGGTACCACAATCAATATTTTCTCGCCTGCTGTTTGCGCCCAAGAAAAACGGCGCCCGGACTATTCGGTAACTGGGTGACGGATGATCTCGGCATCGCATGGCACGGCGATTACCACCTGGACTACAACACGCAGCAAGCCTTCTGGGGCGTATTTTCCAGCAACCATGTGGAGCAGCATTTGCCCTACGTCGAAATGTGCCAGAATCTGCTGGCCACGTGCGAGAAGTATGCTGGGGAGAAATACGAATTGCCAGGCGCCTGCTTCCCGTTGGTCGCTGTCCCCGTTCCCAGCCAAACCATTTTTGTTCCTACGCCGCCATGGGGATATCAGATAAGCAATACCCCTTGGGTGGTACAGAGCTTGTGGTGGCAATATCTGTACACTCAGGATGTCGACTACTTGCGGCACGTCTATCCCATGCTGCGCGCTGCGGCGCAATTCGTAGCTGCGTATGTAAAGAAAGGAGACGATGGGAAGTATCACGTTATCCCGACGGTTTCACCAGAGAATTGGGGCTTTACCGTAGATTTCCGCCTGAACAAAGACTGCATTCTGGATTTGGCCCTCATCCAATTTCTTCTTGATGCAGTCATGGAAGGTTCAACTTTACTCGAAATAGACGATGGCGAGCGCCCGCGTTGGAAAGAGATCCGAGAGAATCTGGCGCCATACCCAAAGGCCCAAGGCCCGCATGGCGAGGTTTGGCTCGACGTGCGGGATGCGCCTACAGAGTACGTGTACAACCTGCCAGTTACCTTGGCGCCAGTATTTCCAGGAGAGCAAGTCGGAATCGGCCGCAATATGGACCAGTTGGAACTTGCACGCCGCACGGCTCTCACGATTCGCCTTGAAGGCGACAATGACCTTGTTTTCCAACCAATAAATCGCGCCCGGCTCGGCATCTTAGACCTTGACTGGTTTAAACGTGAGGTTCGCTATTGCAGCCTTCCCAACGGCGTAGCGAATGATCGCGTGCGCCAGGTCGCGGGACGACACAACGACTCGACTGACTTCGATTTCATGATGCGGCTGGGTTTCTGGACGGAGAACTTTGCCCTCCCAGCCGTATTGAATGAATGCATGATGCAGAGCTATACGGGCGCCATCCACCTTTTCCCGAACACACAAAATCTAGGTCCAGCAAGATTTGAGAATCTGCGTGCGGCCGGTGCCTTCTTGGTGAGCGCGGCCTTTGACGGAAAACAGGTTACGCATTTGTCATTGCTTAGCGAAAAAGGTAAGACCGTACGGATGGTGAAGCCTTGGCCTTCCAAAACAGTAAAGGTCGTCCGTTCACGAGATGCCCGACCAATAACCCTCAGGCAGGAGGACGGCATTTTAGTCTTCGACACGCAGCCCGGAGAGAGATACGAGATTGGATCGGCCTGATCCAGTGCATTTTCTTGAATCGAGAAACACTCCGCTAACCATAGTTAGACGTGACAAGATGTCTGGCGCACAGCTTTGTCGGGCCTTTGCCCGCCCTTTCTCTGGAAGTGGGCCCGATGACCCGTTGCCACGCCACGGTTTTGTCTTCAAGAATCGAAAGAGCTGAAGCGCAGGATACAGGAGAAACGATATCTTGGGACCAAATCCGTTCGTAGGTGTCATATACCACTGGCTGGGTGGCCTGTCCTGTGGCAGTTGCTATCTTCCGCACCGCGGGATCAAGCGATGGGCCTACGAAACCTATTGGCTGCTTCAGGGAACAATCAGCTGGATTGTCGCGCCAATAGTCATTGGAGCGCTACTGGTACCGGGTCTGGCGCATATTCTCCATCAAGCGCCTTGGCGTTGCATCGAATTGGCTTATTTTTGGGGGGCCATGTGGGGAACCGGCGGACTGGCTTTCGGTCTCGCGATTCGCTATCTAGGCCAGTCTCTTGGTTACGCGATTGCGTTAGGACTTACGGCCGCGTTCGGAACGCTGATGCCTCCGATCTTCTCCGGCCAACTGGGAAACATTGCCCGAGAACGATCCGGCCGAGTGATCCTTTGGGGAATTATTGTTTGCCTGGCGGGCATCGTATTAACCGGGCTGGCCGGAATGCAGAAGGAAAAGGCACTAAAGAAGGAGCGCAAGAAGGAAGCGATTATTAAAGGTTTCAACTTTCGAAAAGGTATGCCGATTGCAGTCTTTGCCGGTGTAATGAGCGCTTGTTTCGCTTACGGCTTGGCTGCTGGCAAGCCGATCGCTAATCTCACCAGGACATATCTTGTGAACACCGGCCGGGTGGATTTGTGGCAAAACCTTCCTGTTCTGGTGGTTGTTCTGCTTGGGGGCTTCACCACGAACTTCATTTGGTCCCTTGGACGGATATGGCGCAACCGCACGCTCTCGGAATACGCAGGAATACCGTCAGAGAAACGGACGTTTACATCGGTTGGCGCGGACGCCACTCGTTCCGCACCGCTGGATCGGAAGACCTTGGCCACTAACTATGTACTTTCTCTGGCTACCGGGTTGTTGTGGTACTTCCAGTTCTTCTTCTACAGCATGGGGCAAGCGAGAATGGGAAAGTACGACTTCTCCAGTTGGACGCTTCACATGGCAAGCATCATCATCTTTTCCACGCTGTGGGGCGTGATGTTGAAGGAGTGGAGTAACTCGAGTTTATGGACTCGGATCCTGGTTGCGTTGGGTCTGGTTGTGCTCATTTTGTCCACCGTAGTCGTGGGTTACGGCAACTACTTGAAAGCAGCATCCATGTTGAAGTAAACACCAGTCTCTCTCCGCCAGATTTAAAACATCCGCACTGCCGCAAATTCTGTTCCCCGTCTGTCGCAAGCTCACGATATGGAAGAGACAGGAGTCACCCGGCGCGATCCGCGCTGGATTGACGGCCAGGCCGGGGTCGGTAGGCGCTATTCGAGGGTCCCGGCGAAGGCTGAAAAATCGGAGTCGTTCAACGCTCGTGCCAGAGCTTCCCGATTCAAGAGCAGCTGGGAATAAGGGACGTTGATGGCCTTGCGAAGGCGTCCATCATAACGGAACTGAAATGGAACTTCGAGGGCGCGTGCGATGCCGTGCAGAGGGCCGGGGCGGTCCGGGATTGATTGCGTCCCCGCCGCCTCTGCGATTTCCGCGGTCAACCGTTCGTAGCAGCACTCCGTGACTTTGCAATCTTTGGCGGCGGCTAGAAAGGCGTCACGATCGCCGACAATCGTATGCGCATACTTGAGGCATCGGTCCGGATCGATGAAATAGCGGCGGTCGACGACAGCTCCTTCATAGTTATGCCAAAAATTTCTCTCGGACGCGATCATCGCCGAAATCGCGCAATGGATTACATTCGTGCGAGTCGTATGGATCAGAACGGCTCCGCGCGCTTTCAGGTAGGACAGGAGAAAAGGTGGCGCTGAGGAACTCCATCCCAAAGGATCCAGCTGCCGTAGCTGGTTGTACTTGATATCGACTCCGATCGCGCGGCAGCGGCTTTTGTCCGCTCCTACCCAGTGGTTGCGAATGCGGTACAGAACAAACTGGAAATAGCGATCGAGCAGAGCCTCGGCTTCCGTAGGGCCAGCCGCGGGGAAGGTCTCGGCTGGATGTCCGCGCAGAAAATTCTCCCAGTGGGCGGGAGCAGGACTTGGCGAAAGGATCTCTGCCAGCATCGCGATCTGTTCGTTTGTATTGAGAATTTCCCGCAGGAGGTTTGTGCCAGTTCGTTGCGCCCCGATCACTACGAAAAAGTTGATACCGGTGCCGGGAAACATGGGATGCTCGCCCAAACGGTAGCCGCACTTTTCGTGCTCACTCGTTTCTTTTGGTGCCGCTGACGAATTGGTCTCGACCGTTTTTGGGGGCGTAACTTCCTTCCCGGCGTCTGGCAGATCGTGGTTCGCGGCTCCAAGATTAAGGTTGACGCCGTGCTCTTTGAGAAACCCGTCCTTGTCGATGAGATCTCCCAGCACTTCGCGAAGGTGTTCCCAGGCTGCCAGGAATTCCGGGGAATGGGGAGTGAGCTGGTCTGTCGCTAACCGATAAAGCCAGAGATAGGCCTCGCGGATTAGAGGACTAATCTCAGGAATCGCATCGAAGTCGTCACGGGTGAAATAACCGTGCCGCAGACCGGGAACGAGAAAATGCTTCGAAAAGTGCTCGATCGCCGCGGTCTCAGTTTCGCGGAGCGGGATTCCCAGCCTATCCGCAACCCGCGACAACTGTGTCCTCGGGTCTGCCATCAGCAAATCGTAATCCGCAACGACTACCGGTTTCCCGGCGATCTCGTGCAGGTAGGGAACAAGATAAACCAATGACATCATATGCGATGTCGCCGGGCTGACATTCTGGCGCCGCAGAAGGGAAGTCGCTACGCCAAGCGGGGTGCGGATTGCGATTATGTATTGATCATCTACCCCAAGCCGCTGTAGTACGGTTCTCCAGAAAGGCAGGAGGCGAACCGTGCGTGGATCCTTGAATCCCCATAATGGATATTGTAGAAAGCGATCTTGCAGGTAGGCAGCAGCTTCGTCCCCTAGCGTTTGTACTTCCGCTCTTTGCCATTGGCTGTCCGCGATGAGAGAAATGCTTTCCCAGTTCAGGCCCAGGGCCGCGAGCAGCCGCTCGTTCAAATCAACGATTCCCTGGTCCTCCCAGTAGCCGGTGGGATTATCGGGCCGCGTGCCCAAGAAACGATCGCCCAGGTAGACGCCCAGTCCCTGGAGACCACGGGTGAGGACGCTGGTGCCGCTTCTGTGCATGCCGAGAACGACGATCGCTCGGGCAGACGGCATGGACGGTCAACTCACCTTCTCAGGAATGCTTAGTTTCGACGAAGGAAACCCTTGCGAGGCTGCGCAGGGCGCAAATCTCAAAGGCACGAAGTTTTGGATGAGGGCGCGGACGGCGGGGATGCTGTGCATCAACATCTCCTGCCGTGCGCGCCCTTGAGACTTTGGAATTCCCCGCGGGTTGGCTGCTCCTCATCCTGTGACTGCAGGACCTTGTTCTCCGCGGGAGAGCGGCGTGCCGGTGTGCGCGTCCCGTTCGAATTTCAAACCCTCGCCGAACTGCATCACCCGGCGAAGAGCGGGTTCGACTGCGGGAGCTATCTTGTGTCCGGGTTTGGTGTACCAACTCACGCTGCGAACCGCATTGACCAGGGAATGCACCAAATTCTCGCTATCGGGATCCTCGCGATACCAGACAAAAACTTCCGGCATGGTTTCGATGCGCAAGCCTGCCAACGCGGCTTTGGAAAACAGTTCCCAATCATCGAGGGTGGACTCCGCCTCGTCACTGAACCCGCCCAATGCCTCGAAGGCTTCGCGGCGCACCAAGGCGTTGCTGCTCCCGAAGCAGTTGACGAAAGCGCCGGTGGCTACGTCGCCCCCGAGAAAAGGACGCCGGGAGTGTTCCATCCGCTGGTCGAGCGATCCCTCGGATGGGCCGATGAAAAAGCTCACCGCCGAAGTCAGAATGTCGGCGTCTACTCGCTCCGCAACCTGCGCGAACACGGAAATCGCGGTCGAAGGAAGCAGCAAAGTGTGGTCGTCCACGAAGAACAGATACTCGCCCTTGGCTTGTCGGACGGCGGCATTTCTTCCCGCGCCGAGTTCCGAACTCCGGCGCTGAATCCGCGAGACTGCATGCCGGCCGAGCTTCTCGCTGCCGTTAGACGAGCGAGCCGGCGAATCCGCCTCGCTGCCACACTCGGCAATAACGATTTCAAGATGAGGATAGTCCTGGTGCTTAAGGGAAGCGAGGGTGGTCGCAGCTCCGCCCTGCCGCACGTTGTGGGCCAGGCAGACGCTGACCAGGGGGAAGACCGAGTCTTTGCTCTTGCGCGGCCGCTTGCTTGGGCTGGACGGCGTCGCCACTCCAATCTCCAGGCTGTCATGCCAACGCACCCATTTGCGCTCCACATCGACAAAGCCAACCGAAGGACGGGCAGGGGAAGCACCCTTTTGCAGCGCAGTTCGAATGCGGTCCGCCAGAACATCCGGACGAGGCTCGAAGCAGACCGCCCCGCGATCAGCCTCGGCAATGATCTCCGGAATCCCACCTACGTCAGCCGCGAGCAGCGGAATGCCCGCGCCGACGCACTCCAGCACAGTGTTGGGAAAATTATCTGCCAGCGAAGAAACCACTGCCATGCGTCCCGGGCCACGAAGATACTCGAGAGCCGCTGCCTGATGTTTATTGGCCACGAGGTGCCACGGCATGGTCCATTTCTTGGAACGGTCGCTGATGTAGCCGATGCTCGACCGGCCGTACATCTGCGTTTCCTTGCCCAGGAAACTGACCTCAAAGGGTGGCGTGCCCGGGCGGGCGCACAGCTCATCCAGAGCGTCACAGAAGAGCTTGAGTCCTTTTCGAATCTCCAGCCGGCCAAAGAAGACCAACTCTCGAATTTCCTGTTTTGCGGGAGGTTTGCCGTTCTGCGAGGCCGCGACTTCAGGAAGCACATAGGGCGTCACGTAGGTACGCTCGGGAAGATCCCAGTGGTTTTGTTTCATCCAGTTCAGCAGATACTGGCTGGGACTCACCACCACGTCGGCGGCCGCAACGCTGGTGCGCTCCATGAAGTCAATTTCCAGCTCGCCCAGATTGCGAACATAATCCTGGCTGCCTTCTTTCACCCAGAGGGTTGGCCCATGCGTCCCAATGACAAAGGTGCAGTCTTTGAATGCCAGTCCTTGCCGTCTGGCCAACAGGCTGTAGAAGCCCAGCCCCTGGCACTCGGGGAAGTGGATGATGTCGAAATCCTGCTGATGCGCCTTCAACCACGCATACGCGTGGTAAGAGACGCTGGAAGCCCAGGCGGCGTGAATGCGCGGCTCGTGAGCCATGGGTAGCGGAATCAGCTGCATGCCTTTGTTTTTGCGGTAATGGTCTACCCAGTCCACGATATTGCCATCCGTGGGATGGCAACCTAATAGAAACAAAATAGTTACATCGTGTCCGGCACGTTTCAGAGCGTCTGCGAGGCTGGTGTAAGCGGAGCCAATGCCGGCATTGCGAGACGGACCTTCGATCTCCCAGGTGGCGACACAAATCCGGCGCGGACTACCCCCACTTAGTTCGGTTTCTGGCAAGGACGGGAACATTCACATCTCCTTAACATTACGGCAACATTACGGCTTAAATCTGCGGGCCTTCCCGACGCAAAATTCGGCTGGCGTGTCGAAAGAAGATACACGCAGGGCTTTGGGATTTCAAGCCCGCCACCGCTGCCATCGCCATTCGCAGCAAGGTGCTCTTGTTCAGTGACATACGCTAGTGTACGGTGAGTCCATGATCGTCTCGGTGGAGGGGCTGACAAAAACGTTCGGAAAGTTCAAGGCGGTTGACGACATTGATTTCGCGGTCGGCCAGGGCGAGATTGTGGGCCTAGTCGGACCCAATGGAGCGGGCAAGACGACGACGATTCACATGATGCTGGGTCTGATCTCGCCCAGTGCGGGTAGTATCCGCCTATTTGGCAAGGGTTTGGAAGAAGACCGTGAAGGCATTTTGCAGCGTTTGAACTTCACCTCGCCTTATATGGCGTTTCCGGCCCGCCTGACCGTCCGGCAAAATCTGATGGTGTTCGCCGGTATCTACAATGTGCGCAACCCTGCGGCGAAGATTGATGTTCTGCTGGAGCAGTTTGGCATTGCGCGGCTTAAGAATAAGCCGGTATCGCGGCTATCGTCAGGCGAGAGCACGCGAGTCGGGTTGTGCAAGGGGTTTCTCAACGATCCCGAACTGCTGTTGCTCGATGAGCCCACCGCCCACCTGGATCCGCAAGCCTCGATTCAAGTGCGGGAGATCCTGCTTGACCTGCAGCGCCGCCAGGGGACGACGATTCTTTATACCTCGCACAATATGCGCGAGATCCAGCACACTTGTAACCGCATTATTTTTCTTAGCCATGGACGAATTATCGCGAGTGGCAGCGCCATCGAAGTGACTCGCCAAATCCTGAAGGAGAATCGCGAGGTGCCCGCCCTGGAAGAGGTTTTTGTCCGCGTGGCGAAGCATCGTTCTCATGAAGTTACATCGAATTAGGGCCGTAATTCTGCGGCATCTTTACGAGCTGCGGCGCAACCCCAACCACCTGACCAACATGATCTATTGGCCGGTGATGAATATCGTGGTGTGGGGATTCTTCACGTTTTATCTGGCTCACCGCGGCGGAACTCAGCCGGGCATCGTGAGCAGTCTGCTGGGAGCGGTCATTCTATGGGGTTTGTTTAATGCTTTCCAGCGCGATATGGCCGTGGGATTTCTGGATGAGCTTTGGTCCAAGAATCTGGTGAACCTGTTTGGCTCTCCGCTGACGATCTCTGAATACATCACCGGGCTGATCATGGTAAGCCTGGTCAAGGCTCTGATCGGGATGGGAGCCGAATCAGTGATCGCCTTGCTTTGCTACCGTTACAACATTTTTCCCATGCTGCTTACGTTTATACCCTTTATTTTCAATCTGGTACTGTTCGGGCTAGCCGTGGGCATCGCGGTGACTGGACTCATCTTTCGCTACACCACCAGGTTTCAGGTGCTGGCCTGGGGTTTTGCCGGCTTGCTCATGCCATTTTCGTGCGTGTTTTATCCTTTGAAGTCGTTGCCGGATTTCCTGCACCCGGTCGCCTGGATTCTTCCCACCACCCATTCTTTTGAAGGAATGCGGCAAGCCATTGCCGGGGGAGGGTTTTCCTTTAGCCATTTCCAGTGGGGGTTGGCGTTGAATGCCGGCTACTTTCTGCTGGCTGCCTGGTTCTTCCGCAGGATGTTCGAATCGGCGCGCTCGCTTGGGTTGTTGGTGAAAATGGAATAGCAGCGCAGGCGTTCGCTCGAATCAGTAGCGACCACCGGTTAGGCTGGCGACGTTTTTCTTCGCCGTTTCATTTCCCTCGGCAGCGGCCTTGCGATACCAACGCAACGCCTCAGCCTTGTTTTGCGGAACTCCCCAGCCTTTTTCGTACAGATAGCCGAGGTTGGTGGTCGAGGTCGAGTCGCCTTGCTTGTCTGCTGCGGAACACCATTTCATCGCTTCCTGATAATCGGGTGTGAGGTATTCTCCTGACATTTCGTCCCAACAGAGTGCGATCTGGGCGGACTCATCGGCTCCCTCTGCTGCGTGGCGCATCATCTCGATCCCGCGCGCAACATCTTTCGGCCCGCCCTCGCCTTTCGCCATCATTTTGCCAAGGCCTGCTTCAGCATGGAGATTGCCCTGGGCGACGGATTTCTGGTACCAGCCCCTCGCGGCAACCGTGTCGGCAGGCCCGCCGGTTCCGTACCAAAGGAAGTTCGCCAGGTTCGATTCGCCAATCATGTCGCCTTGGGCAGCAGATTTCTTGTACCACTCCCGCGCGGCGACCTCGTCCTTTGACCCGCCCAAGCCGCTCTGCAGCAAATACCCAAGATAAGCTTGAGCCCTGGCGTGGCCTTGGGCGGCAGCCTTGGCATACCAAGCCCTTGCACCAGCAGGATCGACAGGGCCGCCGCGCCCACCGTCCAGCATAGCGCCAAGCCCGAATTCACCAAACATATTGCCCTGGGCGGCGGACTTGGCGTACCAGCTGCGCGCGGCAGCATAGTCCTGAGGGCCACCGCGACCGTTCTCCAGCATGAACCCCATCCCATATTGACCATAGGCGTTACCTTGGGCGGCGGACTTAGCGTCCCAGCCTTTCGCGGCGACGTCGTCTTTCGGTCCGCCCTCCCCGGCTGAGAGCATGTCCGCGAGCACGTTTTCCGCGTACACGTTGCCCTGGGAGGCGGCTTTGGCATACCAAGCGCGCGCCGCGGCGGCATCCTTGGGCCCTCCCCGGCCATTTCGCAGCATGAATCCCATTGCATTTTGGCCGGCGGAGTTGCCTTGGGCGGCGGATTTTGCGTACCAGTCCTTTGCCGTCGCATCGTCTTTCGCATCACCTTTGGCGGCAAACAAGTCGCCGAGCAGGTATTCTCCCTGGCCATCGCCCTGAGCGGCAGACTTCTCGTACCAAGTCCTCGCAGCCGCTTCATCTTTGGGGCCCCCGCGGCCGTAGTACTCCATATATCCCAGGGAATATTCACCGTAAGAATTGCTCTGCGCGGCAGACTTGGCGTACCAAGTTCTGGCGGCGGCGTCATCCTGCCGCACGCCTTTTCCGCTGGAGTACAAATCCCCGAGAGAGTTTTCACCCAAGATGTTTCCCTGGGCAGCCGCTTTCTCGTACCACTGGCGGGCGGCAACCAAGTCCTGAGGCCCGCCGCGGCCATCCTCCAGCATGGCGCCGAAACACGCCTCCGACTCCGCATCGTTCTGAAGCGCCGCCTTTTGGTACCAGGATCGTGCGGCCACCAGATTCTTTTGCCCCCCCTGGCCGTGCTCAAGGAGCTTGCCGGATCTCAATTGTGCCCACGCCAGACCCTGGGCGGCCGCTTTTTGATACCAGTTAAGGGCTTGGCCCAGATCCGCGGAGCCGCCAATGCCTTGCTCATACGCCCAGCCCAGTCCGGCCTCAGCCAAGGTATTGCCCTGTGCGGCGGCCTTGCTGTACCAGACTCTGGCCGCAGCGCCGTCTTGCCGCACGCCAATGCCGTCTCTGAGGTAGTCGGCATAAGCGGACTGCGCGGGAGCGTACCCCTGCTCGGCGGCTTTGCGGTACCACTCCGCGGCTTGTGCGGGATCGCGTTGCACTCCGGCGCCGTTGGCATAGCGATTGCCGGTTTCGAACTCTTGTTGCGGGGACTGAGTTTGCCCGAAGGCGAGCTGTGGCATCAGCAGGGCGCCAGGTACGGCAATGCTCAGGATTATCAGGCTAATGAATGCTGCCTGGATTCGGCATGGGCGCGGGGAACCAACGCGTCCGCCCAATGCGTTTGCAGAGTCTTGCCCGTTGAATTCCATGAGTGTCAGCAGCTCCATTTGCGCTAGCATCTCTCGGTTCTGTTTCCCCTGCCTGAGATCTCACTGGAGTCTAGAGATTCGGCAGCATAGCTGCGATTTGAGTTAGCAGACGCTAACCATCAGAACAGCGACTCCGGCTAATTCGGCTGTTTCATACGCTGGAAGTAGTAATACCATTTGCCACCGAAAAGCACGATGGTAGCAAGCTGCCAACCTTCCTTGCCGAAGCCGTTTAATTGCGCTTCAGAGGCGGTGGGCGCATCGGTGACCATGATTTTGTATTCGATCTCGTTCACGGGATCGGATTTTAACTCGCCATCCTCTCTATTCCAACTGCAACAATTTGTCCTCTCTGAGGGTAACGTCTCCGCCGCTCCGCCTCTTGTTTCGACATACTCGCTCCACTGCTCTGGCACAAGATGGGCGTAGAATGGGGCCGCTTTTTAGATCGCGTGAAAACTCTCCTATCATGTAACCTGTCCCGTGCGGAATGAAGAATGAACCTACCTGTTGTTTCTAAGCACAACCCCGCGTCAGCCCATGAACAAGGTTTGGGGGAGACCCTATTATCGCTCAGCATTCTGGAAGCAATTCCCGACGCAGTGGCTGTGGTCAACCAGCAGGGCGTCATTATTCAGGTCAATCCGCAAACGGAAGCCCTGTTTGCCTATACACGCGAGGAGTTGATCGGTCAACAGATCGAAATGCTGGTGCCGGAACGGCAGCGGCTGCAGCACCATCATCATCGCGAGCATTTCCATCAGCAACCCAAGATTCGCCGTATGGGATCCGGCTTGGACCTCTACGGCAGACGCCGCGATGGGTCGGAATTTCCGGTCGAGATCAGCCTCAGCCCGGTTGCCACCGGTGACCAGTTGGTTGTTCTCAGCGTTATCCGGGACATCAGCGATCGCAAGCGCATTGAAGAAGATCTTCGCCGGGTCAACGAGGAACTGGATCGCAGAAAGACCCGTGAGCTGCGGGATTCTCAGAACCGCCTCGCACTGATCATTGATTCTTCGCAGGACGCCATTATCGGCAAGAATCTGGATGGCATCGTCACGCATTGGAATAAGGGCGCGGAGCTCATCTACGGCTACACGGCGCAGGAAATGGTCGGCAGGCCGATCACGGTTCTGTGTCCCCAGGACCGCGCAGATGAGATTCCTGCCATATTGCAAAAAATCAGGAACGGAGAACGGGTGGAGTACTTTGAGTCGGTTCGAGTTACGAAAGATGGACGCAGGTTAAGCATGTCAATCTCGGTGTCTCCGATTCAAGATGGGGAAGGGAGGGTGGAGGGGGCGTCGACCATTGCCCGCAATATTACGGCGCAGAAAAAAGTGGAAGACCAACTCCGGCAGTCTCAAAAGATGGAAGCAGTGGGAAGGCTTGCGGGTGGGGTCGCACACGACTTCAATAACCTGTTGGGCATTGTTATCGCCTGTTCCGAGCTGCTGCGAAGACATGCGGACGCGGAGAGCGTGGAATACATTGACAATATTCGGGAGGCGGCGAACCGCGGAGCGTCTTTGACCCGGCAGTTGCTGGCGTTCAGCCGCAAACAGCCGGTCCAGACCCAACTGCTCGATCTGAACGAGCGCTTAAAAGAGACGAGCAGGCTATTACGTCCGCTCATGGGCGACGATGTGGAGATTATGCTTTTGCCGAGATCCTCCTCTGCAATCGTCGAGGCGGATGCCGGGCAGATCGATCAGATTGTGGTCAACCTCGCCTTCAATGCTCATGATGCGATGACGCGAGGCGGAAAGCTCATCATCGAGACTGCCGAATTCGATTTCGATGAATCCTTCGCCCGGGAACACCCGCCCATGGTTGCGGGACGTTACGCGATGCTTGCCGTCAGCGATACCGGAACTGGAATGGATGACGCCACCCGCTCCCGCATTTTCGAGCCTTTTTTCACCACAAAGGAAATGGGCAAGGGTACTGGACTCGGCCTTGCAACGGTTTACGGGATCGTGAAGCAAAGCGGTGGACATCTCTGGGTCTATAGCGAACTGGGGCGTGGGACAACGTTCAAGATCTATCTTCCCAGTGCGGAGCACAAACTGGGGAGCGCCCCGAAAACCCCGCAAGAGGAGTTGCCTCCCCGACGAGCGGGCGTAACGATCCTACTGGCAGAAGATGACGCAACGATGCGGCGGCTGACGCGGAAGATGCTGGAGGAGCACGGCTACCAGGTAATAGAAGGGGAAGATGGGACGTCCGCCCTGAAAGCTCTTGCCGCACACGATGGCCCGATCGATCTAACCCTGACGGACGTAGTCATGAAGGGCATGAATGGGCCTGAGCTGGTCTTGCGGCTGCTCGACTCCTGGCCTGTGATGAAGGTGGTTTATATGTCGGGCTACACGGGAGAACTCGTGGCGAACCGCGGACTTGGCATTCCGCTTCTGGAAAAGCCGTTCACGCGGTACGACCTTCTCAAGACCCTCGATACGGCGCTGGGATAAGCAAGCTAATCGATCGTTCGCTGGAGGATTCCGTTTGCGTTCGGACCGCGTGGGTAGATTTTTCCGTGAGACGGATGAATTGGTCATTGTTCATTGGTCATTGGTCATTGGTCATTGTTCATCGTTCATTGCCCAGGGCCGCCCAGCATTGCGGATTTAGCATCCTTGTCGAGGCTTTGGAGTTTCGCATCCGCGGGAAACAGCTCCAGTCCGGCCTTCAATAGGGCAATCGCATTTCGATAGTCGCCAACGGCCATGTATTGCGCACCCAGCGATTCGTAGATCGAAGGGAAGTAGGGATAGGCCGTGCGTGCTTTTTCCAGCACCGCGACGGCTTCCGGGTTGCGTTTTTCGAGAACGTAAAGTTGTGCCAGCAGAGTGTAGTCATCCACGTTCGCGGAGTTCTCGCGGAGCAAGCGTACCACCTGTCGGATGGCTTGTTGGCGGGATGCCGACGTGCCCTTCATCGCCGCTTTTCGCGCCAGACTTCTAACGACTGCTGGTTCGGAGGGCTGAGTCTGGGCCAGTTGGTCGAGAAGTTGATCTAATTTCGGCTCGAACTCTTCATGTTTGCTGTGTAGCAGACCTTCATAGGCCTGCATGAGTACTAAGGGAGGAACAGACTTGAGGTCTCCGCGTTCGCCCAATGGCGCCGTTAAGTGCAGCAATTCCGCGGTATGGGTCTGCGTAGAATCTGAAGCTGTTTTGGTAGGGCTGGGGACTGCGGGGATGGTGTGATCCGTGAGTGCAGCGTGAGTAATTGTGGCCACCGTCTGCTTAGGCATGTGGCAACCCACGCAGTCGTCGGGCGGAGTCGTTGCCACACGCTTTTCGCGGCTCAGGCGGCAGCTCTGGTCGTTGTGACATTTCAGGCAACGCGCCCGGTAAAAATCAAATGCCGCCTGACCCGAAAGCTGGACATGCGGATCGTGGCAACTTGTGCAGTGCAGGGCGCCACCGCTAGCGGCGTAGCATTTGCTGACCGTCATGCCAAAGTAGTGTTGCAGCAGCATGGAGGCCGGCGCCGTGTTGGGATCGAGTGGAATTTTGAAGATGGAAATGAACCGGTCGAGCTGCATCCCGGGCCGGAAGTCCCGCTCCTGCGTTCCTGGCCGGTCCACGCGAACGTCGTCTGCCTGGTGACATCTCATGCAGATATTGTCGGAGAGCCATCCCGAAAGCCGCGCGGGGTTGACGATGGTGGTATCGGCAGTTTCCGAAGGAGGGATTCCCATCATCTGCTCCTGAGTGCGTTGCTTCACATGCAGATCGCCGGGACCGTGGCAGTTTTCGCAGCCTACAGCCAGCTCATCAAAAGGGGGATCTTCGTAGAGTCCAATCTGATTCGTGACCGGGTTGGGGCGGCCACTGTGGCATCCGATGCACGAAGCAACGGCGGGCCGGGTAAATGCCTGGTTCCTGAATTCATAGCCGGGAGAGAAACTCCAGGTGTGGGGCTTGCTGTAATAAGAAAGAGGAGCTTCAAAAAGATAATGACCGCGGCGGATCAGGAAGCCCAGGCCGTTATCCCCAGCGCCGATCACGTAATCCATTTTCAAGGTTTGCCGGAATTGTTCCTGGCCACTGCTATCCAGGGCATATTGGCTCTGGTACCAGTGTCCGTCTTTGCGGACGATTTCGAAGTATTGGCCGAGATCCTGGTCATAGACCGTGACCGGGGAGGGCAGGCCGCTCAGGGAGTTGTCGTCGGCGGAAAACATGGAGTGGCCCATTCCAGTTTGCCGGAAGTTGTTGAATACCTCCGTGTGGCATGTCGCGCAAACCTTCGATCCTACATACCGCACCCCGGGAGCCATGTTGCGGGATACCGGCGATTCGGCCGATTTTGCCACAGGCCCTTTCTCGCTGGTTTGTGAATCCGCTAGCAGGGAAAGCAAGAGAAGGGAAACGGCGACGCAAAAAATCGCAGGCAACCGAAACCGGCTGTGCCCTCCTGTGGCTCTGGTCTTGCGGTGCAGATTGGTTGTCTGGCCTTTCATACGGAACTCGACAAATATTTCGGACTTCAGGAATTGACAGCCACAAAATCGAGCGAACGAGGATCGTATCGTGCTTTGCCCGACCGCCACAAGCCGCCGAGTTCTGCGGCTCGAAGGATCTCCACTCGCCGGAAACAATTTAAGATGCTGGCCCCCAAAGATCCCGCGTATCCGGATTGCGGACAAACTTGCTGGTGCGCTGGTCCGGCGTGGTTCGTATTGGATCGTACGGTAGCGGGATAAATGAGCGCGCAGTCTATCCGCATCCCTCAAATAGTGGCGCCCATATCCGGATAACGGAGAGAGACGAAATTATGATATATAGGACCAAGTCCGCCGGGCACGGATCTGGCTGGCCTGTTGCGAAAGCGCGTTGCTCGGATTAACCGAAAATAGAAAAAAATGGTGGTCTACAAATAGCGAGCATGCCTGGGCCTGGTTGAACTGAGAAGCAGTTGGCGCGCATCCGGCGAAGGAGACTTTAGACGAAAATGGCCAAACCGAAGCAACTCGACAAGAACTACATCGCGGTCATGGGCAAGATATTCGATGTCCTGAACTATTTGATCGACAAGGGCGCGAAGCAGGAGCCCGTGGCTTTCGCAGCGATGGTCAAGGCGCTGCCATTTTCGCGAACCACAATTCATCGCATTCTGTATTCTCTGGAGAAGCTGGGCTACGTCGAGAAGGCCGAACTCGCCGCACATTACCGGCTCGCGGCTAAGTTTTTCGAATTTACCGGGCCGGCGGTCCACTTCAAACACCTGCAGTCTATTTCCAGATCCATCATGAACGACCTGATGGCGCGTCACATGGAGAACGTCAATCTCGGCGTGTTACAGAACGGTCAGGTAATTCATCTTGACGTGATTCAAAGTCCCAACGCGCTTCGCGTAGCGGCGTTTCCGGGCGAGCGCAATCCGCTGCACTGCACGGCTTTGGGGAAAGCTATTCTGGCCTTCTTGCCGGAGCCGGAGGTGGATACTCTTCTAGATGGATACGCAATGGTGAAGAAAACGCCCAAGACGATTACACAGAAGGCTCACCTCCGCACCCATCTGGCGTTGGTGAGAGAACACGGAGTTGCGATCGATCTAGAGGAAAATCTGAGTGGTGTGACGTGTCTCGCGGCGCCCATCTTCGATCATGCCGCACGGGTGGTCGCGGCCCTGAGCGTATCCGGACCTACGAGCCGGATGAATTCCAAGCTGAGTGCGATCAAAACCGATCTGCGGGCGGCTGCCTTGGCTGCGACGCGGATGATTGCGCCGCTCTATGAAATCGAACAATCTCCCACCCAAGGCCAGCCAGGGGCCCGCCGCGCCAATTCTAATAAGAAGACTAAGGTTCCCTCCGCTTTCGCCTGACCGATGTTGTTCTTGACCTCGTGCTCCTATCATTCTTCATGCCGTTTCGGGACAAGTTTCCCGATTTCAATTCTTCTTCTACCCAAAAATTAACCTAAAGGAACGATGCCAGAAAGCAAGGGATCGTTTGTCTCGTGTTCTAGCGTCTATTTTGCTGCGGGGGCAAGGGGAATCGCACGAAAGTATGCAGAGAGACTCAGCTGGAAGAGAACCTGCAACTCGGATCAGGTGCATGGAGGGAAGACATTATGAGCACCCTTGGTCCGGAGCCAGAGCAACTGCAAACAGCAAGTTTGATGACCACCGAGCACGTGGAAGGTGACCAGCCGCCGCCGGGCATGATTCTGGTGGTCGAGGATGAGGACTTTGTCCGCGAGGTAACTTGCGAGGTTTTGCTCTCCGCCGGTTATCGCGTGTTGCGGGCGCGAACGGCACCGGAAGCCGTGCGGTTGTTTCCGCGGAACGGAGAAAAACTTCAACTCCTGCTCACCGATGTCGTGCTCCCGGGTCGGAGTGGCCGGGCTTTAGCGCAGGAACTCGGGGCAATCTCCCCGGGCATGAAGACAATCTTTATCTCAGGCTATCCAGAGAATGAGATCGTCGAGCAAGATATGAAAGCGCCGGGAGCCTTCTATCTGCCAAAGCCTTTTTCGGTTGAGATGCTATTGGATCGAGTGCGCATGGCGTTGAGAGAACCGGGGCTAGCTTCGCTGCAGGCAAAAACGTCTAAGCCGGCTTGAAGTAACGAGTTGCAAGAAGAATCTGTTCGGGGACCTGCAGGAGGGGTACGACTCGTTGTAAAACTCCTGCTTCCGCGCAGGACCGTGGCATGCCGTAAACCGTGCAGCTGGGTTCGTCCTGTCCCACGGTGAGCCCGCCTTCCCGCTTGATGGCTTCCATGCCGCGCAATCCGTCGGCTCCCATGCCGGTCAGAATGATGCCCATGGAAAGCGAACGAAACACTTGCGCTACGGAAGTCATCATCACGTCTACAGACGGAGTGTGCAACGTTCCGGCGGGAGAGTTGGAAAGGCAGATCGAAACTTTAGAGGCATTGCGGCGCTGAACCGTGATGTGGGAGCCGGCCGGTCCTATGTAGACGACGCCGGGTTCGATAATCGCGTCGTGGCTGGCCTCGCGGACAGACACTTTGCACAGGCCATCCAGGCGGCGGGCGAAAGGGCCGGTGAAGCCTTTGGGCATGTGCTGCACAATGAGTACGCCGACCCGCAGGTCCGCGGGAAGCAAGGGCAGAATCTCTTGTAGCGCTTTGGGTCCGCCCGTGGAAGTGCCAATGGCAACGATGCTTGGCGGCAGATGAGGGGCGAGCCGCCAGGCGGGCGCGACTGGCGCGTGAGTAACTTTCGCCGCTCTTGCGAGTAGAGGCTTTCGCCGGTGACTTTCGGCCGCCGCTTTGATCTTGGCGACGAGATCGGCACGTATCTTGACGATGTCCAGAGAGATGTAGGACTGCTGTTTCGGAACATAGTCGAAGGCGCCGAGGGCGAGCGCTTCCAGAGTTGTCTCCGCGCCTTCCTGGGTGAGAGAGCTCACCATGATGACGGGGCGGGGAGATTGGTCCATGATGCGCTTCAGGGTCTCGATCCCGTTGAGACCGGGCATTTCCACATCCAGGGTTACGACATCCGGTTGCAAGGAGAGGACTTTTTCGAGGGCCTCGGTTCCGGTCTGGGCGGTCGCTGCGACACGCAGCTCCGGGTCCGACTCGATCATGCGCGTGATCGCGGTACGCATGAAGGCGCTGTCGTCAGCCACCAAGGACGCGAATAGAGATGAGAATTGGGCGTGCCTTGATTCATTAGCTTCGGTAGAGAGCTGTGACCAGACGGTGGACTTCTTCCATGTAAACTTCCAGCTCAAAAGTAAAGCGTGCCCAGTCGAAGGTTTGCAGGGTAGGGCATTCTTCCAAGCAGCAGCGCGAAGCCTGGTTCCTCGACGAAGCTGACCTGGCATTCTTCCACGTATCCGTAGCCCAGCCCGCTCATGCGGCAGAGCAAATCGCTCAGTCCCACCAGAGCTACCAGTTCGCGATGCGATGCGGCAGCCGCCGGGTCATGGTGGTAGCTGATCGTCTCAATCAGGTCAGGGGCGAGATGCCAGCTTTCCGCAACCCTTCTTCCAGTCTCGCCATGGTGGCACCCCAGGGTTGCCAGTTCCGCTTCGTGCAAGGGAACGTGGCGGCCTTTCGCCAGTTCGAGGGCAGTGGCGAACTCGCGAGGCAAAATCCACAAGTGCGCCACAATGCCAATGTCATGCAGTAAACCGGCGAGATACGCCTTGCTGGGATCAGCAAATCCGATCTTGCGGGCAAACTGGCGGCAGACCAAGGCGCACCCGAGCGAATGCTCCCAAAACACCACGGGGTCCATGCTGCGTTTTATCTTTGGGAGAAATTTTGATCACCGAGCAGGACACGGCAATATCGCGCATGCGTTGCAGTCCCAGGGCGACCACGGCACTGCGTACGCTATCCACGGTCTGCCAGCGGCCAAAGATAGGAGAATTTGCCATGTGCAGGCACTGCGCGGCGAGGGATTTGTCCTGCGAGATGAGATCCACGACCTGCTGCATGTCGAGTTGTTCCAAAGGCTGATCCAAATACTTGAGCAGTGGAGCCAGAATCACCGGAATGGTGGGCATTTGCTCCAGCCCTTCGAGACGCTTACGCAGCATTTCGTTTGGCTGTTCGCTCATATCTTCACCTGCGGGGCTAGTCTGCCTCTTTTCAGCCCGAACGTATGCGGTCGCCGAAGGCAGGTGCACCAGACGGAAGTCTTCGCTGATGCCATAGAGCGATTCGGAATGGCCGAGGAACAGGTATCCGTGAGGCAGAAGGTTGTTATAGAAGTGCTGGATAACTCGCTGCTTGGAGGTGGCGTCGAAATAAATCAGAACGTTGCAGCAGAGAACAACATCAATGCCCTTCATAAAGGCCATGCGGGCGTTGTCCAGCAAATTAACGCGATTGAAATTCACTTTTAACTTGACTTCGGGATTGACGAGTAATTCGTCGCCACGGGCAATAAAGTATTTCTGCTTAAAGTAAGGGGTGAGATTCCGGGTGCTGTAGTCGCCGTAGGCGCCACGTTTGCAGTGGGCGATGGAACGTTCGTTTAAATCCGTGGCCAGGATTTCGAAAGTCCATCCTTTTAGTTTTCCGGCGATTTCCTCCAGCATCATCATGCTCAAGGTGTACGGTTCTTCGCCGGTGGAGCAGCCGGCGCTCCAGATGCGCAAATGGCGCAACGATAGTTTGGATCGAGCCTCAATGATTTTAGGCAAAACTACGTTGCGTAAGGCATCGAGTTGGGGTTGGTTGCGGAAGAAACAGGTTTCTCCAACCGTGATCTCATTGAGCAAGCTCACCATTTCGGCCTGCCGGATGGGCTTGATGGTGAGGCATTCGTAGTATTCGCGCAGCGTGCTCACAGCCAGAACCTGCATGCGTTTGGCACAGCGGTCCTCGAGAAAACGCATCTTGTTATCGGGTTGAAAAATGCCTGCAACTTGATAAACGAGGTCGCGAATCAGAACCAGGTGAGGGCTCGGAGGTCCTGGCAATTTCCGCGGTCCGCGGCGAGGTGGAGAATGGAGTCGTCATTGCACGCTTCCATGTGGCATGGGGCTTTGGGCTGAGGCCAGCAGTCCTGCCGGGTCGAGCACCAGACGTACCCGGCCATCGCCGCTGATGGTGGCGCCGGCAATGCTGGCGCAGTTGTGGAGATACGACCCCAGAGGCTTGATAACGGTCGATTCCTGGCCAATCAGATGATCCACCAGCAGACGCAATCTGCTTGTCGCCGACGGCGAGGACCACCACCTTTTGGCCATTATTTTCATGCTCCAACCCGCTTGGTGGCGAACATATGCCCCAGCCGCAGCAGAGGCAGAGTCTTCCCCCGCAAACGAAGAACTTCGAGCCCTTCCACGTGGTGGAGTTCATCATCCTGCACCTGGGTGGTTTCGACGACGGAGCGCAAGGGCAGACCGTAGATTTCGTCGGCGACCTGCACCAGCAAAACTGGCAGGATGGCTAAAGTGAGCGGCAAGCGCAGGCGGATGGTGGTGCCTTTGCCGAGAACGCTATCGAGTTCGATAGTCCCATTCATGCGCTTCAGATTCGACCGGACCACATCCATGCCCACCCCGCGGCCCGAAAGGTCGGTAGCTTTTTCGACCGTGCTGAAGCCCGGAAGAAAAATGAAATCCAGAATCTCTCGTGGAGTGAGTGTGCGGGCGCGTTCGGCCGTGACCAGGCCTTGCTCGAGAGCTTTGCGCAGGACTCGCTCGGGATCAATCCCGGCGCCGTCGTCGGCGACCGTAATGACAATGTGGTCGCCTTCCTGCTGGGCTTCCAGATGGATCATGCCCTGGCGTGGCTTTCCGGCGGCTGCGCGCGCGTCTGGAAGTTCGAGACCGTGATCCAGTGAATTGCGTACGAGGTGAACCAGAGGATCGCCGATCAGTTCGACCATGGTCTTGTCGAGTTCGGTGTCCTGGCCAACAACCCTCAGATCGACTTCTTTCTGCAGGCTGTGGGCCACATCGCGTACCAGCCGCGGAAACTTGCGAAAGACCGCGTCAATCGGTACCATGCGGGTTTTCAATCCGGCTGTCTGCAACTCCTCGGTGATGAAGCTCAGCCGGGCACTGTTACGGCTGAGGGCCGCGTAGAGATCTTCTCCGGTCAGCCGTCCTAGGCTTAGGTCACTGGTGATGCGGACCAGGCGATTGCGTTCCAGCACCAGTTCACCAACCAAGTTGATCAATTCATCAAGCTTGCGGACGTCAACGCGCATGGTTTGCGCGCCTGCGGTTCCAGGGGAGGATTCGGTTTGAGCCTGGCGGATGAGCGCGTTGCCGACGTCAGCCGGAGAGGCTATTTTGTTCTCTACCAACAACTCGCCAAGTTTTTGCTGCGGGGAAGTTCTGGCTTGCTCCTGCAGCGCCCCTTCGAGAGCGCCAGGCTCGATCACTCCTTCGGCGACCAGTATCTCGCCGAGGCGTTCCTTAATTTCACCGGGCTTGCGGACCGCCTCGAGCTCCGCCACCAGAGAATCAATGGTGTATTCGCGGAGTCCGCCTTGACGGATATCAGACAGCATGGTGCCAAGTTGATCCCGCGACTTCAGAAGAGCGTCCATCATGCGCTGGGTAAGTTGCAGCTCTCCCTTGCGAAGTTCGTTGAGCACATCCTCGGCGCGATGGCTGAGGCGCACGATCGGTTCGAAGCCCAGAAATCCCGAGGTGCCCTTGATGGTGTGCAGAGCCCGGAAGATTCGGTTCAACAGGTCCGCATCGTTCGGAGTCGTTTCCAGCGTGACCATGTCCTGATCCATGCGCTGCAGCAGTTCCTCCGATTCCACCAGGAACTCCTGAATCAGGGTTGGGTCTTGTAGGAACTCATTCTCCACGGGACGGGGGCTCCTTTGTTTGCCCAAATCGTCCGCCAGGCTCAGGCCACGGCGGAAGCTAGATCGTCGGCATCACTCATCAGCCGGTCCACATCGAGCAGGATGAGTAATCGGTTGTCCAGTTTGCCCACTCCCGAAACATATTCGCGCTCGACTTTGCCCAAACGAGGCGGCGGTTCGACGGTATCTGCAGGAATGCGCAAAACCTCGGAGACGGAGTCCACGATGAAACCCAGCACCGTTCCCCTGACTTCGATGACCACAATGCGGGTCTGTTTGTCGTGCGCGAGTTCTTCCAGCCCGAAGCGCCGGCGCAGCGCAATTACCGGGATGACCTTGCCTCGCAGATTGATAACGCCATCCACGAAATCCGGAGAGTTGGGCACCCGTGTTAGCTGCTGAATCCGGATGATTTCCTGCACCCGCAGAATGTCCAAACCGAACTCCTCGCCGGCGATATGAAAGCTCACCAATTGCAGCAATTCACCATGGCCGCCTCCCCCGCTGTGGAGACTGGCCATGTTATTGGCGGAGCTCTCATTGGCTGTCGTTTGCGTTTCCATTTGCTGCCTCCTTGAATATGCCTTCCCTAGTGCGCGCCAGCCGAAAACGCTTTGACGGATTCCTCACGGTCTCCGTGACGGCTGACAGATCTGCCGCCGAGTGCGTGGCTTCGGGCCGGCTCTTTGTGTCCGTTGCCGAGGTTGAATTTGCCGACCATGTTCTGCAGATCGAGGGCGAGGCCGGAAAGGTCCTGGCAGGCCTTGGCTGATTGCTGTGCGCCGTCGGCTGATTCCTTCACCAGCCTGGAAATCTGTTCCATGTTGTTGTTGATCTCCTCGCTGGCCGAAGACTGCTCGGTGGCTGCCGTGGCGATGTGGGTGATCATTTCACCCACCTGCTCGGACATGTGGATGATCTGCTTCAGCGAATCGCCAGCGCGGGAGGTGGACTGTACTCCGTCTTCCACTTGCTTGGTGCCGGCCTCCATGGCGACCACGGCGGTTTTGGTTTCGTCCTGAATGTTCTTGATCATCTGGGCGATTTCTTTAGTGGCGGTGGTGGTGCGTTCGGCGAGCTTGCGAACTTCGTCGGCGACGACGGCGAAGCCGCGGCCCTGCTCGCCGGCGCGGGCGGCTTCGATGGCGGCGTTCAGCGCCAGCAGGTTGGTCTGGTCGGCGATGTCGTCGATGACGCCGGCGATGCGGCCAATCTGGTCGGAACTCTTGCCCAGTTCTTCCATTTTCTTGGCGGTGCCGCTGACCGAGTCGGCGATGACGCGCATCTTGTTCAAGGTTTCATCCACGATGGACCCGCCCTCGCGGGCGGTCTCGGCGGCCTGGCGGGAGGCCTCGGCAGCCTTGTTGGAGTTTTCGGAGACCTGCAGGACGGTGGAGGACATCTCCTGCATGGCGGTGGCGACCTGGCGTCGTCTGGTTCTTCTGGGTTTCAGCGCCTTGAGCCTGTTGGGAGGCGCAGAGGACGAGAGTCTCTTCGCTGGCGCTGGCCACGTGCTCGGCGGTCCCGGCAATGGATCTGCACGATAGTGCGCAAATTGTTCTTCATCTGGTTAAGCGCCATCGTGACCTCGCCAATTTCATCCTCATAGAGGACCGAAAGGTCGTCTGAGGCGAGATCATTCGCTGCAATCTGACTCGCCATGCCCAGAGAGGCTGCCAGAGGTCTGATCACCAGCTTGCGAACGAGAAAGAAAACCACCCCTGCGGCCGCGAAGACTGAGAGCGCGGTCGTTAAGAGCAGGACGAAAAAGTTGGAGCGTGCGGTTTGCACCAGGCCTTCGGTCGAGGCGCGGACGCTAAACGCTCCGCGCAAGTCTCCCGCTTTCATGCCTTCTTTCGCGTAGCCGAAGGGATCCTTATGCCCGGCCGGATCGCCATGGCACAGCAGGCAGTCTTGAGTCAGGCGGACCGGCTGAGCGTAGCGCATTACATCTTTTCCGTCCTCAACCAGGCGTTCCGAGTATTCCTTCAAGGAAGGGTCTGTCTGGAATGCTTCCAGAGCACGGCGCTCGAATTCATCGGGCTGATTTTTCGGGTCCCGGGGATGAAGAGATGGCGTTTTGAACGACATTCCCTGTTGATCGGCATATTGTTGAGCGACACTCCAGGCCACCACGACAGGGACCTGGTTCAGGTGCTTGAAATTCTTGTTCGGGACCAGGGTTTCGATATTGGCCGAGAACCATGTCCGGGTTGCTGTCGCCATGCCCGTGATCTGCCGGACTTTGTCGCGAAAGGCCTCCTCTGCCCGCTCGTTCACCCGGCGTTGTGTGACCCAAAAACTAATTCCTGATGCGACCACGAGTGTGATCACAATCGAGCCGACGATTTTTCCGGTTAACCTTATACTCTTGAACATATTCTGCCGACTTCTAGTGCGCGCCTGCCGCGAAGGCCCTGTTTTTAGGCGCATCGGCATTTAGTGACATTGACGGTTCGGATCGATTGCGCCGGTCACTGCGGCTGTTCTCATTGCCGAGGTTGAATTTGCCGACCATGGTCTGCAGATCGAGAGCGAGACCGGAAAGATCCTGGCAAGCCTTGGCTGATTGCTGTGCGCCGTCGGCTGATTCCTTCACCAGCTTGGAGATTTGTTCCATGTTGTTGTTGATCTCCTCGCTGGCCGAAGACTGCTGGGTGGCTGCCGTGGCGATGTGGGTGATCATTTCGCCGACCTGCTCGGACATGTGGATGATCTGCTTCAGCGAATCGCCGGCGCGGGAGGTGGACTGTACGCCGTCTTCCACCTGCTTGGTGCCGGCCTCCATGGCGACCACGGCGGTTTTGGTTTCGTCCTGAATGTTCTTGATCATCTGGGCGATTTCTTTAGTGGCGGTGGTGGTGCGTTCGGCGAGCTTGCGAACTTCGTCGGCGACGACGGCGAAGCCGCGGCCCTGCTCGCCGGCGCGGGCAGCTTCGATGGCGGCGTTGAGCGCCAGCAGGTTGGTCTGATCGGCGATGTCGTCGATGACGCCGGCGATGCGGCCAATCTGGTCGGAACTCTTGCCCAGCTCTTCCATTTTCTTGGCGGTTCCGCTGACCGAGTCAGAGATGACGCGCATTTTGTTTAAGGTTTCATCGACAATGGACCCGCCCTCGCGGGCGGTCTCGGCTGCCTGGCGGGAGGCCTCGGCAGCCTTGTTGGAGTTTTCGGAGACCTGCAGGACGGTGGAGGACATCTCCTGCATGGCGGTGGCGACCTGGGTCGTCTGGTTATTCTGGGTCTCAGCGCCTTGAGCCTGAAGCGTGGCGGAGGAAGAAAGCTCCTCGCTCGCGCTGGCCACATGCTGGGCAGTCGCGGCGATGGAATGCATCATCTCACGCAGATTGTTTTTCATCTTGTTGAGCGCCAGTCCCGCCTGGCCGATTTCATCTTCAGTCGTCTCCATGTCAGCGATGGCCAGATTGTTGTTGGCCAGCTCTTCGATCATGGTCAACATCTTGCTGGCCGCGGCTGAGATGGAGCGAGCGATCGCGGTCGCGACGATTATCCCGAGAAGAGTCGCGACGGTCAGTAGCCCAATCACCCAGTAACGTCCGGCGGAGTAGACCTCCGCCCCGAGCTTTGTCTCGTTCTCTCCTCCGCGGTTGTTGAGTTCTACGTCGTCCGCCAAATACTTGTCGGCCGCATTAAATGCGTCCAGGCTGGCGTTTACGCTCAACTTCGTTGCCTCCTCAGTCTTGTTCTGTCGAGATAGTTCCAGGACCTGTTTCTGATTCGCCAAATATTTGTCCCAGGCAGCCTTGTAGCCCTCATAGAGTTTCCGTTCCTCGTCACTGGAGATCTCTAGTTCATACTTTCTCTCATCCTCTGCAATGAGACCAGCAGTTTCATCCAATTTCGCCTCGGCCTTGGCTTTGTCTGAAGTGATGATGTAGTTGAGTTCGTATCGCCGGAACTTGGCAGAGTCAAATCTGAGTTCTCCAACATGGCGGATGCTTGGCATCCAATTGGTGCCAAGCTGCACCGTGGAGTTGTTGAGAGATGCAAGTTCAACGATTGCCAGGATTCCCAACGCAGCCATGAGTGCTAGAACAAGCCCGAATCCCAGGCCCAGTTTCTTCGCGATCTTCAAGTTAGTGAACCAGGTCATGAGAAAGTCCTCACTAGAATTCAAATGCGGAAAAGCGTGGCACACCCGAGCCCGGTCCACCACGAGACTCGCGACGGCCAGGCAGTTATGTCATCGGCAGGAAAAAAACGGACTTTAGGGAAGTGTCTCGGTATCAAGGGGCTGAAAATCGGAATAGGCGGGAGATGATGGCTCAAACTCGAAGATACGCATTGCTTGCCGGAACCCTAAGAACCAAGAGCCGGCCCGGCGGCTCAACGGTCATTTGCGTTCCTAGCACGTGTTTCTTCCGAGGAAGCTCGGCGTACATGCGATCGAAATTTCCCATTTCGGGAAAAAATTCTTCGAGCTGTTTATCTGGGGGCTCGCGAAGTTCCATGGCTGTGCAAGTTTCTTCGCCCAAGCGCAATGGGATGGCGCGCAGGCACGTAGAAAGTCAAGCAAACAAGGGTCCGCATCCAGGACTTCGATGGGACTAGAATTGCACATGCAGGTTCAAGAGCCACAAATCGTGGCAGGAGGAACCATGCAGAAGTATCGCGCAGTTTTGGCTGGTTTGTTGTTTTCGTTTTCCACTTTGGGAATGATGGCTCAGGTTGCTTCCGGGAACGTTGCCGAAAGCTCGCATCCACGGGCCGATGTACTGCAGGCGCAAAACCCTCGCGTTCATCGCACTCTAGAAGGGTGCATATCACGGGAGGGGAATGAGTACAGGCTGGTGGTGAAGCCGAGCGACGTCATTTATCTGACGGCCAGCTCAAGCGACATGCTGGCTCAGCACGCCGGTCAACGTGTGAAAGTGCGCGGGAACCTGCTTCCGATGGTTGCGCAGGACGATGAAGCATCCGCAGCAAAGCCAGCCCGCGAAATGACGGTGGAGAGGATTCAAGGCGTTTCCGGCTTCTGCGCCGCACACTAGAGTTGCGCCACGCTAAGGAAGCAGAAAGCGCAAAGAGGTCAGTGCGACGCTATCCAAGCCCGCCGGAGCGCCACCGGTGCCGGACCACGTAGAGCGGTGCAGATACTCGTACTGCCAGCCATACTGGAATGTGCCGAAGGAGCCCTTGTAGAAGCGATACCACATGCCTGCGCTCGCTTCCCAGACGTCCCGGTTCTGTGCGCCACAAGCCACGCCACCTGTGGGCACCACCTCCACTTCGCAATTGGTATTGATGACCAGCGGTGAACCGTAACCGGCGGGGTTCGCCGGATTGGTTGGACTTACATACGCCGCCTTGCCGTAGTATTCGTTGCCACCATAAAGATAAGCGTCGAGTTTCGGCAGCGGATGAAATTCCACGCCCGCCATCGCGTGCACTGCGTGAATCGGGATAATCCAGCCATCGGGGCGGAGGGTTACATCAGCTCCCAAAGCGGTGGCGTAGCGGCCAATTCCATTGCCGGCCAGCCCTTCTACGATGACGTCTATCTTCTTGGGAATAATAGGCAGAATTGCGGCCGCACCGAGTCCGCCGCCGTAGCTGACGTTAGTGTTACCGCTGATGCGGTCGCGAAAGAATCGGCCCAGAGCCTTGAACTCATAGTGTCCCCAGCCAGGTTCCCAGGCGACTTTCCCGATCAAGTCGGGCGCCAGGTTGGTGGAAAGACCGTTCGCGCTGCCGCTCAGAAAATTGAGCGTAAAGCCGTTGGGAGATGCGGCGTTGGCGCTATTGTTGAACCCAAACAGATTGGCCGGTACAAAGCTGGCATTGGGTTGCGCGGTCTCCGGATTCGCAACTTCGAATGCCGCCCAAATTCTGTCGTTGAAGTTCTCGGTGACACGGAAGGCAGTTTGCCGCACGTAGTTGTATCCCACCACATAAGAAGCATCCAGCGTATTGGGAATGAATTCGGCGCGGGTTGCGATGCCCTTGCGGTCGGTGGTGAGCAGGCTCCAGTCCTGCCCAGCGGTCAGGGTGAGGGCATTGCTAAAGTCAGCCTGCGCCCATAACTGACGCTGCCGTGGATTGAAGCTATTCGTCTCTACCTGGTTCGCAGTCGGCGCCTGTCCGAGAAAATCCACTTCATAGTAGGCGGTGAGCCGCGTGTTGCCTGCCATGCCTTGGCCCATCAGCCAAAGACGGCTTGCGCGCGCGGTCGCGCGAAACTCGGTGAGATTTGCGTTGGCCGTTCCTCCGAATGGAGTCGAGCCAAAGTTGCTGCCGACATCGGCATTCTCGTTGCGAGTGCGGAAAACCGCGTCGGCCGTCACGAAGCCGCCGGGCGTCAACGTTAATCCTTTGTATTGAATCGCAGAAGGACCCTCCGTTTTCGATTTCGCCACCGTCGCGGAACCCGCCAACTCTGGCGGAGTCGAGACCGTCGCAGATGATCCCGCCAACTTTTCCGCGACCGGACTTGGCGAAGCGCCATCGCCTGTGATCCGTTGCTCGAGTTGTCTGATCTCCGCCTGTTGCTGTGCGATTTGAGCGCGCTGTTGCTCCAACTGGCGCTTGAGCTGCTGGAATTCCTCAACAGTGACGGCGTTCGCGGGTGAGGTCATTCCAGCCGTTGCATCCTGCGCCAAACAGATGCAAGGGGGTGCCAGGCTGATGCAACCCAAGAAGAAAATTTGGAAAGTAACAGCTTTGAGACTGACGGGGAGGTCCATTCCCAAGCCATCGGCTCGTGCAGGGCTGAACTTTAGGCCGCAGTTTTGAAGCGAGCCGGTCCGTTGTGAACCGGATCTGGCACTCGGGTTTATCCCGCGTCAGCAATCGATCGGCCCGTTCAGCATCTGGTGATCAGACCAGAACGGGATCCTTCCGTGTATTTCTGGGAGGAGTGCATCGCTGATCTCAGGAAACCTTGTGAATGCTCCCGACCGAAACGGTTGGGAGCTGCCGGTTCGAGTGCAGCAACTGTGCTGGAGCGTGCGTCGAACTCGTCGCGACAGTATTGCCTGCCAAGCGCCGGCGATACGCCGCCGGTGTAGTGCCAACAATTTTGCGGAAGACGGTGCCGAAGTAACTCTGGTCACAAAAGCCCACTTCCTGGCTGATGGTCGCCATCGATTCGTCCGTGCTGGTAAGCAGAGCCTGAGCCCGTTCTACTCGGTAATGATTGAGATATTTCATGAAAGACGAACCGGTGACCTGCTTAAAGAAGCTCATAAAGTGCGACTCGCTCATGCCACAGATGCGCGCCGCTTCCCGAACCTGAATGGTATCTCCGCAATTCTCTCCCAGGTAGCGAAAGAGCGGTCGCAGCCGGTCGAGGGCACGCTGTTGACGCTGAAAAATCTCCACTGTCCCGGTGTAGGGTGCGTACTGTTTCACTAAAAGAATGAGAAGCATCTTCAAATATGTCCGCAATGCAAGCCGGGATCTGGCCGAGGATGCCGGCAGTTCCGAATGAATACGCAGCATCATCTCCAAAGCCTGTTGCGGAACCCGAGTCTTGGCGGGCACAACGTGCGGAAACTCCGAATCCTGGAGAAGGAACGGCGTCAGGTAGTCCGCGCTGTCGCTGGCGCCATCGCAGCGGATCAGGTCAGGCTCAAAGAACATGGCACAGATGGTTACCGGAAAGGTAGTCCGGCATTCGATCCGGTGGTATAACGTGCTGCCGATAACCGCCAAATCCCCTTCATTGAAGGGCAGAAGCCGATCCTGAATATGGCAGTAGGCAGAGCCCGAACACAGGTAGAGAACCTCGAAATAACCGTGGCGGTTCATCCGCACATTCTGCCGCCCATCTTCGATCATGAATTGCACATCTACGGGACATGCGTCATCGAAGGACCATTTGTGGATTCCCTCAGCATTGATTTGAGGTTCCACGAGACTGAAGTGATCTTTGCAGGACTTCCTGGGAACATACACGCGACCGGACTTCCTCATGGAATGGGAGGTTGGCTGCCCGTTGCTGGAACCGTTCTGCTTCCCGACCTCAATGCTCAATTTGGAATACTTCTTCGAGCTTCCCATGGCGAACCCCATACAAACAAGAATGTAAATTTACGGTTGCGTCGCTGTAACGTACCCACAATTCAATTTTCTGTCCGATCTGCAATGGACTTTGCAAGTCGCCTGAAAGTTCTAGCAGCCCGTGCTCCGCGTGCAATGCGGTAAGGCGGGCGCCTGGCATGTCCTTGACCGCGGCCAGGCCCCGTTCTCCGCTAATTGCCTTCACGCCGCAGTCGATCACGGCATGCCCCGCGCCACGGGTGCTGACGACGGTGGTCAGAACCGTAAGAGAACGGTGGAAGGGCGCACCTCGTTCGACATATATCGTATCCATGAGCAGATAAGAACCAGCCTGGATGTCGGTGATGCCGGCATGGGCCCCTGAAACCGCGTAAGTGCCAGTGCCCCCTGTGGAAACGATCGAAACCGCGATCCCTGCTGCCTCGAGGCAGAGCTGCTGAATCTACCAGCGACTTGCTACCGGCGCGTACTAGTTGGTCCCGTTCTGGGCTCGGCGGCATTACTTGGAAGTGACCGTCGTATCCCATAACCCCGCACACCTTAAGTCCTTCACCGGCCGCGCACTCGGCCAGTTTGAGAGCGGCCTCGCCCGGCTGAACACCACACCGTAACAAACCGATGTCGATATCCACAACGACTTGGATTTGCGAGCCGCGGTTCCGTTGCGCCCGTGCAAGATCTCTTATACTGCTGCAATTGTCGACGGCCACGACAACTGAGGCCTGTCGGGAAAGCTCGGCGAGGCGTTCGGCCTTCAAATCGCCAGCAATTTCGTTCGCGATTAAAACATTGTCCACCCCGTGATGAACTAGTATCTCCGCTTCCCGCAGGGTGGCACATGTCATGCCGATCGCCCCAGCACGAAGTTGCTTCCATGCCAGCAACGGAGCTTTGTGGTTCTTAAAGTGCGGGCGCAATTTGCAGGGTTTGTCCGCAAAAAAATCAGCCATCCGCCGCAGATTGAATTCCATGGCGTCGAGATCAACCAGCAAGGCCGGTGTCGTGATGCACGCTACGCCCAAACGCGAACTCCTCTTCTGACCCAGAACGCTGGGTTTTCCTCAAGTGCGCTCTAGCCGCTGCCAAGTCCGTTTTTGATCCGTCACTTCAAACCTCCGCTGTCTGGCCACCGTCAACATGCAACAGGGCCCCGGTAATAAAGGAAGCATCGTCCGAAGCCAAAAATACCGCAGCCCGGGCTAGTTCCTCCGGTTGTCCCAACCGGCCCATCGGCAGCGTTTTGGCAAAAGCATCGAGTTCGTCGGGCGTCTTTGCTTTGCGCAACATGGCCGTGTCTGTGGGGCCAGGGCAGAGTGCGTTTACGCGAATCCCCTGCTTTGCGTGATCAATGGCCATGGCGCGCGTGAGCAAGGTTACGCCGCCTTTCGAAGCCACATAGGCTGCCGCGCGGGCACAGGCGTCATGAGATCCCGTCGTCGAAGCGACGTTGATGATTGATCCCTGCCCCTGCGCAATCATATGAGGTAGTACCTCCCGGCAGCAGAGATAGGTGCCGGTGAGATTTACAGCCATCATTTCTGCCCAGGCATCTTCCGCAGTCTCAAGCACCGTTCCATACACGAGGATACCGGCGCCGTTGAATAGGATATGGACACCACCTAGCACGGCAATTGTTGTCCGCACGGCGCTCTTGATCTGCGCCGGCTGCGTTAGGTTGAGTTCAAAAAAGCTAGCCTTTCCGCCGGTGGCACGAATTTGCGCAACCGTTTCCACACCGCTAGAGACATTGCTGTCGGCAACCATGACGCCCGCACCCTCGACGGCAAATCGCATTGCCACCGCACGGGATATCCCCGATGCCGCACCAGTCACCAGTGCAGATCGCCCGCTCAGCTTCGTAGAAGACCTCCACGTCGGACCCGAAGTACCAATCCAACAATAACGGCCAATACTTCCACTCAAATAGAAGGCTGGCTATAAGAATTCTACGAATCCATCTTGAAAAACTCTGCCGGTCGGCCCGGTGAATCGTACTGCTTCAACAAAAGTTTGCTTGATTGTAAGAGACCGGGGTTGCCATCGCTTATATGTTTGGCGTGCTCATGTTTAGTTTTGGCCCCACCCGCATGGTGGAGTATGTGGGGCACTTTCACCTTAAGGTGCGGCAAATACCAGGATGATGTCTTCGGGCAAAGCATCTACTTCTTTTTCCCTAACGGCGGCGCGGACGCTGACCCGTTGGTTCCATCTGTGGTGCGCCGCAGACGCCATTCATTCGCCGTTTGCGGGATCTGCTGAAGCGTCGCTGGAATGCCGTACTGCACATGGGCGCGCATTGCTTTGTCGGCGGCAAGCGGATCGGATCCAGTTACGGCTTGCAGCAAACGGGTGTGAAACCCGGACGGAAGTAACCGCCGGTTCGCGGCGAGGTCAAAGAACCAGTTGTAAATCAAAACCTGGTTCATTTCGATAGCCTCTTTCAGTTCCGGGCAGTGGGAGTACTCGGCAATGCGCATATGGAGGTCGAAATGATGCGCGTGAACCACGTATTGCAGCTCAGAATCACCGTCATTTCCCAGGCGGTCATACAGGATGTCGAGTTGCTTGGCGTTGCGCACCAGGTCAAGCCGCTCTTTCACCGAAGCGCGCGCACAGCACAGGCGGGCCGACTGAGCCTCGAGGGCCTCCCGCACAACGCAGCGTCCGCGTACCTCGTCCGGCTGCGGGATGCGCACTCGGGTTCCGGCGCGGGGCCGACTCTCGACCAATTTGTCACTTTCCAGTTGCCGCAGCGCTTGGGAGACCGGCAGAAGACTCATTTTGAATTCTTCCGCCAGCCGCCGGCCAGACATAACATCTCCCGGCTTCAGTTCGCCGCGAAGAATGCGTTCACGAATCAGAAAATATGCTTTGTTCGAAAGAGACGTGGGAGGCTCTGCGCTGATCTTGGTCACTCTGACGGTCGCCACCCAAGCATTTAAATTGGTTTCTAATTGGAATGTCAATTTAAAAGTGGGCTCCGGCAAATCGGCGCGACGTTTGCACACATGATTCTCCCCCGGGCGAAAGCGTTCAAGTTTGACCCAAGCGCCAGCAATAAGAGGGTTCAAAGCGGAGCTTGCAGCAAGGAGTGCGGTGCCTAGGGCACATTATGGTCCGCAATTTAGAAATCGGTCTGGCCCCAGGGTCTTCCGCGCTGCCCGTATGTGGTTGGCTTTATCAGTCGGATAAAAAAATATTTGCTTGACACTGTCGAATATGCTGGGATAGTGTACCGCCCACTGACATATCAATTCAGTCTCTACTGCAATGTCAATTAGCGGTGCGGAAGGCGGGAAGCGCAGGAAGAAAGCTGGCGTTAGAGGTATTCGCAGGAATTTCGGCTTCAAGTTTCGTCGAGGAAGGTTCCCTATTGTTGGAGGACCACTCGCCTGGGATTCCGGACTATTCAGGAGGCAGCACTATGCTTAGATTCTTCGATTTCTCATTTGGCAAGCGCATGATTTTGATCTCCGGCCTCGCGGGGCTGCTTCTTGCGTTTTGCTCCTCGCCACTGTTTGGGCAGAATTTGCAATCCGCAGCCTCCTTGTCGGGCACCGTTACTGACCCGCAGGGCGCGAGAGTCGGCGGGGCGAAAGTCACAGTGTCCAACTTGGGGCAGAATTTCACCCGGGCATTCACGACTGATTCTTCCGGAACCTACTCCTTCACTCTCTTGCCACCGGCAGTTTACAGTCTGACGGTCGAAGGCTCGGGTTTCAAGAAGTTCGAGCAGAACAAGATCACCCTTGAAGTTGGCCAAGCCGCCACCGTGAATGTGGCTCTCACGGTCGGGAGTACCCAGGAAACGGTCGAGGTCACTGGTGAAGTGCCATTGCTCAACACCGACAACCCGAACGTTGCGTCAGAAATTTCGGGAAAGCAGATTGTTGAATTGCCGCTGAATGACCGCAACCCGTTTTTTTTAACTTTTCTGGATTCCTCGGTAAGAAATATTGATCAGGGCTATATGGGAGGAGGGTTGGATAACAACGACCAGGCTGTTGCCTTCCTGACTTTTGGTGGTCAGTTTCTGGGGTGGTCCTCCTACATGATAGACGGTGGTTGGGATACGGAATGGAGCGACGGTCTGGTGGCTTTCGTTCCTTCGGTGGATGACGTACAGGAATTCAAGATTCAGTCCAACTCGTTCACCGCGCAGTACGGCTTGAGCGCCGGCAATGTCATCAACGTCATCACCAAGAGCGGCGGCAACAAGTTCCATGGCGACGCTTTTGAATTCTTTCGCAATGACGCGTTGGATGCCAACTACTATTTCAATGCCTACAACGGACTGCCGAAGACAAACGTACGACTGAACCAGTTTGGCGGAAGTGAGGGAGGCCCACTATATATTCCAGGGGTTTCTACCCGAAAGGACAAGACGTTTTTCTTTGTCTTGTATGAAGGGTACCGCTCAGCCAATACCTCGCCTCGATCGGGAACGGCTCCTACCGACGCATTTAAGTCTGGGGATTTGTCTGCCTTGCTGGTGGGTGGTTCCCCACTTGGGACCGATGCCCTCTGCCGCCCTATTATGCCGGGGCAAATTTATAATCCAGTGCCCGTTTCTGTCACTTCTACCTGCCCCATTACGGAAGGCAGTACCGTTATTCCGGCTGGTTCAACTGTGCAAATCCGCAATCCTATTGCGGGCAACAATCTCAGTAGCATGATTACGCCGGTTGCCCAGAATCTCCTGCAATACTTCCCCAAAGCAACCGGTACCGGTGTATTCAACAACTTCTACGCGGTTGCAGGAGTTCCGATTGACTACAACGAGCTTGCCATTCGCATTGACCATAACATTACGGATACTGCGCGAATCTTCGGCAGGTTTACACAAAAATGGGAAACGCAAACCAGTGTCGGAAATCTTTATGGAGCCAGTGACCCGGGCGGTCCGGGACAAGTAAGTCCCAACAACCGCTATAGTTTTGCTCTCGGTTACAGCCAAGTGTTCAGTCCAACTCTGACGGGCAGCGTAAACGTCGGATTTCAGCGCTGGGTCTCGGCCAGCATTGGCGAAGGGGATGGCTTCAAGCCTTCCACGCTCGGATTGCCGTCAGAGCTAGATACGATCACTCCGCGGTTCCCGGCAATCAATTTTAGTGCGGAAACTAACCCGCTTCTCGGGCAGCTGACTTCGTCCTATTTGCCCTTGGGAGCCTCCAGCCAAGGTTCCACGCCTGATCAAATCGGTAGCCTTAGCGCGGATCTCACCAAGGTGTTTGGCACCCACACCCTTTCCTTTGGGTATATGGGTGGATTTCGGCAGATTAATTCGGCGGGGGTAGGCCAACCGAGCTTCAGCTTTACTCAGGGTTTCACCAGTGGTCCCGATCCATCGGCGCCAACCGCCGGTACGGGCGATGCCTTTGCGTCGTTCTTGCTGGGAGATGCAGTCTCCGGTGGTGCCGGTATTACGGCTCAGCCTGCGCAGACCCAAGTTTTTCACGGTTTGTATATTCAGGACGATTGGAAAGCGACTAGGAAGCTGACGCTCAATCTTGGGCTGCGTTACGATCTCATGCTCGGGCCGACCGAGCGTTATAACCACCAGGCCTATTTTGATCCGACGGTGGTCAATCCGATCACTGCAATGCTAAACAACGGGACGACCTATGATGGGGCGTACGTCTATAACAGCTCTAGCAACCGGGGGCTTATCGACACTCATTACCATAATTTTGCTCCCCGGTTCGGGTTTGCCTACCAACCCGTGAGGAATCTTGTCGCCCGCGGCGGGTTTGGCATCTTCTATCCCACGAATGGTTGGATCGAGACTTCGAATCCGGGGTACTCACAGGGAACCAGCTATGTGGGTTCCCTCGATGGCGGGATAAGTCCCGCTCCAGGCTACAATCTCAGCACGCCCTTCCCGAATGGAATTCTGCCGGCTTTAGGAAACTCGCAAGGAGGCCTGACTGATGTAGGGCAGTCGATCACGTCAATTCTTCACAAGACCAGCCAACCCTATGTTGAGGAATGGAGTTTTGGCCTGCAGTACTCGCCTTCGCCCGCTAATGTGTTTGAGGCCACGTATATTGGCAATCATGTCAACCATCTCATGGTGGGGAATGGGCTCAATCTGAATGAGCTCAATCCCTCATATCTCACAACCATGAGCCAAGCGCAGCTCACCACCCTAGTATCTAACCCGTTCTTCGGTCAGGCGGCTATGGCGGGCAGTAGCTGCGGTCTGTCGGCTGCAACGATCCCGCAGTACCAGCTCCTGCTTCCCATGCCGCAATTTTGCGACAATGTGACCGCCCTGATGCCAACGGTCGGATTTTCATTGTTCGATTCGATGCAGTTGAAGTACACGCATCGCTCCAAGAATCTTACGTTGGCGGGCGGCTATACGCTTGCGAAGTGGCTGGATGACGCCACGGCAAACCCAGGTTGGAACGACATTTTCTACACCTCGATCACGCGCAACAGTTATGACTTGGGCGCGGAGAAGTCCGTGGATGAGTGGGACATCCCGAATTCCGCGGTTGTAAGCTTTATCTATAACCTTCCGTTCGGAAAGGGACAGAAGTTTGGCTCAGGCTTCAACGGACTGGAGAATGCAGTGCTTGGCGGCTGGGAGTTTTCGGCCATCAACACTTTTAAGGAGGGATCGCCCATCGCTCCGCAGGCAAATGGTATCAATTCTGGGACCCTGTTCGGGGGAAACCAGCATGCGAATATCGTAGGCAACCCGAATCAACCGGGTAACCTCGCGGGCAATCCTGGATGCGTAGGTCCCACCACGTTGCACACACCGGCGGCTTGGTACAATCCGTGCGCATTTGTAGTGCCAACTACTCCGGGTGACTTTGGAGACGCTCCGCGGTACCTCTCCAATTTGCGCGCTCCTGGATACGCCTTTTCGGATCTGGCTTTCGAGAAGTGGTTCAACATTACTGAAGCGGTGCGCATGCAATTTCGCTCGGAAATGTTCAATGCATTTAACCATCCCTCCCTGGGCGGACCGTTCTCAAATGTGGGCTCCAGTCTCGCAGGGGTCATCACCTATGCCGATATCTCCCGGCAAATACAATTTGCCGTGAAGTTCTACTGGTAATCGAGTTGCGAATTGTTCTCGGCTCTGCTGTTGTCCATGCTGTGGGTTCTTCGGGCATGACCATCAGCGGAGCCGAATCATTTTCGCGATTCACTCTGCGGCACCGTAAACACCGTAAACGAAGACCACCGCGAAACCGCACCACACTTCCCTAGTGCAGCTCAATATGAATCGAAGAGAATTCCTAAATCGCTCCGCGACCGCGACGCTGAGCGTTGGTTTAGGTAACCAGTCATTGATCCAGCCCCTTCTGGCGGCCGCCACGTCTGGGGGTCACCAGGCATCCAGCCTAAATCCACCAGGGCCAGCGATACCCGTCTTGCCCGGAACTGTCCCTTTGACCATGCAAGGCGATTTGGCCCTGCAGATGGTGGAACGAATTCGTAACTTCCTGCTGCATGAAACGGAATTACAGGCGACACAGCGAGAGCGCCAGTGGAATCGAGACTATAGCTCCCCCGAGAATTATGAACGTTCTGTAGCGCCCAACCGGCAGAGCCTGCGACGGATGATTGGCGTCATGGACGAACGGGTATCTACTGCTTTTCTCGAATTTGCAGGAGGACCCTCGGATCCGGCCGAAATCGCCCGTGGCCCAAATTACAAGATATATACCGTGCGTTGGCGCGTCTTTGCGCCGGCAACCCCCGATTCGAATGGGCTGGAAGCGGAAGGTCTGTTACTGGAGCCGCAGAAACCTGCTGTAGCTCGCGTGGTGGCCATTCCCGACGCCGACTGCACACCGGAGATGCTGGTGGGACTGGCGCCCGGGATTTCCACTCAGGCGCAGTTCGCGCGACGGCTGGCAGAAAACGGATGTCAAGTCGTTGTGCCCGTCATCATGAATCGCGACGACACCTTCTCCGGTATTCCCGGCATACAGATGACGAATATGCCGCATCGCGAGTGGATTTGTCGCATGGCCTTTGAAGTAGGGCGGCACATTATTGGGTATGAAGTACAGAAGGTATTGGCCGCTGTGGATTGGTTTGAAAAAGAAAACCTTGACCGGCGACTGCCGATTGGAGTCATGGGTTACGGTGAAGGCGGATTACTTGCGCTCTACGGCGCCGCGATTGATACGCGCATTGATACAACCTGCGTAAGTGGATACTTTCAAACGCGTGAAGTCTGGAAGGAACCGATCTATCGCGATGTTTGGGGATTGACTCGCGAGTTTGGGGATGCGGAGCTTGCCAGTCTAATCGCGCCTCGAGCGCTTATCGTGGAAGCGAGTCATGGGCCTGAAATCTCCGGGCCGCCCCCCGTGATTGAAGGGCGCCAGGATTATGCCTGTCCCAACGGGAAGTTGACTACTCCGCCACTGGAAAACGTGCGAAAAGAGATCGAACGAACCCGTCCATTCTTTGCGAAATTAAACGCCGAGAGAAAGCTGCAGTTCGTCGCCAGCGCGGACGGCCGAGGTTCGCCTGGTTCGGAAAATTCATTGCAAGCACTCTTGCGGTCGCTTGATGCGAGCGGTCCGCTGCTGCCCATAGGTAAACCGCTCACCAATATCGGTAACTCCGATCCTACCGCACGGCTTCGACGTCAGTTCGATCAGCTCGTGGATTTCACGCAGGCGCTCGTTCGCAAATCGGCAGATCGGCGGAGAGAGTTTTGGAGCAAAGCCGACGCTTCCAGCCCGCAGCGCTGGGAAGAGACGACTAAGTTCTATCGTGACTATATCTGGGATGAAGTGATTGGCCGTCTGCCCTCGCCCACTCTGCCGCCGGACGCGCGGACGCGCCTGATCTTTGATGAGCCCAAGTTCACGGGATACGAGGTCATGCTGGATGTATGGCCTGAGGTATACGCCTACGGAATCTTGCTTGTGCCCAAAGCCATAAAGTCAGGCGAACGCCGTCCGGTGGTGGTCTGCCAACATGGTCTGGAAGGCCGGTCAACGGACGTTGCGGATCCGAAGATTGACGATCATTTCTATCACCATTTCGCGGCGAGCCTGGCGGAGGAAGGGTTCGTGACCTATGCTCCGCAGAATCCGTACATCGGCCATGACGATTTCCGGATGATCCAGCGGTTGGGGCATCCGCTGAAACTGGCGCTATTTTCATTCATTCTGGGGCAGCACGAACAATTGCTGAATTGGTTGGCCGGGCAACCGTTCGTAGATCCTGAGCGGATTGGCTTCTACGGCTTGTCCTATGGGGGAAAGACAGCGGTGCGGGTACCGCCGTTTCTGGATCGCTATGCGTTATCCATCTGCTCGGCGGATTACAACGAATGGGTGTGGAAGACGACCACAGTGCTGGCCTCACAGAGCTATCTGCTAACCGTCGAATATGACATGTATGAATTTAATTTCGCGAATGTCGTCAACTACTCCGATCTGGCCAACTTAATGGCGCCGCGGCCGTTCATGGTCGAGCGCGGCCATGACGATCCGGTGAGTGTCGATGAACAGGTGGCTTATGAATATGCTCCCGTACGCCGGTTTTACGACAAAATGAACATCGGTGATCGGACAGAGATCGAGTTGTTCAACGGACCGCACACGATCCACGGCGTCGGAACGTTCGAGTTTCTCCGCCGCCATCTGCGATGGCCGGGGTAGCTTAGTGTCGCGTAGTTAGAGTCGGAGGCTTCGGACCACGCTGGCCCAGGGGCCACAAAACTTTAAGCGGTAGACAAAGGCCAAAGAATGAAAACGAAATTTGTCCCGAATGCGCTCAGGTTAGCATTTTCAATGCTGCTGATTGCACCTGGATCGCTACTCACGCCAATCGTGGGCATGGCGCAAGAGAGTGCCCCGCCTGCCGCGGCAAACGTCAGTCCCGCATATCCGCTTAAGGTGAGTGCGAACCACCGTTATCTGGTCGACCGAAATGACAAGCCGTTCCTGATTGTTGGGGACACTCCGCAAGACCTGATTTCACGGCTGACCGAGGAAGAGGCAGATCGTTATTTTGCCGACCGCGAGGCGCATGGATTCAACACTATGGGATGGATTGACGTGACTTGTGCAGGTCCCGACTCCCCCGACAACCAAGATAGCACGGACCATTGACGGAATTCTCCCCTTCAATGGATACTTTCCGGCGGAAAGATTACGAACACTACGATCTGTGCAAGCCGAACGAGGCTTACTTTACCCGTCTCGACCACATCGTAATGCTGGCCGGAAAACATGGCATCTTGGTCTTTCTTGATCCTATGGAGACCAATGGATGGCTTCCCACGCTGCGCAACAATGGCCTGACCGCCGCTTATCCTTTGGGCAGTATCTTGGAAAGCGTTACAAGGGTTTTCCTAACGTCGCCTGGATCAGTGGCAACGATTTTGTTACCTGGAAGGATCCGAAGGACGACGCACTGGAGCAGGCGCTGGCAAAAGGAATCAGGGCGGAAGCACCGCAGCAGCTTCAATCAGTCGAACTGAACTACGATACGAGCTCTTCCTTTGACGATGCCACCTGGGTGCCGATCATTGATCTAAACGGCACTTATACCTACTCGCCAACTTATATCCAGAATCTGCACAGCTACAACCAGAAGCCCGTAGCGCCCGTCTTTCTGGTCGAGGCACACTACGATCAGGAGAACGTCGGCCACCCGGGAGACTATGGCACGCCTTCAACTCTTCGACGCGAAGAGTATTGGACCATGTTGACCGGTGGCACCGGGCAGTTTTATGGAAATTTTATACTTGGTCGTTTTCGCCCGGATGGGAGCACTACATTGACACGGAGGGAGTAAAAGCAATCAGCTCTGGAAAGACTTCTTTTCTTCCTTGCCCTGGTACGATTTTGTTCCCGACCAGGATCATTCGGCTGTTACGGCCGGACTTGGAACTTTTGGCGAGTTCGCAGACTCGGGTCAGCCACAGCGATTTCTGTACCGCGGCTAAAACGCATGACGGCTCCTTTGTCGATCAGCCTATCTTCCGACATCGCGTACGATCACTGTGAACATGGCGAGCTTAAAGGGCCGCGCCAAAGGGGCCTGGTTTGATCCTACCAACGGAACCTACACGGCGATTCCCGAGCGGGCATTCCCGAACAGGGGAACGCGGCAATTCACGCCGCCGGGCACGAATCACGACGGCGACAGCGATTGGGTATTGGTACTCGACGCTTCAGGTTCGGCGTTCTGATACGCGATGCCGTTAGACGGGGTGACCTTCCCGACGGAATACCACCGCGAGCACTTCGAATGCGCCAAGCGATCGCTCCGCTTTGAGCATCGTCCCAACATGCCCCGCCTTTCCGCTTTCGTTGGGCTGGGTTGACGAAATCGTATTAAACCCCGGATTCTGGATGTGATAGCGCTGGGAGTCGAGTTGGAAAACGGCGTTCACTGGCTGGTTTGTGGTATTGGCCAATATGACAGCTAGCTCATCTTGATTTTCGTACACCTTCCCAAATGCGCCTGTGATCTGAAGTCCCAAATCGTCTTTGAACGTGCCATCAACCAAATAGCCGACCGCCCGGTCGCGAAAACTGGCGAGATGTGTTATGTGCTGCGCAAATTCCGGAAAGTCGCTCAACTGTTTGCCATTCTCGATTCCCTTGGCGACGATCGCAAGATGAAGACCGAGCACGAAGTACTGGTTGGCAAGGCCACGGTCCACATCAATCGCGCACGCAACAATGGTCCACGGCAGCGTGTAACGGAATACTTCCGGGTTGGAGGGAGTTCTCCACACCCAACCCGCATCCAAAACCTGGCTGGCCAGCACCTCGCAGCCTTCCCCAATCAATATTGCATCGTGGTCATTTTCCCGCATGGTCTCCTTCAATGTTTTCAAGAACCCATGCGCCGCCATGCAGGGAGCGCTCACATCCGGATGGGAGTGTGAGGGACTGAAACACAAGTTATTCTCCACCGCCTGGTCGTAGAACATCATGGAATAACCAGCCTTATTCAGGACACCCGAGATATTGTGGATGGCAAAGTTCTGCCAATCTTTGACCGCGTTGCACATGATGTAGTCGAGGTGTCCAAAGAAGGGCTGCTGATTGCTCCATTGACAAGCTCCCAGATGTTGGTGATCCCATGACTCCGCCTGTGGATCTCCCGATTCTCTGCGCAGTACCCACTGTTCCGCCAACTGCCGAGTTTCCGGGCGCAACGTGTCTTTGTTCCACAAACGTTGCGAGAAGATAACGCCGGTATTCACTCCTAACGAGTGTGCCTGATCGTTGGCCGCTTTCAGCTTCGGAAGACCTCCCCATTGGGATGTGAAAAGGCCTAATCGGGGCGGATCAACGGAAAGATCGTCTTCTTCCATCACATTGGGATAGTAGTCACCAAAATTCCACATCACCAGATGGCGCAACCGATACTTCCGGATGTCCGCAGCCAGTTCCGTGATTTCTCCAAAATCACGGTGGGCGAAAAAGCTGTTAAAGGAGGCAAACTCCTTCTTGAATTCCAGGGGAGTGTCAGGCTTTTTGTACCAACCACGAAGGCTCGCGCGATACTTGTCGGCCGCAGTGTGCCAGTCCCCGGTGTGAAGGCTCAAAATCATTTCAGGACTACGCCACGATCCTGCCGGGCCGACATAGCAGGGGATGGCCCAAGCGAAGGCAAGAATCGGATGGTCTTCTTCGCCGAAGTCCTGAATCATAAGCATGTGATAGGTGCCCTGGTGGCATAAGCTGGCAAAGTAAAGGCCTTCGCTGCTGCCTCCATGATTCATCCACGGCATCGTCAGGCCGTATCCGTCCGGCCAAACCGGTGGACCAAAAACATATGGGTATTCCTCCCAATTGCCTTCCTGGCGATACTCCCGGATATCGGCGAGTGACCGAATCATGTTCGGGGCAACGAAAGTGTCGGTTTGCTCGCTTTCGATCACTCCCACACCGGAAATCCACGGAAAAAAGATTTCCTTGATTCGATACGAGGAACGATTGCTCATCTCCAATTGGAAAATAGCTTCGTCGGAATCATGAGGCAGGCGAATGCTGTAGCTGAGCTCAATCTCGAATTTGCCAACGTCTGATTGCAAAGAGGAGTACCGCACCGTGATGACCTGACCGCTGGCATCGGTCTGTTTCGTGATCGCAGGTTTAGCTTGCTTCCAGGAATCGAGTGAATTTGCCGAATAGTCGGCGTTATACCCGGTCAAGCGCTTAGTAAATGGCACGTTCAGGCGGAACGCTCTGGCATATTCTTTGTCGGCGATGTACTGCTTTCCGGTGCGCTTGTTATACAGGCCGGTGATATCGCCAGTTTCGGGGTTCAATTCAATGCGGACCAATTCGTTTTCGACGGCGTTATGCAGAGTTTTATCGCCTGTCGGACCCATGGCGCTTGCATCGGCACTTTGTCCTCGGGAATCGTCTGCATCGGCTCGCTCCGGTGCTGGCACCCGTGCGACAAATACGCCGGTACCCGCAAGTACAGAATCTTTCATGAAGCGGCGGCGTGTGGGGTCGGCCATTTTATCCATGAGATTTCCTTCGAACGATTAACATCGAGTTGTTTTCTTGGTCGAGCTTGGTGGAGGAGCCCACTTATTCCGGCCTCACCAGTATTTTTACGTGCTTATCTTTCTCATGGAGCAAGCCATGATAACCCTTGCCAACAAGGTCATCGAGCCCAATGCGGTCGGTAAGGAGCAACTCGCCGCGAAAACGTGAGTCAGTCATCATGCGGATAGTCTGGTCGTAGAGCCCGTAGCCACTCATGCTTCCAGAGATAGTTTTTTCTCGGAAGACGAGATCGGTGAGGTCGAGGGCGGCCGGCTTTTCAAAAACTCCCATGATTACCAAGCGGCCGCGTGTGCGCGTTAGTTTGCCGGCAAGCAGGGCCGCAGCGGGCTGGCCTGCGCATTCCACTACGAGGTCAAAGCCCTCACCGCCGGTAAGCTCGAGGGCGCGCGTCTCCGCGTCTTCGCGTTTGGGATCGATGACCTCATCTGCGCCACAAAGTCTCGCCGTTTCGATACGTCTTTCCGCGGTTTCGACTGCGACTACACTCTTAACTCCGCAAATGCGCGCTGCCATCACCGCCATTAGGCCGATTGGCCCTGCGCCGACGACGGCTACATTGTCGTCCGGAGACGGATGGGCTTGCGCGACCGCTCGCACCGCGGCCGAGAATGGTTCGACTAGCGCTCCCATCTCATCGCCGATCGTATCCGTCAGGTGATAGCATTGATAGGCATTTAGGTTGAGCCGTTCAGCGAGCGCCCCGCCGGTCCAAGACGTGCCCAGGAAGGCTACTCGATTGCACTGCGCCATAGACCCCGTCCGGCACCACCGGCACTCGCCGCAACCGATGATTGGACAAGCGACAATGCGGTCGCCAACGGCGAAGTTCTCCACGCCCTGGCCGAGAGCAGTGACCTCGCCCGACATTTCATGACCAATGATGACCGGAGCCTGCACGCCCGTGAGTGGATGTGGCCGCTCGAGAGGAATATAAAGTGGTCCGCCCATGTACTCGTGGAGATCGGTCCCACAAATACCGCACCAGGCCACTTTGACCTGCACTTGACCGGGACGAGGCTCAGGCGGTTCGCTTACACTTTCAATGCGGACATCTTGGCGTCCGTGCCATACGGCAGCTTTCATTGATGTGGCCACTCTGGCCAAGGAAGCAAAGGCTCCAGTACAGTACGAAGATTCCGCGGCTGCGGGCTATAACTAGGCTCCAAATTACTCTTGGAAAACTCCGCCGGTGATGTCGACTAAGTTTCGGTTGCCTGGATTTTCAAGCTCCAGGCATATTCGCATGGCCGGTTGGAGGCTGACTGTAAACTTGCCGGGAAGGTGACGGTTGTTCCACGATCTGAATCGAACTTCCATGGCAGCACATCTTTCGAGCCCAGGAGCGTCACTTCCGAGTTGGCTTTGGGGCGTACCGAGCTCAGTGTCACTTGCTCCCCGGGCCATTTGGTCAGAATGGCATAGGCAAAGCGGCGGTCTTTCGACCGCGAGTAACGAACCGCGTCGCCCTCTGACCAATGAGTGCCATTGCGTGGACGAGTCGCATAGATCGCTTCGCCATTCACCTTCAGCCACCGGCCCGCTTCTTTCATCTGGCGGATCGCCTCCGGGTGAAATTCACCGTGAGCGCTGGGACCGACGCCGATCATTAATCCGCCGCCTTTGGCAACCGTATCCACAAGATTCTGCACGATCCATTCTGTTCCTTTGTAGTTGGAGCCGTTAGGATCATAGGAAAAATCCGTGCCGAGTGGACTGATACAGAACCACGGCTTATCTGAAGCTTCTTTAGATCCGGGAACCACCCGCTCGGGAGTGTAGTAGTCCCCGTAGTTGCCGATGCCGCGATCACGCAGCATCACATGCGGCTGCAATTCGCGCAGCTTCATGATGGTCTTACGAAGCTCAGGCCAAACGCGTGGTCCCAGCCACATGTCCAGACACATCATGTCAATCTTTCCGTAGTTCGTCAGCAGCTCGACTAGCTGCGCGCGATGCCTCTCCATCATCCGCGTTACTTCGGCATCCGTCGGATCGGGAACAATCACGGGGTTCGCGCCGTAGGTGCGCCGCGTCCTTTCCAGATCGGTCGCCACCATTAGTTTTTCGGAGGATGGTACCTGCAGTGGATGTACCACGTAAGGCCGAAAATCGGCGTCATACCAGTCCGGGTGGGAAAAATAAAGATCTATTTTTATATCCCGCTTATGCGCGGCATCGCAAAGTTCCTTCACGACATCCCGGCAGAAAGGAGTTTCCATGATGGAGTAGGCCAGGTCGCAAGACTCAATCTTCGGCTCCCCAGCAGCCGTCCAGTTCGCCCGATTCTTTACCCTGGTGTGGGTGTCGAACATCGAGAAACCCTCGTGGTGCTTGGTGGTGAAGGCGAACATTTTCATGCCGCTGTCGCGAAAGGTATCCATCCATGCATTGGCATCGAAACCGGCTGGATTCCATGTCTTGTATAGGCTGTTGTAGGCCTGCCGGTCAGCAAACGACATTTCCAGGAAGGGCCAGGACTCCGGGCCCCTATGCCAAATGGAATAGATGCCCCAGTGAATCCGGATGCCGAACTTCATGTCCTGAAATGCTTCATACGCACTGGGTGGGGCTGGGTGGTAGCTCGCAATGGGCGAGCTCTCGATATAAGGAGTGTTCTTCAGTTCTGACGTGGGAAACCCGTGCGCAGGCTCCGACAATTGCCCGAGACCAGGACGGGCCCATGTGGCCGCTAAAGCCGCTGTGGTTGACGCGAGAAACTCTCTTCGATCCATAGGCCGCTGCGCTGGGACCTAGCGAGGTTACCGTCTCGATCACTGAAATGTCAATAAGTGATCTCCGTGAGCCGTGCGTTGCGCTTGCGATCTGGGCATATGTGCCATAACCACTGGATATTATCGTGGGTGTTGGTAGAAAAATGTTGTCATTAGCCCCTTGGTTTGATATATCAGGAGGCGCGTTCGAATCTCTTTCGACACACGGTGGGGGGAATGGATCTAAAAGGAAAAGTCTGCCTCGTCACGGGAGGCAACAGTGGCATTGGTGCGTCCACAGTTCTCTCCCTGGCGCGTCGGGGCGCTCACATCGCCACCGTTTCAAGAACGAGTGGTACCCGGAAACCTGAAGCCTTCAGTGCGCCTGAAGATTGTGACACAACCCTTCGTTTCTTCAAAGCTGATGTGGCTGATCCCGCAGCTTGCCGCAGTTGTGTCGATGAAGTCGTTCAATCTTTCGGCCGTCTTGATGTTGTTGTGCACTCGGCGGGGGGCGCCGTGCCGGGTGGACTCTATGGCGTCAGCGACGAGAACTGGATGAATGCTTTCGCGGTTCACGTGCACTCTGTTTTCCACCTCGCCCGGGCTGCCGCGCCGCATATGGCGCGTCAGAGTGGGGGAGCCATCATCCTGTTGGGCTCGGCGGCAGGGATGCGCGGTTGCATGGGTGCTCTGGCCTATGGAGTAGCCAAGGGTGCGCTGCCCCAGTTCGCGCGCGGTCTGGCTCGCGAACTTGGTGAGCAGAATATTCGAGTCAATTGCGTCTCTCCGGGAATCATTCGCACGCCCTTTCAGGCCTCTCTTACCAGTGAACAGGTGGAGAACAACATCCAGAATCGCATCCCGCTACACAGAGAAGGGAAGCCTGAGGAGGTTGCAGCCTTGATCGTTTCCCTGATCGAAAATGACTTCATCACTGGAGAGAACTTTGTCATCGACGGTGGGATGACCATGCGCATCGTCTAGGACGCGGGTGCTTGGGACGTTCTCCCGGGCAGAGTCCAAACGATCCAAGCAGAAATCACCGGAAGGATGCCGAAAAGCACGAAGGCTGGCGGGAACGAATACCGATCCACGATCCAGCCGGTTACCAGACTGAAGATCATAGCTCCGAAACCGGAACCCATGCTGGCGAAGCCCCAGATCGAGGCGACTGCCCCCTCAGGAAACACATCCCCTGGAATCGCCAGCAAATTCGCTAATGCGCCGGAGTAGCCAAAAGTAGCAATCGAGACCAGAGCGATGCACTCCGCGGGGTTTCGGCTTTGTCCTACGAAGATAGCCGAAACCATCAACGAGGAGAGGATGAGAATTGCGATTCGACGCGTAATTGCGACCGTTCCTCCGAACGACAGCAACCTGCTGAACAGCGCTCCGCCTGCAAGGTTGCCAATGGCCGCGGTGAAGAAGGGAAGCCACGCGGTCTCTCCGATTTGACGCAGGGAGAAACCGTGGACGACTTTCAGATACTGCGGGAACCAGAATGTGTAAAAGTACCAGACGGGATCGCTAAAGACTTTGGATAAGGTGAACTGCCACAGGAACCTTGACCGAAGCAGCATTTCGAGGGGAACCGGCTGAGCTTCCGGCTTCACCATCGGTGGTCCATGATAGAAAGCCATCCAGACCGCCAACCAGACAAAGCCGAGCAGGCCAATAACGACAAAAGCCATTCTCCATCCCATACTGAGGACAATCCACGCGAGCAGTGGTGGGGCAAGAATCGCTCCGACCGATGCTCCGCTGTTGAAGATACCGGACGCGAGGGAGCGTTCTTCCGCCGGGAACCATTCTGCGATCAGCTTCACTCCGGCGGGATAGTTACCTGCTTCTCCTAAACCAAGCAGGAATCGGAAAGCACCCAAGCTGAGCGCTCCTCCCGAAAAAGCATGCAGAACTTCCGCAGCGGACCACCATGCGATCGTCAGCGCGTAGCCGATCTTGCTCCCCAGGCGATCCAGAAGCCGACCCGAGACGCCATTCATCACCGTATACGCCAACATGAACGCGAAGATGATGTCCGAGTATGTCTCAGCCGAGATATGAAATTTCTCCAGCAGTAGTGGCGCCATCACGGAGAGAGTCTGACGATCGAGATAGTTGATGACAGTTGCCAGAAAAGCCATACCTAGAACCAGCCACTGTTTTCTATCTGTCACGACGCTTTCCCCCATCGATATTCGGCAAAGAGATAACGCGTAGCATAACGGCTTGGTTCTGATATATCACTAACAATTGGAGGGTTTTCCGGCAGCCGCCAAAATCTCTTCAAGTGACGGTTGGAAAATCGTGCTGGTTCAACAAAAGTTTGCTTGATTCTCAGAGAGTCGGACCACGCACGGCGTCTACACTGCCGATTGGCCGGGACGATTGTCCGAACCCTCGCGGCAAACCATAAGAATTTCGAGCGGAAGGATCTCATGCGACTTTCGGGAAAAGTAGTGATTGCTACCGGATCGGCTGTCGGCCTCGGGCGTGCCGCAGCTATCCGTTTTGCGCGCGAAGGGGCGGCTGTTGTAGCGGTGGACACGAATGCCAGGGAAGGTCGAGAAGTAGTCGAGCAAATTCGCCGCGACGGTGGTTGTGGAATCTTCGTCCCTGCGGATATCTCCAAAGAGTCCGAAGTGATTTCTGTTCTGGAAGCGGCGTCAGCCGAGTTCAAGCACATTGATGTGCTCTATAACAACGCGGCCATACTCATGCATGATTGCGATGCGCGCGCCCACGAACTCAGTTTGGAGATCTGGGATCGGACCATCGACGTAAATTTACGCGGTACCTTTTTGTGTGCCAAGCACGTGATTCCATTCATGTTGAAACAGGGTGGGGGATCCATCATCAATCTTTGTTCCCCTACCGGATTGATAGGCTGTGCGCCAAAGCTCACGGCATACAGCACCAGCAAGGCCGGAATTTTCGGGCTCACTCGCGTCATGGCAGCCGGGTACGCTCGTGATGGAATTCGCGTCAACGCGATTATTCCCGGAACGATGGACACTCCAATGAATAATCAGTTGTTGCTCGATGCCATAAAGCGCGAGGAGTTTCGGGACGCCGTGCCAATGGGGCGGCTGGGAGTGCCCGCTGATGTTGAAGGGATTGCCGTGTTTCTCGCGTCGGAAGAGTCTGCCTACTGCACCGGGGGCATGTATACCTGCGACGGTGGCCTGACTGCCGTTTAGGCTTCCGACCTGCGCTCCGTAGTTAGCCGTATGCGGTAACCGGGAACCGTATTCCGTCGACGTTTCAAACCTGGCCCAAACAGCGCGAAATATTCTATGCTTGAAGCGAGCCTCACCGGAAAGGTGTTCAAGAACTTCCGGTGTCCTCGAACTTCACAAACGTCCCTGCCGCGGAGTGCGTAGTATTTCATGGAGAAAACGGGTGAAGGCGCTCTTACTAAAAGGCCCGAAACAGCTCGAAGCCGTAGAAATGGCGCAACCCAAACTGGCTTCCGGTCAGGTGCGCGTTAAAGTTAGAAACGTAGGTGTCTGTGGCTCCGATTATTCCAGCATTGCAGGAAAGCTTCCTTTTACCCGCTATCCCATTGTTCCCGGGCACGAGGCGAGTGGCGACATTCTAGAAAGCGATCCCCGATCCTCTTGGAAGCCAGGGGATCGTGTTCTCATCCATCCTATTTTCGGGGATCGAAGTGACCCGGTCGTTATGCGCGGAGAAGTGCATCACTCTGAATCCACCGAGGTGCTCGGTGTGGTTTCACGGAACGGAGCCTACGCCGAGGAAGTCGTGGTGGAAGATTACATGCTAAGGCGAGTTCCCGAAACCATGGATTACGAATCCGCGGCTATGGTTGAGCCTGTCGCGGTGGCGACGCGGGCAGTTCAACGCGGCATGATTCGCCAGGGTGATCGTGTACTCGTGCTGGGCGCCGGAAACATTGGCTTGCTTGTCGTGCAGGTAGCTCGGGCGCTAGGCGCCGGAAGGGTTTTCGTGACCGACCTCGTTCCTCACAGACTTGCTTTAGCGTTAAAGCTCGGCGCCGACGAGGCCATCGACGTTCGTGGCAGCTTCCCGAGGAGCAAGCTTGAAAATCAATTCGACATTGTCATCGATGGGGTGGCAAGCGAAGCGAGCGTTCAAGATGCGCTTGCGGCTTGTGCGCGCGGCGGGCGGATTGTTGTGTATGGCGTGCCGGCCGGCGATATCGTTCTTCCGCTGAAGGCTGCCTTCACAAAAGATGTCAGCCTCGCGACTAGCCGCCTCTACGATGCGGACTTCGAACTGGCGATCCGGCTAGTGGCGGAGGGAAAGGTTCGGGTTCGAGACACGATTACTCATCGTGTGCCGCTGACGGAAGCTCCTGAACTTATCTCCCGTGTGCTCGAGGGACAAGAACAGGCTATCAAGATAATGATTTCATTGTAAGCATCGCCGGCGATATTCTTGATTGGGTGTGCCATCGCTTCAGCCGGCTCGGGAACATTTGGGCCGCGAATGAACCTGGATTCGAGACAGATGATCGAGGAACTGTTTTCCGTACGAGACAAGATTGTCCATGTCAGCGGCGGGTCCCGCGGGATCGGCCTGGCCATTGCAAACGCTTTGCACAGGGCGGGCGCCAAAGTTGTCGTGAGTGCCCGCAACGAGAGAACGCTGCAGGCAACCGGTTTGGACTATCAAGTCTGCGATATCGGCGAGGCTGAACAGATTCAAGGCTGCGTGGACCATATCGTCAAGAAGTTTGGACGAGTGGAGGTGTTGTTCAATGTTGCCGGCATGAATTTTCGGCACGCCGCGGAGACCTTTCCCGTGGAGAAGCTCGACGAGATTCTTGCCATCAATGTGCGTGGAAACTTCTTGATGGCTCGCGCCTGTGGAAAGGTGATGGTCGCCAACCGGGCGGGCAAGATTATCAATATTGCGAGCCTGCACAGTCATCAGAGCCTTACGGGCGTGAGTGCCTATGGAATGAGTAAAGGGGCCATCGCTTCGATGACACGCGCTCTGGCAATTGAATGGGCGGCGAGCCATGTTCAAGTAAATGCGATCGCGCCTGGTTTCATCCGAACCGATTTGAGTGCCAAGCTGTGGGAAGATCCTAAGCTGCTCCAATGGGCTAACGAAAGAACTCCCGCTGGTCGTCTCGGTGAATCGTCGGACCTTATCGGTGCGGCGATCTTCTTGGCAAGTGCCGCTAGTGACTTCGTGACCGGCCAGATCCTCTACGTGGATGGGGGCATTACCGCCGGACAAACCTGGCCCTTGGTCGTTCCTCATTAATGGCCGACTTGTTACAAGTTGTCTTATCGCTGGATTTGGGCACCAGCCAGTGTAAAGGTGCGCTCTATTCGGCTGCGGGAGAGAATCTGGGCTCCGCTTCAGTGCAATACGAGCTGAAGCATCCGGCTTCATCCTTTGCCGAACAAGAACCTCTTGACTACCTGGAATCGGCCAGGCGAGTTTGCCGTGATCTTGCCCTGGAAGCGAAGAACAAGCAAGCCACGATCATGGCAGTAGGGCTGAGTACGCAAACTCCAACTTTGGTGTTTTGCGACCAGGCAGGGAGGGCTATTTACCCGGCAGTTATCTGGCAGGATTCGCGCTCGGGTGACGAAGCGAAGTGGTTGCTTGAGGAAATCTCTGCTGAGCAGAGGGAAGAATGGTTTGGTCTGGATTTGCCCATTGGAGCAACTGCAACGCCTGCCAAGTTGTTGTGGATGAAAAGGCATGAGCCCGAAATCTGGCAAAAGACGCGCTGGGTGGCTCAGCCGAAGGACTACGTCGCGCGCAGCCTGAGCGGAGAATTCACCACCGATCGTTGGTGTGCAAAGGGAATCGTGCATCTGGGGTCAGGACAAGCGCATTCCGGCTATCTCAAACTCCTCGGTAAGGGTGTCTCACCGTCTCCTCCCGTGATGTCTCCTTTGGATTTCAATGGCGTCATTACGGCGGAGGCGAGCCCAGAATGGGCTCTACCGGCTGGGATTCCAGTGAGCGTGGGGTGGTCGGATGCCCTCGCGGGAATCCTGGCCACGGGCGCGCTGCACCAGGAAAAACTTGGCTTCGTTCTCACGGGGACGTCGCAGATTATTGGGGTCAGTTGTAAACCGCGCCAGCACTCGCAAGGTATGTTTCGGGTCCCAGGCGACCTGATCGATATTCACGGTCTGGAACTTCACTATGGTCCGACGCAAAGCGGGGGTTGTTGCCTCGAGTGGCTCGCACGACTGCTGGATCGTACCCCACAACAGGTGCTGAATATTCTCGATGCGCGCCCGGATTCGTGCCCGAACCCCATCCTCTTTCGACCTTATCTTTATGGCGAGCGCGCGCCCTATTGGAACCACCAGTTGACCGCCAGCTTTGAGGGCCTGCGCGGAGAGCACACGCTGGCCGACCTGGTGCACGCGGTCCTTCAGGGGATTGACTTACACGAGCGGCTCGTTTTGGAATGCGCCAAACAGGATCTACCAATGGATCAAGTGGTTGTCGCCGGGGGCGCGGCGCGCAATCGTCATTGGGACCAATTGCGGGCAGATGTCCTCCAGTGCAAGGTTCACGTATTAAACGATCCAGCGACCAGCCTTCGCGGGGCTGCATTACTCGCTTGGAGTGCCTTAGGAACAATTAGTATTAAAGAACCTCCTGCTTCCTGGTTCTCGGGGCATGATCTTTTCCCAAATCGCGTTCACTCGCGCTTCTACGCGGAACTTATGGATCGGTTCCGGCTGCCCAGACCGACACAGAATTCCACGACAGAGCGTATCTGAGCAGTTTTCGATAATCAGCATCGCCACAAAGATTTATTCATAGTTAGCGGGATCTGGCAGGACGACCCCTTCCCGGAAACCTCGCGTATGCCAAGCCAACACAAAAAATCCGATCCCGAACCAGATTGCTCCTGCGATCTTGGCAGGCGGGTCGAGACCCAGCCAAATCACGGTGCAGAACACGAACCCTAGACCAGGTAAGACGATATCCTCCAGGAATTCTCTACGATGTCCGTTGGTTCGCAGGACCCAAAATTGCCAAACCACGGCGAGATTTACTCCCATGAACCCGAGGAAGGCTCCAAAGTTCAGGATTTCTGCCGTCAATTCGTAACCCATCAAGAGTGCCCCGACAAAGGCGAGGATTCCAATGAGCCATATATTGCGGTTCGGTGTGTTACGCACCGGATGCAGGTGCGCGAAGAATTTTCTAGGGATGACGTCATCACGGCCCATGCCGAATAAAAGCCGGGCGGCACTGACTTGCGTGGTGATACCCGATCCTATATTCGCAATCACCAGCATCAAAGCCACTGCTTGAAACAACAGGACGCCTCCCACACGGCCAGTTACCTCGATAAATGCGGTGTCGACGTTTGTGTAGGTGGAGTAATCGGGCCAAACCAACTGTCCGAGGTAAACCATCAACCCGCCAAATACGCCGGTAAAAACGATGACCAGAACGGCAGAAAGCATCACGTTGCGACGCGGATTCTTCACGTCCTCTGCCATCGTCGTCACCGCATCGAAGCCGAGATAGGTAAGGGCGGCAAACGATGTAGCCCGGGCAATGTCGTGAACATTGAATGTCGCCGGATTGTAGAAAGGTCTTACGGAGAACAACCCGCCCACTCCATGATGTCCGATGAGATAGCGGACAGCGAGCACAATGTAAGCCAACAACACCACAAACATAAATGCACACAACACTTCACTCGCACGCGCGGTGCTGCGAATGCCTCGCAAATTGAGAAAGGTGATGCCCACGGCAAATAGGGCAGCACACACAGGGTAAGGGAGGGTTGGCACCGCGCGTTGCAGAGCCAGGCTGCCATAAATAACGCAGAACAAAGGACACACCACATAGCACAGCAGCATGGCCCATCCGGCCACGAAACCAAGATACGGATGCAGGCTACGCCCCACGTAGGTGTAAACAGAACCTGCCGAGGGGTACAAAGCCGCCATCCGGCCATAACTGATCGCGGTCAGGACCATCGCCAGCATGCCCGCCAGAATCGTGACTACGGCGTGCCCGCGAGACTGAACTTCAGCCACCCCATAGATGGTGGCGGGCGCGCTTGGGGTTACGGCCACGATTCCATACACAATCAAATCCCGAAGCGAGAGAACGCGTTTGAGGTGCTCTTTGCCGCCACTATCGTTGCCGACGGCCGGGGAGGTACTCATTGGGCGATTGCGTTCGCGGCTGGACCTGTCCACAGCGGTCGGCCATCTGTCGGAGGGTCAAACGCTGGGGCGGTTGTCATGTGGTTAGCCCAGAACATCCGTTCATTGAAGACTCCTACGAATGCTAGCCAGAGGGCTATAAGAAAACCATGGAAAAGTTTTGCAATTCCATGGCTCAGCATTCGTGGGGACGGCAGAGAGCTCAGAGAATGCTGAGAGCTAGCGAAAGAGCAATGGTGCAAAGTTCGCCAGGTTTCGCCGCCAGACCATCCACGTGTGCTCGCCCGGCGTCTCCACATACGTATGCTTGACGCCTTTTGAGACCAGCCACTTGTTGAAATCCCGGTTAAGGCTGATCCACCCATCGTCCACGCCGCATGCTATCCACAGAAGGTGCAGCTGGGCGTTTGTAGAACCATCCAGGCCGGAGAATTCTTGGCCGAAATTCTGTAACATGCCGCCGGAACTGAAGGCCCCGACCCAGGCAAATTCATCTAGGTGGTTTAGCCCAGTGTGTAACGATTCGGCGCCGCCCATGGATAGCCCGGCGATCGCTCGCGCATTGCGGTCTTTCTTCACACGGTAGTCGCGTTCCACTTGTGGGATCACTTCGCTGAATAAATCCCCAGTAAACTTGTCGAAGTTTTTCATGCGCAAGGCGTCATTCATGAATGCCTCGTGGCCGCCGGCAATGATTTCCGCGCCGCCATTCGCCAACGGAATCACCACAATCATCGGTTTGGCTTTGCCCTCATCAATCAGGTGGTCGAGGATGACATTGGCCAATCCAGTCTGCGTCCAACTGGTGGTCAATTGACCATAGCCATGGAGGAGGTAGAGCACGGGATACTCCGTCTTGCCGCGCGGATCGTATCCAGGTGGTGTATAGACATAGAAGTCACGCTGATCGCCAACTACCGACGATTTGTAGAAATGCTGATGCAAAGCCCCGTGAGGCTCGTCCGTAAGTTCCCAGGGCAAGGAGGTTGGGCCGGGTACATGCACTACGCTTTCGTTTTGCAGCAAATTCGGCAGCAGCGCGGGATTTGACGGATCAATCACCCCGACGCCGCCAATCCGGAAATGATAGCCGTAATAGTCGGGCGCCAGCGGTGCCGTAGTAGAACTCCAGACGCCACGATTATCTTTCTGCATCATGACTGGTTTCGCGCCATCCATCGCCAGCAGAACCTCCAGGGCCTGCGGATCCAGAAAGCGGAAGGTCACACTACCGTCCGAATGCACTTCAGGCGAGACGAGAGGCGTCGCAACCGTCTCTGGGAACGCACACGCACAGAGAAGCAGAAACCACGTTGTCAAAGCGGAAATGAATCTCATGTCAGTTGCCTGCCGTCCCCGTTTTTTCCAGATCCTTGTGAGCCTGATTGATGTGAACCTAGCTAATAGTGCGGCACTGGCGGCGGATTACGCTCGGCAAACACCAGTTGATGCCAGTAAGGATAGGCAAGGGTGCGCTGACTGGCGCGATCGAGCTTTTCCACTTGTGCGCAAGACAACTTCCAATCTGCCGCCAGCAGATTCTGCCGCAGTTGTTCCTCGTTGCGCGCGCCAACAATGACGGACGAAACCGTGGGCCGCTGCAATAGCCAGTTCAATGCGATCTGAGGGACGGTTTTGCCAGTTTCTTTGGCCACTTCGTCGAGCACATCCACCACGTTGTAGAGGTGCTCCTCAGGTACCGGCGGACCGGCATCGGCAGTGACGGGCAGGCGGCTGACCTCGGGCTTTGGTTGTCCGCGGCGCAGCTTTCCTGTCAGGCGCCCCCAGCCGAGCGGGCTCCAGATGAGTGCGCCAACTTTTTGGTCAAGCGCCAGGGGCATCAGTTCCCATTCATAATCGCGTCCCACGAGCGAATAATAGACCTGATGGGCAACGTAGCGGGCCCAGCCGTAGCGATCGGAAATGGCCAATGACTTCATCAAGTGCCATCCGGAAAAATTGGAACACGCAATGTAACGGACCTTGCCCTCCTGCACAAAGGCGTTCAAGGTATCGAGCACTTCTTCGACCGGCGTCAGCGCGTCGAAACCGTGCATGTGATAGATGTCCACATAATCGGTCCCCAGACGGCGGAGGCTGCCCTCAATCGATTGGCGCAGATGATAGCGCGACGAGCCCACATCGTTGGGTCCCGAACCCAGGCGGAAACTAGCTTTGGTTGAGAGCAGCAACTGATCGCGCTTGCCCTCGACTGCCTTGCCCAGGATTTCTTCCGAGCGGCCACTGGAGTAAACATCGCCGGTGTCAAAGAGATTGACGCCGGCCTCGAGACAGAGATCAACCATCCGCCGGGCTTCTTCCACTTGTGTGGAGCCCCAGGCCTGGAAAAGCTTTCCTACACCGCCAAAGGTCGAGGTACCGAAACCGAGTGCGGAGACTTTTAGGCCGGAGCCTCCCAGTTGTCTATATTCCATGTGAAGATCGTCCTCGTGAAATTGTGGCCCGGGTTACAACTTGGGTTCAAGCAAAAGAACGAAACTTTGCATTGTTCCACCTTATCAGTTCTGGCGATTCTGATGCACTGGGCCCAGAGATCGGTAAAGAAGTTCGGCGGCTTGAATCCTGGTAAGGGGCGCACTGCCCGAATCTCCGGCACCTTCAGCCGCCGTGTTGGAGCCGTCGCTAGACATTTTGTCCGATCCAGAACTCTGCGCATCGGATCGATGCTGCAATACATACATGGATGACATGAAATCCGCGACCGTTTCTACCTCCTCGGGGCAGAAGAGATCGGAGGCCTTAGCGCAGGACCGCAATGCGTGGGCCGCCGCTAACACTTCTATCTCCGCCGAATTCTTCGCATACAATGGCACGTCTTTGAACGTCGCATTCGGAGAAGGTTGATAGCCCCATCTGCGCTCCAGTTCATTTGGCCGGGGAAGCAGTTGAAAAGCGGCGGCCAGCGCATTGGCCGCCTGGGCTCTGGTAAGTGTCTGCTGTGGCGCGAAACCCTCCGGTGCCGGAGGGAGCCAGCTGTGAACCAGGGCGTATTCGGCCGCCCGCCATTCATCCACATTGCGCGGAAGATCGCTGAGCTCCTGCTTTGAGACAGCGCTGTTGAACTCGAGCACAGCCCGCTGAACCAGTCCAGGGTCGACCTGGCGCGGTTGGATCTTACCCGAAACAGCAATCGCGGCGAGCGCTCCTGCTGCCTGGCCAACCAGCATGGTAATGGGTTGCATGCGGGTTGCGCTGTTGGCGATTCGCGATTCGGAGATATTTTTTTCGGCGGCGAGCAAACCATCTACCTTTTGCGGTATCAAGGCTTCTAAAGGAACCTGAAATGGGCCAGGCCGGAATTCGGCCGGCATATCGCTTACATGGTCAAGATCGTGCTCTAAGTCGGCCTCCGTCTTGCAGTCATGCAGGTATACGGTATAGTCGCCGACGGCGATGGAGTCATTGAATACGCTCCAAGTGGGGAAGAGATCGGTAAACCTCGCGGCAGTCGGCCAGGCTGCCTCGCGACGGACATCTTCTCCGATCAATGTGTATTCGCCGATCAAGCGACGGCTTTCCCGGATATAAGGCAGCGGTGGAAAGTTGACTTCCAGCGCTTTGAATTCCTGAGGAATGTTGGGACAGGAGTTCTCTTCCCGGTTATAGGGGGTGTCGTATCCCTGATCGTTCGCTACAGACCAAGACGTCCCGTTGAGATCGTGCTGAATGTAGTAGATAACGTCCAGCGATCTGAGTTTCGCGGCGCACATGATGCCCTGCCTCTTCGACCTGTCAAAGAGGTCCGTGTCGGCCGTAGAGTCATTAAACCAGTTCAGAGCCGTTCGGGTGATGTTCACGGGATCCGACGCAGTGTAGTTGTCCGGATTGGATAGATCCGGGAGGGCTCTGAGCCGATTATGGATATCGAGGTTTACCGGAACCTGGCTTCCCGTCGAATTTCCATCGGCCCGCAGGAAGCGGCGCATATACGCAACAAATTCGGTGTCATAGCCGGGCGGGGCATGTTGCATCCACAACTCCGGCGGAACTCCCTTCAGGTATCTCTTCAGGATCGGCATATAGGCGATGTCCTGAATGCAGGACTTGCCAGGCGCAGCGCTGGTGAAATGTCCTATGCGGTAAGTGGCTGCCGTGAGAGGCAGGACGTCGCCGAATTCCGTCGCGTCGATCACTACCTTGCTGTGAAAAATATGATTTTTTTGTGTCACTACTCCGGTCACAATCTGGTCAGTCCCCAGGACTTTGACGACTCTTTCCCGGAGATAAACACTCACCTGCCCCCTCGCCTGATCATTCGCATCGTGGATCATTTCAAACAGAATCTTCTGGATGACGGCGGGTTCATAACAGTGATTGGTATCTTTCCCATAACAGGTGCCCACCGATTTGCCACGAGCGAGGTAATAGGCTTGCATGCGCTGCACAAACTCCGCATAGAGTCCGGAGTTGAGGGTAATGCTGCTGTTGCCTTCATCCATGGTCGCGTCGGCAGATGCGGTCATCTGGCCTCCGATCCAGTCCGTCTCTTCCAGAAGGGCCACTTGGGCCCCGAGCCGTGCCGCTTGAATCGCAGCCGAGATGCCCCCGGTTCCGGCGCCCACAACCACCACATCTGCACTCTGCTCTGCGCGAGCCTGCTCGGATTCCGCCCTACTGCTGTTCACCGTCACCGCAAACAAGAGCGCTCCCAGCCAACCGATGCGCCAGGCAAAGAATGTCATTCGCGACCGGCGGCGGGTGTTCCCGTTTGACCTTATTTTTGTCATGTCAACCCCTGTCGAATCCTGTAACGAACGCTTGATTGCGGAAGGAACAGAAGCGTGGAAACTCAGATAATGTCGGCCACCGGCTTGCTGAAATTTCCCTGCAGGGCTTCCCGCAAATTGCATACTTGTCACGCGCTACCTCAAAGCGGTATCCGTAGTTCCAAAAGCAAACGACTGTAGAGTTCGGCCAAGCGTTTTTGACTGCGCACAGCGTTCGGTCCACACATTAGGGCGGCTATTCGAAGTCGTATGATTGTTTACCACACGGTGGAAACTGACTATAAGAGACCTATGAATGAATCTTAAAAAACTCCGAAGCCGGCCAATGCAGTATTAGCGAACGTGAAGAGCCACCGGCGGTGGCATGCCATGCCCCAACCCGACCCCGTCGAGCAATAGGCCGAAATGGTAAAGCGATACTGCTCATTGTTGAGATGAGTTTCCTTCAGAATGGGGGGCGCGCGCACGGCCAGTGCATTGCGATCTAGCAGGCCGCGGAAGTGGGAAAGTTTTTCTGCAAGCAACAGGGTTAGAAGGCTCCGCCGCCCCCACCGCCAAAACCGCCGCCGGAGAAGCCTCCTCCACTGAAGCCGCCGCCTCCACTCCAGCCTGATCCGGAGGAACTGGCGCGGGGCGAGGAGGTGAACACCTGTTGCATGTTCGTGGTCATGCTATTCATGGAGTTGGAAAAGAAAATGGGATTGAAGCCAGTGTAGGGTCCGCTGCCAGCATACCAACTTGGCGGATCCTTCACGATTCCAGCGAAGGCCTGCGCCCAATGATGCTCCACGCCCAGCGCCATGGCATACGGCAGGAACTTCTCAAAGGTATTGGGAGGCATGGTCTTCAGCCGGTCCGCATCCACGCGGTTCATGAACTCCTGAAAGCCGAGCACGGCGACCCAGGTGCGAGCGCCATTCGATGTCTTCGCCGTCATCTTCCGCGAAAATAGCCACCAGATGAGCGCCGCGACCGCCGCGGAGATCAGTAGCAGCGGAACAGAACTGAGAAAGTTCGCCCATCCCAGCGCTTGCAGGCCGATAAATGCGATCACGATCGCGATCGCAGCAGCGATGCTGAAGGCATTGGCGGAATCGGGGTCCAGAGTGTACATGTTCTTGTTGCGTAGCGCGGCCATGATGTCCTGACGAATCACCGGAATGGCAGTGTAGAAGCGGTTCTTTAAACTGGAAAGCCGGGTCTCCTGTGCGCCGCCAAAAACATTCTCCAGCATCACCCGTTCGTGCGGCGCAAGCCCTGCCCATTCCAGTTGCGGCTTGAGCAAATGGAAAATGTAGTCTTTGTGATGAAAAATGAGACCTTTGTCGTCCACCTCTTCGATCTTAATGAATCCGCGCACCGCCATATCGACAATAGTCGATGTAATGTCCCGAGGATGAACCTCGTCCGCCAGCAGCGCGCCGGCTTCCGCAGGAGTCATTCCTGCGGGTGGTTCGTACATGGGCGCGACGGAAATACCGGGATCAGGGTCGCGTCCCTTGAGCCACCAGAGCCCGAACATCATCCCCAGCGTGACCAACGGCAAAAACACCACTGGATTGCTGCCCAGGAACCAGAGCATCAATGTGAGACGAGCTGGGCTTGTCTAAGATGCCCTTGGGAATAAAGATGTCAATGGTCAGCCCGCCGCGCATGGGAAGCGGATTGTTGGTTTCAGATGTGACGTCGGCGCCATTGACCTGCGCGGTGGCGTCGTGTTCCACAGAACCATAGACTCCAGTGAAGGCTTGCGCCTGCAACGATCCAGCAGCGGCGGGCGGAAGCGCGGCAAAAGCGCTGGCGTGATCGATCGGTACCGGCCAGTCGTTGCCGGTGACGTTCCAGTAGAACTCGTCATGATCGTCGAAGAAACGCACCGCGTTGCGCAGGGTATAGTTGATCTCGACGGTGCGGGTCGTATCCACCGCGCCGGGAATGTAGATTTTCAGATCGCGAAAGCCGTTCGAAGTGGAAGACTCGTACTTCAACTTGTTGCCGTTGTCATCGGTCACGCTGGTGACATTGAAGAAGAGCGTGTAATTCGTTCCCTGGGGTCCGGGATACTCAATTGGAATGGTTCGGTGGATGCCATGCCACTCGCCGATGAAGACGAGCGTAATACGCTCCTGCACCGTGGTGGCGCCATCGGCGTTGATTGAGATGGTGTCGTTGAAGTCGGCGACACGCCAACTGCTGGCGAATGATGTTGAAGCGAAGAGGCAGACAACAGCGAGAACTATGAAACTGGCGCAGACGCAGCTTGCAGCGTTTCGATGGAGAGGTTGCGAGCAACGACTCTACGGAAGTATGAGGCGCTATCAACCATCCGTCTTCAGAACTTCACTGCCACGGGCTCGCGGTCGGCGGCTTCACTGACTTCAAAGAACTGGCGCTGCTGGAAGCCAAACATTCCGGCAATAATATTGGTCGGAAACGACTGGATCTTGGTATTCAAATCGCGCACCACGGCGTTGTAGTAGCGGCGAGCATTTTGGATTGTGTCTTCGGTCTGGTTGAGCGAGCCTTGCAATTGGGTGAATTCTTCCGAGGCCTTCAGCTCCGGGATAATTTTCCGCCACGGCAAACAAGCGTTTTCAGCGCGCCTGTCAGTTGGTTTTCCGCGACGGCTTTGTCCGCAGGAGAAGTAGCCTGCATGGCCTGCGAGCGGAATTTTGCGATGTTCTCGAATGTGCCTTTTTCGTGCGTGGCGTATCCTTTTACGGTTTCGACGAGGTTCGGGATCAGGTCGTGCCGCCGCTTCAGCTGCACATCAATGTCCGACCAGGCGGAGTCGCAGCGCACCCGCAACTGCACCAGGCTGTTGTACATCCCGATCAGTAAGAAGACGATTACGACCAGAACGCCGAGAATAATCCAGCCCGCCATAGGCATCTCCCTTTGCGCGAAAGCGCGAATCATGGCGACGGTACCACAGGTCGAGCAGCTGGCGCAATCGTGAGATCGCGCGGTAGCAGGTGAATTCTCGAGGCAATAACGACGGAGGCCACGCAGGTACACGAAGGAAACCGCCGCAACCGAGGTCTGGTGAGCTTCGTGTCCTTTGGTTGCTATCGCAACGTGAAGCTTGCACAATCGGGCACCCGAGCGATTTAATCTAGGTTCGTATCCTGATAAACTTTGCGATGATTGCCTGAGTCACGCTTGATTCACTCGGAGAAGTTGGCGATGCATCGCAGGTTGTTTTGCCATGCGCTGGTGCCGGTGATTTTACTGCTGCTGGCTTCGCCGCCTTCACGCCCAAACCTGTCTGACCGCCGACGACATGGATGCGGCGACGAAGACCGCTCTCCTTAACACCGCTCAGCGTTTCTACGACGACATTGTCAAGCGGAGATTTGGCGGCGCTGCGGCAAAACGCCATCGCCAGCCTGGCGGCAGATTTTTCAGGAATCGAAACCGCGATTAAGGATAATCAGAGCAGCCTTGTCCGGAGCGAAAGCGGCAGCCCGCTCCCCATTCCTGTTACAAGCGGAAGGCGATGCCCCGCTGCAACGCGCCGAGTTCCTGTGTGGCGTTTTTGGCGCCCATGGCCAGACTGCCGGACAGCCATGTCTTTGTTATTCCCAACCTCCCGCCGGGCAATTACGGTTTTGTCACCGCAAGATGTCGGCACGGCGAAGGAGCCTTATACGGTTTCTTATGTTCTGGAGCAGCAGGGCGCCGCATGGAAGTTGGGCGGGCTCTACATCAAGGCTGCGCGAGTCGGAGGCCACGATGGCAACTGGTTTGCCGGGCGGGCCCGGAACTCAAGGCCAAAGGGACAAATTCACGCGGCGTGGTTTTATTTTCAGGAGGCGCGCGAACTGCTGGTGCCGGTGCCCTTTATGAGCACCATGCTGACCGATAAACTTTACGATGAATCACAGAGCGCGAAACCGGCAGATTTGCCACCTGCCGATTTGGCGGCAAGCGGCAAGACTTATAAGCTGACCGCGCTGTTTCCCCTTGCAGTCAGCAATGAATTCGACCTGGTCGTGAAATTCGAGACCGCAAGCGTCGCTAATTCAACGGCCACCTACCAGGACAATCTTGTCGTCATGAAAGCGCTGCTCGCGAAATATCCGGAGCTACGGGACACCTTTGATGGTGTGATCGCGCGCGCGGTCGAACCTTCGGGGCGCGACTACGGCACCATGTTGCATATGAAAGATATCAAGTAGCAGCCGTTCCTACTGGTTTTGAATGCACTCTTCCGGACGCTTGTCCTCTCGTAAACGCAGGAACACGGGTGCTCGAAGTTTTACTCCGCCTTCGCCTGATTCGTGAGTCCATTCGGTGAATTTAATCTCCGCGACCAGTTCCGGTTTCAGCCAATGCACATGTCTGGCCTCCACGGACCCGTAGAAGGGATTCTTATCGGTTTCCAGTTTGTTAAATAACTTTGCCAACTCGCGCAATTTTGCCTGATCGAAGCCGGTGCCGGCTTGTCCGACGTGGATCAGACGCTTTTTCTTGTCGTACAGACCGAGAACAATCGCCCCAAAGTGCTCGCGGCTGCCCTCAGGGTCGGTGTAGCCTCCGACCACGCAATCCACGGTTTGCGTAATCTTGATCTTCAGCCATTCACGGCTGCGCCCCTCGAAATAAGCGCTTGCTCTGCGTTTCGCAAGAATGCCTTCCAGGCCTTCCCGTTTGGCAGCTTCGAATAAAGATATGCCTTGGTCGAAGGAATCGGAGAGCCGAACCGGGCCACCCGACTTCAGAAGCTGTGCCAATACTTGCTTGCGCTCTTCTAATGAGGCTTTCCTCAAATCGTAATCATCAAGATACAGGAGGTCGAAGGCGTAATAGAGGACAGTTATGCTCGCGTTGGCACGCCCGATGCTTCCGGCTTTGCGAATGCCGGTTCGCTGCTGCATGAGGCTGAAGGATGAATGCCCCTTTTCATCGAGAGCCACGACTTCTCCATCGAGAATCGCGGTTTTATCCTGGATAAACTTTGGAAGATCATGGAGGTCGGGAAATCTTTCGGTCAGGTCATTTTGCGTGCGTGAGACCAGCTTGACTGACCCATCTTTAACGAAGGCTACCGCGCGATAGCCGTCCCATTTGATTTCGTACAACCATTCGGAATCGTCAAAAGGCTTCTCCACTGAAGTTGCGAGCATTGGATGGATGACCACGGGCATCGCCTGACGCGACGCGCCGGACAAAGACTGAACCGCCGGGACCGCGGATGTGGCCGATTTCCGTTTTGCCGTCGCGGTGGTTGGAGGGGTGTCATCTGCGGAGTTTTTTTTTCTCCTGGTTTTCTTCTCGCTGCTCGCGGAGACCGACTTCTTCTTTTCTGCTCTCGCCAGCGCCTCCGCCAGCCACGGCGCTTTTAATTTCCCCCCGGAGGCGGGACGGCTGCTCTTCCACTCCTTCGACTTGTCGTCTCCGCCAATTTGCGCCATGCTGCGTTTTGTCAGCACCGACGAGTCGTATTGGTCAATGTCGTAACCCTTCACTACGGCGTCATCCTGTTTCTTGATCAGCAGCCATTCCGTGCCTTTGCTTCCAGGCCGGCGCGCCTTTATGTGAATCATGGCGAAGTCGCCATTTAGACGTTTACCGTGCAGGCGAATTTTGAAGTCTCCCTTCTGCAACATGGCCACCGCTTCGGCGTCGGTTCCGGGAACAAATTTTCCATTCACCGGCTGGGGAGAGAGCGGCTCCCATGTGCCAACGTCCCAAACCATCACGGTTCCGGCCCCGTAGTTGCCCTCAGGAATGGTGCCTTCGAAATCGAAATACGAAACCGGATGATCCTCGACTTGCATGGCCAGACGCTTGTCCGTGGGATCAAGCGATGGCCCCTTCGGCACGGCCCACGATTTCAGCACGCCTTCCATCTCCAGGCGAAAGTCGTAATGCAGGCGAGTGGCATCATGTTTTTGCACGACAAAGCGGTGGCCGGACTTCTTCTTCCACTTTCGGCGGAGGCTCCGGAGTGTCCTCGAACCGCCGTTTGCGTTTGTATTCTTCCAGGGCCATGGCGTAATCCTGACGATGTAGGGATGCGTCTCGCATTGTAGATGTCAACTGCAGGGTTTTCCGCTAGAATCTCGCTTCATTTCGTATGAAGCGCGAATATCCCGATACTCCGCTGGTTGGTGTGGGCGCCATTATCGTCGAGGAGGGCCGCGTGGTGCTGGTGAAACGCGGGCATCCACCGATGGCCGGGGAATGGTCCATTCCCGGCGGCGCGATGGAAGTTGGCGAGACGGTTCGCCAGGCGGCAGCGAGAGAGGCTTGCGAAGAAACCGGACTTACCGTCGAAGTCTTGGAGCTGCTCGGCATCTATGACCGGCTGTTGCGCGATGAAGAGGGAAAAGTTCGCTTCCACTACGTGCTGGTGGATTTTTTTTGCCGCCGCGTATCCGGTGATCTGTGCGCGGCCGGCGATGCGGACGAAGTGCGCTGGTTCACCCCGGGAGAAGTGGAGCAACTTCCACTGCCGGAAGACACTGCCGAAGTGATCCGTTTGGGTTTCGACAGAGTCAAGACAGGCGCCGGCAAGTACCGGCTATAAAAAGAACGGCCCGCGCATTTTGCACGCGGGCCATCCGGTGGACTGCTTGGGATTGACCAAGAGGTGGTCACTCTAGTGCGTGGCCACTTCGGCGAACTCCGGGTCCCGGCTCGACCTGCAGCCGGGCGGAAATCAATCCTGAATCACCGGTCGAGTTGCGAAGTTCTTAGAGCGACCGCCCTAAGTCTCAGCCACCTCACCTGGTCTTTCACAGCTACAACAATGACTATCAGAACTTGTCATCGGACCACCTCCTTTCCGGTGTATTCCCACACTAGTACGACCGACTTCCCAAAGTCAACCGGCACGAAAGTGGCCTTCAAGCTAGCGTTCGCGTGCCTTGCAGAACAATCGTAAAAGGCGTAACTCGCTGCTGCGTGAAGCCTCCCAAAAACAAAACCCCTAAACCAAGGGGCTTAGGGGTTTAACGTCCTCCGTGCTAAAGCAGTCTAGTCTTAGTGATGATCGTCCCAGTCGCGCTGATCGTGCCAGCGCTGATCTGCGCCACTCCAATATCCGTGATACTCGCTCCAGCAGTGCTCGCGCTCGGCGTTCAGTTCGCGGCGGCGCTGCTCGGCAGCCGGGCTATGCTCGCCATGTTTGCGGACCGCGACGTCGAGATTGTGCTCGGCTTTCTCTATGCGATGCCGGCACTTGTCATGATCGTCTGCCCGGGCCAGCGGGGCCGCCGCCGACATCAATAGACCACCTAGAGCTGCGGTAGCCAGAAATGTCCGCGTGACTCGAATTACTCTGCGAAACTGTGTCATTTGATTTTTCTCCTGTTGAACGGCCCACCTTCGATGAGAGTTGCCGCAGGCGGGTTGCTAGCGGTTAACGCGGTTTTTTACTGTGACTCATTTTGCGGTGCATGTCGGGCCAGAACTCCTTGAGTTCGTTGGCGATCCCGTCCCAGATAATCTGAGTTCCCCAGACTCCCAGAGCGTTGGAGAAATTCCGGTCGGCTGCCGGATGATAAGCCATGGAAATCTCCGCGGCCGCCGCATTTCCAGCAATCTCGGAAAAGTTGAATTGACTCTGGCCTGAGTCGCCGCGCGTGATCGCAATCCGGCTGAGCACGTAGCCCGTGCGCCGTAGAAAACCGCCTTCCCCCAGGCGAAAGTACCGTGGGTCCTGATGCAACATGGAAGGGAATACGGCTTCAGTAACGAAATTGCCCAGCGTGTTATCCGCAAAAGACAATGCGAAGCGCTTGCCGTATCCTTTCAGCCCCTGTCCATAGGATGGTTCGCTGTTCTGGGCTTGCCCAATACCCGCCAAAATCGCGGTGAAAGGGAACTCTACCGGATCAAAACAATCTTTGGCAGTGATCTTGAATTTCCCTTTCACGGTGAGGGGAGCAACGTGGTCGGCGTTTTCTACGGTCAGGTAATTAGGAAGAGTCCAGAGAATCCGGTCGTTCGTAGGATTCGCGCCGCTTGCGGGGTGCTGGCGGGCTGCGTCGGCGTCAGTCTTCGGATTCGGCAATGAGGATGCAGGCGTTTGCGTCAATGCCGGAATCGCAGCGGTTACAAACAGGATGAAGACGATTTTAAGCGCGCAGTTTTTTGTCCACTGCTGAGATTTATCCACAGTGCCCCCTGGGATCGTGCTCGTACCAAAGCCGCTGGCGGCGACGTCTCACTACTGAATTGTGCCGTGCGAAAACAGACCGGGGGAGTGGCAGCGAGCATACACCCATTGCTGGAAATTGCCAATGGCTGATCTGTACACGGAGGGGAAGAGCCGCCAAAAACAAAGCCTCCGCGGGGGAGACTCAAAGTCGATTCTTCACGAAGAAAAACTACCAGGAGGTCACTTCAATGTCGTGAACCCAAATTGTCTTGGTGTCAGGATTGTATTTGCCCGTGACGGCTACCTTGTATCCAGCAAACTCGTACGAGTTCACCTGATCATCGAGTTGATAGACCATCTTCGTCGTGGGATCCACCAACACATACTTGGCCCCCGCCCGGACGCACTTATCGGCGCAATCATTGGCGTCCTTGGCTCCTTCTTTTTTCATCATTTCCGTATGAGACCCCGCCTGCGCACACATGCTGTCGGTGATTTCGCCGTTGAAGGTCTGATACTTCTCTTTGGGCGCCGCGAAAAGCGAACTCGCACCGACCAGGATTCCGCAAACGCCAACCAGCAGTTTCTTCATGCTTCCTCCGGATAAAAATTCCGACAAAAGATTGTAACCCGGGAACCGCCTCTGCTCCGGCAGCTTTTGTTCTCTTTAGATTAATATGGCGATTTCCACGCCAATCCAGAAGGGATCGAAGTGCACCGCTTCACCCAGGATAGGTTCCAGTGATGTAGCGCTCGAGTTCCTGGATGGTTTGCGCCTGGTCGGAAATAATCCACTTGACCAGATCACCGATAGAAACCACCCCAATCACCCGATCATCCTGCACCACCGGCAAATGGCGCAACCGGCCATCGCTCATGATCCCCATACATTCGTCCACGGTGTGCCGGGGAGTGACGAATGCTACCGGACTGGTCATGATTTCATGGACTCGGGTTTCCTTCGAAGAATGGCCCTTGAGAATCACTTTGCGCGCGTAATCGCGCTCCGAAAGGATGCCGACCAGTTTGCCCGCCGACAACACCAGCAACGCTCCCACGGATTCCGCCGCCATCTTCTCGATGGCTTCATACACGGATTGGTCAGGAGTTACAGATAGAACTCGATTGCGAGGTTTGCTATGCAGTACGGCTTCGATGGGGTCAGTTAATTTCATGGCACATCCCCCCGGCGCGAGAGTGTAGCTTAACACCAGATGTGGAAGAAAGGCGGATGGTTTTTGAGCGACTGATTTGCCCCAAAGCAACGTCATGAAAACAGGTTCGCGAGGCCCTCGCTAAGCCGCGCATTGCCGGTGCCGGTTAATTTGTTGCCTCGCCACCCGACAACCTCGACCGCACCAAGCACATCTTAATGCTGCGACTAAATCCGTAATTCAAGGACCTCTAAAATGGCAAACGAAACAAGCCAGGGCAAGCAGTCAGGCGAGCAGACCCAACACAATCCCGGCCAGCATTCGGGGCAGTCAGGCCAAGGCCAGTCCGGTCAGCAAAATCCCTCGGGTGATTGGCAGAAAGACCAGCAGCGGCAGGCTCCCGGCCGCGAACAGGAGCAGGGAAAACAAGGACAGCGGCCCGGCCAGGGTTCCGGTCAGAACAGCGATCAGGACGAAGAGACGCGCCAACGCAAGAGCGCATAGCCAGACCGGCCTTTTGCTTTGATCATTGTAGACATTATCTACGTTCTGCGCCCTGCCTTACGGCAGGGCGTTTTTTATTTGGGAGTGGGCAGCGCGAAGGCAACATACACTCCGCCGGAGGGCAGGTTGAGAGCTTTACCGCCGCCCGCCGCAATAACAACATACTGCCGGCCATTGACCGTGTAGGTCGCGGGAGTTGCGTTTCCACCAAAAGGCAATTCCATCTCCCAAAGCAATTTTCCAGTCGCCTTGTCGAAGGCGTGAAATTTTTTGTCGAAGCTGGTGGCTCCGATGAAAACCAATCCGCCAGCTGTCACGATGGGTCCGCCGTAGTTTTCCGTGCCCGTATTCTTCATCCCCTTGGCCGCCAGTTCAGGGTATTCGCCGAGTGGTATGTGCCAGAGATATTCGCCGGTATTCAGATTGATGGCGCTTAGTGTGCCCCAGGGCGGAGCCACGGCCGGATAGCCATCCGGATCAACAAACTTGATATAGCCGGTGAAGTGGTACTCTGGCACCGGCTGGGAACTGGTGGTTTCGATACTTTTCACGCCGAAATAGAAAGACTCGATTAGCGCGGACATCTGTTCATTCGAGAGACCGGGGAAGGCGGGCATTCTGCCTTTGCCGTGCCGAATCATACTTTCGATGTAAGCTGGGCTACGCCGCTGAGAGATGCCAACCAAAGAGGGAAATTCGGGCGGCGATCCGGTGCGGTCATCGCGATGGCAAACAGCGCACTGCGTTAGATAAAGGGTCTTGCCGTTCGAGTCGTGCGGACCGTTTTTGGCTAAAGCGCCGCTGAATGCCACATCGTTTGCGTTGACGTAGAGGACGCCGGTTTCGGGATCCACCGCGGGACCACCCCACTCCGCGCCACCGTCAAATCCGGGGAAGACTACGGTTTGCTTGTCCACGCCGAGCGGAACAAACTGGCCTTCACTGCGTAATTCTCGAAACCGCGCCAGCGCCGCCTGATGAGCCTCGGGGGTGCGGTTGGTTAATACATCTTCGGTGAGACGCTGCCGCGCGAACGGAGCTGGCTTCGTGGGCAGCGGTTGGGTGCCGGCCGCTTCTTCCCCGGGAACCCCGCTTGGTGGATAGTGCCGATACCGAATCGGAAACAACGGCTTTCCATCACTGCGATCAAAGATGAAAACATATCCGGATTTTGAGGTCTCCGCGACGGCATCAATCTTTTTGCCGCCGCGTTGCACGGTCAGCAGTACGGGCGGAGCAGGGAAGTCGCGATCCCAAATATCGTGGCGCACCGATTGAAAATGCCAGATGCGTTCGCCGGTTTCGGCGTTCAGCGCAATGAGCGAGTTGGCAAACAGGTCGTCGCCAATGCGGTCGGAGCCGTAGAAATCCGAAGCTGCCGAACCGGTGGGAACATATACGATGCCACGCTTGGCGTCGAGAGCCATCCCGGCCCAATTGTTGGCGCCGCCGCTGTACGTCCAGGCATCTTTGGGCCAAGTGCTGTATCCAAATTCTCCGGGATGGGGAATGGTGTGGAATGTCCAGCGGAGCTTGCCGGTTCTGATGTCGTAGGCGCGAATGTCGCCTGGAGGCGCAGGCAAGCTCTCCGGCTCGCGCATGCCGAGAATGATCAGATCTTTGTACACGATGCCGGGGCTGGTCGCGGTGAGCGACTGATGCTCGAAATCCCGTCCCAGGTCTTTGCGCAGATCCAGGCGGCCATTGTCGCCGAACTCACCTACTGGCTTTCCGGTGCGCGCGTCGAGCGCGTATTCGTAATATTCGACGCCAACCAGGATTCGTTTATCGTCATTGTTGCCGTCAGCCCAATAAGACAAGCCGCGATTGGGCTGCCCGTTCGGATTCGCCGAGCCAAACGTCCACAGCTCTTTGCCGGTTGCAGCGTCGAGGGCGAAGATTCTTTCGGCGGGCGTAATGCCATATAGGACGCCGTCCACAATGATAGGACTGGTCTGCAGACCGCCGGTTTCGCCGGTGTCGTAGCTCCAGGCGACTTGAAGATTTTGCACATTGCCGCGGTTGATCTGAGTCAGCGGGGAGTAGCGAGTGTCCGCTGGACCGCCACCATAGGCCGGCCAGTCCATTTGAGCGGCGGAGTCAGTCCGCGGACGGTCCTGGGCGGAGAGCAGAAGCACGAGTGAGAGAGCCACGGCGAGGAGGGTGTAATGCTTCAAGAGTCTCTGAACCACAGATATCCTTGTTTTCGGAGCCAAAGCAGATGAGGATTTGCGTTCTTTTCTATTGGACGGACGATTCTAGATAACGTCCCTGGCTCCGTCAATGAGCGTGAGGTGATCACGAGACGGTGCTGGAGTGGCTAGGCTTCTTGTGGATTCAGCCGGGTGATTTCCGCGTTCAGGACCGTCGCGAATGCCACCCAGGCAGCGTAGGGCACAAATGCGTTGGCAGCGGCTCGGTCGACTTTGCGCGCGGCAGTGATGTAGGAAGCGATCATTCCTTCCAGAGCGACCACGTCGGCCAGGGCAAGGATGGGCCGGTGTTTTCCGAAGAAGAGCTTCGACCACTTCGCATTGGTGGCAAGCTGGCAAAGCCACAGGCGGAGTGCGTACGTGCGTTCTCCCGAGGGCGCTGCGGACCAAATGCGCCAGCCGGACCAGGCGATCAAGCCAGTTTAGGTGCCCGCCATCAGTTTCCGGTTGCCGGAAGCCAGAGGCATAGAAATAGGAATTTTGCCGGGCAGCGGGCGTCGACGGCAAGCGTGTGCTGACCTGCTGAGGTGAAATCCCCTTTCATACCCGACCCAAGTTGATTACCCCGTTTTTCCCCACTTAAGCTTGTGATAATGTTCAAATTACACGATATTCACTGAGTTTATTCCGAGGGGTCAGGGGCCCTGGTGTCTCCAAACCAAAAACCGGGAGTCCACATCGCGTGGAAAACCGTCACCTACCGCAGCGTCCTGCTGGCGGTGCTGGTGGTAGTCGTGGCGTTTTGCGTGTTCCTGCGGTTTGCCTTTCCGGAATTCACCCAGAGCACGACCAAGGCGGTGAGCAATGTGTTCGTCGGCCTGCTGGAACACATAGCGGGAGCCGGAGACAAGCCGGGGAAGGCGAACGCGAGTTCGCAGCAGGCCCACTTTACTGCCATGGACGGCACCATCCGGGTGAAGAAGGCGAACAGTAACTCCTGGATCAACGCGGACTACAACATCCCATTAGAAAAAGGGGATGTGGTGCAAACCGGCCCGGAAGGCATGGCCAAGATTGCTTTCAGTGATGGGACCAACTACACCGTAAAAGAAGACTCTCTCATTGCCATCGAAGAGAATTCGGCGAATGACCAGCAGCAGACCAACGTCGCGGTTGCGGTGAGCACAGGCACCGTCGATCTTTCAACCGCGACCTATGTGCAAGGTTCGAAATCAGCTGTCATCGTTTCGGGAGCTACCGCTTCTCTTGCGCCCGAAAGCGCCGCCAGCGTGCGCAATGATCCCCAAGCTGATAAGCACGAAATCCTGCTCAAGAAGGGGTCGGGCGACGTGCAGCGCAACGGCGAAGTGGTTCGCCTCGCGGACTGGGAGAAGGTGAGTTTTCAGGCGGACTCGCCGCGCATGGCGAAGGTGAAGGAAATTGGTCCGCCGGCTCCGATTTCTCCGGCCAACATGATGCCGATTTTCCTGTCGAATTCAAGCAAGCCCGTGGAGTTTTCCTGGACTCCCATGGCGAATGCGACCGGCTATCGTTTGCGGATCGCGCGTAACCCGTACTTGTCGCCCGTCCTTGTCGATCGCAAAGTGGATGCTGCCGATGTAATGGTCACCGGACTGGACGAAGGCGCCTATTATTGGGTGGTTCAGTCCTTCGACGCGGCCGGCAAGGAATCGCTCGAAAGCGAGAAGAACCGGTTTACGATTATTCCCAAAGGCAAAAACACCGAGGCCATCAATTTGGAGTTGGATCCGCTGGTGCAGCATGGCCACGTCATTGAGTTGATTGGCCGAACTGAGGTTGGAGCCCGGGTGATGGTTAATGGCCGGGAAGTCCCGATGATTGGGCCGGATGGCACATTTCACTACTTCACTCCTCCGCTGCCGGCCGGAGAGAGCGTAATTACCGTCACCGCGCAGAACTCCAAAGGAGGGGTAAAGACCCAGACCAAGAAGGTTGTCATCCAGTGAGAGAATAGGATTCCGAGGTGCAAGAACTTTCGTTTAAGGCAGAAACGGGGAATATCCCATAGAATTCAGGAAGTTGTCCGGCGATAGGTCAGTTTGCAGTCGAAATGATGCAGTTAGAGTAATTACCAGGAACGCTGCGACCCGGGTTTTATTGAGGACGGGCGGGTCTCAGCAGACCAAGTTCAATACGCAGAAAGAAGCCTGACGTATGTCAAAAAACGGATTTCACGGCAGTTCGACGCGGATGCACAACTTGCGGTCGCTGTTCAGCGTATTTTCCAGCGATCTTGCCATTGACCTGGGCACGGCCAACACGCTGGTGTATGCGCGCGGCAAAGGCATCGTGGTCAATGAGCCTTCCATCGTGGCCATCAATAAGAACACCGGCGAAGTGGAAGCGGTCGGCAAAGAGGCCAAGGAAATGCTGGGCCGCACCCCGGGCAATATCGTCGCCATCAAGCCCATGAAGGATGGCGTGATCGCCGACTTCAAAGTCACCGAGAAGATGCTGAACTACTTCATCCAGAAGGCGCACAACCGCAAAATGCTGGTGCATCCGCGGATCGTCATTGGCGTGCCTTCCGAAATCACTCAGGTGGAAAAGCGCGCCGTTATGGATTCGGCCTATCGCGCCAAGGCCAGCGAAGTGCATCTGGTGGAGCAAGCCATGGTGGCCGCCATCGGCGCGGGTCTGCCCATTACCGAGCCTTCCGGCAATATGGTGGTGGATATCGGCGGCGGAACGACCGATATTGCCGTGATTTCTCTCAGCGGCATCGTGTATTCGCGCTCCGTGCGCATGGCTGGCAATCAGATGGATGAAGCCATCATGAATTACCTCAAGCGGAAATATAATCTGCTGATTGGCGAGCGCACCGCCGAACAGATCAAGATGGAGATCGGATCCGCCTATCCGCTGGATAAGCCGCTGACCATGGAAATCAAGGGACGCAACCTGATCGAAGGCGTCCCCAAAACCATTACCGTAGACGACAGCGAAGTTCGCGAAGCCTTAAGCGAATGCGTTTCCACGATTATGAATGCGATTCGCGTAGCCTTGGAGCGGACGCCTCCCGAGCTTTCCGCCGACATCAGTGACCGTGGGATTGTGCTTACCGGCGGCGGGGCTCTGCTGAAGAATCTCGACAAGCGTATCCGCGAGGAAACCGGGCTGCCGGTTTCGATCGCCGATGATCCGCTGTGCAGCGTGGTGTTGGGCACGGGCAAGATGCTCAGCGACTTCAAGCTGCTGCGAAAGATTTCGATCGAGTAGGAAGCAGCGGTTGGTCGCCAGTGGCTAGTCACCAGCGCAAGTCATTGCATGCTTACCTGCCCGACCTGAAAATCGGAAACTAGCCACTAGTCACTGATTTATGGAAACTTTCCTCAGTCGCTATCGCAACGTCACCATCCTGGTCGCAATCCTGTTTGCCCAGGTGCTGGGGCTGGCGGTGCAGGTGCGTCGCGGTTCCGACAGTGAATCCACCCGCCTGATCCGCGTATGGGCGGTCGGGGCGGTGACTCCTTTCGAAAAAACCATTGTCTGGGCGCAAAGCAGCCTGTGGAATATCTGGCATAACTATTTCTATCTGCGCGGGGTACGCCAGGAAAACCGCGATCTGAAATATGAGATTCAGCGCCTTCGGCTGGAGCAGGTGCGTCTCAGCCAGGACGCCGCCCAGGCCCACCGCTTGCAAGCCTTGCTGGGGTTCAAAGAGCAGTTCATTTCAAAGACCCTGGCGGCGCAGGTGATCGGCTTCAGTGGAAGCGAACTTTCCCGCGCGGTGTATATTGATAAAGGTTCAACCGACGGTCTTAAGCGGGACATGGCGGTTATTACCGCCGATGGCGTGGTGGGAAAAATCTTGCGGGTCTACAGCTCCACCTCGCTGGTCTTGCTGATTGATGACCAGACCAGTGGCGTAGGCGTTTTCCTGGAGAACTCGCGTCTGCAAGGGGTACTGCGAGGCACACCCGCCGGAGGAGTTGTGCTGGAAAAAATTCTGGGTGACGAGATTGTTCAGCCAGGAGAGAGAGTCCTGACCAGCGGAGGTGACCGCATCTTTCCCGAAAGGACTGTCGGCCGGCACGGTCACCGGCGTTTCGCGCGGTCGGATTCTATTCTTGAATATTCGCATTCAGCCAGCAGCGAATCTTGGCAAGCTGGAAGAAGTGCTGGTCATCACGCAAGAGGAAGACAAAACGGCGGTAGTGGAGCAGACATCCGCCATGCGGGCGGTTGATATCCTGGCCCAGCGCCTGCCTTCCGTGCCCGACAAGCCGCCGGCCGCAGGCAGCGCCAGCGAATCGCTGCGCGCGGACCAGCCAAACCCCCAGACCGCCGCAGGCGAAGCATCCGGCGCCAAGTCCAGCCGCCTCGAGCAGCCCGCCAGAGCACCGTCAAACCGCCGTTCGCCAAGCCAGCAACCGACAAATCCGAAAGCGGACTCCGCTCCGCAGCTCCACCTCAATAGCGTGCCCATTACCTACACTTCCGGCGATCAAATTGAGGTTTACCGGTTCAGTCTTCCGGTGACGGTGCTGGTGCCGTCTGGCTGCCATTTTCCTGCAGGCGTTTCTGCCTTTGCGGATGCCGTTGTTCGGCATCTTTGAACTGCCCCTGCTGGTTACGATTTTCTTTGCCGTGGCGCGGCGCAGCCAGATGGCCGGACTGATGACCGGAGCGGTCATCGGTTTGGTGCAGGATTCGCTCACTCACCAGCCCATTGGGCGTGTACGGCATCGCCAAGACGGTGGTCGGATACGGAGCATCTTCGCTGGGAGTGAAGCTGGACGTGGAAAACGCCGGCGCCCGCTTCCTGCTGACTTTGTTCTTCTACGTCGTCCACGAGATTGTGTATTTCTCCGTGGCCCGCGGGCTGCTCGGTCTGCACGTTGGCCTGGAGTTGGCCGCATGAATTGGGCTCGGCCTTTGCCAATGCCATTCTGGCCGTCCCGCTGTTTTTCCTGCTGGATCGGTTCAAGCAGAAAACCTGAGGCCAGTCGTTGGTCCTTAGTCGTTGATTTCAGCCAAGCCTCGTCGCTGATCCTAAAGTTACCAGCGGTACAACGTCTGTCCTCGGGTCCGAAGTAAATGAAGCCATCCACAAGCAGTCTACAATAGAGGCCACTCAGTTGCGTTTGACACGGCCTGACGGCCGAAGACTGACAACCGAAGATTTGAATGTTTGGCAGCGATGAAAAAGTCTCCGCCGATCCGCCTTACCGCGGTGCAATACGTCATCCTCGCGGTCTTTCTGGTTCTTACCTATGGCTTGTGGCGACTTGAAGTAGCGCAAAACGATCTCTACGCCACCTTGGCGGAAAAAAACCGCATTCGCGATGTGCCAATTCTGGCCCCACGCGGCAAGATCCTCGACCGCGAAGGCCGCGAAATCGTCACCAACTATCCTTCGTTCACCGCGATGCTGATGCGCGACTCCTCGCGCGATTTGAGCGCCGATGCCGACCTGATTGCCGACGGACTGCATCTGGATCCCAAGGATGTGCGCGACCGCATCCACCGATTTGCTTCCATGCCGCAGTACCAGCCGATTTATTTGAAGGACGACATCACCCAAGACGAAGAGGCCTTCATCGAGGCTCACCGCAATGAATTGCCTGAGCTTGAAACCATCATGGCGCACCGCCGCCTTTATCCGCGCAAAGGGTTCATGGCGCACTTGATCGGCTATGTGGGCGAAGTCAGCGAGCAGATGCTGAACCAGCCGCAGTTCGAGCTCTACAATCCGGGCGATGTAGTCGGCAAGTCTGGCGTGGAACTGGAATACAACCAGATGCTGATGGGCCAGAATGGGTCCAAGCAGGTGGTGGTCAACAGTCATGGCAAGGAGATGGGAGAACTGGGCGAAAAGCCGGCGACACCAGGCAAGCCGCTCAAGCTAACCATTGACATTGATCTCCAGATTGCGGCAGAAGAGGCGCTGGGTGATCGTAATGGCGCGGTCGTTGCCATGGACCCGCGATAACGGAGAAATCCTGGCGATGGCCAGCCGCCCGACATTCGATCCCAATGACTTTCACGGTCAAGATTTCCCGCGATGAGTGGAGCAAGCTGGTGAACGATCCGGAACACCCGCTTGCTGAATAAGGCGATTCAGGCGCAGTTAGCACCAGGCTCCGTGTTCAAAATCATTATGGCAACCGCGGGGATGCAGGAGGGAATTGCCCAGGATCTCAAAGTGAATTGCACGGGCGGGGCTGTCGTTCTATGGTCGCTATTTTAAGTGCTGGGTTGTCGCTGAGCACCGTGTGCACGGGGTCACCGACATAAGCAAAGCGATCTATCAGTCCTGTGATGTCTTTTTCTACACGCTGGCGGAGAAGCTGGGAATTGAGCGGATTGCCCAGTACGCTACCGAATTCGGTCTGGGGCAAAAAACGGGGATCGATTTCCGGACGAAGTGACGGGGCTAATGCCATCGGAAGAATGGAAGATCCGCAACTACAAGCAAAAATGGTTTGCTGGAGAAACTATCTCGGTAGGCATTGGGCAGGGAGCCGTGGCCGCCACGCCAATTCAGCTGGCGCGGGCCATCGGCGCCATTGCCAGCGACGGTCATCTGGTGCGGCCGCATGTGACGAATCCCAGCGACCTGCCGCCGAATGTGGTTCCGGTATCCAATGTCCCAGCTGAGGTGACGGTGCCTATCGATCCCAAAAACTGGGAACTCATCACCGACGCGATGGCGCAGGTAGTAAACCCGGCAACTCCGGAAGCTCCGATGGGAGGTACGGCGAGGCTCTCTCACCTCGTGGGAATTGACTTTGCGGGTAAGACCGGCAGTGCGCAGACCATCAGTAATGCGCTCAAAGCGAAGCTGGGAGCAGTTGGAAAAGAAAATTTCAAGGATAACGGCTGGTTTGCCGGGGTTGAGCCGCGGCGCAATCCGGAGATCGTGGTTTGTGTTCTATTGGAAGAGGGCGAGCACGGCTATCTGGCGGCCCGAGCGGCTGCCCAGGTGATCAAGGCCTATGTGGACAAGAAAAATCGCCAGCCGCAGAAGATGGCTAATAGCGGCAAGGTGGATGTCGGTGCGCTGTGGAGTGATCCCGAGCAGGAGGATGCTCGTGGAAACGCTTCGCTGCACGGCGGACACCTTACGGTAGATGTCTCCGGGAAGCACGCGCCGCTGGCGGTTGCCGCGCCGGGGATTGAGTGATGTCATTTCGATCAGAAAACTGCCGAGCGCGCTCGGCCCGGACGGGCGGGGGCGCCCGTCCCCACGTGAGCGGTGAAGAGCTAGGAGCTAGAAGCTAGAAGCTGGACTATGTCCCGATACGTCTCCTATCACGATTTCGACTGGGTACTGCTGATCTTCGTCCTGCTCATTTGCGGCTTGGGCGTGATGGAGATTCATAGCGCCACCCTGCATACCAAATTTGCTGGCGCCCACATCAAGCAGGTGTACTGGATTGTCGCTGGCGTGGGCTGCATGTTTGCGGTCAGCTTCGTCAATTACACGGCGCTTCTCGACCAGGTGCATTGGCTGTATATCGCTTCTATTGCGTCTCTGATGTCGGTCATGCTCTTTGGCCAGAAGTATCTGGGGGCGCGACGTTGGGTCAAAATGCCGGGCGGTGGTCACTTCCAGCCGTCGGAGTGGGTCAAGCTGATTCTGATCCTCGCCGTCGCCAAGTACTTTGCCGACCTGCATCAGCGGGAGCTTTCCTGGCCTGATTTCATGAAGGCTGGGGCAATCGTGGCGATCCCGATGCTGATGGTGCTGCGCCAGCCGGACCTAGGCACGGCGCTGACCTACCTGCCAATCGCAGTGATGGGCCTTTTTTTGGGTGGAGTCAGGTTCAAGCAGGCGGCGCTGGTGATTGTTGCCGGAGCGCTGCTTCTGCCTGTGGGATGGCATGTGCTTAAGCCTTATCAGCGGGATCGCCTGACCAGCTTTATGCATCCCGAGGCCGACAGTCAGGGGTCAGGGTACCAGGTTAATCAATCCCTGATTGCGGTCGGTTCCGGCGGGATTTGGGGCAGTGAAGCGCCTTCCCAGACCCAGTTGGCCTTTCTTCCGGTGCCGCAAACCGACTTTATCTTCGCTGCTTTCGCCGAAGCGCACGGATTTGTGGGCGCCCTGGGAGTATTGCTGTTATACTTTATAGTGCTGATGCGATTGATCCAGAACGCGCAGACAGCGCCCGACCGCGCTGGCACGTTTGTGGTGATGGGTGTGGTAGCAGTGCTTAGCTTCCACATTCTGGTGAACGTCGGCATGGTGGTTGGCTTGATGCCGGTCACCGGGATACCCCTCCCGCTCATGAGTTATGGCGGGTCTTCCGTACTCTTCATGTTTTTGGCGCTGGGGATTGTGATGAACGTCCGGATGCGCCGTTTCGTAAACTGAAGCTGGAAGAAGGCAGGGGAGAGCGCCGCGCTTTGCAATCCGCGGCAACAACAGGATTTAGCAGCAACAAAATTACGATCGCTCTCGCGTAAAGAGGGCACTTACCGGCTGGAAACGCAGTGCGAGGCCGGGCAGGATTGAAGTAAGAGCGCTACCGGGCGGGTAACGGCCCCCTCTGATCTCGACGAATCTGATCTTACGAATATGGTTGTTACAAGTCTGATCTTGAGGACTTGAAGATCTCGAGAGAGCGGTCACAAACCCAGGCAGCAGAACGCGATCAGTGCAAAAGACTTCTCAGCTTGTGCAACAGCGAAAGCCACGAAGAACTCCGTGGCCTCCGCCGTCCCCTGCGCGGGACCGCCATCGCGACGTTCAATCCTCCTGTTCTTGCCTGTTTTCTATCCGGTAGATCCCGCAGCCGGCTGACGACGCGGGACCGGAGTATCAATGATTAAAGAATTATTCGTCTCCTCTACCCCTCATGAAACCAAAGTGGGCATGGTGGAAGACGATCAACTGGCTGAAATCTACCTCGAGCGCGAAAACGAATACACTCTGGCTGGATCCATCTACAAAGGCCGGGTAACCCGCGTTCTTCCAGGCATGCAGTCGGCGTTTGTGGACATTGGCCTGGAACGCGATGCTTTCCTCTATGTCTCTGATTTTATGGAGCTGGAGGATTCGGACGAGGTGGATGAGCTTCCTGCCAGCCCCGTAGTTTCCGAGCCTCGGCGGCAGGCGCCGGTCGAAGCTGGCGCGTCCTTGGCGGAAAGTTCCGCCGCAACTCTTCCTGCAGAGGCCACCGGCGAAATCCCTGCCGTTTCTCAGCCTGCACAAGGGACAGAGTCCGCAGGCGGCGAGCGTGAAGAGCGCGGGGGATGGCGGAGAGGCCGCCGCCGTCGTGGTGGGCGCCGCGGTGATCGCGGAGACCGTCCAGCCGAAGCCAGACCGGTACGTGAGGCCGAGCCTGTCCGCGAGCCTTCCCGGGAAGGACCCTCATTCCGCAGCGGACGGACGGAGCGCGATACGCCAAGCGACTTTGGTCCGCCGCCCGGCTACCAGCCGATTCTTCTGCCGGGTGAATCCATTTCGAAATATCAGCGCAAGGCGTCATCCGCGCCTGTCGTGGAGGAGTCGCGCGAGGTATCGGGTCCCCCGGCAGGTCCCGAAGCTCAGGTTGGGCCCATCGCGCAAACTTTCCCTGAGGACGAGCCACTCTTCACGGAGCACGAAGAATCGGGCGAGCGCGCTCCTTTGGCTCGCGGCGAAGAAGAGAGACCGCTCGCCGCCCGGGAATCTGAATCTTCGCATGACGTGAGGGAAGATCTCGAAACTACGAGTGGTTTTTCGGCTTTCGCTGTCGAAGAGGTACAGGAGACGGAGGAAACGGCAGACCAAGAAGAAGACCGGCGAGCCTGAAGCCTCCGAAGCGGTTTCTGAGCAAGCAGACGCAGCCCCATCGGCAGCCTCTGCCGGGACTTTGGTTGAGGAAGAGATCGAGGAAGAGGAAGCCGATATTGCCCACTACATGGAGGATCTCGAAGAAGACGAGACCTTCGAGGAGATGGAAGAAGAAACACGCGCGGCCGAAGAACTCCGGGAGTCCGGGGTTCAGGACCTTGCCGCTGTGGCTGAGCCGGAGGCCGGAAATTTCGGAGCCACTATCGGCAGAGCCTGTGGCCGGAGCCGAGGGCGCGGAACTTTCTAACGGCGATGAATCGGTGGACGAGGCCGCCGAAGAAGAGGCGGAACTGGAAGAAGCACAGGCCGAGGCAGAAGCGCTGCTCGATGCCGAGGCGCGCGGTAATGGCACGGCGGACGTTCGGGTCGAGGTTAGCGCTCCTGCTTCCACAGTCCCGTACACGCAGCGCGCTCAAAGGCCTGCATATGATCGCCAGCGCCGCGGAGGGTTTCGTGGCGGGCGTGGCCGCCGTGGCCCTCGTCGCGAGAATACGCCCACACAGCAGATCACCGACCTTTTGAAGGAAGGCCAGGAGATTCTGGTGCAGATTGCCAAGGAGCCAATTGGCAAAAAAGGCGCGCGCATCACCAGCCACATCGCACTGCCAGGCCGTTTTTTGGTGTACATGCCGACGGTGAACCACACTGGCGTGTCGCGCAAGATTGCCTCCGAAGAGGAACGGCAGCGTCTGAAGCGGATTATTCTCAGCGAACGTGAAAACGGGCACGGAGGGTTTATCGTGCGGACTGCGGCGCAAGGCGCCTCCGAAGACGAACTTCGCGCCGACATCCGTTTTCTGAAAGGTTTGTGGACGGAGATCAAGACCCGCGCCGAAAAAGACAAGGCGCCGCTGCTGATCTACCACGATCTCAACGTGGTAGAGCGCGTGCTCCGCGACCAGGTCACCTCCGGCTTCAATGCGATCTGGGTGGATACGGAGCAGGAATATGAACGCATTCTGCGCTTTGCCAACCGCTTTCAGCCTTCGCTGGTCAAGAGGGTCAAGCTTTACTCCAAGGAGACACCTCTTTTCGAACAATTTGGCCTGAGCGAGGAGATCAACAAAGCCCTCAAATCAAAAGTGTGGCTAAAGAGCGGCGGCTACATCGTGATCAATCAGACGGAAGCGCTGGTTGCCATTGATGTCAATACCGGCAAGTACGTCGGCAAAACCACGCGCCTGGAAGACACCATCGTCAAGACCAACGTGGATGCCATCAAGGAAATCGTGCGGCAGATCCGTTTGCGCGATCTGGGCGGCATCATCATCATCGACTTCATTGACATGGATGAACGCCGCAATCGCCAGAAAGTTATGCAGGCGCTGGAAGAGGCATTGCGCGCCGACCGCGCTCCCTCCAAGGTTCTGCAGTTCAATGACTTTGGCCTGGTTGCGATTACGCGGAAACGGGTCAAACAATCGCTCGAACGCACGATTGGATCGCCGTGTCCCTATTGCGAATCCACCGGCTATGTGAAATCCGTGACCACGGTGTGCAACGACATTTACATCGAGATGCGCAAAATGGCTAAGAGCCTGGAACACGCCGATGTCATGTTGCGGGTGAATCCCGAGGTTGCCAAAGGTCTCAAGGCCAACAACGGCCGCGCGCTTATCGAGATGGAAGAAGTCACCAAGAAGACGGTGATCGTGAAGAGCGACCCGGCGTTGCATCAGGAGCAGTTCGACATTAACTAAGACTGCTCGGGTATTTTCCCGGCATGGTTCTCGCCGCTGGCGCGGCGAGGACCTCTGCCCACGAGTTCTTCCGCGCGTCAATAAGCGCCGGCGGCAAAAGCTTTTGTTTCCTCTGGCGGATGATTGCGGGCGGACTTGCGCGTACCACGGCTGTGGCTCGACTGGCTGTGCCCGTTTCCTAAATTAAATTTCCCCACCATGTTCTGCAGGTCCAGAGCTAACCCGGAGAGATCCTGGCAGGCTTTGGCCGACTGTTGCGCTCCATCGGCTGATTCTTTTACCAGCTTGGCGATTTGTTCCATGTTGTTATTGATTTCTTCGCTGGCGCTCGACTGTTCGGTGGCGGCGGTGGCAATGTGGGTGATCATTTCGCCGACCTGCTCCGACATGGAGATGATCTGCTTCAACGAATCGCCAGCGCGACTAGTTGAGGTCACCCCGTCTTCCACCTGCTTGGTTCCAGCTTCCATGGCGGTCACGGCGGTCTTGGTCTCATCCTGAATATTCTTGATCATCTGGGCGATTTCCTTGGTGGCCGTGGTGGTGCGTTCGGCAAGCTTACGGACTTCGTCGGCGACCACGGCAAACCCGCGCCCTTGTTCGCCCGCGCGCGCGGCCTCGATGGCGGCGTTCAAGGCTAGGAGATTAGTTTGGTCGGCGATGTCGTCAATGACGCCGGCGATGCGTCCGATCTGATCGGAACTTTTTCCCAGTTCTTCCATCTTTCTTGCGGTACCTCCGACGGAGTCGGCGATCACGCGCATTTTGGTTAGCGTTTCTTCGACGATGCCGCCACCTTCTCGCGCGGTTTCGGCGGCCTGGCGCGAGGCCTCAGCGGCTTTGTTGGAGTTCTCGGATACCTGCAACACGGTAGAGGACATCTCCTGCATGGCGGTGGCGACCTGGGTGGTCTGACTGTTCTGGGTTTCTGCACTCTGCGACTGCTGAGTCGCGGAGGAGGAGAGCTCTTCGCTGGCGCTGGCGACATGCTCGGCGGTGCCCGCGATGGACTGGATCAGCTCACGCAGGTTGTTTCGCATCTTGTTGATCGCCGTGGTCAGATCGCCCAGTTCGTCTTGGCTGCGCACTGGCAGGTCATCCCTGGTCAAATCTCCTCCCGCAATGGCTTCCGCCTGTGTCAGCACCGCTTGGGTTGTGCTGGAGATGCTCCGGCTCAGGAAGAGTGCCACAAAAATTCCAATGCCTAGCGCCGCGAAGGTGGTGATCGCCATGGTGAGGTTCATCGCCTGATTCTGCTCATTCATCCGCACCGTTTCCCCTTCCAGTAACTTGGCGTTGGAATCGACGATATTGCCAAGCGCCTTCTTGATCGCTTCGTTGGCTGGTGTGGCCTTGTCCGCGAATTCATTGCCGGCCTTCACGATGGCGTCGCTGTTGTTGGCGATGGCGTCTTTCATGGCGGTTTCCTGGGCTTCGCGAAGAACCGAAAGCTGATTCTGGATTTCTGTAAGTCTGTCCCTATTGACTTGCAGGCTCCAGTGCTGTGCCAATTCGTCCAGCCTGGAAACATCCTTTCCAATGTCGTTCCAGGCAGAATTGAAAAGCTGCCGTGCCGCATCTCTCCTGGCTGGGTCTGCGGCCGCCAGAATAGCTTGGCGGCCCTTACTTTGAGTCTGATTCAGGTCTTTTTGCAATTCCGTCAAGGTTGTTATCGTAGGCACCCGCAACGACATGGTGTGCGCTTGATTCCCCTGGATGTCGCTCGACTTGAAATATGTCATTAGGGAACTGAATACCATCAAAGCCAGAATCACACCGAAGCCTGCCCCAAGCTTCTTTCCCAGAGTAAGTCTCATTGTCTCCTCAATGGAATCGGAAAGAGCCGTCGCGACAATTGTCCACGGCTGTGGATGAGCGGCTATTGCCAACTTGCCGACGCTCATCCAAGACGTTCATCGGCGGAGCGGCGGCAAGCTTTAGGCGGAATGGCTTCATAAGACGGGGTTGTTTTGTTCAAAAGACCCGCAAGAAAATGATTCTTGCATGTGTTTCTGGTGAATTCGGGCCGAATGCAGCGTGATTCTTAGGTGCCCGAGCGAAGCTTGCGGACACGGCCCATCGCGTCGTACGCCTTAGGCGCCGGTTCGTCACTTCGTCTGTTCCACGAAATAGGTTCCAGTGACATAACCGAGCGTCGCACCCACCACTGAGTCGGAAAGAAAATGCTTCTTCCCGCCGAGCCGGGCCAGCGAAACTCCAGCCGCCAGTCCGTAGGCCGTCCATTTGAGCCAGCGCTTTTCCGGATAACGATGTGCGATCACGGCCGCAAAAGCGAAGCTGGTCGCCGCATGGCCGGAAGCGAATGACTTGCCACCCTCCCAAAACTCGCCCTGACTATTCGCCTTATAGGCGTACTGTCGGTTGGTCGCCGCCTTGATCAGCAGATTGATGCCATTAGCCGCACCCATGGCTTCGAGCGCCGTCCAGCCGGTGTTCGCCATGAATGGAGAACGATGCTCGTGACAGCCAAGCCCATACATGAGTCCCGCTGTACCCAGTTCGATGCCGATGCCAATGTTCGATCCTCGAATCGAATCGTCCTCGAAGGACGGAGACTGAATCCGCTTACTGGCGGGCTCGTCCGCGTAAGCAATGAGCAACCCGGTGGCGGCCGCCACCGGTAGTTCCCATCTCAAGTTGCCGGGCCGGATCGAATTGCGGGGTGCTTCCAATAGTCCATGTCCGAACCTTGAAAGATCGTGCGGCAGCCTGCCGACGATAGCGCCGCATCCTGGGTCTTCGCTGGCGGAAGGTGCGTCCGCGGCGGTGGCCGACGCCGCGGCAAGGGTGAGTAGCAAGGCGAAACTGACAATTCGACAACCTGCACGCCCAAAAAAAAGATTCATAGAAGCCGGCCCCGAAGTTGACAACCAGACTTACGGTCCCTTCTGATGCAAAAGCGGATACTTACGTCGTAAGCCAAACAAGGAGATGACTACTCTACCGATCACCGAGGAACGGCCGAAGTCAAAATCGCGGCTCAGATGAAGGTCAGAGACTTGGAAGCGGTGATGAGTGTTGGGGGAGTGTACCTCTTTCCGGATATGGGAATGCAATGTGATATCCAGAAACCGCAAACTTTTTCCACTTTAGTCCTAGTATCCCTCTAGTTAACGGTTCCGCAAGCCGCTGGCTCCTCAACGGTGAAGCGACGATGAGTTAACACTTTTTGTTACATGAAGTTAGACTATGGCCCAAGAGTAATCTTGCGGATATACTTTTTCGTTGCCAGCTCAGAGTTAAGTCCCGTATTATCGTCGAGTTGCAAGATTCGTGGGTTCGCGCTTCGATTGGCAAGTATCTTGCACTCCTATCGCATAAGAATTCCGGGGAACGGGTTTATATAAGCGAAATGTCCAGTCATCGTTCTGCGTTCATTAATTTGTTCTTAGGTTTGGTGATGATGCTCCCGGCGAGCGCCATCGCTGCCAACGTAAACCCGCGCCCACAGGCCAGCAGTAAACCGAGATCTCATGTCACGGAGGGACAGCATGCCCGGCGCCGCATGCGTCATCTGGCCCGAAGCCGGGGTGTAGTGCATTCCCGGACGGCGTCAACCGTCGCAGTTCATCATCGCCGCCATCGTTATTACGAGCATTTCTCCGCTAGTTCATTTGCCAAGGATGTGACCGATGGGGACGTAACTGCTGGCGAAGATCCAATCGTACGGCAGGCGGCGATTGACGCATTGGGCAACATGAATGGCACCGTGGTAGCGATCGAGCCAACCAGTGGACGCATTCTTGCCATGGTCAATCAGAAGATGGCGCTCTCCAGCGGGGCGCAGCCTTGCTCCACCATCAAGCTTTCAGTGGCGCTGGCTGGCTTGAGCGAAGGCATTATCGACAAAGACACGGAAATCCGGCTAGGTGGCCGCAGCCGGATGAACCTGACCACGGCCCTGGCCCACTCCAATAATGCCTATTTTGAAGCGGTAGGACGACAGCTTGGATTCGAAAAGGTCAGCTATTACGCCCATCAATACGGGTTGGGAGAGATGGCCGGCTATCATATTCAGGGCGAGCACCTCGGAACTTATCCTGAGCAAGTGATCCCGGCCAGCCTGGGTGGCGTTGGCAAAATGTGCAGTTTCGGTCAAGGGGTTTCCATGACGCCGCTGCAACTGGGCGCCATGGTTTCGGCTATAGCGAATGGCGGCACGCTGTACTACTTGCAGCATCCCACCACGCCGGAAGAAGTGGCTAGCTTCCAGCCGCGGATCAAGCGTCATTTGGATATTGCACCACTTATTCCTGATATTTCCGACGGCATGGCGGGAGCGGTCAGCTACGGCACCGCGCGCCGCGTCAAACTTAGCTTTAACGAAGAAGAAATTCTGGGCAAGACGGGTACCTGCTCCAGCGCCGGAACCCGCTACGGATGGTTTGCTTCCTACGCCAATACCAGTGTGGGCCGGATTGTCACCGTTGTATTCTTGGAAGGCGGACGTCCGACGTTTGGCCCCAAAGCGGCTGAGCTTGCCGGCGTCATGTACCGCAATCTTTACGATCACGATTTCTTCGCTGCGCGGCCACCGCTTCAGCCGGCCAGCACCGCGGATGTGAATGATGTGAAGACGGGTGAAGCGACGCAGTAAAGCTTTCGGCCGTCAGCGTTCGGACTGCGATCATCTTCTGCCTCGGAACTGAATGATTCTCCGGCGGTCGTGTTTGGACGGTCTGCCCGCCGGTAACTCTTCGAACTGTCTCATTGCTTTCCGTTCGGCTGCGACTTTCAAACGCCGTTCCTTGCTCTCCTCAGTCTCCTGGTAAAGGGTTTGCGCCACCGGTGCGGGGCCGCGCACGTCGCTCAGCCGCAGCACCTCCACATGGAAGTCACCGCCGTCGTTGGTCACTCGCAACATATCTCCAACGCGGACATCGCGCGCGGGTTTGGTGGGCTGCCCGTTGGATTGAATCCTGCCGAGTTCACAGGCGCGTGCGGCCAGGGCGCGCGTCTTAAAGAATCGCGCTGCCCACAGCCACTTATCCATTCGGACCGAGGTCATAGATCCATTGTCCTATAAGCGCCACGGTCTTGGGCGTGGCGCGCTTTGCGGCGCGCCGCTATCGCGCATCGACCGGCGCGGGGTTCATCGCGAAATAAAAGTGGTAGTGGCTCCGGCAACCGGCATTAAACTCGGCCTTGCACGCGGGACAACGATGTCCGCAGTTAAGGTAACTGTGGATGGTCAGTTCGGCAGCGCAGGCGCCGCATAACACCGCCTTGTGGTCCCACTCATTCTGCGGCCAAACTTCGATCCCGTGATCTGCCAACGCGACATGGCAATCTTTGCAGGCGTAGTAGAACCCGCAGCACTTCATTTTGATTGCGACAATATCTACCGGCTGGCGGTAGTGTTCACAACGGTTTTGCGAATCGACTCCGACTCCGCGAACCTCTGGAAGGATTTGGCCCATAGAAAACCGATCAACCGATGGTCAGCAGCTCTTCGTAGAAGGCGCCGAATTTGCGAACCCGATCCACGAAATGGATCTCCAGAATCCAGTGCCGCTCCCGCCCGAGGCCATCTCGCTCCCGCATGCGGCGGTGATTGTGAGGATGGATATAAAGGGTTATTTTGTCGCCCGCGATCTTTTCGTGGGGGAATTCACCGATCAGGTGTCCTGCGATGGGCCCGCCATATTCCCAGCCGGCTTGTTCCGCGAGTTGCTGGGCATGGCGATAAAGTTCCGCTCCTGTTATAGCGGAATTCTGATCAAAATGTCGTTTGCCGGCAGCGAATGCGTCTTCAATGTCGCGGCATAACTTGCGCTTCAAGGGGTCGGAGCCGATCACATAAGTACGCCCGAAATCAGCCTCCCAATCCTCAAACACCGGGCCCAGGTCGAGAAAGACAATATCGTCCTCATTTACTTGGAGGTCGGGAGGATTCTCATCGTAAGGCCGCAAGGTATTTTCGCCCGCGCGCACAATTCGTTTGTGCCAGTAGCGGGAGATTCCAAACATCTGCTGGGCCAGCATATAGATTCGCTCGTTGATCTCGCTTTCGGACCGGCCGGGACGAATGATCCCCTGCTTTTCGATCTCCAAAAACAGCTGATGAGCCTTCGCTTGAGCATCGAGGAGCGCAGCTATGCGGGCATCTTCTAACGATTCCATGCCACAAAAGATTACAGCATCTGCAAGGCAGTTGGACACGGTGACGAAGAATGTAGAATTGCGTTAGAGGGATCGGTGGGGGACCAAACCGAGGCGCTCAATCGTCCTGGGGAATGCTGACAGGTTCGAACACGTAGGAGGGCATCATCCTTATCTACCTATTAGCGTACGCGGGCGGGGCCTTGACCATCCTCAGCCCATGCATTCTGCCCGTGCTGCCCTTTGTGTTTGCTCGCGCCGGCCAGCCGTTTCGCCGCTCCGGTCTCCCGTTACTCGGTGGCATGGCGCTCACCTTTTCTCTGGTGGCGATTGCCGCCGCGGTCGGAGGCCATTGGATTGTCCGGCTCAACCAGGGGGGACGCTACGTTGCCATGGGTGTATTTCTAGTCCTGGGGCTTACTCTGCTGTTTCCCTCCCTGGCTGAATTCCTGACCCGTCCGCTCGTACGCGCTGGTTCGGGCCTGCAAAATAGACCCGCAGCGCAGGCAAGCGTCGGGAAGTCCGTTTTGCTGGGAATCTCTACCGGCTTGCTCTGGACTCCCTGCGCGGGACCAATTCTTGGCTTGATTTTGACCGGCGCCGCGATTCAAGGCCCCGGAGCGCGTACTTCCTTCTTGCTGATGTCGTTTGCGTTGGGCGCGGCAACATCTCTCGGAGTTGCCCTATTCGCAGGCAACAAGGCCTTCATCGCGATGAAGCGGTCTCTGTCGTTCGAAGTCTGGATTCGCCGCGGGCTGGGCGTCGCCGTGATTCTCGGAGTGGTTGCTCTCGCGCTCGGATGGGACACGAATCTGCTCACCCGATTCTCGTTCGTGAACACCAGCAAGGCCGAGGAGCATCTGATTGGAGCATTGGGGCCGGCAAACTCCGTAATGGCAGCGTCCCCGGCCCAGTTCGCCGCTCCCGTGCTTCCGGATGAAGGACGTATGCCTGCCCTATCGGGCGCGGTGGCGTGGCTCAATTCCGCGCCTTTGAGCCGGGAATCGTTGCGCGGCAAAGTTGTACTGATCGACTTCTGGACTTATTCATGCATCAATTGCCTTCGTAGTTTGCCGTACATCGAGGCCTGGGCGGCCAAATATAGGGATGCCGGCCTGGTGGTGATCGGCGTCCACACGCCGGAGTTTGCATTCGAGAAAGACCCCGCGAACGTGGAAAAAGCAGTGCGAGACCTAAAGGTGACCTATCCTGTCGCTATCGATAGCAACTACGCGATTTGGCAGGCCTTCAATAATGAGTACTGGCCGGCGCATTATTTTATCGACGGCAAAGGACGCATTCGTTATCACCACTTCGGAGAAGGCGAGTACGACGAGTCGGAGCGCGTTATCCAGCAACTGCTGAAAGAAAATGGCGCGGCTGGACTGAACGGAATCACGGGAACGGTATCGGCCTACGGCGCGGTAGAAGTGCCAAGCAGCGGGAATGTAGGCTCTCCAGAAACCTACATCGGCTACAAACGCGCCGAGAATTTTGCGTCTCCGGAAAAGCTGGCGCAGGATTCCAGAAAAACCTACAGCGCGCCAGCCCGGCCTTCACGGAACCAATGGGGGTTGAGCGGATCATGGATTGTGGGCGCCGAGAGCGCAGTACTTCAAGCCCAGCCGGGGAAGATCGTATTCCGGTTTCATGCTCGTGATTTGCATCTGGTATTGGGCGCTGCCAAGAGCGGCAAGGCGATTCGCTTCCGGGTGAAGTTGGATGGAACCGCGCCGGGCGAGGATCGTGGAGCCGATACCGCCGCCGATGGCACGGGTGAAGTGCGAGAGCACCGTCTTTATCAGCTTATCCGGCAAAAGGGTCAAGTAGAAGACCGGACGTTTGAGATCGAGTTCCTTGATCCGGGAGTGCAGGCCTTTGCCTTCACCTTCGGTTGACACACCGGAGAAATGCCAAGGCCGTTCTACTATCCGAAGAAACGTTCATCGGACATAGCGGGAAACCGAACTCCATCCAAATGTTTCAGTAGGTTTGGCCGCGGGCGCGTCAGACTACCCACCGCCGTGCCATCCATCACTTTCTTGAATGCGACGCAAAACTGCTCCATCTCTGGACGTGTACCCACTGTAATCCGAACCCAGGTCGGCATTACCGGCCATCCCCGCCCGATGAGCACATTCTGCTGGGCCATGGCGTCGATCACATCTTTCGCGGAACGCTTCGTATCCAGCATAAAGCAGTTCGACTGTGACGGAATGTAGGAGTACCGGTTGCGGTCCAGCCACTCGAACGTCTCCCCGCGAATCGTGGCGTTGAGGCGCTTTCGCTCCGCGACGACCCCAGGATCTTTCAGGCTCGCGATTGCAGCGGCTACGGCGGTCACCGGCTGCGCGCTCCAACCTGCCAGATCTGTAATCTTCGACAGCAAGTCGGGTCTTCCCATCGCCAGTCCGCAGCGCAGGCCAGCCATGCCGAAGACTTTGGAAAATGTCCGCAGGACGATTACATCTTTCTCAGCCTTGACCAGATCAATTGCCGACTCGGTGTCGGAAAAGTGAATGTAAGCCTCATCCACCAGCAGAATCGCGCCCTTCGGCTTGTTCTCGATCAGATACTCGATATTGGCGTGGCTGGTCAGCGTTCCGGTCGGGTTATTCGGATTACAAATGTAGAACACTCCGGCATCGGGCGCTGCCGCTAGCATTTCTTTGACATCGTGGGCGTAGCTCTTCGTCAAAGGTACCTTTACGATGCGAGCGCCGGAAGTTTTTGCCGCATACATTCCGGCCTCGTATCCAGGATCGGCGGTAACGTAACTTCTCGCCGGGGACGTATAGGCCAGTACGACGAAGTGCAGCGGACCGCTCGATCCGGGAAAAACTGTGACGTATTCGGGTTTTAGGCCTTCCATCTGCGCCACGGCTAGGATCAACTCATCAGTTAACTCGAGTTGATAGCGGCCGCCTTGCGGTACGATCGCCGCGGCCGCTTCCCGCGCCGCGCTACAAGGCCCGAGCGGATTCTCATTGGCATTGATCTGTACCGCGTCTGGTGGGGCATTCTTAACTTCCGCCCATGCCAGCATGGGCTCGGTGACAATTCGCGCAGCCGCCATCGCCGAGGCTGCTGCCGACCAATGCAGGAAAGACCGGCGGGAAAAAGGTAGAGAATCGTCCGGGGTTGGCATCTGCTCTCCTTTGTAGTTTGGCTGTCATCTTACCGCTTTTTAGTGAAGTTTCAGAATTCCAATCTCCGAAGCCTGGGCAACTTCCTCAAAGAAAGTCGTGCGTCCTATCAGATATCGTTGCCCTACCGCAAATCGGGCCACTTCGTGGATAATGGTGCGCTCGAACATTACGGTCCCGCAGGAGCCCGACATGCCTGACGCCGCACCGACCAAGTCCTTTCTCGATAAGCTCAACCCTGGCCCGCAGAAAAAGCTGCTGGCGCTCGATGGGGGCGGCATTCGCGGCATTGTCTCGCTTGAGGTTCTGCATTCCATCGAACAGATCGTGCGCAAGAAACTCAGGCCAGCCGAATGCCGTGCTGGCCGACTACTTTGACTACATGGCTGGAACGAGTACGGGCGCCGTAATCGCAACGGCGCTGAGCCTTGGAATGAGCGTGGAGGATCTGCGCTCGTTCTACATCAATAGCGGGCCAGCCATGTTCAGCCGGGCTGCGGTGCTGCGCCGCTTTCACTACAAATTTGACCGCGAAAAACTGGCGGCGAAATTCCGCGAAGTATTCGGCGCCGACACTACGCTGGGATCGCCACGCCTGCGCACCCTCCTGATGATGGTTATGCGCAACGCCACAACTGACTCTCCCTGGCCGATTTGCAATTATCCGGGAGCCAAATTTAACGACCGCAAGTTTCCCGGCTGCAATCTCGACGTGCCCCTCTGGCAACTGATTTGTGCAAGCACGGCCGCGCCGACCTACTTTCCGCCCGAAGTAGTTCGTCTGGGCGACGAGGAATTTCTTTTTGTGGATGGCGGCGTCACCATGTTTAACAATCCCGCCTTCCAGCTTTTTCTGATGGCCACGGTCGAGCCCTACAACTTGAATTGGCCGACCGGGGTGGAACGCATGCTGGTGGTTTCTGTCGGCACGGGCACGGCTCCGAAAGCGAATCCTCATTTGCGCTCGCAGGATATGAACCTGATCTACGATGTGAGCTCGATTCCGATCGCTCTGATGTATGCCGCCGGCAACCAGCAGGACTTCCTCTGCCGCACGTTTGGCGATTGCCTGGCCGGGCCGCCGCTCGACATGGAAGTTGGCGACATGTGCGGCGCCGCCGGACCCGCCATGCCGAAGCTTTTTACTTATGTCCGCTACAATTGCGAACTGACCCGCAGGGTCTGGATGAACCTGGGCCTGCCGGATGTTCAACCCGACGACGTTCAAATGCTGGACTCGGTGGATCACGTCGGCAGATCTGCAGCGGATTGGCAAAGCGCTTGCCGACGGCAAGTCAAGGAAAGCCACTTCGCCCGCTTCTGATCCCGTTATAATCGCTGCCTTGGCTTCATCATTCCTAATTCGATTTCTGGACGTATGACACGGGGTGAATTCTCGATGAATTTTCGCCGGCTTCTCGCAATCATTTACGCGGTCATCCTGTATGGGGTGATCTTGGCTAGGTTGCGCGGCATCTGCCAGTTGGGCGCAACAATTGAGCGAAGCAGATTCCAAAGCGGCCACTTTGGGCGAGGACTATGATGTGACGCCCAACATCGTTTATCTCACGGCCAACGGCTATGAGGCAAAACTCGATGTGTATCAGCCGGCCGGGGACAATGCTCATCCCACACTGATCTACTTTCATGGAGGAGGATGGGTAGCGGGCGACTAAGGAGGGAGCGGCGTTGGTGACGATTCCATTTCTTGAAAAGGGATGGGCGGTGGTGAATGTGGAATACCGGTTGGCCCGAGTCTCTTTCGCGCCGGCGGCGGTGGAAGACTGCCGCTGCGCTTTGCATTGGGTCTACAACCATGCCGCTGACTACAAGTTCGATACCGACCGGATTGTCGTGATGGGAAATTCCGCTGGAGGCCATCTGGCTCTCACCACGGGGATGCTGCCGCTGTCTGCCGGTCTCGACCGGGAATGTCCTCCGGAAAAGGAAGTCAAAGTCGCGGCCATCATTGATTGGTACGGAATCACTGATGTTGGCGATCTGTTTGAAGGACCCAATAAGCAGGACTACGCGATCATGTGGATGGGCAGCCAGGTGAACCGCGAAGAGATTGCCAAGAGGGTTTCGCCGCTGACGTATGTTCGCGCCGGGGTGCCCCCGATCCTGATGATCCAGGGAGACGCGGACAAAATTGTGCCCTACTCGCAGTCCGTTCGTCTGCACGAATCGTTGGATCGTTCCGGCATTCCCAATGAGTTAGTGACCATTCCCGGCGGGCACCATGGCGGCTTCAGTCACACCGAAACCGAGATGATCTACTTGCACATCTGGGCATTTCTCGCTCGAAACCTGCCCAAGGCCCCATAACGGAGCGGGGACGTTCTCCATATGAAATACGGCGTCAACACGATGGTCTGGACCACGCGAGTGGATGAGAGGCTTGCGCCGCTGTTCTCCAAGATTAAGAAGTGGGGATTCGATGGAGTCGAACTGTTTCTTTCGCCGGACGAGCCTGCGAACCCAACAGCAGTCGGGAAGATGCTGGACGACACGGGTCTCGAAATTGCGAGTTGCAGCGTGCTGCCGCGCTCTGCCCATCTCGTAAGCTCTGACACCGAGGTTCGGGCTCTGGGAGTTGATTTCATCAAGAAATGTCTCGACCGCACCGCGGAGCTAGGCGCGCAACTGATTTGCGGGCCGCTTTATGCGGGCCTCGGAGTGATGACCGGAGCGCGGCGCACCGCCCAAGAGTGGACATGGGCGGTTGACGGACTGCAGCGGGTCGCACGCCACGCGCAGGATCTTAAGCTCACCATTTGTGTCGAACCTCTCAACCGCTTCGAGACTTACTTTCTCAATACGCAAGCCGACGCGGCGAGATTGGTCAAGGAGATCGGCGCGCCCAACGTGCGGGTCCATTTTGATACGTTCCATGCCAACATCGAGGAGAAGGACCTCGCGAAATCGTTGCGATCCATCGCGAAGGTTCTCGGCCACGTCCACATTTCCGAAAATGATCGCGGCATTCCGGGAACAGGGCACACCGATTGGAGAGGGATTCTGTCGGTGCTCAAGGAAATCCATTATGACGGTTGGTTAACCATCGAGTCGTTCGCCAAGCCGGAACCTGAACTGGCGGCGGCAGCCGCGATTTGGCGCGACCCTGCTCCCTCTGGCGATGAGCTGGCAAAACGCGGAATTCGGTTCATCCAAAAATTGGCCAATGAAATCGAGCGGCAGAACGGACAGAATTCCTCGGCCAATAAGCGAAAATCAGCAGGTAGGGGAAAGAAGACGATTCGCAGGAGATAAAATCCCAACGTCAGGCACGAAGTTACTGTTTGCCGTTTCGGCAAAATTTATGCACTCGCAATTGAGCAAGGGGCCGGAAGTATTTGACGTTTGCATCGTCGGATCGGGCGCGGCGGGCGGCGTGATGGCGAAAGAACTCTGTGAAGGCGGCGCCAAAGTCGTCATGCTGGAGGCGGGGCGAGGAATCGCCAACTTGGGAGTTGCTCTCGCACAAGTGGCCCTACGACCTACCTTACCGCGGGTTACGCGGTGAGAAGCAGGCACCCTTCTACCAGGGAGATATTGCTCAATCTATCCGCTATTCCGATTCGGATGATGTTGGCGTAGATCGCGTGCGCGTGGTTGGCGGCAGAACCATGCACTGGAATGCGGTGACACTGCGCTACGCTCCGCAGGATTTCAAAGAGTGGTCGTTGCAGGGCATCGAGGAGGATTGGCCGCTTACCTACGAAGAAATCGAACCTTACTATGAGCGGATCGAACAGACCATCGGAGTTTGCGGCAATGACGACGATCTGGAAATCCTTCCTGCAGGAAAGCATTACTTGCCCGCGATTCCCTGGCGGTGCAGCGAACACATTCTGAAACGAGCCACCGATGCGATGGGGGTGCCGCTGATCGCGGTGAGAAAGGCAGTCCTCACCAAGCCTTACGATAACCGGCCGCCGTGCCACTATTGCGGACACTGCATGGATGGATGCGATGTCGGTTCTATTTTCAGCACCCCCGACTGTATGCTGCCGAAAGCCCGCGCCACCGGCAACTTTACGTTGCGGGAAAACGCCCTGGCGCGCGAGATTGTGGTGGATCGCGAAGGGCTGGCGACGGCCGTCTCCTTCGTGGATACGAAAACCCGCACCGAACAACAAGTCAAGGCCCGAATCATAGTGGTGTGTTGCTCGACCGTGGAGTCGGCGAGGCTCTTGCTCAATTCACGCTCTCCGCAGCATCCAGCGGGGCTGGCCAATTCCAATGGCGTGGTCGGTCACTACCTGAATGGACACTCAGGTTATGGGGTGGACGCTTATTTGCGGGAACTTGAAGGCCGGAAGCCCTCTAACCAGGATGGCGCTACCGATCACGTCTATATCCCTCGTTACAACCAGCTGCTTGGCAAGCGCGATTATGCCGGCGGGCTGGGGCATTCAAGTCAATTTCGGCAGCTACATGTTTCCGCATCATGCCAATCGTATGCCGGGATATGGCAGCTGAATTTAAGCAGAACGTGCGGAGAATGCAGCCGGGGTATTTGTATCTGGGGAGCTTCGCCAAGGTGACCGCGCGCAATGAGAACTGCGTGACCGTGGATCCTGGGCGCCTCGACGCCAACGGCATCCCCATTCCGGTCGTGCGGTTTCGCTTCAGCGACAACGACCATGCGTTGTGGAAAGCAAACCAGCAGAGCATCCTCGAAATGCTCGTCCCACCTGCACGCCAGATTTTTTGCGAATGCAGAAGAAAAACCCGGCGGCTTTGCCAGCCATGAGGTTGGAACCATCCGCATGGGGAAAGATCCCCGCACCTCGGTGCTGAACAGCTATTGCCAGGCACGCGAGGTCAAGAATCTTTTCGTCACCGACGGCAGCAGTTTCACCACGTCAAGCGAGAAAAATCCGACGCTTACGATTATGGCTTTGTCATTGCGCGCCGCCGATTACATCAAAGAGCAACGCAGGCGGGGGGAACTCTAGAGTTCTGAAGGGAAATTATGGAAAGAAGAACGGCGCTTAAACTGGTTGCCTTGGCCGCGCTCTCGCCCAAACTGAATGCGCTGGAAGCTGCAGCGGGTTGTCCGATGGAAGCTGCTGCCACGACTGCCCCTAGAGAATACAAGCTACAATTCTTCACGGCTGACGAAAATAAGCTTCTGGATCAGCTCATGGAGATGATTATTCCGGCGGACAGCCATTCCCCGGGAGCCTGCGCAGCCAAGACGAGCCTCTTCGCCGACCTGATGGTGGCTACCAGCGATGACGCAATTAAGAAGAAGTGGCGGGATGGGCTGCACTTGATCCATGAGGAAGCGAAGAGCTCATCCCTGAGCGAGGCGCTGGCAAAAGCGGCGAAGAATGAAGAGAACCCAACCACCGATCTGGAACGATTTTTCGTCTCGTTAAAGCACATGACCGTAGACGGGTATTACACCTCGGAAATAGGGATTCATCAAGACATGGAATACGTGGGCAATACCTATCTCGCGGAGTTTCCTGGGTGCACGCATCCTCAGGACCAATGAGTGGCTAGTGATTGGTGGCCAGTCAATCACCACGAGCCACTAACCACTCAGCAACTAAAGTTCCTTCTTGTCCACTCGTCCCAGCGTGGTGTCTGCAACCGTTTTGCTTTGAGTTACGCTGAAATCCTCAACGTTGGCTAGCACGAAAATGGGCCGGTCTGCGACTCGCGGCGCGTTGATGTGGAAGAAGTCGGCGCGCTTCACGTCATCCAGAACGAAGGCGGGACGCGCATCTTCTTTCAGGCATTCGATCTTGATGTCGTTCATCTCCAGGCCACGCACGTGGCGGATGAAAAATCCATGCGACGGCGTTACGCCGAACATATAGGGCTCGGGATAGTCTTTTCGCCTTCTCGTCCAACAGGCGCGCCGCGTCCTCTGCCGTGCCGCCGCCGCGATGCTGAATCAGGATGTTGCTCAGCTTGAGGTCTTCGATCTCGTGGCCGGGAATGCCGCTGATGATGGAGGAGACGGAGCCGCTGGCGTTGGAGCAGACGATGTTGCTGATGATGACGCGGCGCAGCTTGCCGACGGGAATCTCCGGCCGGGCCGCGCATGCGGGCGCCCAGGCGCAGGAAAATCGGGCCGTCAAAGATATCGCGCATGGTGATGTTGGTGATGGTGACGTCTTCGAGCAGCGCGCCGTCCACGGTTTCGAGCGCAAGCCCATGGCAGCCATCGAAGACGCAATTGGAAATGGTGATGTTCTTGAATCCGCCGTTGGCCTCGGTGCCGAACTTGATGCGGCCGTTGTGGCTGATTTCGGCAGTTCGGCGGCGAAGGGTTTGTAAGTGGCGTCGAGCAGCGTGCCTTCCTCGAAATTGCCGCTCACCAGGCAGTTGGTGATGGTCACCATTTCGGTGGCGCGGGCGTAGCCGAGTGCATAGGAACTCTTCAGGCAAATGCCGTCATCCCCGGGCGAATTGACGCTGCAGTTGGAGACGCGCACGTTGCGGCAGCAGTCAATGTCCATGCCGTCGCGGTTGGTGTCGATCTTCAGATTGTCGATGGTGAGGTTGTCGACGCCGGTGGCGAGAATGCCGAAGTGGCCGCCATGCAGAATCGAAAAATCGCGCAGCAGAACGTTGCGGCAATTCTTCAGCGCGATGGCTTTGTTGCCGACGCCGGGGTCTTCGGCGCGGGGCTGCTCGTCACCGCCGCGGCTGAGGCCCTTGCCCCAGATCAGGCCGGGGCCGATGATGGAAACATTTTCGAGGTCCTCGCCCCAGATCAGGCTGTTGTGCCAGTGATTGTGGCCGAAGTCCTGATAGTTCTCCCAGGGTTCGTTGGATTCGGCGGGATCGTAGGCGTGTTTCGCCGTCGGCGGGTGTTTCGGCGGCGACAAGATGGTCGCGCCTTGGCGAGAGCTGCGAGCGCCACATTGTCTTCAGGTGGATGGAGTAGCAAAGATAGGTCCCGGCAGGGAAGAGAACGGTGCCGCCTCCGGCCGCGGCTGCTGCTTCGATGGCGTGGTTGATGGCGGGAGTGTCGAGAGTCTTGCCATCGCCCTTGGCGCCGAATTTGACCACGTCATAGGTTGCACTTTTGGGCTGCGACTTTGCGGTTTGAGTTTCGCCGCTCTCCGGCAAAGCGATGAAAGCTGCGGAAGCCATCGCGACGCCGGCGTTTTTTACGAAACTTCGTCTGGGGTTCTGCTGATCTGGCATAGCTATCCTGTTCAAGAATTTCGCAATAAAACAGAAGAAGGTACACGAAGTCGCCGTCGGTTGCAGTTGAATTTCTATATATGGTTGGAAGAAAAATCGGGAGAGTTGACATGTTTCGTCGCGGGATGCAACTCGGTTTCGCCACTGCTAAAGCACCACAATCGTGATGCCCAAATTCTTGCGTCCCAGATCGCGATCATGCTTAAGTTCCGGCCTGGCTGGAGTAGTTTCCAGGCTTGTTCGTCGGATCTGCGACCAGTTCTCCCCGAAAATGCATGCGCGAATCTGGCCATCGCGGGCCATCTGGGTCAGGCTGCAGCTGCACGGCGATGCGAATGTCTCCTCCGGCTCCGCTGGAGCCATATCCGTGAATCAATTTCAGGAGTCGGTGAACCGGCGCGGCGCGCAGCGGAGAGTTCCTGGTCCAGTGCGCTCAGCGCGTCGTTGACCGTTGGCATCCCGGCTTCCAGGTTCACCGCAGAATGGCTTTTGGCAGGATCTGCGGCGGGCTTTCATCGAACTCCTCTACGCTACACAACCTGCACGCCTTTCGCGGGCGAGGGCGCCCGAGTCACGCTGAAGCGCTAATCGCGTCTTCTTCCTCTGCTACCGCTTCTCGGGCTTCTTTGTCGGCGGTGCGGCGGCGTTCGGTTTCGCGCTTGTCCCAAAGTTGCTTGCCTTTGGCCAGGGCGAGTTCGACTTTGACCCGGCCATTCTTGAAATACATCCGCGTAGGGATCAGCGTCAGCCCGCGCTGCTGCGTCTTGCCGATCAACTTGCGGATTTCTTCCTTGTGCACCAGCAGTTTGCGGGTGCGCAGCGGCGCATGGTTGAAGATGTTGCCGTGCTCGTACGGTCCGATGTGCGCATTGAGCAGCCAAAGTTCGCCGTCTTTCACCAGGCCGTAGGCATCTTTCAAGTTCGCCAGTCCCGCGCGGACCGATTTGACCTCTGTTCCAGTAGGGCGACCCCGGTTTCAAACTTCTCCAGCAGGAAGTAGTTATGGGCCGCGATGCGGTTCACCGAAGCATCGCGCTGGCCGGCGGCAGTCGGGTCACGGCGGGGTTTTTCTCCGGGTTCGGCTTGGTAGGATGTGCGTTCTGACGAGCCATGGGTTCGATTGAGTCCGGCAATAGGTTATCTCATGCCGGCGGTTTATCACCGATGAACAAAACCCTCCAGCCATTGGGCATCTCGAGCGTCGGTCAACCCAACGTCCTAAGTAATCTAGACTTGAGGCGGGCGCAAGCTGGCCCTTTCGGACTAAGACCTCTGGATAATTAAATCCATGCCAGAGTAGGGGTTGGCGGTCCTTACCCGATGCTATAATCGCTCCACTACCTTCTTCTACGGTACCCGTACCAGGCTGTGAGCCCCGGGCAAGGACGATCCGGTGGAAGACTCCTGCGAGGAACTACTGATGACGCGATGGATGCGCCCGGCGGCTCTCCTGCTGCTGTTGTCACCTTAACCCTGCCGCTGGCTGCCGATCAGGCCGTCTCCTGGTACAAAAAGGGCCAGGATGCCGAGGCCCGGCAGAATTACGAGCAAGCCTACGACGACTACAAGCAGGCTTACGACCTGAAACCGAAAGAGTTGCGCTATCGCGCCTCGTTCGAACGGCTGCGCTTTCTGGCCGGCGCCTCGCATGTGCACCGTGGGCAATTGTTGCGCGAGGCGGGCAAACTGGATGAGGCGCTGGCCGAATTCCAGAAAGCGGCGGAAATTGACTCCTCCAGCTTTATCGCCAAGCAGGAGATCAAGGAAACCCAGAAGATGATCGAGCAGGCCAAGGCTCCAGGAGCACATTCGGAAGACCGTGCTCCCGCGGACGACTTGGAGCGGCGGGTGGCGCATGCCCAGGGTCCCGGTTGAGCTGGCGCCGATTGCAAAATTGCCGATCGAACTCTGAGCGCCACCGATGACGCCAAGAAAATCTATCGAGACGGTTGGCCAGCTGGCAGGCATCAATGTGCTCTTCGATCCCGACTACACCTCCCGCGTGATCCCGGTAAAGCTCAACAATGTCACCCTGCAACAGGCTCTGGAAATCGTCGCGCTGGAATCGAAGACTTTTTACCGGGTGGTAACGCCAAATACGATTTTCGTGGCCCAGGACACCCAGCAAAGCGCAAGGAAATCGAACAAAGCGTGGTCAAGACTTTTTTTTTGGCCAATCTCTCCCAGCCCACGGAATTGCAGGATGTGACCAATACGCTTGCGGCAGATCCTGGACATCCAAAAGATCCAGTCGCTTGTCTTCGCAGAATGCCATTGTGGTGCGGGCCACGCCTGACCAGATTGCGCTGGCAGAAAAGCTGATCAACGACTTTGACAAAGCCAAGGCCGGAAGTCGTGATCGATATGGCTATTCTGCACGTGAGCCGAGATAAGGCGCACACCCTGGGCATCAATCCACCCACCAGCGCCACCGTCGCCCTGCAGAACAATCTCAATACAACTGGCACCACAAGCACCACCAGCACGACCGCCACCACTACCTCCGGAACCCCGAATCAGGTCAACCTGAACCGCCTGGGGAACCTGAATGCCACCGACTTCACCGTGACCATTCCTCGGCGTCGGCCACGGCACTATTTAGCGACAGCGACACCAAGCTGCTGCAGAATCCGCAAATTCGCTCGATCGATGGGCAGAAGGCGTCGACCAAGATCGGCGAACGGTATCCGATTGCCACCGGTTCGTTCCAGCCCGGCATCGGCGGCGTGGGCATTAACCCATTGGTCAACACCCAGTTCCAGTACACGGATGTCGGCGTCAAAATTGAGGCTACGCCAGCCATCCACGCCGACGGCGAGTGTTTCCCTGCATCTCACGATGGAGATCTCCTCCGTCACCGGCCAGTCCAGCATCGGCGGCATCACCCAGCCCATCATCGGCCAGAAGATCGTGGATGCCTTTATCAACCTGCAGGATGGCGAGGTGAGCCTTCTGGGCGGCATGTATCGAAGATCAGGATACGACGTCTCTGACCGGAATTCCCGGGTCTGGCGAAGATTCCATTCCTGAAGTACTTCTTCTCGCAAACGCAGACCGATCACAGCTCAGAATGAAGTTGTGTTCGTGGTGATTCCGCATATCGTGCGCAAGCTGGAATTAGACGACCTAAACCGCAGAGCGCTTTCCGTGGGAACCGCCGCAGCCATTCAGTTGAGCCAATTAGCTCCGCCAGTGGCAGTCTGCCCGTTCCGGCGGCCCGGCGAGTGCTCCCGCCGCCAGACATCTGCCCGCTCCAGCAGCCGCCAGCGCAGAGCACTCGGCTACCGGGCGCAGTCGCCAGCGTTGCTCACGGCGAGCGCTCCCAACTTTCAGTTTTGATCCTGTCGAACCGTGACTCCAAAGGCCGGATCGACCTTCGCAGTGAATATCCTGCTCAACGGCGCGCAGAACGTGTACGCGGTCCGCTGCAAGTCAACTACGACCCGAAACTTCTACAGGTAGTGAATGTTTCCAACGGTGGCTTCCTGTCGCAGGATGGGCAGGCGGTGACGTGGTGCATCGTGACCCCGATCCAGGCGGGATGTTGCAGATCAATGCGACCCGGCCGCCCGGAGCCAACGGAGTGTCCGGCCAAGGCGCGGTCTTACGCTGACTTTCCTGGCCAAGGCAGGCGGGGCAGGGCGCGCTGACCATCTCACAAGGGGGCGCGCGCGATCCTGGCATGCAATCCATTCCGTATCGGGAACGTCGGCAACAGTGACCGTGCAGTAGGACTCCGCGCGGCACGGTGGAAGGAAGATTCTCCGGTGAAGTCACTTGGATGGTTCAAGCAAATGTTTAGCCTGCATGTCTCAATTTCCTAAATCCGCGAGCGAGATGCCGACCCGGACTCTTCCCGCGCCGGGGCGTTTTTCGGCGTGGTTTTACGCTCATTGAGTTGATCGTGGCCACCGCCATCCTGCTGATTCTGACCAGCCTGGCCATCCCCATGGCGAGGGTCTCCATCAAGCGCGAAAGGGAACGCGAACTGCGCCGTGATTTGTGGGATATGCGCGACGCCATTGACCGCTACAAGAATGACGCCGATCGCGGACGCCTTCCAGATCAAAGCGGGAAGCGAAATTTATCCGCCCGGACCTGGATACGCTGGTAAAGGGTGTGGATATAGGCAGTAAAAAGTTGCGCTATCTGCGGACAGATTCCCGGTCGACCCCATGACCAACAGCAAGGAATGGGGATTGCGCTCCATGCAAGACGATCCCGACTCAGAATCCTTCAGCGGGGACGACGTGTTCGACGTTTACAGCAAATCCCAAGGGACGGCTCTGGACGGTACCAAGTACAAGGACTGGTAAATGGCAGGATTCGCGCAACAAAAAAAGCCGGGGCTTCACCCTCATCGAGCTGATGATCGTCATCAGCATGATGATGATTCTGATTGCGATTGCCATCCCGCGTACGAAATTCCATTGTTCGGGCCAGGGAAGGGGTTCTGAAAGCAGAACCTGTTTACGCTGCGTTCGCTCATCTCGCAATACACCCTCGACAAACAGAAAGCTCCCGAAGCGCTGGATGATCTGGTGACGGGGGGCTACATCAAGCAGATTCCCAACGATCCCATGACCAACAAGGCGGACTGGACGGTGGTGCAGGAAGACGAAACCCTGATGTCGCCGGATGAGCAGTCGGGCGGGATCGACGACGTGCACAGTTCGTCGGAGCAGACGAGCAGTGATGGAACGCCTTACTCCAGCTGGTAACCCAGCTCAATCAGCTTTCCGCCGCCGCCGCCCCGAAGAAATGTACCGCCCGCTAAAACGCAGTCTATCGCGCGAATCAAATCGCGGGCAGCCTGCGACTTGAAAACGAATCCCTGGGCCCGAACCGCGCGAACCTCGCCAGCCAGCCTTTCCGATTCGTGCATCGTGAACATCAAGACTCGGGAGGGGAGGTTGAGATCGGCAATTTTGGCCGCGGCCTCGAACCCGCTCATCTTCGGCATAGTGATGTCGAGGACGACGACATCCGGTTGAAGAGCCTGAATGGCCTGGATAGCCTGTTCTCCGTCGCTAGCCTCCCCGCAGATATCCCACTGCGGGCGGGCGCCATTGATCAAGGTTTTCACACCCTCCCGCACCACCTCGTGATCGTCCACGATCAAGATTCTGGCAGGCATTCCCAGCTCCGGGTCTGCGACAGACCGCGCGTCCAGACGCCGCGTCAACTCTTCACCGCATCCTCCGCCGACGGTCCGGTCTGAGAACCTTCTGGCACGAATGCACGTATCATGGTTCCGCTTTTAGTCGAGACGAGTTCGAGCCTGCCTCCCAATTGCCGCATGCGCTCGTTCATGCCACGCAGGCCAACCCCCAATGCCCCGGTCCAGTCCGGGCCGGCTTGCTCCAACACTTCCGGAGAAACACCTTTGCCCTGATCTTCGACCTCCAGAACCCCGTTCCCGTCCTTCACCGACAATCCCACCTGCGCCGTGAGGCTGCCGGAGTGGCGGTGAACATTGGTAAGACTTTCCTGCAGAACCCGGAACAAAGCCAATTCCGAGTCCCGCGCTAGGCGGCCAAATCCGGGCTCGACATGAAACGTCGTACTGATGCCGCTGCGCGCGGAAAATCCGTCGAGGTACCAGGGAATCGCGGATTTCAAGCCCATCTCCTCCAGCATAGGAGGATAAAGCAGATAGGACACCGTGCGAACTTCCCGGATGCAGTCCTGGGTCAGACTTACGCATCGTGCCAAGTCCTGAGCGGCCGTGTCGTTGTGCTGTTCCCGGCTAGCTATCGACTCCAGCTTCATTTTGAGGACTGCTAGATATTGTCCCAGGCTGTCGTGCAAATCCCGCCCAATGCGCTTACGCTCTTCATCCTGGGAGCGCAACAAATGGCGTGAAAGCTGGCGCAGTGACTTTTCCGATCGGTACAGTTGCCGCTCGGCTTCTTGCCTTTCGGCTACTTCTTTTTGCAAGGCGCGCTGCACATTCATCCGTTCCGTAAAATCGCGGGTAACTTTGGCGAAACCGATAAGCTTGCCGGAGCCTTCCCGTACAGCGGTGATAATCACATCGGCCCAAAACCTGGATCCATCCTTGCGAATGCGCCAGCCTTCGTCTTCAAAGCGCCCTTCCTTGGCGGCGGTGACCAACTCCCACTGCGGCTTTCCGTTGCGTATATCCTCTTCAGGATAAAAGCAGGAGAAGTGCTTCCCAATAATCTCCGAAGCTGCGTAGCGCTTGATGCGCTCGGCTCCGGCATTCCAGCTGGCCACATGGCCGGTCGGGTCGAGCATGAAGATCGCGTAGTCCTGCACTGCTTCCACCAGAAGGCGGAACTGTTGCTCGCCCTGGCGCTCGGCCAATCGCTTTTCGAGCACTTGAGCTTTTTGCTCCAGCTGAGCGACATTCCGAAAACGCTCCTGTTCGCTGGTCAGCTTCAAGTAGCCCTCACTGGGAAAAACCGTCGCGTGCTGCGCGCATACCTCGAAAAAATGCTCAACGTCCTTCTGGTTGCTGAAGACCCCAACCGGATAAGCACAGAGAAGTGAAAATGAGGACTTCTTCCGTAACTCGTTCCACAAATGCTCCAGGCGAACCGCTTCCTGCGGTTTTCCTTGCTCCCAGAGCAGGGCTACCATTTCGCCAAAGATTGCAACGCGGCCTTGTCCGGGATCTAAAGTGCTTTGCGTCCGCGCCAAAAGGTCGGTCATCATGGTGGTAAAGACCGACTCGTCGACAAAGCTGTCCTCCATGAGCTGAGTCAAGGTTTCGGCAGCGTCGAGTGTGATGAGTCGTCCTTGGGCGATGGCTTTGTACGGATCTAAATCCTGCGCGATGAGTTTTCGCTCCAGGAGTCTTTGGTGGGAATTGGTGGCGATCACTATGGAGGCATCGCCAGAGGTCAGTGCCTCGCCGATAAAGCTACTGAGTACGTCGATCAGGAAAACGTCATCGGAGTAAAGCTGGACCGAATGTTCCACGGGGCCGTTGGACTTTACTCTTGCCAGCGGAGGAACGGTTTGGGCGGCCAATTCAGACATTCCTATGCCCGGACCGCTGGATGTCATCGCGATTTCCGGAGCCATGCTAGGGAATGATCACGGTTAGAGGCTACTAAGTCCATACAGATATCTCCGTAATCGGCAAGTCCCTGCTCCCGACCTCGACCCGTAACTCCCATAATTTCCAAGCACTTTAGTGACCTCCGCCGGATGCCGTTCGAGTGCGCCAGGCCGGGCAGAACGAGGCTCATCGAGCAGCCGAACGGTGTTCGCTGGGGGACGAATTCCTTTCATTGCCCGCGAACGTATGGTTCGTACTATTTCTGCGGTGATGCGTAGCGATATATGAAGATGAAAATGATGTGAGACCGTACGGTATGCCTCATAAGGCATAGCAATTTGCACCCTACGTGGTTTACCTGATCGGCAACATTCTCCGGCGCGGCTATCCTCGCTGCGGTTGAAGAGTGAACGCGTTTCAAGGAGGTATTATGCTCTACTGGGCAGCCGTATTTTTCGTAATTGCATTGGTCGCGGCTCTGCTGGGTTTTGCCGGTATCGCAACGGCGGCAGCAGGCATCGCGAAGTTGCTTTTCTATATCTTCCTGGTCATTTTTCTCGTGACTCTCGTTCTGGGATTGGGCCGTCGCGGTTCCCGGGTATAAGTACGCATCTGCTATTCCTGTCGCTGAATTGACAGCACATCACACAAGCGCGCCGCGAAGGCTATCTGCCTGCGGCGCCTCCCCGCCATAAGAGCGACAAAAATGGCACTTGCGGATCATGTGGGCCGCACCGTGAAAGTAACCGGAGTCGTGTCCCGGGCCAAGATCCACAACATGAAGGAAGACGCCAAAGACGCGGTGACCGACAGCGGTATAGTGACACCGAACCTGGCCGCATGACGACTACCCATCATCGAGTGATTAGCGACACGTGCAGCCGATCCAGTTGTAAAAGGAAGAACCCACCAAAGACAACGCGTCCGAGAAGAAACGATTTTCATATTTGATCCTTGCGGCGAAATGATTGCGCCACCGTTCGATTCCGCTGGAGCGTGCCAAGGTTGCTACAGGGGTGCACTTCGGGGCCAAAATCCAGAACAACGGGATAGGGAGAGGCTGCATCGAACTGGAACCTGAACACCTGGAGCGAAATCCAAGTTAGAGGAGGAATCTGCGTGAGCAACTGGTCAGCGAACGAGAAATCCGACAAACCGAAGCCAGAGGGCGAAAAGCCATCGGTTACTCTAGCCGGAACGGTCGAGAAGATTATTCCGTCGGTCCTTCCGTCTGAGCCCGATAAAGCGCAGATTACCATCGAAGGCGCGGATCACCTGTATAGAGAGATTCGAGTTGAGAACACCTTGCAAGATCAAAATGGCAATGAAGTACAACTGAAACAGGGATCTGAAGTTGATGTGACGATCGAAGCCCCGGTCAGCGCCACAATCCCCAAACGGCCGTCGAGCGAACAGGGCTGGAATGGCCATTCTGCGGAGAGGTAGAGCCTCGCACATCCGAGATGGCGGAATTAAAAGGTAAGCAATCGCTGTCGGGGCGGATACCACGAAGAGACGGTTCGTGGGTTGCGGTCGCGGTGCGGCTGAGCCCTTACCCTCATCTTTAGTTGGGACAAGTTTCGCTGCATGCGGCTAGGAGGGTACCGCGTTCGCAACCTATGCGCCACAGATCGCAAAGACCCAAGACTGCCCGGTCACCTCGCGAAGTGAAAGCACCGTACGGCAGTTTGCTTTTCGCGTTGTGCTTAATCATAGGAATCGCAGGTTGTTCGCGGCGGCAATCTGCCCCACCCCCGGACGGCAGTGCTCTTTTTACGACAAAATGCGCGAACTGCCATCGCCCCGACAGCGAGATGCGCGCTCCGGGGCCTGACATGCTACGGCAAATGACGCGGTCCTCGATATTGGCAGCTCTTGATTCGGGCCGGATGCAATGGGAAGGAAGATTTCTCTCCAAAGCGGAGAAGATCGCAATTGCTCAATACCTGGGCGCCGCGGACCCATCGCCAACCGCAGCAGCAACCGCTGTCTGCGCCTGGGACCTGGATCCGCCCGCCAATCCGCCGGTATGGAGCGGCTGGGGAGGAGATTGGCGTAACAGCCGTTTTCAATCCCCGCTTTCTGCGGGTCTGACCCGCGATCAGATCAAGAACTTGAAATTGAAATGGGCTTTCGGGTTTCCGGGGGCCGCGGCGACTTTCGGTCAGCCCACCTCGTATGCCGGAAGATTATTTGTGGGAAGCGAGAACGGCACGGTGTATTCGCTGGATGCGGCAACCGGGTGTATGTGGTGGTCGTTCAGGGCCTCGGCCACCGTGAAGACGGCGATTTCCATTGGTAACCAGGGGAAAACCGCGTTCTTTGGTGATACCAACGGAAACGTGTACGCCCTTAAGGTCGGGGACGGTGCGGTGCTATGGAAGGCTCATCCCGAGTCGCACACCGCAGCGCGCATTACCGGATCGCCACTCTTAGTGGATACCCGCCTCTACTTGCCCATTTCATCGGGGGAAGAAGGAGCGGCCGCCGATGCCAGATATCCCTGCTGCACATTCCGCGGCAGCATGGTCGCTTTTGACACCGTTTCGGGTAAGCAGGTCTGGAAGGCCTACACGATTGCCGAGGTCGCGAAGCCGACGCGCAAGGGCGTTCAGGGAATCCAGTACTGGGGGCCTTCCGGCGCCGCCGTATGGTCAACCCCGACGGCAGATGTTAAGCGTCATGTCCTTTACATCACCACGGGAAATAATTATTCAAACCCACCGACTGATTCCTCCGATGCAGTCATCGCCTTCGATATCAGGTCGGGCAAAAAGCTGTGGGCGCGGCAATTTACCGCGAAGGACCTATGGAACAGCGGCTGCGTGGCCGAGCAGAAAGACAACTGCCCTCATCCGCATGGCGATGATTTCGATTTTGGAGCTCCTCCGGTATTGAAGTCCCTGGGGAACGGCCGGGACTTGCTGGTCTTGGCGCAGAAGTCGGGAATGGTCTACGCTGTGGATCCGGACCGGCGGGGCAAAATAGTTTGGAAAACTCGCGTGGGACGGGGCGGTCCACTGGGTGGAATTCAATGGGGCGGTGCTGCCGATAGTCGCTACGCTTACATCCCACTTTCCGATTACGACGATGCCAACCCGCTGGCTGGAGGTGGAATGTTTGCACTCGATCTCGCAACAGGAAGGCAGGTATGGCATATCTCCCCTCCAAAGCCGGCCTGTGCCGGGCAAGTAGGCTGCAGTCCAGCGCAAATGGCTCCCCCTACGGCCATTCGTGGAGCAGTATTCGCAGGGTCGCTCGACGGCCATTTGCGTGCCTATGACGCTCGCGATGGAACTGTGCTGTGGGATTTTGATACGGCTCAACCTTTTCACACCACCAATGGTGTAGACGCCCGCGGCGGTTCCATGAATGGATCCGGACCCACAATTGTGAACGGGATGGTCTACGTGAATAGTGGCTATACCAACGCGATGGCGGGAAACGTGCTTTTAGCCTTTTCCGCCGAGAAATAATCCCGTCTCGGATACCACGCATCTAGACACCGTGACTTTGGCAGGGATGAACCGAGCGCTCGGAACTGCTTACACGGACATCGTTGAACACCATGTCGTGTTGCAGGCGGCGGGGCTTTCCCAGGGGGACATCGTGAGTCGACTTCATGCCGTAGCCTAAAGCTCACGCTTTCCGGATACAGACATCCCTGTATATACAACGTTTCTATCGCCCGCTATGGTGATGTGTTTTCGGAGGCTGCCTTCTAGCATGGCGGAGGAACCAAAGAAAGGTGTCTCAACAACCGCAGCTGATTGTCTGGCCAGGGCGTCCTTATCCCCTGGGCTCAACCTGGGATGGCGAAGGTGTCAACTTCGCACTTTACTCCGAGCACGCGGAAAAGGTGGAGCTTTGCCTTTTTGACAACATTGGCAGGCGCGAGACGCTTCGCCTTCCGCTGCCTGAGCAGACTGACATGGTCTGGCACGGCTACCTTCCGGAAGTCAGGCCGGGTCAGTTGTATGGGTATCGCGTTTACGGGCCCTACGCCCCAGAACAAGGTCACCGCTTCAATCATCACAAACTCCTGCTTGACCCCTACGGAAAACAAGTCCAGGGGCCACTGCGCTGGAGCGACGCTCATTTCGGCTATAAGGTTGGACACAAGCAGGAAGACTTATCTTTCGACCGGCGCGATGACTCCAGCGGCACGCCGAAAAGCCGCGTGATCGACTCTGCCTTCACTTGGGGCACGGATGCTCCGCCTCGTATCCCCTGGCACCAAACCCTGATATATGAGCTTCACGTTAAAGGGTTCACCATGTGCCATCCGGATGTCCCAGCGCATTTGCGCGGAACCTATGCCGGCCTGGCAACTGCGCCGGTAATCGAATACCTGACACGTTTGGGAGTGACTTCAATCGAGCTCATGCCCGTGCATAATTTTGTAGATGACCGCACGCTGGTGGAACGCGGTCTTCGCAATTATTGGGGATACAACACGATTGGATTTTTTGCTGTCGAGCCCAGGTACCTGGCGGCGGACTCAATTAATGAGTTCAAAACCATGGTAAAGACGCTTCACTCGGCGGGCCTGGAGGTGATTCTCGATGTGGTTTACAACCACACTGCCGAAGGCAATCACCTGGGACCGACGCTTTCGCTGAAGGGTATTGACAACAGTACGTACTACCGCCTGGTTCCCGATAGCAAGCGTTATTACATGGACTATACGGGGACAGGTAACACACTCAACATGCAGCATCCGCGAGTCCTGCAGTTGATCATGGACAGCCTGCGCTACTGGGTTCTCGAAATGCATGTGGACGGATTCCGCTTTGACCTGGCCGCAACTCTTGCCCGTGAGTTGCACGAAGTCAATCGCCTGGGCGCTTTTCTCGACATTATTCATCAGGATCCGGTGCTCTCCCAAGTAAAGCTCATTGCCGAACCCTGGGATCTCGGCGAAGGCGGCTATCAAGTAGGAAATTTCCCCGTCGGCTGGGCCGAATGGAATGATCGGTATCGCGACACCGTGCGGTCGTACTGGAAAGGAGATGGTGGACTGGTGGGCGACATGGCATACCGCATCACGGGCTCCAGCGATCTGTATGCTCACAGCGGCCGGCGGCCCTACGCCAGCGTTAATTTCATCACTGCGCACGATGGATTCACTTTGCAGGACCTGGTCAGCTACAACGAAAAACACAATGAAGCGAACGGTGAGGAGAATCGGGACGGCAATAACAACAATCGTAGCTGGAACTGCGGCGTAGAAGGACCAACTGAGGATCCCGGAATCCTTGCTCTGCGCGCCAAGCAAAAGCGGAATTTTCTGGCCACGCTGATTCTGTCTCAGGGTGTGCCGATGATCTATGCGGGAGACGCCATTGGGCATACGCAGATGGGTAACAATAATGCCTATTGCCAGGACAACCCCACCAGTTGGCTGAACTGGAACCTGCGGCCGGAAGATCGCGATCTGATGGCATTCGTGCAGCGCATGATCAACTTGCGCCAGCGGCATCCGGTGTTTCGCCGCCGCCGTTTCTTCCAGGGGCGCCCAATAAAAGGCGCAACCGCGAAGGATATCTTGTGGCTCAATCCCGGCGGCCACGAGATGAGCGAAGAAGAGTGGCGCAACAATGCTACCCAGTGTCTTGGAATGTTTCTTTCAGGTCAGGGGCTGGAGGAAACCGACGAGCGCGGGCGAAAGCTAACCGACGAAAGCTTCCTCGTCCTGCTTAATCCCTATCACGAAGACGTGGCATTCACCTTGCCCGTATTCCGCCCTGGGGAGCGCTGGATCTCGTGGATGGACACCTCCCAGGAAAATGGTTTGCGCCCCGCCGACACACATGATGGAGGCACGGCCTACCCACTGCAGGCGCGCTCGATGGTTGTGCTGATGGAACGGCGTAGCAACGGCAAGAAAGAAGAGTCGAATGAAGCGCCGTCATGAGATGCCATTCGGCGCTGAGGTTCGTGATGACGGAAGCGTGCGCTTTCGCTTGTGGGCTCCCGCAGCGCGTCAGGTTGACCTCTGTTTCTCCAGCGGAAACCGCTCGATGGAACTTTCGCTCGACCGGCACGAGCAAGGGTGGTTTGAGCTTGTTACGGACGCGGCAGGACCGGGTTCGAATTATTCATTCCGGATCAATGGGCAGCAACTGGTGCCCGATCCAGCCTCGCGGTTTCAGCCCCACGACGTGCATGGGCCCAGCGAAGTAGTTGATCCCGCGGCCTTCGATTGGCAGGATGGCGCATGGCGGGGGCGCAAGTGGGAAGAAGCTGTAATTTACGAACTGCACGTCGGCGCCTTCAGCCCGCGTGGAACTTTCGCCGCAGTGTGTGATCGTCTCGATTATCTCGCGGATATCGGAATCACTGTGCTTGAACTAATGCCGGTTGCTGATTTTCCCGGTCAACGCAATTGGGGTTATGACGGTGTGCTTGCTTTTGCACCGGATAGCACCTATGGCCGCCCGGAAGATCTGAAACGCCTGGTGCAAAGCGCCCACGCCCGCGGAATCATGGTTCTGCTGGATGTCGTCTATAACCATTTTGGCCCGGAGGGAAACTATCTTCCCGTCTATGCGCCGCAATTCTTTACCGACCGGCATTGTACTCCCTGGGGCAATGGCATTAACTTCGATGGAGGTGACAGCCAGACCAATCCGGGATTTGTTTATCCACAACGCTCTCTATTGGCTGACCGAATTCCATTTCGATGGGCTTCGCCTCGATGCCGTTCACGCTATCGTGGACGACTCCAGGCCCAACATCCTCACCGAACTTGCCGAGAAAATCCGCCGGACGCTTGGGACGGAACGCCGTGTCCACCTGATTCTGGAAAACGAGCGCAACCAAGCCCATTATCTGCAGCGTACCGAGCGCTGTTGTCCTCCCAGCTACACCGCGCAGTGGAATGACGACATCCACCATGCTTTGCACGTCCTAATCACTGGCGAGCGCGACGGCTACTACTCCGACTACTCCGAGCGACCATTGGATCAGCTGGGACGGTGCTTGACCGAAGGATTTGCTTACCAGGGCGAGACGTCGACCTGTGCAGGCAAGCCGCGCGGCGAAGTCAGTGCCGGTCTACCACTCACCGCGTATGTATCGTTTCTCCAAAATCACGATCAAATCGGGAATCGCGCGTTCGGAGAGCGGATCGTGAAGTATGGGTGATCGCCGCGCGGTGCGGGCTGCCGTCGCGATTCTGCTGCTCGCTCCATCTCCTCCGCTTTTGTTCATGGGTGAAGAGTTTGGAGCAGAAACGCCGTTTTTATTCTTTTGCGATTTTCGAAAAGATCTTTCCGCCGCAGTCACCGCCGGACGGCGAGATGAATTCGCTGGCTTTGCCCGCTTCAACGGCCCAGCGGAACGCGAGCGAATTCCGGACCCCAGCTCCGCCGCAACATTTCAGCTCTCGCGGCTCAACTGGAGCGTCACGTCGCAACCCCGCCACCGGGACTGGCTGCACTTTTATCGCCAACTGTTGCGGCTGCGACGCCAGCATGTCGTGCCCGCGCCTAGCGGCGGCGTGCGCCATTCGAGTCAGACTACAAAATTCGGAGCAATCAAGGTCTGACGGTGCATTGGACATTTGAGGACGGTTCCAAGCTGAAGCTGCTGGCGAATCTTGCAGCCACGCCGTTCTCGGGCTTGCGTTCCCCCGCCTCGCAGATGATCTATGCCACCGAGGAAGTGAGCACCCATGCATTGGAGCAAGGCATGCTTCCCGCTTGGTCCGTAGCGTGGTTCCTGGAATCATGAAGCCCGCTCGTCCATTCCGCTCGCCACCTACCGCCTGCAGCTCAACCGCGAGTTCACTTTTGCCCAGGCGACGGCAATTGTTCCCTATCTCTCCTCGATCGGCATCAGTCATTGCTATATCTCTCCGTGCCTGAAAGCGCGCCCTGGCAGCATGCACGGCTACGACATTGTGGATCACAATTCGCTGAATCCCGAAATTGGCTCGCGCCGAAGATTTCGATCGCATTCGTGAGCATGCTGCACGATCACGGCATGGGACTAGTTCTCGACATCGTGCCCAATCACATGGGCGTGATGGGCAGCGACAATGCCTGGTGGCTGGACGTTCTCGAGAACGGCGAAGCCTCGGTGTACGCCAGCTTTTTCGATATTGACTGGCATCCGCTGAAAGAGGAATTGCACGGCAAAGTTCTTGATTCCTGTCCTCCACGACCACTATGGCGCGGTCCTCGAAAGTGGCGAACTGAAGCTCGTATTTCCATCCGGATCGGGGCGAATTCGATATCTCCTATCGCGATCACCGCTTTCCCGTGGATCCCCGGGAATATCCCCGCATCCTGCAGCGACTGCTATGGCCGCGATGGCTCGAGAAGCTTGGAGAGCAAAACCCTGATTCGTTGGAGTTTCAAAGCCTGGTTACCGCTTTCGGCCACTTGCCGGCAAGGCAGGACATTAGCAGCGAGCGGATCGCCGAACGTAACCGCGACAAAGAAATTCACAAACGCCGGCTGGCTGAGCTTGTGCACGCGGTCTCCAGAGATCGCCGCATGCATCGCCGCAGCGATAGCTTCGATCAATGGCGACCCGCCAGACCCCGCCAGCTTCGAAGAGCTGCATGAATTGATCAAGGCGCAAGCTTTTCGCCTGGCCAACTGGAGGGTTGCCGCCGATGACATCAACTACCGGCGCTTTTTTGATACCAACGATCTTGCCGGGATCTGCGTCGAGAACGAAGCCGTCTTTGAAGCGACTCACCGGCTGGTGCTAAGCCTGGTCGCAGAGGGTAAAGTAAACGGCTTGCGGGTTGACCATCCCGATGGGCTGTACGATCCTGCTCGATACTTCGAACGCCTCAATCACGGCATCGCCGCTGCGGCAGTCGAATACCTCTGCGGAACCATGAGCAACAGAACCGCACTATGTTGTCATCGAAAAAATTCTCACCGGTGCAGAACGGCTTCCCGCCGGATGGCCGGTTTGTGGCACCACTGGCTATGACTTTCGCAAATCTGGTGAACGGCCTGTTCGTGGATTCTATCGCCGCAGGCCGCATGGAACGCATCTACCGCAACTTCATCGACGATGAAACTGACGTCGATGACCTCGCTTACCGCTGCCGCAAACTCATTATTCGAGTGGCCTTGGCCAGTGAACTAAACGTGCTGGCCAATCAAATCACCCGCATCGCACTTTCCAAGCGCCGTACCTGCGACTTTACCCTTAACGGTCTGCGCGATGCGCTGACGGAAGTGGTTGCCAGCTTTCCCGTATACCGCACTTATGTCAGTCCCGCTGGCGTTTCGGAGAGCGATAAGCTCTACATCCGCCTGGCTATCGCTTCGGCAAAACGGAGAAGTCCGGCCGCCGACACCAGCATCTTCGATTTCGTTGGCGAGGTTCTTCTGACTCGCATCGCCGAAGGCCAGGACCCGGCGTACCGAAATGCGGTGCTGACCTTCGCCATGAAATTTCAGCAGTTCACCGGACCGGTCATGGCCAAGGGTCTGGAAGATACCGCTTTTTACCGCTACAACCGGCTAGTCTCGCTGAATGATGTGGGAAGCGACCTTCACCGCTTCGGAACTTCGACCGCCGATTTTCACCGGGCGAACCAGGAACGCCTTCGCGACTGGCCTCACACCATGCTGGCCACGCAGCACGCATGACTCGAAACGCTCTGAGGATGTGCGGGCGCGCATCAATGTGATCTCCGAAATGGCCGGCGCCACTGGCGACTGCGAGTTCGCGATTGGAAGCGCTTCAATCGCGAGCTAAAACGCATGGTCAACGACCAGCCAGCGCCTTCGCCGAACGACGAATATCTGCTCTATCAGACATTGTTCGGGGCCTGGCCCCTGACAGCCTTTGACCGGCGAAAATCGACTGGAATGCCTTTCGTCGATCGCATCGAGAACTACATGCTGAAAGCAATGCGCGAAGCCAAGCAAAACACCAGCTGGATCAATCCCAATACTGGAATATGAAGCTGCCGTTTCGTCTTTTGTGCGAACGTTGCTGACTCCCGGAACGAAGAACCGCTTCCTCGATGATTTCTGTCCTTTTCAGAAGCGCGTGGCCCGCGTCGGCCTGTGGAACAGCCTTTCGCAGACACTGCTCAAACTGACTTGCCCCGGTGTGCCCGATATTTATCAAGGCAATGACGTATGGGATTTCAGTCTGGTGGATCCTGACAATCGGCGGCCTGTTGACTACGCCCGCCATCAGCAATTGTTCGAGAATCTCCGCCCATGGGGGAACGCGCCCGATAGCGCGGCGATCCGCAGCTTGCTGGAGGTCCCCGAAGACGGCCGTCTGAAGCTTTACACGATTTGGAAGACTCTCTGTTTTCGCCAGCAACAGCCCGAGCTCTTTCAGCGCGGGGAATATGTCCCATTGTTGGTAGAAGGCGCGAAGGCCGGCCACGCGGTTGCATTTGTCAGAAAGACTCACGTTGCGAGTGTGTTGGTTGTAGTTCCGCATCTTGTGGCGACTCTCGTCAGTGGCCATGAAATAGAGCTTCCCCCCTTTGGGCCCGATGTCTGGGGTGACACCAACGTTGTGCTTCCGGCCGGAAGCACTTGGGAAAAAGCTGAGAATGTTTTCACCGGAGAAGTCGCTGACCTGCTAGGCAAGGATCTACTAGGCAGGAACCAGCCCAGTCGCGAGCAAAGCCCTGGCACTCCCGCCGCGCTTGCTGTTTCAAGGCTCCTGGAGGAGTTCCCCGTCGCTCTTTGTGTCTTGCGGTAGCTCGGACATGCAAGGCGATAGTCGGCCTTCTGAATGTCTTGCGGGCGTTGGTGATTCACCCAGGATCAAATTGGATCGGCTGGGAACCCTCAAAGCTCGAAGATGCCGTGCGCACTTCCACCATTTTGATCCAACAGCAACGGCAGAGAGACGTTGTGAACGGGCGTTCCCGCGGTGCTCTTGCCGTCCTGGCAGCCATGATGGGCTCGCGGGTCAACGATCTCACACGCGAAACCGCCTTCCTTGAGACACTCGAGTGCTGCCGTCACAGCTGTGTTGCTGCAGCGCGAAGGCGTCCGTACTCCGGGCGCCGGATGATGAGGCGCGGCATTTGCAGATGTGCGCATTCGTTGACGATCTCACCCAAAGTCGCCCGGTTGGTCTCGGGAAGGTAGCCGTATAACACAAACGGGCTTGTCCATACAGAGTTCGGTGTAGCTAAAGCTGCCCTTGTTCTGCGGCCGCTGCCCAATTGTGGATCGCGGACCTGAATTTACAGGCTATGCCTTATGGCACCAGACAGAAACAGCCGTTAGATTCGCTGCGATGATTAGCAACAGGGGAAGCATGGCATACATCTTAAAAACGCCAAGAAGTTGATCTGAGAGGAGCTAGTGATGAAAGTCCAACGTACGTTTGCCAACGGTCTCGCACTACTAACCGCGGTGGTACTGGTGCTGGCTTGCACCACCTGGGCCGCCGACGACAACAAAGACGAAAACAAAAAGGACGAGTCGGATATTCATCAGCGGATCGACAAATCTGCGCAGGTCCTCGATGAAATCATGGGAACGCCCGACAAAGCGATCCCCGATAAGGTCATGTCAGACGCCAAGTGCCTCGCCGTCATACCCTCCATGGTCAAGATTGCCGTAGGTTTCGGAGGCAGTCACGGTAAGGGTGTCGCTACCTGCAGGACTGGGCACGGCTGGAGCGCCCCGGCGCCCATCACACTTACCGGCGGAAGCTGGGGTCTGCAACTGGGTGGCGAGGCCGTGGATATCGTCATGGTCATCACCAACGACCAGGGGATGCAGCATCTGTTGTCGAGCAAGTTTAAACTCGGCGCCGACGCATCCGCCGCGGCTGGTCCGGTCGGACGTGACGCCGGCGCGGATACCGATTGGAAGATGAAGGCTGAAGTACTCACCTACTCTCGCGCCCGCGGCGTATTTGCCGGCATCGACCTAAACGGATCAGCCATCACGCAGGACAAAGATGAAACCCGCATTCTTTACGGTTCAATGAAACCGTTCGCCGACATTCTGAATGGAAGGGTCCGTCCTCCCGAGGGCTCGGAATCATTCCTGGCCACGGTCCGAAAGTATTCCCATCAGGCCCAGGAGCAGGGAAGTTTAAGCAAGCCAACGACGTCAGCGGCTGCAACCCACTAAGGACGATGTAGAGGCAAAAATCGAAAGGGAGGACTTAAATGGGAACCATTCTGTTGATTGTTTTGATCTTAATCCTTATCGGTGCTCTACCCACCTGGCCCTATAGCGGCGGCTGGGGATACTACCCGAGCGGAGGGTTGGGATTGGTTGTCCTGGTCTTGATCGTACTGTTGCTTATGGGGCGCTTGTAGCGCCCCGTAGTTTTCTAACTGCGTTTGAAGTACTGCACCGCGCGTTCGTGAGATCGCGCAGCTTTTCGGCTGGCGAAGTTGCCTAAATTGCGCCGCCGCCCGGTTTTAGGATTCTTCTTGCTGGAATAGAGTCGATACTGGCCGGATTTCAGTTTGCGTATCATGAAAACTCCTGTCACTTGGATGCCCTAGGATGAAAGATAGAAGGCGGTACAGGTCCATTAAACTCTAGCGAAGGGAGGCAGAATGTCTCATGAAAGCCGTGACAGGAGTGTTTCGTTCTCGATACGATGCGGAGCACGCAGCTTCTGAGCTATTCTTCCCCGCAAGTGAGTGCGGCCGCGAACGCATTGCACCTAGGCCGCTTTCTTCCCGTTCTTGTCGGTGTCCGCGGGATTTTCGGATTCGGGGTCATAGAGCTTCTCTGCGATTGCGGTTAAAACTTGATCATAAGAGTCCAGCATTTCGTGTTGGCGGGGAGCTTTCGTCCACCAAAGAACCCGTAGTTTAACGGTGTCAAAGTGGGGAGCGTCGAGATTCACCACCAAAGCTTCCGGCGGAGGTTCAGACAGCACTCCTGGTGCAGTGCGCACAATGCCGATAATACGGGATTTCAACGCGGCCAAGTCATGCACTCCGGTCACACTGAAGTCGTACTCCCAACGCCGGGTATCGAGCGCGGTATTCACAATGACCGAACGAGTAAACAAGTCGGCATTCGGAATGACCACTTGCCGCCGGTCATAGGTTTCAATGATGGTGGCGCGAGTTTGAATATCTCGTACTGTCCCCTCAAAAGCGTCTAGCTTGATCTCATCCCCCACTCGGAAGGGCTCCGACCAAAGCAATAACAGACCAGCCAGAAAGTTTTGAAGAATATTTTGGAAGGCAAATCCAATGGCCACACCGCCAATGCCCAGAATCTTGATGAGGTCAGCGGCTTGAAAGGAAGGCGCGACGATGGAGAAGGCGACGAGAAATCCAACCAGAATAGTCACTCCCGCAGTCAGGCGGGCAAACACCATTCCCAAATTCTGGCGATGCTGAGGAGTTGCGCGCCGGATAAGGCGTCCGACGAAAAGGCTAATGAAATAGAACAGAACAAAAACAATGATCGCCACGAGCAAAGCGGGGAGACGCCCTACGACGCTGTCCACCATGTGATCAGCCGCATCCCAGAACTTTACCAACGTTGAACTCATCATCTAGAAATACTCAGACAGACTCCTGTCAGATAGACTGCTGTGGCGCCGTGTCGCAATCGTATGGACACAACACATTCGTCACTACCGTTCCGGGGACGGAGACCGTCACCGCCGGGGCTTCCTGTGGCCGTTCCACTTTTTTCGTGGCCCGAAGTTCTAGCAAAACAGTAGCCGCCGCCACCTTGTAAAGCCAGGTCGAAAGCGCCACTTCGCCGCAACGGATTGCCAGCTTGCGGAATATTTGCAGGAATGCCTGCCGCGTGCAGTACTCGGCTTGTTGAGGATTATGGGTCCGTCCGAGACACAGGGAATAGATCTGATTCTTGTGAGCCTGAAAAAAAGTGGCAAACGCGGCGTTGTCGCCCTGCCGCGCCAGACGCACTAGCTCAGAGTCCGATATTCGCTCGTCTGTGAAGTCTGACATATTCATCGCTTGGCCCCCTTCTGTGCGTGCGAAGCCCGTGTCCTGATGACGTTTGCAAGGTAAAGTCTCAGGCTCCCGCGGTACATCGGGACATACACGTAGCCTTTTCGAATAATTGCTGTAAAACCGAGCGCCGTCGGGCTGGCGCAACAGCGACAATTCGGCTGCCCAGCCCTTCTCCGCGAAAGCCGCTACTTTGCCTAGAGGAAATCTCGGGGGGAACTACCACGCGGGCGGGATTGTTTATCGGCCAAGTGTTTCCTAAACTCAGGCCAGCACGATAAAAAGGTTGTTTCCTCCGATACCCTCCCCCAGGCAGGTGCCATTGCAATCGGACTGGCGCCTGCCTCTCGCCTAAGTCAGTCGGAACGGGATTGCCGGAGCCACTCGTTTCTCAAACCAACGAACGCAATTCGAGGGGGCTGAACCTGGCGGCAATTCGTGTGGAAAGGGCGCTGTTTAAACAAGCGATTCGACGGCAACCTGGTGAACGGATCGAGTGATCGTGGATGATTTTTTCAAAGATCATACAGCGATCACCTGATCGTGGTATTCGGCCGAGCCCTTTACGATCACTCAAGCTTTAACCAGGAGGAATGAATGAACACGGACCAACTGCGAGGCAAGTGGAAGCAGATCAAAGGTACGGTTAAGGAGCGTTGGGGCAAATTAACGGATGACGATGTTGAAGTCATCAACGGACGAAGCGACCAACTTGTCGGCAAGATTCAGAGCAATACGGCATTGCCAAGGAAGAAGCGCAGCGGCAGGTAGACGATTGGCTGCGAAGCGACAATCGCGAGAGTGATGCCGATCGCCGTAAAGCGCCGTAAAGCAAGCTAGGTTCGAGCCAAATTCGCAAAGGGGGAAGTCAGCAGGCTTTCCGCTTCTGCTGGATGTCTATTCGTCTGAAAGGGGATCAACATGCGTTACACACGATCTAACAACATGAGGGATTGGGCGCGCGTTGCTGCCAAAATTGGTGTGCTGTTATGTGAGCCGAAAGTCAGAGCGGCAATCGGGCGCCGGTGAAAAATCGGGTGGAATCTGCAACAGATGTGATCGCCGGCAAATATCGAGGATGCTATCGAACGGATGGAAGCCGCCGATACCGCTTTCCGGCGGGGAGACGGCAGTTGGTCTCCGGGAATTGCCGGTATTTTGTTTGGCATCGCGGCTGGAACGGGGATCGGTATTTTGTTGGCGCCGGGCAGCCTCGAACACTGCTGGCAAAATCCGCGAAGCCATGACTCGGTGAGATAACCCGCTACTGCGTTTAAGCGATGACCAGCGTTTCCTGGGAACTCGCGATCATGGATGGAATCATGACCTCGACAATGGTTCCTGGGCTGGCATTGGCTATACGCAATTCTCCGCCCAATTCCCGGGTACGTTCCCGCATTCCGCCGATCCCCACGCCAATGCTGCCCGGCCGTTGTTGCGCAATCTGCTCGGTCACTCCTACTCCGTCATCCTGAACTGTCAGCAATAGGCTGTTTTCTCTCTGCACCAGCGATACCTTTACGTTCCGGGCCTGAGAGTGCCGAAAAACGTTGGTCAAAGCTTCCTGCACGATGCGGAATATCGTCCGTTCCAACTGCGGAGCCAGGCGGGGAAAGTTAGGCGGTTGCAGATTGAGTGTAGTTTGAATTCCGCTACGGTCCGTGACTCCTTCGAGAAACCAGCGAAGCGCCGACAGCAACCCGCCTTCATCGAGCAGCGGCGGATGTAGAAGGTGCGACATGCTCCGGACTTGCTGAATCACGCGCGCTATAATTTCGCTGGCCTCCCCAACGCTTTTTTCCCTGCGCACTACCGGTTGATGAAGCACTCCGTCCAATATTATTTTCGCGGCCGCAAGTTCCTGCCCAATCCCGTCATGCAAATCGCGGGCAAAGCGCCGCCGTTCCTCGTCCTGCGCGGTCATCAGCCGGCTGGAAAGCCGGTGCAGCTCACGGACCAAGGTCTCCAGTTGCAGCGTCTTGCGGTACAGCTCGGCGAACAAGCTGACCTTTGCTCGCAACAGTTCAGGAATCACGGGCACGGAAATATAATCCACTGCGCCGCGCTGGTAGCCTTTCAGCCGGTCTAAATCGGTCAAATGCACGCCCGAAATAAAGATAATCGCGGTTCTCTGGAAGCGTGGATGTTGCCGGATGGTTTCGGCCAGCTCGAATCCATCAATCTCCGGCATGCTCACATCCATTAACACGATGGCAACCTCTGTTTTCAAAAGTTGTTCCAAGGCTTCTCTTGCGGAGTGCGCCTTGATCAGGTTCTCTCCCAGTTCGGCCAGCATGACTTCGTACGTCAGCAGCTTCGCTGGTTGGTCATCCACCATCAGGATGTTGACCTTTTCGTGTTGGGTCATCGATCTTCCTTTTTGCGGCGCTCAAAAACTTTCATGCAACAATGGCGCATAGCCTATGCTATCAGCGGTGCAACCACGTCCGTAGAGCCGAGAGCAACTGATCGGTATTCACCGGCTTGGCCAGATACTCCGACGCGCCCGCTTCCAGACATTTTTCCCGGTCACCCTTCATGGCTTTGGCCGTCAGAGCAATGATGGGCAAGCGGCGGAATAACGGATTCTGCCGAATAACCTGCATGGTTTCATAACCGTCCATTTCCGGCATCATGATATCCATCAAGACGATCGCCAAGTCTGGAGTTGATTCCAGCATCGCGATGGCCTCGCGGCCAGTTCCCGCCGTCAACACCTTCATGCCCCTTCGCTCTAGAACACTGCTTAAGGCAAAAATGTTGCGGACGTCATCATCCACTACCAATACTTTTCTTCCTACCAACGCATCATCCGAGCGATGCAAGCGGTCCAGCATCTTCTGTTTATCCGTCGGCAGATCCGCTACGACGCGGTGCAGGAATAATGCCGTCTCATCCAGCAACCGCTCCGGCGACTCCACCCCTTTGACCACAACGCTCCGGGCGAGCGTGCGAAGGCGCGCGTCTTCCTCCGGCGATAATTCTTTGCCCGTGAATACCACCACCGGCAAGTCACTCAAAGCGGGAGTATCGCGCAATTGTTCCAGTACTTCGAAGCCGGACATGTCCGGAAGACGCAGATCGAGTACCACGCAATCAAAGGTTTCTTCCTGGATCGCCTTAAGAGCTTCGGCGCCATTCGCGACTCCCAACATGTCAATGTCATCGTGGCCCAGCAATTCCTTGATGCTGAACTGTTCGGCAGGATTATCTTCAACCACCAGCAGCCGCTTTCGGCGAGGAGTAGCGTACTCCTTAATTCTGCCAAGGGCGGCATCCAGATCCCTCGGGCGTGGTCGGTTTGTGGACAAAGGCGAACGCCCCTCGCGCCAGTCCATGATGCCGGTCTTCATCCAAAGTTAACATCTGGACTGGGATATGGCGGGTGGCGGGATTCTGCTTCAAATGGTTAAGCACCGTCCAGCCCAGCATGTCAGGCAAAAACACATCCAGCGAAACCGCGGTAGGATGGTATTCGCGGACCAGAGCGAGTGCGTCCGCTCCGCGAGTCGCCACCAGTACTTTGAACCCTTTCATCGCGGGCCAGGTCGCACAATACGCGAGCGTAGTGGAGGTCATCCTCGACGATCAAAAGAACGGCATCGTCAGCCTGCAGGTTGTCACGGTCGTCGGCGATCCGTTCGACCGGGAAGCTCGGTAACCCGCGTCGCGGACAGTTGTAACGGGGTGACACGACGAAGCCGTCTTCCCACGACCTCAGCTAACCTGACAGCCGGGCCCACATAGGTTTGCGGAATGTAGAGCGTGAAGGCGCTGCCCTTTCCGGGTGCGCTGCGCAATTGAATTTCTCCGCCCAGCAGGCTGGCCAGTTCGCGGCTGATGGCCAAGCCGCAGACCTGTGCCGCCGTATTTGCGGCTGGTGCCCGCATCCGCCTGCTGGAAGGCTTCAAAGATGATGCGCTGCTTATCATACGGAATACCAATGCCGGTATCCGAGACTTCGAAAGCCACGACTGATGCGGCTTTCGCAAGGATCGGATGATCTTCGCTCCACCCCGCCTGCGCCTTCGAAACCGATAGCCGCACGCCGCCTTGCTCGGTGAACTTGAACGCGTTAGACAGCAGATTCTTGAGCACCTGCTGCAAGCGCTTCGAGTCCGTGACCAAACTGCGGGCGAGATGAGGATCGGTGAGTACCTCGAACTCCAGATGGCGGTTCTCCGCTTCGTGGCGGAACGGACGCGCCACTGCTGTCGAGCATGCTGGCAAAGAAGATCTCTTCGGCCTCGACGGAAACCGTTCCCGATTCAATCTTCGAGAGATCAAGAATGTCGCTGATGAGGTTGAGCAAATCCGTTCCCGCGCCGTGAATGGTGCGGGAGAACTCGACCTGCTTGGGCGTGAGATTGCCGTCCGGATTGTCGCTGAGTTGCTGGCCCAGCACCAGAATGCTGTTGAGTGGCGTGCGCAGTTCGTGCGACATGTTGGCCAGGAATTCTGACTTGTACTTGGAAGTCAGGGCGAGTTCCTTGGCTTTTTCCTCCAGCGCCCGGCGTGCCTGCTCGATTTCCTGGTTCTTCCGTTCGACTTCCACGTTCTGTTCGGCAAGCTGTTGTGCCTTCTGAGCGAGCTGTTCGTTGGTCTGCTGCAATTCCTTCTGCTGAGTTTGCAATTCGGTTGCTAACTGCTGCGATTGCTTCAGCAGTCCTTCGGTCTGCATCGTAGCTTCAATACTGTTGAGTACGATGCCGATGCTGGAGGTCAGCTGATCGAGAAATGCCAGCTGCAATGCAGTGAAATTGCTCAAAGAAGCGAGTTCGATGACTGCCTTCACGCGGTCTTCGAAAAGCACCGGCAGCACGATCACGCTGCGCGGCACGGCTTCGAATAAACCGGATCGAATGGGGACGGTATGCGGCGGAAGGTCGGTGATTAGCATGCGCTGTTTTTCTGAAGCGCACTGGCCGACGAGTCCTTCGCCTACTTGCAGGCGGCGGAGGTGTCCTTCCTGGCCGTCACCGGCAAAGGCCGAGAGCAGCACCATGCCGGCTGATTCCTCGGTTTCCATCTGGTAAATGACACCTTGCTGAGCATTGACCAGCGGCGCCAGTTCGGAGAGCAACATGCGGCCGACGGCCGTGAGATCACGCTGCCCCTGCAACATGCCGGTAAAGCGTGCCAGGTTGGTCTTGAGCCAGTCCTGCTCCGTGTTGCGGTCGGTGGTGAGCCGCAGGTTGTCGATCATGGTGTTGATGTTGTCTTTGAGTTCAGCAACTTCGCCGCTGGCCTCCACCTGAATGGAGCGAGTGAGATCGCCTTTGGTGACAGCGGTTGCGACTTCAGCAATCGCGCGCACCTGGTTCGTGAGGTTATCCGCCAGCAGGTTGACGTTGCCCGTAAGGTCTTTCCACGTACCGGAAGCGCCGGGCACGTTGGCCTGTCCACCAAGGCGGCCTTCCACGCCGACTTCGCGGGCGACCGTAGTTACCTGGTCGGCGAAAGTGGCGAGCGTGCCCGTCATGTTATTGATCGTTTCGGCGAGGGCCGCAACTTCACCTTTGGCGTTTACCGTTAGTTTCTGCGTGAGTTCCCCGTTGGCGACAGCGGTCACTACTTTGACGATGCCACGGACCTGTTCGGTGAGGTTGGCGGCCATCACGTTCACATTGTCGGTCAAATCCTTCCAGGTTCCGGCCACACCGGGCACCTGCGCCTGGCCACCGAGTTTTCCTTCCGTACCCACTTCGCGGGCCACGCGCGTGACTTCCGCCGCGAACGCGTTGAGCTGATCCACCATGGTGTTGATGGTGTTTTTCAGCTCCAGAATTTCACCTTTCACGTCCACCGTGATCTTGCGCGACAAGTCGCCACGAGCGACCGCGGTAGTGACTTCGGCGATGTTGCGCACCTGGCCAGTCAAGTTTCCGGCCATAGCATTGACGGAGTCGGTGAGATCCTTCCAGGTACCAGCAACCCCAGGCACGTTCGCTTGTCCGCCCAGCCGGCCTTCAGAGCCGACCTCACGGGCCACCCGGGTCACTTCGGCCGCGAACGACCGCAGCTGCTCGACCATGGTGTTGAGGGTCTCTTTCAGCTGCAAAATCTCGCCGCGGACGTCCACCGTGATCTTCTTGGAAAGATCGCCGTTCGCAATGGCCGTCGCCACTTCGGCGATGTTACGCACTTGGCCCGTGAGGTTCGAAGCCATGAAGTTGACGTTGTCGGTGAGATCTTTCCAGGTTCCGGCTACGCCCGGCACCTGCGCCTGTCCGCCGAGTTTTCCGTCGGTACCCACTTCGCGGGCCACGCGGGTGACTTCGCCGGCGAAGGCGTTGAGTTGATCCACCATCGTGTTAATGGTGTTCTTGAGCTCAAGAATTTCGCCTTTCACATCCACCGTAATCTTGCGCGACAAGTCGCCGCGAGCAACGGCCGTGGTGACTTCCGCGATGTTTCGTACCTGCCCGGTGAGGTTTCCAGCCATCGAGTTCACTGAGTCGGTCAAATCTTTCCACGTTCCTGCGACCCCGGGCACATTCGCCTGGCCACCCAGACGCCCTTCGGTGCCGACCTCACGAGCCACACGGGTGACTTCGCCGGCGAAGGCGTTAAGTTGATCCACCATGGTGTTGATGGTGTCTTTGAGCAGCAGGATTTCGCCGCTCACATTTACTGTGATTTTCTTGGAGAGATTACCGCTCGCGATCGCGGTGGCAACTTCGGCGATGTTACGCACCTGTCCGGTCAAGTTGCTGGCCATGGAGTTGACAGAGTCGGTAAGGTCCTTCCAGGTTCCACCGACGCCAGGCACCTGCGCCTGCCCACCGAGTCTGCCGTCGGTACCGACTTCGCGGGCCACGCGCGTGACTTCGGATGCGAACGAACGCAGCTGATCCACCATGGTGTTGATGGTGTCTTTGAGCTCGAGAATTTCGCCCTTCACGTCCACCGTAATCTTGCGCGACAAGTCGCCGCGAGCCACCGCCATTGATACTTCGGCGATGTTGCGGACCTGGCCGGTCAAGTTGCTGGCCATGAAGTTTACATTGTCGGTGAGATCCTTCCAGGTTCCGGCAACGCCCGGCACCTGCGCCTGGCCGCCCAGTTTGCCTTCGGTGCCGACTTCGCGGGCGACGCGGGTGACTTCTCCGGCGAAGGCGTTGAGCTGGTCCACCATCGTGTTGATAGTATTTTTCAGCTCCAGAATTTCGCCTTTCACGTCCACCGTGATTTTGCGCGACAAGTCGCCACGAGCGACTGCGGTAGTTACCTCGGCGATGTTGCGGACCTGACCAGTCAGGTTTCCAGCCATGGAGTTGACCGAGTCGGTGAGATCCTTCCAGGTTCCGGCGACGCCGGGCACGTTCGCCTGACCACCCAGACGGCCTTCCGTTCCAACCTCGCGGGCGACGCGGGTAACTTCGCCGGCGAAGCGGTTGAGCTGGTCCACCATGGTGTTCAGGGTTTCTTTTAGTTGCAGAATTTCGCCGCGCACATCCACCGTGATTTTGCGGGAGAGATCGCCATTGGCGATGGCCGTAGCAACTTCGGCGATGTTACGCACCTGGCCAGTCAAGTTGCTGGCCATGAAGTTCACGTTGTCGGTCAAATCCTTCCACGTGCCGCCGACACCGGGCACCTGCGCCTGACCGCCGAGCTTGCCTTCCGTTCCGACTTCGCGGGCGACGCGGGTGACTTCTCCGGCGAAGGCGTTGAGCTGGTCCACCATAGTGTTGATGGTGTCTTTAAGTTCGAGAATTTCGCCCTTTACGTCCACGGTGATTTTGCGGGACAAGTCGCCGCGGGCCACAGCCGTGGTGACTTCGGCGATGTTACGAACCTGCGCCGTGAGGTTTCCGGCCATGGCGTTGACTGAGTCCGTGAGATCTTTCCACGTCCCAGCCACACCGGGCACTACAGCTTGCCCGCCGAGTTTTCCGTCGGTACCCACCTCGCGGGCCACGCGGGTGACTTCAGAAGCGAACGACCGTAACTGGTCCACCATGGTGTTGATGGCTTCTTTGAGCTGCAGAATTTCGCCGCGCACGTCCACAGTGATTTTGCGGGAAAGATCGCCGCTGGCGACAGCGGTCGCGACTTCGGCGATATTGCGGACTTGGCCGGTCAGGTTGCTGGCCATCGAATTGACCGAGTCAGTGAGGTCTTTCCACGTTCCAGCCACGCCTGGCACCTGTGCCTGGCCGCCGAGTTTTCCATCGGTGCCGACTTCGCGCGCCACGCGCGTCACCTCGGCGGTGAACACGCCGAGCTGCTGAATCATGGTGTTGACGATGTCAGCCGAGCGCAGGAACTCGCCTTCCAGAGGGCGCCCGTCCACATCCAGCCGGACCGTCTGTGTCAGGTTGCCCTGGGCCACGGCTGCGATGGCGCGAGTGACCTCGGTGGTGGGCCGCAGCAGGTCCTCCACCAGAGTGTTGACCGAGGTCTCCATCTCCCCCCAGGCGCCGCGGGACTCATGAAAGCGTATTCGTTCGCGCGTCCTTCCTTCTTTACCCACCACCTGGCCGATCCGCTTCAGTTCCTGAGCCATCTGCTGGTTCGCGGTCACGATCTCGTTGAATGTGTCGGCAATCTTGCCGGCCAGTCCGACCCACGATCCCGGCAGCCGCACGGAGAAGTCGCCGTCACGCATGGTCCGCAAGCTCGCGAGAACCGCAACCAGTTCGGCCGGGTCAGACCCTGTACGGGAATGTCCATTGTTCTTAGCGCTTGCCGCTACGGGCTCAGCGTCGGAAATCGCAGGTGCAGCATTGCGATCGCTTCGTTTCATGCCTGACTCCTGAAACACCGGCAGCTTGGTCTCGGGTGTCTGCCGGGACTTGCGTCCTCTAGCCCTAAAGCGCCGAACCGCCGTTTCCGGGGGACGCGGAACGGGTGGCAACTCAAAGGTCACGGTTGAAAGTAGTTCGAGAGGCAAATGTCGTTCACGCACCAGCTCGTGGGGGCACAAGTCTGGAACCGGAACATAATCTGCCGTAAGAGGATTCGTATCACATGGTTATGCAGATGGCCCTACAGTGTTTCCTGTAGGTTAAAAACGCCGGTGCAGGACTATGATCACATCCTCCGTGGGGCGGAGCATGTCGCTTTGGGTGCGGATCTAATATCCTAACCAAGAGCAGCTCAAATTAGGCGCAAATGTGTTCGGCAGGCGAGCACTGATTCGGAGCTGTTGTAAAATGCTCGGCAAATCGCGTGGAGCGCAGAAACGTTTCTAGTACTGTGGGCGGGCAAGGGCGAATGGCAATTCGAATCTTGATTGTGGATGATCATCCTGTAGTAAGACATGGGCTGAGGAACCTACTGGAAGTGCAGCCGGGTTGGGAGGTTATCGATGAGGCTGCTGACGGACTGGAAGCTCTGGAAAAAGCTGATCGTCTGAATCCGGATGTCGTGCTGTTGGATGTCAGTATGCCGAAGATGAATGGCCTTGAAGCCTGCCGTTTGATTCGTAAAGCAGTTCCCTCCAGTGAAATTCTGATTGTCACGCAGCATGATTCTGCGCAGATGATGCGCGAGGCGCTGGAGGCGGGGGCCCGGGGCTATGTGGTCAAGTCGAATGCCGGACGAGATTTGGTCGCGGCGGTCGAAGCGGTGAGTCAGCATAAGTCTTTTACGCTGGCCGGTTCGCCGTCTTCCAGTTCCGTTTAAGTGTGCCATGGTTGTGCGGGTCCAGACGTTAAGTCACCGAGGAGGAAACAGTGAAACTGCGAATTCTGGTTGCCGACGACCACGAGCTTGTACGCCGCGGCATGTGCGTGCTGTTACAGACGCGTCCGGACTGGGAGGTTTGCGGCCAGGCATCCGACGGCCGTGAGGCCGTAGAGAAGGCCAGGCAGCTCAAGCCCGACGTCGTGATTCTCGATATCGGCATGCCGAACTTGAATGGTCTAGCCGCGACCCGCCAACTCGTGCAACAGGGGAATTATAAGATTATTGTTCTGACCATCGACGATTCTGATCAGGCAATTCGCGAAGCGCTGGACGCCGGCGCCCGGGGATTTATCCTGAAATCTGACGCCGCGCGGGACTTGGTTTCAGCCGTGGATGCCGTGCAACACAATCGTCTGTTCTTTACCTCGCGGGTAAATGACATGGTGCTCGCTGGGTTCCTTGAGACTGGACGGAATAGTTCGGGCCGATCGCTTCCTCGTGTACCGGCGCCCACACCGCGCGAGCGGGAGGTGATTCAGTTAGTAGCGGAAGGGAAGAGTTCGAAGGAAGTGGCGACGCTGCTGAACCTAAGCACCAAAACAGCGGAAACTCATCGCAGCAATATCATGCGGAAACTTGGACTGCATTCCGTACAGGACCTGGTTCTCTACGCGATCAAGAACCACATCATTCAAGTTCAATCGCCCCCAGTTTAGAATAAAGCTAAGCCCAAGTGCTGACTAAACGCGGTTGTGACTTCCTGAATTTCACAGCAATCGTAGGCGAGAGACAGGAACCAGTCATTTCATGAGCATCTCATTCTCGATCCTCACTCGCTGACTAGCTCCTGCCCGAGAGGAGAGAGTTAGGAAGGGCGAGTTCTACTTCGCAAACAGTAGAGCCTCGGTGCCCGCGATGCCCATCCGACCAAGCCTGTAAGAACTTGGAAGAGTTTCTGTAGACTACGTCCAGAAGATCTTGCAGAGATAACCGCTGAGTCGCTTCAGTCTGCCGAGCGGGAATCCGCCAAGCTTGCGGCCGCGTTGGTTCCGCTTTGCCGGAACTCAAACTTGAGAATCCAGGGCTTGGAGGCATTCCCGTCATCGCCCGGCGCGAACTTCCACCCGCGCGACGATTGCAACGCTAGTCGGGCGAAGTATGCGCTGGGGCCTGGGGAAATAACAGTCGCTGACGAAACATTGCCGGAGGAATCCACTGTGACTTTCACCTTCACGCGGATTGTGCCTTGAATGGTGCGGCTTGCGGTTCGGGAAACTTCGGGCAGAACTTTTTGTACTACCCCAGAAGTCTTCGGTGTCGCAGGTTCTGGAGCGGCAGCCGCAGGCGGAGCGGGAGTGGGTGGCGGAGGATTCGTGGGAGTCGCAGGCGCTGGCTCCGAGCTCGGATTCGCGGCCGATGGTTGCGAAGCGGTTGCTGGAGCAGACCCTGTCGACGGTTCCCGGCCTTGCGGCTCATGATGCCAAAGCTTCATGGCAATCAACACAAATAAGATGACGGCAAGCAAGCTGGCCGCGAGGAGCCGCGCGGGTTTGGCAAACGTGGGTTGCTTGGGGGGCACAGCCGCAGGTTTGGACGCAACCGGTTCGGGCACAACGGAAGGCGCGGGCGCCGGCGCCGTTGATTTCAGATATGCGGCGATCTGGTCAACAAACCATCGTTGCTCGGGACGAGGGCGAAGACAGTTGCGGACGATTTCATCGAATGGCGCCGACAGCGATTGCGGGAGGCTCTGGTCTGTTGCTCCCTCGCGAAACGGTGGGTGCTGCGTCAGGGCCTCGACCAGGGTGACGCCCAGCGACCATACGTCCCCCGCTGGGGAAAGTCCTACGCTTGCGGCCTCGGGCGGGGTGTAAAGACTGGGCGCGATAGCGGCTTCGCCCACCTGCCCCATACGAACAACTCCATCGCTTGAGATCTTTACTTGATCACCGCTGGCCATGATATTCGAAGGCTTGATGTGACCATGCACGAAGCCCTGACCATGTAGATAGCGAAGCGCCTGTAGCACGGGTGGAAGCATCTCGCGGGCTTCCTCACCGCTTAACGGCCGGTCGGGAAGGATCTGGTAAAGATTTTCTTCTGCGTACTCCATTACCACATAGAAATAGGTTTGATTGTTGAGCTGGCAGTAGCCCGTTTCAAACAGACGAATGAGATTGGGATGCGAGAGTTTGGCGGCTGCATCCCAACGTGGGATTTGAGCATCTGCGTTGCTGCTGTCGGAAGGGGCCAGCTTAATCACAATCTTCCGCGGATCCGTCTTCCGCTCAGAGAGAAACGCTATGCTGTGACCGGACCCACCGAGGTAGCCGAGGAGCGGAAATTTCCCGTCAACTATCTGACCCTCCAGGCTTTTCCCCACTTCACTCATACGGCTCGTCTTTTCGCTCACTGCGCGCAATTGTATGCGAAGCGGCCGTCTGGAACCAACCAATCGGGTGCCTCAAAGTCAAAAAAAGTCAGCGTGGCGCCGGGAACCAGGCTGGGGACAGCGTAGAGCAACGGAACCAGGCACCCAAAAAGGATCTCGGCCGGATTTCCGCGTAACCAATGCGATATCGACACTCCCGGACAGTTCGGCGCGGTCAATTCGTTTCTACGGATGTCGACTGCGCTGCCGAACTGGGAACGCCACCCACCCCTGGTGAGGCATGCGGCATACATTGACTTCATGGTCGGAGGGCTAGCGTTTCTATCACACCACAATCATGCCGGAGCCGATTTGCATGCCGGGCAGGTCGGCTAATCCGACTCTCACACTAGTTTTGCCGTAGGAATTTGTAGTCGAGCACGGTGGCTGCCAATCCCGCGCCTTCTTCTGCCTTCTTGCCCGGGTAGGCGCGAGTGATTCTGCCCTGACAAAGAACAGTGCTGTTCTTTTGCCCGGAGATCTCCTCTGGCATTTCGAAGATCATTTCCACCAGGGTATTTTGCGGCAATGGTCCCTCGCCTGCTTCTTCGGCTTGGAGTAGTACGCCGGACTGGCTGAGGTTTTCAATGACGCCCTCGCGCCACAGGGTTTGTCCCTTGGCGCGATAACGAACCGGTGTTTGCAGCTTTAGACGCCGGGCGCGCGGCACCCAACTCGGCTTGCGGCCGCGGTTACTGGACGCCGGGGTCGTCTCGGGGACGGCGTTCTCCACCCGCTCGGTGCGGCGCATAGCCTTCCAGTCATACTTGTATTGGGTTGCGCACAAAAGGCAAACCTGGTAGTAGTCGCCGTCAGGCGCCCGCCGTGGCCAGGAGAACTCATGTGAACAGTGCCCCAGAGTGATTACTTCCAGCAACTTCTGCGACATGGATTTGCTTTCCCGGCATAAACTACCGGACGTATTGATCATCGGACAGCCCGCCCGATTTGCCTAGATTACGTTCGTCTAGTTTCCACAGGGACCTGCGTAGGGCGTGTATTATCAATCGCGTGGACGGAGTCACGGCTTTCGTTTTAGCGGGCGGCAAGAGTTCGCGCATGGGAACGGACAAAGCCTTCTTGCAACTGGGGTGCCAGACGCTGCTGGCACGGGCCCTGGAACTGGGAACGACGGTCGCGGCGGAGGTCCGCATCGTGGGCGATCCGCAAGCGATTCCTGCCCTTCGGCCGCGTCGTTCAAGATGTTTTTCCGCAGCGCGGTCCCCTTGGGGGGATTCATGCGGCATTGTGCGAAAGCCAGACGGAGCTGAATTTGATGCTGGCCGTTGACTTGCCTTTTGTAGAATCGAGATTTCTGGCGTATCTGATTCCAGCGCCTGCCAGTGCGCCGCCATCGTCACGGTGCCTCGCACCGGGGATGCCTGGCAGCCTTTGTGCGCCGTCTATCGCCGGGAATTTGCGGCGGTGGCGGAACGGATGCTGCGGAAGGGAAAAAATCGAATTGACGCATTATTTTCCCAGGTGGAAACCCGCATCATTGGCGAAGAAGAGCTGGATCGCATGGGTTTCTCATCCAAAATGTTTCGCAACCTGAATACGCCGGAGGATTGGCGAAGCGGCCAAGACGGAAGTTGGAAGTGTCCCGGAGCGGGACGACAGAACAGAGCCGCAGTAACATAACGTCAGGCAATGACGGAGCAGCGCAGATGTAGCATGAGCACGGAAGCCACAATCCGGGCCTTACATTGATTTTCAGCACGTCTTCAAAGTCGTTTGGAGACAATCACGTGCTGGATGATGTCAGCTTTGACGTCATGCCGGGAGAGACTGTTTGCATTCTGGGCCGCAGCGGCGTGGGTAAATCCGTGTCGTCTGCAAAACATCATGGGCTTTCTCAAGCCGGATTCCGGCCGAGTGATCGTCGCCCACGAAGACATTACCGACTACACGGAAGAGCAAATGGAGCACATCCGCAAGAAAGTCACCATGGTGTTCCAGAACGGAGCGCTCTTTGATTCCTTGACGGTCGGGGAGAACGTGGCCTTTCCTCTTGCGCGAACACAAGGATATGAGCGAAGAGCAAATCTTCCAGGTGGTGGACGGCCTGCTCGATATGGTGGGCGTGAAGCCCATGCGTGATCTGCTGCCCTCGGATTTATCCACTGGCATGAAGCGTTCGGTGGCCATTGCGCGGGCTCTGGCGGCGCGCCCGGAATGCGTTCTCTACGATGAGCCAACCACCATGGTGGATCCGCTCATGGCGCAATTGCTGGGCGATCTGATCAAGCGCCTCAAAGCGCCAGCTTCACCTGACCAGCGTGGTGGTTACGCATGATATGCGCCTGGCCAAAAAACTGGCCGACCGGGTGGTGTTTCTTCACGAAGCCAAGGTGCTCTTCTTCGGCACTTATCCGGAGATGGAAAAGTGCCACGGAGCCGATCGTGCAGGAGTTCCTGCAATTGGATGAGCTGACGCTGGGAGTGTAAGGCTCTGCCTGGACTCACCTCGAGTCGACTCGCAAACGTTACTTCGGTGTGCCACAGCAACCATTGAATTCAAAGCGGTTTCAAACGCCGCACGAAACACGGCCCGCCACTCACAGCGATGTGTGATCGGTGTCACCGTGTCATTGTGGCAAGAGGACGAGAATCACGATGGTCCTCTTGGTGATGGGTGGCCAGTGGTTGCAAGTGCAGCGCTCCCTCGTGTTGTTCTGCGGAATGGTTGATTTCTGGTTGGGGGAGTTTCTATGTCGAAGATACTGGTTGTGGATGACGATGAAGCAATGCGCGGCCTGCTGCGCACGCGTCTAGCAAGCACTTATGAAGTCCTGGATACCGGCAAGCCTGAGCAGGTTCTGGGATTGGTGATGCAGCACAAGCCAGACGCCATTCTTCTCGACCTTATGATGCCCAAACTCTCCGGCTTTGACCTCTGTCAAAGTCTGCATTCGCTGAGTTATACCTCCCACATCAAGATATTTATCATTACCGGCAAGGGAGGTACGGCGGCGCAGGAATACTGCAGGACTCTTGGCGCCACGGGCTTCTTCCAGAAGCCGGTGGATTTCAACGAGCTCAAACGACGGCTGGCTGACGAACTCGGAAACCAGCGCGCCGAGCGCCGCGTTCAGTCGCGGGTTCGCATGAAGGTCAGTCTGAGGTTGCGCGGCGTGGATGGGGCGGGCAAGGCCTTCGAGGAAGTCACCTCCACGGAAAACGTCAGCGCCGACGGGTTTCTTTGCAATTGCGCGGCCTCTCTCGCCGTTGGCGCCACAGTGGAGGTTTTTCTGACCGGTGGCAAGGAATGGTATGTTGGGCGCGCCCGGGTCATGCGCCGAGAATTTGACATGAACTGGCAGCGCTACGGCTTTCATTTGGAAGAAAAAAAAGGGGAGTGGGTGCTGCATACCTAGCTGGCCGGCAGACATGCGAGCTTCCCGGCGCGGCTTTAGAATCCTTGGCTGACTAATCTTTCGACAGTAATGCCGCCGGTTTCTCCATCGCCCCGCAGCATCTTTTCGACATATTTCGCGATTATGTCCACTTCGAGATTCACCGGATCGCCGCGGTTGAAGCGAACCCAAATTCGTCATTTCCGCCGTATGCGGGATGATTGCCACGGTCACCTGCGTCCCTTCAATTTTCGCCACGGTCAGGCTGATGCCTTCAATCGAAAGCGATCCCTTGAAGATTACGTAGCGCGCCAACTCGGGAGGAATTTCAATGCGCAGCCAGTAGTCGCAGTGCCTTTGATGGGGTCGAGTGCCAGGAATTTGCCCGTGCCGTCCACATGACCTTGCACCATGTGGCCGCCGAAGCGGCCGTCGGCCTCATGGGAAGCTCGAGGTTCACCAGAGCGCCTTTCTTGATGCGCGAGAACGAAGTTCGGTTCCAGGTTTCTTCGGCCAGATCGGCGCCAAACGATTTCGCCGTGATCTGCACCGCCGTCAGGCACACGCCGCTTACGGCAATGCTGTCACCTTTGCCTAGCTCCTTCACCAGTTCGGATGACGAGATGGTGAGCCGCCGGTTGCCATGCTTCTGCACAATGCTGGCGACCGTCCAACTTCTTCAATGATGCCAGTAAACATAAAATTTGTCTCCTGCCGCAAAGAGGGCTTCAGCCTTCAGCTATCGGTGAGGTCAAAAGCACAGATTCGAGGCTGAATAGCCGAAAGCTGACGGCTTACTCATGATACGGATCTCTCAGATATCCTTCCACCGCGAAATCCTCGCCAAAGCGATGCAGCCGGATGGACTTTACGTGCGCCGCATCGTTCATGCGAGGAAAACCGTCCCCGGCGGCAAATGGCACGGAGCCAGTTCCCGCGAGAATCTTGGGCGCATAGTACAGAAAAACTTTGTCCACCAAGCCCGAGGCCAACGCCGTCCAGTTGATCATGGCGCCGCCTTCGATCAGCAGGCTGGTGATCTCCATTTCGCCCAGGCGGCGGGCGATGCCTGCCATGTCCGGGACGTCCATCCACAGTGACCGGGTGAATCTGCTCCACGCGAATGCCATGGTCCAGCAGTTGCCTTCCTCCGTTTTTCTTCGGCAAACGAGCACAGCACGACGACATCATTTTGCGCGGTCTTGACCACGCGCGAATGCAGCGGCAGACGAAGCTTCGAATCCACGATCACGCGCAGCAGCGAACGGCGTCGCGGTTTGCCGGTGCGATCGGTCAGCAGAGGATCATCGGCGACGATGGTGCCAACCCCGACCAGGATGGCGTCGTGCTGGTGGCGCAGTTCCTGCACATGGGCGCGCGCCTGCTCGCTGGTGATCCATCCGCCGGTAGCGCCTCCAGCGCCAAGAGCCGTGGGATTGTGGGACTCGCTGGGCGGCGGAGCGATTTTGCCATCCAGCGTCATGGCCGCTTTTAGCATAATGAGCGGCGTGTGGGTGCGGATGTACTTGGCAAACGGCTCATTCAGCCTTTTGCCTCCTCTTCCAGAATGCCGGATGCGACATTGACTCCCGCCTCGCGCAGCTTCGCAAATCCTTGACCGCTCACCTGCGGATTGGGATCCTGCATGCAGGCCACTACGCGCCGGATGCCCGCGGCAATCACCGCGTCGGCACAGGGCCCGGTGCGCCCCTGATGGGAACAGGGCTCCAGATTGACGTAAAGAGTTGCGCCGCGGGCTTTGGCCCCAGCCTGCTCAATGGCGAGAATTTCCGCGTGCTTCAGGCCGTCATAGGTGTGGAAGGCCTTCGCCGACGACTTGGCCGTTCTCATCCACGATCACTGCGCCGACGCAGGGATTGGGCGAAGTCAGGCCAATACCTTGCCTGCGCCAGCGCCAGAGCGCGGCGCAGAAAGTGCTCGTCGGTTTCGCGGGATGTAGCCACGTTAACGATTATTTCACCATGGAGGCACGGAGACACAGAGCAACGAATGTAAAGTGCGGATCAACTCTTGTTCCACGCCGCCGCAAGCACTTACAGTCGAATTGGCAAAACGTCGATGTCTCGCGGGGTGGAAGAACGAATTGATTTCTTCCTCAGGCTCGGCTACGGCCGCTCCGCTTCTGCCTTTTGGGCCACTCCGAAGCGGAGCCAAGCGATCTGCGTACGGATCCGCCGGCGGCAGGGGATCGCGGCGACGAAGTTTGCGCCACATGTCCCGGATAGCTTGGCCGAGAGGGCGATTGCGCCTCAGTTTCTTTCATCTCTGTGCCTTCGTGTCTCTGTGGTGAAAACGACTTAAGCGAACAGCGAATCCACAAATTCTTTCGGATCGAAGGGCAGCAAGTCTCCCGCCTTTTCGCCGACTCCCACATAGCGCACGGGCAGCCCCAGTTCCCGCGAAATTGCCACCACCACGCCGCCTTTCGCGGTGCCATCAAGCTTGGTCAGCACAATGCCAGTCACTCCGGCGGATTGCGTGAACAGCCGTGCCTGCTGCAATCCATTTTGGCCCGGTGGTTGCGTCCATCACCAGTAAAGTCTCATGCGGCGAGCCGGGAATGATGCGCTGCGCGGTGCGCCGCATTTTTTCCAGCTCAGCCATCAGATTGGTTTTGGTGTGCAAGCGGCCAGCTGTATCCACGATCACGTAGTCGGTTTTGCGCGCGCTGGCCGCCTGCAAAGCGTCGTAAAGCACGGCCGCGGGATCGCCTCCTGCTTTGGTGCGGATGACTTCAGTCCCGGTGCGGTCGCCCCAGATTTCCAGTTGCTCGATGGCTGCGGCGCGAAATGTATCGGCGGCGCACAGGAGTACGGTTTTGCCGCTGGAGCGCAGCACCTGCGCCAGCTTTCCGATGGTCGTGGTCTTGCCTGTGCCATTCACCCCGACCACCAGGATGACTTCCGGAGTCCGTCCACGGCACGCGGCGGTTGACGATTCGCGCTCTGCAGAATCGCCAGCAATTCCTCTTTCAGCAGCCGCTTGAGTTCGTCCACATTCTTGATCTGCTTGCGGTCGGCTTTTTCGCGCAACTTTTCCAGCACTTCCTGCGTGGTGGTGGTGCCCAGGTCGGCGCCGATGAGCGTGGCCTCCAGATCGTCCAGCGTGCCGCGGTCGATCTCCTTGCCAAGAGAAACGACTTCCTCAATCCGCTCGGCGAGATTCTCCCGCGTGCGAGTGACCGCTTCCTTCATGCGGTCGAAGAAGCCGGCGCTTCGGTTCGGTGCTGCCGAAAAGGGTCTGGATCATGACGATTGAGAACTCTGGAGAGCTAAATCCAATTATAGCGGCGGATTTGGGATCCTGGCAGGGACGGGAGCGTTCTTCCCGCGTCCGACGGAGGAATGAGGCGCCGAAGAAAAAAGAAATGGAAGAGGCTGGCTACGCCTGAGCTCGCTGCCCACGGCAACTGCATCGGCCTGGAACATCAGGCGCTCCGGTACAGGATTCGGCCGAAGCCGGCGGAGCAGGAACCACCGGGAACGGAGCGGCCATTCGCTGAATAGCTGATCTCTCCGCGCTGGTAAATCCCAATCAGCGCAGCCGCCGCGGCAGGATCCAAGCCGCTTGCCGGAGAGAGTGCGGATAATCCGCAGGGCTTCCTGTGGGTCATGCGCCTGTTGGTAGGGACGATTTGTAGTCAGCGCATCAAAAGTGTCAGCCACGGCGATAATGCGCGGCAGCAGAGGAATTTCGTCGCCCTTCAAGCCATGGGGATAGCCGCGGCCATCGAGTGATTCGTGGTGCAATTCGATGCCGGGAATCATCTCTTTCAACTGAGCAACCGGCCGCAGAATATTGGCGCCTTTCGTGGTATGCGTCTTCATGATGGAGAATTCTTCAGTGGTTAGCGCGCCCGGCTTTTTTAGGATACGGTCCTCAATGCCAATCTTGCCCACGTCGTGCAGTTGGGCGGAGACGCGGACCACTTCGATGGCATCTTCGGACAAGCCCAAGTCCTTCGCGATCATCATGGAATACCGGGTTACCCGGTCGGAGTGGCCGCGCGTATAAGGGTCCTTTTCGTCAACCGCGCCCGCCAGCATCTGAATCGAGCCCATGAACAGCTCGCGGTTCTGGTTGGCCGCGTTCTTGAGGTCGAGCACGTAGTGCTCGAGTTCCTCCGGACATGTGGTTGAAGGTGTCTGCCAGTTCGCCAATCTCAGTGCGGCTCTCCAATTGCACTCGCTGGGAAAAATCGCCGCGTGCAATCGCCCGGCTGGACTCGGTGAGAACCTTAAGCGGATGCGTGATGCGCTCCGCCGCATAAATGCTGAGGCCGATGCTGATCAGCACTGCGACCAGGGCCAGCAGGCGCGCGGTATGTTGCATTTCGAAAACGCCGCTGTACGCTTCGTCGCGCGGCTTTTGCACAATCACCGCCCAATCCAGGTTCAGCACTGGACTGTAAGTGCCGAGCATTGTCGACATTTTCTTTTCCCTTGTTCATGTTGAATTCCCGGGTCGCAGCGATCAACTGCGCTTTGCTGCCCTGCTCCACGAAGGCTTTCACGATCTCCAGGTCGGTCATGTCCTGACCAGTTACATAATCTGGCGTGACCCCGGCCACCAGGCGCCCCTCGCTATCCACAACGTAAGGGGTCAGGCCGCCGCGCTGTACCACCTGGAGCCGGCGAATCAGGAATTGCAGGTCCACAACGGTGCCAATCATGCCCAGGAAATGCCCGCTGTACATGACCGGAGTGCTTACCAGAATCACGGTGCGTGCGGCTTTGCCATTTCCTACCACCAGCGCCGGGCCGTTGTAGGCGCGGCCTTGGCTGGCCGCCGCGTAAGCGCGCTCCAATTCGCGCCGCAGAAATGCATCGGGTGCGATGCGCCCGGCCGAAATACCTTTGGCCTCTGAGTTCAGCAGCGTGACATAAGCCAGATCGTTGGAAGAGGAAACAAACGTCTCCAGCAAAGCGCGCAACTCCGGGCGCCTCCACGTTGTCACTGGTCAGGTCATTGCCGCTGGCCACTTGCAGGGCCGAGGAAAGATTGGCCAGCATCATGCGCAGCGATTCCTGACGCTGCGAAATTTCGTCAGCCAGCGAACGCGTCACGGTATTCTGCAGCAGCCGTTCGTTGGTGATCAGCCGGTCCCGGTTGATGGATTCCACCTTCGCCGAATAGAAATACATGGGCACTACGCTGACCATTACCAGGACACTAAGAATGGCGTAGAGAACCGGAATCCGCGATGGGATGGAGAACTTGAATGACAAGTGGCCCTTCAACCCCTTTGGAAAGCACGCAGCCAGAATTAAGAGATTCCTTAAGAGTTTACTTTGAGTGGAAGCCCGCCATACGGCAGATCGCTCTTCGCGGCGGTTACGAAGGTACCTTCGTAACCGAACCGGGGTCATCATTCCCGGAGACTGAACTGCGAATGGGCTTAACTTTCGCGCTTGGCGCTGCGGGTCATGAGCTCATCAATAGCCCGGCTGGGTGGTTTGTGATCATGCAGGATGGCCTGCATCTGCTCGGTAATCGGCATTTCAATGCCCCGTGCCCGGGCCAGACCCCATGGCGGCATGTGTGGTGAACACGCCCTCGGCTACGCTGCCATGCATGCCTGCAATGATCTCCGGCAGCTTACGGCCGCGGCCCAGTTCAACTCCCACGCTGCGATTGCGCGACAGTCCGCCCGGTGCAGGTTAGGACGAGATCTCCCAGGCCTGCCAATCCGGACATGGTTTCCGTCTTTCCGCCGCAGGCCACCACCAGCCGGGTCATCTCCGTCAGCCCGCGCGTGATCAACGCAGCAATGGAATTGTGGCCCAGACCAAGGCCGTGGCAGACGCCGGCGGCAATGGCAATGACGTTCTTCAGCGCTCCTCCCAGTTCCACGCCGGGCACATCGTCATTGGTGTAGAGCCGGAATCGCGGATCGCTGAATTCGCGCTGAATCGTTTCCGCCAGATCCGCGTCGCGCGAAGCAATGGTTAATGCGGTCGGATCGCCGCGAGCCGCTTCCACGGCAAACGATGGTCCGCTGAGCGCCCCGACTCGGCATTGATAACCGCCGCTCTCTGCTGACGACTTCCGAAATCACTTCAGTCATGCGGAGCAGCGTGTTCTCTTCCAGGCCCTTGGTGGCGCTCACGATCAACATTTCAGGATGCAGAAATGGCGGCCTGCTGGAACAAACCACGGCAATGTTGCGAGGGCATGACGCTGACCACAATCTCCGCATCTCGCAGCGCTTCCTGCAAATCTGCCGGTCGCACAGACAGATTCGGGAATGCGCTGCCCCGGCAGAAATCGCTCGTTGATGTGGCGAGCAGCGATAGCTTCGCGCACCTCCGGCTCAAACGCCCACAGGCGAACGCTATGCGATCCCTTGCGTCCGAGAATAACTGCAAGGCCCCGTGCCCCATGCGCCCGCGCCGATAATGGCAATCCGGCTCACCCCCGCCTCCACTGGAACCGCGGCTTCAGTTCCCGCCCGCAGACGCCGCGATGTTGTCATGATGCTTGGCCACAATCAGAATCGCCGCTGCCGCCATGAAACCAAGCATGGCTTGGACGCCGCCATAGTCGTGCAGCCACCAGCGCAAAAATAGGAAATAGAGCGACTGAGATGATCGAGCCCAGCGAGACATAGCGGAACAGCAGCACCACGGCCACGAAAACGCCAATCACCAGCAGTACCGCTTTGGGCGCCAGCATGACAAAAGAACCGAGGCTGGTGGCTACACCTTTGCCTCCGCGAAATCCCAGCCACACCGGAAAAACATGACCAGCGACCGCGCACAATGCCGCTACGCCAGCCAAAATTCTCTGATCAGGGAAATAAATCGAACCAGTAAGACCGCAGCGCCACCTTTCGACGCATCCAGACAGCAGCGTCACCACGCCCAGCAATCGGGAAAGAGCGCGCGACATTGGTAGCTCCAATGTTGCCGCTGCCGTTTGGCGCACGTCCTCTCCGCGAAACGCACGCACCAGAATGTATCCAAAGGGAATGGATCCCAGCAGATAACTCAACACGGCGGTAAGTAAAAAAGCAGTCATGAGTTTTGAAGCGCTGGCCCAGGCTACAGGCTAGTCAATGCAAAGCGTGCGATCTTCGTGTACTTCGCACCGCCGCGCATAATCTGGCTCTGGTAGAGAAAAAACTCGCGGGCGGTCATGGTACCAAACTCGGGAGCAGGCAGCGCCGCCAATTTCTCTTGCAACTGCCGGAAACCCTGGCTGGGGCCGTCATCTCTTGCGCCAACCTGGGGCGCCCGAGCCACCCTGCCGCGCGCGCCAAAGTCAAATGCGGGCTGAACGGATGCTCCTCTGGCGGGATTCCCAATGTCCCAGTGGCCCCATCCACGGCGCGGGCGAGTGCCGCCAGTTGCGGACCGCTCTCAATGCCCACCCAGAATACGCGCGCCGCTTTCGGCGCAGGAAAAAAGCCATAAGCCCGGACATTCATCGCACTCCCTCTGCATTCACCGAGGAGAGAGTCCGCTTGATCTGCTCGACCACATCCGCAGGCCTTCTCACCGATGAATTTCAACGTCACATGCAATGACTCCGGCCGCACCCATCGCGCGTCAGGAGCAAATCCGCGCACTCCTTCCATGAAGCGCGCAATGCGCTCGCGGATAGCATCGTCAATATCGAGGGCAATAAAAATCCGCATAGTGGGTCGTCGGTGTTCAGTCGCCGGTCTTTAGGAAGTCCAGAGACTTGATGTCGCTGCGCTCGCGCCTGAAGACTGTTTACATCAGCTTTCTTCTCACCAGATCCAGCACCTGCTGCGAGGCGAACCAGCGGATGCGTTCGCGGTCTCCGGGAAAATTGCGCTCCACGACTTCGGTCCCTTGCTCCGCAGCCAGCGCGAGGAAGACCAGTCCCGCCGGCTTTTCCGGAGTTCCTCCCAGCGGTCCCGCTACACCGGTTACACCGACACCCAGAGTCGTGCCGCAGCGTTTCCGAATTCCCTCCGCCAGCGCTGCTGCGACCTCCCGGCTTACCGCGCCGTGAATCCTGATCAATTCCGGCGGAACGCCGGCGAACGTGGTCTTCAGCTCATTGGAGTAGACCACTGCGCCTCCCACAAAATACCTGGAACTGCCGCTCACCGACGTAACCCGTTCCGCAACCAGGCCGCCGGTGCAGGATTCTGCCACCGCCAGCGTGGCGCCACGCATTTGCAGAAAGTAACCGACGATCTGCTCCAGCGAATCGCCGTTATCCGAGAACACGAAATCGCCCAGCTCTTCTTCAATTTCCTCGGCCAGTTGATCCACCCGTTCTTGCGCAGCCTTAAGCGAGTCGGCGCGGGTCTTCAAGTGAAGTTGCACCTCGCCTCTGCCCGCGAGGATAGTCGTGTCCACGTCGGTATATCGTTTGTAGATTGGCGCCACTCGCGCATCGCACTGCGACTCGCCCATCATGGCGATTTTCAGTTCCCGCGTGGCGATATGTACTGGAGGCGTTTTGGCTCGCAAACGGTCCCAGCATTGTTCATCGAAAAGGGCCTTCATTTCGTGTGGTGGACCCGGCAGCAGAATGATGATCTTTTCCTGACCTTCGTATTTCCCGCTGATCCATTGTCCCGGCGCTGTGCCGTTGGCGTTGGGCAACACGATGGCTCCGGCGATGACGTCCGCTTGCTTGGCATTATTCGGGGACATCTTCCAGCCACGAGACGCGAAACAGCCGCTCAATGCCTGTCACAATGGCAGGATCACGATGAAGTTCGACTCCCAGAACGGCAGCCACCGCCTCGCGCGTAAGGTCGTCCTCCGTAGGGCCGAGCCCTCCCGTGAAGATCACGATGTCAGCTCGCAGCAATGCGAGATGCGCCGCCTCGGTAAGACGTTCAAGGTGATCGCCGACGATGCTTTTGCAGGTCACCTCCACGCCCATCTCGTTCAATTTTTCAGTTAGATAAAGAGAATTCGTGTCCTGGCGGAAAGGGAGTCAGCAACTCCGAGCCAATGGCGATGATCTCGGCATTCACGCTAGCAGTTTAAATGAAATGTCGGCAGAATCAACCCTATGGGTCTACTCTTCCGGTACCAATGGCCATCCTGGAATTCCCACGAAAGGTGATGCACTGCGCTGGTCGTCGCGAGAATCGCTGACTGTCCCGGACCGAACGCCAATCCAACCAACCCATGACCCGCCACTTGCAACGAGGCTTTGGCCGCCGGGCGTGATCTTCACTATGCCGCGCCGTCCCGCGAGCGACGCCGCCACATAGAGATTGCCCTCCACGTCAAATGCCAGTCCCTGCGGACGTCCCAGTCCTCGGTAAAACGTTGAGACGTTCCGTGCTCGTCAATTTTATGCACCGCGTCGAAACTCGACGTCGTAGGCCCGGTCACAAACAGATCGCCCTGCGGACTGAAGGCAAGTGATAGGCGGAGACGCTCGGCTCCAGCGTGGCAAAAACGAAAGTCTGGCGGTCGGGAGCAATCTTGAAAATGGTTCCGCTGCGGTCGCCCACGTAAAGGTTTCCGGCCTTGTCGAACGCAATTCCGGTGGCCACGCCCATGCCCTCGGCATAGGAGGTCATGGTTCGGTTGGGTGCAACCCGGTACACGGTTCCGTCGAAACGCGAGGAGACATACATTTGCCCGGCGCCGTCGAAGGCGATCGCTGTGGGGTTCATCATCTCCACGACAAACGGCTTTACGTTGTAGGCAGTATCAATCTTGAAGATTGCGACCGGCACCTTCTGGCCGCGTGATCCGGAAAAGGTTACGTACACATTGCCTTCTGCATCCAGCGCGGGATTGGTGACCGGATGCAGATTCTCCGCAATCATGGCCGCCACTCGAATTGGCCGGGAGTTGCTCACCTGATCGTTCGTGGAAACGATCACCGGTCCGGAAGCCGCTCCAAAAGGAACACGGGCCACCAGAAATTCGTCGGTGCTTACAACGACCGCTCCTTCGACTTCGCCAAAGCGCACCGCTGGCTGCTGAAAGTCATGTGGACGCAGACCGCTGCCAGTAATCCGCACCTCTCCGCCAGGCAGAGCCGCGTCCGGCATTACCGCCTCAATGCGCGGATTCCCATTTACATTTTCTTGCCCGGCGCGCGATCAGGGATTCCCATACCGATCCAACTTAACTCTTCCGGCATTTCGACTGCCACGTCGTGATGGTCGCGTCTTGTTTATCGCAACCAGCCGAAGTGCATTAGGATGTGCATCACGGCCAAGGCATACAGACCGGCCCCAACATCGTCCAGCACGATCCCCACGCCCTCGGGAAGGCTCTCCAACTGCCGCAAGGGCGGTGGCTTCACATATCGAAGCCCCTGAAAAGTATAAATGCCGCCAACAGAGATTGCCATGAGACGGGCACGAAGATCAGCGCAATCAACTGTCCCAGCCACTTCGTCAATCACCACGAACTGCGGATCCTTGAGTCCGGTGGTGCGCGACAGCGTGTCGCTGCGGGAATGCCTATCGCGATCGCCAGCAAAGCCAGAAAGATTGCGGCCGCTGGCCGCGCACTGGGCGCCAGGCACCGCGTCAGTCCCCACCAGAGGACGACCGTCACCGCCGAGGCCAACGCTCCCGGGCCCGCGCTTTGCCAAGCCAGATACCGAAAAATGTAGCGGTAAGCGTGGCCCACAGCGGAGCATGGCATCGTGGCGTCATGAATTTTTAACGACGGACTCCTTGGCGGCGGAGGCGCGGGCGTCTCCGCCCGCGCACTACGATTCTTCGAGGCTCCGAATCCTGGTTCGGTCCCTCATCCGTGTCCCGCAGCGGCGAACTGATCACGTAGGCGCCACTGGCCCACTTTCCCAGATCAATCAGCCGGCAGCGCTCGCTGCAAAAAGGAAATTCCGGGTCGCCGTTCTTCACCGGCTTTCTTGCAGGTGGGGCATTTCATAGCTGATGCGGCGCTTGCGAGGCCATGGGTCCCCTACACAATCTGCGCCACCAGGTCGTAGTCGTGCGCTTCCGTGATCTGGCAGCGATAGAATTCACCGGCGACGCGGCTCCAGTCCCTTCAGGAACGTCATTGACAAACACTTTGCCGTCAATTTCCGGGGCATGCATGGCGGTGCGGCCTTCCAGCAGGAATTCGCTCTCCTGCCGAAGTTCCTTCCAGCAGCAAATCAAATTCCTTGCCCACTAAGGCCTTCTTTCTTGCGCTTGCTGATTTTTCGCTGCATCTGCATCAAGTGCTTGCGGCGCCGCTCAATCTCTCTCTCCCCCAGCTTCGCTTCCAACGAAAAGGCGCCCGCGCCCTCCTGGTCCGAGTAGCTGAACGTGCCCATCCAGTCGAACTCGGCCGCTCCGCACGAACTCGCACAGTTCCTCGAATTCCTTCTCTGTCTCGCCCGGAAAGCCTACGATGAATGATGTCCGCAAGGTCAGTCCGGGAATCATCCGGCGCATCTTTTCAATCGAGCGCAGAAAAACCTCCGCGCCCCCGCCTCGCTTCATGCGCTTGAGCACCGTCCGGCGAGGCATGTTGCAATGGCACATCCATGTAGGAGCAGATTTTGTCGTGCGCCGCGATCGTCTCCAGCAGCCGGCCGGTAATCTTGTTGGGATAGGCGTAAAGGAACCGCATCCAGCGCAACTCTTCGATCCACGGCCAGTTTTTCCAGCAAAAGCGCCAGCCCATCCTTCAGGCCAAAATCTTCGCCATAGCAGGTCGTATCCTGGCCGATGAGTGTGATCTCCCGCACGCCCGACCGCGCCAGCCGCTCCGCTTCGGCAATGACAGACTCAAAGCGGCGCGAGCGGAACTGCCCGCGCAACTGCGGAATAATGCAGAAACTGCAAGGATGATCGCAACCCTCCGCAATCTTGATGTACGCCATGTGCCGCGGAGTAGCCAGGATGCGCGGCGTGGCTTCGTCATAGAGATAATTCGGCAGGTCGGCGATCGCGCCATCCCAATTCTCGCGGGAAAATCGGCCTTGGGCCGCTCGCGCATCGCCTTCAGGACGTGATCCCAAAATTCTGAAGGGCGAATCCGCCGCCACGGAGCAGAATCCATTCCGGCCGCGCCAATAATCTTGACCAGCTCTCCAGTACCGACTACGGCATCGACGTCAGGAATGTCCTTGCGAATCTGCTCGCGGAAGCGCTCCACCAGGCATCCCGCCACCACCAGCTTACGAGCCCGTCCGGAAGCCTTAAGCTGAGCCATCTCCAAGATGGTATCCACCGACTCCTGCTGCGCATTCGCGATGAACGAACAGGTGTTAACTACAATTACATCAGCATCTTGCGGCTGAGGAATGCAGCTCCGCGCCGGCCTCCGCCAGCATGCCCATCATGACCTCGGTATCCACCAGGTTCTTGGGGCACCCCAGGCTGACAAAGCTGACCTTGGTTGATGGTTTTAAGGCCTTGGGAATTTCCAGCGAACGTCCTGCGCTGGGCGATATTTGGCATCTGGTGGAGCATCCAATTCGTCTGATTCTAGCATTCAACGCTGTATAGATCCCGTCGAGGCCCACGTCACGCGCCATTTCGACCGCGGGTCCATTCACGGGTGACACTAAGGTAATAACTTAGAACTTAACCATGTGAATTTTCTTGCATAGGAACGTGCTAATCTAATGAGGACTCTCAGTAAAAGCTAACTTGCACGGAGGAAAGATGGCGCGGAAATATTTTGGGATCGTGGTTCTGCTTACGGTGGCGATCCTGGCAGGGAATGCCGTGGCTCAAAAAAGCAATGAAATAGCTGGCGACGATCGGCCGGACATTCGTTGCCAACCAGAGCATAAGCGGCGGCGGTACCATCCATTTTGGCGATGGGCTCACGTATGAAGGCGAATTACGCCCACCGTTTTCTCAACTTCGGTGTTTTTGGGGTGTCGGTGGAGGTTCCTTTCGTGGTCGACCCGACCAACAAGCTGCAGTACAACATGAATGTCGTGCCGATGCCTTCAAGTCGTACTTCGTCACGCCGGCAGCGCGGGTGAACATATTCCCCACAACCGCCTTTTCTCCATGGGTCAGTGTGGGAGGCGGCTTCGGATACTTTACCCCCAGTTCGACGCTGGAATTCAATCAGACTCCGAACCCTGGCAAATCGCAGACCGACCGGCGTGTTCCAGATCGGCGGCGGTCTGGATGTGCGGGTAATCGGCAACTTCAAAATTCGCGGAGAAATTCGTGATTTTTACTCCGGAGAGCCGCCGATCAACTTAAACTCGTCCGGAAGAACAGCAACCTGTATGCGGCTGCGGGCGTTGTTTTCAGCTTTTAGGCGCTGAGGGTACTTCTTAGCGGCGAATGGAGGCTACCACGCTCCGGTAGAGTTCCGGTAACCGGCGGGCATGGTCTGCCGAACCGCCAAAGCGCGCCCACTCATAGTGCAGGGTAAATCGCGCCACCTCTTGCCGTACCATCTCACTTCCAATCCGCCGGGCGAACTCGCCCGGCGTTTGTGTTGGTAGCTTACGCCATCCCTTGCGCGCCAGTCGGCGCACCATCCGTTCATACCATAGCTCCGCAGCCCGGCCCGGAGCTCTTTCCGGATGACTCGCCAGCGCTGTTGACGCAGCAGCCCACGCCATAAGCGCCGCCCGTTGATCAATAAAAGAAACCCAAGAACCACCGCTCCGGCCCCTAAAAACCATCGTCGTCGCGGACTCCGTCACTCCAGTCTGCATGTCGCGTGCGCTCGCCAACAGGCTCGCATAACCATGTCGCATCCATCGCCGCATACGGAAGAAGGAACTGCGGCTGGAACTGATCGCGGTTGCTCCCAGCGCGACTTGTTGATTCGCGTTGTACTCGATCGACCCACTCGCGCCAGAAAGACTCCATCGCATCTACATACAGCATCGCGCGGTCCCAGGCGGTGTGCGGCTGGCCGGGACCGCCGGGCGTGGGGTCGAAGCTTACCCAGCCATATCCGGGAAAGTACGCCTCTACCCAGGAGTGCGCGTCGCTGTCGCGGACCACATATTCCGACGTCAAATCATTAAATTCGCTGCCACGGAAGCCGTTGACCACGCGCGACGGAATCCCCAGGGCGCGCAGCATGACCGCCATGGCGGCGGCAAAATACTCGCAGTGTCCCTGTTTGCGCGTAAACAGAAATTCGGCGATGGGGTCGCTTGGTGGCGTGCGTGAAAGCTGCAAAGTGTAAGTGAAGTGCGTCAGCAGATATCTCTCGATGGCCGCAGCTTTGTCGTAATCCGTCTTGGCTGTAGCCGTGATGCTCGCCGCAAGTTGCGGAATTCGCGAGTCGAGCGCCGGCAACTGCAGATATTCCAATTGCACATCCAGTGGATATTTCCCGGCAGCCGTCCGCAACGCTGCGGCGTCGGGCCGCGAGATATCCGACCAGCCTTCGAAACTGCTTACCGGATGATCCGCATCCACATCAAGTACCGTCCCTCCGCGGTCGAGGGATATCTGCCGGTAATGCCCGGCCAGCGCCAGCGGGCGTGGGTGCCAGAAAAAATACGTTGGTGGCGGTCGGCTCCATCAATACCTTGTAATGAATTGCCCGGGCTGTGCTTGAGGAGACGTCCCCTTGACTTTGCGGAAGCCCTGCATCAGCACCTGCGATCCTGCCTGCATCGGCCATAAGGCAAAGCGGCCATCGGGCTGGCGAAGCGCCAAATGCGGTTCATGAGAGTTCGACCAGGCGCGGCCATCGAACACGTTCAGGGTCACGCCGCGCCATTTCAGGTTAAATGCTCCATCCGTGTCGCCATCAATCTGGATGTGCATGACCACGGCGCTCGACTGCTGAATCTGCCCGATTTGCCCGAGTTCGACGCGGTCGCTGAATCCGGTGGCAAGCTCATTGCGAATTGCATAAGAACTCAGATACCCGGCGGAGACACGCGGCAGCACAAAGAAAATCGCCGCTGCCCCAATCAGAATCTGCACCACAATCAGCGGAGACATGCCGGCCAGCGAAATTGCCATGCGCCTGGAAGTGCCAGCATCGGGCGATCCGTTGGCTTGGATCGCCGCTCTCGCCGACGAGTGCCGCATCTCCATGAGAATGAAGGTCGTCACTGCCGTCAGCATGAACACGCTGAACGCCAGCAGGAAGAGGCTGTCCACGGTCAGCACCGACGCCGACAGAATCATCAGAAACGCCAGTGCCGCCAGAAAGTAGTAGTCGCGCTCCCGCTTGGCCGAGAACAGCCGCACCACCATGACGAACAGCACCAGGTGAACGGTCGCACTCAAGAAAGAACGCGAGATCAAACCATAATCCGCAAGGTAAAAAGCGACGTAAGCCAGAGTGACGACGTTGGTCCAGCGCTCCGGGATGAGCAGAGTGCGCTGCTTGACCAGCAGATATCCGCGAAATAGTAGGGCTGCACTCACCAGAAACGCAATGGGAATGCTTACGCCACCCGTTAAAGCGAGAGCGATAAAACTAGTTGCCAGCATGAGATACAAGGAAATTTCAAAGTAACGCTCAAGAGATGAATTAAGCCTGCCATCCAAGGCCACCCGATGATTGCCGCAGCTTCAGCATGCCAGCTATTGTTCTCGATTTTGTACGGAGCGAAAAGAGTACGTTGGGGTACGTGACGCATCGCGACAATGAACCTGTTAGAACAGCAAAAGCCGGGTCCCCAGCAGGCTGTAGAGCAGAATCACCAGCACGATCAGGGTGAAGACCACATACATCCGGTCGTGCTCCTCGGCGAATCCCCAGACTGCAAATGCCACGCGCGCCACGGGAGTGGCAATCAGCAGCAAAAGCCCAAGCTGGATAATGCCTCGTCCGCGCCCGTGCAAGGCCTCATGCAGTATGCCTCCAACGCCGCGCAAGTCCGCCGGTTCGCCGTGGAAGATGCGGTAATCGGCTGGAGACCGCCCATGCCGCGGCCAAATAGATAAGCTCCGCCCGCCATCACCACGACCGCCGAAAACACCACGCCCGTGCGCAGCAGATTGCCAATGATGTTTTCCATCTTCTGATCGGACCATTTCGGCTCGGACGCGCCTCCGCCATCGTCAAATCCTCCCCGCCAGGCCTTTGTAGAGCATCTCCAGGCCAAGCAACACAATCACCAGGCTGAACACGATGCGCAGGACTTTAGTTTCCGTTTTCACCAAAAGCCGCGCTCCCAGCAGGGAACCGCCAGCACGCCCAGCATGACCGGCATGGCCAGGCCAGGATCAATGTAGCCGCGGGTCAGGTAAACTCCGGCGCTGGCCGCAGCCGTGACACCAATCATGAAGTTGCTGGTCGTGGTCGAAACCTTGAAAGGAATTTTCATCGCCTGGTCCATGGCCAGCACTTTAACCGCGCCAGAGCCAATTCCCAGCAGTCCCGACAAAGCACCCGCGCCAAACATCAGGCTGAAGCCAGTGGGAACCGCTTGCACGTTGTACTGGCGCAGACCGTCGCCTTCGGGAAAACTGCCATTCATTCGCAACCTGGTGGCAAGCGGGTTTGGCGGCAGGTTGCGTTCATGCGGAGGGCGGGGGTTGCGCGAAACATACGCGGAGTAGATCAGCACCACTCCGAAAATCACCGCCAGGGCGTTGACCGGCACGATGGCGGCCAGAAACGCCCCGGCCAAACGCTCCCAGGTAGTCGCAATCTCCAGAAACATGCCAATGCGGATATTGGAGTATCCCTCCTTCACGTAAGCGGCAGCCGCGCCGGAAGACGTGGCAATCACCGAAACCAGCGAAGCTCCGATGGCGTAGCGGATATCCACGTGAAAAAACAAGGTGAGCAGCGGGACCAGCACCACGCCGCCGCCCAGGCCGGTCAGCGAGCCCAGCAGGCCCGCGACAAACGACCCCTCCAGACCAGCCCAGTGAATTCGAGGACATTCATGAAGCCGAGAACTAGTGTGCCACAGACGGTCGTTCTCCTCGTGTTGTGTAAGCGTAGTCAGAGTCCCACGGCAAGCCGAGCTGCTTAGAAGCCAGCCGAAAAACGAAGGTGCCAACGCCAGGGGAGCGAGCGTGCAGAACGAATGCTAGAATGAATCCGGTCAGGCATCGGTCCCGCGCAACGCACTCTCGCCAACCCCGCCAGGTCCGGAAGGAAGCAACGGTAACGGGCTCTTGCGTGTGCAGTGGGCCGCCGGTGCCTGGCTTATTTGCGTTCCGGCGCATGCAGGCTGATGGCCGGTCACTCTGATTTCCACAAGAGACGGAAAATCACCCAGCTCAACCAAAGCCACCACAGCGTTCCGAGGGTCGCGAACAAAATCAGGAAGGTATCGTGGCGCCAGCCCAGCATCACCAGCAGCAAGGAGAACGGGAAGTCCAGGTAAATCAGATAGTGGACGCCGGACTCCAGCTTCGCCACCGCGATGGTGACACAGGCAAGAAAATGAAGGACCGGCAGCAGGTAAATCCAAATCTTGTCAGGCTTCGCCGTCCGCCGGTTCACGCTTCCCGCCTCTGGTCCAAGCATGTTCAAGATAATTCCAAGATCAATCCGGCGGCAGGTGGCAACCCCGGTGCCTGCCGTTAGACATTCTCTCCGGAATCATTCAGAATACGGAGTCCTAATTTGCAGGAGCTATCATTGAACCCAACCTGTCCGGCCTCAAGTCAGAGCCAAAATCAGCGCCCTTGGGAACCTACGTCCCGCCCCGCCTTCTTACCAATGAAGACCTGGAGAAAATGGTCGAAACCTCCCATGACTGGATCATGGAGCGCACCGGCATCCGCGAGCGGCACATCGTGGATAAAGGCGTAGCCACCAGCGACCTGGCGGTCGAGGCCGCGAAGAAAGTGCTGGCCCACCGCGGCTTGGCTCCCACCGACATAGAGGCCATCATCGTGGCCACGGTCACTCCCGACATGTTTTTTCCCTCCACGGCCTGCCTGGTGGAGCACAAACTGGGCGCCAAAGGCGCCTGGGGTTTCGATATCTCCGCCGCCTGCTCGGCTTTTGTCTATGCCCTGCAGACTGGGGCGCAGTTCATCTCGACCGGGGCGCACAAGAAAGTCATGGTCATCGGCGCGGACGTCATGTCTTCCATCATTGACTACACCGACCGGGCCACCTGCATTATTTTCGGCGACGGCGCGGGCGCCGTCATGCTCGAACCGGCGGAAGACGACTCCGTGGGCATCATCGATTTCCTGCATGAGATTGACGGCTCCGGCGCCTGCTCGCTTTATATGCCGGGCGGCGGCAGCCGAATCCTCCCACCCACGAGACCGTGGACCAGAAGATGCATTACGTTCATCAGGATGGCCAGGCCGTGTTCAAATACGCGGTGCGCAAAATGGCTGAGGTCTGCGAAAAGATCCTGAAACGGAATGGCTTCACGGGCAGCGACGTGCAGGCCTTCATTCCCCACCAGGCCAACAAGCGCATCATCATGGCCACCGCCGACCGCCTGAGCATGCATCCGGAGAGCGTGATCATTAACATTGACCGCTACGGCAACACCACGGCAGCGACCATTCCCCTGGCCATGGAAACCGCGCTGCCAGGAAGGCAAGCTCAAGAAGGGCGATCTGGTGCTGCTGGCTTCGGTGGGAGCTGGGTTCACCGTGGGGGCAACGCTGTTGCGCTGGGCGTACTGAGTTAGCCAGTGGTTCGTGACCGGTGGCGAAATTTTCCGTGGCTACAACCATGGTTCGTGGACAGGCGGTTCCGGCCGCCGGTCCACTTTTTTTTGCGCTAGAAATAGAACTTCCCGGCCAGTTGGTAGGCTCGCCATTAGATTCTGGACAAAAGATGAAACCGCATGCCAGCGAAGCAGGCTCAAGAATGTCGAGCAAAGCAAGGATGGGCGTTGATATACACCGCGGATAGCCCTAGCTCAAACCGAACTTCGTCAGTGCATTCGAGACACTGCGGCAAGATGTCGCCGTGGCGCACCATAACATAGTGCGATGCAATGTGCCGCAGCGCGTGATGTACCTTGTACACTCCCGAGCAGGGCGCCACGTTGCCCGGGTGAAAGATATCTGCCACTATTCTCCCATCTGTTGAGTTCTTAATTGCGAATCGCCTCCCAGGCCTCACGAAGCACTGCTGAATTTGCTGTACAGGAAGGTGCGAAACCGATTACTCTCATTATGTATACACTGTTATGTATACGATGTAAACATAATTATTTAGGCATCGCGACCCGAGGAAACCATGCCCAGGCACCCTGATCCGCAGTTGGAGGAACGCATCCTTAACGCCGCGCGGAAGCTGTACTTAAGGGGCGGAGAGAAAGCTCTTTCGATGAGAACACTGGCCAAAGAAGCCCGTTCCAATACTCCGGCTCTTTATCGCCGCTTTCGCAACCGAAAAGAAATTCTGCGGGCGCTGGTCCAGCGGACGCAGCAGGATCTGTTCTCGGTGCTGGAGCCCTGTCGTTCGGTCCAGGAGGCCTGCCAATGCACTTTTGAGTTTATTCTGGCTCATTCTCACGAGTATCAGCTCATCTCCGCCGGAATCTTTGCCAAGGTAAACGAACCACGCCCTAACATCGAATTAATGAAAACAAGATGTGCGCAATGGTTAGGCGGTTCTCCGGAGGATCACGCGAGTCTGGTATTGATTCTATGGGCTTTGGTGCATGGAACCGCAACCCTCCTGTACTCAAAGGCAATTCCATCAGGTCACGCCAAGCAAGCGCGCTCGGTTATGTCCGAGGCCATCGAAGTCCTCGTGCGGAACTCCTCTGCTTTGTCGGTTCCAAAGTAGGGTCGTGGCATGGGCCACGCGGCATCCAGAAGATGGAGACGGCGCGCCAGGCAGTTCAAGCAGGGCGATCTGGTGCTGCTGGCTTCGATTGGGGAGAACTGGGAACCGCGAACTGCCAACTAGTTGATCGCATCCTGCTCTTGTCATTCCGCCAGGACCGAAATAGCAGATTTCCGTCATTCCAGCCCTTTCTTGCCAAGCCGCAGAAGTGCCGAAAATCCCCCAGCGCGTTCGTCGGCTGGACATATAGAATTGTGAAGCATGTCCCGTTTGCCCCACTGAAATTGCTATGCTGGATATAGATTGAGAAGGCTTCGCGCATGCAGATTGACCGCTGGAATCCCGAGCAAGACGGCCCCCTGGACGAAGCCGCCTTCCGCCACAAATTAGAGGCGCAGGGATATCTGGTCGAGCGCTATGTCTATTCCCCGGGTACGTACTTTCCCATGCATACACATGACGAGGACAAGATAGACGCCATCGTCTATGGACACTTTCGCATTACCATGGGCAATGAAGAAGTCCTGCTCGGGGCCGGGGATGCGATACACATCCCGCGCGGCGTCGAGCATAGCGCGGAGGTGGTGGGCGATGAAGCGGTGGTCAGTCTGGACGGGGTAAAGGCGTAAGGCAAACTACCCCACCCGGCCGCGAAATGCGCGGCGATTATGAGATGCTCTAGGAATCCTGTTACTCCCCCGGAACGATCTGGTTTTTCGCGGCTCGTAGGCTTTCTGCATATATCGCCGCGCTTCTTCCAGCGCGCCCTGGGTGTTGTCGTTGGTCTGCAGAGCCTGGCGGTATTCGTTGGTGGCGCGTTCGCGCTGCCCGGTGATATCGAAAATTTTGCCCAGCTGTATGTGGCTCCAGACTTCGGTCCAGCGCGGATCGCCGTCGCCGTTGAGCGACTCGCGATAGGCGTTGGCCGCGGCCTGGTAGTTGTGCTGCAGGAAAAACACTTCGGCGATCCGGTAGTGGGCGAGCGAGCTGTTCTTGTTGGTGTCAAGCGCTTTATTGAATTCGCTGAGCGCGCCCGCAAAGTCGCCTTGCTGCACCAGCGCCTGGCCGCGCTCGATGGAAGCGCGCAGGCGGATCTCGCCGGAATTCTTCAGCACCCAGTTGTCAGGATCGATCGCGATGCGGCGCGGCCGGCCGAAAGTTTCGGTAGTGAACGCCGAGTCCGTGCCGATGACATCAATGCGCTTGGTTTCGGTTTTGCCGTCGGTATCGATTTTCAGTTCGACCGGCATGCGGAACAGGTCGAGGTCCTGGGTAATCTGGCCGACGATGCGGAAGCCTTTGTTGTTGCCCAGCCGGTAGATGGAGTACTTGGCTCTTGAATTCCGGCGCGCCGGTGGAATCGAACCACTGGGAAAAGAACCAGCGTAGCTGGTCGCCGTAGTCTTGTTCGGCGATGGCTTCAAAATCGGCGGTGCGTGGCGGATTTGCCCGGTGTACTTGCGTGAAGAAGGCGCGCATGGTCGTGTCGTATTTCTGGTCGCCTTCCACCCAGCGCAGCATGTGCAGAATCATCGCGCCTTTGTCGGTGACCAACGACTGCGACTCGGGAGAGAACATGTCCAGCTTGCTGGCGCGTGGCGAGCGGGACGGTGTCATAGGACAGCGCGCCGACCGACATGTCTTTGACCACCTCTTCGAGAGCGGCGCTGCCGGCGGCCTGCTCCACGTAGCGCGCCTCGGAGTAGCGGGCAAATCCGTCGGTGAGCCACCAGTCGTCACGCGATGCCGGACTGACCGAGACTCCCCACCATTGGTGGGCGATGGTGTTGGCCAGCAGCCGGTAATTGACCTTGGGGGTAACCCCGCGGCTGGCGATGGCAGCAATCTCCGGCGCCCACGCCGAGGGAACGGTGTCATCCGGCAACTCGACGACCCGCAGTGTGGTGTCGGCAGCGGAGCGTAGAGGGTCACAAAGTAAGTGAACGCTTTGACTGCAGTCTCGGTGTAGAGGGTCGCGCAGATTCTGATGAATGGGCTTGAAGAAGACGTGCAGATCGAGACCGGCTTCATCGCTTTTGAATTCCTGGAAACATCCGGCGACGATGGTTCCGGGAAAGCTGGGCTTGTCGTAGACGAACGTGAATGTCTTGGTCGGCAGCGCTCCGGCGGCAGCCTTCTTGGCTACGCGGCGTATCTGCGACCGTTTCTTTGCCGCTGCCGATCACGTCATGTGCGCCGGCACAGTGATGTTGATGGTGGCGGTGAAGCGGTTGATGCCGTAAGCATTCACCGGAAACCAGCGCCCGGCGTAGAGCAGATAACTGGTGTCGTCGCCGATCGAGGCCAGCTTGAGTCCCTGCACCGGGCTGTCGTCGCCGGAACTGAGTTCGCCTTCATATTCGAAGGTCAGGTGGTCGAAGCTGTCCTTGGGCATGTCGCTCGGAAGCTGCACGCGCACCGAAGAATCCTGAATCGAGCGCTCCGCCACCAGCGGCTTACCGGCGTCGTCGGTCACTTTGGTGACACGCAGTCCGTTATGCAGCTCGAAGCTGGCAATGTTCAGGTCTTCGAGAGCGGTGAACTTCACCTTGGCGCGCGCCTTGAGCTGGTGGGAGTGCGGCTCCAGTTCGGCGTCAATCTGGTAATCGTCCACGCGCAAGCGCATCTTCTCGGCGGCCCGGGCGCGGGCCGAGAGGATTAGAAAGAAAAGCACGAGTCCGACGGCGAGGGTTTGGTACGGACGCCGAAGCTCAACCATTAGGCGGGCATCTCCTGTATAGGCTTAGATGAAGATTGTTACGCAAAAGATGTGTTGCGACAAGGTCTTAGAGCTAATCCCGAGATTGTCATTGGGGGGAGTGAGCCAAGCGCGGCTCCCGCATAGTCGAAACATCCCTACTGCGCAGCAACGGCGATAGTTCTTGTGGAGACGTAGCTCAGCTACGTCTCTACCGCCGCTCCAGGCAGTCCCAGAATCGCCTGGGCGGCGCGGTCCGCGGGGTGCACGCCAGGTTCTGCGCCCCGCAGCTTGGCTTTCACGCCTGCCAGGCCCTCCAGCATCGTTTCGCGGGTCGGGCCGTCGGGCAGGATTTCGGTTAAGGCTGCTACGACTTTGGCAGCGGTAAAGTCGTGCTGCACCAGTTCCGGAACAACTTCTTCCCCGGCGATCAGATTCACCATGGCAAAGTGCGCGACCTTGACGCGCGGTTTGCCCAGCCAGTAGGTAAGCGGCGATACGCGGTAGACCATGACAAAGGGCAAGCTCATCATGGCGGCCTCTACGGTAGCAGTGCCGCTCGCGACAATTCCGGCGCGAGAGTGATAGAGCGCGGGCAACGATTCGGGAACCAGACGGACGGGGATGGACTTGGGGATGAGGCTTTCGATCCAGCCACGATCAAGGGTCGGCGCCACGGGTAGGAGAAATTCATAGGCCCTCCCAAATTGCGACGCCGATTCGAGGATGGCCGGCAGATTCATGCTGACTTCCTTCACGCGGCTGCCGGGCATGAGAGTGATCCAGTGCTTTTCGGGGTCGAGATGGTGCTGGGCAGCGTAGTCGGCGCGCTCGATGCCGGGGCGCGGAAGATCCGCGAGGGGATGGCCGACGAAGGTTGCATCCACGCCACGCTCGCGGTAGAACTGCTCCTCGAAGGGAAAGATGACCAGCGCTTTGGTGACGTACTTCCGCAGCAAACGGACGCGGCCTCGCCGCCACGCCCAGAATTGTGGGGCTACGTAGTAGACCACGGGAATGCCGCGCTTCTTCATTTGGCGGGCAACCCGCCAGTTGAAGGCGGGAGAATCAATGACAATGGCGAGATCGGGCTTGCGTTGGTCGGACTCGGCAATCAGCTTGTGGAAGAGGCGCCAGATTTTCGGCAGATGGCTGAGGATTTCGGTGATGCCGACGACGGAAAGGTCTTTGGCGTCAACGACGGTATCGCAGCCGGCGGCGCGCATCTTGTCTCCGCCTACGCCGAAGAATTCGAGGGAGGGATCATGGCGACGGAGTGCTTCGATGAGCTGCGCGCCGTACATTTCACCGGAAGCCTCGCCGGCGGATATGAGAATTCGCACCAGTGTATTGTAATGGGACGGCTCTATCTCGACCGATCACACTCAAGTGGTGAATCGATGGTTGATTCGAACGTCGGATGCCCCATCCTAGCGCGCTCTTTGCGCTAGGGTGGGATTCCGCGGACACCTGCGTCGAAGGTTGGTCGATACCGCCCATTCCACTTCGGTGTGAAGAACAGGAGGACGTAAGAAATTGGGGGAAAGATCGTCAATATCCATGCGCTTGTGTACCTTCCTTTTTGTCCTGTTGGCGCCGCTCCAGTTCCTCGGGCAACAGACGCCGCCTGCCGCTAAGCCGCTCTTCACGTTTCAGGAAGTGATGATCCCCATGCGCGATGGCGTGCGTCTGCAGACGGTGATTCTCGCGCCGCTGGATCAATCCGTCCCCCTGCCGATTCTTTTTCGCCGCACACCCTATGGCGTTCCCGACAAAGCGCCGGCGGAACTCTCCCCGAGCTGGAAGGAGCTGGCCGCGGATGGCTACATTTTTGTCATTCAAAATCTGCGTGGCCGCTTCAAGTCGGAAGGCGTTTTCAAACTCTCGTCGTATGTGGATTTGAACGATCCCAAGGCTACTAACGAGACTACCGACGCCTACGACAGCATCGAGTGGCTGGTGAAGAATGTTCCGAATAACAACGGCAAAGTTGGAATGTATGGCGTTTCCTACGATGGCTTAACCACGGGAATGGCGCTGCTGAAGCCGCATCCCGCGCTGAAGGCGATCAGCGAACAGGCTTCTCCGGTGGACCAGTGGATGAATGACGACTTCCACCGCTATGGCGCGCTGCGCGAAAGCTACGCCTTCGAGTACAGCGTTCTCGAAGAGGCCGACAAGAATCAGAACACCCATTTCGCCTTTGAAACCTACGACACCTACCAGTGGTATTTGGATTTGGGACCGCTGTCCAATATCAATGCGAAGTATTTGCACGGGACGATTCCTTTTTGGAATTCCAACGTCGAAAACCCCAGTTACGACGAGTTCTGGAAAAAAGAAGCCTGGGTAAATCAGCTACACGCCTCGACCGTTCCCAATCTCAATGTCGCCGGCTTTTGGGACCAGGAAGACCCCTGGGGACCGTGGCAGATTTTCCGCCACGCCGGGGAGAATGATCCGGACCATACCAACTTCATCGTGGCCGGGCCGTGGTATCACGGCGAATGGCAGAGCGCGACCGGTGAGGGAATTGGCATTGTCCCGTTTGGCGGGCACGAAACGGCGCGTGAGTTCCGCGAAAATATCGAGGCGCCGTTCTTTCGCTACTACCTCCACGGCGTGGGCGAGAAGCCGGCATGGCAGGCCGCGACCTTTCAGAGCGGATCGAACACCTGGCATACCTATACCGTCTGGCCTCCGAAGACGGCGCAGGCTGCGAATCTTTATCTGCATGCGGACGGGACGCTTTCTTTTAACCCGCCGGCCGCGGGGGAGAATGCGACGTACCGGCAATATGTTTCCGATCCGGCGAACCCGGTGCCGTACCGGCAGCGGCCCATTTCGCCGACCTATCCCGGAGGCGACTGGCGTGCCTGGGAAGTGGCGGATCAGCGTTTTGTGGAGCATCGGCCGGATGTGCTGACATTTGTTAGCGCGCCGCTCGATCATGATTTGACCATTACGGGAGAGGTGGCCGCCGATCTGTTTGCCTCCACATCCGGAACCGACAGCGATTTTGTGGTGAAACTGATTGATGTCTATCCAGAAAATGCGCAGAAAAATGGCTGGGATGCGAACGCCGGACCGAAGCCCGGACAGTATGCGCAATCGTTGAACGGCTACGAGTTGCCGATTGCGATGGAGGTGCGGCGGGGCCGGTATCTGGCCAGCTATGAACATCCCACTGCGTTGGCGCAGGGTAAACCGCTGGAGTGGAAGGTTCCGCTACGCGACCGCGACCACTTGTTTCTGAAAGGGCACCGGCTGATGGTGCAGGTGCAATCCACCTGGTTTCCAGTCATTGACCGCAATCCGCAGAAGTTTGTCCCCAGCATTTATCAGGCTCAGGCCGGCGACTTTGTCGCGGCCACGCAACGCGTGTATTGCTCGCCGAAACTGGCGTCGCATATCGTGCTGCCGGCGGTGCGGTGAGTTGGTTATTTATCGGAAACCGGCATGATAAACTTGGCTCAAGAAGTCAGGAGTTGATATGGCATCGCGCCCGACAAAACTCGATTTCAAGCCGCTGTCGCTGGCGGAGACAGCCAGACGGTTGGGAATTCCACGCCAGCGCGCTCGCCGCATTTTGTCACTGATTGGAGTGGACCTGGAGACGGGGAAGAGCAATGATTTGCGAGACGGGAGAAAGACCCCCCTCCGGAAGACTTCGCGGAAGCAGAAAGCTTCGCAGTAGAAATTTCTTCAGCAACGGGCCCCGGTGATACCGCAGCGGCCATGCCCAAAGTCAAAGAACAAGTTTTCCTCAATATTCCATACGACCCTCAGTTCTCTCGGTTGTACGTTGCCTACATTGCCGGGTTGAGCGCGATGGGTTTTGTCCCAAGGGCCACACTGGAGATCGGCGGCAACCGAAGGCTTGACCGCATTGTCAGCCTGCTGGAGAGTTGCGCATACTCGGTTCATGACCTGTCGCGCGTGCAACTGGATCGCAAGGCGCCATGCACGCCGCGGTTCAATATGCCGTTCGAGCTTGGCTTGGCAGTGGCGTGGAGCAACGCAAACCGCGCACACCGCTGGTATGTGTTTGAAGCGGTGGAGCGGCGGCTGGCCAAATCGTTGAGCGATCTGGACGGCACCGACCCGTATATTCACGGGGGCACGGTGCAGGGTGTGATGCGCGAAGGTTGCAACGCGTTCCTGAGCGCGGGCAAGAAACCGACGGTTCCTCAGATGATGAGGATGTATCGGGAACTGCGAAGCAACTCGCCGCGGATCATGCGGGAGGCGGGTGCACATTCCATGTTTACGGCTCGGGTATTTTCTGATCTGTGTCTGGCCGCGGCGGGCTTGCGGCGGAAGTATGTGGAGTTGTGATGCCACTTGGCGGCAAGTTTATCGACAGCCGGGGCGGCTGTCCCCACTTTTCTTAGTCGGTGGCTGGTCGCGGGCGAGCGCGCCGCGCCACAAATAAGTCCGGCCGCCGGGACGCCAGCGCTACGGTGCCTAGTCATCAGCGCTGGTGGTGAGTTCCGGCTGCGGCAAACCGGACAAACCATTCCCGGGCGCCCGCGCCGCACCAAGCTCCTGGTCTTTGTATTGCAGTTGATACAGCTTGTAGTAAATGCCGCGTTGGGCGAGCAGTTCCTGATGGGTGCCCATTTCGCGGACCTGCCCTTTGTGCATCACGATGATTTTGTCCGCGCGTTGCATCGTCGAGAGGCGGTGGGCGATGATGATCGAAGTGCGGCCTTCGACCATGCGGGCGAGAGCGTCGCGCACGCGGAATTCGGTTTCGGTATCCACGCTGGAGGTGGCTTCATCGAGCACCAGAATTTTAGGAGCGTGCGCCAGAGCTCGGGCGAAAGAGATCAGCTGCTTTTGTCCGGTGGAGAGTGTCGAGCCGCGCTCGCGGACTTCTTCTTCGAAACCGCCTGGCAGGGTGCGGATGAAGTCGGCAAGGTTCACGTCTTCGGCGGCTTTGGCCACGTGTTCGTCTTCAATCCACTCGGTGCCCAGGCGGATGTTGCCGCCCACGGTGCCGGTGAACAGGAACGGATCCTGCAAGACGACGCCGAAGCGGCGCCGCAGCTCGGCCAGGTCCATGTCCTTGATGTCCACGCCGTCAATGGTGATGGCGCCTTTCTGAACGTCATAAAAGCGCATCAGCAGGGAAATGATCGTGGTCTTGCCGGCGCCGGTATGGCCGACGATAGCCACGGTTTCTCCGGGCTCGATGGTGAAGCTGACATCGCGGAGAACCCAGTCGGGCTCGGTTTGTTCCGGCGCAGGTCGTATAGGGACGGGGCCTTGCCCCGTCCGGGCGGGGCGAAGCCCCGCTTCCACACGGCTGGTGCTGCCATAGGCGAACCAGACGTGATCGAAGCGAATGCGGCCAGGGCCGTCGGGCATTTTTGTTACGGCCGGAGAGGTAATATCCACCGGCGTATCCAGCAGCTTGAAGACCCGCTCGGCGGCGGCCATGGCAGATTGCAGAATGTTGTACTTTTCGCTGAGGTCCTGGATCGGCCGGAAGAAGCGCTGCGCGTATTGCATAAAAGCCACCAGCACGCCGATGGTGGTGATTTTGCTGAATTACGTTATTGCCGCCGTACCAGATCACGCAGGCAATGGCAATCGAGGACAGAACCTCAACTACCGGGTAATAGACGGCGTGGGCCATGATGGCGTCTTTAAACGCCTCCATGTGAACCTCGTTGACTTCGGAAAACTTCCGGTAAGCGCGCTTCTCGCGGTTGAAAAGCTGCAAAACCGTCATTCCGCTGACATGTTCCTGCAAATAGGCATTGATGCGGGCGATGGCCACGCGAATGCGGCGGTAGGAGTCGCGAACTTTGTCGCGGAACATTTTTGTTCCGACCGCAATGAACGGCAACACGGCGAAGGTGATCAGCGCCAGCCGCCAGTTCATTTCCAGCATGATGATGAGAATGCCGGCGAGCACGAAGATGTCTTCGAAGATCGCCACCACGCCGGAGGTAAACATATCGTTCAAGGCGTCCACGTCGGTGGTGACGCGGGTGACCAGGCGGCCTACCGGGTTCTTGTCGTAGAAAGCGATGTGCATGCGCTGCAGGTGGCGGAAGATCTGGCTGCGCAGGTCAAACATGACTTTCTGGCCGGTCCACTGCATGAAGTAGGTTTGCAGGAAGTCGAGGAGAAATCCGAAGACCAGCATGCCTACGTAGATGGAGGCGATTTGCGCGATGCCGGTCAGCGGCCGGGGGCTCAGCCAGTTCCAGAACGCGGAAGTTGAGCCCGGGGTTCGGGCCAGATATCGGTCAATGGCGACCTTGGTCAGGTACGGTCCGAGCACGTCGGTTCCGGCCTTAAACACGATCGCCACCAGGGCGATAGCCACCTGCCAGGAATATGGGCGCAGATAGCGCAGCAGCCGCTTCATCAGGCGGCTGTCGTAGGCCTTACCGAGAATGTCTTCGTCGTGGCCGGAAGCCATGGATAACTAAGGTTACCTCAATAGATGGTAGCCGCACCGTACAGGATGGAAAAAGGTTAAAAGGATGCGGCGGTCTCGGTTTCCGTCATGCCAGACACACAAGCTGTTAGTGGCAAAGGAACACCGAGCACGTTGGTAACTTGGTACGTTACCGCGCCCGAAGGATAATTCTCAATTCGGGAAGAGTTCTCTTGGTTGTTTCCGTAAACGCATGAAACTACCCGTTCCAAGAAGGATTTTCGTTGGCTTTCTCCTGGCCGCCATCATTTTGGCGGGCACGGGGGTCTTGCTCTACCGCGTGGGCATGCAGTTCCGCGAAAACCGCGCCAGCGTGGGCCACGCGCGTGAGGTACTGGATACGCCTGCGGACCTGTCGGGCAGCCTGGAAGATGCCGAAACCTCGGTTCGCGTTTATGTTCTCACCGGCGATTCGACCTATCTCGTGCCCTACGACAGCGCCATTTCTACCCATGAAGCGAGTCTGGAACATCTGCGATCGCTGATCGGAGATGACCCTGCCCAGTTAGCCCAATTTGCCGTATTGCGGCCTCACGTCGAAACGGGATTAGCGGATCTTGCAACACCTGGTTCAACTGCGGCGGGAGCAAGGCCTGGAGGCTGTGCTTCATGCACGTGACTCCCGATGCGAACCGGCGGGAACTGGATACAATTCGTGGTGCGATTGCCTCCATGCGGGAGGAGGAGAATCGTCTCCTGGAGCAGCGCCGGCAGAAATACGATGCCAGCGTGCGCCGGACCAGCGAACTGTTCGCGGCGGGCATTGTCATTCAGTTCGTCCTGCTGTTGCTGATTTGCATCGTCTTCCTGCGCGATGCTGCCTACCGGGTCGCGGGCGGCACGGGAGCTCGCGGGCATCAATGTCCGGCTGACTACGATCCTGGCCACGACCGGCGATGGCATTTACCAGCTCGACCACGAGGGACGGCTCGTCTACCTGAACCCCGCGGGAGAAAGGCTGCTGGGCTACAAACTGGAAGAGATTCGCGGCCGCAACATGCACGAACTGATTCACTCCCGCACTCCGCAAGGGGAATCCCGCCCGGCCGAGACCTGTCCGTTCTTGGGCGTACTTCGCAATGGCGATCCCCACAGCAGCGCGGAAGACTGGTACCAGCGCAAGGATGGAACCTTTATTACAGTTGAGTGCACCAGCACCCCGCTGCGCATGGAGGGCGAAATAACCGGCGCGGTGTTTTCATTCCACGACATTACCGAGCGGCAACAGCGGGAAGAGGTTTTGCGTTCGACCATGGAGTTGCGGCGGGCGATCTTCGATAGCGCCAGCGTGGGTATTATTTCGACCGATGCGCATGGCATGATTCAGCACCATGAACGCCGCCGCGGAGCGCATGCTGCAATACTCGGCCGAAGAGGTGGTCGGGCAAGGCTCACCCCGGCGATCATCTATGATTCCGAGGAAATCGTGGCTCGCGCCGCCGAACTTTCCACGGAACTTGGGAGTAACCATCGCTCCCGGGATTCGATTCCTTCACCGCCAAAACCATGCGCACCGGCGTTCCGGATGAAAATGAGTGGACGTTCATTCGCAAAGATGGCACGCGCTTTCCGGTCCGTCTTTCGGTAACGCTCTTGCGCGATGGAGCCGGCGAGGTGAACGGTTTTATGGGAATCGCCGAGGACATCACGGAGCGAAAGAAGGCCGAGGCCGCCCTGCGAGAGAGCGAAGACAAGCTTAGAGACGCTCTGGAGCAGAGAGAAAAACGCGGCCCGCATCGACTTCCTGACTGGCATTCTCAACCGCCGCGGCTTTTATGAGATTGCCGCAACCGAGGGCCAGCGGGCGCGCCGTTACCAGCCGTCCGCTGTCCCTCATGTATGTGGATCTCGATAACTTTAAAGCGGTGAATGATTCGCTGGGGCATGAGACGGGAGACGAGTTGCTGATCAAAGTCGCCGCCACCATTCACAGTGCGGTTCGAGGCACCGATGTCGTCGCGCGGCCTGGGCGGCGACGAATTCGCCGCCCTGCTGCCGGAAACCGACCAGGACAGCACGGCACTGACGGTGGTTCGGAAAGTACAAGGCGCAGCTTCTGGAGGCCATGCAACAGGAAAACTGGCCAGTCACGTTCAGTATTGGGCTGACCAGCTTCCACACGCGCCGGAGTCGGTCGAGGAAATGGTCCGGCAAGCGGACGCAGTCATGTATTCCGTGAAGCTGAAAGGAAAGAACTCGGTTGCGGTGCAGGCTATCGTTTGACGCCGTTGCTAGCCCTTCGGCTTTACGCCGTCTTTCCGCAAGTACCAGCGCCGAATTTTTCGAGCCGAATCCCACGCAATTGCAGATCGCGTGCTCGATCTCACGCTTGCGGCCGATCATCGGGAACGTAGTCGAGATCGCATTCCGGGTCGGGAACGTCGAGATTGATGGTCGGGGGAATCTTGCCGTGCTCCATGGCGATCAGCGTGGCGGCCACGCTGGCCGAGCCGCAGGCGCCCTGGGCGTGGCCGATCTGCGACTTCAGCCCTGACATGGGAATCTTGCGGGCCCGCTCGCCCAACGCCAGCTTCAGGGCGCGGGTTTCCACCCGGTCGTTCATCTCGGTGGAAGTCCCGTGCACGTTGACGTACTGGATGTCTTCCGCGGACAAGCTTGGCTTCCTCCAGCGCCAGAGTCATGGCGCGCGCCGGTTCTTCGGGAGAATCGCTCATGCGCACGCGGTGATAAGCCTCGCAGGTCGAACCATAGCCCATGATCTCAGCATAGATGTGCGCCCCGCGGGCGCGGGCGTGTTCGTAGTCTTCGAGGATGAACATCCAGGAGCCTTCCGCCAGCACAAAGCCATCGCGGTCGGCGGAAAAGGGCCGCGAGGCGCGCTCCGGGGCATCATTCCAGGACTGGGTTAAGGCGCGCAGCAGCGTGTATCCCTTGATAATGCCGGGAGTGATGGGCGAATCCACGCCGCCGACGAGAAACATCGGCTGCACGCCGGCCTGAATGTGCTGAAAGGCATAGCCGAGGGCGTCAGTGGAAGAAGTGCAGCCGGCGGTGACCACGTGACTGTAGCCGCGGAACCCGAAGCGCATGCTGATTTCGCTGGGAATCGTTCCCATCGTGCCGCTGGGAATGCAGAAGACGCTGACCTGCTTGGTGTGGCCCGCAGTGCCAGAGCCGGTATTGCTCTTCGGAGAATTCCTGCGCGCCGCCGCCGGTGCCCAGGATCACGCCGATCTCGCGCTTCTCGTCCATCGACATGGCGGAGGGGTCGAGGCCGGAGTCGCGAATCGCTTCCGCGGAGGCGGCGATGGCCAGAGGCACCACGCGCGACACATGCTTGCGCTCGCGGGCATCCACCCAGGCCAGTTCGTCGAATTCGGGGATTTCGCCGGCCACGTGCACCAGCAGATTCGAGGGATCGAAACCGCGAAATGCGCTTGACCCCCGATTTGCCCTCGAGGATGGCGCGGCAAAAGGCCTCTTTGCCCATGCCATTCGGGCTGACCACGCCCATGCCGGTAATCACTACGCGAGGAAGCATTTTTACCTTTTTCTGGTGAAGCTGTCCGAGAGATTGTCATCCTGAGCGGAGTGGCCACGCGTGAAACGCGCGGCTACGCAGTCGAAGGACCCCATAGTTGTGTGCGTCTGGCTCAAAGGCATCGGGGAATTCTCTCCGCGCTCAAGTCCGATTGTGAGAATCCCTTCCCAATATACGGTCGTGCATGCGGGTATGGGATCCTTCGATTCTGCGGCGGCTCCGCCTCGCGGAGTCGCCACTTTCCTCAGGATGACAACCTTTGGTATGACAATGCGATAATCACTCCGATGCCCCTGGGCCTTTACATCTCGGTCCCATTCTGCCGCACCAAGTGCAGCTACTGCAACTTTGCCTCCGACGTTTTTTCGCGCGCCGTATTTGAGCGCTATGTACAACGCCTCTGCTCTGACCTCGAACAAGCGGCTGAAACGGCTGCGCAGATGGGCGGGCAATTCGAGCCTTTCGTGGATTCCGTGTACCTGGGCGGCGGCACGCCCACCATATTGGATATAAGCCAACTCGAACAATTGTTTGTCACCATTTCGCAAAATTTCGAGGTCCTCGGCCACGCCGAGATCACGGTGGAATGCGCGCCGGGCACGCTGACTCCCGCTGTGGTTGAGGCTTTGCGGCATTGTGGCAGTGAACCGGGTCAGCTTGGGCGTGCAATCGTTCGTGGATAAAGAAGCGGCGTCGGTCGGACGTTTGCATAAACGGGAAACCGTCCTCGACGAGATTGACAGGTTACGCGCTGCGGGAATTGCGAATATCAATGTCGATCTCATCGCCGGGCTGCCTCACCAGACGGCGGAGAGCTGGGAGTTCAGTCTTTCCGAAGTCATTGCCTCTGCTGTGCCGCACGTCAGCGTCTACATGCTGGAGGTGGATGAAGACTCGCGGCTGGGGCGCGAAGTGATTGCCGGTGGGACCAAATATCACGCGCATTCTGTTCCGGATGAGGATTTGACGGCGGATCTGTATGGGAGAGCCTGCCAGCGGCTGGAGAAGGCGGGCATCAAGCAATATGAGATTTCCAATTTTGCCCGCGCTGGCAGCGAGTCGCGCCACAATTTGAAGTATTGGACGCGCCAGCCATACCTGGGCTTTGGCGTGGATGCGCATTCCATGTTGGAACTCGAAAGCGGAACTGGATGCGTGCGCTTCTCCACTCCCGATTCGCTGGAAGACTACGTCGCGGCGAAACCTTTGACGCGGGTTGCCGTCTCAAAGCACGCGGCGCTGGAGGAGACTTTCTTTCTCGGCCTGCGCCTGAATGAGGGCGTGGATTTGCAAGAAATCGCCCGGCAATTCGGGGAGGAGCCTTTGCGGGCTCCCTCGGCAGTCATCACTGAGCTCGTGAGCGACGATCTTCTCACGCAGGAAGCCGGCGTCATCCGGCTGACGCCACGCGGGCGCTTGTTATCGAACGAAGTGTTCGCAAGATTCATTGCAACCCCAACGCTGGGTGCCCCATCCTAGCGCGGTTTGTGCGCTAGGGTGGGATTCCACAAATGCCTGCACATCGAGCAGTGACTTTGAACGGTGGGCTCCCCCAAATGCTTCAGCCGCGCAGTCGTAGGAATCTTCCGTGGGGAAACTAAAACCAGAAAGCCGCTTCCCACCGGTTCCAACTGAAGGTAACTTTTCCCGGTTATCCCGCTATGTTCTAATCAACTTAGCGTAATCGGATTACACCGGGAGGCCGCCTTGGACTTCCAACTCAACGACGAACAACTCCAGCTCAGGAAAAGTGTGGCCGAGTTCGCCGAGCGCGAAATTGCCCCACATGTCATGGAGTGGGACGAAGCCAGCCAGTTTCCTCTCAACACCATCAAAGAACTAGGAAAACTGGGACTGCTGGGCGTAATTTTCCCGCCCGAGTTGGGCGGCGCCGGCATGGGCTACATCGAGTACGTCACCGCGATTGAAGAACTGTCGCGCGTGGACGGATCGGTGGGCATCATCGTCGCCGCGCACACGTCGCTGTGTTCGAACCATATTTTTCTTGCCGGCAATGAGGCGCAGAAGAAAAAATACGTCAGCCAGCTGGCCACGGGTGAATTCATTGGCGCGTGGGGGCTGACCGAGCCATCGTCCGGTTCCGATGCCGGCAGCGCCCGCATGACCGCGGTGCGCCGCGGCAATCAGTGGGTGCTCAACGGCACCAAGACCTTTTGCACCAACGGACATTACGCCGACGTGCTGGTCGTGATTGCTGTCACCGATCGCGCCGCGCATACCCACGGCCTTTCGGCATTCATCGTAGAGAAGGGAACCAAGGGATTTCGTCCCGGCAAAAAAGAGAACAAACTTGGCCTGCGCGCCAGCGACACCGCCGAACTCATCTTCGAAGATTGCATTGTTCCGGCGGAAAATCTGCTCGGCATCGAAGGCCATGGCTTTGTGGACGCCATGCGCGTGCTCGACGGCGGCCGCATTTCCATCGCTGCGCTTTCGCTCGGCATGGCCGAGGGTGCCTATGACGCCGCGCTCAAATATTCCAAGCAGCGGCGGCAGTTCGGCAAAGCCATCAGCAGTTTTCAGGCCATCCAGTGGAAGCTGGCCGATATGGCCACTGAGATCGAGGCCGCCAAGCTGCTCACCCTGCGAGCGGCGGCGATGAAGGACGCCGGATTGAAGACCACGCTGGAATCCTCCATGGCGAAACTCTTCGCCAGCGAAGTGGCGGTCAAGTGCGCCAACGAAGGCGTGCAGATTCACGGCGGCTACGGCTTCATCAAAGATTATCCCGCGGAGAAGTTCTATCGCGACGTGAAGCTGTGCACCATCGGCGAAGGCACCAGCGAAATTCAGCGCCTGGTGATCGCGCGGCAGTTGCTGGAGGAGTAGGGAGGCCAGTTCGGCAAGATGTTAGGTACTCCCAATTGACGGGAGACTGAATTAGCATTGACCTGTTATGGGGTTAGGGCTTGCGTGTATTATGCGCGATTGCTCTCGTAACGATAGTCAATCGCCAAGTACAATGAAACAGAACTATACATACGCAGACCTAAGCGGAATTGCAATTACGTCGATGATCCCGTAATCCACATACGTACAGGTGGACGGGATATGGGAACCTGACAATCCTACTCGAATGAACTCGCTGCCGCCGGACAAATGCCTAACGTGAACTGCAACGGCTCTTGTAGCACAACCGCTGCTGGTATCGCCTGGCAGCAGGTGTCTTATCACGTGCGTGGAGCGAGATTACCCTGGAGTTGCCTGATTGACGTGCTCCTGTAGTCAATTGCGAGACGTAAATTCAGTGGAGTCGCATGGCAGGCCCTCAAGGAAATCGGAGGAGTTGCCGACAGTGCCACTCGTGGACAAAATTCAAGCTGAATTCCATGGTGACAATGCAAAGTTGTATTGGGTAGTAAGGCCTTGACGGACAAGAAAACCACAGTCGGATGACGTATAAAATCATAGCCATTCTGGACAAGCAGGGCGATCAGAAGTGATCCTGTGGCGCATGTGCCCATCTTTCGCGCACCTTGGTTTGGGTGGCTGACGGGGATTCAGCAATTGCACGTTTTCGTGATAGACAAAGGTTAGACACGAGATCCTACACTGCATGCAGCCGTGGAATCCCACCCTTCCAAAGACGCCAGGGTGGGGCACCCATCGTGTTTTGCCACTCCTCCTTTGTAGAATCAACTACTTATCCCTAAGCTATTGAAAAGACGCCCAACCTAATCTTGGCGGTCCGCGATTGGGCTGCTTTCGGCGCGGTCAGAACGCTTCGTAGAATGCCCCGTAATTGCGCCAGGATCGTTTATAGACGAGTTCGACGGTCCGAATGAGGTTTGGCTCCATCCGGAGAATGTCGAGGCTAGAATTCGATTTCGCTATATCTTTCAGATATACATCTGACAATTCTTTTGTTATCAACGCCCGAACCAGCGCTGCAGGCGGCTCGATCCGAATTTGGCCTTTTCGGCGACCAGCGCTTCCGAGGGCGGCTGAAAGGTGCCGGTGGGTTTCGGGCCGGCCAGAAACTCCACATCCACGCGTGCCACCTGGCCGTGGCCGAACTCCAGATAGCAGGCGCCGATGCCTCGATACGCTTCCGCTGGCGGACCTCCGCGGTACTGCGCGATGATGGCGGCCGCGACCGCGCGCGCCGCGCCTTCAGCGAAGACTCCCGCCTTGGGCGTGCCCACGCCATTCACGTCGCCGACCGCATAGACGCCGGGAAAACTCGTCTCCAGCGTCTTCTTGTTGACCGGCACCCAGTTGTAGGGATCGGCGGCCAAGCCCGGACTCGACTACCACCTGCGGTACGCGATGCACCGGGATGCCGAGGAACAACTCGTAGGGCATTTCGGCGCCATTGCTCAGGATCGCCACTTTGCGCGCCGGGTCGAGCGCCTGCACCAGGCAATCTTTCACGAACTTGATGCCGCGCTCCGCGAACGCGGCAAGAATGGCTTGCGAAGAATCGGGAGATGGCGGAATCGGCGTGCCGAAGGGCATGACCAGTGAAATCTCGGTGGCCGCGCGGCGTCCGCGGGTGACGAGGTAGTCGTGCAACAGCAATGCGGTCTCGCTGGGAGCGGGCGGGCACTTAAACGATTTTCCGGTGACGCCGACGATGGCGTGGCCGCGCTCGAAGCGCGGCAGCACATCGCGCAGGGCGAAGGCTCCCGGCACGGAATAAAATTCGTTGCCGCCTTCGAGCAGCCCGGGAGTGGCCGCCGGATCGAGGTCGGCGCCGAGCGCCACGACTAAGACATCCGCGTCGAAGGTTCCATCGTCGGTGACCACGCGCTTGGCAGACGGATCGAAAGATCGCACCGTCGTCTGCAGAAAGCGCACGCCAGGCTTGACCACGTCGCGATAGGGATGACGCACCGCATCCGGCAGCAGCCGTCCAAACATGACGTCGAGTTTCGAGAAGCCGAAGACAAAGGCATCGCTCTTGTCGATGAGCACCATGTTGATGTCATCGCCGAAAGCGTCGGAAAGAATAGTTGTCAGTTCAAGTCCGCCGAAGCCGGCTCCGAGCACTACCACGCGTAATGGCATGGGCGGAAGGATATCATTGATTGTCTGGCGAAATGCTGGGGAACAGGAGACGCACAATCATCCTTGGCCACACTTGCCGGCTAGGCTTGCAGCACCCACTCACCCTTCTTTTCTTCTAGATGGAAGCCGTAGCGCTGCCAGTTCATGTCGAATTCCTTGCGCATCACGCGGGCGCGGCCCACGTACCATTCCTTCGCACCAACCAGAAAGACCTCAACCCCCGCGCCGATGGCGAGCGAGGCGGCGCAATTGCAAAGGAATCCGGCAGCGCTGACGTTTTCAGTGACGGTAACTTCTTCGAAGGGCTTGCCCACCTTGTCAGTACCGCGCAACTTTAAACTGACCCGCATGCGCACGCGCGACTGACCGCGGCGTTCGGGGCGCTGGCTCCCAAGTTCTTCAGCCAACCGCCGCCTGAGCTCTTTGAAATCCAGAGGCTTTCGGAAGAAGCCCGTGGCACCGAGAGTCTTGCAATATTCCTGGGCTGCCACGCCTCCCTCGCCGGTGATGATGAAGATCTTAACGCGCGAGGTGTGGCTGAGCGAATGCAAGTTTTGGCACAGGTCATAGCCTGAGAGTTTGGGCATCATCAGATCGAGCAGGATGGCGTCTGGCTTATGCTGCATCACCAATCCCAGCGTCAGGCCGGCATCTCCGGTGTCCAAAACTTGATAGGTGTCTTCCAGACGCGTGCGCAGCAGGCCACGCATTGCTTCATCGTCATCTACGATCAATATCTTCGACAAAGAACTCCTCCAGACAGGGGGAGGTGCGTCCAACGGTTGCTATCATCGTTCTCATATCTTTGAGCATGCGATACCCGGCTGGATTTCAGGTGTGATGGCGATCACCAGGCCATTACTAAGGTTTTGCGGTCATAAAGCGCTCGGACATAATGAGATGGAAGCTTTAGCTGAGGAATGGCTTGCAACATTGCACGCAGCGTGGAATCCGCTCTTCAACTGTCCTCAGAGCACACTCCAGCACACAGTACCCGCTAAGATGCCCCGATGTTGCCTTGCCCGCTACTACTGTCCCGGAACGCCTTCCGGCGCCAGCTTTGCACCCTTCAAGCGGTCAGAGACTTTGCCCGCAAACGGCCGTGCGAGCGTCCCGACTGATTTTTCGTGTCCGTTCTCCATGAAGGTTTGACGGATCGTGTCAGTATGCTCGAATACCTTTTTGCCATCTTTGTCCTTGAGCCAGTAGTGAATCTTTGCGTTTTCACGCCCCGCCACGGAGCCCATGGCAATGAGCATACGTTCCGCGGTATTGCCTTTATGCCACTCGGTGACCTCGCCATCCAGAACGTAGGCTTGCGCCTGATTTGCCGGAGCCTCAGAAACAAAGTCGAATTGCGCGCCGTCTTTGTCCTTCAGTTCCGCGATGGTTTGGGTTTGCAATTGGGTCATGTCGTAAGGAAAGGTCACCCCCGAAGCCACGGTGAACTGATGAACTGCCAGCGCCGGTTTGTTTTGCGCACGGGCCGGTAGCAGTACGATCACGGCCACAAAAATAGATAGAATAATTCGCTTGAAAACGATTCGTTTGAACATGTTGTCTCCTCGAGGTGCCTCCCGGGAGCTTCGCGAAGCGGACGCCAACCTGCCAGCCTGGAGTCCGGTATCCTGCCCGTTAGCACTTAGTTTTCGCGCAGAAAGCCAGAACTCGGCCAGCCAATCGTTCGCCGCCTTCCGGTCCCGTTTTTAGCTTTTCCGCCGATAGCGGCGGGACGTGCAGGTTGCCGGGAGGCACCTGGCGGTGAATCCCTGGGAGCCGGGGACATTCACCGCGTGTATTAGAGACCTGATCCTGTTTCCTGTCTGTGATTTTCGTCACTGCTATGGCGCGTGAGAATGCTTGCCGAGCCGACCTTCGTGCTACATTTTCCTCAGCCTTTTCATGACTCAAAGCAATATCCTCGTCAACCTGCTGATCAAGCTCGGCGTGGCCGCGGCCGTGGCCAGTTCTTTGGTGCGCTCGGTTGAGTTCAAATCGCTGCTATTCCGCGAGGAGCGGGCGTGGCGGCAGAGAGTCTATCTGGTGCTTTGGATTGGCATCGTGCCCGCGCTAGGCGTTTGGGTGCGTTTTGTGCAGACCAGCTTTCTGGCCGGGGATCTGTCATTTGAGACCGCCATCCTACTGGGAGTCACGGGCGGGCGGGTTTCCGGAATCCTGGGCGGCGCATTGCTGGGCCTTCCAGCATTGCTGCATGGCGAATGGGCGACGCTGCCGTTCATGGTGCTGTGTGGCTTTCTGGCCGGGCAGTTGCGCACGCTTGCGCCAGAGCGCGAGGACATCTGGTCGTTTTCGCCGTTCATTGACCTCAGCATCTACCGCTGGCTGCGGCGCAACCTGCCCACGCCGCGGCTGTTCGAGTGGCAAACGGTTTTCTTTGTCAGCATTCTGGTGCTGCGCTTTCTGCAAACCCAATTGCATCGCCTGCTGCCGCGCGCGACTTTTAGCATGGAGAGTCCGACCTGGTGGGTGGAGTTGCTGATTTATGCCACTTCGGTGATGGTCATCGGCACGGAACTCAAAATCTGGAACAGCGTGCGCATCCAGATCAAGCTGGAGGAGCAGGAGCGTTTGTTGTTACACGCCCGCATGGAAGCGCTGAAAAACCAGATCAATCCGCATTTTCTGTTCAACACGCTGAATTCGGTTTCCTCGCTGGTGCGCTTCGATCCCGACACGGCCCGCGAAATGATCATCAAGCTGGCCAACATTCTGCGGCGGTTGCTGAGCAGCAGCGATGCTTTCGTCCCGCTGCGCGAGGAGATCGAATTCATCGACAACTATCTGGACATCGAAGTGGTGCGGTTTGGGCGCGACAAGCTGCGGGTATTAAAGGAACTGGACCCGCCGTCGCTCGATGTCATGGTGCCGAGCATGTTGTTGCAGCCGTTGGTGGAGAATTCCATCAAGCATGGGCTGGCCTCGAAGATTGAAGGCGGCAGCATTCGTCTGCGCAGCCGGCTGGCGGATTCGCGGCTGACCATCGAAGTGGAAGACGATGGCGTGGGCATGGGCTCGGCCCATCTACTGGAGAAACCTACCGGCCTGGGTGGAACCGGCATCGGCCTGGCGAATGTGGCGGAGCGGCTGAAAGTGCTCTACGGCGAGAGCGCCCGCATGACCATCGACAGCCGCGAAGGGAAGGGAACTCTGATTCGTCTGCGCATGCCGGTGTTGCATGGCGAGGAAGTGAGCGCTGCTGCGCTCTACGACGAGCGCTCCAGCACCCGCCGGTAGAAATCTTCATATTGAGGAATAATTTTCGTCGCGCAGAAGCGGGTTTGCGCCACTTGCCGGCATGCCTTGCCCATCTCACGCAGACGGCTTTCGTCGCCGAGTAGTTCATTGGCATAGCGGGCCATGGTCTCAACGTCGCCCACATCGGCCAGATAGCCGCTCACGCCGTGCTCAATCACTTCCGGGATGCCGCCCACCCGGGTGGCAATCGGGACGACTTCGCAGGCCATGCCTTCGAGGGCCGCCAGTCCAAAGGATTCGGTTTCGCTGGGCAATAGGAGAATATCGGCCAGCGCCAGCTTTTCGTGCACCTGATCCTGTTTGCCCAAAAACATCACATCATCGTGGATACCCTTTTGTACCGCCAGCCACTCGGCGCGGGAGCGGTCGGGGCCGTCGCCAATCATCAGCAGCTTTGCCGGCATTTTTTTGCGGACGCGGTCGAAGATTTCGATGGTGTCGGTCACCCGCTTCACTGGCCGGAAATTCGACAGATGCACCAGGATGCGCTCGCCGTGCGGGGCGTATTCCGAGCGGCGTTTGGCCAGTTCCGTGCCACGGCAATACAAGATCGCAATTCACGAAGTTGTAGATCACCTGAATATGGTTCTTGATGTCGAACTCGCGCAGCGTGCGTTCGCGGAGGTATTGGGAAATGGCGGTGACTCCGTTGCTCTGCTCGATGGAAAAACGGGTAATCGGCAAATAAGAGTGATCCTGGCCGACCAGCGTGATATCGGTGCCGTGCAGGGTGGTCACAAAGGGAAGGACCTGCCGCTTGGGGCTCGCCGCCAGCATCTGCCGGGCCAGCAGGGCGCTTACCGAGTGCGGGATGGCGTAATGCACATGCAGGAGATGGAGTTCGTAAATCTCCGCCACTTCCGCCATTCTGGTGGCTAGGGCAAGATCGTAAGGCGGGAAATCGAACAGCGGGTAGCGGGTGACTTCGACCTCATGATAATGAATGTTGGGCTGAGGGCCGGTAAGGCGAATGGGCTGGGCATAGGAGATGAAATGAATTTCGTGTCCGCGCTGAGCCAGTTCGAGCCCCAGTTCCGTCGCCACCACGCCGCTGCCGCCATAGGTGGGGTAGCAGGTTATCCCGATTCTCATTCCGTCTCCTCGCGCCGATTGTACCTTGCATTCGATGGTAACCCGCGGGATGAGATTCAGGATTTGATTTACCGGTGCAGGTGCGGAGAGGCGGCGAGCAGAGCGCTTTTCTTATTAACCATGGATGGCTTGTACCGTGGCCCGGCCCTGGTCATATTCGACGCGGACGATGTCGCCCACCGCCGGCGTAGCGCTTAGCAGATTCTTGGGGTGGGCGATGGCCGCGGTGGCCGAGATGCGCTGCACCACATGCTCCGGACCGATCCATATCGTCTTGCCGGTATACACCCCGCTGATGGTCGAGGGCAGGCGAGTCTTGGCGTCTTTTGCCAGGATCACCCGCACCTGTTCGGCGGCTTCTTCCAGCGCCGCATTGACCGGCTGCTTCTCCAGGCGCGGCGGGCCACTCTCCACGGCCGCCTGATAATACTGCTCCTTGAAACCGGCCAGGCGGTACTGCACTAAAGCCGCATTCAAAGTGCTGATGAGGGTATCTTTTTCGCAGGGTTTGGTCAGAAAGCGGAAAATGCTTCCTTCGTTGACGGCGCGCACGGCGGTCTGAATATCCAAGTTGCCAGTCAGCATGATGCGGATGGTCTGGGGAAATTTGGCCATGACTTTGGCCAAGAGCTGAGCTCCGTCCATTTCCGGCATGCGCATGTCGGCGACCAGCACGGCATACGGGCCACTGACCGTCAAACTATCGAGGGCCTCCTGGCTTCCCAAAGCGGTTTCGATCTGGAATTCCTGGCGCAGCAGGCGCTGGTAGCCTTCCAGCACGGCCGGTTCATCATCGACGAAGAGAATTTTTTCAGCCATAAGCGTACCCACGCCTCCGATTTTCCTCGCCGCGCGAATCTAACGGGTGGCAGAACCGGGGAGAGGGAGGGTGGATGCGGTGACCGGAGTTGTGCCTGTCATGGCTACGCTATCGGCGGCGCCGAAATTTTCTTTAGGTTTCAAAACGGGGCAAGCGGGATTATGGGATTCGGGCCGGGAAGGGCGAATCGGCTCGGCAACAACTAGGCAGAGCTTTCTTCCGCGGAGGGCGGGGCGGACGCCGCCTCTAAATATTTCTGGAGGCGCTCCTTGGTCTGCTCATTCAAGCCGGTGAATTCGATTCCCATACCAACTCCAGGATCGCTGGAGCGGACCATGGCGGAGGTAACGATCTTGTCGGAATCAATCCAAAATGTGATGCTGAGCGGAGTGCCGAGCGGGAGGGGAACGAGGGTTTCGACATAGCAGCCGCGACCGCTGATGTCCGCCGCGTGGGTTTTCATGGCCGCTCCAGAGCCGCGTTCGTCGCGCAGTTCGAAGCCGAAATGTGCTCTTAGCCGCGGGAAGCGCCGCTTGTTGCTGTCGTTGGAAGCATCGGTTTTTTCCGGCTTATGTTCCACCGGAGCTATGCGACCGGCCCACGGGCAAGGCTGGCCGCCCACGATTTCCACTTCGGCCTGCATCTTTCCCGGGAGGGTCGCTTCCCCAAGGCGCACCACCCGCACCCGAGTCTTCTGGCTCTCGAACTGCAAGCCGATGATTTCCTGCAGCTTGAGAGTTTGTTCCATGCCATTGAGCAAAGCGCCCGAGGAGGTTAGATGGCTGGCCATCACATTTTGAAAAAATGCGTGTCCTTCAGCATTCATGCCCCAGACCCGAACCAGAATTTCCGGCTGGTCGTGAAATTCGGTGTTTGACATGGAGTAAGCGGACTCTCCCAAGCCTTGCAGCTTCACAATCATAACCTGCCATTCTGCTTTCCCGGTTACGAATTAGATGCCGTCGCCGGGGCCGGCTGGGTACCATCGTGCAGGGTCTTCCTAGGGAAGAATCGCCGCCTAGGGATGCGTTAATTCACGATAGGACACAAGCCGGATGGCATGATCGGCCAGTAAGGCGGAGCTTGCGGGAGAGGTGAGGGTCTGGAGTTCGCGTTCCCGCGACTCCCATAACCGGGTCGGCATGCTGCGCAATTGTGCGTCGTCGTAGCCGGGGTGGCAAAGCAATTCCCAGGTTCCTTCCGGCATCCGCTCGATGATATTGCGGAACATAGATGCGTCCAGCCTTCCGGTGGCGAGCACGCCAAAGATGCCGTCGGGAGTAAATATTCCTGCCTCGGCGACCGTGCGCTGGAAGGTTTCCCTAAACGCATTCAGCATTCCCACCCCCAGCCAGCGCTTCCACAAACGGAAGTTGCGGCTGGGCAGGCCGAATGTAAGAGGTTCGAACGGATTGCGCACAGCCCGCACGCCGCAGGCTTGCGCGGCCCGCAAAATTGGCTGTAGTACCGCGGGAAAGATGTGCACGTGCTGGTGCGTATCCACGTGGGTGACGGCGATTCCGGCTTGCTGCAACTTGCGAATCTGCGCGGTCGCCTCGGCCTCAATTTCGCGGGCGGCTAATCTGCGGGTGAGCGCGGCCGCCGCAAAACTTCCCCAGCCAGGGCGAAAGGATGCTTCCACGGCATGGCCGGCAACCAGGCTTGGGATTTCCGCCGCCGGAAGCACCGGCGAACCGCCGACCAGAACAATGTGGCATCCAACGCCTAGTTCTGGAGAGGACTGGGCCGAGCGCACGGCATCGTCAAATTCGGCTCCTCGCGCCATCAACGTCGCTGAGGTGACAATGTTTCGCCGATGGGCTTCGAGGATGGCGCGGTTTACTCCGCGGGTGAAACCGAAATCATCGGCATTCAGGACCAACCGGCGCATGGGGTGCAGTCTAGCAGGGAAGCGCCGAATCCCAGAAGGTGAGGCGAGTATGTCTATGAGAGAAGGCGACGACGGCAGTGGCTTTACCGGCAGCGTTTCGTTTGACCTGATATGAGCTTGGCCGCCTGTTTGACCCATATTTCCGCCGTCGCGTATAGTCCAGAAAGCTCTTCGATGCAAGTTTTGTCGTATACCCCGCTTCACACGTGGGCGAGGGCGGTTAGCTCAGTTGGTTAGAGCGCCTGCCTTACAAGCAGGAGGTCGCAGGTTCGAGTCCTGCACTGCCCACCATCAACAAGATACGCGGATCGCCGGGCAATTTGACCCGCTGCCTAGGTGTGCGCGTGCTACCACTCTGCGAACGTTTTTTGCGTGAACGCCAATGGATACATAACGTCAGCCCAAAGTCGGTTGAATGGCATCGGCAATCCCTCTGCTGGCTGCATACAGATGCGCCGACAACCGATGATCTGACGGCCCTTATCCTGCGAATGCGGAGCAAGGGATTGGCCCCATCCTCTGTGAACTGCCGGGGCCGTTCCATCAACGCTTTCTGCATTGGAGTGGTTCATCGGCCCGGATGCCTAAGCTGAGAGAGGAAAGCAACGTCCCGTGTACATACACAGGTAAGCAAGTAACCGCGATTGTCCGGTGGAAGGCCCGCACGGAAACACAGCGCCAGTTGCGCGTCTTGTTGCTCACGTTGTTTGATACTGGCGTCCGGTTGGATGAAGCGTTATCGCTTCGCGTCTCTGACGTGAACATGGACGATCTATTGCTCACCGTGACCGGCAAGGGCCGCAAGCAGCGAGTGATTCCCTTCTCGATTGAACTACGCCGCCAGTTGGCCCGAACCCTTACCGGACGTGAGCCAACTGCCTACGTCTTTGCCACGAAGGACGGGCGGAAGCTCAGTCAGAGGAACGTTCTGCGGGACACAAAGGCGCTCAGCCGCAAGCTGGGATTCGAGCCGCCAGCGCGAACTATGCATGCCACGCGGCACAGCTTTGCCATGGAATACGTTCGGCGGGGCGGTAGCCCGAACCCCCTTTCTTCGCGTCCTGTGGCGATTTAAGACGCGATAACCGCGCGGACGTACCCGAGCATGGGCCAAAACATCTTGAGGTAACTTCGTACGTACATATTTGTACTGTCACTAACCGGCAAACTAGATGGTTAAGCGTTATGCCCACGTCGCGACGGCGGATCTACGGGCCGCGCATGAGCGGGTTTCGCTGCTGTCAAGCGTGGGCCGCTAACTGCGCTTAAGAAAAGCAAACCCGCCGGGCAATTTCGGCGGGTCCGATTAGGAGATGGATGTAACGTGCATTTTTAGTCTAGAGGGTTTGGACTGCGGTTCAATACAGGGATTCCTGCATGTGCAAACATTTTCTACCATTGCCGCGTGACAGGGAAAGGCAAGTCCTTCCCCTGTGAGATAAGCCCCACGCGCGAAAGATTGTCTTCGATCCCGCAACCATTCAAGACGTGGCCACATTCAACGACCCGCTGCATTATTCCGTCGGAGTGAAAGACGTTTTTGTGAATGGGCGGTCGGTAGTGTATGACGGAGAAATTACCGACGAACGACCGGGGCGTGCATTACGCGGGCCAGGGTATAGAGCCCATTGAACTGTCTTCCGCATCTATGAGGAACTCCGACGAGTCAAGTTTTTTTGTTGGTGAAAGAGGTGCCTTTCTCGCGCCTGCATTGGTCAGTCATCTATAGGCACTCCTCGAAAGGAGCGCAAGAATTAACCATTGGACCTGCGCGGCAATCAAAAACAGACCTCTGTCTTCCTTCTTCCTTCGACGGGATGCTGTACGCTCCCAAATTATCGACGTGCTCGAAGCACAAGAGATAGATAAAGGAGACCGGCAAGGAAGAAGATTAGCACTGCAGCAGCGAAGCAGATCAGGAATTTTTCCGAACAGAAGCTGACGATCGGTCTTGAGCTGGGAGATCGATCGAGCTGGTACTGCGTATTGGATGAATCCGGCGCTGCGCTGCTGGAACAGAAGCTGAGCACAACTCCGAAAGCCATGCGCGAGGTGTTCGGAGCAATGCCGCGCTGTCGGATCGCGCTGGAAACCGGAATGCACTCGCCGTGGGTGAGCCCACAGCTGAGCGAGTTGGGACATGAGGTGATCGTGGCGCATGCGCGCAACGTACGCCTGATCGGGGAGAGTCGAAAGAAGGACGACCGTCTGGATGCGCGAACCTTGGCTCGGCTGCCCCGAATCGATCCCCAGTTGCTGTGTCCGCTGAAGCATCGCAGCGCGAAAGCGCAAGCGGATCTGACGGTGATCCGGGCGCGAGCTGGGCTGGGTACGTTCACGGACGGCGCTGATCAACACGGCGCGGGGAGATAACTGTCGAGAACAGGCCAGAGCGCTCAAACCCCCGATTTGCTGGGTCAAAGAGCCCTATGGCGATTTATCAACAACTATTGTGCCCGCGTTGACTCTACCTGCCGGGGGCAGCTGAGTCGTCACTGCCCTTTGAAAATACCCAAAGCAAAGCAGTCAATGGCAAGCCACAAACAATGGCAACAACGCCGGAGATAACCGAATGCCACTTGATGCAGACGAATGCGAAATCGACCACGGCACAGATTGAAAAGAAAACTAGGACAGTGGGCGTTTCATTTCACCAGCATTATGCCTGCAACTTCGCACGATATCGAGTTACTTGGCAAAATCAGGATTTATCGCCAATTGAGACGATTGGCTTGCCGGAAGGAACTGATGAGAACCTCTCAGAATCACGTTAGAATCCGCTCCGATTCAACTGACCGGGAAATAATCCTTCGCGCAGTCCTTCTCTCTTGCCGCCACGATCTTTCCCCCAAGTCCAGTACATGCCTACGTAAGCGTAGTTCTCCGTCTGTCCGGCGACGGAGTGACCGTAGCAGAACAGAAACTGCTCGCCGGGATGGTGCTTGAAGTGGTAGTAGCCGCCCACGTCGAGCATGGTCGAGGCCCTGGTTTGCGCCGGTGCACTCCCCTCGCTGCCATGAGCGAATACCTCCGCACCCAACTCGAGCCGCTCGCTGAGTTCTCTCTTCACCAGCCAACCCGTGTACGGAAAGTTGCGGAACCCATCTTGCGGCACCACCTGATAGCCCGCGCCGCCGTCAAGCGTCCACTTGCCGACGTTCTTCTGTAGCCAGACCGGGATCTTGTACCAGACCTTGCCTACGCCGAGTCCTTTGTCCGCGTTGCCAGTGGGGATTTCGAACATGGTGAACGTGCCGATTTGAGGGACGTGCTTGCTCTCTTTGATCCAGGCGATCTTTGCACCCAACTCCATGTCGGTCAGTCCGAACTCGGTCGGCCCAACGCCGCTGGGCGCATATTTCTGATTATTCAGCGGCGCTACCACCCCGGACGGAAGTATCGCGTGGAGCTGCACGCGAGGCAATGCGCCCCAGTTAAACTCGAAGGCCGGCCCGACAGAGTCCATTTCCACCGGTGTTCCGTCCGCAGTGCCGAATACGTAGAACTCATAGTGGTGCAGGTCGACTGGCACAGGATCGTCGGTCTGGTACGGTGGCCCCTGCGCCCACGCCTTAGGTGCACCCAGAATGACAATGACAAGAAGGGCTGTGACCGTAACCGACGCGAGAGCCTGCCTCGAAGCGGGTGCATTCGACTGAAAGGCTTGGGTGTCGGCTGTCACTGATCGGAAATTCTATAGCAGTCAGAACAGGAGGGACGATTACAGTCAGACCCCACCGTACGGTCAGTAAGTGATATAGGAACCTTAGCACAACTTTGCGCTTTCCATTCGCCTTTTACGACAGTCAACGAATGCTAGGGCGATGTGTCACCAAGAATCCTTGACCTTCTCACAGCCTTACTGCGCATCGAGCAGATGCTAGACTTACACGTTGGAGGCACCTCCATGCCCCGCTTCGGGATTTCGGGCTCCCAGCGCTTCACGATTAATGTCCTCATCGTTGTTCTTGTCTCTCTATGTGGTTTTCTGGGAGCACAGAACCAGCCAAGCAATCAAACGCCCGTTAGCAAACAGGATCAGCTTCCTTTCCAATTAAAGGTCGCGAGCAATCTGGTTGTGGTTCGTGTGGTGGTGCGCGACGCACACGGCAATGCTATCGATGGCCTGCGGAAAGAAGACTTCGAGCTCTTCGACGGCGGCAGGCCTCAGACGATTTCCCAGTTTTCGGTTGAGGCACCCCCAGCTGCGAATGCTTACCGGCTTGGGGATTCTGACGGATCGAGGCAGCGGGACTCATCGGCGCATCCTGCACGGCCTCGTACACTCGCGCTTTACTTTGACGATTTGCACATGGACCTCGCGGAAGTCAACTCCGCGCGTGCGGCCGCGGACAAGTATCTGGACAAGAATCTTCAACCTTATGACCGCGTAGGCATCTTTACGTCTTCGACTTTGATTCACACGGATTTCACTCACGATGTGAATGTACTGCATCAGACTCTTTCCCAGCTAGTTCCCATTCCGGAGGTGCAAGGCTGCCAGGTAGTCGACGACTATACGGCTGAGCAGATCGTCGACCGTGACGATCCAGATGCTATCAGCGTGGGAGCATATCTGGCGAAAACCAAATGTCACATCTGCGAGCTTTCCGGTTGCGCCCAGGCGAATGCTGACTACGCCGTTCAACAAGCGCAGACTGTCGCTATCGAATCGCGGCGCCGTGCCCAGCGCAGTCTGGAAGCGCTCATGCAGGTTGTGAATCGGCTGGCGATGCTACCGGGGCCGAGGAGTGTCATTGTCGTTTCCGCCGGTTTCTTATCAAAGAGTCTGCTCGACCCAGGGGCACGGTTGCAGGCTCAGGTAGATCAGATCATTGATCAGGCGTTACGGCTGCAGGTGGTTATCAGTTCGCTCGATCCAGCGGGTGTACCGGCTCAACTCGCCGGCGAACCTGAAGATGCCGGCACAAGCTTTGTAACGACGGACGTGGGGCTGCTCATGCGCGCATTCAGCTCAGCGCGTAAACTGAGCGCTACGGGCGTGCTGGCGGATATGGCGCGAGGCACGGGTGGCGACCTGTTTCACAATAACAACGACTTGAAAGCCGGTTTTGCCCGGCTCGCCCAGCAGCCAGTTTCCTACATCCTAGCGTTTGTCCCCGCCGATGTTGATGGCAAGTTCCACACGTTGCGGGTGAAGCTGACGCGATCGAAGGGTATTGTGGAAGCGCGACGCGGATACTACGCGCCTAGAAATGGAGTGAACGGCGAAGTGGAAGAAGCCGCAACCGGCGCGCAGGAACAAATTCTGGATGCGGTGCTCTCCAAGGCTGATACGTCCCAATTCGGCGTCAACTTGAGCGCGAAGCTTACGTCGGCAAAGGGAGGTTTGCGCCAACTTTCTTTGTTTACGCATGTTGATGCCACGCCTCTGCGGTTTCACAGGGATGGAGACCACAACCTGAACACAATCACGTTCGTTTGCGCCGTCTTCGATCAGCAGGAGAATCTTGTGGATTCGGAACGAAGACGCGCCAAGGTGGACATTCCCGATACGGAATTGCCTCGACTGGTCAAAGCCGGTCTGGATGCGAACATGGATTTTCAACTGAAGCCGGGAATCTATAGGATACGTGAGGTGGTGACCGACTCGGAGGAACGCCACATGACGACTTTCTCCAAGACCGTAGAAATTCCGTGACTTCAGGTTTGACAGGCGTCCGGCCCCTTTCAAAGTAATCACTGAACGAGAGGCTTGCGCTTGCTTTCGCCCCGGACGACCGATTGACGTTAGAGACGTTAGCGCAAGCTTCCGCCCAGTCCGTGCCCGTATTCGCGTCCACATGCACGCCCTGCCCACCTCCGGTTACAATAGCCCGGCGGTCGGATGCGGGTTGCCGTTTTTGCGCCTGCCTTACGAGCATGAGGTCGCAGTTCGAGTCCTGCACTCCACCATTCTCCGTAGGCTCGGGGAAAGATTGCCGGATGGATCCGGGCCAGGGAGCGGTGCCTCCGCCGATCCTCGATTCGGGAGATACTCCGCCATGGCAAGCCGGACGGAGGACGCCATTGCCCGGACATCCGAAAGGGACCGTGAAAAACATCGAACATTCCGGCTAACTCCGGCCGGGTTGCAACGTCTGAGTGGAGTTGCAGAGAAAATGAAACTTGAGGGGAAGATGAAGCATATTGCCTGGGTACTGGTTTTTGCCGGGATATTGACGACTTGCGCCGTAGCGCAACGCCTGCCGCAGGTTGCCGCGCCGGAGAATTATAAGCTCAGCTTCACGCCGGACTTCGCCAAAGATAATTTCACCGGGGCTGAGAAAATTCAGGTAACCGTGCTGAAATCCAGCACGGAAGTGGTTTTGAACGCCGCGGAGATTACCTTCCAGGATGCGAGCATCAGCAGCGGCGGCAAGACCCAAATTGCCAAAGTCAGCCTGGATGCTCCCCGCGAAATGGCCACACTGACGGTGGAACAGCCCCTGCAGCCCGGCCCAGCCTCGATCGAGGTTCATTTCACGGGGATTCTGAACAATGAGTTGCACGGCTTCTACTTGGGCAAGGATGATCATGGCCGCAAGTATGCGGGGACGCAGTTCGAGTCCACCGATGCGCGGCGAGCCTTTCCTTCGTTCGATGAGCCGGCATACAAGGCAACGTTTGACATGAGCGTGACCGCGCCAAAAGAGATGACGGTCATCTCAAATACAAAAGCGCTTTCCGATACCGCCGACGGGGACAAGCACACCGTGAACTTTGCGACGACCCCCAGGATGTCTTCGTATCTAGTGGCGATGATTGTCGGCCAGTTCGACTTCGTGGAGGGGTCGGCGGAAGGTATCCCGATTCGCGTGTTCAGCACTGCTGGCAAGAAAGAGCTTGGCGCGTATGCGCTGAAGGCCGCGGAAGACATTCTCCGTTACTACAACCAGTACTTCACCATCAAATATCCGTATGGGAAGCTCGATCTGATCGCGCTGCCGGATTTTTCCGCGGGCGCAATGGAGAACACGGCCTGCATCACGTTTCGGGAGAATGCGCTGCTGCTGGACGACCAGCGCGCTTCGGTCAACCAACATCGCGGCGTGGCTTCGGTGATCGCACACGAGATGGCCCACCAGTGGTTCGGCGATCTGGTCACCATGCAGTGGTGGGATGACATTTGGCTGAACGAAGGCTTCGCTACCTGGATGTCCGACAAGCCGCTCGAGGCCATGAAGCCTGAGTGGAATGTTCGCATGGACGAAACGCAGGGCACGGTCGAAGCTTTGAACGTCGATTCGCTGTCGAATACGCGGCCCATTCATCAGGCGGCGGAGACTCCGGTGGAGATTGAAGGCCTGTTCGACGGCATTGCTTACGGAAAGGCCGCCGCGGTCCTGCGCATGGTCGAAGCTTTTCTTGGACCAGATAATTTCCGCGCGGGAGTGAATGAATACTTGAAGGAACATGCCTACGCCAACGCGACGGCGGAAGATTTTTGGAATACGCTGACCCGGGTTTCGCAGAAACCGGTAGATGCGATCATGTCCACGTTCGTGAAGCAGCCGGGCGCGCCGATCCTGAGCGTGAAAGCACAATGCGCCAACGGTTCGACGACGGTCACTCTGTCGCAGGAGCGCTACTTTTATGACCGCTCCAAATTTCTTGAGGGAAACGACCAGCTGTGGAATGTGCCGGTATGCCTGCGCGAAGGCGCGGCGGGCAAGGAGGCCGGCGAATGCGAACTGCTTACCAAGCGGGAGCAGGAGTTCAGCTTGCCGGGGTGCGGCCCCTGGGTTCTGTCGAACGCGGGCGGGAAGGGCGATTACCGCTCCAGTTACCAGCCCCAGGCAGTGCAAGCCATCTCGCGAGATGTTGAGAACGGGCTGACGCCGGCGGAGCGCATTATGCTGCTCGCGGATATCTGGGCATCCGTCCGCGCCGGTCGCGCCGACATTGGAGATTACCTTACGTTGGCCGAGGGCATGCAGTCCGACCGGAACCGGCCGGTGGTGCAGTACTTGCTGGCTCAGGTGGATTACGCGGGCCTTTATCTGGTGGATGATTCCGATCGTCCCGCTTATCAGGCGTGGGTACGCGGTTTTTTGGCGCCGCTCGCGCATGATTTGGGTTTTGCGCCTAAGCCTGGAGAGAACGATGACCAGAAAAATTTACGAGTCGCTGTGCTGCACACGCTTGGAATCACCGGCGCCTATCCCGATGTACTGGCGGAGTCCCGCAAACAGGCACGCTTAGCGCTCCAGGATTCGGCCGCCGTTTCGCCGGAATTGCAGCCCGTGTTTTTGGCGCTCGCGGCTCGCAGCGGGGACAATGCGTTGTATGACAGCGTTCTGGCGAAAGTCAAAAATGCGCAGGCGCCCGAAAATTATTATCTCTACCTGGGTACACTGGCTCAATTCAGCGACCCGAAACTGCTGAAGCGAACTTTGGACTATGCAATTTCAGGCCAGGTCCGCTCGCAGGACGTGACGGCCGTAGTTGGACGGGTGATGCAGAATCCCGATGGGCGGGATGTGGCCTGGGAATTCGTGCGCTCGCATTGGCCAGAGATTTCGCGCGCCGGCGGCCCATTTCGCAGCGGCGACATTATCGGCGCAGCCGGAAGTTTCTGCGACGAGGAGCAGGAAAATCAGGTGCGGGAATTTTTTTCCACGCATCCCACGCAAACGTCGGCTCGCCTGCTCAGACAGACTCTGGAGCGAATTGACTATTGTGCGGACCTGAAATCGCGCGAGGCGGATCCGCTTTCCGCTTGGCTCGGAGAACATAGCGAGAGCGCAGGGCAGTAAACGTTGATGAGTGGTAGCTCCGCTGCTTTGGGTGTCGAATGCTGCAGTTTCTTCGCCGCCGATTTGCCGAAGCGGTTGAGCGAAATACGCGGCGGTTGTTATAATCGATGATCACGTCTCCAGCAATGTGACTGCTGCAGCAGTTTCGCAGAAATTCCGCACAGTTCGATGCGCTCACGTGGTCCGCAAAAGGCCACGCAGGCAAACGGCGGAATGCAATGTGGCCAGGTAGCTCAGGTGGTAGAGCGCAGCCCTGAAAAGGCTGGCGTCGGCGGTTCAACTCCGTCCCTGGCCACCATCATTCTAAAGAACTTATCTCACATTCGAACCCGGGTGTCTCAGTCCGCTATTTTTCGGCGAGACCCGGTTCGTAAAGAGTAGCTACTTCAGCCAAGGCGCCGAGAACCCGGCAAACCGTTTTAGCTATCATATGTTGCTTGGCGCTCATTTCTTCAGTGCGCGCCAGATACCAAACCAGTCCAGGATAGGGCAAACGTGCCCGTGGCGCGGAACGCATTGGCTTCGTAGCGTCGGACTTCAGACGGGCATCTTCGGCGCGCGAGATACGGCTTCTGGGCGAGGCATATTTTGGTCCTGAGTCCGCCGGAGCTAATGCGGCGACACAATGCCGTTACTTGGTTTGTTGCTCGTCAGCAGTCTCCTCCTGCTGGTCTTCATCCTTTTGCCAACTGGAATTGGGGTTGTATTCCTTCATGGCTTTGGCGAGAACCTCGGTCTTCTTGCCGAGATCCTTCTGATACACCACTCCATCCTCGCTAACGATGAACGTCATCACGCCGGACGACCGGTATTCCGCCGGATAGGCCACGAAAGCGAAACCCTCGGTCATTTTGCCGTTTACGATGTAACTCTTTCGCGCCGCCGGGGCCATTTTTTCCCTGGCGCGTCAGGATGTGGTAATAGTAACCGCGGTAAGGAGTCGGAGCGCCGTCTCGGCTCTTGGCATAGCCCTCGGCAACGGCCGACGCCACCAGCGGCCCGATGGGGCTCTGGGGTTCGCCCTCGGCAGCTTTCCAATAAAGGCCATTGTGCTGCCCTTCATCACTGAAGATCTTCTGGGCGTACTCGTTGTGCTGCGCGGAGTAGTATTCCTTTTGCGCCGCCACGAGTTCCTGGCAAACGCGAATGGTCGATATTTCATTCTGGCCAATTCGCCGGTACAAAATTTCCTTCTTGCCCGCCTCGGTGTCGAAATACCACGAATTGCCTTTGTTCACGAGCGGTATGGGCGTGGGCCAATTCTCCGCGCCGATATACAAGGTAGTGGTTCCATCCGGTTCTTTCACCAGACGGTGCATTTCCTGATATTTCTGCACGAAATTAGCGCGGCTGTTGGCGTCCTCGGTTTCGTCTCCCGACGAGACGATTTGCTTTCCGTCCGGTCCGAGGATATCGAGCATCGCTTTTTCGTCGTTACTCTGCGCTGCCGTGACGAGCGCGTTGCTCGCGTCTTCCGGCGATGAAAATGTTTTCTGGCCCGGTTGCTGCGCCATGGAACGGGTGGGAAAGCACCCCGTCAAAAGGATAGCGACCGCAGCCAATTTAGGAAGATTCGGCCCAATGAAATTTGTCGAAGTTCAGCTTCGTTCGCCGCATATGGCTTCTCTCCATTTCTAAATTTTCACGATCTACGCCGAAGCCTGACGAACTTCGATTACCGGCGCCCGCCGCCACCGCGCGATCCTCCGCCGCGAGATCCTCCACCGCCGTGAGATCCTCCGCCACCGAAGCTGGCGCTTCCGCGCGACGAATAGCTCCTTGCCTGTCCGCCATGGCCGTAGCCGCTGAAGGCGCCCGAGCGGACGCCGCTCTGACCGCGGGGTGCAGCGTATCCTCGAGCCGCCTGGGTGTTTCCGTTGAAAGGCTCTGGCCGTTGCGCCGGGACGGTTGTAAACTCCGCCGCGCGCGCCGACGTTCGCCATTGGCAAGCTGCTGTCTCCTGCGACGCCACGGCCGTACGCTCCGGCGCCGAGCGGGAGCTCCACCGCGATGAAATCCGCCGCGCGCCTCCGCCTCCGGTAGAAACTGCTCCGGTTGTAAAACGTGTTGCTCCGGGAGTAGTACCTGCCACGGTCATAAATTGCGTAGTCGGTTATGCCAATCGAATCCCCAATGACCCCAGCCCCATCCGAAACCGCCGAAGAAGCCGATTCCGAAGCCGACTCCGAACGAGAGGTACGGGCCGCCAAACCAAATTCCGGGATACGGGTACCATCCCGGCCACGCCATGATGGGATCTCCGTAAACCAACCACGGATCGTACGCGGGAACATAAACGACATCGGGGTTCAGCAGGCTGAATGACGATCGTCGAGTCTTGCGTCGTTACGGTTTGCTGCGGCGTGGTCTTAAGATTGCCGGCTGCTTCCGCTCGCTGGCGCATCACCTGCACGGCATCCATCACATCCTGTTGCTGGTTGTAGTAGGCGTCGCCGAGAGATGACGTCCAGGAGAGGTTCTTGTCCATATTTCCCAGGACGGATGGAAATGCAGTGAGCGCCTTGACGCTCGGGTCCCAGGGCTGTTGGTCCACAGCCTTGACCCAAAGCGTCGCCCTTCAAATCAGGATGCGCTTGCACCCATCGGTCGGCCTCGACGACTTGCTCGGGAAACGTGGATGCCGCCAGGATCTGCGCCACCAGCGAATCCGGATACAGCGCAATCGGCGCTACCAATTGCTGCAACTGCTCGGGAGTCTGTTGCGTGTAGGGCGGCGGCGCCCTGCGCGGCTTTGCGACCTGGGCTGGCGCGTCTTGGGCGGCCGACAGGTTCTGAGGCCAAGCCGCGAACAACAGAGCCAACGACAAGAGGGAAATCACACTCTGCTTGCCAAATCGAGGCCTTGAAATCCTTGTGGCACGTCCGAAAATGTTCATGTTTTGAACCTCCGAACGTTTCATGCTTAGTTGCGGCTCCCGCAGAGTCGTGTTTCGTGAAAGAGCTACCACACGAACAGACGAGCGCCGGAGCCGGGGGAGCGGAACCTCCCAACCTGTATGGAGCCATGGCCACCGTGCGCCAGGCCGTCGTGGTTTTCCGTGCCAGGAAGGTGGGGTTGCGGGGCGCCGATCTCTTCGATCTCCACGGCCCCGTGGCGGTTCATAATCTCAGTAGCCGCGTTCGCTTTTTCGCCCGAAGCGGTTGCGAAAACCATCACTCCACCGCGCCGCACTCCTTGGACATAAGCTTCCGCGTCCACTTCAATGACTCCGAACGCCTTCAGATCACGAACCAAGGCCACTTCAAAATCACTGTGTGGCGTACTCATAAGTCCACTACCTGGCATCTCCCGCGGTTCGCCTAAAACACGGACATCGTCGCGAAGGAAACCGCTGGCCTCGAGATCGCGAACGAGTTCGTCGACTGAGCCCGGATTCTCAAACAAACCAACTGCTGTTTTTGCCACATTGGCCTCCACAAATCTTATTTGCACAACCTAGTGCTCGCAGGCCTGAAGTTCGCCCCGCTTATCTGAACTAACCAGACCCGCCATTCATGAGACATGCACTATGCTGCTACTGCCTCGGTTGATGCAGCGTAAATTGGGCAGGATGTGTGGTTTCGATGATGTCCTTCGCCTTAGCCACCTCTGCAGCCGTTCCGTGGGCGATCAGCAGGAATTGATCCGTCTTGAGCGCTGCTTCGTACTTCACAATGCTGTCCTTAGGAATTCCTATGCTGTAGAGGCCAGCTCCCAATGCACCTAACCCTCCTACCACCACCGCACTTTCCAACGCCCCCACGATCCATGCAACCACCGGTCCCGCTGCTAAGATTGGGCCGAGACCCGGAATCATGAAAAAAGCAGATCCGAACAGCAGCCCCCAAAAGCCTCCCCAGAACGCACCGATCTTTGCCCCAATACTTCATGCGGTCGCCGGTATTGTAGTAGCCGACCACCTGCTCATCTGTGTGGTAGCCCTTGCCGACGATCGACAATTTGTGCATGTCGACTCCGCCGCGCTGAAGCTCTTTTACCGCCTGATCCGCTTCCGTATGCGTGCGATACACCGCGACAACTGAATTTTGCGTGGACATTTCCTCATCTCCTGGAGGACTTGCGTTTATTCTCCTAGCATCAAGCCAAGCCTCAACTAGAACTATGACAGCCTGCTACCGGCAAAACTGTTCCCTATTGCTCGGTCTCGGTGTAGGCCCCACGCGCATTCTTGATGACTCACCGCGTCAAATTCCTTATTCGTTCCCCGTTATTTTGTTTTGGGCCGATTTAAGGAAGCCCGCGGGCGTGGCGGCGTCTTGGGTGTTGCCGACCTTTGCTCGCACCGGCGCTTGCCGCCGCCGCGAGCCTAACGGTGCGGCCCCAAACGGCGACGTAGCCTAGCTCCAATGGGTTCGGATCGAAGGACACGCCACTCTCTCCGCAATCTCGAGGGAATCTCTTGGACGAGGGCGCTTAATCGCCCCGACGACCACTACGAGCCTCCGTGGAAGCGATTGCCAACACCTGTTTGCGAGGCATTTTCCAGCGCAAATATGGGTCGGGACCAACCGATCGTTGGCCCTTGATTATCAGGATATAGCTGACATCTCTCACCAAGATCCGGGATTTAAGGGCAGGCTTTAAATGTCATACGACTCCACGCCGATAGTGCAATTTTTCCGTTGCATTTCTGAATCGACTGAACTGCCTCACCGCTCTTGCTCCCCGTGACCTAGGTGCGACACCTGAAACACAACCTAGGAAAATACTTCCTCAGGCTCCCGCAGTGAACGAATCAGCTCGACGCTTAACGGTGTGCCGCTAAGGCCCCCACTGCAACTCTGCCTGCCCGCAGGAAACGGGACAGCCTCGCCACGGCGGACCCGCATGCCATGCCCCTTCAGCACTTCGTGCACGCACGTTGTGAAGCATGCCCGGGGTGAAGTACCTCTTGCCTCCTCGGGATGAGCAATCCTGCTCAGACGAGGATCACGTGAAGTGCTAACGTCGAGGTCTGCTGCTAGGTGAATCGCCGAGAAGCCGGTAGAGTCGCTTGCCACTTTGCAGGAGCGAGCTATGGTGAAGCGAATCGCGCCAATCGAAGAGCGCATCACCCGCAGCCAAAACCTAGGCAAGTTGTCTCCAGCCCGGCCAGATAAATGGTTGCCGTCGGTTCGGCCTTTTCAGGGCTTACCGCGGATAGCGCGCGAAAAGTAACCCAATTTCTGCGGATGCCTTGCTCTGCCACGTCGCCACCGATATACCTTCTGGTTGGCGGACAAGCTGCTCTCTTGAGCGATCTTATAGATTCGCCTGTTCCGTTTCGAAAAGTACTGAACAGCACGGCTCACTCTTGCAACGCTAGAGCATGAAGGGAGATTGATGTAGATTCACTGAACCGTGTCTCAACCCAATCGATCCGACCCGCCTGTTTCGCCGAGCCATGGCGACCGCTACGAGTCCTGATCTTCCGGAACTTGCTCGTTGCGGATCTGGGGTTGAAAGCGAATCTATGCGTGAAGCCGGTTCCGCAAAGGGCAAGTCGGGGATGCCGTGAGGAATCCGGTCAATCTTTTCGCCTGGAACTCTAAATACATCTTGCAGAAACTGAGAAGAGTGCTCGCTCATAACAATCAGACGATCAGAGCGCGCGGCGATTTCCTGCAAGACGATAGTTGGCCGACGTCTGGCTCACGAAGAACCGTATGCAGAGTTGTCACGACTGGCATTTTGAGGCGCTGCAGCAGACACAATACATGGCTGCCGGCTTTCCCTCCAAAAATCCCATATTCGTGCTGCAAACACACTAGATCGACATTGCTGGAATTGAGAAAGTCCGCAGCTGCTTGATAGGATGAGAGGTCGCTCTCGCTTATCTGGAATCGCACGCGCGCACGGATAGCTGTAGCGCGATTGCGGGTCATTGACAGCTACTACAAGTACTCCAGCGGCTCCGTATCTCAAGAGCAATCGCATCACACAAATCCGTTGTGAAGGTCGCAATTCCACACTGTCGAGGAAGGTGGTTCCCGATCACCGCTATCCGCATTGGAATTGATTGGGTTGGTATCTCTTCGGTAAGAAATGACACTGACTTCTTTTCGAATACGAGGGACGCGCTTTGCCGGCATCGGGGTGTTCGGATCTCAAACTCACGGAGAGGGCAGGCGCGAACATTGCAGGCTCCTTAGCGGTATGGTCCGGTTGGAAGCGGACCAGACACAGGGTGAAACAGGCGCCAGGAGGCTATACTCACCGGACCTCCTGGCGCTGGGACTCTCTATTTCAAACCGCACTTCGTCGTCCGCTCAGTAAGTTAATGACCAGAACCACCAACCCCACAACCAGAAGCAAGTGGATCAGGCCTCCGCCGATATGCAGACTGAAACCCAGAAGCCACAAAATTATAAGAACAACGAAAATCGTCCAAAGCATGTCAACCTCCCGTGCTCATTCGCGAGCACACGAATGTGAATCTCATCCAACGTTCGCGGGAGAACTGCTCCGCGCGGACGGAACAAGAGAACAAATGAGGGACTGTGCCGCCACTTGAACATGCAGACGTCGACTGAATGACAAACAGCGGCAGTCCAGATTGCGCAAGTCTTTCCTTGACTTCTGCTCTGTCCTCTTTCCCTTCGGCTACGGCTTGAGCCTTTGCTCCGCGAACTTCCGCAAGGAACGGCTGGGCTGCGGCTGGAACCGGCACTTTGCCCAACAGCAAAGCCCGAGTTGTGACCTTGCGTCCGTACATCGCGTGCCGGGAATCATTGTCTTGGCGGATCGATGCGCCTTTCAACGTGAGCCCAGCGAACGCACCCTTGGCACGGGAGTAGGTCAGGATCTCGGTATCCATCTTCCAATCCGTACCGGCCTCGGCATGCCGTCCAACTGGACCCGCTGCCGCGGAAGCGTCCGCTCCAATTTGGAAATTACTCTCGAGCAGTCTTTGCATCCCTTTGTCATTCTGAATGATCATTACCACGTCCACAGCTTCCACACCGATCTGCAGCCCCCAGCTTCCGCCCGAAATCGTGATGAACGCCGGCGCGCTCCAGCCATCCGCCGTGCGGCAGGTGGCTACGCCTTTGCCTCCTTTAGCTCCGAAGATCAAGCCACCTTTGACCATGTGCGGTACAACGGCCACGCACTTTGCGTGCTCCAACACTTCTTCCGGGATTCCCTTGTCCGGCATCCCCATAATCTCGTGCATCACATTGGTGGCGTTGTCCAGCCGGTCGGTGGCATCTTCCCGCGCCGACCCTGCCCAGCACAGCGTGCCGAGACCCAACATCGCAAGTACGAACATTACTTTTTTCATGAGACAGCCTCTTTTCTGTTGCCTCTGCGCCGCCTCTTTCTTCGTGCTGTGTGTACAGTCGCACACAATCCGGGCAGAAATGCTGGCGCACCAGGTCAACTCCGACGTTAGCAAATCAGGATTCAAGAGGTCTGAGCAATAATGCTCAGGCGCTGGCACTCTCGGGGTCCGCTCTAAGCGGAGTGTTCCCGTGATTCCGGAACCATCCGGACTGTACTTTTAACGCTTTCGCTGTCCGGGAAAACGGATAGTAATAGAAGCGTCGCGGTTTGGATCGAGGAAGGTGCCTATGCCGCCTGCTCGCCAACCCAATGGTTCTCCACGCGCCAGGGAAATTGCCCGCCAAAGGTCATCAGCCCAGCGTTCCAAACAGAGCGTAGTTCCAGGAAAAGACGCGATTTCGATCCCCGTACCTTCCTTGCAACCATCGGCGAGGGGAGGAAATCTCTGCTTTTCCGAGGGAAACAAGGAATTTTTGCGCAAGGGGATACCGCTGACGCGGTGTTTTATATCCAGACCGGCAAGGTAAAACTCACCGTTGTCTCGAAGATTGGCAAGGAAGCCACGATCGGCATATTGAGTGAGGGAACTTTTTCGGCGAAGGTTCGCTTGCTGGCCAGCCACTGCGCATGGGCTCTGCAACCGCGATGACAGATTGTGCGATTTTACGAATCGAAAAGAAAGCCATGATGGAGGCGCTTCATCGGGAGCACGAATT
>CAVOMN010000007.1:0-626583 GCA_963697035.1 uncultured Acidobacteriaceae bacterium | reverse complement strand
TGTGGACGTAGTCGTAAACCGTGGGACCGCAGGCGTACATGCGGACTTGGTTGTCTTGGGAAGGAGCGAAGGGTTCGGTTTGCGCGGAGAGCGTATTGTGAAGGCGAAGCGGCATGCAGGAATTTGGGCTGGCGCAGAATTGTTTATTCTAGGGGTGGGCGCGGAGGGGGTCAAATGGGCGGGCTTGCGATCTTCTTTTTTACTGTTGCCGTCGTAATGACCGGACTGATGGTGTGGGGGCTTCTGGCTAGCCGAAAGGAACGTGGCACGGACCGTCCGCACCGCGCCGCGTTTGTTGGATTCATCGCCGCTCTGGTTGCAGCGGCGGCGATAATCCTCGAATTGATAGCAGGTGCTCCCCACACACACCCGAGTTCCGCGGTTTCTGGGCTACTATTCGTTACAGGGATCATCGCAACAGTTTCAATTCTCGTCACCGTTGTCGCTGGTTTATTGAGTGGCGGAGTTCAGCGCATCGGGCTCGTCGGCTATGGCGCCATGCTTTCGCTGATTTATTTATTTAACGCAGTGGGCCATTTTGGCGACTAGGAATCCTCGCCGTAGCGGGCAATCTTCGCTCAGAAGAATAAGGGAAAAACTAAGTCGAACGGCAGATTCCTTGGGACCGAAGTCCCCTCGGAATGACAAAGCTTGAGAGAGTTGCAATATGCAGCGCTGAAGCGCTGCTCCACGCGGATACGGCATCCCAACTGGATAATCAAATACTTAAAGATGGGCAGGGATTCTTCGACTGCGTTCGGCCAACGCATCACTACGCTCGGAATGAGAGTGTGCGTGAAGTAAGAAAAAAGCAGGTCCTTCGACTGCGTCTCGGCTGGCACCGAGACTCCGCTCAGGATGACAAGGTGTACTAAGGGATGGGACAGAACATCCCTCGACTGCGCTCGGGATTCGGCGGGCGACTCAGATGGCGCGGAACGCCTGCAAAAATTAAGAGTCCCGAGGTGGTGTTGTGCTCATTCGTCTCGGCCAGTAGCTCGCTTTAGACCCTTGCCGACCTGCCTTCGTCGCTTCCTTGCGGGTTGCAACGCGCGATCATGGCTCGGGCTCCGGGCTCACCGCCAACCGGACAAACCAACTCAACGCCTCGGGACTCTATCCTGCCTTCAACATATCTTCTTGTTCGCCTCGACCAGCGCTTTGCTATAGACCCTTGCTCACCTTCCCTGCTCAACCTTGCGGTCTGCAGAGTGATTTCGCTTGAGCCCCGGACGCCGCACCAACCGGAAAAACTTCAGAAGCTGTCAAAGAACGAGTATGTTTTTACTCCATCTATTTTTAGAGTCAAACAAAAATTGCGCGCCGCTATCTGCTTGTTATTGCAATCGAGTGCAGGCCGTCCACAGGGGGGTGACGCGGAGATGGTGCAAGACGGCTGCGGGATGACAAGCAAAGGGCCAATTCTCGAAGAGTTTTGTGGCTGGCAATTTCGAGCAGGATTTCATGTTTCTGGGTTACAAGTGTGGAAATCGGGTAAAAAGCGCACGGGGAGCGGTGTTTTGGGTTTGTTCAAACGCATTTGTTTCAGGCCCCCAGAGGCACTGCGTGGCGGACCGGCGGAACCGCCCGGATTGCTTCGCTAATCCGCAACCGGCAACCCCCAAGTTGGTCTATAATCCCCCGCCGTAAAGGAGGAGCCAATGTTTAAATCCATTTACGGTTCACTCGTGCTCGTCTGCCTGCTCGGTGGCGCACTCTATGCCGCCGACAGTCCGTTCTGCGGCAAGTGGAAACTCAACCTGGAGAAAAGCAAAATCGCCGGGGAGCAAATGAAAATCGCCGATCTCGGCGGCAACAAATACAAGATCACCTTCGGCAACACGTCGGACACGGTGGTCGCCGACGGCACCGATCAGGCGGTTCACTTCGGCAGAACCGTCGCGATCACCCCCCAGGGATCGAATGTCTGGAAGATGGTCGAAAAGAAGGACGGCAAAGTCACCAGTTCCATGACTCACTCTCTTTCGCCCGACGGAAAAACTCAGACCATCCAGGGAACCGACACCAAGCCGGACGGTTCCACCTCCGATTTCAATGTTGCCATGAAGCGCGTGGGCGGCGGGACCGGATGGGCGGGCACCTGGGAAAGCACGGAGGTAAAAATCGGCTCTCCCGATGAATGGGAGATCGCGGCTTACGAAGGAGACGGGTTGACTTTTGATACTCCCGCCTATCAAGACACCATCAGCATGAAATTCGATGGCAAGGACTACGAAGAGAAGGGCCCGAATGTCGCGCCCGGCTCCGCCTCATCCGGCAAACGCCTCGACGCGCACACTCTGGACATTGCGGACAAAGTGAAGGGCGAAGTCATGGATCACACGAAATATGTGGTTTCACCCGACGGCAAGACGCTGACCCTCACCATTCATGAGATCGGCCAGCCGCACGCGATGACGATTGTGTACGACAAAATGTAGCTTGCGCCGCACGCCTATCACCCCAGGGCGCCCCGTCCAAGCTTTCGCTTGGGCGGGGGGTTTATCCCCAAGATGCACGTACCGTGCACCCCGCCCTAACCCTTGTCATTCCGAAGTGCGGCTTCATCGCGCGAGGAATCTGCTGGGCTCATGCGCGCAGGCTGACCCCAATCGTCAGCCAGATCATTCCACAGTGGGTTGTTCGCTTCAATCAGCGCCACTTTCTTCTCTCGACGCCAACCTTTGATCTCTGTCTCACGAGCGATGGCGTTGTTTACGTATCGAAACGCTTCGTAGTGAACCAGACGGTCAACATGATATCTGCGAGTAAAGCCGTCAGTGTCTCTGGCCTTGTGTTGCAACATCCGCGCCGTTAAGAAACCGGTCATGCCAACGTAGAGAACACGGCCCTTGCTGGACAAAATGTAAACGTAATAGCGCTTTTCTCGCGGCATGGTGGAAAAGTCCCCTACCTAACCCCTCGTCATTCCGAAGCGCGGCATCATCGCGCGAGGAATCTGCTGGGCTGTTTATGCGCACAGGTTCGCCTGGTCCGGAGGAAGAATGATCGTTGTGGAAAGGTAGGCGCAAGGTTAGACGTCACAAACCGGGGACTCCGGTTGCGGACATAGGTCGCCAAAGGAGAATAAAAGCAGATTCCTCACCCAAAAAGCGAGTTCGGAATGACAACGATGGAGGGGGTCGCGGAATGGGAAAAGTTGTAGAAGCCCCATACCTAACCCCCTTGTCATTCCGACGCGCGGTTTCATCGCGCGAGGAATCTGCTGTGCTGTACGCATTCCGCCCACACCATTGAGTCTGGCCCCGCGCGCTCTCCGGGCGTGAAGTGTTCGAGTAAGAAGCTCAATCCAAATCCTGTTGTCGCGGCGGTAGTCGTTTCCAATCGGCTTGTTCTGTCGCAAGAGATTGTGCAGCCCTCGGAGAATTTGACCGGGCTTGTCGTTCTAACCAACCTACACAGCCCCATCTACCGCCGCTAGCGCGACAGGCAAATATCTGGGGTGAGGTTGATGTCGCGGCTACCGTTCATCCAGATGGAACCACAGAAACTATCGTCCTTAAGGGTCATCCAATGCTCGCGCAAGCCGCCGCGAAAGTGCCGGCATAATCACACTTCGAATGCCGAATGTGTACCGCACCTGTTTCTTTTATGCTTATCTATTTGTTCAAGCAGGTTCGATGAGGGCGATTGTTGTCAGGCATTGTCCGCGCGCGCACGGATTGAACAAGATCCGCAATCGAGCGATGCAAAGGCCAATCCAGGTCCGCATAATTGTAGCGGCCGAGCACGCTGCCTTCGCGATCCCACGGAGTTAATAACAATGGCGAAAGTTCGTTCGCCGAAATGTCTTTACCTTGGGAGTCCTCGGGACGATAGTGATCGCGGGCGAAAACCCGCGGAATGGACTCCACTCAGCCAACAATAACTGCCAATCAATGTTCCAGTCACGCCATGCTGCCCCACCTATGCTCTAATATCAAGAGCACATGCCCACGCCCAGCACCAGACTGCGCCGCCGTCTCAAAGGCTTCTACCGCGATCTGCGCGGAGCCCGCGAAGTGGTGCGTGCCATGGTCTCGACTGACCATCCGTTTCTGGCGCACATCATTCCCATGCGGCGCTGCAATCTGGCTTGCACTTACTGCAATGAGTTCGACGATGTCTCCAAGCCGGTCGCCCTCGACGAGATGTTCAAGCAGAATCGACAAGCTGGGCGAGCCTCGGCACCTCCGCCGTGACCATCAGCGGCGGCGAGCCGCTGCTGCATCCCGAACTCGACGACGTCATCCGCCGCATTCGCAAGAACGGCATGATTTCTGGCCTCATCACCAACGGCTATCTTCTTGTCCCCGAGCGCATCGAGCGCCTGAACCGCGCCGGCCTCGAATGGCTGCAGATTTCCATCGATAACGTCACCCCCGACGACGTTTCCAAGAAAAGCCTCAAAGTCCTCGACAAGAAGCTCGAGAACCTGGCCGCCTACGCCGACTTTCACGTGAACATCAACTCCGTGGTCGGCGGCGGCGTCTGCAATCCGCAGGACGCGCTCACCATCGGCAAACGCGCGCTCGGCCTGGGATTCACCTCGACCATCGGCATCATTCACGACGGCACCGGCCAGCTGCAGCCGCTCACCGACGAAGAAAAGCGCCGTCTACCACGAGATGAAGGCGATGGAGAAGAGCAGCTTCACCCGCATCAACGCCTTCCAGGACAACATCGCTCAGGGACGCCCCAACCAGTGGCGCTGCCGCGCCGGCGCGCGCTATCTCTACATCTGCGAGGACGGCCTGGTGCACTACTGCTCGCAACAGCGCGGCTATCCCGGCACGCCGCTGGAGAAGTACACGCTGGCCGACATCCGCCGCGAGTATGTGACCGAAAAAGGCTGCGCGCCGCACTGCACGGTGTCGTGCGTGCATCAGGTTTCGGTGCTCGATTCCTGGCGTGGCCCGCAGCTGCCGGCAGTTCCCTCGGGAGCAAGCGGCTTGGTTCAGATCGAGTAGCCCACGTAGAGACAGCCGCCCCCGGCTGTCTGGCGGAGCGAAGCTCCGCAGCGCCCGTTTATTCACCGCCCTGTTCCTGTGCTGCGCCCGTCGAGCTGCGCTCGACCGGACAGCCGGGGGCGGCTGTCCCTACGCAGTCGCGCAAGATTCTTCTCCGTCGCGTGAGCCTTTCCTCCTCTTTTTTCCGCATACCTAGTTGAGCCAGAAATAGAATCCCAGGCTGGTGTATGCTGTGCCCCGGCAAAACCGGGGCGAGGAGAATCCCCATGAAACGCACTCTGCTGGTTGCCCTATTGGCCGCGCTGGTCGCGGTCGCCTGCAACTCCAACTCGGCCGATTCCGCAGCCTTTGCCGCTTCCAGTGGCGCAGGCGCGGCAGACTCCGCCCCTGCCTGGGCGCGCTACTACGATCCCAGCGAGCATTCTTTTTCGCTGGAATTGCCGCGCGGCTGGCAAGTGCAGGGCGGCATGTACCGCTTCGGCTACTTCGACGTGCGCGCCACGGTTGACCTGCGCTCACCCGATGGAAACATCATCATTCGCATTGACGACGCCAACGTTCCCGCTTACGCGCTCCCCGGCCCTTACCGGCCGCGTGAGGGCCAGGCTTACAGCAAGCCGCGGCAATTCCAGATGGTGGTAAAGCGGTACGAATCCGCGCAGGCTTTTGCCGAGACCTACGGCAAGTCGCGCTTCCAGAGCGTCTGCCAGACGCTGACGCCTCAACCCAGCAACTGGAAGCCGACCATGCCAGCCGCCTTGCAGACCGCGAATGCACAGACAACCACCGATGCCACGGTGGAATACGCGTGCGGCAGCACGGCCGGGCCCCGGCTCGCCACGGTCTATGTGCGCACCAGCCTGTACTCGGAAACCGCCTTCTGGCAGGCCGACCCGGTGCTCAGCGCCATCACCACGCCCAATCTCATGCCGGTGGCGCAGGCGGTGCTGCAACACGCGCTCAATACTTTCCAGGTTGACCCGCAGTGGCAGCAACATCAGCAGCAGATGACCCAGGAAGGCCTGCAAGTCATTCAGCAGGACTACGAGACCTTTCTAAAGCAGACGCGCGCGACCATGCAGGCCTACAGCAGTTCGATGAGCCAGCAGGCCGCAGGCTTCGAGCGGCAGCAGAATGCTTCGCAGGCGCAATCCTCGAAATGGGGTGAGACCTTGACCGGCCTGCAGGATGCGCACGATCCCCAAACCGGGCAAAACTTTCAGGTCTGGACCGGCCCCAACAGCAACTACTACATCAACGGCCTGGGGGATAAGCGCAACGCCAACAGCCTGCCGGCGCCCGGCTACCACCAGCTGGAAACAGACTAGAAACGCTGTGCCCCAGACTTTGCGCCCCAGAGGCCTGCTCTGAGTCGAAAGGTTCGCGCCCGCGCGGTTTCGGGCGCGAGCCTGGGCGAACAAAGCCCTCCGCCGCGATCTCGTTGAATTTGCGGCAATTGTGTTATGTATATCTAAAAGATATAGTAGAATCGAATTCTAGCGCCTCTCGGCTCCGGGAGCACCTAAGGTTAGGTCAGGCTGCCAAACGCGCTTATACGCGATCCTGACGCAATTGCGGGGCATCCTGCGCGGGGTTCTGGACGAACATTGAGGGGTCGGCTCCCCAAGGCTCTGTCTGCTTTCAATAACTTGCAGCTATGTTATTGATAACAAAAAGCTCCGCGCTATTTTGGCCACCGGATCCTACTTGCCCGGTTGCGCCGTGGGAGGAAGCAAGCCGTTCAACCGGAGATACATGGCCTCTCCGCTGTAGTGGTCAGCCCAGTCGTTGGTGAGCGTGATGATGGCAAAGGCACGCGAAACGCTGCGGCCGCCGCGCAGTTGCACGGTATCCCCCAGCTTCGCGTCATTGACCTTTTCCAGGACGGCGGCGCAGAAGTCGAACGAAGTCTTGAGCAAGGCCACCAGCGCCTCTTTGCCGTCGGTTTCTTTCAGGTCGGGCCCGGCCAGCGCAGCCTGGTCGCCGATTCGGGCGCACAAAAAGTTATTGGTCTGCGCGATGTGCAGCACCAGGTGCCCGAAAGTGATTTGCTCCGCGGTCGGTTTGAAGGCGAACTTGTCGGCCGGCATGGTCTCCGCCGCCGCGACCAGGTTCTTTTGCTGACGGGGCAGGATTTCTTTCACCGCGGAAGCGACCGGGTCCTTGGTCTGGGAAAAAAGTAGTTGGGTTGGCAGCATAGTTAGGGCGAGAACGGGAAAAAGCAAGAATCGTGGCATGACTCCTCCATAACATCCGTCATTGGATGCTGCTTAGGATAATCTTGTTCGTGCAAACGGCAAAGCGTCGTTTGCACCCACGGGTGCTTGGAATCGGCTCAGCCAGAATTGCTGGAAGTGTTTTTCAAAAGACCGGCACGTGTCGCGACTATCGGGCAAGCAACGTTGTTCAGTCCTCCATTGCAAGGCCAGAGACTAAATAGTCGAAGTCACTATCCGTGGATATACCCTTGGCTCACGAGAATGCAGCGGCCAGCCCAGACCCTGCCAACTTGTAGATCACATACAACACGGCGATGACGATGATTGCCGTCGAGCGTTTCACTTTGCTGTTGCAGGCGAAACCGATCCCCATCAGCACGATGCTCCAGATGACGAATATGTCCAAGGCGGAGGCCATGCCGTAGAGAAATCTGTTACCGGCGGGACTCATAAAGTAAGACGGATTGCTGGCGATCGGACTGTTGATGTTGAAGCCCTCCTTGTCCACACCGGCGAAGATGGAAATCATGCTCAAAGTGGCGTGGATAATGCCTGGCAGACTGGCGTAACTGACAATGGCCAGTGAGGTGGCGAAGCGCACCTGCGCGCCCAGGCCCAGATTGAAGGCAGCCATCAGAATCCCGGCAATGATGGCAAAGGAAATCAAAATGATCACCGGAAAGCCGTAGCCAATGTATTTTGTGATGGCGGCCGCAAGCTGAAGCTGCTTTTCCTGCTGATCGGGCGGAAGTTTGTCAAACCGATCGGCGCGCGAAGAAATGCTGATTTGATTGCGGCTGACCTGCTCGAAACCAATCTGCTTGCCCACAACAAACATGAAGGCGATCGAGAACACGGTAATCACCAGCCAGGGCGACCACCAGCCAGACCTGTGCCGCAGATCGGTAAAGGTCTTGCTGGGCGCGACAAACGTGTCGATGAGCCGTGCACCCTCGGAGAGCGAGGCAGGTTCGGGAGTTGGAGCAGGCGGCGTTACGGGGAGAGCAGCCATGGGACCTCCTTATCGCAGGGCGGAATTGTAGTCGGCGGGAGGGCGGGAAACAAGCGGGTGAAGCTCGCCCTAGTTCGAGCCTAAGGCACATACGGATTGCCGTACTCCCTCCGCAAAATCCACTGGCTCCAGCGGGCAGGGAACGCAACGGGGGGATTCGTAGGAGCTGAGCAAGAGAGGCTAGGCGACCGCAGCCGCCTTAACCCGTAGCGTAATCCCCTCCCTCTTTTGCAGGACCTCAACGATCTCGAACAAATTGCTCATGGTCGGATTTCCGGCCGCGCTGAACGAACGCATGAGGTGTTTGGCGGAGCGGTCGAGCTTCTTCCCGAGCTGCTCGAAGCCGATGGTGGCATTGATGTAATCGCGTAGCATCAATTTTCCGTCATTCAGGCAGTTGGCGACGAGAAGCTCTACGGCTTCCGCGAGCAGCGCTTTGCGGAATGCGGGGTCGCGGTCGGCGCGTTCTTTGATGGTGATTTTGAAATCTCTGGTAAGGGGCATCATGACTCCTTCATTTTGCCTTTTTTGTGTTTTACTTCCTCGATCTTCTTCTTCCGCTCTTTGTAGTCTTCCCAATAGAGATGAGCTTCGGCGACGTCCTGATCCTGCCGCTTTTTGGTGCCGCCAACCAGCAGGATAACGACCGCTCCCCCGTCTTTGCCGAAGTACACCCGATAGCCGGGGCCGAAATCAATCCTGTACTCGAAAACGCCTGCTCCCACGCCTTTCACGTTGGAGAAATTCCCCTGTTCCAGCCGCAAGCGGGAAGTGAAAACTTTCGCTGCAGCGGTGGGATCGAGCCGCTTTACCCATTCCCCAAACGGGCTCTTGTTGGCGGCGGTGACGTATTCGGATACGGTGACCGCTAACAAATAGTACCATACATGGCACTATAATCAGGAGCTTTTTGGGATGGGACGCTAAGCCTTGCCCCACCGGATTCTCCAACACGTACGCGGACCTTTCTGTTGATCGCGTCCATAATTTCGCCCAGGGAATATACTTCCGCGTTTTCGTTAACGAGCGGAGTAAAAATCAGATGCACGTGAGCTACGCTCGACCGAACAATCGGGGGCGGCTGGCTCACCGCGATTCATCCTACGCAACAACTTCGGGGGTGGCTTCGAGCAGGCTGCGGGTATAGGGATGCTGGGGGCGCTGGGTGATTTGCTCTGACGAACCTACCTCCACCAGCTTGCCGTGATACATCACGGCGATGCGTGTGGCTAGGTAACGCACTACGGGCATGGAGTGCGAGATGAAAAGATACGTCAGGCCGAATTCGCGTTGCAGTTTCGCCAGCAGATTCACAATTTGCGCGCCGACACTCACGTCGAGCGCGGAGACTGGTTCGTCGGCCACGATGAATTTAGGACGCAGCGCCAAGGCGCGGGCGATGCCGATGCGCTGCCGCTGGCCTCCGCTGAACTCGTGAGGGAAGCGGCGCAGCGCGGATTCGTCGAGACCCACCGCGCGGAGGAGTTCGGTGACCCGGGTACGAATCCCACTTCTCGTCCCATCGCAACCCGGCGAGAAGTGGGGCACCCTGGTTTTCGCCGCCCCGATTTCCATGGACGATCAGCGGCTCGGCGATGATGTCTTCCACGCGCAAGCGCGGATCGAGCGAACCGAAGGGATCCTGAAAGATGATCTGCATGTGGCGGCGCAGCTGCCGCATCTGGCGGCGGCTGGCGGCGAGCAGATCGTGGCCTTCGAATTGAATGCTGCCGGAAGTTGGCTCGATCAGACGAAGGACCAGCCGTCCCAGCGTGCTCTTGCCCGATCCGGATTCGCCAACCAGGCCGAGAGTCTCGCCGGCATGGATGTCGAGGGAGACGTTGTCCACGGCGCGCACTTCGCCTTTCGCGCCGCCGCCGAAGACCGATTCGCCCAGCAGGTAGACCTTGGTGAGATTGCGGATTTCGAGCAGGGGCACGGGTTAGTCCTTCGCAATCATTTGCCGAATCCGATCTATGACTATAGCAGCGCGCCGCTGGCTCGCCGCATCGGGAAGCAGATGTCCGGGGAGGGCTTCGAGGAAATCGCGATTCGCCAGCAAGGCCGCAAACTCCTGGCTCAAATATTGGCGCAACCCGGCATCTGCCTCGCGCATCTCGTTGACCAACTCGGGGCGTCCATCGATCACGGTGACGATGTCCTCCAGATCGTGACTCGCGCGATAATCATCTTTTCCGCGTCCGTGAAAAGCTTCCAGTTTGGTGGCCAGAAAATACGGGGCGGTGATCAATCGAATTTCAAGAGCATCTACCAGAAGCGGTTTGGCATTTTGTAACGCTGCACGATACCAGCGGTTACCGAAGCCGAGAATCGAAGGGTTGGTGGGTATAAGATCGAAGATCGAGTTCCCATGCACCCAGCGGCAAATGGGCGATCCTTCCACGTGTGATTCATGAAAGCCCAGGCCGCGCAGCTGCTCCTCGAATGCTGTGAACTCAACATAGGACGTGGCTTCCACGATGGCGTCAACGTCTAGCGTGGGACGCACTGGAGCGGCGCCGGGATCGGTGACAAGAAGTCCGGTGACACATCCCCCAACGAATGCCAGATGTTCGAGCAGCGGTTCTAGTTTCTTGGCCACGGCGACTAGCCGCGCCAGATTTGGATTTTGCGGAGCTGCGATCATAACGCGTCAATTCTGGTGGTTAGTTCCCGAACGGCAATTTCACGTTCGCGAGCCCGGCCGTCGCGAATCGCATCCAGCAGAGCAAGAAGTTCGTAAAGCTTTGGATCGCGGCCAGCGGCTTTCGGCGCATTTTTGTAGAGCGGGGAAAATTCGGTTCCGCGAACCGTACCGCTGGGATCTGGCCAAACCGGCGGAGGATCAAAGGACTGTCCAAATTGCTCATTCAAAGGGGGGCCAGCGTGCGCGGTTGGCGTGCCGCGGACCAGCCCTCCCCGATGCGCGGGGAAGGCGTACTTCACCCCGTGCACCAAGAATTCTTTTAGGTTATTGCGATTCGGTCGCCATTGGACATAGCCGAGTGAGCGGGGTGCGGATACAAGGGGCATCGCGGGGGGATCGAGAAGTCGAGCCAATTCAGCTCTGTCCGCTGAGCGAAAAACTTGTGACGAACTCATTGATAGGGCGTGGCCAAGCTGTGCGTAAGTCAATCTTTGCTCACGATTCGTCAGCAGCTTCAATATAACCACGATATCTTGGGGAAGTAGCTGCATAGCTTAATTCCATATTCCAGAATATGGAATATATCACAAATATTGGCTATGTTCCAATTTATTGATATATATTCCATATTCCAGAATATGGAATATATTTACCGCAGCGCAATCATCGGCACTGCCGCTAACGCTGCCAGTACGCCAACCACCTTCCAGCGCGGGAGGCGTTCCTTGAGGACGATCCAGGCGAGGAGGACGGTCACGGCGGGATAGAGCGAGCTGAGCACCACCACCGAATCGAGGCGGCCGCTTTGGACGGCGCGAACGAACAGCGCGCTGCCGGAGACGTCAATGCATCCGGTGAGGATGGCCAGGCCGGCATCGCGCCGCGCCATGCGGGGGATTTTTCCCGAGAGCACGACGATTGCTCCGGTAAGAAAAAACGAGCAGGCGCGGGATAGCCCGGCGATCCATAAGGGCGCGCCGCTGCCCGCCTGCTTGATGCAAAGAAAATATCCGGCGAAGCCGAGGCCGGAAACAATGGCGAGGCCGAGGCCTTGTGGCCGGGCGCCGTCTTCGGGGCGCGTAGTCAGCCATAGCCCGACGGCCGCCAGCGCGAAGCCGGTGATTGAAATGGTTCCCGGAGCGCCTTCGGTTATGATTCCCACGATTGCGGGAATGCCGGCGCTGAGAATTGCGACCAGCGGCGTGGTGATCCCCATTTTGCCGCTGGATAGGGCACGATAAAAAAGGGCGAGCGAAATTCCGGCTAAGGCGCCGGCCAACAGCGACCAGGCGATGGTGGAACGCGCCGGAAGCGGGGAGCGGTTCAGCAGCGCGAGCGCCAGCATCAGGGTAGCGCCGCTGGCGTGGGTGATGGTGGTGAACAGGAATGCCGGCGCACGGCGGACGGCAAAGCCTCCGCTAAAGTCGCTGGTTCCCCAGCAGAGCATGGCGGCAAGACTGAAGCTTGCGGGGATGAGTTGGGAGGGCGGCGGCATAGTCTGGGACCGGACAGGTTAGCACGCGGCAGATGGCGGAGCTTTGCTCCGCTGGACAGCCAAGGGCGGCTGTCGCTACGCAAGGGGCGATGATAGAATCATGGCAAGTTTTGCTCTCCAGGAGCCTGGGTTGATAGAGCTTGCACCCTCAATTTTATCGGCGGATTTCGCCCGTCTAGCGGACCAGATGCAGGTTGCCGCGGACGGGGGAGCTGCCGTCATCCATGTGGATGTCATGGATGGTCATTTTGTCCCTAACATCACGCTGGGGCCGCCGGTGGTGAAGTCGCTGCGACGGGCGACCAAGCTGCCGCTCGATTGCCACCTGATGATTGAGAACCCTGACGAATACATTCCAGCGTTTGCGGACGCGGGGGCCGATTGGATTTCGGTGCATCAGGAGGCCGACCGGCATCTCGACCGCACGCTGCATCTGATCAGGGATCATCACTGCCGGGCGGGAGTGGTGATTAATCCCTCGACCCCGGTGGCGATGCTCAGCGAAGTGCTGGATATCGTTGACTACGTGCTGGTTATGTCCGTGAACCCAGGGTTTGGAGCGCAGAAGTTCATTCCCGGATCATTGCATAAGGTGCGGCAACTGGTGGAGTTACGTGAGCAACGGCGATTGGACTACCGGATCGAACTGGATGGCGGGGTCAGCCTGGAGACGATTGGCGATGTGGTACGCGCCGGGGCGGAAATTCTGGTGGCAGGCAACGCGGTCTTCGGCAAAGGCGATCCTAAGACTAATGCGCAAGAGCTTTTGAAGGCGGCGAACGAGGCCGCTATGGTTAGAGTGTAGCGAGTCTGCAGCCGCCGGTTTCCAGTCCCCCGCAAGATGCGGGCTTCGCCGACGCCTGAAGACCGAAGAGTGACGACTGAATTCGAGGTTTCTATGTTTCGTCGTATCCCGTTTGTGGCGCTGCTGGGCATACTCGGCCTGTGTCGTCGGCCTGCACCAACAAGAAGGTCGTCAACCCCTTGGCCAATGTCGGCTCGAAGCAGCCCGACAAGGTGCTGTTCGACCGGGCCATGGATTCACTGAAGCACAACCGGTTCGATGTGGCGCGCATTGACCTGGAGACGCTGATCAATACCTATCCCGATTCTGAATTCGTGGCCCGCGCCAAGCTGGGAGTGGCCGATTCCTGGTATGCGGAAGGCGGCTCGGCGGCGCTGGCGCAGGCGGAACTGCAGTACAACGATTTCAAGACCTTCTTCCCGAATATGCCCGAGGCGGCCGAGGCCCAGCTGAAGATTGCCAACATCCATTATCAGCAGATGGAAAAGCCGGACCGGGATTACACGCACGCCATGCGCGCCGAGCAGGAGTACCGCAACCTGATTCAGGAGTTTCCCGACAGCAAACTGGCGCCGACCGCCAAGCAGCGTTTGATGGAAGTGCAGGAAGTGCTGGCGGAACGTGAGTTCGAAGTGGGGCGGTTCTACTTCTTGAAGCAATCGTACGCGGCCGCCACGGCCCGCTTGCAAAGTCTGGTGGAACAATATCCGCTTTACAGCAAAGCCGATGAAGCGCTCTACATGCTGGGACAGATCAAAGAGGCGGAGATTGCGGCCACGCGGGCGCGTCCCAGCTGCGTCAAAGATGCGGCCGGCAACTATCAGCAAGGCTGCATGACGGAAAAGATGAAGGGCGGCTTTATTGAGCAGACCACCAAGGAAGCGGCTGCAGCCTACTCGAAAATTCTCACTCGCTATCCCGCGATGAACCGCGCGGACGACGCTAAAGCGCGTCTGGTCGCGATGAACCAGCCGGTCCCACGGCCGACTAAGGCGGCGCTGGCGCAGAACAAGGCCGAAGAAGACAGCCGCCGCGAAAGCCCGATGATGACCAAGGTGCTGCGCAATTTCAGCAAGCATCCGGACGTGGCGCAGGCCTCGCGGGTTGGGGAACCGACCATGGTTGATCCTGAGCCGGTGAGCGCCCGGGACGTGATGCAAAGCGCGAACAAGTCCATGATGGGGACGCCGGACAACGACAAGGTTTCGGTCGAGACGGTGGGCAATGGCGCGCCGCCGGAGAATGGAACCGCACCGCGTTCCGATGCACCGGGAGCTTCGGCGATGGACCCGGGCGCCGCCGCTCCGGAAGGTTCAGCCGATCCCAATGCCGCGCCTGCAGCCGCTCCGGCTGCGGCGCAACCTGACAGCAATGAGCTGACTCCCAATGTGGCAGCGGACCCCAACGAATTGAAGCCAAATGTGCCGGCTGAAAATGGGCAAGCTCTGCCCCCGCCGGCGCAAGTCAACGAAATTCAAGCCGGTGGCGACGCGGCCGCCACGACGGCAGGAGATGCGAGCAAGACGGACGCCAGCGCGCCGCCGGACCAGCAGGCCGCGACGGACCAGGAAATTTCCTCCAGTAAGCACAAGAAAAAGAAGGGATTAAAGAAAGTCGTGCCGTTCTAGGGGCGAGCGATGAGGGCAGGCATCCGCCGTCCTAAAACCGCCCGCTTCAGCCCAGGGCACGCCCTCCGGCCGATGCCATTCGGGACTGTCCGCTGGTAACGTCTTACTGTCTTATTCTCATTGACTTACCGTGCGGGGCACGTTAACTTCGGCCCTAGTCCCCCCATTTGAAGGAATATCCTTGCCGCGGAAAATACTGCTCGCCGATGACAGCGTTACCGCCCAGAATATGGGCCGCCGGATCCTCAGCGAGGCTGGTTACGAAGTAGTAACGGTCAACAACGGTCCCGCCGCGCTTAAAAAGCTCGCCGAGCAAAAGCCCGACCTGGTGATTCTCGACATCTACATGCCGGGATATGGGGGCATGGAGGTCTGCCAGAAAATCAAGGAGAACCCGGAAACTTCCAGCCTTCCGGTGCTGTTGACGGTCGGCAAGCTGGAACCGTTCAAGGCAGACGAAGCACGCCGGGTGCGCGCCGATGCTCATCTGGTGAAACCGTTCGAAGCTACCGAACTGCTGGCCGCGCTGATCAAGCTGGAAGACAAAATCGTGCCACGGGACGGTGGCCGCGCTCCGGCCAAGGCGGCGAAGGGCAAAGCGGCTAACCAAACTGCCGCGCCAGCGAAGGACAAGAAATTCGGAGATACCGAAAGCGGATGGAAGTCACGGTTAACCATTCCGCCGCCGGAGGCCAAGCGTCCGCAGCCGGTGGAGGAAGAAACTCCGGGCACTGCGTTCCGGGAATTTGCACGCAAGGAAGATCAGGCGGCTACCGAGGAGACACCGGCAGGGGGCGGAGCTTTCAGCCAGGACATTACCGCGGAAGAAATTGCAGCCATCACTGCGGCGGCGGCGGCATTCGGAAATAATGCGGGCCAGGAAGGGGAGATTTCGGAGCCCGCCGTAACCGAGGAAGAAATTGTTGCGGCCGTGAGTTATATGCCGGTGCCGGACGAGGTTGCGCCGGAGCCGCAGACAGAAGCAGAAGCCGCCATCGACCTGAGTGCTCTGCCCGATACCGCGTTTTTTACGGAAGCCGACTTGCCGGCGGAAGAAAAAGCGGCAGAGGACAAAGAAGAAAAAATTGAGCAGGCTGCTTCGGCTGCGAATGCCGAGGTTGATGCAGTTGAAGCACCCCCTGTGCCGGACGTGGCCACAGATGAGGAAGTCGCGGCCATGCTCGCGGCTCTGGCTCCGCTGCCGGGCAGCGATGCTGGAGCCGGAATCCCGAGTGGAAATGGGCTGGGGGCGAAAGTCAGCGCTGCGGAACCGGCGTTCGCCGAAGTGGGATCGTCGTGGCGGAGTTTTGCCAGTACGGGCGCGCGATGGATAGCGGAAGAGGTTACGGTTTCCGCGAGCGAAGCTTCACTCATCCTGGAACAGGAGATGGAGAAAGCTTACACCGCCATGGCGGAATTTCTGCCAGCCGCCGGGAGCGGCGCCGGCGGTGCGGAGTTCGTGCAGGGGTATGGTGGCGCGCCGGAATCGGCCGGCGCAGAAATTTACGAAGCGAGGGCGGAGGAAACTCCGTCGCCTGCGACCGGAGAGTTGAACACTCAGGCAGTTTCCTGCCAGGAAGTCGAGCCCGCGCCGGCCGCAGAAGCGGCAGTCGCAACGGGCTATAGCGATGCAGCTCCGGCCGAGATCAATGCGCCACCCGAGCCAGTGGCGGAGAACATTGGGATGGAAGAGCCCAGCACAGACTCGACTGGCGCCGTCGCTATGACGGAGAGTTACGAGACGGTGCAGGCGGAGAGCACGCAATCGGTCGAAGCTGCGGCAGACAGCGCCGAGGTTTCGCAGGAAAAATCGGCATACGCGGCGGCTGCCGGGACCGAATTTCACTCGATCAATCACGTGGAGGTTCCCACTCCGGAGACGCCGGCGGAACTTGCGCCAAGCGCCGAGCCAACCGCTCCGGCTGAGGTTAACAACGAACACGAAGCTGAACTGGCGGCGGCCTGGGCGCATTGGCGGCAGATTCGCGAGACCATCGCCAACCCGCAATTCACTTCGCAGGTGGCGGATGCGGCAGCGGCTGGATACAAAGATATTCATCCGCCGGCAGCGGTTGTGCCCGAGGCATCCGATGGACCTTCCGCAGAGGAAGTTACGGCGACGGCAGCCGATCCCGCGGCGATCGCCAGCATCGTGGACAGCGTGCTGGCCGAGTTGAAACCCAAGCTGGTGGCGGAGATTGCGCGGAAGCTGGGGAAAGAGAAGAAGTAGGAACCGCAACCTGCCCCCTAATCAACTAGTCAGGCAGTCCTCGCGGACGATTACGCTCACAATCCGGTCCCAGGGGTGTAAAGGGGATTTCCCAACGGTTATCACCACCGCTTCTCATTGAGCTGGCGGTTTCTCGGGCGTAGGATTCCGCCACAACGAGCCAAATCGTCTCTCGTACCCGCACTGTCGAGAAGCTGTGCCGGAGCTACGAAGGCGAGGGCCTCATGCTCCCAAAATATCTCTCGGGAATTCGCATCGTCGCGCTCAGTTGCGTTCTCTGCGTGCCGGTGGAGGCGCGGATCTCCAGCGGACCAATTGGAGCTAGCAGCGGAACTGTCATAGGCACAATTGTAGGAGTAGGGGCGGCGCTAGCGGTGGTGGGGCGCCGGGCAGAGGTTGTTCTTTCTGCATGATGGGCGAACTTGTTTTGGCTCCAGATCGCGGCGAGAGCCGCTAGCAGTTACATCGGGGGCTTGATTTCCGGGATGGGACCGTAGGTGCAAGTGGTGACGTCGCGGTCTACGGTTGGGGCGATGAACGACGCCGTGGCTTCCGAGGTGACCATCTCGACCCTCCGGAGAAGGCCGTCCTTGATTCCAATCCAGAAATTGATTGTTCTGTCCCGGTTGCTCACGCCACCGGGATGATACTTGGTTTCATACACAAAAACGATGGCACCGCCGACCATGTCGCGGCGGACGAACTTTACTTCTCCGCCGGAGTAATGGCCCATCAAGGATTCGGGAACCGGGTTCAGCGATGGGGCCACGTTCGCAGTGCTTTTCACCCACGGCCCATTGCCGGAACGACTGTACAGTTGCTGACTGATGATGATGATCTCGGTGTGCGTGTTGGCCAAGCCGCGCTGATTGTTGATGAGGTGAGCGCGATCCGGTCCGGCAAGCTCAGTAATGGTCTCGGCGAACGAACCAGGTCCGCTGTTGTTGGTAACTTCGTGACGACAGGTATGCGACATGCCGGCGGCGAAGGCCTGCGCGGCTTTGTTCACAACATCGGCCGGATCATCAGTTTCGGCGATGGGTCCCACCTTGGGACCAATATCCTCGTCGGTGACCACCTTTGCGGCGTGCGGCGCCTGAGACTTTTCGGAGCGCGACTGGCGGGCGACGTCCCCGATAGACTGATCCTGTGCGGACGAGAGACTGGCTGCAAGCAGGATGACCTCAGCAGCAACGGAAACCGAGCGTCTGATTTTCATTTTTTCTCCCAACATAAAAACGGCCTTGTGCCCAAAACAGGCCTCCGGGCCAATTATCTGCTGACGGAATGGCGGCAAGAGTCGGGGAAACCGCAATGGAGATGACGGTCGTAACTTCTCGCTCGCACTCATTGACCTAAGCAGGCGATTTCACGTTTTGACGCTGGTCATGCGCTATCGCGACGATTCCACTCAAAACCGTGAAGACGGGCGAGGACTCCCGTCGCTCCATCGCCGAGGGCGGCTGTCCCTAGGGGGCGGCTTTTTCCAGCAGGCTGCTTAGCTGATGGATGGAATCCTCGCTGGCGTCGCCTACCACGAAATAACGCAGTTCATGCGCGCTCCAGGAATCCACGTGGAAGTTGAGCACGTCCCGGGAGGATAGCTGCGCGGAAAATGCGCGGGAGAGCCGCGGCTGATCGCGGAAGATGAAAACGGAAATGTGATGCGCGCCGATGTTGTAGATGAGGTGAGCGCCGGGTTCGTGATCGAGATAGGTGAGCCGTCCGCCAAGAAGAGTGAAGGGGGAGCCGGCGAGTTCGGGAAGGTTGAAGCTGAAGGGCACTTTCCCCTGGAACCATGGCTTGACGGTGTGCCGGTCGGAGGAGACGACGTCCACGGGCGCAGAGGCGGCGAGGTTGGCTACGTGCAGATCGGTGAGTTCGGCAAACAACTGCTGGGATTGCGCCTGCTGCGATGAGCGATTCAAGAATATTCCGGCAACGATAAGGATTACGGCCGCTGTTGCCAATACTGGCGCCCAGCTCCAGCGCCATGCCGCTGACCTGCGGGGCTCGATCTGAGCCGCGATGTCACCAGCAAGCTTGCGCCGGAACTCTGGTGACGGCGAATAACGCTGGCCGGCAATCCGGGTATCGCGCCGCAGGCGTGTCTGGAGCAAAACTTCGAAGGCGCAAGAGGCACACTCGCGGAGGTGCGCGTCCATGGCGCGCATTTCCGGCCCGGAAAGTTCCGCGTCCACGTAGCGAGCAATCTTGGGTTGCCAGATGTCGCTAGGCATTATCTGAACCTCGAACGCCTGAGCCGCGCATTTTTGAACCTGGCATGTTTGAATCCGGCATGTTTGAACCTCGAATGCTTGCTGACTTTTCCTGCAACGCCTGCCGCAGGGCGCGGCGGGCGCGGGACAGGCGCGACATCACGGTGCCGATCGGGATCGCGACCGTCCCGGAAATTTCCTGGTAGCTCATCTCTTCGACGTCACAGAGCAGCAGCACCTCGCGAAAGATGACGGGCAGATTCTCCATGGCGGTCTGAATGGCCTGCTGGCCGGCATGGCTGAGCAGAATGGATTCCGGCGTTTCACTGGTGACTGCGATTGCGGGTGCTTCTTCCTCTTCATCCTGGAGCGGAACCGTGCGCGCGGCTTGCAGGCCGGTGCGCGAGGTCAGGAATGTATTGCGCAAAATGCGGAAGATCCAGGCGCGGAAATTTGTCCCCGGCTGGAAGGATGAGAAGCCCTTCAGCGCCTTGAGATAGGTTTCCTGCACCAAGTCTTCCGCTTCCTGCGGGCTGCCGCTCAGCCAGCCGGCGAAGTTGTAAAGCGAATCGAAGAGCGGCATGGCCAGCTCTTCGAATCCGCCAGCGCTTTCGTTTGGCCTCGACACAGTGCAAAGAGCTTAAACCAGAAGCGAGGTTCGGGGAAAACGCCAAGCTACCCCCGGACCGGACAACCCGTTTCAGGAGGTCCGCCCGGTTGCAAGGGTCCCGCTTCTCGTAACGGCGGCGAGCAGCGGGGCACATCTTCTACAGGCACGCCACGGGATTAAGTTGAGAGCGCCGACTGCGTGGCATGAATTGGGGCGCGAACGCTCAGGCGGCGGTTGTGGAGCAGGGCATCCAGCGACCAGCGGCCGGGACCGTTGATCAGCAGAAAGATTGAGGTCATGATTTGGGCGTAGTCGGCGCGACCTTCGTGCAGCACCACCCACATTCCAATCTTGGGCAGCGCCGGCGGCAGGGGCAGAGGTGAAGTGCCGAGGTAAAGCGATATCTTGGTCGAAAGGATGGCGACGACCATCTCGATGATGAATGGAACGGAGATCAGGCGCGTGAAGAGGCCAGTCAATAACAGTAAACCGCCGACGATTTCCAGGCAGGCCACAAGCGTGGCGGTGAACTCGGGCATGGGCAAGCCGAGCTTGGTGAAGCGCCCAACGCCCTGGTTGACGTAAACGAATTTCAGGATGCCTTCCCACAGGAATACGCCGCCGGCCATGAGCCGCAGCAACAGGATGGACTTCGGGCCGCTGGTAGGTGGATTCATCAACCAAGTAAGAATTCTCTTCATATATTTCCTCACGGGAGAACGATTTGCAGGCAAACTTCCGCTTGCACTCTGGATAACTGAGGGAACGATTTTTTATTCCCGGAGATTTTGAGATTTATTGAGATGGGGGAGATCCAGGAACGAAACTCCCGAGTTTCAGCTCCGTGGTATTACGCCGCCCTTATCCGGTAAGTTCGAGAGGTACGACAGTCAGGCGATAATCTGGCGGGCTGTCCCAGTTCCCTGCGGCGAGAGCGAAGACTTTTCCGGATGTCTGAAACTTGGGACAGACCTGAGGTGAATAGTATCCCGATGGGGCAGACTGTAAGAGCCTATGCGGCTCCAGGGCCCCCAGGGATACGGCGACTCGTAAAAATCCCACGTTGTGTGGGTGGCTGCATTTTTCATTTTTCCGCCGCCTGCCGGATAGAACCACCCGATCATGAAAAAGCGCTGGCGTGCAGTCAGGTAGACCGCGCCGGTCATGCCGAACCTGCCAGGCTCTTTAAGAATGGGTTCGGCTGCATTCATGTCATGGGACCAGGAACCCGCAAGTTCCCCATTTCCTCCGGTATAGAATTCCCAATCGGAAGCGTTCAGAAGGCTAAGCCTGGAGCGCGCCACGCGGCCCAACACCATGTCGTCGCCACAGTCCCAAAAACCATTATTCGACAGAGCGTACACATAGCCGGCGAGGCTCCCATGCTTCGGGCGGTTCCGGCCGAAATCAATGAAATATGGCGTAGCAAAACGCCTTCCCGGAAACATGGGTGCGTGATAGTTCGCATCCGCTGAGCGTGTCCAGGTGCGTCCGAAGTCGGTGCTCTTGATGATGCTTGCATTTTGTGCGGTTTGCCGCCGGTGCGGATCTCCGCTGTCATCGCCGTAATGATGCCGAGCGACGACCCAATACAGCGCGCCGTCAAGAAAGGTGCAGCCGCTGGACTTCCAGGTGCAGCCATCCGGGCCGGTCTCAACCGCTTTGCCATAGCCGGACATGGGATTCACGGTGACACCGCTCAGATGCAGCGGATCATTCCCGCTAATGCGATTGAAGGCAATATTCGAATTCGCGATTTCATGAAAGCCGGTGGTGTCGTTGGAGGGCGAGTAGAGATTGTCATCATCGGCCCACGCGGCAACCCATGTGTCACCAGCATTGTCAGCGACTGGAACTGGCACTCCTACGCGAACACCTTTCAGGCGGCTCCCCGGTGGACGCGAAAAAATTGCTGGAACGAAACTTAAAGCCGGCGACTCGAGCGTGGATAGCAATATCGTCAGGAAAGAGCCGCATAGCAAATCTCGTCTTCGCAAAGGCATGTGTTGCTTCCGCCGTTCAGCTAGATGTGCTGCGTGGGCCTGCACAAAATAAATTGGGGAGTCCGAGGTAATATAGCGCACAGTGGGGTGAATCATGATGCAACTGAGGGGAATCCGAATCTGGATGCTGCTGGCAGCGGGTTCGCTTGGACTCGTTACCGCCGCGCACGGGGCCAACGATACGGCGCGTTTCCAGGGGAAGTGGAAGGCCAGCTTTCCCTACAACGGGCAAACCGTCACTCTGGTGTCGATCCACGAGGGCGGCGGATTTAAGAATTATGTGATTGTTCCCAATGGGGCGATGCCTGCGGGCAGCGGGACATTTTCCGCCGTCAACGGTAAATGGACCGCCAGCGCCGATAAGCCGAATGACTCCGGCACGTACCACTTCACCGACAACAACAACGTTGTCTGCAGCAATGCGATCGGGCAAATTCTGGTATGGCAGCGCGACAACACACCGCTGCCGCCCATCGTCGCACCTCCGCCCACTAACCAGCAGCTAATGGAGAAGTATCGCAAAGCGGCGGACGCCGGGGACGCGGCCGCGATGGACAGCATTGGCACCATGTATGAAAACGGGCAAGGGGTGCCGCAGAATTATCAGCAGGCGATGGTGTGGTTTCGCAAAGCCGCGGCGGCAGGCAACGCCAGTGCCACATCGGAAATCGGCTTCTTCTATGGCACGGGGCGCGGCGTTCCGGTGGACTATCAACAGGCGATGACCTGGTACCAGAAAGCGGCGGCTGAAGGCAATGCCGAGGCGATGCGCAATATAGGAATCTTGTATTGGGACGGCAAAGGGGTTCCCGTGGATCAAGGTCGCGCCATCTATTGGTCCCGGAAGGCGGCCGCCGCGGGGAATGAACAGTCCAAGGAGTGGTTGCGGGGAAATGGGATCAGTGAGACCGCTCCGGCGAATGGGTACGGAAATGGGGCACCGACGACGATACGGAAATAATAGTTGCTACGTGAACGAAGAATCACAGAACATCTAGAGCCTTGGAATCCCAGGTTCGCGCCCAACAGCAGGGCGCGAACCCTTCGACAAGCTCGGGGCAGGCTCCGCGGGCCACAAGTCAGCGATATCCCGCGGCGCGGTCTGCTTTTAGTTCGTCCTGGCAGGCGCACACGATGTGGCCGAACTCGTGTTCGAGCACGGCTATGGGAGTAAGGTGAAGTGTTCCCCGCAGGGGCAATGTGGCACGGTACATCCCACCGTTAAGAACTGTCACATTGCCATGCAAATTGGTGAAGGCGGTATTGGTTTGCGCGGCGTCGGCCATGCGCTGCAAGGCCTGCCACGCGATGGGGTTGCATGCCACCACGAATGTCCAGTTCGGCGGGAAGTTGATCTGGCGGAGGTCCGCCTGCAATGGGCGCGTGGCAAATTCGCACTCCTTTGCCTGTTTGACCCCCACGAGCAGAATGCGCTGCTGCGCCTGCCCGACCGTGGGCAGGATGGAAAGCAGTAGAATACACGACAGCCTGATTGGGTTCCTCACAGTGGTTCTCCTTTTGGGTCAGGCTCGAGGACGGTTGCAGCCGTTTCCTCGAGCCGTAATTGATTCCTGCCAGCTTTATCCTGGGTTCATTGAATTCCCCGCATTTTTAGCAACAATACCGCTCTCTCATCTGTGCTGAATAGAGTTAGATAATGTGATCTATAACCAGTACAGTTTGTCATGCCAAATCTGTTACATTAACAGGCGTGGAAACTGTACCGGGAAGTAACCAGCCTCTATACCTGCGAATTGCAGCGACCGTAACCGAGCAAATGGTTAAAGGGACGCTGCGGCCGGGCGACCGCGTGCCCTCGCTGCGAAGGATCAGTCAGCAGCAGCGGGTGAGCATGTCGACTGCCCTGCAGGCATATCTGTGGCTGGAAAACCGGGGATATCTAGAGGCCCGCCCGCAATCGGGATTTTACGTTCGCACCCCCTTTTCGCAGCTGATTCCGGAACCGCAATCGGATGCCGCAAGACCGAAGCCCATGGCGCTGGGAAACCGGGCGATCCTGGCGAAGGTGATCGAGACCGCGAACAATCCTGCGTACGTTCCGCTGGGCGCCGGCAACGCCAGTCCGGAGTGGTTTCCCAGCCAACGTTTGAACGTGATTCTGCGCGAGGTGGTGCGGCGGCATCCGCTGCACAGCATGCAATACGATTTTCCACCGGGCTTCGAACCGCTGCGCCGGCAAATTGCGAGACGCAACAATGAACTGGGATGCAGCCTGGCGCCGCGCGACATCACGATTACCTGCGGTGCGATGGAAGCGCTGAATCTCAGCCTGCGCGCCGTGGCCCGGCCGGGCGATGTGATTGCCGTGGAGAGTCCCACATATTTTGCCTTTCTGGAAGCGGTGGCGGCTCTGGGAATGAAGACCGTCGAAGTTCCCACCGACCCGAAGAATGGAATGGACCTGGGGGAACTGGAGCGCGTCATCCGCCAGCATGGAGTGAAGGCATGCCTCACCATGAGCAATTGCCACAACCCGCTGGGTTACGTGTTGCCCGAGGAATACAAGAAGGCTTTGGTGCAATTGACTGCACGCTGGGATGTGGCGCTGATCGAAGATGACGTTTACGGCGATCTGGCGTATCAGGCGCCGCGCCTCCGCACCGCAAAATCGTTTGACCGCAAGGGGCTGGTGCTGTTGTGCTCCTCGTTCTCAAAAATACTGTGCCCGGGATACCGAGTGGGTTGGGTTGCTGCGGGACGATTTCGCGGCGATGTGGAGCGGCTGAAATTTCTCAGCAACGTGGCCACACCGATTCTGCAGCAGATGGTAGTGGCGGAGTTCCTCGAATCGGGGGGATACAACCGGCACCTGAAGCGCCTGCGCACATTGTTAGCGACGCAAGTGGATCGGGTGCGCCAGGCGATTGCCCAGTACTTTCCGAAAGGCACACGGATCAGCCGTCCGGCGGGCGGTTACATGCTGTGGGTGGAGTTGCCTCCCAAGGCGGACGCGCTGAGACTATACAATGCGGCGCTGGCGGAAAACATCAGCATTCTGCCGGGCACTATCTTCTCGGCCACAGGGCGCTACAAGAATTACATCCGCATCAACTGCGCGCGCAACTGGTCTGAGGTTTATGATCGGGCTCTCCTGACGCTGGGACGTCTTTGCGAGGATGCAGGGTAGCAAGCGCACGCCGCCGGGTGTTTGAGGGGCCACCCGCCGAATGAAAAAATATTGTTGGCTTGTTCATTTTCGTCGAGACAAGAGCAGTGGTTCGACCTGGAATGTGTGAATGTCCACGATGGAAATCGGTATAGGCTGGCGAATTGCAAAGAAGGTGTGGAGTTTTCGCACAATGTTGTTTTTCCCTCGCAATTTGCACGTCTCTTGATCGAGTATCAAGAGCACGTTGAAGCGAAAAGCTTGGCCCCAGACGGCACGCCATGCGCCCCCGATACGCGTGGACTGTTGCAACGCGCTCACGTCATTGCAGGAGAAATTCGCTATATAGGCAAAGAGGCAGATCGCAAATGGGAGGAAGGCGATGACATTAGCGTTCTGGAGTTTGCCGCAACTGAGTACGGTAGGTCAGCGAAAGCTGTTGCCGGTGACGAAGTCAAGAAAAGGTATCTTGGAAATTGGCTTAAACAAATGTGCACGCGATAGCGGATTTGATCGCAAGAACTTCATTCGAAAACTCGTTAGGGGCGTAGCCGTAAAGCGCAATTCTTACGATGAATTTGTGCGCTGGCTCGTAAGCCCCCTTTTTCCTGCTAAAAGAAGGTCAAAACATTATGGGAGAGCGACTCGCTCAGGATTATAGGAATAGGTAGGAAAGTCACCACTACTCGCTTGGGGCGGGCGAACGAGAGTTGCAAACTCGGAATTCCCGATCCCACGATCCATCCCGACAACGAATTACTGGCCCGTAACGATCCTCGATTCAGTCTTAAATAACCTGAATTTGCTGTATCGGTGCCATTCTCGGATCGTGTGATTCTCCGCCTCTAATGTAGTTTTCACTTCAACCGGCAACCATAGTTGAATATCAAGCTTTTCAATTCGCACCGATCCAAATTGAATGATTGCCGTCAGGCCATCTACCTTCACTTGCGGTTGAGGTTTTAGGAGATCTGTCCGCAGACGCAGGATACGAAAATCGGATTTGTCGATCCAGGCAACACCTTGGGACAGCATTGGGATCGTCCCGCCATCCGGCAAGCTGATGATCCCTGGATGAGCTACTTTGCCAGGCATTTGCGCGAATGCAACGGCAAAAGTGTCGTGGCCACCGACCGTCTGTTCCCCTAAATAGTGGAATCTGCACTCTCTTTGATTGGCAGGAGAAAAAATGGCCCACATGGTAACAAAGCCGACGCTCATCGGAGTCTCAGGTCCAGCAGAAACCAGTCGGCCCTTTTGATCAGTGCGATATTCCTCAAGAACGCGTCCGGTAGGAGTCTTTTGCACCAAAACCATGTAATTAAAGGTCGGTACTGCATGATTCGGTACTACACCTAAGCTACCGCCAAGGTTATCTTGTGATTGAAGTGGGCGATGCCCCGGCAAAGACTGGTTCGGATCGTCATAGACCTCATCTTTTGAGACGCTCTCGTTCGAGTTCAGATTGGGAAGATGGGTCAAGAGTTCTTCGACCTTGTTCCCCGTTTTCTCAAGAATGGACGGCAGCGATTCTTGAGTCGATGCAGACTTTAGGCCATGTAATTCGGGTACGGTATGTTCGAGCGCATCTCCCGATTCTTCGAAATAGAGATGTTGACCGGCGTAAAGTCTGACCTCGGAAGCGCTCGTACTCGGCTCTTGAGCGTGGGACAGCGTGGTTCCTAGCGCAAACACCGCCAGCAGCAGAGGAGGGGCGAAATGGATCATTTTGTAGTACATCAGTTTGAAGCCTCATATTTTGTAAAGTCTTCCTCGATCGAGCCCGTGTCGCCTGCTAAGAGAAAACTAGGATTGCGGGACATTTACACCTCGGGAGAGAGCAGTGATCGAATGGTCTTCCGAATCGGTGACCACTTCTCGCACGGTATAATCTCCCGGTTTCAGCTGGAACGTGAGCCTAACATCAACACCTGTCTCCAATAGGTGTGCCAAAGCGCTGTCGGGCACATCGATCCGCGCCTGCTGTTGTTTACCCCCCACCGATTTACCTGCGCCATCGAATATTACGCATACGAAGGTGACCGTATTCTGGTTGTGCGCTCCCTCTCTATGGAAGTGAAGCGATTTAGCGTCGAGGTGAGCTAACACAGAAAATTCGATTCCTGGTCCCGTTCCTTTCGACACCTCCGTATGAAGTTGGATTGGTAATCCACGTAAATCCTCTCGGGAAAGAAGGACCGTCCGGATTCGTTGCTGGGTTTGCGCATCTAGGCTGGGACTCTCGCCTTGATGAGCTTCGGCATCAGTCGTCGAATTGTCGCTAAACGCGAAATAGCCTCGCCGGGCCTGAACAATGAAGTCCTTATGCCCTTCTGAAAGCGTAACCTTCAGTGCATGGAATTTCCCATCTATCTTTAAGTCATGCGGTGTAAAGGCCAATACGTAAGAAATAGGCGATTGCGCCAACATAGCGAAGCCATTTTTCAAATCGTTATCGTTATGAACGAACTCGCCTCCAGTACCCTGAGCGACTTCAGCCATAACATCGCTTGCTTGAAATTCCCGAGCAGTTTCCATTCTGTGGAACGATGCTGATACGGTGCCCGACGGCGTGTAATCACGTTGGGTTATGTCCGTCTCCCCCATAGCCATGGCCAGCCCTCTCGGATCGATGGAGCTGATCACCACCTGTTTGCGAAGAGCACGGTCGATCAGTCGATCCAGCTCAGGTTGGGTGTTTTGCGACATGAAACCAGGTGAGACCAGCAGAAGGGTACGTTGGCCTGGCAGAGTCGCAAGGTACGTTACGACTTGGCCCATTTCCTGTAAGTTGGAACGCGATTGCAAAGCGGTCTGCTCCACGATCTGCTGTGCGAGCGCAAGAATGGGACCTGCAGCAGGGTCATAGCCGCCTTGATTGGAACCTTGCTGTAGCGTTTGTGCCGACTGAGAAGCGCTTCCCCGTGATTGGGGGCCTGCCGTTGACTGCGAAATGTCGTCAGATTGCGATAGCCCTTCATCATGCCCAGTACAACCTCTTTGGCGAGCTTCCTCAAGCGCCGCCCTCCAGGCATCAGTGCTTGTGTCGAGTTGGAATTGTGTAATCTCATACGCCTGATAGTCCGATAGGCTCGGACAACTCTTATCTTGCGCAAGGCTGTGGGAGCTGGCGCGAATGTTGGTTAAGGCATCATGAAGCCGATTCTGGTCGTCTGTAAAGTCGACCAACATCTTGTCTGAAGTAAATATTCCAAAACGATCCGCAGGATGTAGATTTTTATTTAAGTAATTTTCCGCTGCAGTTCGCGCACGCATCAAGTCTTCGTCGGTCGTGTTCAGGTCGTCGAAATATAATGCGATAAATCTTCGAGTGGAAGCCGAAGCGGTTGGCTTCGAAGCGCCGGCTGGGACGGGCGTTTTGTCATCCAGTGCGGCGGCTGTCGAGGCTGACTCTGAGACATTTGTGTCCTCCGCATCAAACTGTTCAATTGCTTGTTCTTTGCCTTGATCGAACACCCCAAAATCTTCTTTATGCAAACCTTTTATGGGCTTGCCAGTCGAATCCCGTACGACGACTCGAACGACGACCAGCCTGCTCTTTACTTGAATATGAAACGGTGGTTGGGTCGACGTGTCGGATTGAACTTGATTGGAGAGAGGTAGTGCCACAATGAAAGACTTGGAGCACAACAACGCAACAAGTGCCAGGAGATAGTGAAGCTTCTTCGCAGCGATGTCGAATCGAGGTTTGAGCACATTCTCACCCCATAAATTCTGTTAACAATTAGCAATTCAGACGAAGAGTCCATTTGGGGCGAACGCCTAGGATTGTACTTCTAATCAACCTCGATTGTTAACAAAAACAAGTCCACAGGGGGGAGGGAGCATTTTGCCCTCAGGAGATATAACCCCGCCGGTCGTTTGACCGTATTTTTCCGCAGCCTGTAAGATCAATCGACAGCCATTAGCCGTAAATAACTGCCGAGCGTCGCTCGGCCTGGACGGCCGAGGGCGGCCGTCCCTACGCAGTCCGTCAAAAACATGCCTCCACGATCTGCCTAAATCCTACGAGCCGGGCGCGATTGAAACGCGCTGGGCGGAGTACTGGGTCAAGGAGAAGCTGTTCTCCGCAGCCCACGCCGGCGCCGCGGAGAGACAAGCAGCCAGTGTTCACGCTGCTGCTGCCGCCGCCGAATGTGACCGGCTCTCTGCACATGGGGCACATGTTCGAGCAGACGCAGATGGACATCATCGTGCGCTGGCATCGCATGCGCGGGTTTATCACGCTGTGGCTGCCGGGCACCGATCATGCCGGCATTGCCACGCAGTTGATGGTGGAGCGGCAACTGGCGACCGAGGGCAAGAAGCGCGCCGACCTGGGGCGCGAGAAGTTCATCGAGCGGGTGTGGGAGTGGAAGCGGCACTACGGCGGAAGAATTCTCGACCAGATGAAGCGGCTGGGCGCGTCGGTTGATTGGGACCGCGAATACTTCACCATGGACGAAAATCTTTCGCGCGCGGTGCGCGAGGTTTTTGTCCGGCTGTATGAAGAAGGGCTGATTTATCGCGCGAAGTACATCGTCAACTGGTGTCCGCGCTGCGAGACGGCGATCTCCGACCTGGAAGTGAAGCACGAAGACGTGCCCGGCAAGCTGTGGGAGATTCGCTATCCGGTGATCGGGTCGTCCTCCGATAAACCGGAGTTCATCACCGTGGCGACGACGCGGCCGGAGACGATGCTGGGCGATACCGCGGTCGCGGTTAATAAGAAAGACGAGCGCTATCAAGCATCTGCACGGCAAGAAAGTTCTGCTGCCGCTGATGAATCGCGAGATTCCGATCATCACCGACGAACTGGCGCAGCCGGAGTTCGGCACCGGCGCGGTGAAGGTGACGCCGGCACATGATCCCAATGATTTTCAGGCCGGGCTGCGGCACAACCTGCCGCAGATCGAATGTGATGGATGAGCACGCGCGTCATGAACGCGAATGCCGGACCGTATGCGGGTTTAGATCGCTATGCGGCGCGCAAGCGGGTGCTGGCAGATCTGGCGGCGGGGAATTTTCTGGTGGGCGAAAAGGATCACACGCTGCCGCTCGGCAAGTGCGACCGCTGCGGAACCGTGGTCGAGCCGCGGCTTTCGACGCAGTGGTTCATCAAGATCAAGCCGATGGCCGAGCGCGCGGCGGCGGCGGTTGAGTCGGGCGAGATCACCATTGTTCCGGAAAATTACCGCACGATTTATTTGAACTGGATGGCACAACATCCACGACTGGTGCATCTCGCGGCAGTTGTGGTGGGGGCATCGCATTCCGGCGTGGCATTGCGCCTGCGGCGAAATTATTGTGGCGCGCGAGGCGCCGGCGAAGTGCGCGAAGTGCGGCGGGTCGAGCTGACGCAAGACACCGATGTGCTCGATACGTGGTTCTCGTCGGGACTGCTGCCATTCACGACGCTGGGCTGGCCGGAGAAGACGCGCGACCTGGAAGTGTTTTATCCCAACGCGCTGATGATCACCGGCTTCGACATCCTGTTTTTCTGGCTGGCGCGCATGATCATGTTCGGCTGCCACTTCATGCAGGGGCACGAGCAGGATGCGGCGATGAAGGCGGCGAGCGGCGACGCGCAGCGAAAGACGACAGCGTGCCCTTCCGCCATGTCTATATTCACATGCTGGTGCGCGACGCCGACCGGCAGAAGATGTCGAAGACCAAGGGCAACGTGGTGGATCCGCTCGAGGTGATTCGAGCGTTTCGGCACCGACGCGACGCGGTTCACGCTGGCGGCGATGGCGGCGCCAGGGACGGATGTTGCGTTCAGCGAGAGCCGGACGGAGGGCTATCGGAACTTCGCCAACAAGATTTGGAATGCGGCGCGGTTCATGTTCATGAATGTGGACCGGATCGAGCCGGGCTGGGCCCGAGACGGGGTCCCTGCGACTCCGCTCAGAGCAGTTCTGACACCGGTGCACGGGGTATGCCGACTTTCAGGCGGCTACGCTTGAAGACAAATGGATTCTTTCGCGCTTCAACCGCGCGGCGAAGGATGTGAACGAAGCGCTGGATACGTTTCGCTTTCATGAAGCGGCGAATCGCATCTACGATTTTTTCTGGGGAGATTTCTGCGACTGGTATCTCGAACTGATCAAGGCCCGGCTGAGCTCCGATGAGGCGGATCAAGCGTCGGCGCGAGATGCCTGCGGAAATCTGGTCAACTCTGTTCGAGGCGTCCTTGCGCCTGCTTCATCCCTGTGATGCCGTTCATCACGGAAGAAATCTGGCATGCGATGTACGATGGCGAAGCCGCCGCTGAAGTCGATCGCGCTGGCGCGCGTATCCTCAAGCTGACGAATCGCAGATTGATCTGGCGGCGGAAGACGCAGATGGCGATCCTGCAAGACCTGATCGTCAGCGTGCGCAATCTGCGGGCGGAGTTGAAGGTTGAGCCGAAGGTCAAGGTGCCGATGCAGGTCTTTGCCCACGATGCGGAAACGCGAACGCTGATCGAGCAAAATCAGGACGCCATCAAACGCCTGGCCAACGTGGAGAGCATCGCCGAAGTCTGAACAATCCGCGGCCACGCAGCCGCCTTCGCGCAGCACGGCGCGCTTCGATGTGCGCGTAGTCTATGAGAAGAAGATTGACGTGGCCGCGGAATGCGAGCGGCTGAAAAAAGAACTGGAGAAGATTGAGAAAGGAATTGCCAGCGGGCAGCGGCAGTTGGGCAATGAGGGATTTCTTGCCAAAGCTCCGGCGAATGTGGTGGAAGGACTTGCGCAAGCAGCAGCAGGAGTTGGCGGTGTTGCAGGAGAAGACGAAGAGCAAGATGAGGGAATTGGGGTGCGGGTGATCGGTGCCTTCCGGGTAGGTTGTCATTTCGAGCGCAGCGAGAAATCTGCTTTCGCTCAACAGCAGATTCCTCGGCGGTTTTCGCCGAGCACGTCCGGCTGCGAACGGCTCGGAATGACAATGCTCGGGAACTGGGCGGACAGAGGGCGGCCCTACGCGAGCTTGCCAACGACCAACGACCAACGACTGACCTATGGACTGGAATAGCCGACGCATTACCGCGATCCTCGAAAACGCGCTGCTCGAAGACCGGGCCACGCGCGATGCCACCAGTTATGCCTGCATTGATCCCAAGCAGCGGGCGACGGCGACCATCCTGGTCAAACAGGATTGCATTCTGGCCGGGCTGGGCTGCGTGCCGCGCATTCTGGATGTTTATGCGGCGCTCGACGGCGCGGTGACCTCGCACTACGAAATCACCAGCCATCCCGAGATTTTTGATGGGGTGCGCATGCACAGCGGGCAGCCGGCTGGCGGTGATCCGGCACAATGCGCGGGTGATTCTTTCCTGCGAGCGCGTGATTTTGAATTTTATGCAGCGGCTCAGCGGCATCGCCACGCTGACCCGCAAGTTTGTGGACGCGGTCGCGGGCACGAAGGCGGCAGATCCTCGATACGCGCAAGACCGTGCCCGGCCTGCGCATGCTCGACAAATATGCGGTGCGCTGCGGCGGCGGGCATAATCACCGGCTGGATCTTTCCGACGGCGTGCTGATCAAGAACAACCACATTGCGCTGGCGGGAGGCATTGTGCCGGTGCTCGAGCGCACGCTGCACAACCGGCGCGGAGAGCAGCCGATCGAAATCGAAGTGCGTTCGCCGCGCGAGTTGGAAGAAGCTTTGACCCACGGCGCGGAAGCGATTCTGCTCGACAACATGCCGGTCGATGAGGTGAAACGGGCGGTGGAACGCTGCTGCGCGGCACTGGACCGGCGGATTCCGCTGGAGTGCTCGGGTGGCATCACGCTGGAGAACGTCCGAGCCTATGCGGAAACCGGGGTGGATTATATTTCCGTGGGCGCGCTGACCCATTCGGCTGCATGCGGTGGATATCAGTCTGCGGGTTGTGCCGGCGTAACCACTCATTCCCGGCGGACACGGAGGATTCACAAGGTGTAGCAAGCTTATCCCGGCAATTGTGGTTTCGGCCGCCTGCCGCATAATTCCCGCATCAAGAAAACAGCCACAAGCCGAACGCGGGCAGGGGTCGCCCGCGCCACACTCCGTCACATCGCCGCAGAAGACGGATCTCCGTCTGGGACAGATTGTCCGCCTGCTCGTGGATCACGCCACCATGGTGGTCAGCGGGACCAAGCTGGCCGAGGAAATTGGCGCGAGCCGCTCGGAAGTCTGGCGGCTGATCCAACAATTGCGCACTCTGGGCGTGGAGATTGCCGGGCATCCGGCGACCGGCTATCAGCTGAAGAGCGGTGCCCGATCTGCTGTTGCCCGACATGCTGGCGCCGGCTCTTGCGCCGGGCAACAATCTTCAGCTCAGGCAGCATCTCATCACTACTTCAAGATCGGTTCGACCAACACGGCGGCCATGGAAGCGGCCAGCGCGGGCGCGCCCGAGGGCAGCGTGTTTCTCGCCGAACAGCAGACGCGCCGGGCGCGGACGTGGCGGGCATTCCTGGCATTCCGCGCAATCGGACGGGATTTATTGCTCGGTGGTGCTGCGGCCGGCCGTTGCCGCCTTCGGAAGCGCTGATCCTTTCGCTGGCCGCGGGATTGGCGGTGCATGCGGCGGTGCAGCAAATCGACTCCGCAGCTGCAAGTCGGACCTGAAATGGCCGAACGATCTGCTGATCGAGGGCAAGAAATTCTGCGGCATTCTGACCGAAATGAATGCGGAAGCCACGCGGGTGCGTTATGTGGTCATTGGCATCGGCATCAACGTCAACCAGACGGAATTTCCCGGCGGATTTGCAAGAGATTGCCACCTCGTTGCGTATGGCCAGCGGCAGCGCCGTGGTCGCGGGTGGAACTGTGCGCGGCTTTGCTAAAATCGCTGGATCGCGAATACCGCGATCTGCTGGGCAAGCCGGATGCGACGCGAGTCCATTCTGCGGCGTTTTGCAGGAGCACTCCTCATCGGTGCGCGGACGGCAGGTGCGGATCGAGGAGAATGGCGGCCTCGAAGGTGTAACGGACGGCTTGGATGCGCGACGGCTTCTTGCGGGTGCGAGACCGGCGGAAGGCTCGACGGCACGGGTGCTGAGCGGTACGGTGACAGCTGCTCTGAATCGAGCTTGTAACGCCTAAATCTATGCTTTTGGTTCTCGATGTCGGCAACACCAATACGGTGCTGGGCGTTTTTGACGCGCTCGAAGCGCGATGCCGGCGACAATGGCGCTGCCGACGAAGCGCGCCGCATACGAGCGCTTGGTGGCCAACTGGCGAGTGGCTACCATCAAGACCCAAACCGTGGATGAGTACGGCGTGCTGTTCCGCAATTTGTTCGCTATGGCCAACCTTGAAGCGAAGGGCATTCGCGGGATCATGATTTCTTCGGTGGTTCCTCCGCTGGACTCCACGCTGCGCGAAGTGTGCGAACGCTACTTCAACACCAAGCCGCTGTTTGTCGAGCCCGGCGTGAAGACCGGCATGCCGGTGCTCTATGAAAATCCGGCGGAGGTGGGCGCGGATCGCATTGTGAATGCGGTGGCCGCGTTCATGAAGTATGGCGGGCCTTGCGTGGTGGTGGATTTCGGCACGGCGACTACTTTTGATTGTGTTTCGGCACGGGCGAATATCAGGGCGGGGTCATTGCCCCGGGCATTGGAATTTCCGCCGACGCGCTGTTTGAGCGCACCGCGCGCCTGCCGCGCGTGGACATGCGCAAACCCGCCGCGATTATTGGCACCACCACCGTGGGCAGTTTGCAGTCCGGCCTCTACTACGGCTATCTGGGACTGGTGGATGGAATTCTGCAATTGCTGTCTGGCGCGAACTGGGCGAGGAAACCAACGTGGTCGCGACCGGCGGGCTGGCGCCGCTGATTGGGACCGGTTCGAAGTACATCAAGCAGGTGGATGACTTTCTCACGCTCGAAGGCCTGCGCATTATCTGGGAGCGCAATGCGTCGGCCAAGCCGCGGCGGAGCCTGCGCCGGCGAAGGCGCGGCGAGCGCCTACCGCGGAGGAACAGCTTCCACTCCAAAGCCTTGGCCCGGCAAGGCGCGTCCGCGCTGAGCCCGCCGTGGAAAACTACTTCAATTACTTCACGGAAATTGAGGAGTGTTTTCAGCGCCGGCGCGGCGGAATTCTGCTGCTCTCCACCCTGGACTGGGCGCTGATCGAGACCTGGAAAGACGCGGGCATCCCCTTGCAGGCGGTGCTGCGCGGCATTGATGCGGCGTTCGATCGCTACGAGAAGCGGCCATCGCAACGCAAAGTGAACAGCCTGGCGTATTGCGCGCAGGAAGTGCTGGCGGCGGCGGAAGAGATGAAAGAAGCCGCGGTGGGCGGGCGCCGCCGGAGGAGCAGCAGCAGAGGCCGGCAGGGATTCGACAGCGGCGGAGATTGCCAGCTTTTCTTCGGCGCAACGCGGAGCAACTTGAGTCGGCGAATTGCCCGCAGGGAAGGGAATTTCCTGCCAGAAGCTAGCGCACGAGACGGCCGACACCTGCGTGAGCTGGCCGCTGAGCTTGAGAGCAAGAACGATCCTTGCCGCATCTGGAGGATCTGGAGCGGCGGCTCACCGTGCTGGAAGAAAAATTATTTGCGGTGCTGCTGGCGGCAACGCCGGATGAAGAGATCGTGACCGTGCGCGCGCGAAGCCGACCGCGCCATGGTCACCCTACCGGCGAAAAATGCCGGCGGCACAAATCGATCAGCTGATGAAGCAATACGTGCACAAGCGGCTTGCTGGAAAAGTATGGCGTGCCGAGACTGAGTTTGTTTTATATGTAACGTGCCATTCGCAGTTCGGTGCCGCTGTGCTCCCTGTATTCGCTGTGGTTAAATCAGCTACTTGAATCTCACCATTGAAAAACTCGTCTATGGCGGCGATGGCCTGGCGCGATTGCCCGCCGATGAACACGGCCGCGGGAAAGCTGTCGTTCGTGCCTTTCGTTCTGGACGGCGAAACAGTCGAAGCCACGCTGACCGAAGAAAAGCCGGGATTCGCGCGGGCGCGCGCGAGACCAAATCCTGCAGCCTTCGTCTCAGCGGATCGCATGCCAGCCTGCCCCTATTTTCAGCGCTGCGGCGGATGCCACTATCAGCACACCAGCTACGAGCATCAGCTTGAAATCAAAGCCGGCATCCTGAAGGAAAATCTCCGGCGTATCGCCAAGCTGGAGCTGGATCAGGAGCTGATCGTCCATCCTTCTCCGCCCTGGAATTATCGCAACCGCAGCCGGCTGAAGATTCAGACTGGACCCGGAGTTTGCGCTCGGCTATTTCAAATTCAATTCGCATGAACTGCTTCCCGGTCGAGCAGTGTCCCATCAGTTCACCGCTGATCAATCGGGCAATTGCCGAGTTCTGGAAATGGGGGCGCGACAGCCAGAGCGCGCTCCCGCTGCACGAGGTCGAATTCTTCGCTAACGCGGAAGATTCGGAGCTTTTGGTCGAATTGTCTGTGCAGCGCGGGAGCTGCCGCAGAAAGCGCGGAGCAGAATGGCGGACGAAATTCAGCGAGGCCCTGCCACGAGTTATCGGCGTGGTCGGCGGTGAGCCCGGCGGAGCGGACAGGTCACGGGGAACCGCTACCGGATTGTAGCGGTCTCCGGAGTGAGCGAGTTGGCTTACCGGACAAGGCAGAGCCTCCTACCGCGTGAGCTGCCGGAGGCTTTTTTCAGGTGAATCGCCACTTGATAGACGAGTTGGTGGATCTGGTGACCGGTCCCGCCTCCGGGGAGGTGCGCTCTGGATCTCTACGCCGGTGCGGGGCTGTTCTCCTCGGTGCTGGCCCAGCGATTTGCACAGGTAATCGCTGTTGAATGCGTCACAGATTTCCCATGCCGACCTGGTGCACAATTCTCCAGCGAATGTAACCGCTGTCCGGGCCAGCAGCGAGCAATATCTGCAGAAGGCAGGTCAGCGGCCGGACCTAGTGGTAGTGGATCCGCCGCGAGCCGGGCTGGGGATCAGGTGTGATCAAAGGACTGGCGGCGCTGCGAGCGCCGCGCATCGCCTATGTTTCGTGCGATCCGGCGACCCTGGCCCGCGATCTCGGCGGCTTGCTGGCTGCGGGATATCGCGTGGAGCAGGCTCACCTGGTGGATCTGTTTCCGCAGACCTACCACTTGGAGAGCGTGTTCCATTTGGTTCGCTGAGTGACTGAGGGCCACGGCCGAAGGTGCGATTCGCACACCGTGTCCCATCGCAGCGCGAGGTTGCCTTGAAACGATTGCGCCTGTGAATCCGAAAGCCGCGCCGCTTCCCCGCTTCCGCGCCGCTGACCGCCAGCCTTTGCTCTGGGCTGCGCTTGCCTTTGGCACGTGGCATTGTCTGCGGCGGATATCTCTGGAGGCCTCCTTCCTTGGTGGCTGTCGGCAGCGTGCCTATTCAGCGCATTTTGGAGCTGTATTTCGCGCGGCGTCGTGCCTGGGCCGCCTTCGCACTTGGCCTGGCCGCTTTTTGCGCGGCGGGCGCGTTGGCCATTCAGGTTCGCAGCCCAGCAGAAACTGGCGCGAGGCTGCTCTCCTCCGCGGAGACAGAGGAAGTTTCAGTTACGGCTCACGCCATCACCGATGGCACGCTGCAGCCAGAGGGACGCGGGGAATCCCGGCAAACGCTGGACGTTGAAACCGAACAGATGTATCATCGAGAGGCAATACGATCTCCGGTTCGCGCCGGCCTGCGAATCGGAATCTATAGCAAGGAACCGGACTGCCGAGATCCGACTCGCGCCGTTTTTCAATATGGGGAGCGGCTGCGATTTCCCGCCAAGCTTTATGCGCCGCGCAATTTTCGCAATCCTGGAGCGTTTCGACTATCGAGGTTACCTGGCGGATCAAGGGAATCGCCGCTTTGGGCTCCAGCAAGGCCCCAGAGGTGGAGTTGCTGCCGGGCTTCGCCGGCAGCCGGATGGAGTTGTGGCGCACGCGAATTCATCGCAGCATTGCGCGGAAGATTCAGGCGGTGTGGCCGGCCGAACAAGCCGCGCTGGTAGACGCCATGCTGCTGGGCGAAGAGTCGTTCCTGGGCCGTCCGCTTAAAACGGATTTCCAGCGCTCCGGCACCTATCACGTGCTGGTGGTATCGGGACTGAAAGTCGGAATTCTGGCGCTGGCCGCATTTTGGCTGCTGCGGCGCTTGCGCCTCGGCGAAGCAGCGGCCAGCGCCGTCACAATTCTTCTGATCGTCGGCTATGCGCTCGTGACCGATGTTGGCACGCCGGTTTGGCGGGCTGCTCTGATGCTGGCGGTCTATCTTGCGGCCAGGTTGCTTTACCGGCAGCGGTCGACGCTCAATGCCATCGGGGCGGCGGCGCTCGTTTTTCTGGCGATTGATCCCAAAACATTCTGGGGCGCGAGCTTTCAACTCAGCTTTCTTTGTGTGCTGATCATCGCAGGAATTGCCATGCCGCTTCTGGAACGCACCACGCAGCCCTACTCACGCGGCCTGCGGCATTTGGATTCGCATCAGCTACGACATCGTCGTTGCCGCCAGCCATGGCGCAGTGGAGGCTCGATCTGCGAATGATCGCGGGACGGCTGGCGCGTTTCTTGGGAGGCGGAATCCGCTCAACATGATGGCAAACTGATGCACGCGTGCCTGTTGATGGCTTGCGAGTTTCTGCTGATCTCCACCGTCATTCAAGTGGGACTGGTCTGTGCCCATGGCGGATTTATTTTCACCGTGCTACGGTTGTGGCGTTGCCTGCCAATATTTTGGCAGTGCCGCTGACCGAAATCATTATGGTGGCCGCAATCGTGCGCGGTGGCCTGAGCTACGTATTCGCTGATGTTGGCCAAGGTTCCCGCGCTGATTGCCGGACTGGCCCTGGAGGCTATGAGCGGCACGGTGCGCTGGATGGGCGGCCTGCGGCTCGCCGATGCCCGCGTGCCAACTCCCACGCCCGGCGTTGTTATCGTCTGGAACATGCGCGCTCTGTTCTCGCCATGATTCTGATCCGCCGCCGGCCGCGATCTCGCCGCGGCAGGTTTGGCGATCATGGCGGCCAGCGCCGTCTGGATCTACGCGGTCCCGCCGCATCCGCAAATTCGCGCGAAAGCGATGGAAGTCACCGCGATTGATGTCGGCCAGGGCGATTCGATCCTGCTTGTTTTGCCGCAAGGCCGCCTCGTGCTGGTGGATGCCGGCGGAATCCCCGCGTTGGATGCACTCCGACCTGGATATCGGCGAAGATGTCGTTTCGCCCTATCTGTGGTCGCGCGGCATCAGCCACCTGGACGCCGTTGGTGGTCACGCACGCGCATGCGGATCACATCGGCGGGCATGGGCGCCGTCCTGGCGAACTTCCATCCCCGCGAACTCTGGCTGGGGGTGGACTCACCCTCGCCGGAATTGCAGGCGGTATTGCGCGAGGCGGGGAAGTTGGCGCATTCCAGTCGTCTCGCACAGGCGGGCGACGACTTTGCAGATGGGCGGCAGCAGTGTCCGCATTCTCGCACCGGCACCCGATCCGGAAAGCCACTGCCTGGCGGGCCAATGACGATTGCATCGTGATGAAGGTCAGTTTTGGAGGCACTTCCGCGCTGCTGGAGGGCGATGCGGAGCGCGCCGCCGAGCGCAAGAATCGCCGATGAGGAGCCGCAAGCCGACTTGCTGAAAGTTGCCCACCATGGCAGCGCCACGTCCACCATCCCTGAACTTGCTGGCGGCGGTGCACCCGCGCTTTGCGGTGATTTCTGTGGGAGCGCGAAATACTTACGGACATCCGCGGGCGGAAGTGCTGGGACGGCTGGAAGAATCGCGGCGTAGCGACCTACCGCACCGACCTGGATGGCGCCGTGACGTTCTATCTTGACGGCAAGAATGTCAGCCCTCGCGTGCCGGATCTTCAGTAGTCCCGGTCGTCGGAGTCTCCTGTGCCGTCATCGGCTTCAATCTCGCTGGGGCCTGGCGGTACTCTTCGATGATCTGCCGGGCTTGTGCGGCATCTTCTTCGCGGACCAGGATGACCGTGCCGCCGACGCCGGGAAGAATATCCTGCTGGCGCATCCAATGCTGTCACGTTCGTTTCAATTCCTTGCGACTCCAGCAAACCTCGCACCACCATGACTTCAGATTCCTGTTCGGCATCGAATACCCGCACCAGTTTTTCATCCGGCTGCGGGCGCTGAACGCCTTTCGGTCTCGCCTGTGCCCTCCGACCATGAGTCCTCCGCCCAGGTGATTGTAACTCTCCGCACCTTGTTTCGATGCAGCGGGAATGACGGAAGGCCAGCAGCCGGTGGCATTTGCCGCCAAAATACCGGATGCGCCAGAATTGGTAGCGTGTTGAGAGCATCGCGCTGGCTGGATCGCACATCCAACAGCAACGCGGTTTGCAGCTAGAGTGAGGACCAGGCCCATGGAAAATTGTGAACGCGCACGAACCAGTGACTTGAGCGAAGCGGCCGACGAGGCGCGCAAGATCCGGCGGCTGCAGATCATGATCGGCATGGTGATGTCGGTGATCGGCCAGGACCCGAACCTGACCGTGGAAGAAGCTTCCGAGTTGGCGGCGGGAGCGAAACGCGCGGCGCTCGCCATGTTTCCGGAAAAAGAGTTCGCTTACGACATTCTCTACAAACCTCGCCTGCAACGGTTGATGAACGAGCGCTTTCGGCTGCAGTGAGATGCTTCACGCCACTTCCCATTACTTCATCCAAATCAGCTTGGCAACCAGGGCCGCTGCAATTACAACCGCGCCCAGCAGCGCGTTGTATTCCCGGTGCTTGCAATACAGATCCCAGGAAAATGAACCGGAGCGTCCGGTCAAGCGCGCTTAAGCGCGGCAGCAGGCTGGGCACATGCTGCGGCGTAGTCTTCAAACTCTGAAAAGCGCTGACGCAGGAATGCTTCTTCCGCCCGGATCACCGGAATATAAATGACAAAAAACAATCCGACAATGCACACCACCACCCACCAGCTTCTGCGAGGCGATGGCAAAGCCACAGGCCAGGATCAAAGATCCAAGGTAAAGCGGGTTGCGCGTGTACGCATAGGGGCCGGACGTTGCGAGTTGTTCATTTTTCTGGACGTGCCCGGAAGCCAGATGCGCGAAGCATCAATCCCGGAACGACCAGCAGCAATCCGAGAAGCATAGAGGTGACGGTTGGCTTTGCCAGCCAGAAGTAAAGCGCGGCAAAAACGAATCCCAGCGGGACGCGGATGTGGCGCGCAATTGTGGACCAGCTAGCCACGGCGGATCTCCGAGCAGTCTGGCGAGCAGCCGCGACCACGTGGTCCAGGCGTGATTTCCAACAGTCCTTCTTCCGGTTGCTGCGCGACGCGCGTGCGAAGTGATGCTCGATGCGCTTCGCAGCACGATGCTTTTGACAGAGTGTTGCAAAAGGCCCGTTGCGCGCGGGGTTGGTGGGACCGAAGATGGCGACGACCGGAACCCCCAAGGCTGCCGCCAGATGCATGGGGCCAGTGTCACCGCCAATGAACAAAGGCGCGCGGCGGGTCAACGCGATGAGCTGAGATGAGCGAACTGGGGTGCCTTTGGCAGTCCCTGCGCTTGCCTCTTCCACTGCACGAGCAAGATCCTCTTCACCCGGACCGCAATTGATCAGCACACTCACGCCATCTTTCGCCAATTCGCTGTGCGACGCTCCGTATCGCTGCTCCGGCCAGCGCTTGGCTCCCCAACCGGCGCCGGGATTGAGGATTGCGAACTTCTGCACGCCCTGTTGTCGCAGATTGCGGTCGCATTCCTTCCTCGGCGGACTCATCGCGGGGAAATTCTACGCCCGGTGTTCTTAGAGGATTTCCGGCCACGGCTTCCGCCAACGATAGATTCTGTTCGACGACGTGTTCTCCCTGCGCGATCACGGTGCGAGTGTAGAACATGCTCGCGACATTTTCGCGCGGCTGCGCGGCTCCATAGATAGCAGCGGCTCCAGACCAGCGCGCGATCAGCGCGGAGCGCGCCGCACCCTGGAAGTCCACGGCAACCTGGTAATGCGGGAGCCCGCAGGTCGCTGAGTGCGGCGGCCACCTCCTGCCAGGTTTGCAACGAAAAGGGCGCTTTGCGCCACCTGGCGGTGTTCACGGTGTGAATGCGGTCCACCAGCGGCCGTTGCGGAGATCGGAGACCCGGAACGAGGGGTCGGCAAAGTGCACAATAATTCCGCCCAGCGTTCTTCGATCACCCAGCCGATCTGCGCTTGAGGAAACCGCTGGCGCAAAGCCGTCAGCCGCGGGCAGAGTGTGAATGATGTCGCCCATGGCGCCCAGCCGCACAATCAGCAGGCGTCGAATGTGCAGGCGCTGATGCGCGTAGGATATTCTCACTCACCGGCAATTGCTCATGGGCGCCGGCGGCCAAGCCGCGTGCGGATGATCTCGGTGGCGGAGTGATCTTTGGGATCGCCGACGATTTCCACTCGGCCGCCGCATTCCACCACCACGTCGCGCTCGGGCACGGTTTCGGCAGTATAGTCGGTGCCTTTGGCCTGAACGTCGGGGCGAATTTCGCGAATCAGGGCCGCGGACATCGGGCTCGGAAAAAATCACGACCGCGTCCACGTCCGCCAGCGCCGCCAGTATCTCCGCACGCTCCGCGGCGGGCATGAGCGGACGGCCTTCGCCTTTCAGCGCGCGCACCGACTCGTCGGAATTGACGGCCACCATCAAACGCCCACCCAATTCCTTGGCCGCATGCAGATAGCGCACGTGGCCGACGTGCAGCAGATCGAAACATCCATTGGCCAGCGTGACTCGTTCGCCCGCGCGCCGCCATTCTGCCACACGCTGCCGCAATTGCTCGCGATCGAGAATCTTGCGTTCTGGGTTGCTCAATGGGATCTCGTTGGCCGGCGGAGCGCTGTTCGAGCGCGTGCCAGCAGTTCCTTGCGCGCGACACCGTCGCGGTGCCGCGCTTCATCACCACGATGCCGCCGGCATAATTGGCCAGATGGGCCGCCTCTTCGGTGCTGGCGCCGGCGGCCAGGGCGGCGGTGAAGGTGGCGATCACGGTGTCGCCCGCGCCGGTGACGTCGACTACCTGGTCGGAGCCGAAAATCGGGATGTCCACCGGCTTGTGCCGCCCGCTGAAGGCGACCATGCCATCGTGCCCGCGGGTGATGAGCAGCGATTTCAGCTTCATGCGCGACATGACCTGCTCGCCGGCCTGCACGCAGCCGCGACCAATCCTGGCCAATCTGCATCCCAGTGCTTCTTCCACCTCCGGCTCGTTGGGCGTGGCCGCGGTCACCCCGGAATACTGCAGCATCCGATGCCGCGAGTCGAGCACGACCGGCACGCCGCTTGTTCCGCCCTTTTCCCGGATCGCATTCAGAATCGCCGGCGTCGCCGCGCCGTAGCCGTAATCGGAGATCAGCAGCGCATCGGAGGCGCGCAGCATACTCCCGCGCGGCCAGCACCAACTCGCGCTGCAGATGGCGTTGGGCTCAGCTTCCGGCTCGCGGTCCACGCGCACCACCTGCTGCCGCCAGGTATGGGTCATGCCGGCGAGAATGCGGGTTTTGGTTACCGTGGCATAGCTCTTGTCCTTCAAAACTCCGCTCAGCGGAATGTGCTTGTGGCGGAAACCTCGCAAGCAGCGACCGGCCCGGCTCATCATCGCCCACCACTCCGACCGGCAGCACGTTCACGCCCAGATCGGCGAGGTTGTTGACGGCGTTGGCGCCGCCGCCCGGGACTGACGGTGCGCTCGCGATGGCGGAGGATCAGCACCGGCGCTTCGCGAGAGACGCGGGAGATTTCGCCGAAGATGAATTCGTCGGCGACCAGATCGCCGACCACGGTGATCGTGACATTGGGGAACGATTCGACGATCTTCTGCAGCCGCTCCGTTTCTTTGGAATGCTTGCTCATGGGACGAGAAGATTTTCTCACGCCGCGCGCTTGCGGCCTTGCGACGACGCGCAGCAGGGTATCCACAGCGTTAGGTGCATCCACCAGCTTCATCTGCACCGGAACCACCGCCAGCGGCTGCAGCTCGACACAAGTGCTCGCCGAGGTTGATCGCGTCCTTTTCCGTGGTGACATATCCACCGCCTTCGCGCGGCGGGCGCAGCTCCAGCAACTCCTGGACATCCTGCTCGGTGTAGGCATGGTGATCGCGGTAAGACGGCCTCGGCGACGGGTTCCACTCCTGCGGTACGCAGTTGCCGGAAAAAATTCTGCGGCCGGGCAATGCCGCAGAAGGCCACGGGCCGGGCGGAACATCCCGGCGAAGGATCCCCCGGCGCACTTGCCACACGAGCTTTGCCCGCAAGCGGAAACGATTCCAGAGTCGCGCCGCCGACCAGCACCACGGCATCGGCGCGGCGCAAAGAACTGAAGCGGCTCGCGCAGGCGGCCGCGAGGAAGCAGGCGATCGCTGCGCGTCTTCGGGCGTGACCAGGACGATATCGAAATCGCGAGCCAGCGCACGGTGCTGGAAGCCGTCATCCAGAATGTGCAGTCGCGCTCCAAATCTCTCTTCCGCGAGCAGCCCGGCCTGATAACGATCCTCGCCCACCACCACCGGAACCTGCAGCCGCCGCGCCATCAGCAGGGCTCGTCGCCGAACTCCCGCGCCGAGCCGGTGGGATCCACGATCGCGACGCCAGTGGTCTGCGCGTCCGTAGCCGCGAGAGAGGATGTCGAACTTGATGCCACGCTCTTTCAACAGCTCGCCCAGCAGCATGACGAAAGGCGTCTTGCCCGAGCCTCCTACCGACAAATTTCCCACGCTGATTACCGGCCCACGCAGCTGCCGCGCGCGAAGCAAGCCGCGATCATAGAGCGTATTGCGGCTCCGCACCCCCAGGCCGAAGAGCGAGCTGAGCAGACTCAAGCCGACGAGCGCTCATTGTGGTGGCGTGGCGATGCCACCCTCCTTCGGGATCAATGTGGAATTGAGCGCTACCTGGGATGGAGGACGTAGTAATTGTTCCAGAGCTTTCAGGGTTCGCTGGGTTGCGCCGGTATGGGCCCGCATAGTTTCGGCCGCGCGGCGGCCGAGCGATTTGCGTTCCGCTTCATTGGAGGCCAATTCGACAAGAGCCCGGGAAAGCTCCGCCCGCTCAATGACGCGCACGGCGCCGGTTAGCTTGGAACAGCTCTTATGATGTCGCGGAAATTTTCGGTGTGGGGACCAACCAGGATGGGGACACCGTGTTGCGCCGGCTCGAGAATATTGTGGCCGCCCCGTCGGGACCAGGCTGCCGCCAACGAAGGCCAAATCAGCCAGCGCGTAAATCGAGGCCAGCTCGCCGATGCTGTCCAGCAGCAACACCCGCCGCAAAGCGCTTCACCGTCCCAGGCGGAGCGGCGCGCAAAAGGGAATCCCAGTCTTCTCCAGCAACTGCGCAACTCCGGCGAAACGCTCGGGATGGCGCGGCGCCAGGATCAATACGGCCTGGGGATACTTTTCGAGCACGCTTCTGGAAGGCGTCCAGCAGCATCTCTTCTTCGCCTTCCACCGTGCTGCCACAGACAATGACAGGGTTGGCTTGCGCTGTTTGAAGAGCAGCGCGGAGGTTTCGCAACGATGGGCGGCGGCGCGGGCATAGGAACATCAAACTTCAGATTCCCGCTTACCTGAACGCGGTCCGCCGGGGCGCCGATGGCAAGCAGACGTCGCCGGTCCTCCTCGGTCTGCGCCAGAAATATGTCCACCAGCCGCAGCACTCGGGTGAGAATCCTGCGCCAGCGGCGGTAGTTGGGCAGCGACCGGTCAGAGATGCGGGCATTCACGACCGCGATACGTGCGCCGCCAGCGTGCGCCAACCGCAGAAAGTTCGGCCAGAATTCAGTCTCCGCAATGACGACCAACTCCGGCCGCAGCCGGCGCAAATAGGGCTGTGATGGCAAAGCCGAAATCCAAAGGAAAGTAGAAAACATTGTCCTGGCCAAAGCGCTTCTTGCGCCAGTTCCTGGCCGGTTGCGGTGGTGGTCGAGAGCAGTACGCGATGTTGCGGAAATGCCTGCTTCAGTTCCGCTACCAGACCGCTGATCGCCAGGACCTCCCCCACCGAAACCGCATGAACCCATATCGCGGGACGCGGAGATCCCTCGGCCAGCTTGGAGGCACCTGTCCTAAGCGCTGGCGTAAGCCCGCGCGATACTTGCCATGGCGCAACCACTGAATAAGCCAGTAGGGCAGGCTTACCAGTAAAGCTAACGCCAGCAATCCGCTGTACAGCAGGTACATGAGAAGGGACATTCTACGCGCTGGCGACCTGTGCAGCCATCAGGTACCCCGGCCTGCGGCCTTTGCATCCTATAATCAGCTTATGTTCGGTGGTAGGCCAAGCCGCAGCGCAATTCGTCCGCTGATTGCAGCCGCGTGGGTAACTTTTGCGGTCGCGGTTTGCTGGGCGGCCAAGCAGTTCGTGATGCCGGCTGTGCAACCTGCCAGGACTTATCCCGCGCATGATGAACATACTGATGAAGCTGCCACCGTGGCCGCGGACGCTTACGACACTCCCGAAAAGGCGCGCATTTTTTCCGTCAACTATCGTGAGATCGGCATGTTACCGATTCTGCTGATTATTACCAATGACGGCGATCAGCCGATTTCTCTCAGTGGCCTGAAGGCGGAACTGGTAACCGGGGACCGCATAAAACTTCTAACGGCGGTGCCCGACGATATCTTTCGCAGAATCGCACATCCACATACTTCGTCGGCCACGACTTATCCGTTGCCGTTTCCTACTAAGAAAGTTAAAGGTGGAATGAGCACAGCAAACCCGGGACGAAATCGAAAATGCCCAATTTGCCGCCAAAGCGGTCGAACCGCACAGTACGCAGGCGGGATTCTTGTTCTTCGATGTGCAGGGGATTTCCTCGCCCCTGGCTGGCGCTCACCTCTATCTCACGGGGGTACATAATGGGCAGGGAAATGAACTGATGTATTTTGAAGTCCCGCTGGAGAGAGCTTCCGGCGCTTCCGCCAAGCCCTAGTGTCAAAGGCCTCGTATAGTCGTCTAGAACTCCAGATGAAAGCGCGTTCCCGCCACCCAGATGGGCCCGCGGACACGGTCATAACCCGGATTGTCGATGTGCTGCAGATCGGGCCCGAGAAAAATGCCGTGCCAGACGTGAGCGGTGTAGTAGCTTTCGAAAATGTTCTCTCGCCCGTAGTTCAGATTACCGTCCCCCAGCAGAAAACCCAGGCCACCCAATTGCAAGTAGCGCTGATGCACCGAAGAAATTCCGTTCGACACGAAGGCCGCTCCAATTTTGTCGAGCTTGCGGTGCCAGTCGTAGCCCGCTAAATCCGCGCCAAAAAGAATGGTGTTATCCACTTCCGTATAGGCGTAGGACTCATGCTGGCCTTCATTCCATCCCACGCGCGCAAAGGTTCTGAGGTGATGGGAAAAATCCTGCTCCAGGTTCACGCCGAAGCCGTATTTGATCGTGGTTTGCAGCGGATGGGCAGTGATCTCGGGCCGCGCCGGTGTTTGCCCGTCCAGAAAGTTATTGATTGCGGTCTGGTACAAGCCCATGTTGGCGTGATTGATGAATGAGAGCAGGCGAATCGATGTATTGTGCTGACCCGCGATGCCAGGATGCAACTCCAATTCGAAGTTTTCCGCGCGGGCTCGGCGCAGGTTCCACACTAGGTCAATTCCATTGGCGACCTTGGGCATTAAGGCTTCCGCGAAACGGAAGACCCAGTCGCGGTCGTAATACTCCGCCATCACCCCATAGGTGTAGCCGCGTGTGTCGGCGGCATAGTCGTAGGCGCCGTTGTTATCGATGGTCCAGTTCATGAACTGGTAGTGGCTGTCGGATCCCACGGCATTGACGTCGAAAAAGTCGGCCGTGCCAAACTTCCCGGCTCGCAATTCCAGGCGGCGGACGGGTACCGAGGTAGCCAGGTTGAAAGGGCCTCGTTGCGACTCCACTTTTTTGCTTCTCAAAGGAATGATCTGGCGAATCATGCCGCGGGCAAAATAAGGCGCCTTCGAGAGCAGAAGGATTGCGGACTACATCCAGGTTGGTGAAGCCGGCAAGACCGAGGCCATCGCTCAGGCCTCCGCCGCCGGCTTCTTCGATGTCCACAAATACTTCCGTCGTGTGTGTGAGTTCGTATCCGAGAAACAACGTGCCGACGTGAGAAACGGCGTTGTCGGCGCGTGTCCGCATGCTGTTTGGACCGCTGAATTTTGCGTCAAACGACGGATGGTACTGAAAAATGACGTTGTCCTGCCCGGAGATCCAGTAGCGGGAGCGTATCGGAATGCGGGAACATCGTGACGATCGGATCGTCGTCCGTTTGAGTTGGCGCGGAGCTTTGGCCGCCGGTCTGACAGAATCCCCGCTGAACAGACGTGCAGAGAGCCAGCAGGCCGGCTCCGGCCAAACACAAAAATGGAGTCGGTCTTCAGAATTGGACCTTCCCTCCGCGCAAATCTGCAGGATGCCGATCCGGCGGATTTGCCGAATCGCGCTGCTTTAGCCTCAGTATATAAGCAGGACATAAACTATAGTTAATCTTAGCGCACCGGTATAGGTGTCTGATGTTGGAGGAGCGCAAAAGTTGCAAGACCCAAAAAAGCTAAGGACAGCCCGGAGCCCCCCGAGGCCGTCCTTAAACCCTCCCGGTTAGAAGGGCGTACTGAAATAAACCTATCTGTTGCCATTTCAGGACTATTTCAAGATTATGAATTTCCAGTGAATTTGCGGCTGCTATAGTACTCGATGCGCGAGGAGAAAAGCTGATGCCCCGCAAAACCGAGAAGTCTCGGGAGTTGCAGAAACGCGCCGAGCAGTTGATTCCCGGCGGCGTGAATTCTCCGGTGCGCGCCTTTGGCGCCGTGGGAGGCGACCCGGTATTTATTGTTCGCGGCCAGGGCTCGCAGATCTGGGATGCGGACGGCAACGAATACATTGATTACCTCGGCTCCTGGGGACCGCTCATTCTCGGGCACGCCGCGCCCGGAAGTGGTGGAAGCCGTTACCGCCGCGGCGCGCAATGGCATGAGCTTCGGCGCATCCACCCCCGCCGAAGCCGATCTCGCCGAACTGGTTCTCGCCGCCTTTCCCCACATGCAGAAGGTCCGCTTCGTGAATTCCGGGACGGAAGCGACCATGTCGGCCATCCGCCTGGCTCGCGCCTATACCAAGCGCAAATATGTTGTGAAATTCGAGGGCTGCTATCACGGCCATGCCGATGCGCTGCTGGTGAAAGCCGGATCCGGCGTTGCCACGCTGGGTATTCCGGGTTCGGCCGGCGTGCCCGAGGAGTTCACCCAGTTCACGATCGCCCTGCCCTTCAACGACGTGGATGCGGTCGAACGGGCCTTCGCCAAGTTCCGGCACCAGATTGCTTGCGTGATCGTCGAACCCGTGGTGGGCAATATGGGTTGCGTCCCGGGCTCCGGGCGGATACTTAGCGGCGCTTCGCGCTCATCACGCAACGCGAGAAAGTCGGTGCTCATTTTTGACGAAGTGATGACCGGGCTTCCGGGTGGCTTTCGGTGGCGCCCAGGAGCTTTATGGGATTCAGCCCGACCTGACGACTTTGGGAAAGATCATCGGCGGCGGCCTCCCGGTCGGCGCTTACGGCGGCGCCGACGAAATGATGAATCTGGTCGCGCCTCTCGGGCCCATGTATCAGGCGGGCACGCTCTCGGGAAACCCATTGGCCATGGCGGCCGGCATTGCCACCCTCAGTCACTTGCGCGATCGACCAGAAGGAAATTTATCCGCAACTGGACAAGCTGGCCGGGAAGTTGGTGGACGGAGTAGCCGGCCGCCGCGAAAGAGGCCGGCGTGCCGATGACTGCCAACCGGGTCGGCTCGATGTTTACCTGGTTCTTTACCGCGGGACCGGTGACGGACTGGAAGTCCGCCTCGAAATCCGACACCAAAGCCTTTGGCCGTTTTTTCCGGGCCATGCTGGATCATGGTGTCTACCTGCCGCCTTCGCAATATGAAGCGGCTTTCCTGAGCACGGCCCATACAGAAGAAGACGTTCAGCGTACCATTGCGGCGGCGAAGCAGGCTTTTCGCCAGCAGGACATGCGTGAAAGCGTGTACAGTAGCGGTGAATCGCGGCTCCGAGGACGAGTCTCAGTTGCCAGCGCTTCATCCATCATTTCCGTCGACGGTCACGAACTCGTATCCCTCCGCCTTGATAACGGCGAATCAGCCGTTCCGTCGCGGTCACCGTGCGCGAGCGGTCGGCGCCCATCGCATATGGCCGCCATCGTGCAGCAGGATGACGTCTCCGCCGCGAACCCGCCGCGTGACTTTGCTTCGATGTACTCGGCTGAAGGCGCATTCCAGTCGTACCCCGTCACGTTCCACATGACGGGCTGCAGCCCCAATTGCCGCGCGATGCGCAACACCGCCGGCCGCCGTCCGCCAAAGGGAGGACGAAACAGATTGGAGTGCTCGCCGACCGCATCGCTCAGGGCTCGCCGGCAGGCCTCTATTCGTCTCTGATCTGGCCGCTGACTTTTGAAAATCAGCAAGGGATGAGTGAAGGTGTGATTGCCGATCACGTGGCCGGGCTTTGCACGATCTCGCGACGATATCGGGCCGCTGCTGCACGTAGCGGCCGATGAGAAAAAACGTGGCTCGCACATCATGCTTGGCGAGAACCTCCAGCAGCCGCAGTGTGTGCGGATCGTTCGGGCCGTCGTCATAGGTAAGAGCAAGCTGTTTTGATCCGCGGCAGCCCGGTGAAATGTCGCCCATACCACTGTCCGGTCGGCGCCATGGACTGGTAGCCCGCCGCAGCGACGGCGGCACGCCGGCAGCGGTGAGAGCAGGACCGAGCATGGAGGGAATTCTAGCTGATCGCCAGACTCTTCGACTGCTCGCCGCAGCTCTATTGAGCAAAAGGCAATTGAAGAGCGTCAATCGACGATTCCCTGTTAACTCTTCCCCAATTGCAGCTCGCGCTCGCCGGGATATTCTGCCAAGCGAAGCTCAATTTCCCCTGACCCATGGCCAATCTCTTCGAACTTCCCCGCTATATCGCAGTGGAAGGTCCCATTCGAGTCGGCAAGAGCACGCTGGCGCGGGTTCTGGCCGAGCGGCTGAACGCGCAGCGCGTGATCGAAGCCGAGGACAATCCCTTTCTGCGGCCTTTTATGAAGGGGAACGCGGAGCCGCCTTCCAGGCGCAATTCGCCTTCCTGATCCGGCGCTTTGAGCAGTTGCGCGCGCTTGATCTCGGCGCGCGTTCGCAGAAAACCGTGGTCAGCCGATTTTATTTTCGAAAAAGACAAGCTCTTCGCCTGCCTGAACCTGACCGATCAGGAACTCGAAACCTACAACCGCTATTACAACTACTTCCGCGAGCAACTCCCGACTCCCGACCTGGTGATTTACCTGCAAGCCACTCCCGAGGTGCTGAAAAAGCGGCTGAAGAAAAAGAATGCCGCCGGCGAAAAAGCGATCAACGAAGATTATCTGGAGGAAGTGGTCAAGGCCTACGAGCACTTTTTCTTTCACTACACGTCGTCGGACCTGCTGATCGTGAATACTTCGGAGATTGACTTCGTGGAGCGGAATGAAGACTTGCAGGAGCTGCTGCGCAAAGTCTCCGCGCCCGATCAAAGGGACGCAGTATTTCCTGCCGCTGGGCAGCCAGGAAGCGGCCAGCGCGTAAATCACAGGGACAGCCGCCCTCGCCCGGTCAGGTCGACTGGAAGTGTATCCACTTCGACCGGTCCCTTGCGCAATCACCAATGAGCACCACTATGCCTTCAGCGCTGATGCTGCCATTCCCCTGCACGATACCAATTGAAATGTTATTACATTGTAATAACATGAAGGATGCATGGTGGAACTCAAGGTCGCGTCAAGTTCGGCAATTCGCTGGGCGTCGTGTTGCCAAAAGAGGTCATCAACCATCTGCGAACCCACGATGGCGAACGGCTTTTCCTGATTGAGGCGGCGGAGGGCGATTACCGGCTCACGCCTTACGATCCGGCATTCGAGAAGAAAATGAAAAAAGCTGAGGAAATCATGGGCCGCTACCGCAACACACTGCAGGCCCTGTCGAAGTGAAAGTGAAGAGGAGGAACCGGTCTGGATCGAAGAGCACGATGCCCTCGCCATCCACGACCGCCTCTTGGCCGTCCACGGGGGCGCCGGGACTGCGCGAGTGAAGGGCTTCTGCAATCGGCTCTGGCCCGGCCGCACCACCACCACGCTTATGCCGACTCCCCTGACGTGGTTGAGATGGCCGCGCTCTACACGGCGGCATCGTCCGTAACCATCCTTTTATTGACGGCAACAAGCGGGCAGGATTTGTGGTCGGTATCCTCTTCCTCGAACTCAACGGCTTTAGCTTCTTCGCCCACTGAGGAGGAAACTACACAGGCGGTTTTCAGCCTTGCCGCGAGGCACCCTCGATGAGGCCGCTTATACAGCCTGGTTCGGGCGAACAGCAAACCGACACGTCGATAGGGTAGCGGAAGTATCCTTCCGAAGCTAGAAGGACCGATCACTGCGAACACCAACCGACTCGCAGTCGCGACTTTGGGTGAACCCTATCGAACCAAATTCCATCGACCTATAATTCCCCTGCGGATTACAATAGTTTTGGATGTGGACAGGCTCTATCCGCCCAGGCGGAGGGGCACTGGAGGACATCGTGAGTCTCACCCCGATCGGCGAACCTCGCCTCAAGATACACCATCGCTTCTCTCCGCGAGAAGAAACTCCGGCATGAACCCATCGCTTGTCTGACGGCGTACGACTACGCCACCGCCCGCCTGGTGGACGAAGCCGGCATGGACATGGTCTCTAGTCGGCGATTCGCTGGCCATGACCATGCTTGGCTACGACAACACGCTCTCCGTCACCATGGACGAGATGCTGCATCACGCGCGCATTGTGCGTCGCGGAGTGAAAGCATGCGCTGCTGATCGCTGATATGCCTTATGGTTCTTACCACGTGATCCGGAAGAGGCGGTCCGTAATGCCGCGCGCTTCGTGAAAGAAGGCTGGCGTCGAAGCCGTGAAGATGGAAGGCGGAGAGAAGCGCGTAGACCTGATTCGCCGCATCATTGACGCGGAAATTCCTGTCGCCGGACACATTGGCCTGACTCCTCAGTCGGTGAACGCCATGGGCGGATACAAAGTGCAAGGCAAGATCGCTTACGCGATGTCGAACAGTTGATGCGCGACGCCGTCGCCCTCGACCGCGCAGGAGTAGCCTGCATTTATCTCGAAGGCATGCCGCGCGAGGTCGCGGCCATGATCACCGCCGAAGTCGGAACCCCGACGATCGGCATTGGCGCGGGTCCGGAGTGCGACGGCCAGGTGCTTGTCTTCCATGACCTGTTGAATTTGACTTTCGGGCGCTCCGGCAAAATTCGTGCGGCGTTATGGCGATGCGGCGGCACTGATTACAGAAGCAGCACAGCGCTTCCGGGCGGATGTGCAGGCCAGGAAATATCCTTCGGATGAAGAGTCCTATCACTTGCCGAAAGAAACGCGAGCTGCACTCGAGACGGTGCTTGATCGCAAACGGGCGCTGAGCCGTTAGACTCTGGCATTACCCAAAATGCAAACATTTACAACCATCAATGCGATGCGGGCAGCCTCGCGTGCCCAGCGCCGTGAGGGCAAGCTCCTTGGCCTTGTCCCGACCATGGGCGCTCTGCATGAAGGCCACCTTGCGCTGGTGCGCGCGGCTAAGACGCGTTGCGATCTGGTGGCCGTATCTATCTTTGTGAACCCGACCCAGTTTGGGCCCAGCGAAGATTTCGCCAAATATCCGCGGAGCCTGGAGCGCGACTGCGAATTGCTGGAAAAAGAGAATGTTGACTTAATCTTTGCGCCGCCGGTGGAAGAAATGTATCCCCCGGGAGCGGTCACCTTCGTCGCGGTCGAAGGTCTGAGCGAGAAGCTTTGCGGAAAGTCGCGGCCCGGCCATTTTCGTGGAGTTACTACAGTGGTCGCGAAACTGTTCCATATCGTCGAGCCCGACCTGGCTTTTTTCGGGCAGAAAGATGCGGCGCAACTGGCGATCATCCGTCGCATGGTGCGCGACCTGCGAATGCCGGTCGAAATTGTGGCTCACCCCATCGTGCGCGAGCCCGGCGGGCTGGCGATGAGCTCGCGCAACACGTATCTCGATCCCGAGCAGCGGAAGGCAGCGCTAGCGCTACATCGCTCCTTAGAATGCGTCGCCACAATTTATGCCCAGGGGGAGCGTGCCCCTGATACCCTGATGGCGACCGGCCGCCGCGCGCTTTCCGGACAACCCGGCGTCCGGCTCGATTACTTCGAGATTGTGGATCCGGAGACCCTCGAGCCCTTGCATGAACTTGGCAGACCTGCGCTGGTCGCCGTGGCAGCGTTTGTCGGGACAACGCGGTTGATTGACAACATGCTCCTCGCGGAGGGTTTTGCCGGTTTCCAGCTAGTCGATTCCGAAACTCGGACTGCATGACATATCTCAAGAGCTTGGTGGTCGGATTGATCGCGGCGGCCAGTGCAGCGGTTTTATCGCTCTGTGGTCTTGCTCTCTATTTTGTATTGGCGGCTTTGAGTTCTCACGCCGGCAGCGAAACAGATGCCATCGGTTGGGACCCCATTTCTCTGTTCGAGAACCCGCCGGCCTGGCTGCTTGTATTCGTCATCGCGGCATTTGTCGGAGGCGCATTGTGGGAATTCCGGCGCGCCTCACAGCGAACGGGACGCACGTTTGGCGCGCGCATTTTCGTTGACCGGGAGCATCCGCCCTGAAACGAATCTGTTTCCCGCGACGGCATAGCGAAGCGGCCGCTCGGCAGCCTTCGTAATTCCGATTCGCGGGGTAATCAGCACACGCGGACGCGGAAATCCGTCATCGGCAATCCACAGATCCGATGCTTTGCTCGTCAAGTCCTTGCCGTTGTCGCGTTCCCGCGTGATGCCGAAGGCCTCGCGCCAGACGTCCCGGGCCGCTGGTTAAGGCGCGCAAATCGCTGGTCATTCTCCAATCCCGCGCGCATGCGCCATCTCAGCCATGCCCGCGAGTGGCTCAACGCGCGAAACAATACCGCGCCGGCCTCGCCATCGGGCAGGCAGGAAACGTTGAAACAATAATGGTTGCCGTAGATGAAATAGACATAAACAATATCCGGGAGGGCCGAACATCACGGCGTTGCGGCGGTTTTGCCGCCATAGCTGTGCGCGGCCTCGTCGTTCTTCCCGAGGTAGGCCTCAACTTCGACAATCCGCCCGGCAAGAAGCTTCTGTCCCTCGCGCCGCACTAGAACCTTGCCCAGCAAATCGCGGCTCACCCGGCGCGGATCGCGGTCGTAGGAGCTGCGTGGCAGGGGATTGGCAAAGGCTGGTCTTCATGTCGCCGAGTTAAAGACTAAGCAGCGCCCTTCATCGCGCTCTTCAAATATTCCAGCACCTCGGCCGCATGTCCTTCCGGTTTCACTTTGCGGAAGATGTGCTTAATGTTGCCATCGGGGCCGATAACGAATGTGGTCCGCGCCACACCCATGACTTTTTTCCCGTACATGTTCTTTTCCTGAATCACGCCGTAGAGATTGCAGACTTTCTTATCGGCATCGCCCAACAGAGTGAAGGGGAGATCGAATTTTTCCTCGAACTTCTTCTGCGCCTTCGGGGTATCGGGAGAAATGCCCAGAATCACCGCGCCCGTCTTCTCGATCTTCTTGTAGGAATCGCGGAATTCGCAGGCTTCGACGCTGCATCCGGGGGTGTCGGCGCGGGGATAAAAGTACAAAACCACATACTTTCCCTGGAAATCCTTGAGCGACATTTCTTTACCATTCTGGTCGGGCAAAGTAAACGCGGGAGCTTTATCATTAGTATCCATGGCAGTCCCTCCTTCGGCTTCTCGAACGTTATATCGTAACTGCGCGGTTGCCGTCATCCTGCTGAGTGTGTGCCCTTGTTGGGCGCAACGGCGCAGGCAGCACCCGACCACGGCGCCGGACACGACGCACAGACAAGACTCCCGCCAAAAAAATAAAAGGCCCACGCGCCCTGGCTCTGGTAGAGATCGCGCCCAACGGCGCCGCTCATTTGATTCCGGTGGTCATTCAGGTGGACGGCCAATTCTACGATGCCAGCGCCTACAAGGCTGCGCCAATACCGATGGCCTTAGAGTCGGGCACCGTGTATGAAGGCGAGCGCGCCGGAACTTCGCTAGGATTGTTCACCGTCGCCAATGCGGTGGAGGGCCCGAACAATACCTGGGACGGAGCTGGAACCTGGATGCCTGCGGGAAGCAGGCCTGCGCATACCGCCTTAAAAGCCGAATCGAAACCGCGCGATCTCGAAGATTCCGATGGGCCGCCCGTTCTGCGGCGCGCAAAACCAAGGCAGGCGACACCTGCGGCAACACCGCCAGCGGTCCCGGCGGGCGGTTCGTCGCCAGCGCAAAGCACAACTCCCGCGTCCACGGCGCCGGCATCATCCGCGCCCGCAACCCCAAACCCGGCATCCTCCACGCCAGCATCTCCTCCGCCCGCATTGGGTGCACCGGCGTCAACTTCGCCGCCTCCCGCCCCGTCCGCCACAGCGACAACTCCGGATGCTACCTCCGTCGCCGACGCAGCCGAGGCTGCGGCGGAACAGGATCCCGACCGGCCCACCTTGCGTCGCGGCAGGCCTCCGAAGAAGCGTCCGTCAACCACCACGGCGGGCACCGCGCCCACTTCAGCAAAAGGATCTCCGCCAGCGGCTGCGGCCCCCGCGTCCAAACCCGTGAAAACCGCGGCGGCCAGCGCAGTTCAGCTTATCCCAGCGATCTCCGACGCGGGCGGGCCGGATCCTCGCTCCTATCTCTACCCGATGAAGCCGGAGCAGGAGCAGCAGTTCCGCAAAAGAATTCTGGCCATGGCTGTGGACCAGATCGCGGCCCGAGAGAAGGAGATTGCCGCCGCCACCATTGGCGCACCGGCCCCGGCGAAGACTCCAGCCCACCGTGGCGCCAGCGCGTCCGTCAAGCCGCCGCAACCCGCCTTTGGCGATGTACAACTGCACGTAATGGATCTGTCGAGCAGCAATGAGCCGGTGCTGGTCTTGAACGCGAACGCGCAAATGCCGAAAAAGCCAGGCCAGAGCCAAACGGGATCGCAGTACATGGTCACGCTCGTGGCCCGTCAGGATATCTATGGCGATCTGCACAAAGTATTTTCGAACGTAACGGATGCACGCCATCTGGACGTGATGCCGCGCTACGATTTTATCGACGCGGTGGACGCCGATGGAGACGGCCGTGGAGAGTTGCTTTTTCGGAAAGTATCCGATTCGGCCAGCGCGTTCACGGTGTACCGCGTGATTGGTAATCAGCTATGGCCGTTGTTCGACGGTCCGCTGGGCGAGTGACTCTGAGTTGTGAGTTCACTCCCCTGAAGGAGAGATTCTTCATTTCTGATCGCACTCGCCGAGAGTTCTCTGAAGTCCGCCCTGGGCGCTGCTTTTGCCGTGCAGTCGCGTTTGCGGCGCGCAGGGCCCCGGCAAATCTGTTTTCTGCCAAAGAAACTTTGGCCACTTCTCTTTCATTCCCGACAAATTTCTGGTGGGGTGCGGCAACGGCCGCCTACCAGATTGAAGGCGCGTGGAACGAAGATGGCAAAGGCGAATCCATTTGGGATCGCTTTGCGCACACTCCCGGTAAGATCGCCAATGGCGATAACGGAGATGTTGCCTGCGACAGCTATCACCGCTGGCGGGAGGACATTGCGCTGGCGCGATCACTGAATCTGAATAGCTACCGTTTTTCGATTTCATGGCCACGCATTCAACCCTCCGGCGCGGGCCAAGCCAATGCCAAAGGAATTGATTTCTACAGCCGCCTGGTGGACGCGCTGCTGGAAGCGAAGATCCGGCTTTTGGTTACGCTTTATCACTGGGACCTGCCGCAGGCGTTAGAGGATGCCGGCGGCTGGCCGAATCGCGAGACCGCCGACCGCTTCGCCGATTATGCGGCAATGGTGGCGCACGCCCTCGGCGATCGCGTCACCGATTGGATTCTGCTTAACGAAGCGGTGGCCTTTACCACCGATGGCTATCTCACCGGGAAATATGCTCCGGGAAGAAAGAGCCTGACCGATACGCTCCGGGCGACGCACACCGCCAATCTGGCGCAGGGCAAGGGATTCCGCGCGGTTAAGGCGGTTCGGCCGCAGGCTCGTATCAGTTCAGCGTTCAATATGTCGGCATGCGAGCCGGCAACAAATTCCGCGGCGGATCAACTCGCCACCGCGCGGGCTCACGCGTTTCGCAATGTCTGGTTCCTCGAACCTGCTCTTAAGGGACGCTATCCGGATGCGTTTCCCATTTTTCCGTCGTATCTGATGGGCATCAAGTCGGGTGACATGGAAGTGGTGCGGGTGCCGCTGGACTTCGTCGGCATCAACATCTACGACCGGACGATTGTCTCCGCGCCCGGCATCGGCGAGCGCTTGTTCAACCCGCAGTATTGGTTTTTGCCCGCGAAAATGAATCGCGGCACCGCCGGGCCCGAGGACCGATCTTGGCTGGGAGGTCTGGCCAAAGTGCATGTACGATATTGTGACTCGCATCACACGCGACTACGGGCGTCCCGGTCATTGAAATCACCGAGAATGGCGCCGCATACAACGACGGACCGGGCGTCGATGGAATGATTCATGATGCGCGGCGCATTTCGCTATGTAAAGGCCCATCTCGTGTCGCTGGCGAGCGCCATTCGCCAGGGAGCCGATGTCCGCGGTTATCATCATTGGAGTCTGCTCGATAACCTGGAATGGGAGCAAGGCTACAGCCAGCGGCTGGGATTGGTGTACGTGGACTACAAGACGCAGAAGCGGATCGTAAAAGATTCGGGGAAGTGGTATGCGGACATGGCCGCGCCGCAGGATTGCCTTGAAGCCTCGGTACTTCTGCGTAAGCACCAGCTGTCCGTTTTCCACCTGCACACCGCCGACATTATCCGGCAATTTGAGCCGGTCGCGCTGCTCGGACAACCGCTGCTGCAGGGCTCCGTTCACCAGCGAGACCGGAATATTCAAATCGCCGACTTTGAATTCCGTCGGATCGAAGGTTGCATATCCATCCTTTGATCCCAGACGGCCAGAGACGGTAATCCAGACATTCTTGCCCGCCACGTTGACCAGAAATTGCCCATGCGCCTGATCGCCGTCGAAGCTGACCTGCTGATCCAAAATGTTGGGCATCGCGCCGAGATCGCTGTTGGCCGAGAGCTGCCCGCGCGGAGAGAGCGCCCGACGCCTGCGCCAGCGCCGCTGTAATCTCGTCCGAAGTAATGTGAACCTGCGCGGGAGAAGGCTTAGCTTGCGGCGCCGGGGCTGAGAACTGAGAACCGGGAACCGACGTCTGGGTCTCTTGCGATCCGGCGCCTGGCTCTGGCGCCTGAGAAGGCTGAGATGGAGTTGCCTGACCGGCTCGTCCAGCTGCGCAAGCTTTTCCTGGAACGATTGCGCGTTAGCCACCGCCTGCGCCGGGCTTTGCGGCGATGCGACAGGAGCCGGCCGCTTCAGCACCAGCGCCAACGCAGCGACTGACGTGACCAGAGTAGCAATGCTGATGATGCGGTCCAGTTTCCACTTCTTCATGGCCAGAGCCTCCGCGCGCCCACACTTCGACAAGCTTATGGTAACGGGGGAAAGCCTGATTTTCAGATGACGGAAGTCACTGTCCGAAGGGTTACTCGAGTTGTGCAGGACCAGTCTTGGACCCGATCAGGCAGGCGAAATCCGCGGCTACATCAATGGCTGTTTTGCCTTTTCCACGAGAGGAAAGCCGCGGGCCTGACCGGTCGCCCAGCCGGGTCGGACCCGGCACACGACGTTCATTCTAACTTCTTGGCCAGCAGCTCATTCACCAGTTGCGGATTCCCTTGGCCCTTGGAGGCCTTCATCACCTGGCCGACGAAAAACCCGATGACCGTCTTTTTTCCCGCGCGGTACTGCTCAACCTGCTTGGGATTCGCCGCGATCACTTCATCGATGATCTTCTCCAGGGCGGAAGTATCGCGCGACTGCTCCGGCCGTCCTTCTTCTTCATAGACAACTGAAAAATCTTTGCCGCGCTCGAAGCATAACTCGTAAAGATCCTTGAGCATTTTTCCCGAGATCGCGCCCGATTCGACCAGATCGGCCGAGGCCGCTACGCCTTTCATGGAAATCGGCGACTGCTCGATTTCCAATCCCTTGGCCTTCAAACGGCCCATCAGTTCGCTCTGCACCAGATTCGCCACGCGTTTGGGACTCTTTGCGGCTTTCGCCGCCGCCTCAAACTGATCGGCCAGCGATTTCGTCAGCGTGAGCACCTGTGCATCCTGCTCGGTGATGCCATAGTCCGCCACCATGCGCTTCCGCCGGGCCTCCGGAAGTTCTGGCAAAGCAGCCCGAATCGCCGACTGCCACTTTTCATCCACCACCAAAGGGAGCAGATCCGGTTCAGGGAAATAGCGGTAGTCGTGCGCCTGCTCCTTCGAGCGCATGCTGTAGGTCTTGCCTTCATTCGAGTTGTAGAGCCGCGTCTCCTGCGTGATCCTACCGCCCCCTTCAATCACCTCAATCTGCCGGTCAATTTCGTAAACCAGCGCCTCGCGAATAAAGCGGAACGAATTGACGTTCTTGACCTCCGTCTTGGTGCCAAATTCTTTCTGTCCGCGCGGACGCACGCTGATGTTGGCATCGCAGCGCAGCGAGCCCTCCTCCATGTTGCAATCGCTCACCCCGGTGTACAGGATGATTTCCTTCAGCCGCGTGAGATATTCGTAAGCCTCGTCGGGCGAAGCGATATCGGGTTCGCTGACGATTTCAATCAGCGGCACCCCGCTGCGGTTAAGATCGATGGCCGTCGTTTCTGAAGCGTCGGGAAAGCCCTCGTGAAGGCTCTTGCCTGCGTCTTCCTCGAGATGCAGGCGCGTGATGCCGATGCGTTTGGTTCCACCGCGCCCGGAATCTCAATCCAGCCAAATTCCGCCAGCGGCTTATCGAACTGCGAAACCTGGTAGCCCTTGGGCAGGTCGGGATAGAAATAATTCTTGCGCGCAAAAATCGAAGTCTCGTTGATGCGGCAGTTCAACGCCATTGCCGCGAGCACGGCAAACTCGACGGCTCTCTTGTTAAGCACCGGCAGCGCGCCAGGCAGACCGAGGCAAACCGGGCAAACATTCGTATTCGGAGGATCGCCAAAATGGGTAGAGCAGGAGCAGAAAATCTTGGTCGCGGTCAGCAGTTGCACGTGGACTTCCAGCCCGCTGACGGGCTCGTACTTCTGCCCGCCGCGATGGTGGTTTCTGGCGTGGTGGCCATATTCTCCAATTATAGCGAAGGGAAGGACTCGTTATTGCTGACCGTTCCCGCCCAATTGGGCATCGGTGTCCTGAGCTGATAGATGCAGGAATAACGACACCGCGGCTAGAACTGCGACGGCCAGTGAGAAGGCGTTGAAATAGTTGATCGCTAGTGTCCAATCGGGGCGCACTCTCCGAAGGGGAGACAGCAAGATCATCGCAAACCACCCCACCATCACACCACGCTCGTTTCCGCGGGCGTTAAAGATGAGCCAGAACCCCAGCCAGCAGAGATAGGAATAAAACGCCAGGTTCGCCGCTAGAAGTGTCCACCCATGGAGCATGAAATTCATCGGCAAAAGCCATCCGTCTTCTGTATGGGGTCGCAGCAAATCCCGAATTGCGAGAGCAAGGACGAATCCCGTCACGCCTACTGCTACTGCCGCTCGAGCACGAGTAGTGATAAGTTGTTTTGGTAATTGGGGCATCCGTTGAACCCAAGGGTCCTCCACTTCAGTATGAGAGGCTACCTCCTCTTCAACCCCTCCAACTCATCCAACGTCCTAGGCCAATCCCCTCGCAGCAATCGCGATAAACTTCGGTCCGCCAGAACCCGTCCGCTCGTCTGGCACTTGGCGCAGTAGTTGGTTTCATTGTCCGCGTAGCGGATGCGCTGAATTTTCTCGCTGCATCGCGGACACAGCTGTCCATACCTTCCATGCACCGCCATATCTTTTCGAAACGCGGTGACTTTTTCCGGAAAGCTGCTCTTCGCCTCTGCGCCAAGTCGATCAATCCAAAGCTGAAGAGTCTCGCGCGTGGCGGCCAACAACCGCTCCCACTCTTCCGGGTTCAATTTGCTAGTCAAAGTGATCGGAGAGAGCTGTGCCGCCCACAAAATTTCATCCGAATAAGCATTGCCGATGCCGCTGACAATGCGCGGATCGGTCAGCGCCCGCTTGAGTGTGCGGTTCTCCGCGGTAAGCGCCTTCCGAAACGCGCCCAAGTCGCTCGCGAACACGTCAATGCCTCCCGCATCCACCGCCCGCAGCGCATCTTCTCCCCGGAACACATGCAGCGACGCGCGATGTTTGGCGCCGGCTTCTGTCAGAACTAAAGACCCATTAGGAAAATCGAAAGCCGCCAAACTCTTGCGTCCTCCTAGCTTGGCCCCTTCCGGTTTCCAGTGCAGGCGCCCGGCAATCATCAAATGCAAAACCAGCCAGAGATTCGCGTCCACGCCAATTGCGATTCTCTTCCCGATGCGCCGCAGTTGGCGCACGACCTTTCCTTCGACCGCGCTGATCGGAGGCTGTGCGGTGCGGAGTAGAAAAGGACTGGCCAGGCGCACCTGCACAATCGGTTGCCCCACGATGCGCGGTTCGAGAGCAGCGATATAAGCGGCGATATCCGGGAGTTCCGGCATGGCTAGTAGCTTGCCGTCAAAGACATGACTTTGCAACCAGTCACTGTGCTTGCCGTGACCTCCGGTGCAAATGCTAACCACAGAGACCAGAGCCGCACAGGACAAACCGGAGCTATGCCCCCTGTTAGAATGAAAGAGCAATGGCCCTGCCGTTCGTCCGCGACCTGTTCGTGGACGTGGAAAACCTGCCCGCCTTCTCGCGTGTTGCCTCCCATCTGAAAGAGGGCACGGGGCGGATTGGTGTGTCCGGTCTTGCTCCCACCGCGAAGGCTTTGCTGCTCGTTCTGCTGCAAAAAGCCGCCGCACGACCCGTCATCGTCGTCGTGTCCGATAACCGCGCCGCTGAGGAATTAGTGCCGGTGCTGCAAGCCTTTGCCGAGCTGAGTGGCGGAGCCGATCCCGATTCGATTGTCCGGCTGCCAGCGCGCGACGTCTTGCCCTTTCAGAATCTGTCGCCGCATCCGGAGATTCAGGAGGAGCGCGCCGCCGCTTTGTGGAAAGTCGCCACCGGAGTGGCCTCGATAGTGGTTGCCCCGGTGGCCGCCACCGCGCTGCGCCTGCGTTCGCCGGAATACTATGCCGACCTGGCGCGCACCTTGCGCAAGGGCGAGACGGTGGATATTGACGCCTTGCTGGCTCACCTGAACACCGTCGGTTACATGGCGGTTGACGTCGCTGAAATGCCCGGCGAGTATGCGCATCGTGGCGGCATTCTGGATGTATATTCGCCCGAGGCCGACCGCCCGGTACGCATTGAGTTTTTCGGCGACGAAGTTGAATCCATCCGGAAGTTTGATCCGGCCACGCAGCGGTCATCGAACCCGGTGGATGAGGCATTGCTGCTGCCCCTCACGGAAACTCCGATTCGCGAGGACATTCTCGGAGCCATTCATGCCCGTCTTTCCGGAAAGCGGATTACCGGGGCGGAAGAAGTGGTCGAACAAGCGGTTCGCTCCGGCGGGGTAACGGTTTTCCCTGGCTGGGAGTTCTACGCTCCGGTGGCCGGCGCGGATCGCAGCATTTTCGATCTGCTCAGCAACGCACCTGTTGTCATTGACGAACCAGGAAACGTGAAGAATGAGTTTGAACACACTTGGGGACGCATCCAGGAAGCTCACGAGCGCAGCGAAATCGGCAACCTCGTCGTGCCGACCGATCTTTACCTGGCGCCGGACGAATGGTGGTCAAGGATCGAAACTATTCCAGGCGCCAATCTCGAACATCTGCAGATCGAACGCAGCAAGGGGAGCGAATCGGTTGCCTTCCATACGCAACCCGCGTCTCGTTTCCATGGCGCTGTCCCAGCAATGCTGGAAGAAGTAAAGAAGCATATCGCTGAGGGCCGCCGCGTGCTGATCGCCGTGCCCAACACTGGAGAGGTCGAACGTCTGGCGGATATTTTCAGTGAGTACGCGGTTTCGTTCCGCCTGGGCAGCCGCACCCGCGGTGGCGAGAGCTACGCCGATGAAACCGCATACTTCGCTGGGGAAGTGTTAACCGCAACTCTCGTGAAGGCCTACGTTCCCGATGGCGTCACGTTGCCCGACGCGGTCCTCGCTATTTTCGGCGCACGCGATCTGTTCGATGAATCGGAATCCGTCGTCTCCCGTCCGCAGCGGTCTAAGTCGAAGACCTCTGCTTTTCTCTCCGATTTCCGCGACCTGCAGGTGGGGGACTATGTCGTACACGTGGAACACGGCATTGGACAGTATCAAGGACTGAAAGAAATCAATCAGGGCGACGGCAACGCCGAGTTCATGTTGCTGGAGTACGCGGACGCGGCTCGTTTGTATGTTCCGCTCACCCGGCTCGACCTCATCCAGAAATATCGTTCGGCGGAAGGCGCCAAGCCGACGTTGAATCATTTGGGCACCGCGGCCTGGGCCAAGACCAAAGCGCGCGTTCGCAAGGCCATGAAGGATATGACCGACGAGCTGCTCAAGCTCTACGCGGAACGCAAAACCGCCGAAGGGCACGCCTTCCCGACCGACAATGAATGGATGAAAGAATTCGAAGACGCCTTCGAATACAACGAAACCGAGGACCAGGAGCTGGCCATCGCCGACGTGAAGCACGATATGGAATCGCGGCAGCCCATGGACCGCCTGCTCTGCGGCGACGTCGGCTACGGCAAGACAGAAATCGCCATGCGCGCGGCTTTCAAGGCGATCAGCGATAATCGGCAGGTTGCGGTGCTTGCTCCCACGACGGTTCTGGCGTTCCAGCACTTCGAGACCTTCAAGCAACGCTTCGCGGCGTTTCCGATCACGATTGAAATGATCAGCCGCTTCCGCAGTCCGAGGCAGCAGAAAGAGATTCTGCAGAAGACGGAAGCCGGCAAGATTGACATTCTGATTGGCACGCACCGCATTCTGTCGAAGGACATCAAGTTCGCCGATCTCGGATTGCTCGTGGTGGACGAAGAGCAGCGCTTCGGCGTACGCCACAAGGAACGCATCAAGCAAATGCGCAAGCAGGTGGACGTGCTTACCATGTCGGCGACGCCTATTCCTCGCACGTTGCACATGTCCATGGTGGGCCTGCGCGATATGAGCGTGATTGAGACTCCACCCAAAGACCGCATGGCCATTCAGACGGTTGTGGCGGCGTGGGATGACAAGCTCATCCAGTCAGCCATCGAGCAGGAACTCGAGCGCGGCGGTCAAGTCTATTTCGTGTACAACCGGGTGGAGACGATCTGGGAGATCGCCGCCAAGTTACAGGAGTTGGTCCCGCGCGCACGAATCGCTGTTGGGCACGGACAGATGTCCGAAGGCGAACTGGAAAGGGTGATGCTCAAGTTCATGCATCACGAGGCCGATATTCTGGTGGCGACGACCATCATCGAAAATGGCCTCGATATTCCGCTGTGCAACACGATTCTGATTAACCGTGCGGATCGTCTTGGGCTTTCCGAGCTCTATCAGCTGCGTGGGCGCGTTGGGCGGTCGAATCGCCGCGCTTATGCTTACTTGCTCGTGCCGGCCGAGGCTGAACTCACCCCCATTGCTCGCCGCCGTCTCGCGGCGCTGAAGGAATTTTCCGATCTCGGCGCCGGCTTCAAAATCGCCGCGCTAGACCTTGAACTGCGTGGCGCCGGCAATCTACTCGGCGGCGAACAGAGCGGCCACATCGAGGCCATCGGCTTCGAGCTCTATACCCAAATGCTTGACCGCGCCGTCCGCGAGATGAAGGGCGAAGACGGGCCCGAAGAAGCCGAGACTCAGCTCAACCTGGGACTCAATATTCGCATCCCAGTGGAGTACATCCCCGAAGAGAACCAGCGGTTGCGAATGTACAAGCGGGTGGCGGGGATCGAAACCGAATCCCAGTTGAAAGACGTGGGCGCCGAGCTTCGCGACCGCTATGGCGAGCCTCCTCCAGCGGTCCGCAACCTTTTGCAGTATGCTTCGCTTAAGCTGTTATGTTTGCGGGTTGGGGCGACTGGCATTGACCGTAAGCGTGACCAGGTGAGCATTAAGTTTCGGCAGAATGCCGCTATTGACGCGGAGAAGCTGGCCCGCTTCGTCTCTTCCCAGCGGGGTGCGCAGTTTACGCCCGACGGGGTGGTAAAGTTCTCTCTGAAGGCCACCGCGACCGATAGCGTGCTCAGTCTGTTGCGCGATCTGCTCGAGGAATTGGCGTCTCCCGCTTCGCAGCAAACTGAAAAACTGCGGTAATCGCGGGTGAAAAGATTCTCCCGCGTAAGGTGCAAGTTTGTGCTGTGATCTAAACTTACGAACCTGGTGAAAGCATGAGAATGAAAGTGCGCAAAGCTGTGTTCCCGGCGGCCGGCCTAGGTACCCGTTTTTTGCCTGCCACCAAAGCCCAACCCAAGGAAATGCTGCCGCTGGTCGACAAGCCGATCATTCAGTATGGCGTGGAAGAGGCGCTGGCCGCGGGCTGCGATCAGATCATTATCGTTACCGGCCGCGGCAAGCAGGCCATCGAGGACCACTTCGACGTCAGCTACGAACTGGAAAGAATGCTGGAGGAGCGTGGGAAAACCGACTTATTGAAGATCGTTCGCCAGATCTCCGACATGATTTACGTTTCGTACGTGCGCCAGAAAGAAGCCATGGGCTTGGGGCACGCCGTACTCACCGCCCGGGAGCTGGTGGGAGACGAGGCTTTCGCCGTGCTGCTCGCCGACGACGTAATCGATGCCCCGGTCCCTTGTCTCAAACAGATGATGGAAGTGTTCGACTACACCCAGTGCTCAGTGCTCGCCACCCAGGTGGTCGAGGGCGAAGCGATCTCCGCCTATGGCGTGCTCAAGACGAAGGCGGCCGATGGACGCTTCGGCGGCAAACTATTCGAGATCACCGACATGGTGGAAAAACCCAAAGCCCAGGACGCGCCCTCAAACCTGGCCGTGATCGGGCGCTACATTCTGACGCCGACCGTCTTCGAAATGCTGGCCAAAATCAAGGCGGGCGTGGGCGGAGAATTGCAACTCACCGACGGTCTAAAGATGCTGCTGCAGAAAGAAAAAATGTACGGGTACGTGTTCGAAGGCAAGCGACACGATACCGGCGACAAGCTGGGTTTTCTGAAGGCGACACTTGAACTGGCTCTCAAACGTCCTGACCTGGGCGAACCCCTGCGGCAATACCTCAAAACCTTGCCGCTTTGAGGAGCACGCACGTAAAGCAGGTCCGGCGTGGCTCACGTTCGCTCGGCAGGAGTCGCGATATTCGCAACTTCCAGGACGGGTTCAAAGGTTTGCGATACCGACAGAGCCCGGGAAATTAAACATAAGGCATTGGCCTTCGCCAGTAAGTGGGCCCCGCGCTCTCGCTCAGGCTCGGTCAGCACCTTCAAAATCGGGCGCACAATAATCTGGGAGAAATTGTAGCCGGATGCCGCTTTCTCCACGACGCCTGAGGTTTCCACCTGCAGGTCGACGTAGTCCCATTTCGAATATTCCGCCAAGACGCGGAACGTGGTGATAAAGCAACTGGAAATGGCACCGAGAAGCAAGTCTTCCGGGGTCCATCGGCCCTCCAACCCTCCGAATTGCGGTGGCGCGGCGAAATGGATGCTGTTGGGGGCGGAATTGGACTTTGCCAGGCCCGTCTTGCCCGACGACCACCAGGCTACGACTTCATGTTTGTAGGACTCTCCCATGCTCACTCCTCACTCCATCGGCACACAGTATGGATCCGGCGGAACCCCTTTCCGGCCAAGCTCCGAGGTTATCCATGCATTGTCAAACGTCGGCTTCGATCGAACCGTATTCGACGTCACGATTTGTCGTGATCGCAATCACACTCGGGGCAGAAGAGACAATCGGCGGGGATGTCGGCGGGACTAGTTGTGAGGAGTGGGGGTATCCACTTTTGCCTTAGGCCCAAACTTGGCTTCGGTAGCGGCCTGCGCCCGCTGCAAGGCCTGGAATTCGCGCTTTGCCTTCTCAGTCTCGCCGAGCGCCCGGTAACCCAGCAACAAGCGGTAGTGATACTTCTCTTCCGCAGGATCGAGCTTCACCGCCTGCTGGTAAGCCACTACGGCGTCTTTCTCCTGGTCCTTCCTTTCGCGAAGCCGTCCCAACTCAAAGTAGGCTCCGGCAAGCTTCGGATCGGAGTGAATTGCAGTTTGTAACATTCTCTCGCCGGTCCTTAGATCTTCTTCGGATGGCTCTCCAGCGTGAGGATTCAGCAGATCACGGGCGAGATAGTAGTTGGCGTTCGCGTTGTTGGGATGTGTTTTCAAGAACCGGGAAAACCGTTCGTCAATCTGCCTGGACTCCTCCGGCGTGACTACCGGAAGTTCTCCCAGAAAATAGATCGGCCGCGGGTCATCCGGGGCCGTATCCATTGCCTGGCAAAGCACGTCGGCGGCTTTGTCGAAGTTTCCGTGGACATCGAAAGCTTCTCCCAAGCCCAGCAGCAAAAGGGAAGATTTCGGATACTTCTCCACGCCATAGGAAAATATTTTGATTGCCGCATCCGATTCGAAGCCCAGGAGGGATCGTCCAAAATCAAAGATCCGGTCTTCGCTCGGATCCATCCGGGCAGCGATTTGATACTCAGCCGCTGCATCCTTGGGAGCATGGGCGGCGGTGGCAATATTGCCGAGCAACGTATGGACATCGGCCGTGTTGCGGATGGTTAGAAGATACAAGCTCTCCTTGTGAGCTTTTTCCAACTGTCCGGTTTGCAGGTACGCTTCGGACAAGTCATAGCTGTTGTCGAAGTCCGAGCTGTTGATGGCGCGAGCTTTCTCCAAAAAAGAAATCGCTAAGGAGAATTTTCCTGCGGCGAGATAACGCTTGGCCGCTGCGCGGTTTTGCTCGAAGTCCTGTGCGGGAGCAGGCGATTGGACCGTGGGCTGGGCCAGCACGGGTTGGACGGGCATGGAGAACGCAGCCCCGACAGCAAACAAGCCAAAGAAAACGAGTCGCACATTCCCCAATAACATCATAGATTCAGCGTTGTTCTGCCGCGGCGCCCTCCTGCTTGGGTGGGAGCGGAGAATTTTCTGAATTCTGATCCGCTTGCAACTGTTTCACGATCTCTTTCTCCTTGCGAGCGAGGTCGGGCTTGCCCAGCCTGGCATACACTCGCGCGAGCGCAACGTGGGCTTCCAACTCTTTCGGGCTGAGCTGCTCGAGATGTTCGAGGAAAACACGCGCGCCGGCGAGGTCTCCGGCATCGAGCAGCGTGGTTGCAAGCACAAATTGCGCATGGGCGTTGTCGGGCTGAATCGCAAGAGCTCTTCGACAGGCTCGTATGGCCTCTGGCCGGCTTGCACTGCCAGACTGGCGCAGCACGTCGCCCAGGGTAGTCCAATAAATCGCATTGTTGGGGTGATATTTGACCAGGCGCCGGAGCGTTTCTGCCGCCTTGGTGAAATCCCCCTCCGAGGCGTAGCAGGCCGCGAGCAGGAAGCTGGCACGATCCATCGCGGGGTCGAGGCGGATAGCTTCGGTAAGCTCCGTCTGGGCCTTTGCGATTTGAGCAAGGTTGTAATACGCAAGGCCAAGGGAGTAGTGAAACTCCGGATATTGTTTGAACCTCGGCTCAATGGCCAGCAGGAAGTTTCGAACGACACCGTCACGTTTCGCACCCAGCAGTGCCGCCGCGAGCAACATATTGTATTCCCGGGAGTCGGGCTCCAGTTGTTCCGCCTGATTCAGTTCCTGCACGGAATCGGTGTAATTCTGCTCCTCAAATAAGAGCTTCCCGAGCGCGCCATGCAAGCTTGCGGAATCCGGATCGTCGATGACAGCCGAGCGCAACAGGGATTCTGCCTGCTTCACATCTCCAGCGCGGGCAAGAGCAGATGCCTGTTTAATGACATCGGCGCTGGTGGCGGCGCGGCAACAAACCGGCAGCACGAATGTCAAAACGACGAAGCAAAACGATATGGGAAATTCCATCTTCACAGCTCGGCGGTGCAATCAGCAATTTATTGTGCCACGGGACGCCGGGGGAGCGGCCCCGGCTCGGTCACGCGCAGGGTTTCATTCACGCTGAGGCCTCGCGTAACTACCTGTTTCCGGCCAGAGGGCCAGTTGACCTCCACTTGATCAATCGTTTCTGCGGCTCCCAGGCCGAAGTAAAGCGGCAGAACGCTTTGCGAAAGATACCCGGACTTGCCATCGTTGTAGCGGCTATAGGTTTGCCCGCCGGCATGCACACGTACCATGGCGCCCAGGCCGTTACGGTTAGAAACCGTTCCCGTGAGTAAGACTTTGAGCCAGTGAATTTTCTTCGTTTGCGCCAAGTCACTGATCAATACCTGAGGCTGGGAATTGAAATCGTTGGTCACGATATCCAGATCGCCGTCATCATCCAGATCGAAAATCACCGCTGACCGGCTCGACAACGTGCTCATGACAGTCACATTGCCGGTGTGTCCCTGGCAAGAAAGCTTGGTGTAATCCAGAAGATGGCCTGGCACCTTCTGCGGCGCAGTCCATAGCGAACCAGGGAGTATGGGTGCGGCCATCGCGGCGGGGCTCGATGCCGAGAAGGAATTCCGCGTTTAGAAATTGCCTTCCCCGGTTGTTCAAGAGCAACGAATTAATTCCATAGCGGTAGGGAAAGCTCATTCCGGAGGGAATAAAAATGTCCTCCCATCCGTCGGCATTGACGTCTCCGACGCTCGGTCCCCACGGCCAATAGTTTTCGACCCCCAGCTGATCCGAGACCTCCGGGAATTTTCCGAGCCCCACATTGTGGTAGAGCGCGTTGCCGAAGAGATAGCTTTTCGGCGGTCCACCCAGGAACATAGCCGCGGGAATGAAGGGATCTTTCAGCTTGTCTTGCTTCAGCTTCTCATTCTCCGGCGCCACGTCGTTGAACATGTCGGAATGCATGTCGGTAATGAACAGATCCCTCCGCCCGTCGTTGTCATAATCCAAAAAGGTGACTCCCATGCTGCCGAACGGAGTCTTTGGGAAGTACTGTTCGGTCTTGTCTACAAATCTCTGTCCCCCCACGTTCTCGAGATAATGCGAGTGTCCGACCATGTTGAGGACGAACAAATCGGGCCGTCCATCCCGATTCAAATCCGCGAAGGTCGCATCTCCCGCCCAGCCCTTGGGGCGGAGGCCAACCTCGGCCGTCACATCTTTAAACCGGTTGTGCCCCATGTTCTTGTACAGGACTGGGTATTCGAAGCGTTCGGGAAACATATGTCCATGGAAGGCGTCGCGCAGCCCGACGTACTCTCCATCGGGGCCGATGTTGTCACTGGTGTACTGACCTACGTTGCAGACGAATAGATCCAGCAATCCATCTCCGTCGTAATCAAAGAAAAAGGCGCCGGAAGAATGCGAAACCAGGTCAACTCCTGCTTCTTTGCTGATGTCCTTGAAGTGGCCGTGTCCGTCATTTTCAAACAGCACATTGCCGCCGCGGACCGTGGTGACGAAAAGATCCTGGTCTCCGTCGTTGTCAATATCGGCGAAGGCCGCGGCAACGCTGATTCGTCCCTTCAAACCAACGCCGGCTTCGTCCGTGATATTCCGGAACTTGCCATTGCCCAGGTTCTTCCAGAGTTCATTGCCACCCACCTGATTGACGAAGTAAATGTCGTACAGCCCGTCGCCATCCACGTCGGCAGCAGCGATGCCGTTTCCGTGGTCATAGTGGGAGGGCATGTAATTCCTGCGCGCATCGTCCACCGCATGATTCACGAAGGTGATGCCACTCTCCCTCACCTTGTCGGTGAACTGAAACTGGTAAAAGACTTTGAACTGATCCACGGTCGCCTGCTGGGCGGCCTTTCGCTGCGGCAGCGAGTCAACGCCAATGTCGGGATCGGGATAGAAAATCTGGGGCAGGTTATCGGCGGCCTGGCTTGATTCAGCCATTGAATATGCCGCGTCCTGGGATGTTTGAGCCAGTGCAAGGAGACAAAACAGGAGGGCACACACTAAGAAATACTTCACAGAAGCCTGTCCTTTTTCTTTCCGAGGATAGCGGTTCGCCATCTGCGATCAGCACTATCCCGGGTGTGACGATCGCATCTCTCTTGAGGCCAGCATCGCCCTGAAAGCATGAAAACCCTCTGACACGATCAGGTTCATTTCATGTTACGCAAACAGAACAATGTTCACAAACAAAAAGGGGCGCCCGAGACTCGGGCGCCCTGGGTGTTGCGTTGTTAGGCCAGCCGCCGCTAGAAGTAGAACTTCAGCGCCAGCTGCATTTCCCGGCCCGTATTCCGCACGCTGGTGATCTGCGAGAAGCTGCCCGGCGTGTTGAAGTTTCCGATATTAGGCGACGAGAATTGCGGATTGTTCAACACGTTGAACGCTTCCGCGCGGAACTGGAAGTATCGCGCTTCGCTCAGGTGGAATTCTTTGAAGATCGAAGCGTCGATGTTGTACCACGAGGGCCCGGTAACGTTGCTTCCACGGCCCCCGAGCAGAGCGAAATCCTGCTGGTTGAGTAGAACTCCGTTGGCATCGGCATCCGCAGCGGTTGGCGGAGTGGGCTGTGAGAACGCGCTGGCGTTGAGCCACTCGTTCAACCGGTGAGGACCTGCGCCAGCGGCCGCCGCGTAAGGATCGCCCGAAAGCACCGCGCCGCAACCCATGCCGGTGGTGGTAGCCGTTGGACAACCCACCGACAGCCAGTTGCCGCTCTGGTAGCTGTAGATCCAGTTGAGCTGCCAGTTCCCCAGGATCGCGTTGACGGCGTGGCTGCTCTGCCAACGCATCCCCGCGCCAAACGGGACCTTATAGGTACCGGAGAAGTGAACCGTGTGTCTCACGTTCTCCACGCAGTTCATGTAGTCCTGCCGTTGTCCAAAACCCGGCAGGAAAAGGGCACGAACACCGCCGGCGGCGCCCTCCTGCGGTTGCCCATCACTCAAGCAATGTGCCCAGGTGTAGTTGGCCAGCGCCTGCAGCCCGAAGCTGAAGCGGTGTTCGTAATTGGCTTGCACTGAGTTGTAGGCAGAACTTCCCGTCGTCGCATGATAGGAAGCGCCGCTGAACCCTGGGAAGGGAATGAAACTGGGCTGCCCGGGCTCATTGGGAATGGCTGTGTTGGGCAGCAGAAGCTGGCTGACCTGGTTGTTGCCCAGCAGGCTGATCAGATGGCGAGACATGCTTCCGACGTAGCCGAACGTAACCGAATCGTTCTGCGTAATCTGATACTGGTTGGTCAGGTTATAGGTTTCGCTGTAGGGCGTCTTCTGATCGTAGGGATAACGGCTGATCAGCCCCAAACCGTGCGGATCGACCGCATTCGGAACGATGGGAGAGAGTCCGGTTTCGAGCGAGGCCAGCGTACCGGTATTTGGATCGGGGAAACGCAACGGAGTTTCATCGGTCTGCGAACCATAGCTGACCGTGTAATAGAAGGGATAGTTCTGCCCGATGTTCGGACCATACCCGATGCTGTCGAGCGCTCCATAAGCCATGCCGAAGCCGGCGCGCAAGACATACCTTGAAGTAATGCGCTTGGCAATCCCAAACCGCGGCGCGAAGTCCGTCTTGTCATAGGTGCCGGTGGCAAGACCGTTCGAGCACACCTTGGTAATGCCGTCTTCCGCCAGCTGAGCGTAGAAAGCCGCATTGGCCGGAGCTCCGCAAGTGGCCTGCGGAATATAGTAGGTTCCGCCGGGCCCGTTGCCGCCGTTGTTGGGAATGAAGTTCGCCTGATTGCCGTTCCGGTCTTGATACGGGGTAAAGACGTCCCAGCGCAGCCCCATGTCAATCGTCAAAGTCGGCGTGACCTTGTAGGAATCGGCGAAGTAAAGCCCGTTATACCAGCGGTGGTCGCGAGTCCAGTTGGCGCTGGTGGCGATGATGTTGTTAGGGCCGCCGATAAAATCCGGACCACCCACGCTGGAGGCAATCGGGCTCAACAGGAATTGCCCGATAGCTGTGGTTCCGTTATTGTGCGACGGAACGTCGGTATAATTTCCGCTGAAGTCAAGCTCTCCGCGGCCCCACGGTGGCTGGAAGATATCGCCCTCGAGCGCGTTGATATCAACCCCGGCCTTAAGAATGTGCTTCCCCTTGATCTTCGTAACGTTATCGATCACCTGGAAATCGTGTTGCAGGATGTAAGTCGGATTCCACTGCCCCGGTCCCATAGTTGCCAGGCCACCGACTCCGATGACCGGCAGACCGCCGTTGCCCGGCACCTGGGGAATTCCCTGAATGCCAAATTGCGCGGGAATTCCGAGAGTGTAAGCGGAAGAAGAGACCGACGACAGGCTCTCCTTGGTGTAGCCCAAACGAAATTCGTTGGTCAGAGTCGGGGTAAAAACGTGCGTGTAGCTGCCCGAAGCCTGGTGGACATTCTGGATGGTGGTGTATCCCCCGCCTTCGAGGACCCCGCCGAGCACATCTGGCGTGACGTTGTCGGTCTTTTGCTGGCTGTAGAAGCCGTTGATGATGTCCTTGCTGCTGATGTTGTGATCCACGCGCAAGTCGAGCTGTGGGTTATTGTTCGTTGCCCGGTAGTTCTTGAAGTAATCGTTTCCCGTCAGGAACGATCCCGCGGAATTGTTGGCGGAGGGGAATAGCTTCAAAAGAGCCAGGGCATTCGCATCGATCCGTCCGGCGGGAAGCATGTTGAGGTTTGCCATGGCGCCCGCAGTCGTATAGTTCGTCACTCCTACTACGCTCTGGCCGTTAAAGAATGGGTCGCGCACAAAACCCGCAGCGGTTCCGGCGGGAACTCCAGTGCAAGGGTTATTTGGCCCTCCCGGCAGCAATCCTGTGACCGGATCGGCGGTTCCGCACGTAATTGCTCGCGTAGTCGCCGGATCGAGGATAGCGCCGAACGGCAGACTGCGGCCCAGGTTATCCACATTGGCGGCGCTGGGATTCAGCATGTCCTGTAGGTTGGTGAAGTTGCTGCTCTGCATCAGGCCGGTGGGCACATTCGTAGTGACCTGGTCGGGAGTGATCGACTTGAGCCACTGCATGTCATAGAAGAAAAAGCTCTTGTCTCTGCCGTCGTAGACGCCGGGAATATAGATCGGGCCGCCGACCGCGCCGCCGAACTGGTTTTGCCGCAACTCCGGCAATGAAGCCCCGCTCTGCGCGGTGAAATAGTCCTTAGCGTCCATGGCGTTGTTGCGGAAGTAATCCCACACATCGCCGTGAAGCTGATTGCTTCCTGATTTGAGGACGGCATTCACCACGCCGCCGATGCCGTGCCCCAGTTCGGCGCTGAAATCACCCGTAGAAATCTTGAATTCCTGAATCGCATCCGGAGGAGGCTGAATGATCCCGTTGGAGTTGAAGAACGCTGCCATATCCGACAGACCGTTGAGACGAAAGTCGTTGCTGCCCACGGCCTGGCCGTTCACGGAGTAATAGCGATCACTCGGCGTCGCCAGCGCGCCGTCACCGTTGGTGTGCCCCGGACTGGCTGTACTCACGCCAGGCGCGAGCAAGCCCAGGGAAGACCATTGCCTCCCGTTCAACGGCATATCGTTCACCGCAATGGTGCCAATGGTCTGGCCCACTTCGGCGTTCTCCGTCTGCAACAACGGTGTCGTTGTATTGACGACAACCTGCTCGGTTACTTTTCCCGGAGCGAGCTGCGCGTCCACGGTCGCGGTTTGCTGCACGTGGATCTCAACATTGTTTGTGATGTGCGCGGCAAAACCCGTCATCTCGATCTTTAAGGTATAGGTGCCGGCTTGGACCGCAGTGAACGCGTAGACGCCGTTCTGAGTCGCCTCGGTAGCCACGACACCGGTGGCATTGTTGGTCAAGGTAACGGTCGCACCGTTCACCACCGCACCGGTTTGATCTGTGACCGTGCCGATTACACGGCCGGCCTCGATTTGTCCCCACAAAGAAACCGTGCACAGCCCCATAAGAACCGCCGCGAATAGCGACAAAACTAATGTTTTCATTCAGTGTCTCCCCAAAAACCCATCTCTGCCGATTTCGGTCAGCACGACTTGTAATCGTTTTCCACTAGCACTGTCAAGATTAAAATTCACTATCATGATATATTTGTGAACAGTATTCACTCCCACCGCAATATCCGGCTGAAGCCCCGTGCGGCACACTTCTGCACTTTTGCTGCGCGCCAGCGACTCAGCAAAGAAAAGACGGTCTGCACGCGGCCCACGGCTCGCAGCGGCCGTAGAACCTTGTCAAACACGGCGCACACGACGAGACGTTATTTCGATAGATGAAACACCGTATTTTCGTCTATAAGCATGCTTTGCGGGCCACGCTTTGCCAGTGTGGCACGCGTTCCGAAAATGAGCTTCGCTATAAGTTTCTCTAATCGAAACAAATTGCCGAGGCGACCTTTTTACTTGCGAGCCCCTGTGGCTTCGCATAGCTTGTCCACCAGAGGGGTGAGGACACGAATGAAAGATGGTCTGGCCGAAAGAGTGGCAGTGGTAACCGGGGGCGCACAGGGCATTGGAGCAGCCTGCGCGGAGGCGCTGGTAGAAGCCGGTTCCCGCGTCGCTATCCTGGACGTCAATGCTCAGACCGGGGAACGGGTTGCGGCCCGACTGGGAGAAGCAGTGACCTTTTTCCTGTGCGACGTGGGCCGCTCGGCTGACGTGGATAAGGCGTTTGCCGCAATCCGCGACCACATGGGCGATCCTACCCTGCTGCTAAACAACGCCGCCGTTGCCAAGTACGCCCCTTTCATGGAAGTGACCGAAGAAATCTGGGACGAGACCTTGCGCGTCAATCTCAAGGGAACTTACCTGTGTTCCCGCGCCGCCATTCCTGGAATGTTACGGAGCGGGGGGGGATCCATTGTCAACATGGCGAGTGTGCAGGCCTTTCAGAGCGAATATGGCATTTCCGCCTACGCCGCAAGCAAGCAGGGAATGCTGGGACTCACCCGGACTATTTCGATCGACTGCGCGCCGCTGATTCGCTGCAACGCCGTCTGCCCGGGATGTATCGATTCGCCAATGTTGCAGATCTCCGTCCAGGGAAAGAGAGAAGAAGAGGAAGCCCGCAAGAAGCTGCATCTGCTGCGGAGAATTGGCAGGCCGGAAGAGGTCGCCGAGCTGGTGCTTTTTCTCTTGAGCGACCGCTCGGCGTTCATTACCGGACAGGCCTATCGGCTCGATGGAGGTATGGGATCGTGGATTGGGGATCTCCCCCCGAATGGCTCTTCTGGGGAAACACCAGAATGATCCGCGAAGGCAAGGTTTGGGCATGCACCAAAAAGTCTGGATGCAAGACTGCCTGCACCCAGACTCATTAGTAGTCGCCATTAGCCGCTGCGACCCATTCCGCAGCGGCTTCAACACAAGCTAAAGTGCCGCAGCGCCGCGTTCCTGACTGCGAATGCGGATGGCGTCTTCCACCTTGTAAAGAAAAATCTTGCCATCCCCAATTTTGCCAGTTGCTGCGTGCTTGACGATAGCGTCCACCACGGTCGGGACCACGTTGTCTTGCAGGACGATCTCCAGTTTCACCTTGGGGAGAAGGTCAATGCCGTATTCCCGTCCGCGGTAAGTCTCGGTGTGCCCCTTCTGCCGGCCGTGACCGCGCACTTCCGAGACCGTCATGCCTTCTATTCCGAGACCGATGAGCGCGTCTTTAACGGTTTCGAAAATATTGGGCTGAATGATTGCTTCGATTTTTGTCATATTTGTTTTCCTTGCAGAGATTAATTGTCGGTACAGAATTGCCGGAGGCAGAGGGCTACTCCGCCTCCGGATCCTCGATTCACGGCCCGGATCAACCGGCCATGTCATGCAGATCGGCTTTACCGCCATGCTGGCCTTCATGTGAGCTGACTGGAAGTTCCTGCGTCATGCCGCCTGGGGCGCCCAGTGCCGAGATGACGTATTCCGGATAAGCGGAAATGCCGTGCTCGTGCAGATCCATGCCGTACATTTCCGCTTCTGCCGGCAAGCGCAGGGTTCCAGTTGCATTGACCGCAAGCATCACCACCATGGCGACCGCGAATGTGGACAAGGGTGATGCAGGCGCTGCCGATGAATTGCGCTTTGAGCACCATCCATCCGCCGCCGTAGAACAATCCGGTCAAGGGAGCGGAGTTGTCGGGCGCAATCGGCCCAGTCGCTCCGTATTGTCCGCAAGCAAACAGACCAAGCGAAAGAGTTCCCCAAATGCCGCAAATCCGTGAACCGGGACAGCGCCGATGGGATCATCAATCCGCAGCCATTCCAGCAGATCGACGCCCAGGATCGACGATCACTCCTGCGATGCCGCCCAACAGCACCGCTCCAGTTGGACTAACCCAATAGCAGGGACAAGTAATGGCAACCAAGCCGGCCAGGAATCCGTTCGTGGTGTAGCTGGCGTCCCACTTCTTGGTGCGGATGTAGCCGTAAATGATCGAAGTCAGGCCGGCTGCGCACGCTGCAAGTGTGGTGTTCGTGGCGACGCGCCCGATGCCTACGAAGTCCATCGCGGAGAGTGTGCTGCCCGGATTGAACCCATACCAGCCGAACCAGAGGATGAGTCCGCCGCTGACGGCTATGGTCAGATCATGCGGCAGCATGGGCTGCGCCGCCGTCACGCTTGAATTTGCGGCCGAGCCGTGGACCCAGAACGATGGCTCCGGCCAGCGCGATGAATCCGCCGATCGTGTGAACCACAGTGGACCCGGCGAAGTCATGGAAGCCCGTGCCCAGCGAGGGGAAGACGTAACCCGCGCTGCCCATCGTCGCCAGCCAGCCATCCGGTCCCCAGGCCCAGTGCCCGATGACTGGATAGATGAAGCCGGTGACGCAGATGCTGTAGAGAAGGTCGCCGACGAAACCGGTGCGGCCGATCATCGCGCCCGAAGTGATCGTCGAGCAGGTATCAGCGAAGGCGAACTGGAAGATCCAGACTGCCAGGAACGCGACGCCGGTACTTTCATACGTTGCCGGTGCGTCCTTGCAGAAAGAACCAGTGATAGCCGATGAAGCCGTTGCCGTGGGCGAACATGAACGCAAAGCCGACGGCGTAGAACAAGAATGCCGCAAAGGCAAGTGTCAACGACGCATTCCACCAGAACGTTCACAGTTTCGCGGGAACGGCAGAATCCGGCTTCCAGCATAGTGAAGCCGACCTGCATGCCGAACACGAGGAAACGCAGCGATGAGGGTCCATGCGGTGTTCACCGGGTTTACGATATCCGCCGCTTTTACTTCTGGAGTAGCGGATTGTGCGTATACATGGGCGAAGACAGAGCCGGAGATTACGGCAATCAGGAGCAGACACCAATCCCAATCCCGTCATCTTGCCGAGAAAAACCGTGCTCCCATATTTGCGCCACTCGCGATCGTGCAGGCGGAGGCGCAATCGGGACAACTTCTGTGCAAACGACAACCTGCTCCCTGACTTGATTCTTGCGGCCATACTTTGCTCCTTCATTCAGGATTGAATTTGTTACGCAAAATCTCGATTGCTATCCGCTTCTTGAGGCGTCTCACATGTGCTCCCTCTAAGACTCGTTGCCAACACCGATCTCATAGAGCCCAAACCAAAGTCGCAAACGCGGCCTCTGCGGCCTGTTCGGAAACAGTTCTCCCAACCCAAAATGTCTATGAGATCGGCACGGCGTCGTGCCCGAGGAATCGCCTCTTTTCGACGTTGAAAAGAGGGAGCAAATGTGTCCTACAACTTAGTGTGAGGATTCTGAGGGCAGGGGACGGGCAAGTCAAATTCAAACTTTTTATGGCGGGGATTATTGAATTTCGGAGGAAAAACTATACGCAGCTTTGCCGAAGCGGCTCACATTGCTGCAGCAAAATTCCGCAATTACGCTCGGCTGGCGGCGCCAACAGATCTGTTATCGGGAATCAGAGGGAGGCGCTTTTGACCACGTGGCTCAGGATGATGGCTTCCGCAATTTCTTTCATGGGTTTGCGCCGCTGCTGGCTTTGGCGCTGGAGAATCAGATAGGCTTCTTCTTCGTTAATCCGCAAATCTCTCTGCAAAATTCCCTTGGCTCGCTCCAGCGCCTTGCGTGTCTCCAGGCGACCGGAGAGCAACTGGTTCTCGTTTTCCAGGCGCGCTCGCTCTACTTCCGACCCGATGAAGAAACCAATCATCGCAACGAGCTTTGTTTCCCGTTCACCGTAAGCGCGGGGAGCCCGATTTTGCACGTTAATGACTCCAACCACTTTCCCCCGGCTGAGCAGCGGAACCGACAGAAAAGCTTCGAGGCGGTCTTCCGGCAACTCATTGAAGGTTTGAAAGCGGTGATCTCGATAGGCGCTTCTCGCGATGGCTACGGGTTGACGGTGTTCCGCGACCCATCCGGTAATTCCTGATCCTAACTTCAACTTCATGCGGCCCACCGCTTCGGGATGAGGATTCTTCGATGCTCGCAACACTAGATGATCCTGTTCCAGCAGATAGACCAGGCACGAATCGCATTTCACAACCGAAACGACAAAGCCGACAACATCCGTGAGTATCTCCTCAAGGGGCGCATCCATGGCCATACGGCCCGCCATCTCGTGGAGCAAACCAACGTGGGGATCCATCCCAAGCAAAGAGGCTGAGGGCAGCGCAGGCAAAATACTCTGGGATTCAGCGTCGGTCCATGCTCGCACTGTTGCCTTCATGATGTAACGCTAGCCAGTACTCGACCTCTGCACAATCATCCTTTGGTATATTTTCGATAGAAAAAACTTATGGGGATACGCGAAGAACGCTTATTTTGCGGGGCTGATGGCTAAGCTTATCCGCGATGCGGACCAGATCTGCCAGCGATGCGGCCTGCATTTTCTGCATTACACGGCCGCGGTGGATTTTTACCGTAACCTCGCTCACTTCAAGTTGCGTGGCAATTTGCTTATTGATGAGGCCGGTCACTACCAGATTCATGACTTCGCGCTCGCGCGGCGTAAGTTCATCCAACCGTGACTGCAGCACCGCCAGCTCTGCTCTTTCCTCCCGCCGTACCCGATCGCGCTCGAATCCGTGCTGGATCGCATTCAACAGATCCTGCTTGTCGAAAGGTTTGGTCAGGAACTCGATGGCGCCGGCCTTGATGGCGCGCTTGGTCATGGGAATATCGCCGTGTGCGGTGATGAAGATGATAGGAATCTCGATCCCGCCCCTTTCAAGTTCGTCCTGAAACTCCAGCCCGCTTTTTCCCGGAAGGCGGACGTCGAGCACCAGGCAACTGGGAATCTCGGGCCGCGTGGCGCGCACGAACTCCTCGGTAGATCCGAACATTTGTGCACGCACTCCGACCGACTCAAGCAAATTTGCTATGGCATCGCGGACAGAGGCGTCATCGTCCACGACAAAAACGATGGAGTTCGTTTCAGTCATCCGAGTTTCGCGGGTTGACGGGCAAAGTGAACTGAAAGATTGCGCCTCCTTGCGGATGTGGCGTCGCCCACAAACGTCCTTCGTGAGATTCGATGATGGAGCGGCTGATGGATAGCCCCATGCCAATCCCGTGCGGCTTGGTGGTAAAGAAAGATTGGAAAATTTCGTCTGGATGCAGGGGACTCAATCCGACACCGCAGTCTTCAATCTGGATCAAAATCTCGTTCGCGTTTTGCTTGCATGAACGGATCTTCAGCTCTTTGAGCCGATGCGCCACTTCTGCCATTGCATCCATCCCGTTGATCACGAGGTTGAGCAGAACCTGCTGAAATTGGATCCGGTCGGCCATCACTTTGGGCAGATCACCATCGAGATCGAGCGTAATCGGAACCTGGCGTCGCGCCGCTTCATCGTGCAAAAAGGCGACCAGTTCCCGGATTGCTTCGTTCGCATCCAGCCAATGTTTTGCTGGAGCTTCCTTTTTAAACAGAGCCCGGATGCGGTTTAAGACCGCGCCGGCCCTCGTCCCGTCCTGAATAATTCTTTCAGCGGTGAGACGGGCCCTTTCGATATTGGGCGGATTCGCGCTAAGCCACTCGCGGCACGCATGCCCGTGCGTGACTACGGCGGTGATAGGCTGACTGATTTCGTGAGCAATCGAGACCGTCAACTCGCCCAGGCTCATGACGCGGGCCAGGCGGGCCAGTTCAGCCTGGGTTTGCATCAAAGCCGAAGTGCGCTCGGACACGCGGATCTCCAATTGGTCGCGGGTTTCCTTGAGAGCCTCCTCGCTCCTTCTCTTCGACGAACTCACCCAACTGGCAATCAGGGCGCAGGCGACGAATGCCAAAAAATAGCTCTCCGCCGTGGGATTAATGGCAAACGAGTGCAACGGCGGTACGAAGAAATAGTCCACTAGCAGTGTGGAGGCAAGAACGGAAAACAATCCTGCCCGGGTCCCGCCAAACCATGCGCTGGCCATCACCGCTCCGAAGAACAGAAATAGGAACGGGTAGGCAAAGAAATGTTGCAGGAGCAAGGTTGCGACGAATGCCACCAGCACAAACGCAAAGGCTGCTCCGAAACGGCGCATCACAGAGACGATCTCCCCAAGATTCGACAAGCCCGGTTCACTGGTCTCGTAGGCTTGGGTATACTCTACCGTTCCGGCTTTGCTTTCCGTAGCGTGTACCCTCCCATTGTGACCCTAACGACTCCAAATAAGGCGTGTCCAATCGTAAATTCTTATGGAATCAATAAATTGGCGCCGGAGTGCTGAAAGGCGCACCAGAGAGGGGATGTACGACTGGCCAGGTAATGCAACCTAGATGTTACCTGCACCACTGCAGATTTCGGGCGAGGTACTTCGTAACTTGTGAGGCGGCAACCCAGAGCCTAACCTCGTATTCGTTATGTCGCCACGGTCTTTGCTGTTCTCCTCCGACCAGGAGACATCGCGCCAGATCAGCCAGGCTTTACAAGAGCTGGACTTGAGCGTGGAAACCTGCGCGGAAATCTTCGCATCGCTCAAGACGCTAACCACCAAGACGCTAAACGTGATTGTCGTGGACTGGGACGAGGGTCTCGAAGCGAGTTTTCTGCTCAAGACGGCCCGTGATCTGCGCTCCAACCACAATATCTTCGCCATTGTGGTGGGCAGAAGCGAAGCCCGAGCCGCTTTGGAGCAGGCGGGCGCGGACCTGGTGCTGAGCAAGCCTCTGCAATCCACACAGGCGAAACACGCGTTGCTGAGTTGTAAGGAGTTCACTTCACGGCTTAAGTCCTGGCTGCCGCAATCCCTTGCCCTGGAAAAAGGATTGCCATCCAGCGCCGAACAACCCTCCCAGCCTGCCGGAAAACGACAGCCGGGCGTAGTGCCTGGATGGCCAGCTCCGGTGGCGGCCGCGCCTCCTTTCAACGTCATTGCGAAGAATGTCACTGCGAAAGAAGCGCCGATCCATCTTACCTTTGCTACTTTCGAAGGCGGCCTTGCGGGAGAATCGGTATTCGGGAAGATATTTCCGCCGAAGCGCGGGACAGGATCGTTCTTTCCCTTTTCCCTCACCGGCAAACAAGGTTTGTTACTGCGCGTCGCGGTGATTGGCGTAGTCTTCTTTGCGGTGGGCTACGTCTTGAGTCAACCGCTTAGCGAGGCCAGTTCGGCTGTCGCAAGAGCGGGCCGCAAGACCTGGGAGAGCATGCACGGAGAGCCGCAGCCGGTGGCAGCACTTCAAGCCGCAGCCGCCCCGGTAGCGGAACCGGCCGTGCCTTCCGACGCTTCGCAGTGGCACGAACGGGCGGGGAAAATCCGTGTTGTGTCGGTGCACAACACTCAACAGGAGCCGGCCCGCACGATGGCGGACATGCCGGAGCCAATTGCGCAGACCGCAGCTCTGCAAGAGCCTGCCGCGGAACCGGAAGCCCCAGCCCCGGTTGAGTCAGCTCAAAATGTAACGATTCCCGAGAGTCTCGGCGCGCCATTCCCCGGGATGAGCGCGGCACGGGACGTGGCCGCGAAAGTCAGCCCCGCACTGATGGACGCTTTGGGGCCAGTGACCATTCCCGGCACGCTTTCGGAGAAGTTGCTGCTGGAGAAAATCGTGCCTAGCTATCCCGAAAAAGCTCTGCGGGCTGGACTACGAGGGCCAGTCGTATTGCAGGCGTGGATTGGCAAGGACGGAAAAATCGAAGAATTGAAGCTGATTCGCGGACCGCTCCTCCTCGGGCAAGCGGCCTTCGATGCGGTTCGGAACTGGCGCTACAGACCCTACCTTCAAATGGCGAAGCGGTCGAAGCTCAGACTCTGGTGACGGTAGACTTCAAACTCCCCTAGCTCTCGCCACAGACGTTGTTAGCTCTTGATCGTCTTCGACGCCTCGTCCCAATATACTGGCGTTCCCCGGAAATAAGATTCATTCGCCATGTGGCAGGCCAGCGCGGCGTGGTGACCAAACACAGCGTCCTCGATCACCGGCTTTCTGGAGCGCACCGCCTGAAAGAAATTCCATAAATGCGGCTTCGTATCGTCCATGGACCAGCCAACATAGGAAACGCCTCCTTCAAGCGGTTCCTGCCCTGGCATCGGATCGTTATCTTCATGCCATTTCTTGAAGTACGCGTCGCGCATCGCCTTGGGAAAGCTCTCCGCATAGTAGCTCGGCTCCTTATCCTTGCCGGTCTGCGGCGTGTAGGTGATGGTATTGGAAACCACATCCAGAATTCCCTTCGAGCCCATAAAGCGATAACTGTGCGGCGTCTCGGTGCCCAGATTCAGCCGCATGTAGACAGGAACGTTTCCATATTCGAGGAGGACCGCGTGGACATCCGGCATGTTGCGGCCGTCTTTCCAGCGGAGATTTCCACCTAACGACATGACGCGCCGGGGCGCCTCGTTCGAATCCAACATGCGGAGCATGCCGCTGACCATGTGCACCAGAAGATCACCAGCCACGCCGGTGCCGTATTCTTTCCAGCAACGCCAACGGGCGAAAATGTAGGGATCAAATGCGCGTTTGGGCACGTTGCCTTGCCAGGTGTCCCAGTCCAGGGTTTGCGGCGAGAGATCGGTCGGCACCGGATACTCCCAGGCGCCATTTGGTTCATTGCGCCCGAAAAATACCTCGACCATCATCATGTCGCCCAGCGCTCCCTGCGCGATCACCTGATTCGCCTTCGCGCAGATGACAGAACTAACGCGCTGCGATCCGATCTGCACGATACGGCCTGTCTTCTTTGCTGCCGCAACCATCTCCACGCCGTCGGCAGGGCTGTGAGACATCGGCTTCTCGCAATAAATATCTTTGCCGGCGTTGACCGCATCTACCACGATCTGTCTGTGCCAGTGGTCCGGAACCGCGGCGACGATGCAATCGATCTCTTTGTTGTCCAGCAATTCCTGGTAGCGGCGGGTCACTGGCAAGCTCGTGGACTTCACAATCTCCTGCGCATGCAAATGCCTGCCGTCGTAGAGATCACAAGCTGCGGCGCACTCAACTCCGGGGAGCTCAATGGATTTCCCCAGCAGGCCGGTACCCTGCATCCCAATGCCAATCATGCCGAAACGCACGCGATCGCTGGGTGCGGTCGCCTGCGGAGCCGCCCATACCGGCTCGGGATCGAGGAGGATCTTCTTCGCAGCGAGAGACGCTCCGGCCGCGGCCGCCCCTATCTCCAGAAATTTGCGCCGCGAAAACTGACTTGCCGTCATGAAACCTCCTGGGATGATAGAAGCGTTGTGCCGCTACTTTTTCAGCATCTTTACCGCGACTTCTTTGAAATACACGGCATCGGTATGGTTCTGCAGGCCGATGTAGCCCTCATTCGGGCGCGGCCCGCGTTGCGGTTCGAACTCGAAGTGCCGCAGCGGAACCGGGTCCCCTTCTTTATAGTCGGTGACCTTCACGCCGTTCAGGACGACGACGGTGCGCGGGCCATCAAGCGTGATCTCCATAGTGTTCCACTCCGGGCCGGGCTTTCCGGTTCGAGCCAGAGGCCAGGTCAGCGAATAGAGCATGCCAGTGATGTGAGTTTCGTCTTCCGTGCCGGCATCATTGTCGATCTGCACTTCATAGCCATAGTGCACCGGCATCCAGGCTTCGCGCGGTTCGATAGGAATGCGGATAAAAACACCGGAATTGTCGTTGTAATCGCGCATTCGATACACCACGCGGATCACGCAATTTCCCAGTTTGCCTCCGGTCCAGTAGAGCAGCCCCATACCCCCATGGGTGCGGATCATGCCGTCATCCACGGTCATTTCTCCGGGACCCACGTGCTTCCAACCCGTCAGGTCTTTTCCGTTGAAAAGCTGTTTCCAGCCTCCGGTCTGCGCAGACGCGGCGCAAGACACGATAAGGGCGAAAAACAACGCCGTTGATTTCATTTCCCAGGAACCTTCGCGGGACGCAAATATACACCAAAACGAACAGCCTGAGAAACTTGCTGCGACTGTTCTCGTACAACGAACGGAAACAGCCAAACCCTATGTCCTCTGGTAGTTACCGAAGATCAAGGCCTGCTGCCCGGCAAATGGCAAAGAACCTGCATCTAAAGGGATATAATTGACAAATTGCTCCGGAGTCCAGTCCCTTTCGAGAAGATATCTGATGTCCATGAAAATGAAGGCTGTGATTTTGACGTTTTCCGCCGGGCTGCTGCTGTTTACCATCGGTGGAAGAATAAATGTGCGCGCCTCCAGCAATAACAATGACGGCGCTTACCGCCAGATTCAGGTTTACAGCGAGGTGCTCTCGCGGGTGCGCAGCGAGTACGTGGAAGAGCCCAATACCACGGCCGTCACCGATGGCGCCCTGCACGGACTGCTGGACTCGCTGGACTCTGATTCCAGCTACCTGACGCCGGACCAATACAAGGAATACAAGTCGCAGAAGACCGACGCCAAAGGCGAAACCGGCGCCGTAGTCTCCAAGAGGTTTGGCTATGCCACGGTGGTCTCGGTGATTCCGGGTAGCCCCGCAGACAAAGCCGGCCTGCAGGCTGCCGACATTTTGGAAGCGATCGAGAACAAGACTACGCATGACATCTCGCTGGCCGAAATTCGCAACATGCTCGCGGGCCAACCCGGCTCCACGGTCACAGTTTCCGTAGTCCGGGCTCGCCGCGCCGAACCGCAGAAGATTGTCATTACCCGTGACGTCATTGCTATTCCGGCGGTCAGCGAGAAGTTGCTGGAAAATGGTATCGGCGACATCCGCGTAGAGGCCTTCACTAAAGGTAAGTCGCAGGAAGTGGCAGCCCGTGTAAAGGAACTGGAGAAGTCAGGCGCAAAGAAACTGATCCTCGATCTGCGCAATTGCGCCGAAGGGGATGAGTCGGAAGGCGTCGCGACGGCAAACCTGTTCTTGAATCATGGCACGATTGCTTATTTGCAGGGCCAGAAGTTCCCTCGCGAAACCTTCAATGCGGATCCCGCAAAAGCCATCACCAGCCTGCCGCTGGTCGTGCTTACCAACCGAGGCACCGCTGGCGCAGCTGAGATTGTGGCCGCCGCCGTGCTGGAAAATGCACGCGGCGACGTTGTAGGCGACAAAACTTTCGGCGAAGGCTCGGTGCAAAAGACGATTGATCTGCCGGACGGTTCGGCGGTAATCCTTTCGGTCGCCAAGTACTATTCGCCTAGCGGCAAGGCAATTCAGGATGCCGCCGTAACGCCGAATGTTGTGGTCGCGGCCAGTGACGACGACTCGGCCTTGCCCGATGAGGATGAAGATGAAAGCGCGCCTGAACAACAAAAACCGCAACCGGCGCCGCAGCAGGACCTGCCTTTGCAAAAGGCGGTTCAGTTACTGAACAGCAAGGCGAGCTAGGTTCCCGTCAAGCCGTGCACAACCGCGATGGCATCCTGAGAGCCCGCGTTTTTCTTCGCGCGCCGAGGGATCTCAGGTCTAGCGCTAGCTAACCTCTAACTTTGTGATTCCAAAACTCGGACCGAATCGCCGCGCTTAGCGCCGGAAAATACAGGTCCCTCAACTTCGCTCGCTTTCGCTTCGCTACGGTTGGGATGACACAGTGTGGAGCGGCAGTGTAGGAGTCAGCGCGGTCATGATGCGGCCGCACTACGCGGACCAATCATATATTCTGTGGACGGGGTACCTTTTCGCCGACAACCCTAGCTCCTCATGCAGTCCATTCTGCAATCTCCCGATCCGCCGCTCCCTGAGGTTGAACACACCCACAGGAAATTAGCACGACGCGTTCTTTTTGGATTGCTGGTATTGCTGTCGGCGCTGATTGGCGGCGCTGCTGGCTTGCTGCTGGTTTACACCACCGACCTGCCGCAAGTGGAGGATCTGGAGCATTATCGACCTAGTTCCATCACCCAGCTTTATGACGACCAGGGCCGGATTATCGGCTCGTTTGCTCTGCAACGCCGCGTGGTCGCGGCCTACGATGATTTTCCGCCGGTTTTGCGCGACGCCTTGATCTCCATTGAAGACAAGGACTTCTACCGTCATTGGGGCATCAATGTTGGCCGCATTGTGGGGGCGGCATACCGCGACATCGTTTCCGGCGGCCGCGTACAGGGCGCTTCCACACTGACCATGCAACTCGCCCGCAATCTTTTCCTCTCGCCCGACCGCTCCTGGCATCGCAAGATTGAGGAGGCGCTTCTGGCGATTCAGATCGAGCGGCGCTTTACCAAGCCGCAGATCTTTACGCTGTACGCCAATCAAATCTATCTGGGACACGGCGTCTATGGCTTTGAGGCCGCCTCGGAATACTACTTCAGCAAACCGGCGAAGCAGCTCACCCTCGACGAAGCCGCGTTACTGGCAGCTCTGGCAAAATCCGGGGTGTATTACTCTCCGATCAATCATCCGGATCGCGCTCTGAAGCGCCGCAACCTGGTGATCAATTCCATGTTGGAAGATGGGAAAATCACCGCGCAGGTAGCGAACGCCGCCCGGGACGAACCACTGCAGCTCAAGCTTGCCCACGACCCCAATTCGCTGGCGCCTTATTTTGTCGAGGATGTTCGCCGCTATTTGGAAGCCAAGTATGGGACTGAGGAGGTCCATTCGGGTGGGCTTGCTGTTTACACGTCGCTCGACATGGATCTGCAACGCGCCGCCAATCACGCTGTTCTTGATGGCCTCACCGCGTATGAGCGCAGCCGTGGCTGGAAAGGCGCGCCTAGCGTGCTCAGCAAAACCATGACACTGGAAAACTATCACGATCCCGATTGGGACGATGATCCAGAGGTTAATGGTTACACGCATGCTCTGGTCACCGCGGTTTCGCCCGGGGCGGCATCGCTCAAGATCGGCGACTACGTGGCGACCCTCACGCCGGCCGACGTGGCATGGACCCATCGCAAGCTGCAAGACATCCTCTGGCCCGGGAACCGCGTATATGTGAAGATTCTGGCGCTCGATTCGGGCAAAGAAGCGCTGGTGAGTCTGGAGGAGGATTCTGGTGCGCAAGGCGCTCTCATCGCCATTGATAATGCAAGTGGCGGAATCCGCGCTATGGTAGGCGGCCGCGACTTCGATGACTCGAAGTTTAACCGCGCCACCCAGGCATTGCGCCAGGTGGGATCGTCGTTCAAGCCCTTCGTGTACACCGCGGCGATTGACCGAGGCGCCTCACCCGATGACACTATTCTCGACGCGCCAATAACGTTCCAGACTCCTTCCGGCCCCTACACGCCCCACAACTACGACGAGCGTTACGAGGGCGTGATTACGCTGCGCCGGGCGCTGGCGCAGTCACGCAATATTCCAGCGCTCAAGTTATCCGACAGCCTGAGCATCAAGACCGTCATTGACTATGCGCGCCGCTTCGGAATCAGCTCGACGATTCCGCCGTTCCTTCCCGTGGCATTAGGAGCGGTTGAAATTACGCCGCTGGAGCAGACCTCCGCCTACAGCGTGTTTCCGAATGACGGTGTGCGGATTGTGCCACGATACATCACCAAAGTGACCGATTACGATGGCCGCGTGCTGGAAGAGGATTTCCCGGAAGTGAAAGAAGTCATCTCCGCGCGCAGCGCCAGAATCATGACCTCCATGCTGCAAGACGTCGTGCAACATGGAACGGGAATTGCCGCTGCTAGCATGCAGTATCCGCTGGCTGGGAAAACCGGCACCACCAACGACTTTACCGACGCCTGGTTCGTCGGCTTCTCCCCTTCGATGACGTGCGGTGTCTGGGTGGGCTACGATGAGACGAGAACCCTGGGCGATAAAGAGACTGGCGCGCGCGCCGCTCTTCCGATTTGGATCGCCTTTATGAAGGCCGCGTTGGCGGGAAAAGATCCGGGGCAATTTCAGCCCCCTCCGGCAACAACACCCTCCACTGTGCCGGTGAAGCTGGACACGCCTGACAACACGCCGGCCGAAGAAGAAGCACATTGAGATATACGAGCGTAAGAGAAAGCGCGGAAACTATAATCCCGAGTGCCCGATGAAAAGGTTCTTCAGCATCGTGCTTTCTTCGCTCGTGCTGCTGGTAGTAGCGCTGGTCTCAGCGCTCACCACCATGCGTTTTGCCATCCATGGACGCGAGGTCGCGGTACCAAATCTAGTGGACAAGACGCCCGCCGAGGCGCGCCGCCTCACGGAGGAGAGCGGGTTCGGGCTTACCATCGAACGGCAGTACTACAGCAATACGGTCCAGGCTGGAAAGGTTCTCTCCCAGGCGCCGCCGGCGGGGACCCTGGTACGGCGGGGATGGGAAATCCGCGTCGCCGAAAGTCAGGGGCCGCAGCGCGTTCCGATCCCCAATGTCATCGGTGAAAGCGAACGCGCCGCGGAAATGAATATTGAACGGCGCGGTCTCGATGTCAGCGCGGTGGCCGAACTGCCTTGGCCAACAGATTCGACCGATCAGGTGGTGGCGCAAAGTCCTCCGCCGAACGCGAACGACGTCGCGGCCCCCAAGATCAGTCTTCTTGTGGCGGCCCAGTCCGCGCCTCAGGCCTTCCTGATGCCAAGCTTCGTGGGTCAACCATTGGGCACGGCAACTTCTGCCCTGCGGGATGCCGGGCTGCGCGTGGGGACGGTGACTCCGGCCGCAAACCTAGCGGGCGTTTCGCCGCCGCAAAGCGCTCCCTCCGCTACCGGTACCATCACCTCACAGAATCCTCCCGCGGGGGAGAAGGTGCTGCCTGGCGCAACTGTGAACTTCGAAGTTCGGCAGTAACTACTCTCGCTGCAAAATGGCGGCGAAGAAGCCCTCGCAGGGATGAACCCCTGGAATCGTGCGCAGGAAAGGACCGCTAAGCAGCGAGTTCAGGTCTTCCCAGGCAATTTCGCCGGCCTGCTTCAGCCTTTGCAACTCCAGGCTGCAATCGAGAATGCTAAACGTGGGACTTGCCACCAGCGCTTCGTCGATGACCGCAATATCCTCTTCGGGTTCAAGGGAGCAGGTCGAATAGATCAGCCTTCCACCGGGTGCGACCCGATGCATGGCCGATTGCAGAATCTCAAACTGCCGGGCGTGAAAGTCTTGCAGATCTTCCGGTTTCAGGCGCCACTTGATTTCCGGATTATGCGCCAGCGTCCCAGTTCCCGAGCAGGGCACGTCCGCCAGAACGCGATCGAAGGCCACATTCACCGGGATCGTTCGCGCATCGGCAGCAATCACGCGCACATTCTTTTCTGGGACCAGTTTTCGTAGCAGGCGCGCCCGGTGAGGATGTATTTCTGCGGCCAGAATGGTCGCATCCGGGTTGCAGCGGGCGATGATTCGAGTCTTGCCTCCGGGGGCCGCGCAACAATCCAGAATATTGTGAGCTTCGCCAACCAGCAAAGCGACAAGCTGGGAAGCCTCATCCTGAATGGCAATCCGGCCCTGTTCAAACGCGCTGCTTTTCGTTACGTTGCCCGACAGTACGCGGCGTGCCGAAGTCAAAATCCGGCCGCCGCCGAGTTCGATGCCATCGCTCTTGAGTTCATCTTCGAGGGCAGGCGAGTCGAAACGAACCGCGGGCGCTGGAATCGTTTGATTGTGGCCGCAGATCTGTCGAGCCGCTTCGAAACCGAATTCGCGTGCCCAGCGTTCGACCATCCATCGCGGATGCGCCGATCGATCCGCCAATTGGGCGATGTCGCTAGCCTCCCTAATCCCAGGCAACGCGGCAAATTGGGCAGTTGTGGCGAGTTTACGCAAAACCGCATTCGCAAACGGAACTGCGGATCGCTTGCGGGCTCGCTTTACCAACTCGACGCTTTCATGTACCGCCGCCCGTTCCGGCACGCGGTTCAGAAATCGGAGCTGATAGGCAGCTAGGCGTAGGGCCGTGAGCACCTCGAGATCGATTTTCTCCACGCGTTGCGAAGATGCTTCGCCGATCGTCTGATCCAGTAGCGATCGCCAACGCAAGATGCCCATTACGAGTTCTGTAGCAAGGGCGTGATCGGCGGACGAAAGTTTGGCGTAGGGCGCCGAGTGCAGCGATTCGGAGGCATAGGCGTGTTCGCGCTCAACCCGGAGTACCATGTCGAACGCGGCGATACGCGCAGGAGAAATAGGCATGGCGGATAACGGACTAAAGAGAGAGCCGAAAGCGATTTAGTCGCCCAACGTTTCGCCGTTCCTGGGACGATATCCGTGGACGAAATCCCTGACGGAAATGCGCTTTTTCCCTTCTGGTTGAACTGCGAGCAATTCGAGCGCGGTGTTTCCCCCACAACCCACGGTCAAGCGGTCCCCTTCAACAATCAACTCGCGCTCCACCGCTGATTTCGACACGGGCATCGCCGCCAATACGTTCAAACTACGTCCGCGAAATTTGGTGAATGCGCCGGGCCAGGGCTGAAATCCGCGCAAGCGATTCGAAATTTCCAACGCCGAACGGTGAAAATCAATGCGGCCATCTTCTTTTTTCAGGATAGGCGCCAGCGTCGCCTGCGCGTGATCCTGTGCCCGCGGCTGAATAGCACTCAATTGCAAGCCTCGCAGCGTTTCCACCACTAAATCAGCTCCCATTGCTGCGAGCCGGGGAGCCAGGGTCTCCGCTGAATCGGCGGCCTCGATGGGCAACTCTTTTTGCAGCAGAATGTCACCGGTATCGAGCCCAGCATCAATACGCATGGTCGTGACTCCCGTCACGCTCTCGCCGCTGGCAATTGCCCACTGGATGGGCGCAGCGCCGCGATATTTGGGCAATAGCGAAGCATGCAGATTGATATTCCCGAATGGCGGGAGTTGGAGCATCCATTGTGGAATGATGCGGCCGTAGCCGACGACAATGATGGCATCGGGCTTGAGCGCCGACAGTTGCGCGCGGAATTCCTGATTCTGTTTGATGGTTTCCGGTTGCGTCACAGGCAGGCCGAGATCCAAGGCACACTGTTTAACCGGAGAAAAAGTGACTTCCATCTTCCGGCCCTGCGGCCGATCCGGTTGCGTGACCACCAGGAGGATCGTAAAACCGGTCTCAACCAGCTTGGCTAGCGTGGGCACAGCAAAGTTTGGCGTTCCGCAGAAAACGAGATTGAACGAAGAAGACATTGCGCCATCGCGCGGGCTCTCACCGGTTACCACTCGCCCGCCTTCACCAGTTTGCGGATCTTGCGCTTGATCAAATCCCGCTTCAGCGCGCTGATGTGGCTGATGTACAGTTTGCCATCCAGGTGATCGGTTTCATGCAGAAAAGCCCGCGCCAGCAATTCTTCACCGGTTTTCTCGTACCATTTGCCGTTCACATCCTGTGCGCGGACGGTTACGATTTTCGCGCGCGTCACCTCTTCGCGGAATTCGGGAATGCTCAGACAGCCTTCGCTGCTGCGCTGCCGGCCTTCTTTATGAATGATCTCCGGATTAGCCAGCACCAGTTTGGCGTCCGGATCTTCCTTGAAGCTCACATCAATCACGGCCAGTCGCTTGGAAATTCCGATCTGCGGCGCTGCCAGGCCCACGCCGCGTGCCGCGTACATGGACTCGAACATATCCTCAACCAGCTTCTTCAACTCGGCGCCGAATTCGCTGACTGGTTCACCCGGTTTGTCGAGGACAGGGTTTCCAAACCTTACGATGGGATAGATCATTCAGTAGTTCTTCAGTTGTTGGCAGTAGCCGTGAAAGTTCCGCAGAGTTTCTCCCATGGAATCGCCGCCAAATTTATCGAGCGCGCAGCGGGCCAGGGTCAAAGCCACCATGGCTTCCGCGGCCACGCCAGCCGCCGGCACCACACACACATCGGAGCGCTCATAAGCCGCCTTCACGGGCTCGCGCGAAGTAAAATCCACGGACTGCAAAGGGCGGCGCAATGTGGAAATCGGTTTCAGATAACCCCGCACCCGAATGTCTTCGCCATTGGAAACGCCGCCTTCAATTCCGCCCGCGTTGTTACGGTTGCGGCTAAAAGCCGTGAAGCGATCCCTCGCTTCGTAACCAATTTCATCGTGCACAGCAGAACCGGGAGCAGTCGCGGCCGTAACCCCGGCTCCGATTTCTACGGCTTTGACCGCTTGCAAGGACATCACCGCGCCCGCCAGCAAACCATCCAGACGTTCGTCCCATTGCACATACGTTCCGAGGCCCGGCGGCACACCGTGGGCGACCACTTCAAAGACTCCTCCCACCGAATCTCCGGTTCTAAGAACTTTGTCTACTTCTTCTTTCATGCCCTGCTCAATTTCAGCATCGGCACAATTAAGCAAAACTTCGTCCCGTTCGCAGATGGCCCGTATCTCGTCCCACGGAACTTCTCGACCCAGGGAAACGCCACCCACGGCAACCACATGGCTTAGAACCTCAATACCCAGTGCCCGCAGGAAGAGCTTCGCCAATGCCCCGATCGCCACGCGAGCCGCCGATTCCCGCGCTGAGGCTCGTTCCAGAACGTAACGGGCTTCGGAAAAGTTATACTTCAAGGCGCCAGCCAGGTCAGCATGGCCAGGCCGCGGCGATGCCACGCGTTTGTGCTTGGCGGGATCACCGTCTTCTACCGGCAGCGACTCCTGCCAGTTCTTCCAGTCCTTGTTCTCCAGCAAAACGGCAATGGGCGATCCAATCGTCGCACCGTGCCGTACTCCCGACAAAAAGTGGGCTTTGTCTGTTTCAATCTTCATTCGCCCACCGCGGCCATAACCCTGCTGCCGGCGCCAAAGTTCGCGGTCTACAAACCCCAGGTCAACGTTAAGGCCGGCGGGCAACCCCGACAAGAAGGCTACCAGGCCCTCGCCATGCGATTCCCCGGATGTAAAGTAGCGCAACATGAATTCTGGATTGTATCCGATACCGCAGCCTAATCTGCGGCAACAGAGCTCCTCAGGGACCTTTTTCTTCCTCGGGAGGTGGAGCTTCCGCGTGGGACTTGATAGAATAAACGAGATTTCGACCAACCGCAGGTCGAATCGTCCGCGTTAAGTCTGGAGCGGACCGCCGCTTCCTCCGATTTCCGTCTTGTGAGGCCTTTCATGTTTTCGAGCTTCCGAGCCAAATCGCGCCTTTCCACGCGCGAGTTGAAAGCTGAGGATCCGTCCGCCGCAGAGCTCTCACGCCATTTATTGCGGGCCCAGGAGGCGGAGCGCAAACGGATCAGCCGTGAACTGCACGATGGAACCGGTCAGGGCCTGATGGTCTTGCGGCTCTATCTCGCCATGTTGGCCAACGACACGCAAAGTCCGGAGGCGCACGCCAAGATCCGCGAAGCGCTCAGTCTGCTGGACCATACCGTCGAAGACTTGCGGCGCATCATCGGCCGGCTATCGCCACGCATCCTGGACGAACTGGGTTTGCTGGCGGCTATACGCAAGGAGGTCCGCGAGTTGGCCCGGAATACCGGGATCAAGGGGCATTTGGTCCTTCCCAAGGATATCGGCCATTTCGATCCCGAACTGGAGGTAGCGATCTACCGGTCTTTGCAGGAAGCGTTGCATAACATTGCGAAGCACTCGCATGCTCACAACTTCACGGTTCGCCTAGAAAACGGTAGAGGCTTTCTCTGTTTGCTGGTGGAAGACGATGGAGTTGGGGCCTGCAATCGCCGGGTATCTTCCGACCGGACCTTTGGACTGCTCGGGATGAGAGAAAGAATCGCCGCCCTCGGTGGCAAGGTTCAGATCCGTTCGCGGCGCGGCAAGGGTACCCGGCTGAAAGTGATACTCCCCGCCCCCTCCTTGGGCACAGTTCGCAAGCGGGCCGTTGGCGCCCTGAGTCTCGCTTCGGTGGCCGGCTACGCCTCTGGCGAACAACATTCTGCGGCGCAGCAGCATCCACAGTGATGGCCGCAAAGCTTTAACAGACGGCTTCCAGATGCCCATTCGTTGTCTCGTGGTTGACGATCACACCCTCTTCCGCGCCGGATTGCGCCGGCTGTTGGAAAGTGAAGAGGGATTTGTTGTGGTCGCGGAAGCTGGGAACGCAGCCGAGGCCGTCGACCAAGCCCGCGAACTGCGGCCCGAGGTCGTGCTCATGGATATCGGCATGCCGGGCATGTCGAGTTTCGAAGCCGCCCGGCTCATGAAGGAACAGTGTCACGGTGTACGCGTGATCTTCCTTACCATGTACGAGGACGAGGAGTATTTGGCGCGGTGTCGCAGTGTCGGCGCCGATGCCTACCTGCTCAAAGACGTGCCTGCGAACAGACTGCTACAAGTAGTCCGTGGTGTCCACGACGGACAGAAATACTTGAGCCCGGAACTAGCGATCAGAGCGGATGATGGCCGGCCTAAGGGGAAGCGGGGCGGGGCCAAGGAAGGTCTCGCTCTAACCCCTCGGGAGCGCCAAATCATGAAGATGATTGCCGAGGGTCAGTCCGTCCGTCAGGTCGCTGGCCGGCTCGGGCTGAGCGTCAAAACCGTGGAAGCCCACAAATTCAACCTCATGCGCAAACTAGACTTGCACAATCGAGCCCAACTGGTGACCTATGCCATCCGGAAGCAAATTGTGAAGATGCCGGCGGAAACTTAGGCGTCACCGAAACGACGCACGCCCGTACGGCACCCCTCCCATTTCGCCGCAAGCCCTTTGGACTATAAAATCGGGGTTGTTCTAAACGCCGGGTGGTGATAGAAACGCGGAGTAGAGAATTCAGGTCGCGCGATTGGCGACGGGAACAGCAGCAGGAGCTCCATGCCCTCTCGGAATAAGGCAACGGCTAAGGCCGTCAAGGCTACAGAAGTAGTGATTCCCGAGCGGCTGTACTTTCGCATCGGGGAAGTGGCCGGCCTGTGCCGTCTCCCGGCGTATGTGCTGCGTTTTTGGGAGACCGAGTTCCCGCAACTGAAGCCCGTCAAAAGCAGCACCGGTCAGCGCATGTACCGCCGGAAGGACGTAGAAAACGTGCTGCGTATCAAGAAGCTACTTTACGAAGAAGGCTTCACCATTGCCGGCGCGCGCCAGCATCTGCGGGCAGAAAACAAGTCCGACAAAAAACAGCCACCACTGCCGTTCCCGGTCTCGCCGAGCGCCAGTCTGACTCCCATCCGCCAGGGTTTGCGCGAAATTCTTACGCTGCTCTCGGCGCGGGCCTAAGAACAATTCGTCCTTCTCAACGCAAAGAACTTAGCCACGTACTGTGAGGACTGGGCATGGCGCCTCACTGACAATTTCCGAAGCGATGGTCCAAGGCAAGTGAGACGTCAAAGCTATCCCGGCAGTTTCTCTTACACCCATCACAATCAGATCCGCATCCCGTTCCTCGGCAAAGTGCAGGACCCCTTCCACCGGGAACTCAAAGCGCACTACGTATTCCGGATTGCACCACAGCTTGGCCTCCTCAGGCACCAGCGCCTCCAGTCGGGTTCGGGCACTTGCGGCTACGGCCTCTTGCTCCTGCCAGGGAACGAGCGGCACTAAATGGAGGAGCGTCAAGGTAGCATCGTTTTCTTCCGCTAGCGATAGGGCATAGGGCAATGCGCGAAGCGAATTCTCGGAAATGTCCGTTGGAAACACGATCTGCCGAGGTTTGTGTGGTCTACCCGACATTCCCGCGTGAGGGCCGACGGTCAGCACCGGGCATGTTGCGCGCCGGTATATCTTTTCTGCGCCCGAGCCCAGTACGAGCTTCTTGAGCCCTTGCCGGCCGCGTGTTCCCAGGACCAGCAAGTCGATCTTCTTCTCGGTAATGATTTCAGAAATCACGTCCCACAAATCTCCCCGTTCCAGCAGTTCCTGGTGAGTAACGCTTGCCAGAGGGTTGTCGTCTAAAAAGTACGCGAAGTTCCGTCGCGCCTCCTGCCAGATTGGATCCGCTTCATGCGGCAGACGATCCAGCGGCACACTCAGATGGGCTTCCGGACTTACAACATGCGCCACAAAGACCTTAGCCCCATACAGCCTGGCCAAGGCAGAAACGTAGGGCAGAGCCGCCCGCGAGGCTTTGGAGAAGTCTGTGGTTAACAGGATGTTGCTGATCGAAACACGTGCTGGCGCTTGGATGGTTGGCATGGCGCTTTACCTCCTTGCGAAAGGGTCGGCGGTCACTCTTCTGTACCTGATTCTGTTGTAGCTGGGGGAAGGGTGTCCGGCAGTGATCGGAATCACTCGCAGCTGTGGCGGGAACACTAGCAGCCGCCCGGGCCATGGGCATCCAAAATCATAGGAATTATATCGAATGGCTTAGGGTCTTTACTGTATTGCTCCCAATGTTGCGCGACCTGATACTCGGGCTGCCGAATTGGAAAGGAGAACTTATGAGGTCACTTAGACTCACTTTAGCATTGGCGTTGGCAGTGGTGTGTTTTGGGCAGGTACCAGCCGTTGGACAGGGCACGAATACGAGCAACGCATTAAGCCAGCAGTCCGTTCAACGCATTATCAAAGAAGTGCACCATGAGTTGGTTTTACTGCCCTACTACGGGGTGTTCGACAATCTCGCCTATAAAGTTTCGCCGGACGGCACGGTCACGTTGCTCGGCCAAGTCTCACAGCCGGTTCTAAAGTCAGATGCTGAGAATGTCGTAAAGAAAATTGAAGGCGTGGAACACGTGGACAACCAGATTGAAGTGCTCCCCACCTCCATGATGGACGACGGCATCAGACGAGCAGTCTATCGAGCCATCTACGGGAATGAAGTTCTTAACCAGTACGCGATGCGAGCCGTTCCGCCTATTCACATCATCGTGAAGAACGGGAATGTGACGCTCGAAGGAGTGGTGGCACGGCAGATGGATAAGCAAATCGCGGAAACTCAGGCGAAAAGTGTTCCCAATGTGTTTTCCGTGACCGACAACCTGCGGGTGGAAGAAAGCAAGTAGGATTTCTTCGAAACAGCTGTCAACCACGGGCCAGCATCATGGGGCCCGTGTTCGTTTTACAGGCTGAGCAATTGGTCGGGACGGGCAGATTTGAACTGCCGACCCCTCGCACCCCAAGCGAGTGCTCTACCAGGCTGAGCCACGTCCCGACGTTAGGAAATCCGTTGCGCCGAACCGCGCGCCGGATGGGGTTAGCTCCTTGATTCTACAATAGACGCCATCCCGGTTGTCATTTTTTGCTTTTGCGGCGTTTGCGCGGGGGCGGAGCTTGTTCCTCCAGAATCGCAAACTGAATCTTCTTCTCCACCGGATCAATCCGGTCAACAATCACCCGCAATTTTTGTCCGAGGCTGTAGGTCTTGCGGTTGCGCTGTCCAATAATCTCCCGCGTATTCTCGTGATAGAAGTAGCGGTCGTCGGTCAGGGAGTCCAGAGGGACCAGCCCCTCAACGAACAGGTCGGTCAGTTCCACGAAAAACCCGTACTTGGTCACGCTAATAATCAAGCCATCGAAATCCTCGCCCACGCGGGCCTGCATGAACTTCACTTTCTTCCACTCCATCAGCTCACGTTCGGCATCGTCGGCGCGGCGTTCGTTCTGACTGGATTCCTCCGCGATCTCATTCAGCTCTTCCAGGGAAATCGGACCATCCAGAGCCTTGATCGGAGCCAGCTCCCGCCGTTTGGACCAGGGGGAAGGCTTTCCTTCGAGCATTGGTGGGTGCCCCATCCTCGTCGCGTTCTCAGCGACCGGGTGGAGTTTTTCCCGCAAGACTTCTTTCAGAATCCGATGCACGATCAAATCCGGATAGCGGCGAATTGGTGAGGTGAAGTGTGTATAGCTTGGCGCAGCCAGGGCAAAGTGGCCCAAATTTTCTTCCGAATAGCGCGCCTGCTTCAGTGAGCGCAGCATGAGGAAGGAAAGAATCCGTTCTTCCGGCTTGCCGGCAACCTTCTCCGCCAGCTTCTGATACATGCGCGGCGTAATATGAACTTCCTTGGGAATTTCGATTTCGCGGGCGCGCTTGCCTGTACCGTAGCTGGCGCGCCGGTCCGTCTTGAACTGCATTCGTTGTATGGGCAACGGTCCTACGCCCAGGGAATAGCCAAATGCCGCGGCCGTAACTTCGAAGTCATAGACGCGCTTGGCGTCAGGCTTTTCGTGGATGCGATACAGAGAGGCGATACGGCTATTTTCCAGGTGCTGCGCCACGCACTCGTTGGCGGAAAGCATGAATTCTTCGATCAACCGATGCGCAATGTTACGTTCCGAGCGCGTGATGCTCTTCATCAGTCCAAGTTCGTCAAACTCGATGACCGGCTCGGGAAGATCAAAGTCGATTGAGCCGCGGCGTTCGCGCTTGCGATTCAGGATGAGTGCGAGATCGCGCATCCGCTCGAAATTCTCGACCAGGGAAGCATACCGCTGCCGCATGGCCTCGTCGCCTTCGAGCACCGCGTTCACTGCGGTATAGGTCATGCGCTCCGCCGAGCGAATGACGCCCTCGCACAGTTCATAGCCCAGAATTTCGCCGCGATGATCCATTTCCATGAGGCACGACATCACCAGCCGATCCACCTGCGGCCGCAAGCTGCAGATGTCGGTCGAAAGTTCGAGCGGCAACATAGGAACGGCGCGATCAGGAAAGTAGACGCTGGTTCCTCGTAAGCGGGCCTCCTGATCCAGCGCGGACTCGGGCGTAACATAATGGGCTACGTCGGCAATGTGAACCTGCAACTCGTAATTACCGTTCTCCAGGAGCCGCACGCTGACGGCATCGTCAAAATCGCGGGCAGTTTCCCCATCAATCGTGACGATAGGAAGGCTCCGGAAGTCGCGCCGCTTGCGGAGTTCGCTCGAAGCAATGATGGACTCCGCATCCTCCGCTTCTTGCAGCACTGCCGGCGGAAAGTGGTGTGGCAGGTGGAATTTGCGGATCATGATTTCGACATCCACTCCAAAATCATCGGGATAGCCAAGAATCTCGGTCACGCGGCCGCGGGGATTTTGCGAAGCAGTCGGCCAATCCGTAAGCTCGATGTCCACGACCACCCCTTCCAGGTCATCGCGCTCAGCCCGTCGCACGGCTTCCTGCCCCAATACGCGGTCCACACTCTTGCCGTGCGACTGGGCCATGCCCCTGGCAGCCGCCGGGGCCGCAACAATTTCCATGCCCGGCGGGATGATGATTTCCTGCGAGATTTTCTGGTCCATGGGCGTGACATAGTTGTCGCGGCTGCCGTAGTGGAAGGTGCCGACGACCGTCGCGTGGGCCCGGTCCACCGTGTGAAGGATACGGCCCTCGGCGCGACCGTCGGGCTTAATCGCGCCCACCTCGACCAGCACACGATCTCCGTGCATTGCGGAACCCACGGCCGGAGGCGGGATGAAAATATCGCCGGCAATGCGGACCCTCAGCCGCTCATCCAACGATTTGGGATCGGGAACGACAAAGCCGTAGCCGTCGCGGTGCATGCTGAGACGGCCAATCGCCATATTCTCTTGGAGCGCAGCCCGCGGAAGCGCATAACGATCGGAATCGGTGCGGACCAGTTGGCCGTCCGACACCAGGCGCTCCAGGCGCTCCGATAGTTCGCGGCGCTCCGCGCCATGCAATCCCATTTCCCGCAGCAATTGCTTGAAGCCTGCGCTACGCTTGGGCTGGCGTTCGATTTTCTTGAGAATGGCGGAATCGGAAACCATGGCAGCGGGCCCTTCCCATTCAGGATACCTGAGGCGGGCAAAAGGGGTGCCGGCCAGCACTGTCTCCGCGAGAGTTGCCGATTTAGAATGAGATCGATGGCAAATCGGAGAATAGATCAAAGCAGGTAAAGGTCGCTAAACCATGAAACTGTTACGTCCTATCGCCCTCGGCGTCCTTCTGGCCGGCCTGTTCTTTTACCTCACCACGTACCGCTCGGCCAGGCTGAAGCCAGCCACCGAGTGGATGAGCAATCCTGCCAAAGTTACCGTCACCGAAGCTGCGGCGGTTGAGCCATTCGATGCCGAGGAACAGAACAACATTAAGGTGTATCGCGACAATATCCAGTCGGTGGTGAACATCACTTCGCGCGCCGTAACTTTTGATTTCTTTTATGGGCTGGTGCCGCAGGAGGGCCAAGGATCGGGTTTCATCATTGATAAAGAAGGCCACATTCTCACGAACTACCACGTGATTGCGGATGCTCGTCAACTGGAAGTCACGCTGCACAATCGCAAAAAGTACCGCGCCACCGTAGTGGGCACCGATCATTCCCACGATCTGGCTATCATTCAGATCAAAACGGCCGACCTGACGCCGATGACGCTGGGCGACTCGCGAAATCTGCAAGTAGGGCAGAAAGTGTACGCGATCGGGAATCCGTTCGGACTTTCCGGTACCCTCACGCGCGGTATTGTCAGCTCCATCCGCTCAGTGCAGGAGCCCGACGGTATGACGATTGACGAAGCGATTCAGACCGACGCGGCCATCAACCCGGGGAATTCCGGGGGACCGCTGCTCAATTGGCACGGAGAGGTTATCGGTATCAACACCATGATTGCGTCAAGTGTCGGACAGAGCGCTGGCATCGGTTTCGCGATTCCCATCAACACCGCTAAAGCGGTGCTCAATGATCTGGTTACGCTGGGACGCGTACGCCGGCCCGTTCTGGGAGTGCGGACTTTGCCGATCGGACCTGAGTTAGCCGATCAAATGGGCCTGCCGGCAGATACCGGCCTGCTAATTGTCCAGGTTGTGCCCGGGGGAGCTGCGGATCGCGCCGGACTGCGGGCTGGCTCGGAGAAGGCCTTTCTGGGTAACATGCCGATCATGCTGGGAGGAGACCTGATTGTTGCGATTGACGGACAAGATGTGGAGACGCAGCAGGATATGGCGCATATTATGAACAGTCATCGCGCCGGGGACACGATAAAGGTCGCCTTCTATCGCGGCAAGAAGAAGATGGAAGTGAGTGTCACGCTGGGCGAAGCCCGGGAGCAGGTGTAGCTTCGCTTGTCCTTGGATTGTGGAATCTAGCCGGCCACGGCTCTCGCTGATTCAATTTCGTCCGTCTCCTCTTCCGTCAAATGCAGTTCGCCGGCCCGCATCACGCCTTCGGCTTGCCCGGGGTTACGGGCGCCGACGATGGCTCCCGTGACGGCCGGATTGTGCAGCGTCCAGGCAATCGCAACCTCGCCAGGAGTCTTGCTCAGGCGCTGGCCGAGGTTGCGAAGTTTCTCCACGATCGCCAAATTCGCGGATAACTTTGGCTCCGTGAAGTCAGGATGGCTCCTCCGCCAGTCGTCTTTCGGCAGAGCGCTGATACGCGCTCGCGTCATCGCTCCGGTGAGAAGTCCTGACGCCATTGGCGAGTACACAATCACTCCAATGCCTTCACTCCGGCAGAACGGCAGCAAGTCAACCTCCGCTTCGCGGTGGATCAGGGAGTAGCGTGGCTGCAAAGACGTAATTGGCGCGATGGCCTGAGCCCGCTTCAATTGAGTCACGGAGAAATTCGAGACTCCGACCCAGCGCACTTTTCCCTCGCGCTTCAAATCCACCAGGGTAGCCCAAGCCTCCTCCAGTTGCGGAGAATCCGGATTCGGCGGCCAATGCATCTGGTAGAGATCAATCACATCAATCTCGAGCCGCCTCAGACTGTCCTCTACCTCGCGACGAATGGATGCCGGACTAACATCGGTATGAATATTTCCCTGGCCGTCCCAGCGCCGGCCGCATTTCGTAAAGACGTGCGGCTTGGCGCCGTGCCATGTCTTCAGGGCGCGTGCGACGATTTCTTCCGAATGTCCCAGACCATACACCGCAGCGGTGTCAATCCAATGGACGCCCAGTTCCAAGCTGCGGTGAATCCCCGCAATGGAATCAGCGTCGTTCTGCGCTCCCCATCCGAATTGCCAACCCGAGCCACCAATGGCCCATGCTCCGAATCCCACCGCAGTAATCTTCAAATCGGAGTTGCCAAGCTGTCTGCTTTGCATTGCGCCTCCGTCAGCTTTTTCGATTCCCACACCCACTCCCTGGATTCAGCGCGCGCCAAACAAATAATGCTAATTTCGTATTGAACGTCGACTTTGTGCCTATGAATGCAGATTTCATCCGCCATTTCTGTCTTTCGTTTCCGCAAGCAAAAGAGAGTCTACAGTGGGGCGAAACTCTGTGCTTCAAGGTGCGGGGAAAGATTTTCGCCATGCTGAGCCTCGATTCCGTTCCGCCTGGCCTGTGCTTCAAGTGCTCTGCAGAAAGATTTGTGGACTTGCTGGAAATTGAAGGGATCTCTCCCGCTCCTTATGTCGGGCGTTACAAGTGGGCGCTGGTGGAGCGGTTAGGTGTCCTCCCGGCGGCAGACTTAGAAGACCTTATCCGGCAATCGTATGCGATGGTTGAGACCAAAGCCCCCAATCAAAGCGCCGGGCGCGCCACAGGAAAAGAGTCAAATAAATCTCGCCTTGCGGGACAGTAGCGGCCCAATACCTTCGGGATTTACCCGATGTTTGACTCTGCCTGTCGGCTAGGCTAGCCTCAGATGGCTGCTCAATTTCCTGCCTATGGAAAGGCGGTGGGCGACTCATGCAGAGGGCAATGTCCACGTACGTGTATGTGAAAGAGCGCCTGCATCCCGGCTTGCTGGATGCATTGGTGCGGGGCGGCGCGCAGGCGATTGAGATTTTTGCCGCCCGCCAGCATCTGGATTACGCCAACCGCAAGCAACATGTCCGCGAAATTGCCGACTGGTTTCGCAGCACCGGCATTCCGCTGAATTCCGTGCATGCACCTTTGTATTCCGATTACGAGTGGGGACGCGACTGGCACCCCGCCGGTGAACGTGGCCTCCACCGACCGCGCCCAGCGGATCGAGGCGATGGACGAGATCAAACGCGCGCTGGAGATCGCCGAGCAAATTCCGTTTCGCTTTCTGATTCAGCACATCGGGATCAGCAACGAGTCCTTCGACGAGCGCAAATTCGAGGCGGCCATGACTTCCATTGAGCATCTGCGAGCCTTCGCCAAGCCGCTGGGGGTGCGCATTCTGCTGGAAAATATTCCCAACGAGCTGTGCACGCCGGAAAAGCTGGTGGAGTTCATTCACACCACGCACTTCGACGACGTCGGCGTGTGCTTCGATGTGGGCCATGCCCACCTCATGGGCGACATCGCGCAGGCCTTCGAAACGCTCAAGCAGCACATCCGCTCGACCCACATCCACGACAACGCCAAGGACAAAGATACACATCTGTGGCCGGGCAAGGGTTCGATTGATTGGAAGCAGGCTATGGAATTGCTGCGCTCCGCGCCGCACACTCCGCCGCTGCTGTTGGAAATCGAGGGCGACGAGAAGGTGAATCCGGCGGAGAAGATGACGGAAGCGTTCGGAAACTGGACAGCTGCTTAACGGCTTCTTCGGCGAGATCGCCGCGTACTTGTCTCGACTTGAACGACGAAGCTGATCTGACCTATTCGAAGGACGCGGGGCTCTAGCCATTAAGTGCCGCTCGGATTACACTCTTTCCATGTCCTCTCCCATAACCACCATCGCCGACATCGGCAAGCACGATGGCCAGACCGTCACCATTCGCGGCTGGCTCTACAACCTGCGCGAAAGCGGCAAGCTGCTCTTCCCCATTTTCCGCGACGGCACCGGCCACATCCAGGGAGTGGTGCCCAAGAGCGCAGTACCGCCGGAAGTTTTCGAGGCGGTCAAAGGCCTCACCCAGGAATCGAGCGTCATCGTCGAAGGCAAAGTCCGCGCCGACAAGCGCGCTCCCGGCGGCTATGAACTCGACGTAAGCAATGTGCAGGTCCTGCAGCGGGTCGCCGAGAGCGACCCCTACCCCATCACGCCAAAGAGCACGGCGTGGATTTCCTCATGGAGCACCGCCATCTCTGGGTACGCTCGCCGCGGCAGGCTTCCATCCTGCGCGTACGGGCGGAGATCATCAAAGCGGTGCGCGATTTTTTTGACGACAATGGTTTTGTGCTCACCGATCCGCCCATTCTCACGCCCGGCGGCCTGCGAGGGCACAAGCACGCTGTTTCCGGTGGATTACTTCGACGAGCAGGCCTACCTCACGCAGTCCGGCCAGCTCTACATTGAAGCCACGGCCATGGCGCTGGGCAAAGTGTATTCGTTCGGCCCAACCTTCCGCGCGGAGAAGTCCAAGACCCGCCGCCATCTCACCGAATTCTGGATGGTCGAACCCGAAGTGGCTTATGCCACGCTTGACGACCTCATGGATTTGGCCGAAGGTCTGATTTCTTTTGTGGTGAAGCGTTGTCTGGAAAGCGGCGCAGCGATCTGCAGATCATTGGCCGCGATGTGGCGAAGCTCGAGAAAATCGCAGCTCCCTTCCCGCGTATCACCTACGACGAAGCGGTGCAGATGCTGCAGGAAGGGCACGCCAAAGGCGCGCTGGAAGCCAAGTTTGAGTGGGGCGGAGATTTCGGCTCGCCCGACGAAACTTATCTTTCCGCGCAATTCGACAAGCCGGTGATGGTGCACCGCTATCCCGCCAAAGTAAAGGCTTTCTACATGGAGCCCGATCCGCAGCGTCCTGAACTGGCGCTGTGCGTGGATGTGCTCGCGCCCGAAGGCTACGGCGAAATTATCGGCGGCTCGCAACGCATGGCGTCGCACGAACTGCTGTTGCAACGCATTCACGAGCACGGCCTGCCGGAAGAAGCCTTCAAGTGGTATCTGGATCTGCGCAAATACGGCAGCGTGCCCCACGGCGGCTTCGGCATGGGAATCGAGCGCGCCGTAGCCTGGATTTGCGGCCTGGAGCATGTGCGGGAGACGATTCCGTTTCCCCGCATGTTGCACCGGCTGTATCCTATAAGAGTTCAAGTGTTTGTCATGCTCGCGAAGCGTGAATCTGCTACTCGGCGTGAAGATTGACCATGCCAATCTCGCTTACCAGATTCGAACATTACTCCTCGGAAAATCCGCGTCATCGGCGTCCCGCTCGACCTCGGCCAGTCCCGCCGTGGCGTGGATATGGGACCCTCCGCCGTGCGCGTGGCTGGCTTGCAGGCTCGGCTGGAAGAACTCGGCCACACCGTCGAAGACGCCGGCAACGTTGCAGTCGCCCTTCCCGAACAGAAGAAAGAAGGCGACGCTCACGCCAAATATCTGAAAGAAATCACCGCCACTTGCACCAAGCACGCCGAGTTGGTGCTGAAGACCTTGGAACTCGGCAAAGTTCCGGTTGTGCTGGGCGGAGATCATTCCGTCGGCGCGGGCACGGTCGCCGGCGTGGCGCAGTTCTATCGCCGCCAGGAACAGAAAATCGGCCTGATCTGGATTGACGCCCACACCGACATCAACACCCCTGAAACCTCGCCCAGCGGCAATGTGCATGGCATGCCGCTCGCCGCCACCATGGGACTGGGGCCGCCGGAATTGGCCAATATCTTTGATTTCTCCCCGAAAGTTAGTCCTGAGAACTGCGTGCTGGTCGGAGTGCGTGATATTGACGCCATCGAAAAAGCCAACGTGCGTCGCGCCGGCATTGAAGTCCTCACCATGCGCGATATTGACGAACGCGGCATGCGCGCCGTCATGGAAGAAGCCCTCCGCATCGCCGGACGCGGCACAGTCGGCTACCACGTTTCGCTCGACATGGATTGGGTGGACCCCGAGGATGCGCCCGGCGTAGGCACTCCCGTACGCGGCGGCGCCACCTATCGCGAAGCTCATCTCGCCATGGAGATCATCGCCGACCATGGCCGGATGCTGAGCTTTGAAGTTGTTGAAGTCAATCCCGTGATTGACGAGCACAACCGCACCGCGGACCTGGCCGTCGAGCTTACGCTGTCGGCGTTCGGGAAAAAGATTTTGTAGCTCTTCTATTCTTCCCCTTTTGTCGTTCCGAGCGCGGCCTCATCGCGCGAGGAATCTGCTTCTTCTGCTTCTCTCTGCGATCTTAGCGAATCCTTAGCGTGCTCGGCGGTTAAAAGCTTTGGTAATTACATATTTGACGCACCAAATAACGCAGCCCCTTAAATGGCGGCGCCGGCTTTGGCCTCACGCTCGAAATGTGTCTTCTTCACCGCGAAGTTTGCGCAGGTTTTCCGGCACTTTCAGGGGCACATCGTGTGGGTCCGGCGATGAGAGTCTGCCAGCGACTCCAGCCATAGCATCTGGCTGTGGAATACGAAGCCGAAATTGCGCGAGACTGACTGGGTTACTTCCCGCAACGAAATCTCCCGGCCCAGCTCCTTCGCCATGGAGGTCACCGGTTTTGCCGTGATCCCGCAAGGAACGATCAGATCGAAGTACTTAAGATCAGTGTTCACGTTCAGGGCAAAGCCATGCGAGGTCACGCTGCGGGAAATATGGACGCCGATGGCAGCGACCTTGCCCTCCGCTGTCTCTGCTTGATCCGGCAACGTCCAGACGCCGGTCAACCCGCAGATGCGCTTCGTGGGAATGCCGAAATCGGCACAAGTACGCATGAGAACTTCTTCCAGATTGCGCACGTATTCGATCGCGCCCATGCTTTTGCGCTTGCTATCGGAAGGTGGGCAGATTCCTCGCAAATCAAAGATCGGATAGCCAACCAACTGCCCGGGGCCGTGAAAAGTTACGTCGCCGCCGCGGTCGCACTCGAAAACTTCCACGCCACGCTGCGCAAGAAGTTCGGCGAAGCAATGATGTTTTTCTGCTTGGCATTGCGTCCCAACGTGATCACCGGCGTGTGCTCCAGCAGCAGCAGCACATCGCTGATTCGGTTTTCTTTACGCAGTTCAACCAGCCGCCGCTGCAGAGCAAGTCCGGCTGCATAGTCAAGCACTCCGAGTTGAATCACGGAAATCATGCGCAGTCATGCGGGAACGGGAGCCGGCGGCTTGCGGCGGAAGCGGCGGCAGATATTTCTCAGCGTGCAAAACACCCAGCGCACGAAAACGATGATGCACACGAAAAATACCAGCACGATCACTGCCGCGAGATACGGGTGCACCGTGATCAGCCACATCAGAAAAATCACGAACGCATCTTCCCCAAGGCTGACCGTGGCTCCGGTGAATGGGACTGGAGAAGGCGCGACCGCCACGCGCGCCGCCATTTTTCCGCCATGCGCAACGAAAGCAATCAGGCCTCCCACGGTCGTAGCCAGCGCCTGTTCCCAGGCGGGCAATCCGGATGCCGCTTGATAGGCGAGAAATGCCGCCACCGGAATGCGAATGAACGTGTGCAACCCATTCCAGACAAGCTCAAATCCGGGGATCTTGTCGGCCACAAATTCAATGGCGAACATCACCACGGCGATCGCGATTACGGCCCAGTTGGTTAGGTCATGCAACTCCGGCGGAAGCTCCAGTTCCACCGAAGCGCGCCAGCAATCCCAACGACGCTACCGTGGCGTACACGTTCAGCCCGGCGGCAAAGCTGATTACCGCAATCAAAGCCGCCAGTTCGTGGGGTGCGAGGTGCATTGCGATAGTTTGTTGCGCCGCTCAACTCAGCCAGAAATTTAATCCGCGTTCATCTGCGCAAAATCCGCGGCAAAATTCTACGCGTTAATCGCCATCCCATACACGCTGTTCGCCGCGTCCAGCATCGCCTCCGCCAGCGTAGGATGCGCGTGAATCGTCCACACCAAATCCTCCACCGTGGCTTCCAGTTCGATTGCCGCGACCGCTTCCGCAATCAATTCCGTGGCCTGCGGCCCAATGATGTGCACGCCTAAAATCTCGCCGTAGTCTGCATCGGAGACAATCTTGATGAAGCCTTCATGCGCGCCCACGATCGAAGCCCGCGAGTTCGCCGTGAACGGAAACTTGCCGATCTTCACGTTGTAGCCGAGTTCCTCGGCTTTGGTCTGCGTCAAGCCCAACGCTGCCGATTTCCGGATGGCAATACGTTGCGCCGGGAATGTGCTCAGGATTGATCGGCTTGGTCGGCTTGCCGGCGATCTTGGCCACCGCGACCAGTCCTTCCATCGCGCCGACGTGCGCCAGCTGCGGAGTTCCCAGCACGATATCGCCGATGGCATACACGCCCGGCTCGGCTGTCTGCATCCAGCTATCGGTCTTGATGAAGCCGCGGTCCGGCTTGATCTTCGTTTTCTCCAGGCCAATGTTTTCCGTGCGCGGCTTGCGGCCCACGGCGATGAGAATCTTCTCCGCCTCGATCTTCTGCTGCTTGCCGTCCACGGAAAAAGTACCGCAACTCCGGACTTGGTCTTGTCGATCTTCTCGACCTTCGCGCCGGTATGAAAATTGATTCCGCGCTTGCGGTACACCCGCGCCAACTCCTTGGAAATTTCTTCGTCCTCCACCGGCACCAGACGCGGCAGCATTTCGAGAATGGTCACCTCGCGTGTCGAACGAACGGAAAATCGAAGCGAACTCCACTCCCACCGCGCCCGCACCCACCACCACCAGCGACTTCGGAATCGTCTTCAGATTCAGAATCTCGATGTTGGTGAGCACGCTTTCGCCCGGCTCAAGCCCAGGAATCATGCGCGCTTCCGACCCCGTCGCCAGCAACACATTCTTAGCCTTGAGCTGCGTGGCCTTGCCATCGTGCGTGACTTCGACCGTGAGCACGCCATTCTGCGCCGGGCCGGTGAGCTTGCCATAGCCCTTCACCGTCTCCACTTTGTTCTTGCGCATCAGGAACTCGAGACCCTTGGCATGCTTGGTCACGATCTTCGCTTTGCGCTCCTGCACGGCGGCCCAGTTCAGCTTGCGCGCGTCCACGCCCTCGATGCCGAATTCCTTGGCGTCTTTCAAGTGATCCCAGAGCTCGGCGTTGAACAGCAGCGCCTTGGTAGGAATGCAGCCGACGTGCAGGCAAGTGCCGCCGAGGAAGCCGTCCTTCTCGATCAGGGCAGTCTTCAGTCCGTACTGGCCGGCGCGGATAGCCGCGGTGTATCCCGCCGGCCCGCTGCCGACGATGGCAATGTCATAAATGGTCTCAGGCAAACGAAGCTCCTTCTCACTACCAGACAGATGATCGAAAGGAAACCTTTGATTCTAAAACAAGCCCAGAGAAGATACGAACGCTTGCGGTTCGCGGCGCGGGAGCTTATAGTCTCCACGACATACAGGAGGCATGCCATGCGGCATCTGCTCAACTGGTTTTTAAGCGCGCTGGCGCTTTGGATTGTGGCGCATTTCGTTCACGGCTTTCATGTCAGCGGCCCGGTGGCGGCGCTGATCGCTGCGCTGGTGATCGGCTTCGTCAACGCCACGCTGGGAGTGCTGCTCAAAATCGTCACCTTTCCGTTGACCTTGCTCACGCTCGGCATCTTTTGGCTGGTGATCAACGCCGCCATGATCGAGCTGGCGGCAGCTGTTTGTGCCCGGCTTTCGCGTGGATACCTTCGGCGCGGCGTTCTGGGGAGCCATCGTGCTCAGCATCGTCAATATGCTGCTGCGCTGGCTGGCGGGAACGGATCGGCCGCGAAGCGCGTAGTGTTCCAGTTGGAACACTTTTGATCTGCTAAATCATTTGTAATCAATTACATACATATTTTGGATTCGTGATTTCCCAAATGGGAATCCGGGCTACCTCAACGCCTAAAGGCGCATTCCTAGCACAGCAATTACGGTATGCCTGAAGGCATACCCTGACGAATCGGACCTGCTTCAGTGTCTGGCGCATCGGCCGCTATGCGAAGCCCGTAGTCGGCATATTGAAACTGCGGCGGGATGCTGGACCGGGCGGCGCAGCGCGACACTTTGATGTGATGGCGCCAGGAGCCTCCGCGAGATGACCGGCGCGTGCCCGACTCCGGGCCGCGCGGATTGCGCTCCGGAGAAACCGCATAGTAGTCGGCCTGATACCAGTCGCTGCACCACTCGTGCACGTTCTCGCAAATGTCGTATAGACCAAACGCATTGGGCGCGTAACGGCGCCACGGGCTCGGGGCCGGTGAGCCAGCGCTTCTCGTAATCGGGCAGCGATTGCGGCGGAGCGTCTCCCCAGGGATAGAGTTTGCCCTCAACTCCTCCGCGGGCGGCGCGCTCCCATTCGGCTTCGGTAGGCAGGCGGAGGGACTGACCCGTCGGCGGCAGCAAGCCACTCGCAATACTTCACCGCTTCGAACCAGGAGACGGCGACCACCGGCTGCTCGGGATGATTGAAATTAGGATCATTCCAAAACGGCGGAGGCGGATTTCCCGTGGCGCGCAGAAAGCGAGCGTACTCGGCGTTGGTGACCTGGCAGGCGGCCAGGAGAAATTCGTCCACCCAGACGCGATGGACGGGGTGTTCGTTATCTTGGCTGGCTTTGTCTGCCGCCGTCGGAGCCCATGAGGAACCAGCCGCGAGGATGGAGAGCATCTGGCCTTCCGGGCGATTCTTGAGTTGGGATTTGCGAGGCAGCCATCGGAGTTGAGCCTACCATGCGGCTCTTTACGGCCATCTCTCATCGCCATGGTCATACATATCCAATATATAATTATTGTTAAACAATAAAATAATATTGACAAACAATAAAACTAGAGTATTGTTGCGTTGAAGGCCTCATAAAGGGATTTATGCCAAACGAAATTCAGGCAACGCTCCAAAAGATAAATAAAGTCAACACTGTCATCCGCCGCTTATGCTGCGCCGTGTTGCTGTTTCCTCATGGCAGTGATCCCAACAGTAAGCCGGGCCCAAACGCAGCAGCGGAAGCGCAGGCTCAGTACCAAATCCAGAACCTGCTGTACCTGCCATCCTTGCCGCCTTCGACAAGTACGAAGTCGTCGGTATGTCGGAAGCCCATGGGATGAAAGATGCAGATGATTTCATTCTTTCGCTCGTCCGCAACCCGGCGTTTTCGGAAAAGGTGAACGACATTGAGGTCGAGTGCGGCAACTCGCTGTACCAGCCCATCTTGGACCGTTATATAGCCGGAGAGGATGTGCCGTTCGCCGAAGTCCGGAAAGTGTGGCGAAACACGACGCAGCCGATGTGCGGCATGTCGGGATTCTTTGAGCAATTGTTCCCTCTCGTGCGCGCGATCAATCAGAAGCTCGCGCCGGGAAAGCGCCTCCGCGTGCTGGCAGGCGATCCTCCCATTGACTGGGACCAGGTCAAAAGACTCGCAAGACATCAGCAAATTTTCTGATCGCGATGCCAGCATCGCTTCCGTGATGGAGAAAGAGGTTCTCGCAAAGCATCGCAAGGCTCTCATATTGTTCGGCATATTTCATCTCATGCACGGAGGTGGCGTCGGTCCTGGCAATGCCGTAACGATCTATGAGAAGGACTATCCGAACGTTACGTTTGTGATTAGCGACCTCGGCACTTTCGACACGGATTTGCCGGCGTTGTCCAGCAGCCCGTTTGCAACCTGGCCGGTCCCATCGCTTGCTCGGTCCAAAGGCACCACGCTTGGCGCTTTGGATTTAGGTCACTTTTATCCGACCCCAGTCTGGGCCGACAACGACTGCAATGTGCACAACGAGTTCCCCAAGAACGAGCAAAAAACATGGCAGGACTTAGTGGATGCCTTCCTTTACCTCGGTCCGCAGGATTTGAGGCTAATGGAGCCAATGCCCGCTGACATTGCTTTGGATGTCGAATACATGACGGAATCGCTGCGGCGAGATGGCGTTGGCGGGATTGCCTGGAGCGGGGACGTTGAAGGAATTCGACGACCAGATCGCGAAGGGCGCCGAAAATCCCGTTCTTGTCGTGCCTAAGTTGCCGGATGTCAAGGCTTTTTTCCCGTTTATCAAGCAAAACTGCCTTAAGCGCAAGAGCCAAGCAGCACCTGCCAATAACTGACACGCGAATGGTTCATGGCACTTCAAAGGAGATTTTATGGGAACCGAAATTCAGGCAAAGCTTCAGAAGATCAAGAAAGTCAGCACCATCCTGCGCGCGATCTGCAAGGGGCTATTGGCAATGATTACGCTCATAGGCCTTGGCGGTGTTGTATGTGTGACCTTTGGAATAGGAGGCATTAACTACGACAACATGATATTCCGGACTAATGAATTGACGCTTGGCCATCGCCTTATTTTGGGCGCGGTGACGGCGGTCACGGGGTGGGTCCTGTTCAAATGCTTCTATCATCTGCATCGGCTCTTCGGGAACTACTCCCGCGGAGAGATTTTCACCCGTGAGTCGGTCGGCGCAACTCCGTCAGTTTGGCATTGCCTGTCTGCTGTGGGGTGTCATGAGCTTCCTCTGGGTCTTGTCACTCGCCATCTCGACGCATCCGGCGAGGTCGTTCCAAGGCCACGTCGACGCCTTCGGCATCGGGGCCATCATCATCGTGATCGCATGGTTTATGGACATGGCCGTGGACTTGCGCGAAGAGAACGAACTCACCATCTGAGCGGGAGGAGGAGAACAACCATGCCGATTATTGTCAACGTGGATGTGATGCTCGCCCGGCGGAAGATGCGGCTGAACACGCTAGCTGAGTTGGTCGGGATCACTCCGCAAAATCTGTCCGTCCTCAAGACTGGCCGGGCCAGGGCAATTCGCTTTAGCACGTTAGAGCGGCTGTGCGAAGTGCTTGATTGCCAGCCCAGCGACCTCCTGTCCTTTGAAAAGAGCTCAAACGCATCTGCGCAAACGACCGCGGAGGCGTCGGTATAAGCCGCTTCCGTTTTTTGGATGAGGTTCCCATAGTAACGATGACGTGGTGCGGCTGGCATGCGTGCCGATTATGCCCGCGTACCTCGGAGAAAGACCACTGCGGGACGCGCGTCCGTGGAATCCCACCCTAGCGCAAAAACCGCGCTAGGATGGGGCACCCGCTGTTAGTTTTCGCCTCTAGCCGCGAAGCGTGCGTACCACTTCGGAAATCTCGTTTTCCTGGAATAACCGGATGGCGGCGATGCCGGCCGCGCCTGCGTGAAGGCATTGCGGAGCGTTTTGCGGCGTGATGCCGCCGAGAGCGAGGACTGGAATGTGGTGTCGGCAGGCTTGGCGGAGGGCTTCGATGCCGGCCGGAGGAGTGCCGGGCGCCGCGTGCTTTTCGAAGACTGGAGCGAACACGGCGAAGTCTGCATTTTCTTGGGCAGCGTTGGCTACTTCATCGGGCGTGTGACAAGAGGCCGCTACCGTCGGGATGGCTCCCGCGCCACATTGTTTCCACAGTCTTCTTACTTCGGAGGGTGAGATGTCGTCTGAGCGAAGATGCACGCCGTCGGCTCCGGTGGCAATGGCGACGTCGGTGCGGGAGTTGATTAGTAAACGAGTGGGCGGTTCCCGGTTCTCAGTTCTCAGAGAAACGCTCTCACGGATGGTATGGACGGCCTGACGGGCGAGCGTTTCCAGTTCTCGCGCACTCAAATCTCTTTCCCGAAGTTGGATGTAATCTACCCCACTGCGGGCGGCTTCGGCGACCTTTCCCAGGAGACAGCGGCGGCGATTGGCGTCATCGCCGGGGAAGTGGGTCCGGTCGGTGATGTAGTAGAGCAGCATGCTTCGCCGCCGAGGTCCGCTCGGCAAGACAGCCGGGGGCGGCTGTCTCTACGCATTACGGATTTGTCTTGGCAATCTCGGGAACGCGCTCCCCGTGCTCGACCCGGCTCGGGGCCGAGGTGATATTGGTCAGGCCGTCGCGCAGAAATTCGAAGCCTTCCTCGGGCGTGTCCACCATCTTGAAAAGTTCCACGTCGTGCTCGGAGATGGTGCCGGCGTCAATCATCGTCTGGAAGTTGATCAGCTTCTTCCAGTACTCGCTGCCGTAAATGACCACCAGGATCTTCTTGGCCAGTTTTTCGGTTTGCGCCAGAGTAAGAATTTCGAACAGTTCGTCAAAAGTCCCGAAGCCACCGGGAAAGATCACCAGCGCCTTGGCCAGATAGGCGAACCAGAATTTACGCATGAAGAAATAGTGGAACTCAAAATTCAGCGACGGCGTGATGTAGGGATTAGGATTCTGCTCGAAGGGCAGGTTGATGTTCAGGCCGATAGTTTTTCCGCCGGCCTCATGAGCGCCCAGATTCGCCGCTTCCATGATGCCGGGGCCGCCGCCGGTGGTTACCACAAAGCGGCGACGGCGGGCGGGTATCTGGCTGGACCACTCGGTGAGCATGAAAGCCAGACGGCGGGCGTCTTCGTAATAGCGGGCGGTATCGAGCGCAGCCAGTGCACGCTTTTTTTCCGCCTCCAGTTGCTCATTGGGAAGATGGGTGTGTTGTTCCAGTTCCGCAAGATCTGTTACGCGCAGTGTCGAGACTGTGGAAACGCGCCGAGCCGAAGAACACCACGGTGTCCTGAATCTGTTCGCGGCGAAAACGCGCGAGCGGCTCGACGTACTCGGACATGATCCGCAGGATGCGGCCATCCGGGCTATTCAAGAACGGCTCGTTCTGATACGCCAGAGGCGCGGATTTGCTCTTGTGATCACTCATAACGGCAATGGTTTCCTTGTGGACGGTTGAGCAGCTTAGGGCTGGAAGCGATCAACGGGGAGTGCCGAGCCTTTCATAGTAGTGAGAGGCTTCGCGGATGCCGATCCAGAGATCGAGAATGCCCAGCCCGCTGCAGACGCCGCGCACAAATCCGTATCCGAGAAATGTCCGCAAATCGGGATGAGTCCATAACAAAGGATTGTCGGTCCATTGCAAGCTCCAGGGCAGGAGAGCCAGCCACACCCCGATTATCGTACAGAAAACAACGAACAGTGCCACAGCGAGATGGTTGAGCCAACGACTTACGGCACTCTGAGGCACCCTTTGAGCTGATGGGGACGGGGGTGCGTTGTTCGCGAACCTCGACTCCACGACTGGTTCCGCTGGATTGAGGGGTACGCGGGGATTGGTAGTCACGGCCGTCTCCATGCGAGTCCGTGCCCAGTCGAACGGCCGGAGGCCCCACGATTTCCAAAGAAGAGTAAAGCGCTAACACCCATCAAAGCATTCTACGACTTCAAAGCCTTGATGCGCTCGGATACGTCACGATAATCGATGTTGCTGCCGTAGACTTCGAGAAAATGTTTGAGCGCCCACGGCTTGTTTTGAGCGGTTTCGTACGCATTGGCCAGTTCGTAGTGCAAGGCGGTGCGGGTTTCCCCATCCAGATTCGGAATCTGCAACGCCCGTTCATACCAGCGAATGGCGGCTTCCGGCACACCCTTGTCGAGGAAGCATTGCGCCAGCCAAGTGTAGGTCTGCATTACGTGCGGGAAAGGATGTCCGCGGTCCACCGCCTGGCAAACCTTCTGCAATTCGCCGATGGCTTCGTCGAGCAGGCCCATTTCGCGGAAGGCCACGCCGAGGTTGTAATGCGTCTCGCAATCTTCGCCGGGCGCGGGGACTGTCTCCTCTTCCAGTTCCTGCCGTAATTCGCCGAACATGTCGGCCAGGTCAACGCCAGGGTCCACAATCGAGCTGGCCTCGGGAACGGTCGCCGGGGCCGAAGGAGGTACGGGTCTGGCCTGCGAGGTGAACATTGGAGGCATGGCCGGAGCCGGGATGGAAGTTGGTATTGCCGCATTGTAAGAAGCGGACGCCGCGGCACGGGCAGCCGCGCCAATTTCGCGCGCCGGGGGCGTTGGCGGATGGATTGAGGCCGCGTGCCGCTGAACGGCTGGAGCGCTCGGCGCGGCCGGAGCGGCGGGCAGGAACGAATCTCCTAGAGAGCTCTCCAAATCCGCCACGAAGTCACCCAATGGATTGGCAGCAGCAGGTTGGGCGGCGGTCTGCGCAGCCGCCACACGGGGTTCAGGCCAAGCCGAAACCGCAGGCGCGGGCACAGGCGCCGCAACTGCCGCCGCAGGCCGTGCCATGGCAGGAATTGGCTCCGGTTCAACCGCGGGTGGCACGTCAAGTTCCTCGATGGACACTTCTTCCGCTGGCTCAGCTTCGGCGGCAGCGCTCGCCAGCGCGGCATTCAGTTCGGCTTCCACCAGGGAGAGCGTAGTGGCGTCAGGCTTCAAGTTCCGTAAGCGGTCGAGCGCGGCCTGAGCCTGCTCGGTCATCGAGTGTTTAAGGTAGAAACGGATCTCTGCGATAAGATCCTTGGCGCTATCACTCGATTCGTCAATGGTTTGCGTTTCGGGCGCTTCGGCTTCAGTCGTCGCGGAAAATGTCTCGAGGCCTGCCTCGCGCGCAATGGAATCGGACGACGCTCCACCAGAAAGCGCGTCTTCCCACTCATTCGAAAGGTCAATTTCACTTTCAGCTTGGGTTTCGGAAACCGGTGCAGCGGGTTGGAGCGAAGCCGGGACGGGCTGCTCTACGCTGGCCTCCGCCGCTGCTGCGGCTGGAGCATGCCAGAACAATCCGGGCGCTTTGCGGGGCGATGGCACGGATGGCGCAGAAGTCGTGATATGAAGTGGAATAGGAGCAGCCGCAGCCACGGGTGTTTCGGCGGCAGGGGCAGGCTCGAGTTCGGGCAGCGTGTGCCCGGCTTCGGATACAGCCTGGGAAACTGTGGGCTCTTCGTGAATGTCAACGGGCGCCGCCGCAGCGGGCGCCGCGATTTGTGGCGCGGGTGCGGGGGCGGCACGTTCTTCGTATTTGGCAGCCAGCTCCCCGTAGCGCGTCGCCTCGTCCGGATAGCCGGCATCGTGGTAGATCCCTTCCAGAGTGCGGCAGCAAGTTGCAGCTTCGGTAAAACGGCCGGCGCGGGTGTGTAAAGCGGCCAGCCGCTGGTTCAGCCGCAGGTCTCGCGGTGCCTTGGGCAGCGCGGAAAGCAGCGGTCCCAGCGCCTTGGACGGCATGTTGTAGGAAACGAAAAGTTCGGCATCGGTCAAAGCGGCCCGAAGGGCTAACGCGACATCATCCGCGTAGCGTTGCTCCACAAAGGGAGCCGTAGCTTCGAGCTCGTCCACCAGAGTGCATCCTTCTTCGACCGTGATGAGCGACGGCGAGGAACTCTCTCCCAAGCGGCCTACCACCTGCTGATAGTTGGCTGCATGCAATGCATTCTGCGGCTCCAGCTGGGTGAGCTTTAAATAGTAGTCGCGGGCTTTCGCCAGATCCGCCGGATTGCACCGCGGAGTGCGCGAGCAGTTCATAGACTTCCGTCAGGTGAGTGTTTTCGCCGGCGCGGTTCAAGATCGAAAGCAGGACTTCCAGGGCCGCGGTGTTGCCGCGTACCGGTCCGATCAAGGCGTGCAGACTTTCCAGCACTTTGTTGGCATCGAGCCCCAGCAAACGGTCGGCGTACTGCTGGTAGATTTGCAATGCGTCGTCGAAGCGCCCGCTGGAGATCAGGGCACTCGCGTAGGCAAAGATGGCTTCCGCGTCGTTGTGAACCGAAAATAGCTTTCCGGCAAGAGGACCAGCTTCCACCAGACGGCCGGTTTGAACGTATGCCTGGAACAAGGTGCTTAAGCCGCCGGGATGGCTGTCGAGATCGGCAACTTTTTCGAGGTATTCGATGCAGCCTGCCGCGTCTCCGGCTTCAAATGCCATCTGGCCGCGCAATAACAATGCCTGACCATTGCTCGGGTCGAGGGCCAGCATGCGCTGCACAATCTCCTCGGCTGGGCCGGTCGCTGAACGGGCGCGCAGGCTATCCACCGCAGCGGAAAAGATTTGCCAGGCCTCCGTCTTCTTTCCAAGCCGGACGTAAACCTCGGCAAGCTTGGTGCGCATAGCAATATTTTCCGGATCCATTTCGAGGATCTTCTGGAAAATGCGGGTGGCCTGCTCCAGTTCTCCGGTGCGCAGAAATTCTTCGGCTACTTGTTTGTATTGCGCCCGCGCGTCATTGAACAGTCCCTGTTGCGTATAGAGTTCGGCCAGCCGCAGCACGCATTCTAGGGACGGCTTGAGCTTGCTCAGCTTCTTGTACATGGCGATGGCCTTGACCGTGAAACCCTGCGTGGCATAGGCATCGCCCACGTTCTTGAAGCATTCGACCGCCAGGTCGCTCTGGCCCAGACGGGAATAAAGATCGCCCACGGTGTTGAGCACAGTAAGGTCCTTGGGGTCGGCCTTCAGGATCTTTTCGTACTCGGTGATGGCGTTCTGCAGCTTGCCCTGCTGAACGAATTTCTCCGCAGAGTTAAGAACCTTTTGTTTGTTGAAGCCAAAGCCAAACGCCATGGTGTGCGAACTCCGGTTTTCGATCGTTCGGAAGTTACTGCCCCTCAGGAACAACCGGCCACTTGACCAACTTATCGGCAATCTCCGGCCACGCGGGAGGATGGTCCTTGGGACAAGGCCAATTGTACGACCGTGTACTCAGAATCGCATGGTTACCAATGGTTACCAATAGTGAGTGTACGAACGGGTTGGAGTAGAAAGTGCAAAGCTAGGAGTGGACAAACTCCGATCATTCTTGGGCGGGCTAAATGCTTAAGAGAAGAATTGCAGTAGCGATACGGAAGACTTGTTGTCTCTGTGGAAGACTAAGCTTTGGCTTTGGCTTTCAGCCGCACTTGCCCGTTTTCCATTTCCACGGTGAACTCCACGCTGGGACAGCCGTACTGTTTGCGGATCTGGTCGGTTTTCTTTTGGACGAAGGAGGAAAAACTGTCGAGATTGCCGGAGACGTTTTCGCCTGCTTTCTTCTTGGCTTCGGTCAGTGCATGGTAAAGCTTAGCCACCCGATCCTTTTCCGCGCGGGCGTCAGAGCATTCCACCCGGATCGGCGAGTTTTCCGCAACAGCCACAGCAGCAAGCGCAGCCTGACTAACGCCATACACACGATGCTCGGTTTCGTGCACCTCCGGACGCACCCCCTGAACCGAAAGCAACGCGTCCTGCGGACGCCGGTAGCCCTCCTCGCGGATGCGCGCTTTCTTACGCCACAGATCGCTATAGATTGCGTAGCGCTGAGCCAGTTCGTTGTAACGGAAACGGTTGGCAATGCTCATCCGGCCGCCGTCGCTGAACTTCCGCAGAAGGCTGAGGACTTTCCACTCGATATCAGTGGGGGGCTTCTTGGTGGGATTGCTGAAATAGATCTCGTATTCGATTTTCAGCCGGCGCAGTTGAGACTCGAGCAGCGTCAGTTCTTCGTCAATGGTCACAGAGGCGTCCCCAGCAACAGTTTAGGGGCTTACGCAGCGGCAGACGAGATTTCCAAGGGACATCCCGGAAATGTACAAAGGTACCGTACAGGGCGGGTTGACTTTCAGTTACCAGCTGCAAAGAGGGGATTGGCTTTGGTGGTACCAGCTCTATTTCCCGGCACTGGCCGCCATCTTTTTGACCATGGCAAGCACCAGTTTGCGATCGCTGTCGTTGAGGCTGACGGCGTAGCGGCGAATCTGACTCAGGAAGCGGACTTCGTCGTCGGAAAGCTGAGGCAATCCCTTGGATCCGTTGGTATGGCCGGACTCGGCGAAAAAGTGGGATAGCGGAAGCTCCATGGCCCCGGCGATCTTAGCCAGCGTGTCCAGCGACGGAATGGTGTGGCCGTTCTCCACGCGGGAAAGGTAGCAGCGCAGCAGGCCCGTGCGCTTTTCGATGTCGCCTTGCGACATCCCTTTCTCCAACCGGAAGTTCCTTATCGTCTCGCCAATGTTCATGAAAGGTGGTTCCGGGGTTCCCGGAGGATGGCTGCATAGTAACCAGAGTAGTAACTTCTGGCAAGTGGAAATTGGTGCTATTGCCAATCTCGCCGAAGATACCCTTCGCCAGCGAACGAATCTTTGTTTGCTGGTCTCCTTATTTCTTTAACGTGTCTGCCAAAAAGCGGACGGTGCGCTGCCATGCGTCGGCCGCATCGGCGGCGCGATAACTGGCGTTTACAGGATTTTCGAAGCCGTGGCCAGCTTCTGGATAAATGTGGATTTCCACTGTCTTTCCCATTCCCTTGAGGCCTTGTTCGAACTTTTTTATATCATCCACGCTGATGCCCTGATCCTTCCCGCCAAAAATCCCCAGAACGGGTGCATGAATCCTCTCAGAGAGTCCGTGGTTGCGGCTAAGTGTCCGTAATTGATGACGTCAGCCGCTAACGTTGGTTCCTGCAGTGCGACATCCAGCGAGTAGCCCCCGCCCATGCACCAACCGATTGCGCCGATGCGCGTTTTCTTTACCTCGGGCTGTGACTGCAGGAACGCCACGGCAGCGCGCAGATCCTGGGTGGCTCGGTCCTCCGGAACGCCGCGCATCAGTTCGTGAGCCACCTCCGGGGTAGTCGCCACTTTGCCGCGATAGAGATCGATGGCAAGTGCCACGTAGCCCTCGCCGGCGAGTTTCGACGCTTGCTCCTTCACCCAATCATTCAGGCCCCACCATTCGTGGATCACGACCAGCGCGGGGAGTGGACCTTTGCCTTCGGGCACGTAGAGCACGGCCTGGACCGTCTCATCTCCGCTCTTGTAGGAGACAGTCTTGGGCGTGGCGGCGAGGCCTGGGAGCGTCAACAGAAGGAGTATTGTTCCGCAAAGTGATTTCACCGGCATAAACCTCCAACAATTGGTGACTTGAAAGTTCGCCATGCCAGCGATACCTTTCGGCTCCGCTCAGGGCAGGCGCCAGCACTATAGTTTTCGTTCCATGTAGAGTGCTCCTGCAATCGGGTTGGGACGGTAGGGCGCGGTCTCCTCGAATCCGCACTGGCGATAGAGTTGGACCGCGTCCTTCATCACCGGCTCAACCGTGTCAAGCCGCATCAGTTTGTAGCCAATGGCCCCCGCCTCGGCAATGATAGCCTCCACGAAAACCCGGCCGAACCCCTTTCCGCGAAATTGCGGCCGCAAATAGAGCCGCTTCATTTCGCAGATCTCGGCAGTCAACTTGTGTAGCGCGACACAACCTGCCAACTTATGCTCGTATTCGGCCAAGAGCAGACGGCCCTCCGGCGGCGCGTAACTACCAGGAAGCTCTGACAATTCCTGGTCGAAGCCCTGAAAGCAGAGGCTGAAGTTCAATGAGCGAGCGTATTCCAAGAATAAATCCCGGGCCTGCGCAATCTGCTTCAGGGACTGTGCTTGCGAGATGATCAAACCCGCAACCACAAAGGGCACAGAGGGAGCAGACAAATCACGGGTTGGAATCCGTTCTGTCATCACTGTGTACGTCTGTGCCCTCTGTGGTTAAAAATCTACCCCATCAGCATCCCACCGTTGACATTGAGCACGTGTCCGGTAATGTAGGCAGCATCCTCGGAAGCCAGAAAGGCCACGGCATTCGCCACTTCTTCCACCGTTCCCACGCGGCCGAGCGGAATCATTTTGGTGGCGCTTTGTTTGAGTTCGTCGCTCAGCGCGGCAGTCATGGCGGTTTCGATGAATCCGGGAGCCACCGCGTTGCAGGTGATGCTGCGCGAGCCGACTTCGCGCGCGATAGCCATCGTCAGGCCAATGAGCCCGGCCTTTGAGGAGGCGTAATTTGCCTGCCCGGCCTGCCCGGTCTGGCCGAATATGCTGGTGACATTGATGATCCGTCCCCAGCGTTGCTTCAACATGGAGCCGATGACCTGCTGGATGCACAGGTAGGCCGAAGTCAGGTTGGTGTTGAGCACGGCGTCCCAGTCGGCGCGCTTCATGCGCATGACAAGCTGATCGCGAGTGATGCCGGCATTGTTCACCAAGACGTCAATTTTGCCGAATTGCGCCAAAACTGCTTTGAAAGCGGACTTGATCTGATCCTCTTCCACGACGTCCATGGGAAAGGCGGCGGCTTTCCCGCCCGCGGCAGTGATCTGTTGCGCCAACTCGTTCAGCTTGTCCTGATTTCTAGCGGCAAGGGCCACGGTGGCCCCTTGAGAGGCCAGCTTCAATGCGCAAGCGCGGCCAATTCCTTGCGATGCGCCCGTCACCAGCGCAACCCTATCTGCTAAAGACATGCCTTCTCCTCAATAGATTGCCAGATATGAATCCCCATAGCAGCTTGCAACGCTATAGTCTTGTGCGCAGAAATTCAACCAGGAGATAGCCAATCACCGCTGCCACGGCGGCAATCTCGAAATTGGCCGCCGTCACGGTGTCGGAGAGGGCCCATAGAAAGCCTTTCGTCCGGGCCATGCCAGAGCGCTCAAATTCCCCCATCAAGAGGTTCGAGTAGAAAAGAAAGATGATGAAGCCGACTTCGACCAGACTCTCCACACATTCCGTTTCATCGCACCGATTGTACAAGCGGCTGGCGGGGAATTGGGAGCGGTGCCGTTCAAAAGAGACGCCGATAACCACGAAGGACACGAAGGTACACAAGGGAAATCACGTATCAGGAAACGTTCGTGTGACTTCGCGTCCTTCGTGGTTTGATGTCCTTTGTACCCCATCATGAAACTGTGCCACTGGAATTGCGCACTCTTCCCACATCGCGCTCTCCAGAAGTATATTAAGATTCCTATTCCGCCTGACTCAGGTTCAAAGTCCAATGTCTGAGGCAATCGCCATCGCTGATCCCCTCACTACCGGGCCATCCGAAAAACCCGCAGTCGAAGTTTTCGCTGTGTACGGCGCAGAGCCAGAGGTGCAGGCCTACGCCATGGCGAAATATTCCCGCTCGGCGCTCTCCATGAAAGAGTCGCTGAAGGAGATCAGCGAGCAGAAGGCGGAGAAGTTTCTCAATACTTTTTACTTTCAGTATGGCCATCGCTCGATTGCCGACCTGGCGCATATTGCGCTGGCCATTGAGCGGCTTTCCATCCTGGCGGCCATCGCCGTGGCCGACGAGCAGCGCTGGGATGGGCAGGAGCGCTCCACGCGCTATCAGGATTTTCGCAAGAGTGGCTGCTATGTGCCCGATTTCGGCGACGCTCGGGTGGGGCTTCGTCCGGCGGGCGAACTGTATCGCGAAACCGTGGACGATCTCTTTACGGAATACGAATCGCTTTCGCAGCGCATGTTCGGGTATCTGGCGAGCACCACACCTAAGCCCGAAGAGATGAAGCAGGAGGCCTACGAGCGCACCCTGCGCGCGCGGGCTTTCGACATTTCGCGCTACTTGCTGCCGCTCGCCGCGAACACTTCCTTGGGTGAAATCGTCAATGCGCGGACGCTGGAGTCGCAGGTTTCGCATTTGCTCTCTCATACCCATAAGGAAGTGCGGCAGTTGGGAGAGTTGCTGAAGAATGCGGCAACCTCTCCGGCTTACAACGTGAATCAGGAGTCGCTGCGCGAGTTGGTCGAGAAGATTCGTGCCGCGGCGCCGGAGCTGGCAGATAGCGCCGAACAACAGCTGCTGAAAGAAGTCCGGGTCGCGCCCACTTTGGTGAAGTACGCCGATCCGAACTTCTATGAGCTTGAAACGCGCCGCGAGTTGCGGCAAGTGGCGGCGGAGCTAATGGGAAATTTGCCGATCGCGCCGGCGCCGGTGGTGGAGTTGCTGGATAACGATCCGCTGGAAGTGGAACTGGCGACGACATTGATCTACGAGCATTGCCATTATCCCTTACCGGCAGATTCGCATGGCGATCGAGGCAGTGGGGGAGGCAATCCGGCGCGAGATCGTGGACATCGGCCTGCGCCATCGCGGCCGTCACGATGAAATGCTGCGCGCCTTCCGCGCCGGACAGCAGTTCCGCTTCGACATCCTGATGGATATCGGCGGCTTCCGCGATATGCACCGTCACGCCGCTGCATCCAGATTGGGCAAGAGTTCACTACTAAGCACGGCTACGATGCTCCGCCTGAACTCGAACTGGCCGCGGCGCAAGAGAGCTATGACGCCGTCATGCAGCGCACGGCTGAGGCGGTTGAAACATTGGCGCGCTGCGAAGGGGCAGAGGCCGAGGCGAATTCGCAATATGCGATTCCGCTGGGCTTCCGCAAGCGCACGCTGTTCAAGATGGATTTTGCCGAGGTGGTGTACATCTCGGAGCTACGCACTGGCGCCGCGGGACATATTTCATACCGCAATGTCGCCTATGCGATGTATGAGGCGGTGGCGAAGAAGTATCCTGCGCTGGCGAAGTATTTAAGGGTTACCGACGTGAGGGAGCCGGTGGATTTGCTGAAGCGGTAAGTCATTGTTTTGATTTAGTTTAATGTAGCGCCCAAATGTACATGCATATGCATGTACAATAGGACCATGCGAACTACAGTAGAAATTAAGCCCGAGCATCGCAGCGCTTTGCTCGCATTGGCTGCAGATCGTGGAGACAAGGGCTTTTCCTCCGTACTTGCGGAAGCAATCGAGGTCTACCTCGAAGGAAAGCACGCACGGGAAAGGCAGCGACAGGAGTTCCGATCTCTCAGAGGTTCGCTTTCCAATGAAGAAGCTGAGGAGTTGCGTGCCAAAACACAAGCGCTACGAGGGCACTGGCGGTGATTCTTGCTGACACGGATGTACTGATCGATTACTTGAAAGACGTACAGCCCATTGCAGGGAAGGTCCTGGAATACCGTGAAGCAGATAGCCTCGGGACCACCGTCGTCAGTTGCTTCGAGCTGTTGAACGGCGCGCGTCAAGGCAGACTGGGCGACCGAGTCCGGCACTTAGTCGCCACCATGCCGATAATTTCACTCGATCAAGCGGCGGCAACTCAGGCCGCCCTGATCCATCAAGACCTGGAACAAATAGGTCGAGCGATTGGAATGGCAGATAGCCTGATTGCTGGCATCGCGTTGGCGAATGATCTCCCTTTGCTGACTCGGAATCGTAAACACTTCGAACACATCCAGGGTCTGCGCCTGGTGTCGTGACGGATATCAAGAGATCCGTGGATTTGCTGGGGCGGGCGCTTACACAACTGGCCTTCGAATCCACACCGCAATTTCGACTGCCAGCCACGCAACCAGTGGGGTCAGTATTGAAAAGCCAATGATGTAGATCGGCAATCTGCGCAAATACTCACGCGCCCCACCGAAATGGCCCAGGCTCCAAGCGGATGTTACGCTCCCCAGCAGCATGACAAGTACAAGCTCGATCTCTATCCGTACCTGTCCCGCCTGCGCCGCTTGTAAAGCTCCACCGAATTGAGGCAGCCCCGTCCAACCCACCAACCGCAAATCCCAAGAACGCGAACCGATTGAGAAGAATGAAAATGAATCCCAGGCAGACTATGGCTGCGCCGGCTGAGACCAAACGCACAGGAAGAGATTGAAATGACTGCCTCATGTTTCAAGCTTGATCGCAAACAGCTCTAAGTTCCGCCTTACGTGTACATCACCTTGCGCTCGCCCTTCACGATCCGTCCCACGGTATAGGCCTTTTCCCCGGCCCGTTCCAGCACCGTTTGGGTCTTCTTGAACTTCTTCGCGGGAACGACCAGCAGCATGCCCAATCCCATGTTGAAGGTGCGGAACATTTCCTCTTGGGGGACGTTGCCGAGCTGCTGCAAGTGCTCGAAAATGGGCAGCACTGGCCAGGAGCCGGTTTCAATGACGGCGGCCACGGTGCGAGGCAGAACCCGTGGAAGGTTTTCGGTGATGCCTCCGCCCGTGATGTGAGCCAGGGCGGAAACGCAATCGGCGGCGACCAGCTTCTTCACCACCGGCCAATAGCTTTTGTGGGTGCGCAGCAGTTCGTTGCCGACTTTGCCCTTGAGTTCGTTGACGTAGCTGTCGGCGGTGTAGTGGGCAACTTCGAAGAGCAGCTTGCGGGCCAGGGAATAGCCGTTGGTGTGCAGTCCGTTCGAAGGCAAGCCCAGGATCACATCGCCCGGCTCGACCGTTTTGCCGGTGATGATGCGCTCGCGCTCGACCACGCCCACGATGAATCCGGCGAGATCGTATTCGCCATCGGGATAGAAGCCTGGCATCTCGGCGGTCTCGCCGCCAATCAGGGCGCAGCCGTTGTGTTTGCAGGCCGTGGATAAGCCCTCCACCACTTGCTCGGCGATTTCCGGCTCCAGTTTGCCGGTAGCGAGGTAATCCATGAAGAACAGCGGCGTCGCGCCCTGCACCGCAATGTCGTTCACGCAATGGTTGACCAGGTCGGCGCCCACGGTGGTGTGAACGTTCATCGCAAAGCGATTTTCAGCTTGGTGCCCACTCCATCCACGCTCGAAACCAGCACCGGATCCAGATATTTCTCTTTGTCAATCGAAAACAGCGCGCCAAAACCGCCGATTTCGCTCAGTACGCCGCGGGTGAAGGTCTTGTGGGCGAGATACTTAATCCGCTTCTTGGTGCGGTTTCCGCGCTCAATGTCAACGCCTGCGTCGGCGTAGGTGACAGTGGCAGTTTTGGAGGGCTCTTGGGCCACGAATCAGTCCGTTCTCTTATGAATGTGGGGAGCCGCTGGGCGATCAGCAAGAAGCGTCAGCGCTGCACATTGTAGCATGGTCACGCCGGTGATCCGGCAGCGCGGAAACGGAACACGGATTTCCGGAAGCTGACAGCGACGCGCAGACACACGTATCCGCGCATTGCGTGGGTTCACAAAGCCTGCGCCCACGGAACGCGGCTCACCGGATCGGCGTTAATGAGTGATGTAAGTCCGAAAAGTAATAAGCCATGACTGACAGCAGTCCCACGCCTGAAAATGCATAGGCAATGAGAACCCAGACGCCACGGCTCGCGTGCGGCTTCAGATTGTTGCGGTGGTGCTAGAGAAACAGAAGAATTCCCAGGGGCCCGATGTTCCATGCCATCCTCCTCAGGAGCGGAAACATCGTGGCGCAAGAGGCGTCACGGTGGCCTGCCTTATGGCAGGCAAAAACCGGCGGATTCTACTATGAATACGGGTCGGCGCAACAACAAAATTCCTGTAGTTTACGTGGCGGAACGGGCACTTTCCGCCGAAACTCAAGCGCGAAACCGAATGCGGCGTTAATTCGCCTTTTATTCGCTCGTATGCTAATCTTTCCACAGGTTTTGTGACGGATGACCTTACACCCTGCCGCGTCAGAGTGTAGGCTACGGGAGTTCTCTTATCCACATTTTTGCGAGGAGCGCCCACTTATGGCAGACGAACGGACAAAAGCGATTGATCTGGCGTTTGCGCAGATCGAAAAGCAGTTTGGCAAAGGCTCGATCATGCGGCTGGGATCGAAGGAAGCGATTGTTCCCATCTCGGTGATTTCGACCGGCGCCATTTCTTTTGACGCGGCGCTGGGCGTGGGCGGTTTCCCGCGCGGACGCGTGGTGGAAGTGTTCGGGCCGGAGTCCTCCGGCAAAACCACCATCACGTTGCAGGTGATCGCCGAGGCGCAAAAAGCGGGCGGCATGGCGGCATTTGTGGACGCCGAACACGCGCTCGATCCGGCATACGCCAAGAAGCTGGGCGTGGATGTGGATAACCTTCTGGTCTCGCAGCCCGACTACGGCGAGCAGGCGCTCGAAATCACCGAGGCGCTGGTGCGCTCCGGTGCGATTGACGTGTTGGTGGTGGACTCCGTTGCCGCGCTGGTCCCCAAGGCCGAACTGGATGGCGAAATGGGCGACAGCCACATGGGCCTGCAGGCGCGGCTGATGTCGCAGGCGCTGCGCAAGCTGACGGGAACGGTTTCCAAGTCGCGCACCTGCCTGATTTTCATCAACCAGATTCGCGAAAAGATCGGCGTCATGTTCGGCAATCCGGAAACCACCACCGGCGGACGCGCGCTGAAGTTTTATTCCTCGGTGCGCATTGATATCCGCCGCATTGCCGCAATCAAAGAAGGCGATGTGGTCACCGGATCGCGCACCAAGATCAAAGTGGTGAAGAACAAAGTTGCCGCGCCCGTTCCGCGAAGCCGAGTTCGACATTATGTACGGCGAAGGCATCTCCCGCGAAGGCGACCTGCTCGATATGGCGGTGAATCAACAACATCCTGGAGAAATCCGGCTCGTGGTTCAGCTACAAAGGCGAGCGCATCGGCCAGGGCCGCGAAAACGCCCGCGCATTCCTCAAGGAAAACAAAGACACCTTGGTCAAGCTGGAAGCCGAAGTGCGCAAGGCGTTGGGGTTGATTCCGGCAGCGGCTCCAGCGCGGCGCCACAAGCTGCAGCTCAGGCTCCTCCGCAAGGGGCGCGGGTGACGACCATGCCGAGTGCTCCGCCGGAAGCCGCCAAAGTGCCGGCAGCCAGGCGATAGCTTCGTCGCGATCGGGGTTCGTTAGATTTAAAAGACGGGCGGGCATGGTAGCGCTTTCTCAATTAACGCTACCGTGTTCGCCTTTCAACTTCTCCGACTGATAATGCGTGACCAAGGCCTCAATCAGATGGCTGCAACTTGCCGTCCATGACCTGCTGCAGTTGATGGATGGTCAGGCCGATACGGTGGTCGGTGACGCGGTTCTGCGGAAAATTGTAGGTGCGGATTTTCTCGCTGCGGTCGCCGGAGCCGACCATCGCCTTGCGCTCTTTGGCCAGCGCATCCTGTTGCTTTTGCATTTCCATCTCATAAAGGCGGGAGCGTAGCACGCGCATGCCCTTTTCGCGATTCTTGATCTGCGACTTTTCATCCTGGCAGCTGACGACCGTGTTTGTTGGAATGTGGGTGATGCGAACGGCGGAATAAGTCGTATTCACCGATTGGCCGCCCGGGCCGGAGGAGCAGAAAGTATCAATGCGCGAGATCTTTCGCGTCGATCTTGATGTCCACATCTTCGGCTTCCGGGCAGCACCGCCACGGTGACCGCGGAAGTATGCACCCGGCCCTGCTGCTCGGTGGCGGGCACGCGCTGCACGCGGTGCACGCCGCTTTCATATTTCAGCCGCGAGATAAACGCGCTGCCCTTCGATGATGGCAATGACTTCTTTCAGGCCGCCGACGGAAGACTCCGAAGTGGAGAGCACTTCCACCTTCCATCCCTGCGTCTCCGCGTAACGGGAGTACATGCGAAACATCTCCGCGGCGAAGAGCGTCGCCTCGTCGCCGCCCGTGCCGGCGCGGATTTCGAGGATTACATCCTTTTCGTCATTGGGATCTTTAGGCAGCAGCAAGACTTTCAGCTCTCCCTCGACCACGGCTACTCGCGCTTCAAGCTGAGTTAATTCTTCCTGCGCGTACGCGCGCATCTCGGGATCTTTTTCCTCGGCGAGAACGGCTTTGCTTTCGGCGATGCCTTTGGTCAAGTCCTTGTACTCGCGGTACTTCTCGACGATAGGACTGATTTCGCTATGGGCCTTGGCGGTCTTCTGGTATTTCGAAGAATCACCAATCATCTCCGGCGAAGCCAGAGCCTGCGTCAGTTCTTCGTAGCGAGCTTCGATTTGGTCTAAGCGTTCAAACATAAAACCGTCGTTGGTCGTGCGTCGTTGGTCGTTCGCTTACCCCTAAAAGTCAGGCGACTCTCTCTTGTAAGGAGTTGATCAGGCCGCTAAGGGCGCGACCTACACCTTCCGCCTGAGTCAGCGACCTTTTGCTTCCGGCTTCGAGAAGTATTGTAATTCCTCCGCGATCATTAGCTGAGTCTGAAGCTCCAATAGCGATCCTCGCGCATGGAACAAGAAATGGCTGAACTCTTTGTTCGAACGATGACCTTTGCCCTCGGCAATATTGCTGGGCATGGAGACCGCTGCGCGCCGGACCTGCTGTGTCAATCCGTAAAGCTCATGCTTCGGAAAGGTCATCGTGCTTTTGTATATTTCTCCCGCCAAACTCATGGCCTCTTGCCAGACTCGAAGATCTCGAAATGAAGACGATGTCATTGTGCCACCTCGTCCTTCACTTCTACCGTGCACTCATTGTGCTGTCTGTGATGAACGACCAGGACGGATGGACTTGCGCACGACGCACGACCAACGACGCGCGACGAATTGCCGCCTACGCAATCACCAGTTCGCCGCCATTCTGCTTTTCCAGCTCCATGGCTTCATCCAGCGCGACGATGGCGCATTCGGCCTGGTCATCCGTCGGAGCTTGCGTGGTGATGCGCTGCAGCCAGAGGCCGGGCGCCGTCATCAGGGCGAAAAGCGACCACGATGCTTGGCGGAGAAGCGGATCATCTCGTACGAAACGCCCGGCAATCACCGGCAGCAGCGCAATGCGCACCGCAAAGCGCGCCCAGAACGTGGTGACCGGAACCAGCGTGTAAACCACAATGGAAATCAGCATTACGGTCATCAGGAAGCTGGTGCCGCAGCGGGGATGATAGGTGGTGTACTTTTGCACGGCGGGAATTTCGAGCGGATCGCCGTTTTCGAAGGCGAACACCGTCTTGTGCTCGGCGCCGTGATATTCGAAAACGCGATGAATATCGCCCATGCGCGAGACTCCCCAGATGAAGAGCAGAAACAGCGCGATGCGAATCAGGCCATCCACCAGATTGAAGATGATCTGCCCGCCCAAACAGCTGGATTTACTCGCTTCAGTTCGGTGGCCGCCAACAGCGGCAGAAACTTGTACATGAAGATGAAAAACCCGACGGAGAAAATGATGTTAACCGCCGCCATCCACCCGCTGATTTCGATTTTCTTCTGCCGGCTTGCCTTCGGTTCGCGCTCCTGCAACTCCTCGAGGGCTACGTTGCCGGAGAACTTCAAGGCGCGAAAGCCGAGGGTCATGGCATGGCCGAGCGTGATGACACCGCGGACCACCGGCCACGCCATCCAGGGACGCTTCTCGGAAAGCCGCTCCAGCGGCTCACTATGGGTGATGATTTCCCCGGAAGGCTTGCGGCAGGCGATCGCCCAGGCGTGCGGCGAGCGCATCATGACGCCTTCGAGCACGGCTTGGCCGCCGACCAACGTCTCCTCGCCACCCTCTTCAAGGGCAGGCAAGAGCTGGACCGCTAGCAGGAAACGCCACATTGTGCGGAGAGAACGCATCGGTGTTAGATGATCCTCGGCCGGTTGCGGCTCAAAGGGTTAGGGTAACACAGCATAGAGGCGTTTCAGAGGCCAGATCGGCTAAATCAAAGCGGTAGGCACTTAGCCTGGTTTTAAGCCATTCTCATCGGGTGGATCGAGATGAAAAAACTGGCCGAAACCTGCGAACGGATCGCCGCGACGACCAAGAAGCTGGAGAAGATTGCCATTGTCGCCAACTATCTCGCGTCGCGGCCAGCACGATGAAGCGGCAGTCGCGGCGGTATTTCTCTCCGGCCGGCCTTTTCCGGTGTGGGAGGAAACCACCTTGCAGGTGGGCGGAGCGCTGCTGTGGCGAACGGTTGCGGAATTCGTCAGGGCGAAGCGAGGCCGAACTGACGGCGGCTTACCGCAAGCTTGGAGATTTGGGAGCGGTCGCGCGGAGAGTGCTTCCTGCGCCCGCGATGCTAGCCGGTTTAGCGTTCTGGATGTGCAAGAGAGTTCCGCCGGATCGCCGCCGCGCGGGGGCCTGGCGCCGAAAAGTGCGCTGGTGAGCGAACTGCTTTCCACAGTGACGCCGCTCGAAGCCAAGTACGTCGTCAAAATCATGACTGGCGACCTGCGGATTGGGCTGAAGGAGAGCCTGGTCGAGGAGGCCATCGCGAAAGCCTTTGGGGAACGTTGAAGGAAATCAGCGCGCCAACATGCTGCTGGGGGATATTGGCGAGACTCTGCGCCTGGCGCCGGCGGCAAGCTGGCGAGCGCCAGGATGCGGCTGTTTCATCCGCTGGGATTTATGTTGGCCAGCCCGGCTGAGTCGGCCGAAGACGCGCTCAGCTATTTTCAAAACGCGTTGGTGGAAGACAAATACGACGGCATCCGGGCGCAGGCTCACTGTTCGAGAGACGAGGTGCGGATTTTTTCGCGGACACGGGATGAGATTACGGAATCGTTCCCCGAATTGCCGGATGCCTTGGCGGGAATTCTTCAAGATGTGATTCTCGATGGTGAGATCGTTGCATGGAGCTATGCAGAGCCACCGACAGTGGTGGGGGCCTCCGCCGCTCACGTCAGAGGAAGTTCCCGATGGCCGGCAAGGGGCCGGCGCTACGATGGGGAATGCGCTACCCTTCAGCGCACTGCAGCAACGGCTGGGACGGAAGAAAGTCAGCGAGGAAATGATCCGCAGGGTACCAGTCGCATATCTCGTATTCGACGTTCTATATGCCGGTGGCGAGTTGCTGATTGACCGGCCGTTACGGGAACGGGGTGAGATTCTCGACGCGTTGCTGGGGGCGTCTGGAAATTCTCGCCACAGAGACACAGAGTCACGGAGGAAGGTCAAAACTAAGAAGGGCCAAACGCGGCTTATGTTCGGGGAAGATGAAGATCAACCCCGAAACCCAGGTCATCCGCGCCCCGGTATTTCATGCTGCGTCGCAGGATGAACTTAATGTGTTGTTCGACGCAGCCCAGGCCCGCGGCAATGAAGGACTGATGATTAAAGACCCCGAGTCTCTTTACACGCCTGGACGGCGGGGGAAATCCTGGCTCAAATTAAAACGTGAGTTGGCGACTTTGGATGTCGTGGTCACGGCCGTCGAGTGGGGCCACGGTAAGCGCATCGGCGTGTTGAGCGACTACACCTTCGCGGTCCGCGACGGCGAGCGGCTGACGAATATCGGCAAAGCGTATTCCGGATTAACCGACGCCGAAATTGCCGAAATGACGCGATGGTTTCTGGAACATACGATTGAAGATCAAGGCTTTCGGCGCGTAGTCGAGCCAAAGATCGTGCTGGAAGTGGCGTTCAACAACATGATGCAATCGAACCGTCACGAAAGCGGCTATTCCTTGCGCTTCCCGCGCATTGTGCGGCTGCGGCCTGACAAGTTACCGCAAGACGCGGATACGATTGAGAGAGCGCGGGAAATCTACGGGAAGCAGAGCAAGTAGCCGCCAAAATCAGGATAAAGCAGCCACGGATTCTCCGAATAAACACGTTACGACTTTGCGTTTCCCGCTTTGATCTGTGGGGTCTGTGGCCAGCCTTTCTTTCCTAGTGGCTGTGGTGATGTTCTTCCGCCGCCACTGGCATCACGCAGCCGTGCGCCACTTCACATTCCAGGTGCTCGAACTGAATCGTGGTGTGATCGATGCGGAATTTGTGGTGCAGTTGATCCTTCACATCGCGCAGAATCCGTTCGCTTACCGACGGAGGGATATCCGCGATGGCGATATGGCAGGAGAGCGCATGAGTCTCCGAGCCGATGCTCCAGACATGCAAATCGTGCACGTCGTTGACGCCCTCGACCGCGCGCATGGTGGCCTCGATCCGGTCCAGCTTCATGCCGCGCGGCGTGCCTTCGAGAAGAATGTTCAGCGTCTCGCGCACAATGCCGAGGCCGGACCACAGAATCAGCGCGCCGATGCCGACCGACAGGGCGGAGTCCACCCAGTCCTGCCCAGTCACCAGAATAATCCAGCCGCCCACGATGACCGCGGCGGTGGAAAGCGTGTCGCCAATTTCATGCAGCAGGGCGCTACGGATGTTGACGTCCCCGCCGGAGCGGTAGAGCAGCAGCGCGATGACTCCATTCATTACCACGCCGGCCGCCGCCACGCTCATCATTACGCCTGGTTGCACATGTGCCGGGTGCTGTAGCCGCCGGAAGGCTTCGTAGAAAATAAAGAATGCCACCACCACCAGGGAGCCCGCGTTCACCAGTGCCGCCAACACTCCCGCCCGGTGGTAGCCGTAAGTCTTAGTTGTGCTGGGCGGCCGGGATTGCAGGTAAACCGCAACCAAAGAGAGCAGCAAAGCCAGGAAATCGGAAAGGTTGTGCCCGGCCTCGGAAAGCAACGCCAAAGAGTGGGCGCGGATGCCCGCAATCACCAGCAGCACGATATAGACCAGGGTCACAGCGAGTGAAATCTTAAGGACGCGCGAAGTCCCTTCGCCGCCATGGCTATGGGCATGCATAGCTTAAGTGTAAGGGGATGCAAACCTCTCTTCAAGGCGAGACCCACGGGCCGACTGCACGGCGGTAAGGTTCGTTTCTACGCTGGAGCTCGGCCGGAGCGACTCACCATGTGTTCATCTCCTGTCTATGTCGCATGCTATCAATCACTTAAAAGATGACTCCTGATTGTTACGGGGTTTATCCGCCGTGCATTGTCACCACTTCGGGCCTCTGAGACAGTGGCCGAGCAGTCGAGGAGGCTCCAATGGCAAGTCCACTGATTGAATTCTGCGAGCAGGCAAATCCCGCGGTCCTGGGCGAGGTCCGCCGGGCGAGGTTCCAGAACGCGAACCGGGTGCAGCGTAGTTTCCTTGCGCGGGCGGAGAAGCGAACCCTGCTCTGGCTGGCCGAGCGCACCCCCCAGGCAATCAACTCCGACCATTTGACCGTGCTGGGGTTTGCCGCGCAGGCGATGGCTGGAGCCAGCTATGCGCTGGCGCGGAGTAATCGCTACTGGCTGGTCGCAGGCATTTTCTTTCTCTTTCTGAATTGGCTGGGCGATAGCCTCGATGGAACCTTGGCGAGAGTTCGTAAGCGGCAGCGTCCACGATATGGATTCTACGTGGACCACATCGTTGATAGCTTTGGCGCATTGGCACTCATGGGCGGCCTGGCGCTGTCTGGCTACATGAATCCTTACATCGCGATGGGGCTGCTGGTGACGTTTCTTTTGCTTTCCGTTCAATCCTATTTAGCGACGTACACGCTCGGCGAGTTCCGGCTCTCGTTCTGGAGCTTTGGGCCAACGGAGCTCCGCCTGTTGCTGGCGGTTGGAAACCTCGCCTTGCTGCGCTGGCCGATTGTGCTTTCCGGACATTATCGGCTGTTTGACATCGGCGGCTTGATCGGACTGTTTGGCATGAGCGCGATGCTTATCTTCTTTACCGGGAGCAATACCCTGCGGCTGTACCGCGAGGAGCGGCTGCCGTGAGGCCATCAGTAAATCATTGGCGCGATTCGATGACGCGCTGGATGAGGTTCTACGCGGTGGGCGGACTCGGGGTCGGCGTTCAGTTTGTGGTTCTGGTGGCCGTCACCAGCGGGCTGCGTCTGGACTATCGGTGGGCCACTGTATTAGCCGTTGAGGCAGCGGTGATCCACAATTTTCTTTGGCATGAACGCTTCACCTGGGCGGACCGTCAGTGCGGGAATAATCTTGCCAGGTTCATTAGGTTTAATCTCACGACGGGAATGCTCTCCATCGCAGGCAATCTCGTCCTGATGGAGTTGCTGGCAGGCGCGCTGCACTTGCCGTATCTGGCGGCGAACGGTATGTCCATCGCGGCATGTTCGATCGCCAATTTTCTGGTGAGCGACGGGTTCGTTTTTCGCGCGGACTGCCAGTCCGGGTCCGTGCGACCCTAGTCCATGTGGCCATGGTCCATATGCCCGCCCATCTGGCGGCCAACCGACCAAATATCCTCCGGCTTTTTTTCGAAGGGGTAGACGTGGACCATCCAGCCGAACACCTGCGCCCGGAAGGTGCCGCCGGCGGCATCGCAGGCTTCTCTGGTAACTATGGAACCGTTGAGTCCAAACTGCGGATGCGGGCCGAAGATTTCTTTGCTCCGGGCTGGAGGCGGCAGACAAAGATTCACATGAGCGTGCCACTGCGCGATGCTGAGTGGAATGCGTTCATCCAGTTCCGCTTGGTTGGCGTTCTTGGCCGCGGTGTACATCACGCCGACCAGCTTGTAACCATCACCGCGCTTTTCGTAGAGCAGCGAAGTGGGATGCTCAGGATCGAAGTGAAAGATCGCCTCAAAGCCGTACGAATAGTTGGTGAAGTGATATTGCTTTTGCGGCACGTTCGGTAAAAAAATCCTGAAGCCGTCGGCCAGCGCGGTCTTATAGTCGGTGTATCTCTCAGCCACCTCGCGGGCAACTCGCGCGATTTGAGCAGCGCGCTCAGCATCGCCGGGCTTGGGGTCACGCAATGGCGTCATCTTCATGTGGGGGCCCATATCCATGTGACGCGACTCCATGGCATGCATGGCGTGAGCGCCGCCTTCACCGTTCATCGTGGGCATCTCGGAAGTGTCTTTTGGGGTGTCTTTCTTCGACATATCCATTCCGGACATCGCGTTGGAGTCAGCGCCCGGTTTCTGCTGCTGGGCCCAGGACAACGTGGCTAACAAGAAGCAAGTAAGGACGAGTCCAATTCTTATGCGCATGGCTTCCCTCTAGGTTAGTTCAAACCCGGGAGCAAATGAATTGTTTTTGGAGAAAAGGGGAAACAACACTTTTCAAGGAGGGACTATTTCGTTGAAGACATGACCCCTTGTGGAGTTTGCGTGATTCCGGCGGTTGCCATCGCTTGTGTGGCAGCCTCGCTTCCGGAACGGACGCAGTCGGGAACGCCGATCCCGCGATATCCATTGCCCGCAAGGGACAAGCCGGGTGACCGGCCGCGCAGGCGCTCAATGCGTTCCAATCGTTCCAGATGGCCGACATTGTATTGCGCCATCGCAGACTTCCATTTGTACACACGAGTGAATAGCGGTTCGGCGGACAGATCCAGGATTTCCCGCAGTTCCTCACGGACAATGCGTTCGATTTCCCCATCGGACAGTTGCAGTATTTCTTCCTGCCCAGCGCCGCCCAAAAAGCAACGGATGATTGCTCGTTCCTGGGGGGCACGGTAAGGGAATTTGTTATGCACAAACGTCGCTGCCAGAGTCCGTTTGCGCTCCGAGCGGGGCACCAGAAATCCGAAACCAGGAGGCAAAATCGAACGGACTTCCTGCTGGTATCCCAGCGTGACAGTGACCGACGACGTGTATTGAATGCTGCCGAGCTCCGCCGCTAGTTCAGGAGCGGAGGCTTGCAACAGCGCAGCAGCGGAAGATGCCGACGCGGCGACAATAACCGCGTCGAAACGGCCGGACCGTCCCGCCGCGGAAACCATCCATCCTCCGTTTTCAATTTGAAGACGTTCCACGCCAGCGCCTGGCCGCAGAGCAGCGGGGTCGAGACGGGCTACCAGCGCATCCACCAGCGACTGCATGCCATTCTTCAGCGAGGTAAACAGTGGTCTTGGCGGGCCATTTCGTGCTCGAGGGTTCTTGCGAGCGGCCAGCATTGCCTTGCTCAGGCTTCCGAACTTGGCTTCCATATCGGCAAAGCGCGGCAGGACGGCGCGAACTCCCAGTTGCGATGCGTTTCCCCCATACACTCCGGAGAGGAGCGGATCAGCGAGGCGATCCACCATCTGCGCGCCATAATGCCGTTCGACCAGCGCAGCGACCGATTCATCGGGCCCACTCCTTGGCTTGGCAAACCACTCAAAAGCCATACCGAGTTTCGTGCCGAGAGAAAAAAGTGGAGAAAAAACTACCGGCAGGATTTTCGTCGGCACCATGAACATCAGGCCGTCGGGAAGCGGCACCAACTTGCCCTTTAACAGAATGTAGGTCTTGCGCTCGGCGTCGTTCGAGCCGATGAGCTCGTCGCCCAGACCGAGTTGGCGGCACAATTCCGCAGCCCAGGGCTTTTCGGTAAGGAAGGAGTCCGGTCCAGCTTCCACCACGCACCCATCGACCAGCTGTGTGCACAGCACACCGCCGAGGCGCGCGCTCGATTCGAACAAGACATACTCAACCGATGCTCCGGCTCGCCGTTGTTGCTCCAGCCTGAACGCGGCCGAAAGACCCGTGATGCCTCCGCCGATGATGGCAATTCGCTTCATAGCACCGCGCTTCGTTTCATCGCAGGATATTTTCGTGGAATCAAAGCGTCCGCCAACAATGTCTACAAGGCGACACTCAAAGCCGAATTCCCAAAGGAACCAGTTTAGTCCGCACGATATCCGCCAGCGCCGCCGCCAGCAATGGAGATCCATTCAATGACTCGGCGCGCCACAGCCGCATCCCTTGTTTTTCCGCGAACTCTTTGAATCCGATGTCGATGTCGTAAAGCACTTCGACGTGATCGCACAGGAAGCCGACCGGCTGGATGAACACGCATTCTTCACCCCGCTTTTTGAGAGTCAGAATCGTCTCTTCGACGGTTGGCCCGAGCCACGGTCCCCCTGACATGCCCTGGCTTTGAAAGGCGAACGCCCATTCGTCCGTGCCGAGCGGAGCGGCGTGCGCCACCAAAGCGGCCGTCTCCTTGACCTGGCTCTCGTACGGATCACCGGCGGTAATGGTGCGCTGGGGGACGCTGTGGGCGGTGAGGATCACCGGCATCCTGGCTCCTCCTTCGCGCCGCGCGTGTTCCCGCCCCACGCGCAGCCTCTGGGCGAATGCTTTGATCAGCAATGGATGATCGTGCCAGGATTCTACGAATTCAACCGAGAACGACGCCCCAGCTAGCGAAAGTGCCGATCGGTAGAGCCCAACACTGGTGCGCGAATTCTGGGGCGCCAGACAAATCACCACCGCTCGCTGCACATCGTCTGCAGTCATGGTGCGAACTGCTTCCGATATGAACGGCTTCCAATTGCGCATGCCCACATAGACCGGCAGGCGCAACTCGCGGGATAGAAGTTCTCCCTGCTTCAGGGTCAACTCGGTCAGTGGAGAGTGCCCGATCAGCCCATAGCGGTGCTTGATTTCTTCGATAGCCTCCTCGGGCAGCGGACGCCCACCCGTAACCCGAAGCAGAAATTCGGGGATTTCGTCGACGGAGTCAGGGCTCCCGTGCGCCAACAACAAAACCGCAATGCCGCCAGCGTCAAGCAATTTCCGCTCCTTGGCGCGAATGCTTTGTGACTGAGTACTCTTGCACAAACTGTGCCAGCGCCGTCACATTTTCTACCGGCGTCTCCGGCAGGATTCCATGTCCCAAGTTGAAGATGTGACCGGGGCGGCCTGCGGCCCGGCGCAGAACGTCCTCGGCGCGAGACTTCAACGTTTTCCAGTCCGTAAAAAGCAGCACCGGGTCGAGATTTCCCTGGACCGCGCCACGCTCCCCGAGGCTATGCCAGCCTTCGTCCAGGGGCACCCGCCAGTCGAGGCCGATCACTTCAGCGCCCGTCTCTTGCATTGCCGGCAACAACGCCGTGGTCTCCGTACCAAAATAGATGACGGGCGCACCGGTTCTCTGCAATGCCCGCACCAGCTCGGTAGTGCGCGGGAGAACATACTGGCGGTAGTCTTCCACGCTGAGGCAGCCGACCCAGCTGTCGAAAATCTGGATGACGTCCGCGCCCGCGTGAACCTGCTCCGCCGCATATCGCGAGGTGACTGCCACCAGCTTGCCCAGCAGTTCATCCCACGCTGCGGGCGCGGAATACATCATCTTCTTGGCGTGCACATAATTTCGCGAGCCGCCGCCTTCCACCATGTAGCTGGCCAGCGTAAATGGTGCGCCGCAAAAACCAATGACGGGCAGCCGGCTGCCGAAATGTTTGCACACCAGACGGATGGCTTCGGAGACATATCCGAGATCAGCCCAGCGGTCGGTGCGCAACTGGGTGACGTCTTCTCCCTCCCGCACCGGCTTCTCGATGACCGGGCCCTCCCCCGCCGCAAAATGAAACGGGAGGCCCATCACTTCCAAGGGAAGAAGAAGATCCGCGAAAATGATGGCGGCGTCCACACCCAGCGCTTCCGCGGCGGTAATCGTAACTTCCGCGGCTACTTCAGGCTTCTTGCAAATCTCAATCAGTGAATACTGCTTCCGGACTGCCCTATATTCCGGCATGTAGCGGCCTGCCTGGCGCATGAACCAAACCGGGGTGCGGTCCACGGGCAGCGCTTGGCAAGCCTTGACGAAGCGGGATTCGGGAGCAGACATGAATCATCAAATGTAGCACCTTTCGCTGGCCACCCCAGCTGCCCGGCCACCATATGGAAACCTGCCCTTCCCAGGCATTGGGGCATCAAGAGAGTACCCCCGAAGGCGCACCTCGTTGGCATATGATTTCTAAGGAATACCCGTGGAGGTACCCTCATGGCAGCAAACCAGGTGGTTCTTTACTTCGATAACCAGGAAGATGCGGTGCTTTTTACACTGGCTGCCAGTTCGGTGATTTCGGCGGACAAAGTGCAAACCGATGAAGCAGTCATGAAGGTTGCACAGAAGATCTCGAAGGCCAGCCGCATCACGACCGAGGGGGCATTGAGCACCTCTCCCGTGCGTAACTAGCGGCCATTCGTACGACCGAAAAACTGCCACCATCAGCCATCCCTGGAGTTCATTCCAAGTTGTCGTGACCTGACCCCACTAGGATTACGTCTTTAGTCATTTCCCAATTCAAGTCTACCTATGTAGACTTATGAAATGGGAGTTCGCTTACGGCTTTCTAAGCAGACCTTGACGGTGCTCGACGCCCTGCTAATTCATCCAGGGCAGTGGCAGCACGGTTATTCGCTGAGCCAACACACCGGTATCTCTTCCGGCACGCTGTATCCCATCCTGATGCGTCTGGAAAAGCTGAGCTGGCTGGAAACGCGCTGGGAGGAGGCCAAAGCTCCGGGACGGCCGCCGCGCCATCTCTACCGCCTTTCGGGGACCGCCAGGGAGTGGGCGCGGGAAGAACTCCGCGCGGCGCAGGAGAAACGCTTTTGGCAGCCCGCTGCGAGAGAGGCTTAAGAATGGCCGCACAAACATATCCGTTGCCCATCCGCTTTTCCCGGTGGTTGCTCGCTTGCGCGGTGCGCCATTGGCCTGAGGAAACGCGTTCCTGGGGTAGGGCTCTCGCCGCCGAAGTGGACGAAACGACCGATGCTCTGGAAACGCTGTTGTGGTCATGGGGAGGAATCATGTTGTTCGCGCGCTCGGTAGTGGGTAGCGTTGTGGCATGGCTGAAGCTTCCAGCGGGCAGCCGTAACGGCGGTGCGCCGGTGGAGTTTGGAACCGGGAGAGATATCTGTCGCCTGCGATCGTGTATTGGGGATCATGGCCACGAGGCAATCCATATGGGGATCCGGGGATATTTTCTAGCATCCAGGTTCATGAGGCGGAAAAAGCATTCGCCGCCGGCAATGTGAAAGAGGGCGAACGCATGCTCGGCCAAGTGGATTCGTTTGGTGAACGGATGGCCGACACTCCCGATTCGACGCGCCTGGGAAAGGCGGTCGGCTTGGGCCTGGTGAACCTCGCGAACTCTGAACTGGCCAAACTGTACACCCGCGCAGGCGAGACCGCGGAGGCGCAGAGGGCTGAGTCCCGCATCCAGCAGGTGAAAGACCGTCAAGCCGGGTTGTGGGATCTCGCTGGGTTCTATCGAAGTCGGACCTTCCGGCGAGCGGGGTTTCTCGTCCCGGGCTTTGGCATCTTGGCAGTCTTGACCGGATTCTTTGCGCTCGCCAGCGTTCTGCTGCTCGAGCTGTCTCCAGCAAGGTTGGTCCGCCGAAAAACCATGTGGCGGCGGTTCCTGTGTTGTGCCGCAGACTATGCTCCTGCCGCGGCGCTGGTCTCCAGCGGCGCTTTGCTGTTGAGTTTTCTGCCTATCGCGCGTGCTTTTTCGGAATACCGGGCTGCTAGTTCCGCGCTCGATGGGCATGACATCTTCACGGAAGCATTGTGGGAGTTCGGGTTCATCACGCAGAACTACGGCTGGCCCGAACGCAGCCTCTGGCTCTGGTGCCTGATTATCATAACGCTGGCTGGGCTCGCCATGTTCATCGTCGTGCGAAGTATCTATCAGGCCAGGTTTAGGCCAGTTACAACCTAAGTAACTTCCCTTCGACGCAAATTAAGTTGTTCCAAAGATGACGCCCGCGGGCGCGGAACTCATTCCCGTTCAGGCTGTCTTCTAAGCCCGCGGAGCGGCCCGAAGACGGTGTTCGATGCAAAACGCGCTCACCTGCAGGATTGCCCCTTACATCTAAGCCATGGTGTAATCCGTACCATGGCTGTTCTCCGCTACCTATGCCTCCTCGCTATTCTGATCGGAAGCTTGCTTTACGCTGGGAGCACCCCGCGCGAAGCCTTACTGGTGCTTTCGAAAGGCGACCACACCCTCGCGATCGTCGATCCCGCAACTCTGAAGGTGGTAGCGCGCGTACCGGTAGGAAATGATCCTCACGAAGTAATCGCCTCAAGCGATGGCACGCGAGCTTACGTTTCGAACTACGGCTTCGGAGCGTACAACACGCTGGCGGTGGTGGATCTGGTTGCGCAAAAGGCTCTCCCCGCAATTGACTTAGGTCCGCTGCGCGGTCCGCATGGCCTGACATTTGCGGGCGGCAAAGTTTGGTTTACCGCGGAAGGCGCCAAGGCCCTAGGAAGCTACGATCCTGCAACCGGCAAGGTTGACTGGGTGCTGGGAACGGGGCAGAACCGGACTCACATGATCTTCGTATCGCAGGATATGAAGCACATCTACACCACGAATGTCAGCTCCGGAACCGTGACCATCATCGAGAAAAGCAGCCGAAAGGGCCCAGAATCCGGGCCTCCTCCGGGGCAAGGCCCCGGCGGTCCTCCACCGCCAGTCGGCCCTCACGGACCGATGGGCGTCCCTGGAGGCGACTGGGATGAGACCGTCGTGCCTGTCGGACGCGGCGGCGAAGGTTTCGACGTTTCTCCTGACGGCAAGGAGCTCTGGGTCGCGAATGCGCAGGACGGCACCGTCTCTATCATCGATCTCGCCGCAAAAAAAGTTACCGAAACTCTTCCGGCGGATTTCCGGGGAGCGAATCGCCTGAAATTTACCCCCGACGGAAAGCTTGTACTTATTTCCGCATCCGGCCTGGCTATCGTCGATTCGGCAACTCACAAACAAGTAAAGCACTTGAACCTAGGCCGTGGGGGAGCCGGTATTCAGATCCAACCGGATGGGATGCGCGCCTACGCCGCCTGCAACGAAGAAGGTTTTGTGGCGGTGATTGACCTGAAAAGCCTGGAGATGATAGGTCGAATTGACGCCGGCCCTCAGCCGGACGGTTTAGCGTGGGCAATCCTGCAGTAGGCGCAAATCACTCGCGGAAAATATCCCTCGTCGCCGGATAGACCCTCCGAAAAGCGGCATAACTTCGATTCATCACGGCACCATTGGCTGAATTCGCCGGGACGCGCTTCGCTACGCGCACCACGGACGCACAAGCTGCGTCCACCGAGGGCCAGATTTTTGCGCCGACTCCCGCGAGAATCGCGGCTCCGTAAGCTGCGCCTTCTTCGGCTTCCACGATTTCGACTTCCTCTCCATAGACATCGGCTTGAATCTGCCGCCACAGCGCCGACCGCGCCCCCCCACCGCCCAGACGGATGCTTTTTACCGGCACTTTCATTTCCTCGAAGATGGCGAAAGTGTCGCGCAAGCTAAAAGCCACCCCTTCCAGAATGGCGCGGATGACGTGCGCGCGTGTATGAGAAGCCGTAAGCCCCACTAGCGCGGCACGGGCTTGCGGATCGAGATGCGGCGTCCGCTCGCCCATGAGGTAAGGCGTCCACAGCAGGCCGTCGCATCCCGGCGGCACGCGCGAAGCTTCATCCGCAAGCCGCTCGTAAGCATCCCGTCCGTCGTTTTTCCCTGCCCCAAATTGATCGCGAAACCAGCGCAGCGAAAGCCCTGCAGCCTGGGTTACGCCCATGACGTGCCAGCGGCCGGGAATCGCATGGCAAAAAGTATGCAGGCGGCCTTTAGGATCGAGCGCGGGCCGGTCCGTCGCGGCAAACACGACGCCGGACGTGCCGATGGTGGCGCTGACCGCGCCCGGAGCGACGATGCCCATCCCCGTGGCTCCCGCGGCTTGATCGCCCGCCCCCGCCACCACCGGGGTACCCGCCTTGAGGCCGGTGGCTGCGGCGCCTTCGGCGGAGATCTGCCCGCAAACCTCGGGAGACTCAAACAGCGCGGGAAGAAGCCGTTCGTCTATCTCCGCGGCATCGAGCATCTCCCGCGACCAGCCGCGGTGGGCGACGTCCAGCATCAGCGTGCCGGATGCATCCGCCATGTCAATCGCCCGCTCGCCCGTAAGCCGGAAGCGCACGTAGTCCTTAGGCAGCATCACCGAGCGCACACGTTTCCAATTTTCCGGCTCGTATTGCCGCACCCAAAGAAATTTCGTCAGCGTGAAATTAGTAAGAGGCGGGTTGCAGGTGAGATGAATAATGCGGTCTGTGCCAATTTTCTGCGCCAACTGCCGGCATTGCTCGTCGGTGCGCACATCGCACCAAATCAATGCGGGACGCACCGGACGGTCCTGCTCGTCGAGCATTACCGCGCCGTGCATTTGCCCGGAGAAGCCGACACAGGCCATGTCCTCGGGCCGCAGCTTCGAACTCGCTAGAGCTTTGCGTACCGCAATGCCACATGCCCGCCACCAGTCCTCGGGCTGTTGCTCAGCCCAGTCCATCTTCGGCGAAGCAAATGGCTCGTGCTCCTCGGTGGCCGAAGCGACAATCTGGCCCTGCGGATTGATGATGAGCGCCCGCGTGCCGCCCGTTCCTACGTCAATGCCAAGTACGTTGATATGAGCCTCCTGAGGCGCGCCGCTTCGCGTCAATCCGACCAGCGCTGCGGCGCGCGGTCCCAACGATGTTTCTTGAGCTTCTGAAGAAGATTTCGATCCAGCGGGCCGGCGTTGCTGGCCGCGATATTTTCCCGCACGTGCTGTAACTTTCTCATGCCCACAATAATTGTGCTCACGGCGGGATGCGCAAGGATGAAGCGTAAGGCCGCATCCGGCAAACTGAGCTCGGTGGGCAAATCGGCTTTCAATTTATCCACACGGTCGAGCGTGTTGCTCAGATTCTCCGGGCCAAAATACTTGGAACGCCAGTCATTCGCCGGAAACGTTGTCTGCCACGTCATCTTCCCGCCCAGGCTGCCCTCGTCGAGCGGTACCCTCGCAATCACGCCGATATTCAGCTCCTGGCAGACGGAAAACAGTTCGTCCTCCGGAGCCTGATCGAAAATGTTGTAGATCACCTGCACCACGTCCACGAGTCCGGTGCGCAGCGCCTTGATTCCGTTTTCCGGCTGCCAGCGGTTCAGGCTCAGCCCGAAAGAGCGAATCCATCCATCGCGCTTGAGTTTCTCGACCGTCTCGCGAAATTCCTTTTCTTCGGTCCAACTGTCATCCCAAACGTGGAATTGGAGGACGTCAATGGAATCCGCTTTCAGCTTCTTGCGGATCATGTCTGCATACTTGAAGACATGATCGGAGGGAAAAACATCGCGGTACTTGTCTTTCGCAGAGCCCGGCCATTTCAAATTCTTTGGAGGAACCTTGGACGCCGCGTATAGACGCTTCCCGGCATTTTGCTGCAGAATCTGGCCGAGCATGCCGTCGCTTTTTCCGTTGCCGTAGGCCCAGGCGGTATCGAAGAAGTTGCAGCCCAGGTCCACCGAAAGCTGCAGGGCATCGAGAGATTCCTTATCGTCCGAGCCGCTCCAGCCGCCCATACCCCAAAGCCCGTAAGCTATTTCGCTGACTTCAAAATTCGTGCGTCCCAGAGTACGGTATTTCATGACTCTCCCTGCGGATGGTTAAGTTCGCCCGTAGATTGTAACGCCTTGTCCCAAGGTTCGCGGTGCCTCGTCTGATGTCCAGTTTTCGATTAGACTTTCACAAACTGGAGGAAGAGATGACTGAGAAGCTTCGCAGGACGAGCATCGTTGTCGCCGCATTGGCCGGCGTTCTTGTCACCGCAATGGCCTTGCGCGCGGCGCAGCCGGGCCAAACATCTTCGGGCGATTCTTCCTCCGCTCCTAAAACCACGGAGCAGGTTTTCAAGAACATCAAGGTGCTCAAGGGCATTCCGGCCAGCCAGTTGATTCCCGCCATGCAGTTTATCGCGGCGTCGTTAGGAGTAAAGTGCGACCACTGCCATGCCGAGGGTCACTTCGACAGCGACGAAAAGAAGCCGAAAGAAACCGCGCGCAAGATGATGACCATGATGTTCGCGATCAATAAAGACAATTTCGACAATGAGTGTAAGGTCACATGTTTCTCCTGCCACCGCGGCGCAGACAAGCCATTGTCCATCCCTATCGTGAGCGAGGCGGCAGAAATGATGGCCCAGCCTCAGAGCGGCGACACCACTCCACTTGACCTGAATCTGTTGCCCGCCGCCAGCACTCTGATTGACAAATATGTACAGTCAGTTGGCGGAGCTGCGGCCATCGAAAAAGTTACCAGCCGCGTGGAAAAAGGCGCCACCAGCGGATTTGGGCACACCTTCCCGGCGGAAGCATTCTATAAAGCCTCCGGCCAAATGGCAGTCTTCACTTATTTCCCCAATGGCCAAAGCTCAACGGTGTTCAGCGGTCACGAAGGCTGGCAGGTATTTCCCGGCCGTCCCAAACGCCCGCTGGAAGGCGCTGATCTGCAGGCTGCCAGAATGGACAGCGATCTCCATTTCCCCGTGGATCTCAATACCATGTTCACAGAATTCAAATCGGCGCCGCCCGAAAAAATCGCAGGGCAACAGGCGTTCCAGGTGATTGGTTTGAATCCCGGGCAGCCGCCGCTTGAGCTTTACTTCGATGGATCGTCCGGAATGCTGGTTCGGCTGGTGCGATATGCCGAATCGCCACTGGGACTTTATCCCACACAAATTGACTATGCCGACTATCGCGAACAGCAAGGGGTGAAGATTCCGTTCCGCATTACCACTTCACACCCCGGCTCGAGTTCGACCTTTCAAATCGAGCAGGTTGAGCAGAACGTCGCGATTGATGACTCGAAGTTCGCCGCGCCCAGTGACGAGCCCCGTCACCAAAAACAATAAGTCCTACAAAGTATTGATACAAAATGATTTAACTGGATTCTGCGCTTCCGGACAATTCTCGCAGATCGCCACTTGTAAAAAAATTGTCAATCTTGCTAGGCCAGCATCTCAGCCTCGAAGCAGAGAGTAAGATTATGGGAATCTAACGACGTGGAGTAACTGAGGACTGTCCATGCTGCGAGTTGAGGGAAATCGGGGTTCTATCCTTCCGCGTGTGCATCCGCCGGATTTTGGTCTTTCTGAACCGGTTTCCGCACCCACGGAACGGATTCTGGTAGTAGAGGATGACCGGGCGGTGCAAAAGGCGCTGCGGCGGCTTTTTGAAGCGGAGCGGTTTTCGGTCGAAATCAGCGCGGATGGGCAATCTGCGTTGGAAGCTTTTCGGCGCACCGCGCCAGCGGCCATTGTCCTCGATTTGCGTTTGCCCATGATGTCCGGCAGCGACGTCTGCCGGGAAATCAAGAAACAGTCTCCCAACGTTCCCATCATCGTGCTCAGCGCGGCCAGCGACGTCTCCGACAAAGTATTGCTGCTGGAAATTGGCGCCGATGATTATGTAACCAAGCCGTTCAGTCCACGGGAGCTGCTGGCACGCGTCCGGGCAGCTTTGCGGAGGGTCTCGCGAGCCTCGGTGGGCGAGGTCGCGACGTTTGACGGAATTGCTGTGGACTTCAGCAAGATGGAAGTGTTGCGCGATGGAGAAGCCGCAGCGCTTACCGCGCAGGAATTCAAGACGTTGAAATTCCTGGTACAAAATCCGGAGCGGGTAATCTCACGCGATGAACTGCTGAATGAAGTCTGGGGCTATCAGAATTATCCTTCCACGCGGACGGTGGATAATCACATCTTAAAGCTGCGGCAAAAGCTGGAGACGGACCCGGCGAATCCGGTACATTTCCGGACGGTCCATGGCGTGGGCTATAAGTTTGTGCCCTAGGCACGCGGCATGGCCTCCGCGGAGCGGCTTTGTTTGTCTAGTCCTGTGGAGTAGCGCCATCCCTCGGCTCGCCGCCAATGTCTTGACACCGCAGGAGAAGCAGGCATGATGAAACTTCGCATGCGCACCAAGTTTCTGCTTTCCATGCTGCTGATCTCCACCGGCCTTACCTGCACCAGCCTTTTGCTGGTTCGCCAGCGCGTGAAAGCCACGAAACCCAGAAAATCTTTGCCGATCTGCAGAATTCGGTTCACACCTTTCAGAACTTTCAGCAGGAACGCGAACGCACTCTGACGTATTCCGCCGCGCTGCTCGCGGACTTGCCACGTCTGCGGGCGTTGATGACCACGCAGCATGAGGCGACGATTCAGGATGTTTCCCAGGATCTTTGGCGATTATCGGGCAGCGACCTGCTGGTACTTGCTGACCGCACCGGAAGGGTCGTCGCCCTGCATACCGCTTCCCGGGGCTTTGACCGGGGAATGGCACAGCAATCGCTGGATGAGTCTCTTAACCTGGGAAGCACGAATCATTGGTGGTTCGGTGGGAACCATCTTTACGAGGTCTTTCTCAAACCAATTTATTTTGGGCCGGCTGGCGAAAACCATTTGCGGGCTTTCTGGTCATTGGCTACGAGATTAACGACGAAGTCGCCGCGCAGGTCAGCCGCATGGCAGCGAGCCAGGTTGCCTTCTACTACGGTGACTCCATCGTCCGAAGCACCCTAAAACCGGAGCAGCAAGCTGAACTCGCGCAGGCGCCGCCCCGTTCTGCGTCAGGCGAAACCCCGACCGGAAGAAATCAACTGGGCGGAGAACATTTTCTCGACACCTCTCTGGAACTGGCGGATGCGACAGCGCCCCGCGTACGCATCGCCGTTCTGAAGTCCTAATACTGCGACCGTTGCATTTCTGGACCAGTTGAATCGTCTGCTGCTGGCCCTGGGATTGGCCGCGGTTGTCGGCGGCAGCGCTCTGGTCTTTTTTATTTCGCACACCTTCACGCGCCCGCTGGGGAATCTGGTGGCTGGAGTGCGCGCGCTGGAGAAAGGCGATTTCAACTACGCACTCGACCCGCGCGGCGGAGACGAGGTCGCGGAAGTGACCGGCGCCTTCAGCCGCATGCGCACCAGTCTGCAGGAAACCCAACGGGAATTGCTGGAAGCCGAACGCCTGGCCACCATTGGGCGCATGGCCAGCTCCATCTCGCACGATCTGCGTCATTCCCTTGCCGCCATCGTCGCCAATGCTGAATTCCTGTGCGAGAGTCGGCTTTCGTCCGAACAGCGCGAAGAGCTCTATCAGGAAGTGCGCGTAGCCGTAAATCGCATGACGGATCTGATTGACTCCCTGCTGGAGTTCTCGCGCACGCGGGAGTCGCTACGGCCCGCCTACGGAAACGTTACGGATTCTCGTGGAGCGGGCGGTGCAGGCTATCCGTTCCCATCCTGAATTCCACCATGTCCAAGTTACTCTTCACCAGGAGGGCAACAGCGGGGGATGGTTCGACGGCCGGAAACTGGAGCGTGTTTTCTACAACCTGTTGCTGAATGCGTGCGAGGCGGCGCCGTCCGATGCCGCGCGGATTGAGATCAATATGAAGGCACTACGGGATACCCTGGAGATTCGCGTCGCCGATAACGGGCGGGGAATTCCGGAGATGATTCGCGCCCAGCTGTTTGAGCCATTTATCAGCGCGGGCAAAGAAAATGGCACAGGGCTGGGGCTTACGATCGTGCAGAAGATCGTCCAGGACCATGGTGGCGATGTCATCGTGGAAAAGACCTCGGCGCGACGGCACCGTTTTCAAGCTGGTGCTTCCGCTGCTGGCATCCGCCGCGAGCGCTTCGACGAGTGCCGAACCTAAGATGCCGCTGCCTCCCATCGCTCAGACAAAGCTCGAAGCACCGGAGTAGGATTTCTGGCAATCGACGGTCTGGTTGTCCGATCTGGAGTTCCGGGCAGGGAGGCGAATTGTGAAGCATAGGAATTGTTTACGTGGCGGCCTCCGCGGCTGCGCTGCGGCGGTGGTATTTTTCGCGATGACAACATTTCGGGTGGGGCCCAGGATTCGCCGCCCTCGCCGGCGCCGCCAGCGCAGGACTCAATGGCGGCGGCTGTCCAGGAATTGCAGACGCAAGTGCGTGAGCTGCGGTCAATCGTGACCGAGATGCGGTCCGAAGCCGCGCAATATCGTTCGCAGACGGAAGAATTGCGGCAGGAGCTTGACGCCACGCGCCAACAGCTGGCCATGGGTACAGCCTCCGCATCGTCGGTCCCGAAAGCGGAGACAGCAGCGGCCGCGCCGAATCAGGAGACGGCTACCTCATCCAGTTCGACCGAGACGCGCATAGCTTCACTGGAAGATTCGTCCCAGCTGCTCGCCAACAAAGTGGATGAACAATATCAGACGAAAATTGAGAGCGCCTCGAAATACCGCGTGCGGCTTTCCGGGATTGTCTTATTGAATCTCTTCAGCAATCGCGGAATGACCGACAACCAGGATGTGCCAACTTACGTTACTTACCAGAATCCTTATTACGCGACCGGAAATATCGGAGCAACCCTGCGGCAGTCCGAAATTGGCCTGGAGGTATTTGGGCCGCGGCTGGCAGGAGCGAGGACGGAGGGAAGTCTGCAAGCCGATTTTGCCGGCGGATTTCCCATCGACATTAAATGGCGTGAACTCCGGCTTGTTTCGTCTCCGCATCGCGAGCGTGAGAATGGATTGGGACCATACCTCGATCGTCGCCGGGCAGGACGACCTGTTTCTCTCGCCGCACTCGCCTACCTCATTTGCATCGCTGGCGGTGCCGGCACTAAGTTACGCTGGCAATCTTTGGGGCTGGATTCCCCAGGTGCGAGTCGAACATCGTATTGAACTCCCCGATAAGCAAACTTTCATTTTGCAGGGCGGCATTCTCGACAACTTGACTGGACAACCGCCTTACCCTGGCTACGGTCGGACGCCGCAGGCGGGAGAAAGCTCCGGCCAGCCCGGCTTCGGAGGCCGTGTGGCCTGGATGGCAAACCTGTTCGGACGGCCTTTGACGATCGGCGGCGCGGGCTACTTTAGCCGCCAGGACTGGGGCTTCGACCGCTATATCAATGGCTGGGCCGGAATGACTGACTGGAACATCCCCATAGCTCCGCGAGTGAGTCTCTCGGGGGAGTTTTATCGCGGACTCGCGGTTGGCGGCCTGGGCGGAGGATTTGGTCAGAGTGCACTGTTAAGCGGCAATCCCGGCGATCCCACGACGAAGGTCCAAGGGGTCGATTCCATTGGCGGATGGTCGCAGGTGAAAGTCAGGACTACCGCCAAACTGGAATTCAACGGCGCCTTCGGGATGGACAATCCCTATGCCGCGGATTTGCGCGTCTTCCCTGCCAGCCAGAGTTATGTGGATCCAACTTTGTCGCGCAATCAGGTGGCCTTGGCAAATCTCATCTTTCGGCCGCGCTCCAACCTGCTTTTTTCGACGGAATACCGGCATTTGAAGACATTTCACATCAATGACAACAGCTATTCCGCCAGCCAGCTCAACCTGATGATGGGAATTCTTTTCTGACTATGGTGAAGCTTTCGCTCCAGAACGGCTTGATTTGGGTGCTTTTCTGTTGCACCCTCGCCTGCGCGCAAGACCTGACCGTGACGGGGCGCGTGGCTACAGTCAAAAGCGGCAAGGCCGGCCGGGTGAGCGACGCTGATAGTGTCGTAGTGTGGCTGATTCCGGAAGATACCTCATCAGACCATAGCTTGCTCGCGGCAGCGGTGTATCCGCATCCGCAGTTGGTGCAGAAGAACAAGAGTTTCAACCCGCATTTGCTCGTCGTCCCCGTCGGTTCGGTGGTGGAGTTCCCCAACCACGATCCATTTTTTCACAATGTTTTTTCCTTGTTTGAGGGCAAACGCTTTGACCTCGGTCTTTACGAGGCCGGCACGACGAAGGGTGTGCTTTTCGATAAACCTGGCATCTCCTACATTTTTTGCGACATTCACGCCGAGATGAGCGCCGTGATCATCGCCCTCACTACACCCTATTACGGTATTTCCGACCAGCGCGGTCAGTTATTGATTCCGCATGTTCCGCCCGGCCGTTACGCGCTGCATATTTGGTATGAGGCGGCATTGCCGGAGCAATTGCATGCCATGACTCGCGAGATTGAGGTTTCCGAGAGCAATTCGACACTGGGAATTTTGCGTTTGGCGGGAGCGAATTTGCCCGCCAATCACAAGAACAAATATGGCCAGGACTACGATCCGCCGATCCCCGATAATCCTGCCTACCCGCGGCCTTGATTTGTCAGGTTGCGGCATCCCCCCGGGATGCGATTTGACAAAAAATTGACAAATGAATGATCGCGGCATGACAAACAGCTTCTGTCCGCGGCCTTAAGATATATGGTAAATGAACGGGCTGCCGCTGCTAGCCTGTTCGCGTGTTTGTCCCGCGCGGGACTCCGTATTGCACCTGTTTGGCTCTGGCGGTCCGCGAGTAGATTTTTCCCGACCTCGCGGCCCTCCAGTTTGCCAGCGTTCCCGTAGCTTCGAACCATCCCGTAGAACTCCCTAAGCCCTTTAGAATCAGGTTGTAAAACTTTGTAAAGCAAACGCGCTCGCTCGGACCCCGGTGCTAGACTGATGAGGACGACCTGCATAGGATTTCTTAGGCAGTCAGCGGGGCTATCCCGGAATATCTACCTACGAGTCCGCCAGTCTGGCCGAATCCTGGAGAACCTATGTGTGTGGCGGGAAGAATGTGGTTCGCGGTAAGCCTCCTCCTCGCGCTACTCATTTCGGTATTCATTCCGTTTGCCCAAGCCAGCAGCAACCCCGAACAAGCCAATCAACAACCGGCAAGTCCCAACCAAAGAATCCGCGCGGTTGGTGCTATCAAGGCGATCAATGGCAAAATGATCGTGCTGGCTCCCGACCAGGGGCCGGAAACTCAGGTGATCGTACAAGATGCGACGAGCGTAGTCCGCATTCCGCTGGGAGAGACCAATATCAAGAATGCAGTTCCCGCGCAATTGCAGGATCTGCAACCCGGTGATCGGATTTTGGTTTACGGCAGGCTTGCCGAGGACTCTAAGTCGCTCAACGCTTCCACCATCGTGGTCATGAAGCGGTCCGACGTTACCGCCAAACAAGAACAGGACCGCGAAGACTGGCAAAAGCGTGGTTTGAGCGGGCTGGTAAGTGCGGTGGACGCAGCCGGCGGGACGATCACCATCGCGGTGCCAGCTCTCGGGGGAAACAAAGACATCACGATCCGTATCGCCAAGGACACGATCGTCCGGCGCTATGCACCCGACTCGGTGAAGTTCGAGGATGCAAAGTTGGCGACGCTCGCCGACGTCAAGCCGGGAGATCAACTGCGCGCCCGTGGCGCGCGTTCCGCCGACGGGAGCGAGTTGCAGGCGACAGAGGTGGTTTCCGGCACATTCCGCAATCTTGCCGGCACCGTGATTTCAACCGATTCGGGAGCCGGCACGGTCACCGTCCTCAATCTGGCCACGAAGAAGCCCTTGGTGGTGAGAGTTACGCCGGATTCACAACTTCACAAACTGCCAGCCGCGATGGCTCAGCGTATCGCGATGCGACTGCAAGGTGGCGCGGCAGGGTCTGCCGATGCGGCTGTTGCAAAAACTGATGCGCCATCCCCCGCTCAACCCTCTTCGGGTGCAGCGGCAGAACGCGCGCACGGGAACGGACCACCGGATCTGCAGCAAGTGATCGCCCGGACACCGTCTTTTTCGCTTACCGACCTGCAAAAAGGGGATGCGGTTCAGATTCTTTCGACGGAGGGCACAGCCTCTGGAGGTGTCACGGCTGTAATGGTGGTCGCCGGGGTGGAACCAATCCTGCAGTCGAAGGGAAGCCAGGGAATGATTCTTTCGCCCTGGAGTCTCGGAGGCAACGGCGGAGAAGGGGAAAGTCAATGAGCATTTTTATTTTCATTGAGGAATCATAAGCGTTGAAAACATCACTTCGTTTTTTATTGGCGGTGGCGGTTCTTGCATGTCTCTCACAATCTGGATTCGCACAAAATCCTTCCGGTACTCTGCACGCGCAGGTGACTGATCCCTCTGGGGCAGCGGTGGCGAATGCGACGGTGGCATTGATTCCCGCCGCCGGCCCGCCGATCCCCGCAACCACGAACGGACAAGGAATTTTTGAAGTGAAGGCCCCGCCGGGGAAATATACGTTGGATATCGCGGCTCCGGGGTTTTCGCTCTATGAGAATACTGCCCTTGAAATCACGGCTGGCCAGGTTCAAAAACTCAACGTCACACTCGCCATTGAGGTCGAAAAACAAAAAGTCGAAGTCACGGATACGGCGCCAACAGTGCAGGTGAATCCGGAGAACAATGCCAGTGCTGTGGTCATCTCCGGCAAAGCGCTCGAAGCACTGCCGGACGATCCGGATGAGTTACAGAATGATCTTACCGCTCTGGCGGGACCTTCGGCGGGGCCGAATGGAGGGCAGATCTATATTGACGGCTTCACCGCCGGACAGCTTCCACCTAAGTCTTCCATCCGCGAGATACGAATCAACCAGAACCCTTTTTCACCGGAATTCGACAAGTTGGGTTACGGCCGAGTGGAAGTCTTCACCAAACCAGGCACCGACAAACTTCACGGCCAAATTCAGATAAGCGGCAACGACTCCGCTTTTAACTCCGCCAACCCCTTCGCCGGGGCGGAGCCCGGGTACGAATCTACACAATACAACGGCAGCATTGGTGGACCGCTGAGTAAAGCAGCCTCGTTTTTCGTCAGCGCCCAGCGGCGCAACATCAACGATCTTTCTGCCGTCAACGCGGTGGTGCTTGACCCGAGTCTCAATCCTGTTCTCCTCAGTCAGGCGATACTAAATCCGCAGACTCGCACCAATATCAGCCCGCGCCTGGATTATGCGCTCAGCAAGAACAATACCCTCACGATTCACTACCAGTACTACAGAGACACCGAAAGCAACGCGGGAGTCGGACAGTTTGCCCTTCCCTCGCAGGGTGCAAATATCACCGGCACGGAGCAGACGCTGCAAGCCAGCGACACTCAGATCATTGGGTCAAAGATCGTGAATGAGACCCGCTTTCAATATTTGCGCGATGGGGAAAATCAAAATCCTCTCAACACGACGCCGACGATTAATGTCCTGCAGGCGTTCAACGGCGGAGGCAGCAACTCTGGAACGATCGCGAACCGGACGAATCATTACGAATTTCAAAATTACACGTCTCTGGTTCACACCACCCACATCATCAAGTTCGGAGCCAGAGTGCGGGCGGAACAGGACACAAGCGACGCAACCTCCGGCTTCAACGGCACGTTCGTGTTCCCCTCGCTGACGGCCTATCAGTCAGCCGAACAGATTCTGCAAGGCGGCGCAAGCAGTGCAGCGGGCGCAAGCCAATTCTCCATCACCACCGGCTCGGCTATCGCATCCATCACTAATTTCGATGTCGGTCTCTATGCCGGAGACGACTGGCGCATACGTCCCAACTTCACCATGAGCTACGGCCTGCGCTTCGAAACCCAGAACGACATTCATGACCACGTCGACTTTGCCCCAAGAATCGGCTTCGCCTGGGGATTGGGAGGCAAGGGTTCTTCGCCCAAGACCGTGCTGCGCGCGGGCGCCGGAGTTTTCTACGACCGCTTCATGGGTGACTACATCCTGCAGGCCGACCGCCTGAATGGGATAACACAGCAACAATTTATTGTGAGCAATCCTGATTTTTATCCGATGGTGCCGCCGACCGGGTCGCTTTCAGTTGCGCCCAATTCACTGACTCGATACCAGATTGATCCCAACCTGCACGCGCCGGGCAGCCTGCAGACTGCGGTAAGCGTGGAACGGCAATTGGGGAAAGTCGCGAACCTGGCGGTCTCTTATCTGAATACCCGAGGATTTGACCAGCTTCTTACCCGCAACGTTAACGCCCCATTGAGCGCGACCAATTCCACGAGGCCACTTGGAGATATCGGGAACGTCTATCAATATGCCTCTGCGGGAATTTTCAGGCAAAACCAGTTGATCACGAACGTGAACCTTCATGCCGGACCCAAGCTGTGGCTGTTCGGATACTACGTGCTGAATTTTGCCAATAGCGATACCGCAGGCGCAGGCAGCTTCCCGTCGAATCAATACGACATATTGGCGGACTACGGGCGGGGATCGTTTGATATCCGCGACCGGCTCTTTCTGGGGGGCACGATTGCTCTGCCGTATGCCTTCCGGCTCAGTCCGTTTGTGGTCGCCAACGCCGGGGTACCCTTTAACATCACGCTGCCGTACGACCTGAACGGAGATTCCATTTTTAACGACCGGCCGGGCTTCGTTTCAACCGGCACATGCGCGACAGTTCAGATCACGGGCAGCGTGTATTGCACCCCCTTAGGAACTTTCGATAGTGTGCCCGGCGCAGGCGAGAAGATTTTGCCCATTAACTATGCCACTGGTCCGGGCCGATTCAGCATGAATCTGCGGCTCAGCAAGACATTTGGTTTTGGCAAGAAAGCGGAACCCGGACATGGCGGCGGAGGGACTGGCGGCGGAGGCCCACGGCGGGGTGGGGGCTTTGGCTCCGCTGGAGGAGCGTTTGGCTTGGGCAGCGCTACAGATCGCCGCTACAGCCTGACGTTTACAGTGAATGCGCGCAACATATTCAACAACGTGAACCTGGCGACGCCTAACGGTACGTTGGGGTCTCCTCTGTTTGCCCAATCCAACGCGCTGGCGGGCTTCGGTTTCGGCCCCAATGGCGCCAATTCAGTGTCGACCTCGGCCTTTAACCGGCGGATCGATCTGGAAGCGTCTTTCAGCTTCTAAGGCTCCGGGAACGGGATCGTTTTAGCCGGAACGTTGTGGCCATGTACCCGGAGAAACGGGGTTTGCCGGGCAGCATCGCTCACTTTGTAGCGAGCCTGCAAAGTTTTCGACTCGCCGCCGAATATAGTTATGTAGTTGTCGTCCCAGGTGATGGGCAGGATTTCGTCGCCATCGTGCCCGGCCACAATTTCTGCCCGCAGGAAGAAAGCCGGCGTCTTAGAACGATTGGTAAGCGTGACGGTTGCGGTCACCCACCCATCTGCCTCATGCGAACTGCCGCTCATTTCGATGTCAACCGGCTCCATGCGATTCAACGCCGTCAAATCAGCCCAGCTATCCTGCGTAAGCGCGAAGGCATTGTCGTTCTTCGGTGCTCCTAAGTCGTCATCCGTCGTGGACTGCCAATAAACGTTGTCCACCAGTTGGTGACCCACTTTGTCTTTCAACTGGCAACGAATGAAGAACGCCGGAGTCAGGTCTTTGCCGCGCGGAATTTCCATGGCGACCACTGCGTCATTCGGTTTGACCTCCAGATGATCCTTGGAGTTGGTGTACTTGACAGTGCCGTCGAGATTGATCAGCGAGACGGTCGCGGTGAGACTCGAAACTGGCTTCAAGGTTTGATTGACCACGCGAATCTTCGACGTGCTGCGGTCCCCGGTGGCGTAGTAGTCATAAACAATGTTGAGCGGATGCAATCCCTTCTTAGCGCCGAAATACACTCCACCCGGTTTCAGGTAGTAGTCGAACATGTGCCCGAAAAAGGATGGCCAGTGGCTGCCCAGCATCCAGTAGAGCGACATCTTGTGATCGCTCCAGTCGCTGGCAAAGACTTCAAACTGCGCCCGCGTGTTTTCGTAATGCGCCATCTGTGCTTTTTCGGCAAATTCCTCGGCACTGTTGGAGGGACCGTAGCGCTTGTCCACCGCTTTGGTGATATTCGCCAGGGTGGTGTTTCCCTCGGCGGAGCCCGCATGGTAGTACCACCAGTCGTTGATGGGCCAAAGCTTGTCGGCAGGAATGAATTTCTTCAGGCTTTCGTACGGCGGAATGCTTTCATTGTCTCCATGCTCCGCGCAGGAGCCAATCGAGCCTTTGTATTTGCCGCTAAACCAATATGATGGCGGGCGCCAACTGTAGGGGCCTTCCATGCGAATGCCGTTCCAGACGATTTTCCCGTCGTCATCCTTGTTGAATGACGAAACCGTATTTACGACCGCGTTCTGCCAGTGCAGATCATCGAGAATTTTGTTGTAGTCGCTGCGCACGTCAGGGGGCGTGAGACCGTCACTGCCGTTCGCCCACATAAAAACGGATGCGTGTGACCGAAGCATGTGAATCTGGGCTCGCAAACTTTCCCGCGCCACTCTTTGGTCTTCCGCGTCCCACTGCTTCCACTTTTCCCACTGGTTGCAGCACATCCAGCCCAGCATTACGGGGACGCCTTCGCGGTCGGCCACTTCGATCATGTGCTCACTGGAAATTTTCGATTCCCAGCGGAGCAGGTTGAGCCCCATATCCTTCACGTAGCGGATAATATTTTCTTCGCGACCTTCGTCATATTTGTACAAAAGATCCGGGGCATAATCGGCGCCGCGCGCCAGGAAATCAATCCCGTTGACCTGGAAATAGAAGTTGCCGCCTCCGCCCAGCTCGGGGAACTGAGTGTCGGCATCGCGACGCTGTGTAATCTTGCGGATGCCGAACTGAATGTCGGAAGAATCGGAGACGGTGCTTCCGATTCTGAATTCCAGCTTCAAGTGATACAAGTTGGGCTGGCCCCACTGGTAGGGCCACCACAGATCCGGATTGTTCACGGTGAGTTGTTGGAATGCGCCGGGTGTGAATGCGGCCTCGCGGTTCTCATTGGCTGCGAGAGAGACCGGCTGCTCAAAACGGAGCGTCGGCTTGCCGTCGCGATAAATCTCACCCATCAACGTTCCGGAAACCGGTGCTGGGCTGCCGTTTTTCAGATCACAATAGACAGTTAATTCGGCGGGACTGGTCGCCGGTAAGGGCAGGTTCGTCTTCACATACGGATTCTGAATCTCGACTTCATCGGTCGTGCGCAAATAAACCGGCTTCCAAACGCCGGCATTTCTGTCGGGTACAAACGAAATGCCGATGTCTTCTCCGGGGACGCGGAACCCCAGGTATTTCACGTTGATCCAATCGAACCAGGCGTCTGCCAGTTCTACTCCGGTGATGTCTTGAAAAGCCTGCTCGGGCGTGACCTTTACAGCCAGGATGTTTTCGCTACCCACTTTAAGTTTGCCGGTGACATTCAGCTCGAATTCGTTGTACATGCCCGCGATCTGACGGTTGTTCGCGAGCCGCTCACCGTTGAGCCAGATTTCAGCGCGGTAGTTGATTCCTTTAAACACCAGCCAGGCCAGCTTATGTCCGGCAGGCGCGGTAAATGCGGTGCGGTACCACCAATCCTGCCGCGAGAGATCATGCGGCACGGTTTCCGTCATGTTCTTGCCGAAATACAAATTCGGATAGACACCGTCTTCCTGCAGAATTTCGAGAACCGTAGCCGGCATGCGAGCAATGCCGTACCATTTTGAAGCGTCGTACGAAGGGCTCGAAATCGCGCTCCCGTCCTGAACCACATTCCACGACGAGGCCAACTGCCAGCCGCTCTGCAGCTCCGTGGTGTTGGGGGAAACCGGAACCGCCGCCAGAGGCAGGGCTGCCAGGATAAGCGCACTGAACACCAAGTTTTTTAAAAAGGAAACAGAAACTCTGTTCTGCATGTGTATTCCTCAAAACAGCTTAGCCGATGGCACTGAGTTAATGGATTTCGAGTGTGTGTGTCTGCCCGCCGGCGGCAAGCGGAATCGTGGTCAACTCCTGCTTCGCCGTCCCAATTTTCTTGCCGTCCGCCCAAATCGAGGCAGACTTCATCTTCGCGGCCAGCCAATCCGACAGATGCAGATTCCAGTCCGACCCCTTGGCAATCAGAGCGCGGCAGTAATGAGGATCATAGTTGATGGAGAGCTTCACGCCATTCGCCGCAGACTCAGACACAGTTTGAATGCCGGCGTGCTGATAGCCAATGTATTCATCTAGTCCGATGAAGTGATGGTCAGGATATCTGTCGAACACTTTGGCAAAGCCGGTGGGATCGTGTGCGATGCCGCGGTCATGCCCATCGGGCGGCGCGGCCAAAAGAAGAGGCACATCGTCGCTGCCCCCGAAATCGGCATTGGAATCGGCGCGGCCCTCGACGGCGAGATCTTTGCCCAGATAGCCGCCGTAGTATCCGTAGCCAACCTCGGCCGCGAGCCGGAACGTGTTGTTGTCGGGGCTGCGCGAAATTCCGTTGCCTCCGGTGGAGAATTCCAGCGCATCGATGCCAAACTCCGCCTTCAGCCAGTCCCGGGATTCTTGCATGTGAAACTTCTGTTCGGCCGCTGGGATTTCCTTGTCGCGGCGAATGTCGTAAAACTCACGGTACCAGCCGATTTCCGCACGCTCGTCATTGATCCCGGATCCCCACCATGGTCCCGGAGGGGAGGTGAGATCGGGCTGCATGTGGGTCCAGCCGTGACTTTCAATCTCAAGAACGCCGGCGGCTACGCCTTCATCTAAACCTTTTTTCGTCGAAACGTAATCTTGCTTGGTGCCGAATTCATCGGTGAACTGGGCATGCCAGGTCGGAACAATGCGGTGCTGGGCGTCATCCACGAATCCAGGGACAATATTCAAAGACAAAATTGCATGATGGGCTTGGAGCGGCTCGATCATGTATTTTTCGATTTGCTCCTGCGTCAGTGCGGGATAGTGCCAGTGTTCCAGCCACGCGTTCTGCGCGTTGCCCATATCGTCCATGGTGAGGACGATGTCGTTGGTCCAGGTTTTCACCAGAGCGTAGCCGATCGCCTCCGTGACCGCGCGGCGCAGGGCTGTGCGCAATTGTTGATAGAGCAACATTTGATCGCTGTCCCCGCCGATCCAGATCCCCCGCGTATCATCAGAGATCTCGTGTTCGGTGATCTCCGGCATGCCGCCGGAACTTGCCAGAGTGCGCGCGCCGGCGAGTTCCACCTGCACGCGGTGCATGGTGATCATGTTGGGGCCATCTTTGCGAAGATCAGGGCCTAGTCCGCGCAGAAGAAACGAGTCGTCTTCCACCATTTGGTGCGAGCTGTGCATGTACTCGCCTTTGTAGCGAATTCCCAGCAGGCGCTGAATTTCCGGCTGCTGGACGCGGTCTCCGATCGCGATCAGTGAAATATGCAGTTTTTCGACCGCATCCGCCACCAAGGCCTGGTCGCTCGAAGAAAGCGAATTGCCGGGAACGTCCCATAAAATCGCGCCGTAGCGGGCGTGGCCATCAAAATCGGCGAACTGATTGGGATCCATGATGGTCTGATCGAGGCGGAGAATATCGAAGGGAATTCCCCACGACTTGAACATCGTGACCATGGTCTGAAACTCACCACCGCCGCTCACTAGAAAACTTCGCGGATCTTTCCACTGGTCCGAAATGACCAGCAGAACTCGATAGGGTTTGACTTGGGCTGTGCAGCAAATGGAAAGAAGGAGCAGAAAGAACGAAAAGAAAGCCAGCTTTACGGTTCGGGCGCGCATGAGATTTCGTGAGCCTCGTAGAACGATATTTCGCGGCAACTGGAAAGCACAACAAACCAGCCTTGCAGTTTATCCGATTTCCACGAGCCAGGTTGGCGTTTTAGGGGACCGATTCGCTGGGTTGCGGCTGGGCTTCCGGCATTCGACGGGAGTTGCGCGCCGCCAGCCATATGCAAAGGCCGAGAGCCAAGCCCACCAAAATGGCTTTATCGTTGATCCATGCGGAACTGGGGAGGGTGAGAGCCCCCAGGCAAATCAGAAGCCAGATCAAGGTAATTATTCCCAGAGGCCGGGGCACAATCGAGCTGCGCGGCAGATCGCCGCTCAGTTGCCATTTGTGCGGGCGATTCCACAGAGCGCAACCCACCACCATCACGTAGGTAGTGTACGCGGCCAGTCCGGAAATCCCGGCAATCACAATCTGAAATTTAGCCCACCACGTGAAGACTGCCGCTAGGATTGCCGTGAACCACATGGCATTAGCCGGAACTTTACGGGAACTGAGCTTCCCGAACCATGCGGACGCGGGCAACTGCCGGTCGCGCGCCATCGCCCACACCACTCGGCCAAGTATCGTCAGATTGGCCAGCGCGCAGGCGTAGATTTCAACCAGAATGATTGCCATCACGACGTTGGTGAAAGCGTGGGGAAAGTGGTGATCCATGATGTAAGCGAATGGGGCAGAGCTTTTCGTCGCCACGTCGAGCGACGGGATCGCGAGGGTGAACCCCAGCAGAATGATGAACCCTATAATTACGCTGAAAACTTCCGACGACACAATGGCAAAGGGTACGCGCTGCTCAGGCAGTTTGGTTTCCTCCGCCAAGTTGGCGGCACTTTCAAATCCGGTGATGGTCCAGGCCGCCATCAGCGATGAAAATGCCAATGGACCCAGAAAAGCTATCCCACCGGGGTGTCCGGGGTGAGTAAAAAGAAAATGAAATGAATTCGTCTTGTGCCCCACCGCAAGAATCAATAGAAGAATGCCGACTACGAGAATGACTATGATTTGCGCCAGCACCATGAAGTCGTTGACCAGGCTGGCAATCTTGACGCCCATGTGATTAATGAATGCGATGGACAACAAGACCGCCGCCGTGGCAGTCACGATATTGCGATCGCTGGCGGCGATGCCAAGCGTCGGCAAAGCATAGCTCGCAAGCGCATAACACACGGCCGCCAATCCGGTGAGCACCTGGATAATCATCAGCCAGCCAGCCCACCAGGCCAGCGAGTCTCCGCCGAGTTCGCGCGTCCACTGGTAGGCCATGCCGGAGAGGGGAATGCGCCGCGCCAGTTTGGCGAAAACCAGCGCCAATAGAAACTGTCCGACGCCAACAATGGGCCAGGTCCAAATAAAGGCAGGTCCGGCGGTTTGCAGCCCAGCCCCGTAGGTGGCAAACAGGCCGGTCGTAACCGCAATGATGGAAAAACTCATGGAGAAGCTGGAGAACCAGCCAATCTCGCGCCTGAGTTCCTGTTTGTAACCGTGGCGGGTCAGCGCGTCTTGCGCAGTCGATGAACTGGAGTTCTGCGGCAGTCCGTTCTCTGGAGTCATGCAGCAGTGATTTTACCCCCTCAGCTGTCGTAGTAGCGGCCGTTGACTTCTTCTCCTATGATGGCAAAATCGCATTTAGACGTGCTTGCCGGATCGGATTTCCAGGCAAGGTCGAGGGAAGGCGCCTCAACTTCCGCCTCCAGTTGGCAGGTGGCGCGAGTTCCTATGAACCGGAAGTGTTTCGACGGGTCATCATACCGAATCGGTTCGCCGGTCGATTTCCAAACGATCTTGAAAGACATTCGTGCCGCAGTGGCGATTGAATCGAGCGCCGGCCAGCGTGGCTGATCGACCAATGCGATGTTCTGCATCTCCAGTGTGAACATGTTTCCGTCCGGACTGATGGTGAGGCCACGCTCCGGAACAGGAACGACCCAATAAAGCCCGGATGGGGCGATCGGAGGATGGCAATCGTGTATCTGGTTTGCGGGAACCGCCGGTCCCCGAAACAGCGTGAGTCATATGTGGGTGAAAGTGCCTTGCTGCGCGGCCCGGGCCGCCCAATACTCTCCCTGCATCACGCCATAGTCGGTTGTAGGACTGCCAAATGCGATCCGATTTCCGCGATTGTCGGTCCCCATTCCGGTGAAGGTGCTGCAGCGGGCAACTCGCCCTTTGAAATGGTAGATATGCGAGGGCTCCAGGTTCGGGCCAGCCGGCTGATTGTGGCTACCGTTCTTGTCCAGCCAGGGAATTGGGTACGGGTCGGTGCCGCCGTTCGCGGTCATCGGCTGTGGGTCATTCAGCGCGCGACTTGCTGAGGAAATGGCGAGAGGGAGCACGGCCAGCGCGCTTGCTTTGAGAATGTCTCTTCGACTGCGTGGACGATGCCGGGTAAGCTGATCCATATTTGGTCTCCGTGATTTTGTCTCCATGACCGAAATCGACTCTGCGAGATAGGGCTCCGGACTTACTCGCCGGTTTTCGTCGCTAAAGTTTCCACTATAGCGATGTTTTGCAGCAACTCCTGCGAGAGACCGTGCCGCTTCTTGAGATATTCCGGGCTGTTGTACGAAATCCAAACTTTTCCTTCACGATCTTCCCAAACCAGGATCTTCAGAGGAAGATCGATGGCGATGCTGGGCGCGGCCAGCATGAGAGGGGTTCCGGCTTTGGGGCTGCCGAAGATGAGGAGCTTGGTGGGAGGCATTTTCATTCCCACTTTCTCCGCTTGCCCGCTGTGATCAACCAGCGCAAATAATGTAACGCCTTTCGACTGCAGAATATTCTGAAGCTTCTCTACTGTTTGCTCGACCGAATGATTGCTAGGTTTATCGATGATGCCTTGGTCTGCTGCCGATGTCATGGGCACCTCCTCATTGTTTTCGTGACGTTGATTCGCGGAGCCGCGTACGGAAACCAAGTAGATCGCCATTGCGAGTCCAACTAAAGCTAGGAATAAAGCGACCAACACGGCCTGGATTGGCATACAAATCCCATCAAGGCCAGCCCGGTGCGTACCCATGCGAGGAACGTTCGCTCGGCGGCCAGAGAATCACGCAAGTCGGACTTCAGCTTTTCGTCAGTTGAGGTATCCATCTCGCACTCTGAGCGATCACTGTTCGACGGCTCATGTGACACGGAATATTCTTACATCCTGGCACACTTCTCGTTTGGGAAAAACTAAGAAGTACTTTGATATCAATCCTCTGCGGTCACAGAGTTGGCTCACCGCGCTCCAGATTGATCGCGGTCACTTCTCCGTGTGATTTTGATCACAGCCGTTCTGCAATGGGATCGCTACCGTAAAAGCGTGATGTGGAGGGCTTCCCGAGAGCCCAATCAGGGAAGAGCCCAAAAAGGGGAGTGCATGGTTACTGCTATGGGGTTACCGCATAGCATGCGGGGCGAACGCGATTTTTCCAGAAATCCCATGCTGGTCTACTGGGAAATGACCCAGGCTTGCGGTCTGGCATGCAAACATTGCCGCGCCGAAGCGATGCCGGCGCCGCATCCGCTGGAACTGACATCGGTGGAGAGCAAAAGGCTGTTGGCGCAAATCGCCGCTTTCGGGAGCCCTCTGCCCCATCTGATTCTGACCGGGGGCGATCCTCTGAGCCGCAGGGACGTTTACCAGGTCATTGAGGGCGCATGTTCGCTGGGACTGGAGGTTTCCATTACGCCCAGCGCCACGCCTGAACTTACCAACGCCGCCCTTGACAAGCTGAAGGCGCATGGAATCCAGAGCCTCGGGCTAAGCCTGGACGGGTCCTGCGCCGCGAGGCATGACGCAATCCGCGCCGTCCCGGGCACTTTTGATCGCACTATCAATGCCGCGCAGCATGCCGGAAAGCTGGGCCTGCCGATTCAGGTGAACACTCTGGTGGCAGAAGAAACGGTGGAAGATCTTCCCGCGATTTATGAACTGCTGCGCACCAGCTTTCCGGTCATGCGCTGGAGCCTGTTCTTCCTGATTTCAGTAGGACGCGGAAAAGCATTGAATGAAGTCTCCGCTGCCGAGGGGGAACGGATCATGGAATGGGTGCTGGACCTAGTCCCGCACGCTCCCTTTGCCGTTAAAACTACGGAAGCGCCGTCCTACCGCCGTCTGGCGCTGAATCGGATGCGCGCTGCCGGCATGGGCCCCGCGGAGCGGGAAAACACGGCCGTGTATAAAGGGTTCCAGATTCGCGACGGCCACGGCATCGTATTCGTCTCCAACCTGGGAGACGTCTATCCTTCGGGATTTCTACCTCTGCCTTGCGGCAACGTGCGGAGCGATTCCCTGGTAGACATCTATCGCGAATACCCCGGTTTTTCGCGCCCTGCACAATCCGGCACAATTCCTCGGCCGTTGCGGAGCCTGTGAATACAAACAAATTTGCGGAGGGTCGCGGGCTCGCGCTTTTGCTCATACCGGCAACGCGCTAGCCGCCGATCCCTTCTGTCCCTATGTGCCGGGCAAGCTTTTGCACTCGATGGTGTAAAGGTATTTCAAGGCGCAACCTCGATTCGTGCCCGGCATGCGGGACATAGCAAGCTTTCTTTCAGATCAATCCACTCCACAGCATGCGACGGCGCCATGGCGCACTGGTAATCTTCGCAGTGGGTTAAATGAAGAGTATGCCCGAGCTCATGCACCGCCTCTTTCAGCAGCCGCTGGCTCAATAGTTCGGGATCCCCGGGCAATCCGTAAAACTCCTGGCGCAGGCGGTGGGCCGAGACGACCGCACAGGGACCGCCCATCTGCGCCTCGCCAAAAACAAACGTGAGGATGGGAATGTAGAGGTCCATGGCGGTGATGCCGAGCAGACGGCCACAGTCCTGGCGAACGAAACCTTGCATAAGACGCAAAATTTCCGAAGAATGGTACTGCTGCCGTTCACCGTGGAAGGTGGGTGCAGGATCGAGAACCCCGGGGAGGATGGAGCAGGCTAGGGGAAAACATTGCGGAATCCTGGACGTCAGGTGTCGAAGCAGGGCTTCATCCACCGGCCCAACCGGCAGCAATTGCAGGGGCTTCATGTGGTCTCGACAGGATTGCGGCTCCAGCCATATTTCTTGAGTTTGTGATAGAGAGTTACCCGGTCAATATCGAGGGCCTCCGCGGCGCGGCTCTGGTTCCCACCACACTGTTCGAGCACGCGCAGGATGTGAGCTCGCTCGATGTCTTCCAGAGTCCGGCTGCTTCCGTTAAGAGCTGGTTCAGCCTTGAGGATGAAATCCTGCTCCTCCAGCCCAGGCTCACGCCCCACGACCATGGCGCGCTCGACCGAATTCTCCAGCTCGCGGACATTCCCCGGCCACGTTTGCTGCTGCAGTCGATTCATCGCGGCAGCTGAAACCCGGGTTATTCGCTTATTCATCGCCAGGGAGAACTTGGTTACGAAGTGATCCACCAGCAGCGGAATGTCCTCATGCCGTTCGCGAAGCGGCGGCAACTCAATGCGGAACACATTGAGACGGTAAAACAAGTCGGGCCGGAACTTGCCCTCTTCGATCAAGGTTGCGAGATTTTTGTTGGTCGCGGCAATGCAGCGGAAATCAACTTTGATGATCTGGTTCCCGCCTACCCGCGTAATCTCGCGCTCCTGCAGCACGCGCAAAAGATCGGTCTGCGTCTTCAAACTGATATCGCCGATTTCGTCAAGGAACACAGTGCCCCCCTCGGCGATTTCGAACTTTCCCTTTTTGCGGTATTGCGCACCGGTGAAAGCCCCCTTTTCGTGCCCGAACAATTCGCTTTCGAGCAACGTCTCGGTAAGAGCGCCACAATGGATCACGACCAGCGGATGAAAGCGGCGTGGGCTGGCGGCGTGCACCGCCCGCGCCACCAGTTCTTTTCCGGTTCCACTTTCTCCCGTGATCAGCACACTCGCATCGGTGGGGCCGACGGTTTCTATCGCATCAAAAACCTTTCGCATGGCAGCGCTTTGTCCGATGATTTCTTCGGGCTTGGCTACTGCAGCGACGGTTTCACGCAGCAACACATTTTCCGTTTCCGTGTGCTTGTGGCTGAGCGCATTTTTCACCAGGTGAGCGATTTCATCGGGATCCAACGGCTTGGTGACGTAATCATAGGCGCCATTTTTTAGGGCCGTAACCGCCGTCTCGACGGACGCGTACCCGGTCATCATGATGACAATCAGATGGCTGTCAATTTCGTGCATGCGGCGTTGTAACTCGATGCCGTCGGTTCCGCGCATCTTGATGTCCACCAGCGCCACATCCCAGGGGTGCTCCGCCAGGCGAGTGAGTGCATGGCTGGCATCCTCCGCCGAGCCCACATCGTAGCCCTCTTCGCGAAACCATTTGCTCAACGAATCACGCACGCTGAGTTCGTCGTCCACAATCAAAATCTGTCCTTGCGTGCTCACGTTCATCACCTCGCTTTGCTTTCCGTTACTCCGATCCCGGTTACCGAAAGGGCGGAGTCATCTACGGGCAACACCACCATGAAGCGCGTGCCTTTCCCCGGTTCCGACTGCACTTCAATGCGGCCATGGTGCCGCTCGATGATGGAGTGGCTTATTGCCAGGCCCAGCCCGACGCCGTGGCTTGCTTCTTTCGTAGTTAAGAAGGGTTCAAAAATTTGCGGCAGGATCTCGGGAGCGATGCCGGTCCCATCGTCCCGGACTTCCACCTCGGTCTCCTGCGGTTTACGGCCAGGGCGCGTTTGCAGCCACAAGTTTCCGCCGCGCGGCATGGCGTCAATCGCATTCATGATCAAGGCCAGCAAAACTTGCTCGATCTGTGAAGCGTCACAATGCACTTTTGGCAAACCGCTTTCGAGTGCCGTGTGTATTTGGATCCCGCCAAGTTCGCATTGATGCTGGACGAGACGAACACAGCGATCAATCACGACGCTCAGATCAACCGGTTCCGCGTTCATCGGTGCGGTGCGGGAGAACGTGAGAAGATTCTTTACCAGGTCGCCACAGCGGCGGCTTTCTCCCGCAATCAAATCCAGACATTGCAAGGCTTCGTGCCGCTTTTCTTCCGCGAGCGTTCCATGATCCAGCCATTTGTGCAACAGCTTGGCGTAGGTCAGAATTCCTGAAAGCGGGTTGTTGATCTCGTGAGCAACGACCGCAGCCATTTTTCCGATGGTGGCCATTTTTTCCGAATGCAGCATGTGATCATGGGCGCGCCGCAGTTCCAACGTCTTCTGTCCCACCCGGTCTTCCAGGGTCTTGTTCCAGGCCACCACTTCTTCATGGGCAGCGTGTAACTCCAGGCTCATTTCATTGAAAGAGTGGGCTAATTCGCCAACTTCATCCCGCGATCCAACTTCCAACTGATAACCGAGGTCGCCGTGCGTCAGCCTCTCGGTGCCGTTTTTCAGTGCTTTGATCGGCTTGCCCACCAGCCACCACACCGAAACCCAACTCAATACCCCGATGAAAATCATGCCAGCGATGGTGTACGCCAGCATTCGGTTGCTGCTTTGCGCCAGCTGAGTATCTGCTTTTGCCAGCGAGATATTTGTGTCCAACACGCCCAGCACCTGCTGGCTAGCCGGATGGGCGTGACAGTCGGCATTGGCGCAGGAAGGCTGGTTTTCGATGGGAGTGATAATGCCCAGCACGCGCCGTCCTTCTGCATTGCGATAAATGCGGAAGCGGTCGGGACGGTTCAGCTTGGCCAGCGGCTGAGATTGCGCATGGCAGCCATAGCAAGCTTCGGCCCGCTTATCTACGACATGATTCAGTTCGGCAGGATCGGTGGAGTAACTGATTTGTCCTTGCTGGTCGAAAATGCGGACGCGCTCCATTCCGGGTTCGTCACCGATGGTGTGCATCACGTGGTAGAGGCCTTCGCGGTCATTGCGCAGCATGTAATAGGCTGTGCTGCGCTTGATCACGTCGCTGACCCGTTCCGCGCTGGCTAGCGTGCTCTGTTCCAAATGTTGGCGATGCAGCCGGATATTTAGATATCCCAGGAGACCGAACACCACGGCCATCGAAGCGATCAGGGAAAGGACCAGCTTCGCGCTCAAACTGCTCGCTTTGTGCTTCCATAAGCTTCCAGAACGGCGGCTTGGGATCATGAGCGAACATCAGTGAGCTCAGGTACGACGAACTCTTCCTGGAACCGGCACGATCTCCGTCACAAGGCGATTCTTGGTCACGCCAGGAACCGGAAAGACCGGCAAATACTTCACTGCCAGCGCGAAGAGAGCAAACGCCGAAGCGACCAGACTCAAAGTGATAGCCAGTTCTGTCCACTTCGGAAAGTAGTAGGTGCCGGAACTTGCTTCCATGCCGGTGATGGCCACATTCATGCGATTGGCGACGATCCCCAGAAGGGTCAACACCGAGCAGAAATACAGTGCGGTCAGGTTCTCGTGAATGCGCCGCAGGAACAGAAGCACCATCGGAATAATCAACAGCGCCGCTTCCAGAAAGAAGAGATAAGTCTCGGTGCGTGGCAACGTTAGCAGCGGGAGCACCCCGCGGTGCAGCAGATCCAGAGCACGCACTGTCAGATAGAAGGACAAAAGTACAGCCAATACGCGGCCCAGGCCTGTGAGCAAAGGCAGCTCCAGCTGCTTTCCAAAAGCTTTGCTACTGTGCCATGACTCAAAGATGGTCATCGCCAGCCCGGCACACAATGCTGATAAGAAGAAAAATACCGGTTCGAAGGGCGAGTACCAGAGGGGATAGAGTTTGCCCGGAACAATCAAATACAAACTGCCCAGCGATGACTGGTGTAGCGTCGAAAGAATAACTCCGGCGATCACGACCGGGATCGTGATGGCGTGCACCACTCCTAATGCGCGGGACCAGCCCATCCTCTCAAACAGCGCGGGAATGAACTCCAGGAGAAGCACCGTGGTGTACAGCATTACGCACCACGCGATCTCGAACATTACCGAATGGTCATTCCACATCACCAGCGGATGCCAGACCCGGTATGGCCTGCCCAAGTCGATGATCAGGGAAACGATAAACATTGAATAGCCGAGAAAAGCGGTGAGAATGATGGGGCGAAGAACCGGCCGATAACGCCTGAGATTGAAGATGTGAACGACTGCGGCGAGCGTGAATCCGCCCCCCGCCATGGCTACGGAAAACAGCTTGAACCCAACCCATAGTCCCCAGGGAAAGGCATCGCTCAGATTGGTGGAAGCGCCGAGGCCGCGAAAAAAACGCAGGAGCAACGAGTAAGCACCCACAAGCAGAATTGCTCCGAGAATGAACTTCCAAAACGTCACTCTTGGCTTATCCATTTTTCTTCTCGCCTCTTTCTTCGTGCGATTTTTCTTCCCGTTCCGCGGCTGCCACCTCGACGCGGCGGTTGGTGATCCACCACACGCCTCCCAGCAAGACTCCGCCCAGCGTGACTACATCCGGAACTTTCGAGAGAACCCGATAGGTCAGTTGCGGCATGGACTCATTCGCCAGTCCGCTTGGATAGCCGAACTCCTCAAAAGGAACGCTAGAGAGCAATAACACCGAAGTTCCTCCAACTTCATTCAGGCCGTAGATATGGTTCACGTAGTTGGCGGGATTGTCGTGAATCCTCTGCTGCGCTTCCGCAATGAGGTCAGCGCGCTCGCCAAATTTTGTGGCGCCGGTAGGACAAGCTTCCGCACACGCTGTTGGCTGGCCTTTTGCCACCCGGTCGGGGCACATGGTGCACTTTCGCACCTTGGGCAAAATCTTGCCCCATTCATAGCGCGGGACGGAGAAAGGGCAAGCCAGCATGCAATAGCGGCAACCCATGCAGCGGTCGGCGTCGTAAATCACTGGACCGTCCGCAGTCTTGCGTAACGCCGCCACGGGGCAAGCCGACGCACAGGCCGGGTCCTGGCAGTTCATGCACAGGCGCCGCATGAATTTGTCGTCCTTGGTCAGTACGGCGGTAAATTTGTGTTCCGATTGCTTTTGTTCGCTGGCAATCGCATCGTTGTACGGCAAGCCGTTTTGTTCGGCGCATGCCTCCTCGCATCGTTTGCAGCCGATACAGGCGGTCGCGTCGTACAAGAGTGCCTTGCTCATGAGTGTGCTCCTTACCCGGGTAGCAAGAGCGGTCCAACTACAGAGAAGGGCCCGAAGCGAGATCTTGCAACCCGGTGCTCGCCTCGTTGCAAGTTTCAACGTTGGCAGGAGTCCGGACAGTGACCTGAATCACCCCTGGGCGTGATGTCGATCAATAACGAAACACTAGAAGCCCCAACAGGATGCGAGTTCAGCGTGGCAATTCGCAACATGGCTACTGCGATTCGCAACAGTTTCGCTTGAAGCCGCGTAAGTGGCTGATTCGGAATGGGCTCCGGCGCCTCTATGCTCCTGGCGCGGGCGCGAGCAAATTCGCAGCGTTGCAAGCTTCATCGAGTGCGCAATCTCCGTTTTCTTACGCAGAACTCCGGGTGTCGCAGCAATACTCCCTATCTCGTTTATTTGGCATCGGATGGAATGCGCACGATGTGACGAATGACGACCACGCCGCTTTGGCATGGCGAATGCCTTATGAAAAGTGCGAGCAGCCAGTAGAAAGGCGCTCCGGCGAGGTGGTTTATGACAGTCATCCTGGTTCTACTGACGTTCGCAGGTTTCCTACTCATTGATTATTTCCGCAGCCGCAAACAGGTAGTGGTATGGCCTGCGATGCGAACCGCGAAGTCCGATGTTCTGCCGCGGCTGACTCCAAGCGTAGTCGGCGGATTTCAGGTGCCGGATAACTTACGTTACCATCCCGGTCATACTTGGGCACTCAGTGAGAGTCCCACTCTGGTGCGCATCGGGCTCGACGATTTCGCTTCAAAGTTGATTGGGAAGATCGAGCGCATCGCCCTGCCGCAACGCGGGCAGTGGGTGCGTCAGGGGCAGAAAATCTGGACGATCTTCCGCGATGGCAAATCGGTGGACATGGTCTCGCCGATTGAAGGCACGGTGGCAGAGATCAACGAAGCGGCGGTCGAAAACCCGGAATCGGCTCGCACCGATCCCTACGGGGAAGGCTGGCTGTTGACCGTGCAATCGCCAGACGCCAAGACTAATTTCCGCAATCTGCTGGGCGGCGCACTAGCCCGCTGGTGGACACAAGAATCAGCTAACCGTCTGCACAAGTTAGTGTCCGTACCGCTGGGCGCGCTAGCGCAGGACGGCGGCGTGGCCATGGATAACGTGACCGCTCATATGCCCGACCAGGATTGGGCAAAGCTGACAAAGGAATTCTTCCTGGCATAAGAGCTCAAAGGCTGGCTGGGAGCGAAACAAAGGCTCTCCATCCTAAGGATTTGATGGAGAGCCTAACTTTTTCGTCGTTGGCGCTTCGGACCGAACGCACCTTTACCTTTAACCTGCAAGCTTAGAGCGGCGAGAGTTCGTCTGCCTTTTCCGCTGAAATTTTTTCTTCTGAGAACCTTCGCTCCAGGAAGTGACGCGCCAAGTCCTTGCCTCCCAGACCAAAGGCGATCGCAAGACCGAGCATCAGAGCCCCAAACACGATGGCAAATGCGGCCAGGATAGTGTTTTCGGCGATCCCAAGTTCCTCGAATGCCATGGATACCGCGAGTACAATAATGACTACCCGCACACAGTAGCCGAGTATCCGCGCGGAGCGCATGTTGGCATTCACGGCCGCAAGCAACGCCGCTCGTGAAAAGAAACTCGATGCAAACATACCGAAGAAGAGAATCAGCACTGCGACAAAGAGACGGGGCAGGAACAGGAAAAATCGGGCAATATCATCCTCGATCGCAATAAATCCCAAAGCATTGATTCCCACAAGGATGAAGCCAAAAAAGACAACCCAGAAAACCAAGCGGCTCAAGAGTTCGGTGGACGAAGGCAGAGCAGCCTTGTTTAACAATTGCGCAGCGCCCGCATCTTCGGAGAAACGGTCGAATTTCACACAGACGCAAAGTGCTCCGTAACGCCGCCTTTATCAGGTAAGCAACCAGCCAGCCCACGCCAACGATAATCAGCATTACGAGCAAGCGGGGCAGCAAGTGCGCAAACTCCTGGATCAGTTCGTGCATTGCCTGAGCTAAGTTCGCTCACAATCATTTCTCGCATCACGAGCCTCCTTTGTCGCCTTGCCACAACTCGAGCAAATAGGGTTTCATGCGCTCGAATGTCAGACAGAGATTTTCGATGTGCTGTTCGACCTCGGGTTCGAAGGCCTCCTGGTTTTGCAGGAGAAATGTGCTACGCCCTGCCTCGATAAAGCGGGACGAGGGCCTGGATGATGTGGTCGCGGCTGATGACGCTGCGATGATAGGAAGCGGCAAATTCGTAGATAGTTTTGACCCAAAGTTCGTCGCAATATTGAAACTGCTGCTCGTCCAACGCGGCGGAACGCTTAAGTTCTTCGAGGGTGCCGTGGGACAGGATGGAGCTCAGGATGGGCTCAAGTTCAGCGACGCCGGTGCGGAACATCTGATACAGCCGCTCGCGGTTCACTCGCACCGATTCCGTTATGAATTCGTACTCAGGCGCCCAGCGTGGGAACGGGTTTCGTTTCACCCGAGGCGCTCCACGCGCCGAAATATTGATCCAGTGACCAGAATAGAGTTCCGACCGTCTGCCGCATGACAGGCACAAGATCCGGGGCTGATTGTTCCGGATTTCCTTTGGGCCCCAGGAAGGACTGATGGAGCCGGAAGCCGCCTGCGAGCGCAGCGGTGGTGAAGCATATTTCTACACCGGCGCGGCAGGCCTCGTCCCGCCAGTGGTCATGTACCAATAAGTGATTGCCGAAACGGCCAGAAAAGGCAAACTCCGCCGGATATGGTTCCCGAATTCCCCAGCCATACATCGCACGGGTCATGGGATAAAGCAGATTAGTGACCAACATGCCTTCAAATCTGTTGCGGCGATATACAGGAGTGACGAAATCGAAGTCCTGCCGGCATACCGGGCGAAGCAAGCCGGTCAACCCACTCCGGCTCGATATTGGATGATTCGGGAGCGATGACGGCACACGCCTTGGCCTGGAGGAGGTCGGCGGCAGCGACGATGGTGTGAAGAGCGGTTGCCCGCGAGGGATTTCCCGAATAGCGCGTGCTGATGCAATGCAAAGTGCGTAGACTGCGCAGGGCGGCAGGATTCCGCGCATCGCTGATGGACGCGGCCTGCACCAAGCCGGGCGTTTCATCCTGCGATCCTCCATCGGCATTTAGGATGGCGGCCCGCTCGCGGGGAAAATATTTCAGCAGCCCAGCCCGAATCACTTGGACTACCTGGCCGACGGTCTGAGCGTCGTTGTACGTAGGCAGCCCCACCAGGAGGTCTACCTCGCCGACGCTGATCAGCTGGCGGACAAGTTCGTCGGACAGAGATGCTCTCTTCCGCCAAACAGCTCCTCCATCACAAATACTGATAAAGTCTCGCTTCAGAGGCGCCGAATGCATCCGCGGTTTTCTCGCAAAGTTAACGACCGGTCTCAGAGCCGGCGTAAACGAAACCAGTAAAACTGGTAGGGGCCCAGCGTCAAAAGATAAGGCAATCTTCCCACGCGCGGAAACAAATTTCTGCCAAACATCTCGATCGGAATGCTGCCTTGGTAGCGGCTCGAGGTCCAATTCCACGGCCTGCGCGGATTGGGAAAGATTGTTCACCGCGAGCACGGTCTCATTGCCCAATTGCCGGACATACGCCAAAATTCGGTGATTCTCCGGATATAGAAATTCGATGGAGCCACGGCCAAAAACCGCGCTGGATTTCCGCACCTGGATCAGCCGCCGCGTCCAGGAGAGCAGAGAATGGGGCGTCCGTTTCTGCGATTGCACATTGACCGCCTGATATCCGTAGAGCGGATTCAAAATTAAAGCCGCGTAGAGACTCTCGGGATCGGCGGTGGAGAAACCCGCATTCCAGCCTCCATCCCATTGCATGGGCGTACGCACACCGTTGCGGTCACCGAGGTGAACGTTGTCTCCCATGCCGATTTCGTCTCCGTAATAAATGATAGGGGTGCCGGGCAAGCGACATCAGTAAGCCGTTCATCAGCTCAATGCGCCGGCGGTCGTTCTCCAGTAAAGGCGCAAGCCGCCGGCGAATGCCGACATTGATGCGCATGGACCGGTCGCGCGCATATTCGTCGTACATGTAATCGCGCTCCAGGTCGGTCACCATCTCCAGGGTCAACTCGTCGTGATTGCGAAGGAACAAGCACCACTGGCAATTGTCGGGAATCTTGGGTGTCTGCTTCAGAATTTCGGTGATTGGCTTGCGGTCCTCCAGCTTCAGGCCCATGAACATTCTGGGCATGAGCGGGAAATGAAACGCCATGTGAAATTCGTCGCCCTCGCCGAAATAGGGCCTCAGATCGGCTGGCCACTGGTTGGCTTCCGCCAGCAGAAGCTTTCCCGGGAAATGCAGGTCGAGTTTGGCTCTCAATTCCTTTATGACGTCATGCGTCTCGGGCAGGTTCTCGCAGGAAGTTCCTTCCCGCTCCACGAGGTAAGGCACCGCGTCCAGCCGGAACCCATCCACCCCGAGCTCCAGCCAGAATTTCATTACATTCCAGATCTCTTCGCGTACGGCAGGATTGTCAAAATTCAGATCGGGCTGCTGGCTGAAGAACCGGTGCCAGTAGTACGCCTTGGAAACCGGATCCCACGCCCAGTTCGAATTCTCCGTATCCACAAAAATGATTCTGACGCCGCGGTAGCGCGCGTCGGTATCGCTCCACACATACCAATCGCGGCGCGGATTATCCGCCGATTTTCGCGACTCCTGAAACCAGGGATGTTGATCGGAAGTATGGTTGAGCACCAATTCGATGATGACGCGGATGCTGCGCTGATGGGCCGCATCCAGAAAGGCTTTGAAGTCATCCAACGTGCCGTAGTTGGGGTGAACGGAAACGTAATCGGCAATATCATAACCATCATCGCGCAGCGGCGAAGGGAAGAACGGCATCAGCCAAATTGTGTTAATGCCCAGCTCCTGCAGATAGGGAAGCTTTTGCTCGAGACCGCGAAAATCGCCGATGCCATCGCCGTTGCTGTCGTGAAAAGCCCGGACGTGCACCTGATAAATGATGGCGTCCTTGTACCACAGTGCGTCCGGATTCGCTGGCACGGATTCTTCCGGCCTCCGCTACGATTGTAAAGCCTTGCCAGAACGCCCGGCTTAGTTTAACCAAGGCAATCGTTAGTTCCACAGTCTGGTGTGGCATCTGGCCGCTAATTGGTTGTTTGCACGATACACCGGATAATGTTTCGGCTTCGCCGAAGGTCTCGGAAGTTTTATGTTCTATCGAAGATTCTGTCTGTTGCTAGCATGTCTGCCTGTATGGAACTCGCTGGGTTTTGTCCGGCGCAAAGCAAAATATCCGGAACTATGCGCTGCGGGCGGCCCGACACCGATCAACAGCTTGATGTCGGCGACTCATCCCGGCCATGTCATCTCTATTACTCAAACCACCTGCACCTGGACCAAACCTCTCACCATCGAAGGTGTCCAGGATACCGAAGGAGTTTCATCGCAAATCAGCGAAGTGCAGGGCAGCACTTTCACCAGCCACGGCTACTTTGTGGATACCATGGCGAATGGGGATAAGATTTTCCTGCGCTATCAAGCCACAGTGACGCTGGCAGATGGCGAAGTACAAAGTATCCAGGGAACATGGACCTATACCGGCGGCACCGGCAAGTTCAAAGGAATCCAGGGAGACGGTGCCTTCAGCGGCAACGCAGGAGGCCGCGGAAATTCGTACGACCTGGAAGGCGAATACACGCTCCCGAAATAGATCTATGTCGAGTAATCGGCGTTGATGCGCACGTATTCCTCGGTCAGATCGGTGGTGTGAAACAAAATCGAATGGCGGCCGCGCCGCAGCTTGAAGGCCAATGTCGCAAACCGGCTGCGACAAATGCTGGTGAGCCGGGCGGCATCAAAAGGATTCACCGTGCCGTTGCGGAAAACTGTCTGACCACCGATTGAAATTTCGACCTGCTCGGGCCGGATGGGCATGCCGCAGGCGCCCACCGCCGCCAGGATGCGTCCCCAGTTGGGATCGGCTCCCGCCCAGGCCGTCTTGACCAGCAGCGAATGCGCAATCGCCTTGGCAACATGCAATGCTTCTTGGCGATTCCTTGCCTGCTCGATGGACAGGCGAATCACGTGCTTCACGCCTTCTCCATCGCTTACGATCTGGTCCGCCAGCGACTGGCAGACTTCGATGCAAAGCAGCGGCAAATTTCCTCTGCACCTTTTTGAGCGGAACCCCACTCTGGCCGCTCGCCATCAGCAGGACCGTGTCGTTGGTGGAAGTGTCCCCATCCACCGACATGCAATTGAACGTCTCGTCGCAACTTCTGCGCAATAGTCGCTGCAAGTCGCTCGCGGTCGCAGAAATGTCGGTGAATAAATACACCAGCATGGTGGCCAGTTGCGGGTGAATCATTCCGGAACCTTTCGCAATTCCGGTGAGCGTGACTTGGGAATCTCCGGCCCGAAAGCGCACCGACGCCGTCTTCATGCGCAAATCGGTGGTCATGATGGCTTGCGCAAATTGCGTCATGCCATCTTTCGTCGCGGAGGCCGCTGCAACCAGCTCCGGCAACTTCGCGACGATCTTTTCCGCGGGCAAGGGAACCCCAATAATCCCCGTGGATGAAGGAAATATTTCCTGCGGCTTCAGGCGCAGCAATTCCGCGGCGTGCTCGGCAGACGTTCTGGCATGCTTTGATTCCCGCAGGGACCAGTTGCGCAATTTGCATTTCCTGAATTCACAAGGACGGCGCGAATGCGTCCACGGTGGCTTTCAGCGCGGCTCGATCCACTTTCAATGGCGCCGCGACCACCCGATTCTTGGTGAATACCGCGGCCACGTTAGTCCCGGGCGATGCCAAGGCGAGCGCCAGATCGGAACGTCCGCTGGCTTTGATTCCGGCGGCTACGGCGGAAAAGGAAAATCCTTTGGGCAGATGGAATGAATCGAGGCGAGTCGGGCAGGTTCCTATACCTCCAGCTTTACCAGCATGCTTGCGGGTTCAGGAAGGATGGCAAACTTCGGCAACTCGCCACGCACCATGGCTACTTCATCGCAGCAATGCAGACGCGGACAAACGCAGCAGTCTTTGTATATCTTGTCGGGAAGATCTTCGCGCTGAGCCACCGTGAATCCCAAATGGGCGAAGAAATCCGGCTTGCGGGTAAACAGGCAGATGCAGCTGACCCGGTGCTTTTCCGCTTCCTCCAGCAAGCCTCGACCAGCCGTTTGCCGCCACCGCACGCGCTGGTATGCGGGATCCACGGTGATGGAGCGAATCTCCGCCAGGTGCCGGCCGTAAAGATGCAGCGCGCCGCAACCAACAATCCGCCCGCGATGCTCGAGAACCACAAAGTCCCGGACGTTTTCGCAGATTTCGGCGAAGTCTCGCGGCAGGAGCGTGCCATCGCCGGAGTAAGCGGAGATCAGCTCGTGAATGGTTTCCGCGTCCGGCAGAATCGCGTCACGCGTGCGCATGGCTTTCCTCCCGAATCGATTCGATCCGCTGCCTGGCATCGGCCAGCGCTTGCCGCACTCGCGCCGGGGCCGTTCCACCGGGGGCATCATGAATAGCCAGCACGGATGCAAGCTCAAACAGGAATAGAAGTCCTGATCGAACGCCGGATTGCAGCTTCTTCAACTCGTCCAGCGGCAGATCCTGAAGCTGGCATCCCTTATCGAGCGCAAGCTGCACCGCTTTACCCACGAATTCGTGCGCCAGGCGGAAAGGGAACTCCGCGCTGCACCAGGTAAGTCGCTGCCGCCCAGGCATTCATGAATCCGGATCGTGCCGCCTGCCTGCATTCGTTCGTGATCAAACTCGACCGCTTTCATCCAGCCCGTTGCCAGTGGCACGATGGCAAGCAAAGTTTCCGCGGCCTCAAACAACGGCTCCTGAGTCTCCTGCAAATCTTTGTTGTAGGCCAGCGGCAAGCCCTTTACCGTGACCATCAACGCTGTCGCGTTGCCGATGACGCGTCCGGCTTTGCCCCGCACCAGTTCGAGCAGATCCGGATTCTTCTTCTGCGGCATGGCGCTGCTGCCAGTGGAATACGCCTCCGGCAATTGCACGAATCCCCATTCCTGCGACGAAAACAAAATCATCTCCTCCGCCCAACGGCTTAGATGCAGCGCAAGCAGAGAGAGCGCGTTCACAAATTCCAGCGCAAAATCGCGGTCGCTGGTCGCATCCATGCTGTTAGCCGTGGGCGCGTCGAAACCCAGATCAGCGGCCAGATGCGTGACGGTCCAGCGGCAGCGTAGCTCCAGCAATCGCGCCCGAACCCAGCGGACAAACATTCAGCCGCTTTCGGCAATCCGCCAACCTTGCGGCATCGCGGAGAAACATCTCCACGTAAGTCAGCAGCCAGTGCGCCACCAAAACCGGCTCCGCCTGCTGCAAATGCGTATAGGCGGGCATGGCCGCCTGTCCAGCCTGCGCGGCGCGATCCACAAAAGCGCCCAGCAACTCCGCGAGGTCCACGCGCAGCTGATCAATCGCCGCGCGAACATAAAGTCGAAGATCGGTGGCGATCTGCTCGTTGCGGCTGCGGCCGCTGTGCAGTTTGAATCCTGTATCGCCGATGAAAGCGACCAGTTGTCTTTTCGACAAAATGGTGCACATCTTCCGCTTCCTCGTCTTCCAGAAACTCCGGACGATTCCGCCGCCTTCTGCCCGATCTGCTCCAGCCCCTGCAAGAATCGCAATCAATTCCTCGGAGGAAAGCACTCCCGGCGTTTTTCAAAGCACGGGCGTGCGCGCTGCTGGCCGCGAGCTCGTGCTTGAGCAGTCTGCGGTCAAAGCCGAATGAGCGCTGCCACCGTTCAAAGCCGGGATCCAGCGGCTGCCGGAAGCGGCCCGACCACATCTTCATTTGCGCAACCTCGGATTTCACGGTTTCGGCCTCGCGCCAGCGCCCGCGAGCGCGAAGGCAAGCCGAGAATGCGAATGAAGCCCTCCGCGTCTTTCTGGTCATAGCTTTCGCCCATGGTGAAAGAGGAAAGATCGGTGCGATACAGCGAATTCTCCGACTGGCGGCTCACCACCGAAACATTGCCCTTGTAGAGCGACAGACGTCGACCGTTCCCGGTTACATCCTTCTGCGTGTTTTCGACGAACGCGTCGAGCGCTTCGCGCAGCGGCGTGAACCACAACCCGAAGTACACCAGTTCCGCATATTTCAGACCGATATGCTGCTTGAAGTGGGCTACGTCGCGCTCCAGGCACAACGCTTCCAATTCACGGTGCGCCGCGACCAGCAATGTTCCGCCTGGAGTTTCATAGCAGCCGCGCGACTTCATGCCAACGAAGCGGTTCTCGACGATATCCGCCCGCCCGATCGCATTGCGGGCGCCGATTTCATTCAACAATTCGACCAGCGCGACCGGATCAATCTTCATCCCGTTCACCGAGACCGGAACGCCTTTCTCGAACCCGATCGTTACTTGCTCGTCGCGATCCGGAGCTTCCTTCGGCGATTTGGAAATCTGCCAGGTAGTATCGAGCGGCGCGTTGCCCGCGTCTTCCAGTTCTCCGCCTTCGTGGCTGATGTGCCATAGATTCCGGTCGCGGCTGTGAATTTTCTGCCGGCTCGCCGCCACGGCGATGCCATGCTTCTCCGCATAGTCGAGACAATCTTCGCGCGATTTCAAATCCCACTCGCGCCACGGCGCAATCACTTTCAGCTCCGGCGCCAACGCCTGATACGCGAGTTCGAAGCGCACCTGATCGTTGCCTTTCCCGGTGCAGCCATGCGAAACGGCGGTTGCGCCTTCGCGCAGCGCGACTTCCACCTGATGCTTGGCAATCACCGGACGCGCCATCGAAGTCCCCAGCAAATATTTATGCTCATAAACGGCGCCCGCCTGCAGCGTGGGAAATACGTATCCCGTCAGAAACTCCTCGCGCAAATCCTCCACCACAACTTTGACTGGCGCCGGTCTTGTAGGCTTTTTCGACGACCGCATCAATGTCGTCGCCCTGACCCACATCGGCCACCATGGCAATTACGTCGTAGGAATAATTTTCCTTCAACCACGGAATGATGATGGAAGTATCCAAACCACCGGAATAAGCAAGCACAACTTTTTCAGGCATGAGCGCTCCTCACGGGTATGCGGCCTGGTTTGCCGCCAAGCAATAACATCAAAATCGCTTTCTGCACGTGCAGGCGGTTTTCCGCCTGATCGAAAATCACCGACTGCGGCGGAATCCATTACCGCGTCCGTCGCTTCCTGGCCGCGATGCGCGGGCAGGCAATGCATGAATAACGCGCTGCGGCGCGGCAGCCGCCATCAGCTTGTCGTTCACCTGATACGGCGGGAAAATCTTCTCCCGCTCTGGCGCTTCGTGTTCCTGGCCCATGCTGGCCCAGGCATCGGTGTACACCGCATCCGCGCCGTCGGCCGCCGCACGCGGATCGGTCATGATCTCGATGACTGCGCCGGTCTTCCGCGCCATCTCCTGCGCGGCGTGGACAATCTTCTTATCTGGGCCGTAGCCCGCGGGCGTGGCCACCCGAATCTTTGGAGCCAAGTGCGGCGCAGGTCAGCAGCAACGAGTGCGTCACATTGTTTCCATCGCCCACGTATGCCAGCGTGACCTTTCGCAAATCACCAAATTTTTCCTGCAGCGTGAGGTAATCGGCCAACGCCTGGCAGGGATGCTCGCGCTCGCTCAGAGCGTTGATCACCGGAATGGAAGCATGCTGCGCCATTCCCTCGACGGTAGCGTGCGCAAAGGTGCGCAGCACAATCCCATCCACCCAGCGCTCCAGATTGTGAGCAATGTCGCTCAACGATTCGCGGGCATCGATGCGGCCATTGGTCTGATCCACGAAAATGGCCTGCCCGCCCAGGCTCGCCGTGCCTGCGTCAAACGTGATACGGGTGCGCAGGGACGGCTTCTCGAAAAACATGACGATTTGCTTTCCCGCCAGCGCGCTGCGAAACTCCACCGGGTGCGCCTTCATCAGCGCCGCCAGCGCAAGAATTTCCTTGATCTCCTGCGGATTGAAATCGCGGACCGAAATGAAATCCCGCCCCAAAAATCCGCCGGGTGCGGGACGCTGCAGTACCTCTGCACTGTCAAGTGGCTGGCTGCTCATTGTGTCTTGCTCCTTTTCGTGGACTTGCGGCGCGCCACGTCTTTGCGATTTCGAAGTTGCCGAAATGCAGCGCGGCGTCCAACGCGTGAATCACCTGATCCACATGCTTTTTCTGAATGATGTAGGGCGGCAAAAACCGCAATACTTTTTCATGCGTGCGGTTGATCAGAATTCCTCCCGCCAGCAATTGCTGCAATGCCGCTTTCGCAGTCTCCGCCGAATCAATCTCAAGGCCCAGCATCAGCCCCATGCCGCGCACTTCGCGGATGGAACTGTGTTTGGCTTGCAACGTTTCCAGTTGCTTGCGGAAGTAACCGCCCACTTCGCCGGATATGGCCTCGCAAGCCCATCGACCGTTCGCAGGAACTCGATGGCCACCGCGCAGGCCAGCGGACCGCCGCCGAATGTGGTGCCGTGCAGCCCGGGGTGCATGCCGCTCGCCACGCGGTTTGTCGTGAGAATCGCACCCAGCGGCAGGCCCGCCGCCAGCGGCTTGGCTACCGTGACGATGTCCGGCGTGATTCCATAGTGCTGGTAAGCAAAATATTTTCCCTGTGCGCCCCAGGCCCGGACTGAATTTCATCCATGATCAGCAAGGCCCCGGTAGCGCTGGGTCAATTCCCGCGCCGTCCGCAAAAATTCTTCGCTGACCGGATAAATTCCGCCCTCGCCCTGAATCGTCTCCATGCAAACTGCGCATACGCTGCCATCAAACTGCCGCTTCAAGTCCTCGACATCGTTGAAACCGACGAAGTTCACGCCCGGCAACAGCGGCGCAAAGGGATGCCGGTATTTCGCCTGGCCCGTCGTGGCCAGCGAGCCAAAGTCCGTCCGTGAAAAGAATTATCCAGCGCCAGAATCCGCCACTTGGCTTTGTGGCCGTTCGAGTTCTCCACCCGCGCCAGCGCGCGCGCCAGCTTGAGCGCACCTTCCCATGCTTCGGTACCGCTGTTGCAGAAGAAAGCCTTATCCAGGCCGGAGATCTTCGTCAGCCGCTTGGCCAGCGCCGCCTGATACTCGTGAAAAAACAAATTCGACACGTGAATCATCCGCCCCGCTTGCCGCTTGAGCACTTTCTGAATCGCGGGATGCGCATGTCCCAGCGCATTCACTCCCAGCCCGCTCAGGAAGTCGAGATACTTCTTGCCCTCCGCATCCCAGAGATACACGCCTCGCCCATGCGTAAACAGCACCCGCTGGCGGTCATAGGTCGGCAGAAGCAATTCTTGCTCCGCACGCACTACTGATGCGAGGTTCATGCCGAAATCACCTCCGTTCCGCACTCCAGCTTGGTGAAGTAAAACTGCGGCAGAACTTCGGCCTGAGCCGCGGGCAGAATCCGCACTCGCCCCACGCCTTTCTTCAGCGCCTGGCTGCAAGCGTCCAGCTTGGGCAGCATCCCTCCGCCGATCACCGATTCCTGAATTAAGCCCGGCAACATCCTTCATCTTGAGCCAGGGAATTACGATGCCGTCCGCGCCCTTCACGCCCGGAACATCGGTGAGAAAAATCAGCGTATCGGCATGGCATGCCACGGCGCAGGCCGAAGCCATCTGGTCCGCATTCACGTTGTAGTACTCGCCGTCCGAACCCAGTGCCAGCGACGACAGCACCGGAATTCCGCCTTCCGTCCAGATGGCTTCCAGCCAGCGCGGCTCAACCGAGCAAATTTCGCCCACAAATCCCAAGTCGTACCCTTCCGTCTGCTTTTTGCGGGCGCGAAACGACATTCCATCGCCGCCACAAAGGCCGATCGCCGGATTTCCCGCAGCCACGACGGCCGCGACGACGCTCTTGTTTACCATGCCGGCAAGGACCATGAGGGCCACATCGCGCGTCTCGGCGTCGGTGATGCGCAGTCCGTTCACGAAGTCGCTTTTCTTGCCTAGCAGTGCCAGGGTGCGCGTGAGGGTGCTGCCGCCGCCGTGCACCAAGGCAATCTTGTGCCCGTCGCGCGCCAGATCCACCACCGCACGAGCACACTTGTGCAGCGTGTCCTTGTCTTCCAGAGCCACTCCGCCGATTTTGACGACGATCTTCACTGCAGGCCCTCCTCTTCCTTCCAGCCGTACATCAAATTCATGTTCTGCACCGCTTGCCCCGCCGCGCCCTTCAGCAGGTTGTCCAGGCAGGAGACGACCATCAGCCGCCGCCCATCCTTTGCCAGACTGAAACCGATATCGCAAAAATTCGTATTGACCGAATATTGGATCTCCGGCAAGCGCGGCGGCGCGAAAATCCGCACCCAACGCTTTCCCGCATAAAACTTCCGGAAGCAGGCTTCGACCTCCTCCGCTTTCGTCTCGCACTTCAAGCGCACGTAAATCGTCGAAAGAATCCCGCGCGGAATCGGGAGCAGATGCGGAGTAAAGATCAAGTCCTCGGAAGCGAGGTGCAGCTGCTCCAGAATTTCGCCGGTATGCCGGTGCCCAAACACTCCATACGCAGAAAGATTGTCGGCCACGGAAACAAAATGCGTCCGCGGCGTCGGTTCTTTTCCCGCGCCCGAGACGCCGGACTTCGAATCCGAAATAATCCCGTGCTCGCGGTCCACCAATTCCGCCTTGCAGCAGCGGCGCCAGCGCCAGAATCACCGATGTGGCATAGCATCCCGGATTCGCCACCACGGCCGCCCCGCAATTTGGCCGCATGCAACTCCGGCAGGCCATACACCGCTTCTTCAATGAACTCGGCCGCCGTCGCGATCCCTCGTCCTTAAATCCGTAAACGGCGCGATTCGCCGCTTCCTGCAATCGCCACGCGCCGCTCAAATCAATCACGCGCAATCCCTGCGCCACAGCCTGGGGAACCAGCGAGCGCGAGGCCTCATGCGGCGTGGCCAGAAATAGCAATTGCACGCCTTCCTGCTTCAATTTCTCCCACGAAAGCGGCTGCAGCGGTAACTTCCATTTCCGGAAAGCACGGGGAAAATGTCCGCCAAATTGACCGGCGAGCTGCCTTCGCTCTGCCGGCTCAGCAGAACAGTAGGCGTTTCCACCCGAGGATGGCGCAGTAGCATTCGCGTCAACTCCAAGCCCGAATATCCGGTCGCCCCGACGACCGCAGTCTTGAGTTTTGCCGGCATCAGGCAAGCAGCTCCTGGGTGCGGGCGGCCAACCGGGTCGCGGCTTTCTTGTCGGAGCAAACGATCAGGATGGTGTCGTCTCCGGCCACACTGCCCACCGCTCCCGGCCACTCCTCGTCATCCAGAGCGGCAGCTACGGGCTGAGCACTGCCCACCGTGGTCTTGATGACCAGCAGGTTCTGCGCCCGCTTCACATCCAGCACGAACTCCCGCACCAGGCGCGAAATCGGCGGCAAGGATGGCTCCGAGTAAGCGTCGCCTCGCGGCAGAGCATAGCCTTCCGGCGTCTTTAGCCAGACCCAGTTCGCGAATATCCCGCGACAGCGTCGCCTGCCCCACGCGGAATCCGCGCTTGTACAGCGCCCGCTGCAGGTCTTCCTGGCTGGCCACCGGCCCCTGCTCCAGCAGGGCGAGGATGGCTTTTTGTCGTAATGGCTTTCTCATGAATTCTTATTCATTCCAATGCATATTTATTCATGGTAAAGGATTGGCGGTGGGTGTCAAGAGGAAATTTAGCTCAGACCGGATGCAAGCACACTATGGTTCCGGAGTGGAATGTCGCAGGAATATGGCGTGGCCGCTCTCTCTAGCATGTGCCGCTGAGCGTGGGGGATATTGCGGAAGAAAGCTCTCCCGGCGGGCGCCCCGGCGCCGGGAATAGCAAATCGTGCAGCCGTCGCACTGTTTCTTCGGCGCGAGCGTCGTCCACCAGAAAACTGATGCTCCGTTCCGACGCGCCCTGGCACATCACGCGCAGATCAATGTCAGAAATCGCATGCAGCGCCTGACTCGCGATCTCCGGCCGGCGCCGGATTTGTTCTCCAACCAGGCAGACCAGCGCTTTTTGCTTTTCCCAGCGCAGGCGAGCCGACCCCTCGAGCTCTCGCGAGACCGCGGTCAAGTCCGCCGCAGGCCCCACCACCAGCGACAAGCTTCCATGGGAAGCGGTCAGCAATTCCAGACCGTGTTGATACCGGTCAAACACTTCGAACACCTTGCGCGAAAGCTCCCGCCCAAACCAGTTGACCGGCTCGATATCTACTACCGTAACCCCGCGCTTGGCGGCGATTGCCTTCACCCGTCCGCCATCGCTTACATTCGCGGTGATTTCGGTTCCGCCACTCTGCAGACTTCGCGAATTCAACACCCAAACCGGAATGTTGCGTTGCATCGCCGGGGTAAGCATGGCAGGATGCAGCACTTGCAAACCGAAATATGCCAACTCGCGCCGCCTCGCCGAAAGCTCAGCCGGGTAACCCGGCGCGCGTCCGGGCACAAAGCCTCGGATCGGTGGTCATCACTCCATCCACGTCCGTCCATATCTCGATGCGATTGGCCTGCAGTCCGGCGCCCACGATCGCCGCGCTGAAGTTCGATCCGCCGCGTCCCAGCGTGGTAGGGGCCCCATCTCGCGTTGCGCCCACGAATCCGCCCAAGACCGGAATCTGCCCGAGATGCAGTAGTGGCAGCAATAACACCGCTTCAAACGTTGCGTACGTTTCTTGCCATAACGGCATGGCGCGAGTATGAACCGCGTCCGTCACAATACAATCCGCCGCGTCCACCCAGGCCACGTCAAGTTCGGTACGCAATAGCGCCGCCTGCAAGATTTTGCTCGAAAACCATTCCCCCATACCGAGGAAGCGGTCCTGCGCGTCGGGAGGAAATGCTTTCGACGGAGGCGAATCTCTTCCAGCAAGTTAGTCAAGTGGCCAAATCCGCTCCCCAGTTCGGTCCACAGGCAATTGTATTGTTCCTTGTCGACTAACTCGCGAGCCACAGCCTGATGCCGCTGGCGGAGTTCTCCCACGATTTCACGGGCCGCTGTGGACAGATTCTTCGCATGCCGTCTTGCCCGCTTGTAAGAGCTGGTCGGTAACTCTCGCCAAAGCGCTAACGATCACAACCGGACGGTGCCTGAGTCTACGCTTGACTAGCTGGCTCACCCGCCGGATCGCGGCAGCATCCTCAACCGTCGCGCCGCTAAATTTCATCACCACGCAATCTGGCCGTCTTCCGCTGGCTGGTTCAGTCACGTCGTACATGGGCCCACCCCTGAGTCACTCACAACAAAAACCCATCGCCAGTTTGACTTCTGGCGATGGGTCTCGGTTAGCTGTTCAAATTGAAATTTTCTTAGTCAGCAGCCGAGGCTTCCCAGAAGACATACCGCTTCTACGGCCATGCCGCGACTCCACAGAACCATACATGGGAAGACCACGATCCCCACTCGCTCGTATTAATTTTCCTGCTTGCGGTCGCCCTGCAAGTCTTTTCCTGGTTCTTTGGTCTGCTCAAAAAATTCCACCAGCCGGTCCACCAGCCGCCGCTGGCCGCCAATCATGTGTAAGCCGCTTTCGTGCTGGTGTTCTTGGAGAATCCGGTTCAGGCTGCGCTCTAATTCACTCATGGTGTACTCCTAAGTTCGTCCCAATTCGCTGGTACCGATTGGTTATTACTTCTCCAGACTCCACTTAGTAAGTTAGCAACTTCTCGGCTCGACGATGAATTTGAATTTTCGATTGGTCTCATTAATAAATTCTATTGCGCTAAGTAACTCCATTGTCGGCAGTTACTTCGAAGCGGCGGCCAGCTGACGCACGGTGCTGATGAACGTACTGGTTGCCCGGGTGGGGGTGCGGTCGCGGCGATAGGCCAGTCCCAATTCGCGCCACAGCTCCTGATCCTTGATCGGAATCAGCTTGACCCTGCCCGCCAGCACTTGATCGCGGGCAAAACTGGCGCTGATCAGCGAAACCCCTAGTCCTGCCGCGACAAAGCTCTTGATCATGCCCACACTAGGCAACTCCATGCGCACCTGCAATTGCGCGGCGTAGGGGCGAAACAGCTTGTCCATCAGGCGGCGGCTGAAGCCAGTCTTTGGCAGCAACAGCGGCTGCTTCGCGATCTCGCTGACCGGAACCACTTCCAGTTTGGCCAGAGGATTCTGCGGGCTCACCATCAGCATGAGTTGATCGCGAAAAATAGCGTGCGCTTTCAGGCTGGGCGATTTGACCGGCAAGCGTAACGATACCCACGTCAATCGTACCGTTTTCCAGCTTCTCGACGATCTTGTAGCTGAAGTTCCGGTAAATGCTAATTTGCACGCCCGGATACAGGCTGCAATACTTGGCGAAAACGTCGGGCAGAACGTAGAGGCACGTGGCCTCGTTGGCGCCAATCACCAGCGTGCCGCGCGGCGTGCTGCCCTGATCGGCGACCGCCAGCAGAGATTCGTCGCGCATCTGCAGCATGCGTTCGGCATAGGCGAAAAATACCCGTGCCAGCAGGCGTCAAGGTTACGTCTTTGCCCGAGCGGTCGAGCAGCCGGTCGCCGTATTCCTGCTCCAGTTGCCGGATTTGCGCGCTCACGGCGGACTGCGAACGGAAGACTTTCTGCCCGGCGCGCGAGAAACTGCCCAGCTTGGCCACTTCCATAAAAGTGACTAGTTGGTCGAAGTCCATGGGGTATGCGCGATTATAGCCGAGAGTGGGAGTGGGCGAGCATGGCTTCGCTGACGAGCTTACGAATCGCCGCGGCGGCTTCGATCATTTGCGGCTCGCTTCCCGGATTGCGGCAGCGTCCGCTTTGGCGCGCCGCGCGGCCGAAAAGACGATCCCGCCATCAATGAGATCCTCCTGATGATCGCTGTCCCGGTGAGAGAAATTTCTTTATCCAGCTCATTCGTGGGAAAAACATGAAAATGGACGGCCGAGTACGTCTCATTGAACAGGCAGACATAAACCCGCTCCGGCTTCACGGCATTTTCCACGGCCTTGACCATGCATTGCAGCAGAGGCTCCAATCTCCTCGCTGCAGCGGGGGGCAGATCGCCAAACTCGCTGCGGGATGAACAGAGCAAAGCACGATGTAACCGGGAATGGCGGTTTCCGCGCTGTGCCGGACCAACCAATGGGAGCGAGCGAAAGATCTCCAGACTTTCATTCGGGATCATGCCCTTGGCTGGCTCCGCATAATTGGCACGACAATTCAAGGATGGGCCGCTGCTTCTTGCCGGGTAAACGCCAGGCCAGCAGCGTCTTCTGCTCGACTTCGTGCGCCTTGGCCGAACCGGTTGACGGGCTGGCGCTTGCCGATCGCTTGACCGAGAGCACTGGGACGCTCTCCGGCCAGCCGCTTCAGGCGGGGCAGCATATAAGACAAGTGCGCCCATATTGGCCGGCTCTTCCTGCACCCAAACGATGTCCCGTGCCGCCTGGATGGCGCGCCAACTCCGCCAGCCAGTTCGGCTTCAGGGAACGGATAGATCTGCTCGACGAAAACGATCGCCACTGAATTGTCCTTACGCTTCTTGCGTTCCACGCGCAGCTCGTGTCCGATTTTGCCGCTGCACAGCACAACCCGGCTGGCGTTCTCGGCGCCCGTATCCGGCAACACCGGCAGGAATTGCCTGTGGGTGAGATCAGCAATTGGCGATGCCGCGTCCGGATGACGCAACATGCTTTTCGGGGTAAACACCACCAGCGGCTTGCGCCACACTCGCAGCGCCTGCCGCCGCAACAGATGAAAATACTGCGCGGCATTCGAAGGCTGGCAGATCTGAAAATTATCTCGAGCCGCCAGCTGCAGAAACCGCTCGATGCGCGCGCTGGAATGCTCCGGCCCCTGCCCTTCATAGCCGTGCGGCAAGAGCAGCACCACGCCAGAGAGCAATGCCCATTTGTCTTCGCCAGATGAGACGAACTGATCAATCACCGCCTGCGCGACGTTGGCAAAATCACCGAACTGCGCCTCCCATAGCACCAGGGCCTCGGGATAATCGCGGCCATACCCGTACTCGAACCCCAGGACCGCCGGCTTCCGACAACGTTGAATTGTAAATCTCGCAGCGCGCCTGGTTTTCCGCGACATGTTCCAGCGGCACATATTCCTGCTCGTTTTCGATATCCACCAGCACGGAATGCCGCTGATTGAAAGTGCCGCGGCGGCTGTCCTGCCCGCTCAGCCGAACCGGGATTCCAGCTTTCACCAGGCTCCCAAAGGCCAGCGCCTCGGCCATACCGTAGTCCACCGGTCGTTTGCCTTTGCCCATTTCGGCGCGCTGTTCGAGCAATCTTCTTGATCTTGGGATGAATGTGAAATCCTTCGGGATAAGACGTCAATCGCTGCGAAATTGCCGCCAATTCCTGCGGGGCAATCCGGTCTCAACCTCGTACTCCGCCTTGTGCCTGTCCGCCAATATATTTGTCCCAATACCTCGGCAACTCGCGCAGGGTGGGTTTCTTGCGGATATGCCCCGCCTTCTTTTGCGCGGCTTCGTAAGACTCTCGCACCGCCTGCACCCGCGCCGGCACATCCTGCGCGCCAATGTCCTCCGCGTAAATTTCCCACAGCGGCGGATGGCTGCTGATGGCCTTGTACAGCAACGGCTGGGTAATCGTCGGATCATCTACTTCGCTATGGCCATGGCGGCGATAGCCGATCATATCCACCACCACGTCGCTGCCAAAGTTGTAGCGATACTCCACCGCCATCCGCGCCACGCGAACGACCGCATCCACATCCTCGGCATTGACATGAAAGATCGGGCAATCCTGCCGCCGCGCGATTTGCGCAGCAAAGCGGGAGGAATGCAATTCGCTCGGCGTGGTAGTGAATCCGATCAGGTTATTGACGATAACGTGAAGCGTGCCGCCAACGCTGTACGCCGGCAGGTTGGCGTAGTTGAGCGTTTCAGCGGTGATTCCCTGGCCAGCAAATGCGCCGTCGCCATGCACGAGCAGCGGAAGATATTTTCTGAGTTCCACCTTCTCCGGCGCGATCCTGCTTGGCGCGGGTGCGGCCGATAGTTACCGGATCCACGGCTTCCAGATGGCTGGGATTCGAAGCCAGGTGAATGTGCATCTTTGGCGCCGCTGCGGGTTACGTACTCGCCGGTCGCGCCCATGTGATACTTCACGTCGCCGCTGCCCAGCACGCTGCGCGGGTCCACGTCTTCGAAGCCAGCAAACACCTCTTCCGGGGAGCGCTTTGCCACCTGCACGATTACGTTCAGCCGTCCCCGATGGGCTCATGCCCATCACCAATTCAGCCGGCGCCGCGTTCTCCCGCAGCTTCCAGCATTTCATCTACCAGAGGGATCAGCGCGGTCACGCCCTCCAGAGAGAACCGCTTGCTCCCCAGATAGCGATGCTGCAAAACCTGTTCGAACAGATCCGCCCGAATCAACTGATCCAGCACCACGCTCTGATCGACCTCCGTTGCTGCGGCCCTTCCAGCCGCTTCTGGATCCAGCGCCGCCGCTCGGGATCTGCGATGTGGGCGAACTCCACGCCAACGGTTCCGCAATAGATCACGGCGCGCTTGCTCCGCAGTCTCGCCTTCGATCTGCAGTTCGGGGCGAGCCTCGGGCTGCAGAAAACCGAGAGGATCCAAATCGGCCTCCAGATATCCCCAGCGGCGGAAAGCCTCGAATATGCGTTCACGTTCGGAATCGGGTTCGGCCAGGACGCTTGCGGCGGCCGCTCCCGTGGCAGACGGGTTCACTTGCTGTGTGCTCATATCGGTCAACTACTAGCATAAAGGATGAGCCGGGTTTTGCGGAGGGTACAGCGGCGCGAGGGACGCACGTTCGACGGGCAAATCCTCCGGAAATCAACGGAAACAAGCGATTTAGAGAAACTCGCTGGAATCAGATTACTGCAATGTCATCGACCAAAAGACGCCCGTCGGAGTGATAACCGCCGCCGGTAGCGTTCTTCGCATCCTGCACCGGGTCGGGGGGCAAGTAATAGTTCATGCTTTTGACTTTGCCCGGCTTTCTGCAGAGTTGCGCCGATGTTGTCTCGTTCGCCATCCACTGCGGGATCAATCTTGTGTGTGACTTTGCCGTTGCGCTGGTCTTTTCGAAGCCGATGTCATGTGTGCCCGCGCCCACCCAAACCGTTTGTCCGTTCCAGGTGAATGGCGCTTTCCACAAGCGGAAGTGATGACGAGTCGCGACCACTGCGTAGGGATCTGCCTCTTCGTACCCGAAATCCTGCGGACGGTCAAAGAGGTATAGCGTGCTCATGGGCATGGCCAGATAATCCTTCTTCTGGTAGGTCTGCTGAATTGCATTGAGGACGGCGAGCTTGTCGTCGCGATCCGCAAGGTGCCAGGTTGCCGATTCCAGCGCACTCTGCACTTGCTGTTCCGAGCCGATCAACACAAAATTCACCATATCACCCTGGTTGTTAAAACGGTCATGGACCCGGCGTGGCAAGCCGTCAATGCTTTTGCGAAGCGTGGCGTCAAGCGCAGTATTCGAAATGTTCAGGAGCGCCGCGCCCGAGGAGGTGTTAGTGGCACCGGTTGAACTGCCGGGTAGGGCGGCTGATCCCACGGCGGAGGAGTCGGAGGTCGCTGTCGCCGTACCGAACTGCCCGGACAACCAGGTTTGCGCCGCGGCCGCGAGTTTGGACTTTATGTCTTGCGACTGGCTCGACGTGGCTGCTGCACTGGCCGCCACCCGCGTCAGTTTCCACGGTTTCGGAGCGACACTGTCAGAAGGAACGCCCAGCGGTTGAAGCTCGGCTTCGTCGGCGCCAGTCAACTTCATTTCATACTGGTTGGCGTCTTGTGCCGCCTGTTCTTTGGCCGTTATCTTCAGGCTGCTTCCGTTCAGGCCAGTATCCACGATCGGGTCTTCGCCATCCTGCTGCTCTGCGCTGGTGAGTTCGCCCGTCTTATCCAGTTGAATCGTAGTGTGGCTGATTGTGCCGCTCAATTTGCCGTCCAGCTTGGTCAGTTTGATGGTGATAAATGTCTTGCCCTGAAACTGCGCCTGCCACGTGCCCGCGAAAGAATCGACGGTGACCGGTGGATCAAGCGCGATCACCTGAGCAGATATTCCCAATAAGAAGACGACGCCGGCGATGCCAGCTCGGCAGATTTGCTTATGGCAATTCATAATCCCTCCACGAAGCGAGCCAGCGCAGATGGGTGAGCTAACCGCTCTCCGTTGTGGCCGCGGACTCAACACCGAATTCTAAATCCCGGCGAGCGCCGGGCAGGAAGCGGCTCAGAACAGAGAAAGTATAAACCCGAAAAGGGAAGTTGAGTGGACGCCCCGCCGGCCTTCTAAGCCAGCGCGCCTTTAATTCTCTGATATGTCATCTGCAGCGTCTCCGGCAAGATTCTCGTCTCTCCCACCACCGAGACGAAATTCGCGTCCGCCACCCAGCGCGGCAGAACGTGCATTGAATGTGTCCAGCTACGCCAGCACCGGCCGCTTTCCCAATATTCATGCCCACGTTGATTCCATCCGGTGTGTAGAGCTGCCGCAACACACCTTCCATCCTTTGCGTCAATGCCATCATTTCTTCCGCTGCATCTTGCGGAAGCTTTTGCAGTTCATCTAAATGGGCGAAGGGGACCACCATGACATGGCCCGGAGTGTATGGATAGGAATTCAACACAATGTAACAATGCTGGCCGCGGTACACGATGTTGACTTTTTCATCGTCCCCTTCCTTCGGCAAGTCGCAGAAAATACACCCCGAAATCTTTCCAGCGGCGGTAACGTAGGCATAACGCCACGGGGTCCAGAGATAGTCCATGGTTCCGCAGAGTAGCAGATCACGACCGCTTGCGGAACCGCTTCCAGAGTCGCTTCTGTAGCCCCAACCGCGGAACCCGGCGTCAGCGTGAGACCCTATGCGCGACACGCCTTCCCGTCGTAAGAATTTCAACGTTTTGGTGTTTGACACTGTTTGTAAGCCATTGCTATAGTCGAGGAGTCGCGCTTGGATGCGAGCAGTCGTTGCAACGCATAGTCGCTGGATTTGTCTGGTCCGTTCGCCAGAGCGGGCTCACCATAACCTAAGATTCACGCCAGCCGTCCGTGCCATACCGCCCGCATCCGTCCCGAAGTGAGTGCGAGACTCACCAGAGAGGCCACCATCTTGTTCGACGACAGCACCGCCCGCCATCTGGATTCCGCAACCTCAGCCTCGGTGGCTGAGGACACCGCGGTTTCCTCTGGGGGCCCGACGCTCGCGCATTCCGCCCCCACACCGCAGCCCGATCAGGCTCCCGACGAGAAACCGGCTGCGGCCGCCAGCGACGATTTTGCCGCAGCGCTGGAGACTTTTACGACTGAGAGCGAAGAAGCTATCAGTGAAGATCACGTTCTCACGGGCACGGTCCTCAAGCTTACCCCGACCCATGTCGTAGTGGACATTGGCGCCAAGTCGGAAGGCATGCTACCCCTCTCCGAAGTGTCTGGATCACGAGGGTAAGCCGCGGTTCCAGCCGGGTGATGAAATTGCCGTAATGCGGGACAAGGGGCAGGCTGAGGAAGGGTACATCAACCTTTCGCATCAGAAAGCCCAGCGCCTGCGCGCCTGGGATGAAATCGAGAAAGCCCATAACGAGAAACGGCCCATTCAGGCCGTAGTCGTCGAGCGCATCAAAGGTGGCCTGACTGTGGACATCATGGGCGCCCGCGCCTTCCTGCCTGGCTCCCAGGCCGACCTTCGCCCCATGCGCAATCTGGACGCCGCTAAAGGCCAAGTGCTCGAAGTTGCCATCATCAAGCTGAATAAGAAGCGCGGCAACATCGTGGTTTCCCGCAAGCAGTTGCTCGAGGAAGAGCAGAACGAAAAGAAAGCCAAGACGTTAGAGCATCTCGAAGAAGGCTCGGTATTGACCGGTGTGGTCAAGAACCTGACCGAGTACGGCGCGTTTGTGGATCTCGGCGGCTTCGACGGCCTCCTGCACATTACCGACATGTCCTGGGGGCGCCTCACTCATCCTCGCGACCTGGTCAATGTCGGCGATCAGATTCAGGTCAAGGTTCTCAAGTTCGACAAAGACAAGCAACGCGTTTCGTTGGGATTCAAGCAGCTCACGCCCGATCCCTGGCTCGATGCTGAGCATCGTTATCCCGTAGGCGCGCATGTGAATGGACGCGTGATCAGCGTGACCGATTACGGAGCGTTCGTGGAATTGGAGCAGGGCATAGAAGGCCTGGTCCACGTCAGCGAAATGACTTGGTCCAAGCGTATGAAGCATCCCTCCAAGCTGGTCAACGTAGGCGACCAGGTGGAAGCGGTGGTTCTCAGCGTGAATCCTGCCGACCGGCGGATTTCACTCGGCATGCGGCAACTGGCCACCAATCCCTGGGACAGCCTGCACGACAAGTATCCCGTAGGCGCGACCGTCGAAGGCCGCGTGCGCAACCTCACCGACTTCGGCGCTTTCATCGAAATTGAAGATGGCATTGACGGCCTGGTGCACGTCAGCAATTTGAGCTGGACCAAGCGGGTCAAGCATCCTTCCGAAGTTTTGAAGAAAGGGGATCGGGTGAAGGCAGTCATCCTGGCCATTGAACCGGACAAGCGCCGCCTGTCGCTGGGCGTGAAGCAACTCCAGCCCGATGTTTGGGAAAGTTTCTTCGAGCAACATCATGTGGGCGATGTTTTGCACGGCAAAGTTTTGCGCGTGGCCACTTTCGGTGCGTTCGTGGAAATTGCGGACGGTGTCGAAGGCCTCTGCCACAATTCCGAAGCCCTGGATGGCAATGGCCAGCCGCTTCACATGGAACCCGGCCAGGAGCACGACTTCAAGATCATCAAGATGAATCCGGAAGAAAAGAAAGTCGGGCTTAGCATCCGTGCTGTAGGCGAAGAAGCTTCGCGCTCCGAGGTCGAAGCGTACAAACATCCCGCCTCCAGTACCAGCGGCGGCTCCACCATCGGCGAACTCATGTCCTGGAAACGGGCTGGCGGCGAGAACAACTGATTTCCCTGGCCGAGTTGGGCGGGCGCCCTCGCCCGCGAAAGCCTGCAGATTTGCCATTCCTCAAGCCCACGAGGCGGCGGTTCCTTTCGTCTCCTGCTAAAATCTCTGCGTGCTGCGAAAACTACTGCTGATTCTAATCGCCGTGAGCTTTGGGAGGCTTGGCAGCTGCCCAGCAGCCGCCTACGCCGCCATCGCCCAAGGTTAAGGTAAACCTGCTTAACGTGTGCGCGCCTGCTCGCGGATGAACAAAAGGAGATTGCCGCGGCATTGGCGCACGTGCCTAAACAACCGCTCTTCAGCCCTGACTTCGAGGTAGACCGCGGACGCTCCACTCTCGACCAGTCGCCCAATTTCTTGCAGACCGGTTCGGGCACTCACGTATCTTCCGATATGCCGACTGCGGAGTGGGTGCGCATCCGCCACGAGTTTGCCGTGCAGGCATTGTTTTCCTCGGTGCAATATTCCTTCAGCATGGACTCGCAGAATATGGTTGAGACCGTGGTTTTTCATGTGCGCGATCCCAAAGATCTGATGGAACTGTCCCTTGAAGACACGGCCTCGTCCGTGGTCCCGCCTGCCGGCATGCTGACCTCCAATACGCCAGCCAGCCACATCAAGCTGGAGCGTTTCGGCAAATCGTCGGTCGTCTTGGCGCGCTGTCCCGCGACCGAGAATGGCCTGCCGCCCGACCAGAGCGCGTACGAGCCGTTGTTTGCCGGAGCTACCGCCGTCCTCGAAAACTATCGCGCCTGCTGAAGGCCAGTTCGCTTGTGCCTGAAGAGTTGGCGCGCATCAACGGCGCCACGGCCGCCCAAACCGGCCCCGGCATCAAAGCTGCGTAAACCGGTCAAGCCACAAAAATAATCGCCCTTCCGGTGCCCCTGGTTCGCGTCCTTTTTGGGCGCTAACGCTCGGTGACGACCAGGTTCTGCAATCGCTCACCGATGATCGAGGGCGAATCCCTCCCGCATCCTTGTGCAATCTGCGCGCCATCAGATTACATTGAAGAACGGCCATCGGCTCCGCTGGACCGCAAAACAAATCTAATTTCCGCCGATCCGAATCTTAAAAACTTATGGATAACGTTCGCAATGTCGTCATCATCGGCTCGGGCTGCGCCGGCCACACCGCCGCGCTCTATACCGCACGCGCCAACCTCAAACCTCTGGTTCTGGAAGGCCACGAACCCGGCGGCCAGCTTTCGCTCACCACTCTGGTGGAAAATTTCCCCGGCTTTCCCAACGGAATTCAGGGTCCCGAACTGATCGAAAACATGCGCACTGCAGGCGGGACGCTTTGGAGCGCAATATCAGCTCGGCCATGTTTCCTCAGCCGATCTCAGCAAGCGTCCCTTCTCCATTGCCAGGTCGGCAAAGACACGATTCTACACTCGCACTCTCATCATCGCCAGTGGCGCCTCCGCACGCTGGCTCGGGCTGCCGGGCGAACAGGCGCTGATCGGGCACGGCGTCTCTTCCTGCGCCACCTGCGATGGCTTCTTTTTCTCGGGCAAGGAAATCACCGTAATCGGGGGCGGCGACTCCGCCATGGAAGAAGCTACATTCCTCACCCGCTTCGCCACGAAAGTCACGCTCATCCATCGCCGCGACCAGTTCCGCGCCTCGAAAATCATGCTGGACCGCGCCCAGAACAATGAGAAAGTTCACTTCCTGCTCAATACCGTCGTCGAGGATGTCCTTGATCCCGCCAAGCAGGAAGTCACTGCGCTCAAGCTGCGCGACGTCAATACCGGCAAAGACTGGGATTTCCCCACCAGCGCCATGTTTCTCGGCATTGGCCACATTCCCAATGCAGCGCATGTTCGAGGGCCAGCTCGACATGGATGCCGACGGCTACCTGGTCACCAAGGACTACGTTCACACCCGCGTGCCGGGTGTTTACGCCTGCGGTGATGTGCAAGACCGCCGCTACCGCCAGGCGATCACGGCCGCCGGTACCGGCTGCATGGCCGCGCTCGAAGTCGAAAGATTCCTGGAGGCGGAGGGAACATAAACGATCACCGCTTTTGAATCCTCCGCGCCAGCCCGGCGTCAAAACAATCGCGCGATCTCGCAAGAGGATAGTCCATGCAATATGCCCGTCTCGGCAATAGCGGTCTGGTTGTCTCCCGTTTAGCGTTCGGTGTAATGACTTTCGGCAAAGGTTCCGGAGCCCTGGCTGCGGTTGCGAAAACCAGCCAGGAGGAAGCCAATGCCCTGGTACAGCGCGCACTCGATGGCGGCATCAACTTCTTCGATGTAGCCGACGCTTACGCCAACGGCCAGTCCGAAACCATACTGGGCAAGGCCCTCGGTTCCCGCCGCAAAGATGTTGTGATCTCCACCAAAGTCGGTTTTCGCTCCAGCGAAGCACTGACTCACGCCGGCGCTTCCTTCGGACATGTTCTTAATGCCACCGAAGCCTGTTTGCGCCGTCTCGGCACCGACTATGTTGATCTTCTCTCCATTCACAAGCCCGATCCCTTCACGCCCCTGGAAGAATCTGCCCGTGCGCTGGACAATCTGATCCAGCGCGGCCTGGTCCGCTATGCCGGATTTTCCAACTTCAGCGCCTGGCAGTCCGCCAAGTTTGTTGGCATCCAGAAGCGGAACAACTATCCGCCGTTTATTGCGGCGCAAATGTACTACTCGCTTCTGTGCCGCGATCTGGAGTACGAAATCATCCCTTTCTGCCAGGATGCTGGCATCGGTATCGTAGTTTGGAGCCCGTTGTCCGGAGGTTTCTTGACCGGCCGTTACACGCGCGAGAATCCGAAGGGCGGCGATGGACGTCTTTCAGGATTCGATATTCTGCCCTACGACCGCGAGAAGGCTCATGACCTGGTTGATCAAATGCGTGGGATCGCTGAATGCCACAATGCCACCGTCGCTCAAATTGCTTTGGCGTGGCTATTGGCCAAAGACCTATGTCACCACCATCTTGCTCGGTGCGAGTAGGGTTTCTCAGTTGGAGGATAACCTTGGTGCGGCGGACGTAAAGTTATCCAGCGAGGAAATAGCCGTCTTAGATGCGGCCACCGCTCCCATCCCAATCTATCCCAACTGGTTTCAACACAGAACGATGGATCCCACGGTGGGCAAAGCTCTCAAGGATGGGCTTCCCACAAACATCCACGAACCGAAAGCCTAATACCAACCGAGAGGGGAACTTATGGCTGCAGCCCAAGCAACTTGCTCTCACCTGAAAACCATCCGCCAGGTCACTCCCAGTGGCGACGGCTGCAAGGAATGCCTGGAAATGGGAGACACCTGGGTACACCTTCGCCTATGCCTGGCCTGCGGACACGTCGGCTGTTGCGACTCGTCCAAGAATAAGCATGCCACCAAACACTTCCACCAGACTAAGCACCCCATCATTCAGTCTTTCGAGCCTGGGGAAAACTGGCGCTGGTGCTATGTGGATGAGATTTTCCTGGCTTGATTCCGCGTCCGCTTTCGGGACAGCCGTGGTGACTATCGTAATCTTCAATCCTGACTGGATTTTGCATAACCTTGGGAGTTGGAACTCCCATGTGGCCCCGACCTGCTCGCCTGACGCTTATTTGCACGGTGCTCGGCCTGTCGTTGGTGTGCTTCGCTCAGCAAGATCAGCCCAATAGCTCTCGCAAAGTCGTGAGCCGGACGACGGCGGAATATCCGACGATTGCGCGCAATATGCATCTGGGCGGTGTTGTAAAAGTAGAAGCCGTCGTAGCTCCGAATGGAACGGTAAAGACGGTCTCCGTGAGAGGAGGTCCTCCGATTCTTACCGGCGCCGCCGCGGATGCGGTCCGTAAATGGAGATGGTCTCCCGCAAGCCATGAGACTAAAGAGCCTGTGGAAGTGAAATTCAATCCCTACCAGTGAACCCATCGGCGTCACCGTCCTTGCGGCTAGCCTGTGATACAAAACTCTTGTGAGTCCCTCACCCCCGCGCGGCCGGCAAGCTTCAAATCCGTCGAATAGCGGTAAGTCATCATGCTGAGGGCTGTATTCACCTCGCTCTCCGCCAATCGCTCGCTGCGAGCCATTGCAGAACGCTCTTCCCTCGGCCGCAGGCTTTCCAGCCGCTTCGTCGCCGGAACCCAGCCTGACGACGTTCTCCGCGCCGCGCAAATCGTGAATCAAGCGGGAATCAGTGTCTCAATCGACGATCTCGGCGAAAACGTGACCAGCGCCGCGGAGGCCCGCCCCAGCGCCCAACTCTATCACCAACTGCTCGACGAAATCGCCATTCGCCGCATTGACGCCAACATCAGCCTTAAGCTCACCCACATGGGCCTCGACATAGACGAGAATCTCGCCCAGGAGCTGGTCGCAGGCTTGGTCGATAAGGCCGCGAAAATGAATCCGCCGAACTTTGTCCGCGTGGATATGGAAGGGTCGGCCTACACTAGCCGTACGCTGGCGCTGGTCCACGCGCTGCATCGCCAATCCGGCAATCAAGGCCACGTCGGAGCCGTGATTCAAAGTTACCTCCGCCGTTCGGAAAGCGATGTCGCCCAGCTTGTCTCAGATGGCATTCGCATACGCCTGTGCAAAGGCGCCTACAACGAACCCGTTGAAGTTGCTTTTCAGAAGAAATCAGAAGTGGATGCGAACTACCTCAAGCTGACGAAGTCGCTGCTGCGAAGCGGAATCTATCATGGCTTGGCGACCCATGACGGAAACATTATCCGTGGCATCCAAGCCTTCGTTACCCAAGAAAACATTCGCCGCGATGCTTTTGAATTTCAAATGCTCTACGGGGTTCGGCGTGATCTGCAGCAGAGTCTGGCGCGCCAAGGCTGGCGCGTGCGAGTGTACATCCCGTTCGGCGCAGCCTGGTATCCCTATCTGATGCGCCGTCTCGCTGAGCGTCCCGCAAATGTACTGTTTATCGCCAAAAATTTGTTGAGGCGGTAGTGGCCAGCCATCCTTCTATGAGTCTCTGCGTACTCTGTGGCTAACCGGGGTTCTATTGCGGAGGGCGCGGAACATTCCGCGGAGTGGCATCCAGGGACGACGCCGTAGGGGGCCGGGGAACATAATGGTCATGCGGGTCGAGAGCTGGCGCTGGCGCCAGCGGTAGCCGGGAGGCCCCAGCCAGCAGCCCGCGTTCTTCGGGAGTGAACATGTTCCGGAAACGATCCGATTCGATAACCCGTTGGCGCTGATCCGGCGGCATTCCCCGCAATCCGCGAATCGCATCCTGCACCATCTGGCGGCGCTGCGGAGGCAAATTCCGCATTTGCACTGCCATGCCCCGCGCCACTTGCTTCTGCTCCGGCGTAAGGTGCTCCCAAACTTCCATGCGGTTCAGCACGCGTTGTTGCTGTTCCGGAGGCAAACTGTTGAAGTGCTGTAACCGGTCTTCCAGCCTCTGCTGCCGCTGGAGAGGCAAGCTGCGGAATTGCGGATCATCCTGTAGCGCACGCCGCTGCTGTTCCGGCGGGACGCCCTGATACTTGCGCAACCATTGCCCGGCATGATGCCCCTGCTGCGGCGTCCGGTAAACCTGCGCCGGCGGATGCGATTGCGGAGGCCGCGGCACGCTTTTCTGCGCCATGCCGGGAATAGCTAGCATCATCGCCATGGCCAGACCGGCCACGGCCCGCCACGCCGTTATGGACTTCCGCTGTAACACGTGCTCCCCGCTCTCCCCATTACACACTTCGTATTCGTTACCAAAATCGCAGCCCGAACACGCCCGTCATTACGGATTCGCACTTACATTCGGCTGCACTTCCAAATCATCCAGCACATCGAAATCCGAGTACAGATCGTGATTGTTGTCCAGCGCCTGCAAATCTCCCACCGCCGTACCTGGCTGCACCTGTAAATTGGCAGCGCTGTTAACCGGCAGCTTGGCGCACAACTCCGTCGCCACGGAAAAAGCTGATTCCCACCACCAATACTGCCGCCAGTGAAACCGCCAGAGCCGGCCTGCGAATCCAGTGCAACCAGTCCGCGCGCGGGCTTCGCCATTTCCTCCCGCAGACGAGCCTGCAACCGCACGTCGAAATATGGCGAAAGCTCTGGCGCCTGCCACTCGTCGAGCAGCGCCATCGTCTTGCGGAACTTCTCCAGCTTGCCCGCACATTCCGCGCACGCGTGCAAATGTTGTTCGGTTTCAGACGTGGCCGCGCCTAGTCCGGTGGCCAGATCCGGCATCAGTTCGCGAATTTCTTGGCACTTCATATTCGTTTCCTTACCCGCAAATTACTTACACGAACTCTTTCAACTGCTCGCGCAACGCTTCATAGGCGCGAAACAACAGACGACTTCGTGGCAGACTCGCTCAGCTTCAACACTTCCCCAATCTGCTTGTAGTCCATCTGCTGATACTTGTGCATCACCACGGCCATGCGCTGCCGTTCCGGCAACGCTTGCACCTTTTGCCGGATCGCCGCCAGCCGCTCTCTTCGCAAAATAGCTTCTTCCGCGCTCAGCTTCGCGTCCGGCACATCCATGGTCAGCCCGTATCCTGATCCGGCTCATCCAGGCTGACCATTTTCTCTGGCCGCTCGTTGCGCGTATCGCGCACATGATTCATGGCCAGATTGGTCGCAATCCGGTAAAGCCAGGTCGTGAACTTAGCGCTGGCCTCGTAACCCTCCGCGGGAACGGTATACCCGCAGAAAAACTTCCTGCGCCAATCCTCCGCGGCCGCCGAATTATGCGCCATGCGATACATGAAATTCACCATCGGCCGCCGGTATTTTTCAACCAGATACTGGAAAGCCGACTGGTCGCCAGTCTTCACCCGCAACATGATGTCGGCATCGCTCAGCCCTCGTCCGACAACATTCCGACCGCTGGGAAGCGGCTGCACACTCGCCATAGCGAGTGTGCCATGGTCCATGGCTATGCTGCTCACATCTGTTTCAACCCCCTCGGAGGCAGAAAGTTGCGCTTCGTCTATCGCGGAATTTGGCCCGGAAGTGTCTGGGGAAGAATGAGATACACCAGCTTCCGTAGGTTTCCTTTTTCTCATCATCCGAGTCCGGCGCCTGGGCTCTGAGCAACCCCAAAGCCCTCACGCTGCGCCCCTGCGTGCCTTAGGCTAGCACGGTGCCTGTCCCTGCGGAACTACCATGCGCGCTTGAGTTAATTAACGGTACATTCCCATAAGGACCGAATGCGGGCATGCAGACCGCCCGGTCTCATGCGTCGAAAAGCCGATGAAGACCACCTCCACACTGACCATCGCCCGCCTGGCCCAAGCCGTCAAGACCGGAATCGCTGGGATTGCCGCCCTCTACCTAGCGCACCTCCTTAGACTGCCGCAAGTGTATTGGGCGGCCATCAGCGCCTTCGTGGTGATGGGAACCGACATTAGCACGACCGCCGCCTCCTCCCGTGACCGCCTGATTGGCACCGCTGTCGGCGCCTGCCTGGGTGCTCTCTTCGTTGCGTTGTGGGGTGGTCAGTTGTGGGCTTTTGGCATCGCGGCTACGATCACCGTCTTGTTCTGTGCTCTCCTCGGTCTCGACCGCAGCTACCGCCTTGCCTGCGTCACGGTTGCCATCGTTATGCTGATCAAGAGTGCGGGATCTCCGTGGGCGATTGCGCTTCACCGCTTCCTGGAGGTGGCTTTGGGAATTCTCGTCGCCCTCGTTATTTCTGCAATCCCTCCTAGCGCGACGTCCTCTTAGCGCCCGCCTCTGGGGTTGGAACCGAGTTGTGAAGCCTTGACCTCGATCTCATCTCTGAATTCCGCCCAAGTGAACGAAATTGCTTGCCAACGAGGTATCGTTTAACTCGCTACCATCCTTAGGGCGGAAACGAACGGCATATCCACTGTAGAGCCTCGTCCTTACTTTGCAGGCGGCCTTCAAGTTGGCCGTCTTCCACTGCAGCCAGAATTTCCTTGAACATTGGGCCTGGCCGATAACCCGCAGCGATCAAGTCCCCGCCCGAGATCAGAGGCGCGGGGCGCATGACTTCCGGCGGCGTTTCCGCCAACTTCTCTCGAACGAACTCATAGGATGTCAGAATTCCATGACTGGCTTCACAATCCAGGCGATGCAACTCCAAATGCTCTTCGAAGCGCGGCATGCGCAGGAATCTCTTCAGCGTGGACTGGTTCATCTGCAGGGCCTGCATAAAGCGCATGTGATTGTCCACCAACGCGAGAATCTGTTCGGTGTCACCGTTGGAAAAACGCAGGCGCCGGCAGATCTCCTCTGCCATTTTCACGCCGACACGCACGTGGTCATCGAAGCGAATGCGGTCCGGGGCCGCGCGAAAGGTCGGCGGTTTGCCCACGTCATGCAGCAACGCTCCCCACGCCAAGGTTGCCGGACACGGCTGCGGTAAATTCTCCAGCAGCAGCAGGGTATGGACGAAGACATTCCCCTCGGGATGAAACTGCGGCGGCTGCTCTACGCCTTTCATTTTTTCGATTTCCGGCAGCACCTCGTGCAGCAAGCCAGTTTCGTCCAGCAGAAGAAATGCCTGGCGTGCGTGATTCTCGGTGAGCATCTTGGTTAATTCATCACGCACCCGCTCGCGGGAGACTTGAGAAATTTGCGGCGCGAGCTTCTGGATCGCGGTAAATGTCTTCGGTTCGATCTGATAGCCAAAACGCGCGGCCAAGCGCACCGCGCGCAACATGCGGAGCTTGTCTTCCCCGAAACGCAGTTCGGGATCACCGATGGCCCGAATGATTGCGGCCCGCAGGTCGTTTTGGCCGCCCACAAAATCCAAAACCTCATTCTTGATGGGATCGAGCAGCAGGCCATTAATGGTGAAGTCACGGCGTTGCACGTCTTCCTGCGGCGTTCGACTGAAGCGGACTTCGTCGGGATGACGGCCATCGGAGTAGCCGATGTCGGAGCGGAAGGTGGCAACCTCGACGGTGTTAGCCTGGGGGGTGTGAATTTGGCCTTCTCGGTGTTCTTCGTGGTTGGGGCTTGCGCTCTTAACCACAGAGGGCCCTGGGGGCACCCTTCGACTTCGCTCAGGGCAGGTTCCTGGTTCCGGAACCAGTACGACTCCAAACTGCGCGCCAACCGCATAAGTTTCCGGGAAAAGACGCATGACCTCGTTTGGCTCGGCGCTGGTGGCGACGTCGTAATCGGCCGGTTCGCGGCTCAGGAGAAGATCGCGCACGCATCCGCCCACGAGATAGGCCTGATGGCCATGCTCACGCAGGCTGCGGATGATCGAGATGGCGAAGGATTTGCACATGGCGCTGCTTGATTCCAGATTCTAAGATGATTGCTCCTACTCTGTGGCGCCGGGTTTTCGAGGCGCCCAGGACTCTGCGGATTGTCGAGGCGGAGAGGGCGCCCAGATCGCGATCATGAGCGCCCTGGAAAAATGCAGGCAAAGGAAAGCCCAAATTATAATTATACTTTTATGCCTAAAAGTATAATTAACTTGGAATAGGCGAACGAAAGTTCATTAGCAGAAGCCGTCTGGTCTGACATCTAAGGATTGTGGCGGCGCTCCGAGCCTGGTTTGCTTCTACCTCCGGCGATGGTCTTGATAGCCCCGAAGATCACCAGGCAGAGCCAGAAATCCACCAGCATCCCTAGGTCAACTTGTGGAGGGACGTGGCGTGCCGGAGGGGGCAAATGGGGTTCCAGGAGAAGGTAGAGAGCATTCCCAGCCAAGACGGCCGCCAGCGCTTGCAAAAAATTTGCCACAGCTAATTTAGACACCGCGAAGCCTCGTTGCGGATACTGTCTTCCTGTTCAAATCTCTTGAGCTTCCGGAAACCGGGGTGCGCCTCCTGCTAACATCCTTGCCATGCTGGAATTGTCTACGCCGGTCCAGTTTGTAAAAGGCATTGGTCCGCGACTGGCCCGCGTGTTGGACGCAAAGGGACTGCGCACGGTTGAAGATCTGCTGCACTATTTGCCATTCCGCTATGAAGATCGGCTGAACCCGCGTGGCATCAACGAATTGCGGGCGGGAGAAATGGCGACGGTGATCGCCGAGGTGCGCAATTCCGGTCTCTTTCGCACTCGGCGGATGCCCATTTTCCAGATGACAGCCGGGCAGGCGCGTTCACGGCTTAAGTGTATCTGGTTCAACGCAACCTACCTTCGCGACCGCTTTAAGCCGGGCCAGATGGTGGCGCTCTACGGAAAAGTGGAGCAGGACCACTATGGCGGCGTGCTGCAGCTGGTGCAGCCTCAGTTTGAAATTCTGGGAGCGGCGGAAGAGGGTTCAGAGGGCGTGGAGGCGAAGGCCGAAGCTTCGCTTGAGGTCGGCCGCATTGTTCCGATTTATGAGTCCGCGGGACAAGGCCGGCTGACCTCGCGCTGGTTCCGGCAAGATCATCCATGCGGCGCTCGACAATCTTCCGCCGGAGCCGGTGGATCCAATTCCGGCTGTAGTGCGCCAACACTTGAACCTGATTTCGCGGCGCGAGGCGCTCCGCACGGTGCATTGGCCGCCAGCTGGCGAGAGCTTGCAGGATTTGCAGTCCGCCCGCACGCCGGCGCACATCCGGATGATTTTCGAGGAGTTGTTCTTCATCGAGCTTGGCCTGGAACTCAAACGCCGGGAGATGAAGGCGCAGACCGGGATTGCCTTCCGGCTGGATGAGACCGTACGCAGTGCCATCAAAAAGATTCTGCCCTTCCATCCCACGAGGGCGCAGAAGCGTGCCCTCAAGGAAATTGCCGCCGATATGGCGCAGCCGGTTCCCATGCGAAGGCTGTTGCAGGGGGATGTCGGCTCCGGCAAGACGCTGGTTGCGTTTGAGGCGGCGATCATCGCCATAGAGAACGGGTATCAGGTCGCGTTGATGGCGCCCACGGAAATTCTGGCGCAACAGCATTTTTTCTCTGCGCGTCGAATTCTCGAAGCTGCGGGTTACCGCGTCGTGCTGCTCACCGGCTCGATGGAGGAGGAGCGCAAACGGGAAACCCGCCGCCACATCGCGCAAGGCAATGCGCAGTTGGTGATCGGAACGCATGCCCTGATCGAACAGAAAGTTGAATTCGCAAAACTTGGCCTGGTGGTGGTGGACGAGCAGCACCGCTTTGGCGTGCTGCAGCGCTTCAAGCTCATGAAGAAGACCGCCGAGCCGGATGTGCTGGTCATGACCGCGACGCCCATCCCACGCACCCTGGCGCTTACTCTTTACGGGGATCTCGATGTCAGCGTGCTCGACGAAATGCCGCCGGGCCGCATGCCGATTGTGACCCGCTGCGTGTCGGACGAACGTTCCGCCGAAGTCTGGGAATTCGTGGGCAAACAGGTTGCCGCCGGACATCAGGCTTACGTCGTGTATCCGGTGATTGAAGAGAATGAGGAGACCGAGCTCAAGGCCGCGCTCAAAATGTATAAGGAACTCGGCAAGAAGGTTTTTCCGACGCTGCGGGTGGGACTTTTGCATGGCCGCCTGGATTCCGATTTGAAAGATCACGTGATGCGCCTGTTCCAAAAAGGCGAGCTGGACATTCTAGTAGCGACCACCGTCATCGAAGTCGGCGTGGATGTGCCGAATGCGACCGTGATGGTTATCGAACATGCGGAACGCTTTGGCCTGGCGCAGCTTCACCAGTTGCGTGGTCGCATTGGGCGCGGCTCGGCAAAATCGTACTGCGTGCTTATGACCGGTGGCAAGGTTTCAGAAGATGGCGAGCGCCGCCTCGACGCTCATGGTTCGCACCACGGACGGATTTCAGATTGCGGAGCTGGATCTCGAATTGCGCGGGCCGGGAGAATTCTTCGGCACGCGGCAGGCTGGATTGCCGAGTTTTCAGGTGGCAAACCTGATCCGCGACCGGCAGTTGCTGGAGGCTGCGAAGCTGGAAGCAGCTTCGGTGTTAGCTGGCCCCAACGCTGACATTTCTAAAGAAGAAGTTGATCGCGCTCTGCGCCACATGCGGGCGCGCTGGCAAGGTACGTATGGGCTGATGGAGGTCGGCTAGCCGATTACTTCTTCCCCTCCATTTTGGCTTTCGCCCCTGCCAATGGCATAATCGCGTGCCGTGAAATCCACTTCCAAGGCGGAGTTGTACCGCCAGATTCCCTCCGTAGATGAGTTAGCGCATCGCGCCGAGTTGGCCCCGCTGCTGGCGCAGGCAGGCCACGCGGCTGCTACGCACGCCATTCGAACGGTTCTGGCGGAGCTTCGCAGCCGCATCGCCGCGGGCCGTCTGGATCCCGCCGGCCTGCAATTTGCACTGACAGAGATCGCAAGTGCAACCGAGCGCGAACTAAAGGCGGCCGCAAGTTATTCCTTGACCCCCGTAATCAACGCAACGGGAGTCGTCCTGCACACCAATCTGGGCCGGGCTCCGCTCTCGGATGAGGCGCTGGAGCGCATCCGCGAAACCGCCAGACATTATTCAAACCTGGAATTCGACCTTGGGACCGGCGAACGGGGTGAGCGCGATGTGCACGTGGACCGCCTGTTTCAAAGATTGCTGTCCGGAAGCGGCGCGTTGGGGCCTTCCGAAAATGAGCTTTCCACGATTGTAGTCAACAACAATGCCGCGGCCGTGTTGCTCGCGCTCAACACACTGGCGGAGGGCGGCGAAGTCATTGCCTCGCGCGGGGAGCTGATTGAGATTGGCGGCTCATTTCGTATTCCCGACATTATGTCGAAATCGAATGCCGTGCTGCGCGAGGTGGGAACCACCAATCGCACACGCATCGCCGACTACGAGAGCGCAATCGGGGACAAGACGCGCCTGTTGCTGCGAGTGCATCGCTCGAATTTCGAAATCAGTGGCTTCACCGAGCAGCCGGCGCTCGAAGAGTTGATCGAACTATCGCGCCGGCGCAATATCCCGCTGGTCGAAGACCTCGGAAGTGGGATGTTCTTCGATTTGAATTCCGCGGGCGTGGCAGGCGAACCGGGAGTGCTGGCAAGCCTGCGCGCCGGCGTGGACGTGGTGACCTACAGCGGCGACAAACTGCTGGGTGGTCCGCAGGCGGGCTTGCTGAGCGGACGCAGCCAACTGATTCGCCCCATGCGATCGAATGCTCTTTTCCGCGCTCTGCGAGTGGACAAGCTGACCTACGCCGCGCTGGAAGCGACGCTTTTCGCGTACCTCAAGCAGGACTATGATGCCATCCCGATATTGCGCATGATCCGGATGTCGAAGGAAGAAATCGGTAAACGGGCAGAGGCAATTCGGGGGAAATTTCATTCCACCGTCTTCGAGGTTGGGATAATAGACGGGGATTCCGCGATTGGAGGCGGCGCGGCGCCATCGGCGACTTTGCCCACGCGGTTGCTGGCAATCACGTTCAATGACGGAACCGCCAGCGAACTGGCGGCACGCTTGCGAACCGGCGCTCCGCCTGTGCTGGGTAGAGTTGAGCAAGGCAAGGTGCTGCTCGATTTGCGCACGGTTTTTCCGGAGCAGGATGATGCCCTGGCGAAAGCCTTGCTGGACGCGGCATCTGACGGAAACGGGTAGTTTCCAGGGAAAGGCTTTTCCTAACGACAATCACGAGGACTTCGCATGGCTAATGCCGCGTTCTTTCTCCTGGCAGCGGGTACAACGTCGCACCTCACCGGACTGGATTGGATTGTCATCGCCATTTACTTCGGCATCCTGCTCGCTGTGGCCTGGTGGGTGGTACGCCGCGGAAAAGATTCGGCGGCGGACTACTTTCTTGCCGGCCGCAACCTCGGCTGGTGGATTATTGGCGCGTCTATTTTTGCTTCCAATATTGGCTCGGAGCACGTGGTAGGTCTGGCCGGCGCGGGTGCGACCAGCGGCGTTGCCCTGGCGCACTACGAATTGCACGCCTGGTGCCTGCTGGTGCTCGGCTGGGTCTTTGTCCCCTTCTACATGCGTTCCATGGTATTCACCATGCCGGAGTTTCTGGAACGGCGTTTCAGCGTGGCGTCGCGCTATGTTCTGTCGGTGGTTTCAATCATCACCTTTATTGTTTCTAAAATTGCCGTGGGAATTTTTGCCGGCGGCGTGGTTTTTGGCACTCTGCTGCCCGAGCTGCATGTGCATATCGGCAACATGAATATTGACAGTTTCTGGATCGGCTCGGTGCTGGTGATTGTGCTGACCGGCTTATATACGGCGCTGGGCGGAATGCGCGCCGTCGCTTACAACGATGCCGTGCAGACCGTCGTCCTGATTACCGGCTCGGCGTGCCTGACGTTTTATGGATTGGCAAAACTTGGCGGCTGGGGCGAGTTGCGCCACTTCTGCGGCTCCGACATGTTCAATCTGTGGAAGCCGCTGATTCCGGCGGGAGTGCAGGGCACGTGGTCTCCGGTCATCGAGACGAATTCTGCCGGACATGTGGTGAAGCAAGCCTGGTACTTCAACGGCAATTTCCCCTGGCTGGGGATGCTGTTTTGCGCGCCCATTATCGGCCTCTGGTATTGGTGCACCGATCAATACATTGTGCAACGCGCTCTGGGAGCTCCCAATGAAACCGTGGCGCGACGTGGCAGCATATTCGCGGCGTTTCTCAAGCTCTCGCCGGTGTATCTCTTCATTGTGCCGGGCTTGATTTGTTTCGCCTTGGCGAAGAGCGGCAAAATTCCGGAGCTGGCCACCATCATCGGGCCCGATGGTCATGCGATTCCCGCCGCGGCCCAGGGCGCATTCCCATTGCTGGTTGAATATTTATTGCCGCCTGGCCTGCGCGGCATTGTAGTGGCAGGACTACTCTCGGCTTTGATGGGATCTCTCGCCGGCGTATTCAACGCCTGCTCGACCTTGTTCACCGTTGACCTCTACGAAAAGTGGCGTCCCGGAGCGACCCAGCATCAGATCGTGCGCACCGGACGCATTGCGACCGCCATGATGGTGCTGGTCGCGCTGGCATGGATTCCGGTGATCAAGAATGCGCATGGCCTCTACGACTACTTGCAAGCGGTGCAGGGTTATCTCGCGCCACCCATTTTTGTAGTGTTTTTCTTTGGCGTGTTTTTCAAGCGACTGAACGCGGCGGGCGCGCTTTGGGCCATGCTGGTGGGCTTCGTGCTCGGCATCTTTCGCATGCTGGTGGATACGCCGGTCACCCTCGGCCTCCCCGGATTTCAGAACGGGTATCCCTACGGCTCGTTCTTCTGGATCATCAACAACATTTATTTTCAGTATTTCAGCGTGCTGATTACGGCGGTCTCCGCTATTGTGATGATCGTGGTGAGCTACGTGACGACAGAACCTGACTATCTCAGTATTCAAAATCTTACGTTCGAAACCACCACCGCCGAGCATCGCGCCGACAGCCGGGCTAGTTGGGATTGGCGGGAAGTGGCTGGCTCCGCCCTGGTTCTGGCTTGTATTCTCGGGTCATATTTGTATTTCAGAGGCTGAGGCAACTCCGGGAGGATGATCTGGCTTGGTTGTTGACGGTCTTTGCGCAATAAAAGCCTTAACCGCGAAGTTCGCCGAGAACGGCCATGCGGGCGCGGAGACCTTCATTGGGATGCCGCTCCGATGTCCGCCCTCTACACCATCGGTCATTCCACACGCACGCTCGACGAGCTGATCGAAGTTTTGCAAGCTCATTCGATCCAGACGCTGGTGGATATCCGGGCTTTTCCTATGTCGCGCCGCCTGCCGTACTTCAACCGCGAGTCGCTGAAAAAAGCCTCGTCCCAGGCGGGAATCCGCTATGTGTGGATGAAGGCGCTCGGTGGGTACCGCAAGAAGATCCGCGATGACTCGCCGAACATCGCGATGCGCAATACCAGCTTCCGCAACTATGCCGACTACATGCTGACGGAACAGTTTCGTACCGCGATGAGCGAACTGCTGCGGCTGGGAGGGCATTCCCGCACCGCCTACATGTGCGCCGAACGCGTCTACTTTCATTGTCATCGCATGCTGGTGTCTGACTGGCTAGTGGCGCACGGCCATGAAGTTTTTCATATCGATGGCGCCGGGCCGGCAAAACCTCACAAACTGACCGCCGAGGCCAGAACGGTTGACGGGCAACTGATCTATCGTGGTGACCGCTTGCTGTGAGCGCGATGCCTCCGCCATCTCCCGGGAGAGACATAGCTTCGTTAGGTCTTTGTGTCGACAGTTTTTTGAGCGCCTGAAGAAGCGAGACGTGGCAGAGCTACGTCTCTACCGCGAGGATTGGGCCGGCAGGTTCTGCGGAAATGGTTTACACTTCCCCTGCCTTGCCGATCTTTTTCTGCGTCGTTCGGGCAGGCTTAATAATTCGAAATCAAATCTAAGGAGCAGCCGCATGGCCGAGAAAGTTCCGCAGAATCTTGCCAACCACGCCCGCTTCGATCCGCCATTTCACTTCTTTGTGCTTCCGGTGTTCGCAATTACCTGGATTGCCAGCGTGGTGTTCCTGGTTCGGCATCCCAGCATTCACTCAGGCTGGTTTGTCGTGCTAGCCACGGCCGCCGCCATTGCCGTAGTGAAAACACGGTCGAACGCTTTGAAAGTGCAGGATCGCGTGATCCGCTTGGAAGAAAAGCTTAGGCTGGCCTCCTTTTTGCCGGAGTCGCAGCGTCACCTGGTTGACCAGCTTAGCGAGAATCAGTACATCGGATTACGCTTCGCTTCGGATCAGGAAGTCCCCGCCTTAGCGGCAAGAGCCGTTGCCGAGAGGCTCTCGCGGGCTGACATCAAGAAGGCGATCCTTGTCTGGCGGCCCGACTACTGGCGGGTTTGAGCATGGCGGCGCGGTGGCTTGTGCTAGGGTGACGCTATGATCGTGGGCACCGGCATTGACATCACGGAAGTCCCGCGCATTGCGGCTGCGATCGACCGCTTCGGTGGACGCTTTTTGCGCCGCGTATTTACCGCAGGTGAAATCCGTTATTGCGAATCGAAAGCGAACCGCGCCGAGCGTTATGCCGCGCGTTTCGCCGCCAAAGAAGCTGCGATGAAGGCTCTTGGCACCGGCTGGAGCCGCGGCGTGCGCTGGCGGGATATCGAAGTGAGCCGCGAGCCGGGAGGCCGTCCAACCCTGTTCTTCCACGGCAAAGCCGGCGAGTTTGCCGCAAAGCTGGGCACGGTGCATGTCGCGCTATCTTTGTCGCACACTGAAGAGCAAGCCATCGCGCAAGTCATTCTGGAAAGCTGAGTTATCGAGAACGAGGCGCGTGCGCCTGGATCTATAGCAACCCCATGTTCCTGGAGATGATCAAAGGGGTCGGAGTCGCGCCAGCAATCATTGCAGTGGCAGCCGTATGGGTCGTTCCCGATCCCATCGGAAAGATCGTCGAATTTTGGCGCTTCTGGCGTGGAGACTGACTCAACACAGAATCGGATCAGCGCTTTTGGCGGCAGTTCGCTCGCGAACGAGTCTGTTAGACTGACCCATTCCCGACTCAACTCTAATGCCTGGATCGAACGAGCCGCCATCCGCAGTCGCATTTCCTGGGAAGTCCCGCGAACAAATTTTGCTGACCGGCATTGCTTTGGGCAGCTTTTCAGCTTTACTGCTGGAATTGGCGCTTACTCGCCTGTTTTCAGTGGTGCTCTTTTATCATTTTGCGTTCCTTGCGATTTCAATTGCGTTGCTGGGACTGGGCGCCGGCGGAACGTTTGCCTATCTATGGAAGAACCGCCTGGCGCGCTACCCGACGCGAGCACTGATGGCCTGGCTCACTGCCGCGAACGCGATTGTCGTACCGATCGTGCTCGGAACTGTGCTTCATGTGCCGGTTTCGCTGGAACTTTCGAGACGTAATTTTCTTCATCTGACGATTCTGTACCTGGTGGCGGTCGTTCCTTTCTTCATCACGGGTCTGGAATTTTCCATTCTCTTTGCGCGGGAGACCCAAGCCATTACGCGTCTTTACGGAGCCGATCTGGTGGGCGGCGCCGCGGCTTGCCTGGGAGTTGTCCCGCTGCTCAATCAGTTCGGCGGACCCAATACCATTCTGTTCTCCGCGGTGATGATGGCTGCGGCCAGCGCGGTTTGGGCGGCAACTTCAAATTTGCGCAAGTTGGCGGCCGGGCTCGCGATCTGTCTGGTAGCGGTGATCGCTGCCAATCACTCGGGAAGGCTGATTGACATTGTTTATGCCAAGGGCATCTTCCGCGATCCGGCCAGGGTGGAATTTGCCCGCTGGAATGCCATCTCGCGTGTGGAAGTAGACCGCCAGGGCGCCGCCAGGGTTGTAGTGATTGATGCCGACGCTTCTACCTTCATCATGAACGCCGACCTGACGCAATGGCAGGGCAGCGAGTGGCAGAAGAACCTCATGGCTGCTCCGCCAGCCCTGGCGAACGTGTTACGGCCGCATGGGGACTACGCCATCATCGGACCGGGCGGCGGCGTGGATGTGCTGCGCGCCGTCGCCAACGGCAGCCACAGCGTGACCGGAATTGAAATTAACCCGATCATCGCCAATACGGTGATGCGCGGGCGTTATGCCGACTACTCCTATCGTTTGTACGAGCGGCCCGACGTCCACATTCATGTCACCGACGGCCGGTCGTTCATCAGAAACTCGCGAGCCCACTACGACGTTGTACAGATGACCCTGGTGGACACCTGGGCCTCCACCGCAGCCGGCGCATTCGCCCTCAGCGAGAACAGCTTGTACACGGTTGATGCCTTCCGCGAATACTTTGAACACCTTCGGCCGGATGGCATGATCGCCATCACGCGCTGGGAATTCCGCTATCCGCGCGAAGCCCTGCGCGTGGTTTCGGTGGCCATGCAGGCTCTGCACGAACTGGGAGTTGAGAACCCCGCGCGGAATTTTATTGTGGTAGCCGACGGAGACCTGGACGAAGACGGAATTCCGGTGATTGTCCTGGCCAAGAAAAATGCGTTCACCCCCGCGGAAGAAGATGCGGTTCAACAGCACATTGATGACAACGGTCTTGCCGCGGTCTATCTTCCTTCGACGCCCGGAAGCAATCCGTTTTCCGCGTTGATGCTGAGCAACGACCCATTTGCCTTTGCCAGGCAGTATGCCTACAACGTCGCTCCGGTCACCGACGATGCACCGTTCTTTTTTTTTACCGTCAAGCTCGGTCAGATGTTCCATCCACAGGGTTTGCAGCATGGCATTGACTGGAAGGTGAATCTCGGCGTGGCTGTCCTGGGAATGGTGCTCATTATTTCCGTGATCGCGGTGCTGGCCTTTCTGGTGATCCCCTTGGCGGTGCGGACCGGAGGAGCGCAGAAGCACGCCGTCAGCCTGATCTACTTCATTGCCGTGGGACTGGGCTACATTCTGGTGGAGATCGCATTCATTCAAAGGTTCGTGCTGTTTCTTGGGCATCCGACGTATGCTTTGACGGTGGTCGTGTTTCTGCTGCTGCTTTCGAGCGGCGCCGGCAGCCTGGCTTCGCGGAGATGTGTCGGCGAAACGGGGAGTGCCTGGCTGCCCCTGCTGCTGATTATTGCGGTGCTCCTGCTTTATGTCTTCGTGTTGCCGGCCATTCTGAACGCGCTGGTGGGGCTTCCTTTCCCGATAAAACTTCTGGTGAGTGGCGCATTGCTGATTCCGCTGGGATTCGCCATGGGGATGCCATTTCCCACCGGACTGCGTGCATTGGCGAGTTTCCCCGCGCCGGAGTTTCCCGCAACCCAGGCCAATTTGTCGGGACAGAACGCGGTGGAGTGGGCGTGGGCGATGAATGCGGCCGCCAGCGTCACCGGATCGGTTCTTGCCATGGTCATCGCGATCCAGTATCGGCCTGAATGTGACCCTGGCCTGCGGCGCGCGGCCTACCTTCTGGCGCTGGTGTTTACAGGAACCTTGCGGGCCGCGCGACCGTGATGTGAACTGGTCCAACCCTCTGGTATGATTCACCGAAAGCCGGGGGCGTTAATCGCTGGCTCGGCGCTGGAGCGATGGCAATGACGGTACCTGGGAGAATGCGTGCCTAGCCAGAAACAATTGCAGTGGTCTCAACTGAAAGTCGGGCTTACGGTGATATTCGCCAGTGTCACCCTGGGCGTGCTGCTCTTCCTGATGAGCGGTACCGGCGGCCTGTTCACTCCAACACTCACCCTCAGAGCCTACTTCGACAACGCTAGCGGACTGCGCAAAGGCGCGCCGGTGCGGCTCAGCGGCGTGGACATCGGCAATGTTAAAGATATTCAGATCGTCCCGAGCAAGGAGCCTACGCCAGTCGAAGTGATCATGACCGTAAGCGCCAAACACCAGGACGGATTGCGGAAAGATTCACTGGCTGAACTCGCCACCGCGGGAGTTTTGGGTGAAACTTACATTGATATCGATAGCTCCCAGGCCAAAGGAGCCGAGGTGCAGGATGGAGACACGCTGCCGGCGCACTTCGTGCCTGGTTTCGACGATGTGGTGCGAGCCAGTCAAAGCACCCTGCAGAATCTGCAGGCGCTCGAAGCTCGCGTGGACCGGATTCTGGCTTTCGTCGAGAGCGGCAACGGTTCGGTGGGCAAACTGATTTATGATGCCACGCTATATAACCGCTTGAATGGGGTCGTGAGCCAGTTTCAGGGGCTGGTCAGCAGGTGACCGAAGGCAAAGGAACTCTGGGCAAGCTGGTAGCGGACGACGAAATGTACAACCAGAATCAACGCCACCGTGGATAAGGTCAACGCGCTGATCGATGACTTGAATGCCGGCAAAGGCACCGCAGGTAAGCTGCTCAAAGATCCTGCGCTCTACGACAACCTCAATCAGACCATCGCCAACGCCAAGCAGCTGACCGACGACATCAATGCCGGCAAAGGCCCGCTCGGCAAACTGGCCAAAGACGAGCAGCTCGCCAGCAAACTGCAAAACACCATCAATAAGCTTTCCGACATCAGCGATCAGCTTGCCGCTGGTCAGGGCACGGCGGGAAAGTTCCTGCATGACCCGTCCTTTTACGACAATGCAACAACCTGCTGCTGGAGAGCCGGGAGCTGATCAAAGCCATGCGGCAGGATCCCAAGAAGTACCTGACCATCAAGCTAAAGATCTTCTGATGGTCGTGTGGCGGAGTTTGTGTGGCGCGGGCGCCCTCGCTCGCGAAGTTGCGGGAGCAGCGTAGGAACCCAGAGTGCCGACCGAAGAGCTAATCTGACGAATCCCACACTTTTGCACGCGGTTTTCGCGGACAAAGCTTGCCCCTGAGCGTAGTCGAAGGGAGCATCCGCGCGACATCTGGTGTCCACTTCCGGACAGCGGTGTCCGTATCCGGACAGTTTTGTGGGCTGGCCAATCCATCGAAATGCTTGCAACTATCTTGCATTTCAAGGGCTTAGGCAGTAAGACCGCTTTGGCTCCTCGCGTGCCGTATATCGTAGCTGAGGTGTTCCATGCCAACCCTGTTTCGGGATGTTCGTTACGCCCTGCGCCAATTGCGAAAAGCGCCGGGATTTACGTTTGTCTGCGTGCTGACGCTGGCGCTCGGGATCGGGGCCAATACCGCCATCTTCACGCTGGTGGATGCGGTGATGCTGAAGTCGTTGCCGGTGAAGAGCCCGAAGGAGCTTTACCGGGTGGGCAACGGCTTCGATTGCTGCGTCCAGGACACCAACCGGGAAGACAATTGGAGACCTGTTCAATTACGAATTCTACAAGCTCATGCGCGACCACACGCCAGAGTTTGCAGACATGACGGCCTTTCAGTCCTATTCCGCGTCGTACAGTGGAAGGCGAGAACGAGACAATGGACCGCCGAAGCCATTTCGGGGCGAATTTGTATCCGGGAATTATTTTCAGACCTTCGGCGTTGGGGCGTTCGCAGGACGAACCATCATCCCCTCCGACGATCAGCCGAATGCCGCACCCGTCATTGTGATGAGCTACCGCATGTGGCAGCAGAGCTTCGCGCTCGATCCTTCTATTATCGGCTCAACCTTTGTCGTTGACCAAATACCGTACACAGTGGCCGGGATTGCGGCGCCCGGGTTTTTTGGCGAGACCTTGCGCAGTGATCCGCCGGATTTCTGGATGCCGTTGTCTACGGAGCCGGCGCTTGATGTCGTAGACCCCTTGCTGAATCAGGGCGGAAATTGGCTGTACGTCATCGGCCGCTTGAAGCAGGGTGCGCGGCCGGAGCGCGTGCAAGCGGAACTTACCGTGGAGTTGCAACAATGGCTGCGCAGCCAGCCGGAGCTGAGGCACGCAGGACCGCGCCGCGCTGCCCACGCAAAAAATTGAGTTAGTACCTGGCGGGGCTGGGATCGGGAGCTTGCAACGCGATATCGCCATGCGTTGCGCTTCCTGGTGGCAGTTGCGGGAATGGTACTGCTGATTGCCTGCGCCAATATTGCCAACCTGCTGCTGGCACGCGGTGTCGCTGCCCGCTCGGTAACCGCGATCCGCGTGGCGCTGGGGCTCCACGGCGCAGGCTCATCCGCCAGGTTCTGACGGAGAGCGTGCTGCTGGCGGTGGTTGGAGGATTGGCCGGACTGCTGGTAGCGTTCGCGGGGACGCGCGCCATTCTGTTTCTTGCTTTTCGCGGCGCCCATTATGTTCCCATCAATCCGACTCCTTCGTTGCCGGTGCTTGGCTTTGCATTCCTGCTCTCACTGGTCACCGGCATTGTCTTCGGAGTCGCGCCCGCGTGGATCACCTCGCATTCCGACCCGGCGGAAGCCTTGCGCGGAACCGGCCGCACGACGCAGGGAGCGATCGCTGCCGCAGAAGTCTCTGGTCGTGGTGCAGATCGCGCTTTGCTCCGTGTTGTTGATTGGCGCGGGGTTGGTCACCCAGACTCTGCGCAAATCTCGAAAATCAGAATTTTGGGTTTGAACCGGTGGGCCTGCTGGTGGTGAACGTGGATCCGTCGCTGGCCGGCTACAAGGTGGAGAAGCTGTACGGCCTCTACCAGCAACTGCGAGCACCGGCTTGCCGCAAATTCCCGGCGTGATCAGCGCGAGCTATTCGCTTTATAGCCCCATGAGCGGAGATAACTGGGGCTATACAATTCACATCGAGGGGCATTCTGCCGGATCAGCAGATCGGCGCTTCATTTCTTCGCGTGGGACCGCATTACTTCGAGACCATTGGCACGCGTTTGCTGCGTGGCCGCGCGATCGGCGAGGAGGATACGCCGACTTCACAGCCAGTCGCGGTGATCAATGAGAGCATTCGCGCGTGACTTTTTCCCGAAAGAAGATCCCATTGGCAAGCACTTCGGCATCGGGGACATCAAGAACGCCGGTGATTTGGAAATTGTGGGCATCGTGGATGATGCCAAGTATCATGAAGCGCACGAACCTGCAGATCCCACGTTTTTCATGCCCTTCCTGCAGGCGACGAAGGACAAGGGCTTGACCTTCATGGACGCCAGCCAATACTTTGGAGCGATCGAGTTGCGGGTCGCTGGGAAGCCGGAAAACCTGGAGGGAGCTGTCCGCCGCACGCTCGCCGACATTGATCCCAACCTCACCGTGCTCGAGATGATGAGCATGCATGAGCAGGTGGAACGCAACTTCAATGGCGAAACGCTGATTGCACGGCTCACCGAACTGTTCGGACTGCTGGCGTTGATTTTGGCTTGCGTGGGACTTTATGGAGTGACCGCGTATTCCGTGGCTCGCCGCACCAACGAGATCGGCATCCGCATGGCGCTCGGCGCAGACCGCCGGAATGTGCTGAATCTGGTATTGCGCACGGCTCTAATCCAGCTCGCCATCGGTCTGGCGATTGGCATTCCTGCGGCGCTGGCTAGCAGCCGGTTGATTGCCAGCCAGTTGTATGGAGTCAAGACCTACGATCCAATGATTCTAGGCATCGCGGTTTGCGTGCTCGCGGGGTGTGCAATTTTGGCTGGATTGATTCCGGCGCGCCGGGCGGCTTCAATTGAGCCGATGGAGGCGTTACGAACGGAATAGCTCTGCGTGCATTTTTGCGTGTTGTCATTCCGAGCGTAGCGAGGAATCTGCTTTTCGGCCCGGAACAGCAGATTCCTCGTCGCTGTGCTCCCACGGAATGACAAGGGGTTGGGTTCAAATCGCTGAAACCGCTACGTCCGCCTGCTCGTGCGCGTGATAACTCGACCGCACCATGGGACCCGACTCCACATGGCGGAAGCCGAAGCGGAGCGCTTCTTCTTTCAGGTACGCGAATTCGTCTGGCGTGTAGAAGCGCGCCATCGGCAGGTGATCGCGCGAGGGCCGCAAATATTGGCCGACGGTGAGAATGTCCACGCCGCGCGAGCCCAAATCTCTGAAAACCTCGTACTAGCTCGGTGATGGTCTCGCCTAGGCCGACCATCACGCCGGATTTTGTCACCATTCCGGGCGAAAATTTCTTGGCGTTCTCCAGCAGCCGCAACGTGCGTTCATAGCGCGCGCCGGAGCGGACCACGCGATACAGGCGAGGCACGCTTTCGGTGTTGTGATTGAGCACGTCGGGCCTGGCGTCGAGCACGATGCGCAGCGGTTCATCAGTCCCTGAAAATCCGGGATCAGGACTTCCACCCGGCAGCCGGGCGTCAGTTCGCGAATCTGGCGAATGGTCTCGGCAAAAACCCGCGCGCCGCCCAGGTTGTCGTCATCGCGATTGACGCTGGTCACGACGGCATGCTTCAGGCCCAGAGTGGCCACCGCCTCGGCCACGCGACGCGGTTCGTCCCAGTCGATGGGGCCGGGTTTGCCCTTGGGCACGGCGCAAAAGCCGCAGCGCCGGGTGCAGATATCGCCCAGCAGCATGAACGTAGCGGTCTGATGGTTCCAGCATTCGCCGATGTTGGGGCACTGGGCGGATTCGCACACGGTGTGCAGTCCCAAGTCCTCGGGCCAACTTCTTCAGATTATGGAAGTTGTCGCCGACCGGAGCTTTGGCCCGTAGCCAGTCAGGCTTGGGCTGCCGCACCGGAGGGCGAACGTCAATTTGAACGAGTTGGGAGGAAGTCGCCATGTCCACGTTAATTTTACACGCTGGGGCCGATTCGGCGTTGGAGCCTGATGAGCTCTAGTTGAATCGCCTGAACATGATGAGTTTTTCACCGCTTAGGACATGGAGTTACCCGGCGGGACTTCTCGTTAGTTCTCCAGATATGCATCAATCCATTCTTTGATGCGGAAGCGGCGTTCGTCTTTTGGGATCAAAGCGGATGCCGAAAGTCCGTTACGGTCTTTCGCCAAGTGACAGTGCTGCGCACCCAGATTCGGGGCAAAGTCAACAATGCAAAGGAGATTTCAACCGATTCGCCAGCCGAGACGGCCTCCGCGCCGCGCAAGGACATGCCGCCGGAGCTGATCTCCTGGCTGGTGGCAGCGAAGCGGCGGCCCTCGGCCGTGGTCACGGATACTTCGGTGATGACCGGAATGCGTATATAGCGCCGGAATTCGTGTAGCACCAGCATTTGGGTCGCGCGCACCAATTTAAGAGCTGCAGGACGCTCCAGAGGCTCGTGAAAGATGGCGTTGATGCCGTATTTCGAGTAGCGCATGGCATCCTGCGCATTGCCGCCCAAGCCGTAGATCACCATGCGGCTGTTGGATGGCGAGGTGCGTAGCAATTCCATCACTCCTTCGGCTCCGGGAGCCAGCTTCAGGACGCAGGCATCGAATTTTTCTTTCTTGAGGCGGGCGGTGATATCGCCGGTCATTGGCAACTGTTTCCACGCCAAATTGGCGGAAACAATCGGCCAAGACGTTTCGTGCGGGTTCTTTGATGTCAATGAAGGCAATGCGCGCCCCTGCTCTTTTTACGAGGGAAGGGCGTGGTGGCGCTCCGAAGGAATTTGGCATGACGAAAGTTGGCGTGTTCAAGTGACCCAATTGTGGGCCGTCCCCGGCTTGGCAAAGGGATATAAGGACAATCGTCTAGTACAGAAGTATCATTACCCCGGTAACGGTTACCCTCAGCGCTTGAGCGTTAAGCGCTTTATTTTAAGAGTGATGGATGTTGTTACCATGGTTGGATCGGACGATGTACCTCGGGCCAGCGCCCCGACATTTCCACAGACTGCTATGCAGTCCAGCGCCGGAACAGTAATGCCCCGTTCGTGCCACCAAAGCCGAATGAGTTCGACATGGCGTACTCGACGTTCGCCTTTCGGGCGTGGTTGGGGACGTAGTCCATATCGCAATCCTGATCCGGATTCTCCAGGTTGATGGTCGGAGGCAGTATCTGGTCGCGCAAGGCCAACAGCGTGATGCCGGCTTCCAGACCGCCGGCGCCGCCGAGCAAGTGCCCGGTCATGGATTTGGTGGAACTGACCGCGACTTTGTAGGCGTGATCGCCGAAAGCCCGTTTGATGGCAATGGTTTCCAGCTTGTCGCCGATAGCGGTCGAGGTGCCGTGGGCATTGATGTAGCCGACCTGCTCAGGCTGACGCCGGCGTCCCGCAGGGTATTGAGCATGACCCGGATAGGCGCCATCGCCGTTTTCGGCGGGCTGGGTGATGTGGTAGGCGTCGCCGCTCATGCCGTAACCGACAATTTCGGCCAGAATGTTGCGCCCCGCGTTTGCGGGCGAATTCCAACTCTTCCAGAATCAGAATGCCCGCGCCTTCGCCGATGACGAATCCGTCGCGCGCCGAGTCCCAGGGGCGGCTGGCCTTTTCAGGAGCGTCATTGCGGGTGGAGAGCGCGCGCATGGCGGCAAATCCGCCCACGCCCATCGGGGTGATGGCGGCTTCGGTGCCGCCGGCAATCATGACGTCGGCATCGGAACGGGCGATGATCTTGAAGGCATCGCCGACGGCGTGAGCGCTGGAGGTGCAAGCGGTGCAGGTAGCCTCATTGGGCCCCTTTGCGTTGTAGCGGATGCTGACGTGGCCGGCGGCCAGATTGACGATGGCCGCGGGAATGAAAAAGGGAGAGATCTTGCGCGGCCCGCCCTCGCAGCAGGTTCGTGTGCTCGCGCTCAATGACGTCGAATCCGCCGATGCCGGAACCGATGTGCACCCCCACCCGCGGGGCAATCTCGGGGGTGACCTTCAAGACCGGAGGCTTTCATGGCTTCATCCGCGGCCGCCAGGGCCAAGTGGATGAAGCGGCCCATCTTCTTCAGCTCTTTTTTCTCGATGAACTGCAGCGGATCGAAATTCTTGACCTCCGCCGCGATCTGGCAGGCGAACTGAGAGGCATCAAACTGCGTGATGCGGGCCACGCCGCTTTTGCCGGCAAGCAGGTTCTGCCAGACCTCCTCCGTGGTGTTTCCCACCGCCGCAGATCAGGCCAATGCCTGTAACGACGACTCTGCGCCCCAACTACTTCCCGCCTTTCCCGTGCTTCCCGATGTAGTCAATCGCATCCTGCACGGTGCGGATTTTCTCCGCGTCCTCATCGGGAATCTCCAGTTCGAAGGCCTCTTCGAAAGCCATCACCAGTTCGACCGTGTCCAACGAGTCGGCGCCCAGGTCGTCCACGAACGAGGCGGTGGGCGTGACTTCGCCTTCGTCCACTCCCAGTTGCTCCACGATGATCTGCTTTACTTTTTCATCAACGGCTGCCATGTGTCTCCTCTTGCTTCAAGTGTGAGTAAATTTCGCATTCATCGAATTGGAACCCAGTTGCCGGCGGTCAGTTGCCGAGTCCTGCCAGCTTTATGACTTGCTTCCCTTGGCGTGTTTCTCGATGTACTCGATCGCGTCCTGCACGGTGCGGATTCTCTCCGCATCCGCGTCGGAAATCTCCAGTCCGTAGGCCTCTTCCAGCGCCATGACCAGTTCGACCTGGTCCAGAGAGTCCGCCCCCAGATCGTCGGCGAAGGAAGCGCTCGGCGTGATCTCGGATTCATCCACCCCAAGTTGTTCGGAGATGAGCGCCTTCACCTTTTCGCCCACTTCTTTCTTTCCCGTCGCTAGGCATGTATGGCTTTCCTCCCAGACAACTGTAAAGCGAAGGGAGTAGTGTACTTGGCCGCGGGAAGGAGTGTAAAGGAGGGTGGGCCGGATGTATAGACATTCCGGGCATCTTCCCGGATGAAGTGGATCTTGCAACCCACTGCCATAACCGCGACACTGGATTCCATGCGCGCCGTCGTGCAACGAGTCAGCCGGGCCCAGGTAACCGTCGACAACCAAATCGTTGGCCGCATCGGCCGCGGGCTGCTGGTCTTGCTCGGGGTGGCTCAAAACGATTCCGAAACGGACGCCGATTACCTCGCCGACAAAATCTGTGGGCTGCGAATTTTTGAAGATGCCGGCGGAAAAATGAACCTGGCGGCCACAGAAGTTGGCGGCGCAGTTATGGTAGTTTCGCAGTTCACGCTTTACGGTGATTTGCGCCGTGGCAAGCGGCCTTCTTTCGATGCCGCCGCCCCGCCGGTTCGGGCCCGCGAACTTTATGAATATTTTTGCGGGCGCGTCCGCGCCGCCGGTCTTACCTGCGAAACCGGCAAGTTCCAGGAGACGATGCAAGTGGAACTCTGCAACGAAGGTCCCGTGACCATCCTGCTCGACTCGGGCAAATTGCTCTGATCCGGCTTGGATTACTGGTTCGCTCGACCTCTCAGCGACCCACTTGCGTGAGCATCAAGGAGTTCCAAAGCCTTTAGCGACGGCGTTCGTGGAATCCCACCCTAGTCGCAAAAAGCGCGCCTAGGATGGGGCACACATCGTTCGGGGAGGCACCTTCAGAATGAGTGATTATTGACCTACTGCCCGGCGGTCTGGCCCGCCTTCTGCTCCGCGATCCATGCCGTCACTCGCGCGTCCAGCACGTCGAGCGGCAGCGCCCCGCCATCCAAAATTTCGTCGTGAAACTTGCGGATATCGTATTTGTTCCCCAGTTCCTTCTGTGCCTGGTCGCGCAGTTTGAGAATTTCCAGCTCACCCAATTTGTAGGCCAGCGCCTGCGCCGGGTCACGATATAGCGGTCAGTTTCCGCCTGCACATCGGGCTCGTCCTCGTGAGGAATGCTGCGTGGAAGTAGTCCACCATCTGCTGCCGCGTCCAGTGTTTGTAATGGACCCCGGTGTCCACTACCAGCCGGACGGCGCGCAACATTTCGTCGGCCAGACGGCCGTAAGTCGGAATAGGGGTCCTGATAAAGACCGACATCTTTCCCCAGACGTTCGGCATAGAGCGCCCAGCCTTCGACGTAGGCGTTGTATCCGCCCTGCTGGCGAAAAGCGGGCAGGCTCGGGCAAGCGTCTGCGCGATGGAGATCTGCATGTGGTGTCCGGGAATGGCCTCGTGGTAGGCCGTAGCTTCAATTTCTAGTAACGATCGGTGCGCATAGTCGCCGGTGTTTACGTAAACGATTCCCGGGCCGCGAGCCGTCGGGAGTGCCCTGGTTATACTCTGCCATGCCGGAGCGTCTTTCTCACGATATTGCTGAACCGGCCGGATCTCCAGTCGCGTCTTCGGCAGCAGCCCAAACAGCTGTGGGAAGTTTGGGCTGCATTTCGCTGATGTAATAGCGGTACTTGTCGAGAATTTCCTGCCGCGATGTAGGAACAAGTTTGGGATTCGGAGTTCGCGCGAGGCGCGAAAGCTCTTTAGATCGGAAAAGCCGAGCTTCCGCGCGATGGCCGAGTTCCTCGCTTTCGATGCGGGCGACTTCTTCAATCCCAGTTCATGGATCGCCTCGGGATCCATGGTGGTGGTGGTCTCCTGGGAAATGTCGAAGCGGTAAAGCGCGTCGCCGTCGGGCAGTGACCAAACCCCGTCTCGGCGCGGCCTTCGGGCGCATAGTCTTTGGCGAGGAACTCGGCCAGCTTGCTGTAGGCAGGACGAACCTTGTGGTCCACCGCGGCCACAATGTCGTCGTGCAGGCGCTTGCGGTCATTTTGTGGAACGCCGTCGGGGAACTGTTTGACCGGATGACCGAATACATTGGCTTCGCCGGCGGGCGCGGCAATTTCCTTGCATTGGCTCACCGTCTTTTCCAGCAGATAGCGCGGCGGCATGAGCCGTCTTTTTCGCCTTGCCGCAAAATCTCGATCAACTCCTCAAACAAGTGGGGAATCATGCGCAGTCGCGCCAAATAATCTTCATATTGTTTGGTCGGTGTGAAACGGGATCATCTCCACGAACTGGGCGAGCTCGAGTTGCGCCCCGGCCAGTTGGTCCACCGGCATTTCGTAAGTTTTGAGATCGATGCCGCTTGAATACGGTCTTTCAGATTGCGCAGCATGAGCGAATGGCTGAGTTGTTCCTGTTCCGGGAAGCCTTGGGTATCAATGGACGTAAAACTCCGCAGCCAGTTTTGCCAATCGTCTGCGCCGCACCCGCAGGTGGGCGAGCGACGGGTCGCTCCAGCGGTCGTTGTAGCGAAATCGCCGATGACGGTTGCCTCTTCCGGACTTTCGCGCAGCTCGTATTCCCACTCATCCGCGAGAAGCTGCTTGAACTGATGCCCGGCGAACCTGCAGATTTTGACCATCGTCCGAGCGCAAAGAATGCAAAGGGAGGTGGCAGAAACAGGGAAATCACGATATGGCGCAAGCTCATTGAGTCTCCTGGATTCGGACAGGTTCATTCCATTCTAGCGAATTTGGCTGACAAACGTGAGACATGCGCCGGCGCGGTCGGTTAGCCAAATGCGCAGGCAAAAGTTCTACCAGGGAAAGCCGGCACGGTCCATAGCCAGCGCTAGCCCGAGTTCTGCCCGATATATTTCTTGCTGTCAAATTTTCGTCCAGTGCTGGCGAGCGACATGTAGCGGATCTTGCCGAAAACAGGGCGCTCCGGCCAGGCGCGGTCGAACTTGCCAACGATTGCCCAGGCAATTCCCGAGTAACCATTGGGATCGCGGCCGTCGATTTCGTATTTGTCGTTTAGCCGGCACCGCGATCTCATAGGCCTCAGCGGGAGAGCGGCTCCATTCCAGAATTTTCTTTCCCCAATACATCCGCAGGTAGTTGTGCATCCACCCGTGATTCACCATTTGCCGCTGGGCGGCGTTCCACAGCGGATCGTGGTCTCGGCATTTTCCAGTTGCCGCGCGGTGTAGATGAACAGGCCGCGGTCCCTAGAGTGCTCAGCCAAGGTGCGATGCGCCCAGGGCTCGGCGCTCTCAAAGCCGTCATAGTTGGGATTGAAGCGCACGAAGTTCACCGATAGTTCGCGCCAGGTAATCAGCTGATCGAGAAAGGCGATCTTCGCAGCCCGTGGGGCGTCGGCCTGCTCAACTGCGATCGCCACCCGGACAGGGCTGAGGTGACCGAAATGAAGATAGGGCGAGAGCTGACTGGTTCCGTCGGACTCTGGGTGGTTGCGCAGCTTTGGATACGATGCCAGCTTGCACCGCACGAAATCCTGGAGCAAGCGATCCGCCTGCCGGCTGCCGCCTCGCAAACGACTCACCGCCTGCACCGACCGGTCAACCGGCCAGCCTTGCAGCAGCTCAGAATGTGGATTCAGGGAGACAAGGCCAGTTGGTTTTTTCCACATATACCTCGCCTTATGATCTTTGCCAGGAACCAGGAAATCCGCCAGCAGCTTATTCAGACGAGGCCGGATGATGCGGGCGGCATATTGCGCTTTCTCCAGCAACTTCGAGGGCACGATGACGTCAGCGTCCACGGTCCAGAAAGGCACACGGAGGTGGCGAGAGGCCTGCTGGCGCCGTGACTCGGGTCCGCGCAGAGGATTTTCGTCCCCCACCACCAGTGCGGGATGCAAATCCTCGCATACTCGTTGAAGACTGTGCTGAGGAGAGCGGCGCAATAAGAAGCCAATTCCACGCCCTTCGAGAGCTTCCGCAATGTCAGGGATTCCCTGCGCCAGAAACGCATAGTGGCGAAGATTCGCGCCACGAGAGGCCTTGAGAGCGAAGAATACGACGGCCGGCTTTTTCAGCAGGTTGGCAGTTCGCACTGCCACATCCAGCGCAGGATTGCCTGTTCCTCGCTGCGAGCGTTGCATCCAGTAGAGAACGCAGGTGCCCTGCGGATCGGGTGGACCGGCGCGACGCACCGTAACGCGCGGATCGGCGGCAAGTTGTTGAAGATTGTCCATTTCAAGAAGAGGGAGAGGATCCTAAACGGCGATATCGGCAATTCTTACGATGTCGGCGCAGGCGCGCACGTCATGCGTGCGGATGATCTGGGCTCCTTTCAGAATCACGGCGGTTTCCGCAGCCAGCGTGCCGTACAACCGGTCAGGCAGGGCGGCATCTTTGCCATCGCGCGCCAGTGCTCTGCCAATAAACGACTTCCGCGAGACTCCCGCCAGAAGCGGATAGCGCAGCTGATGGAATTCTTCAAAATGTTTCAGCAGCGGATAGTTTTCCTCGAAATTCTTGCCAAAGCCAAACCCGGGATCGAGAACAATCCGCTCCCGTTTGACGCCCGCCATTTGGAGTGCATCGGCGGACTCCCGCAGTTCCCGTTTGACCAGCATCACAATGCCCGGCGCGGGCGGCTGGGTGCGCCATTCCTCAGGACGCCCCCGGGTGTGAACCAGCACCGCACCGCAGTGCAATTCCGCCAGAGTCTTGCGCATTAGCGGATCCCATCGCGCTCCGCTGACATCGTTCACAATCTCTGCTCCAGCTTTCACGGCGGCGCGGGCCACGTTCGCCTTGTACGTATCTACCGAGATTAGCGCGTCCGGACATTGTTTCTTCAGGGAAGTGATGACCGGAATCACGCGTTCCAGTTCCTCTTTCTCGGAGACTGCGCTTTTCGCGGAAGCAGTGCTTTTGGCGGCCGGTTCTTTGCCGTGACCAGCTGCGGCCGTCACTTTGGAGCCGGGCCGGGTAGACTCGCCGCCCACGTCAATGATGTCTGCACCGTCGCGCAGAAGTTGCAGCGCGTATTCGACAGCCTGCTCGCGGTCGGAATGCTGGGCGCCGTCAGAGAAGGAATCGGGCGTCACGTTGACTACTCCCATGATCAGGTTTTCTTCCCCAGCTGAACCGAACGCGACGCCAACTTCCACTCAAAGACAGGACGCATAGCGTTGATTCTAAACCTTGGACCTGGATTGAATCGGCGTTCCCGGAAGGTGATCCATTTCCTTGCATCTAAGGAAGGAAGATCCACGCCGATACCGAGGTGGGAACAGCCCAATCCGAAGTATTTACTAATTTGCTGGAAAGCCCAGGACGCCGCATTTGTGTCTTGACAACGGATTGCGCTATTCCCGATGCTAGAATCGAGAGTCGTCTATGCGGGGCAAACGTTTTCTTTTCGCGGTCGTGTTCTGCTTGCTGTTTGCGGCGCAGGTTTTCGCTGCCCCGCATAATACGCTGGCGTCTCGCATTAGCACCGTGCTGTCCGAGCCAGACTTGGCGCGCGGTTTCTGGGGCATTGAAGTCGTTTCTCTCTCCACGGGAAAGATTCTGTTACGCGCAAAATCCGGAAAAGCTTTTTACTCCCGCTTCCAATACCAAGCTCTTCACCACGGCGGCAGCGCTGGCGCTGATCGGGCCGGATTACGTTTTCCACACCACGGTTGAAACTAACGGAACCCTCGACAAGCACGGACGCCTGACCGGCGATTTGCTCCTGGTGGGGCGTGGCGATCCCAATCTCTCTGGCCGCGAATTGCCCTACGCGCTGCGCACCGAGCGCAATGATCATCCCATCGAAGCTCTGGAACAGCTGGCCGACGAGTTGGTGCGCAAGGGCGTGAAATATGTGGACGGCGACGTGGTTGCGGATGACTCCTATTTTGCCTTCGAGCGGTACGGAGAAGGCTGGAGCCAGGACGATCTGGTCTGGGCCGATGGCGCACCAGTGTCCGCTCTTACCATCAATGACAATGTGGTCTTTGTGAACATTCTGCCCGCTGATCGCGCCGGGGAACACGCCTTCGTCAACATTACTCCTTTGCCGACTACTACCATATCGATAACCGGATTATCACCACCCCCCCGGGAACAGGACGGCGAATTTTTATCAATCGCGAACCGGGCTCGACGGTGTTGACGCTATGGGGCAACATGCCGCTGGATGATACCGCGGGGGCGAATGAAGCGCTGGCCATTGAGGATCCTGCAGAATTCGCGGCCGCGCTTTATTCCGCGAGCTACTGCAGAAGCGCGGGATTGTGATCTATGGCGGCCAACGCACCCGGCACACCGATCTCGCCAGCCTCTCTACATTTACCGTGACCGCGCTCGCGCCAGCACGCGGCGGGGACGCCCCCTCCCGCGCTCTGCAAAGTCAGCCACTCGTGCTGGCCAGTCACGATTCCGGACCGCTGCTGGAAGATGTGCAAGTGATCAACAAAGTGAGCCAAAATTTGCATGCCGAAATCCTGCTGCGCTTGCTGGGACGCGAAAAGGGGACCGCGGGCACAGTTGAAGGTGGCCTCGAGGTAGTACGCGGCTTCCTCAATCGCGCGGGCATTCCCAGTGATCAGTACGCTTTTTATGATGGCTCCGGGCTGTCGCGGCAGAATCTGGTGACTCCGGACGCGGTGGTGCAGTTGTTGCGCTATTGCGCCGCACAGCCCTGGGGCGAAGCTTCCGCAAGACGTTGCCGGTCGGAGGCGTGGATGGTTCGCTGGCCGGACGCTTCAGCGATGTGCGGGTTCAGGGAAGCGTGCAGGCGAAAACGGGCTCGCTGGGCGGCGTGAAAACCCTCTCCGGATACGCCACCAGCGATAGTGGTGAGCCTGTAACTTTTGCCATTCTGTCGAACAATTTCAATCTTCCTGCCAAGCGCGTGACCGATGCGATTGACGACGTTGTGGCCGCCATCGTCGAGGATGGCACAGGCCAACGAAGAAAAAATAAGCCATGTCCGAATGACACATGTTTCGTTTCCCGGACATGTTTTCTTGTCGGACGTGCTGCCCCTCCACCCTCATGACGGCTCCGAGGATGTTCGCCCTTCTGCTATCTGGGCTAGCGGGCCTTCGCTTAGCCACGCGGAGGCGCACCCCGCGTAACGCGCCGCGTCCGGTTCCTGTGGGCGGCTTGCGCATGTCCTCTAAGAGGTCCTTCAACACCACGGCATTGTTGTGTTCTTCATTTTTAGAGGCAAACAGGAGGGTGAGCTTCGCGGCTGATTGGCCAACCGGTAAAGTTCATTGAGCGCTTCAGCGGCTTCCGGTTGAGCCAGTTCTTTGAGATAACGCTTGACGGAAAAGCGCCCAGGCCTCGGATAGGCGTGGAACCAATGCCGTAATTCGTCGGAGGGCGCGAGTTCCGCGGAGCCACGCATCCAACGCGGCGCGTTCTTTGCTGACGCCACGCGGCCACAAACGGTCCACCAATACTCGCGTTCCGTCCCCCGGCACGGACTTTGCGTAGACTCGCTTAACCTGGATTTGTTTGGCTCTGACCGGCATGTCCTTGCCTTATTATTGTACGACGGAACCTTATACATTTTTGGGGCATGATGAAACTATCGCGGCTAGTTCGATTTCGGGATTGTCCTCGGCTCTCGGCGATGACCGCGCTGGTGTTGTCAATCTGGGGTTGCGATGTGGAGCGCCGCAAAAGCGACGCTGAACTCGGACTGAATCCGCAGCAGGCGGCAGGACGGCGCATCTACGATCAGAAATGCCACCGCTGCCACGAGGCATATTCCTCGCGTTCTAAAAAGGCGGACAGCCTGCAAGGTGTTTTCAAGAAGCAATATTTGCCTAAGAGCGGCCTGCCCGCGAATGATGAGCGGGTGGCCGAGATCGTCCGGTCGGGCCGCAACATGATGCCGGCCTTTGGGCAAGTACTTAGCGAGCGGCAGACTGAAGATCTGCTGGCTTACATGCACACGTTGTGAGTCGTCCGGCAGAAGATCCTATAATCCAACTGCGTGCTGGTCTCCGACTTTACCTATCAGCTTCCTCCCGAACTCATTGCCCAAGAGCCTCTGGCCGACCGCTCGGCATCGAGGCTTCTGCATCTGGATCGAGCATCGGGCGAGTTGCGCGATCTTGCTTTTCGCGAATTTCCTGAGCTATTGCGGCCGGATGACCTAGTCGTGTTCAACAATACTCGTGTCTTTCCCGCGCGCTTATTCGGCAGGCGGAGCGGAGAGAAGGCCCAGCCGCCAAGTCCACATAACCCTGCCGCGCGCGAGTTTCTCCGAGGACGGATCGAGGTGCTGCTCACCCAGCAAACTTCCCAGCAGCCGAACGAATGGGAATGCCTGGTACGTCCGGGGCGGAAGATCGGTGTCGGCGAGCGCCTATTCTTTGGCGATGCGGACGAACTGAAAGCGGAAGTCATTTCGCGGGGCGACTTTGGAGAGCGCCGCGTCCGATTTGAGCCTGTTGCCGATTTCTTTGGAGCGATCGAGCGCTTCGGCCACGTGCCCTTGCCCCCATACATCGGCCGCGAGGATTTCCAGGATGATCGTGAGCGCTACCAGACGATTTATGCTCGCGAGCGCGGCTCCGTCGCCGCTCCTACCGCGGGCCTGCACTTCACGCCGGAGATTCTCGCTCGAATGAAAGCACGCGGCATCGAGACGAAGGAGATCACCTTGCATGTCGGACTCGGAACCTTCCAGCCGGTGCGCGTGGAGCGGGTGGAAGATCACCAACTGCATCGCGAGGCGTATTCCATTTCCGACGCCACCGCGAGTGCCATCAACCGCGCCTTGAGTTCGCGGCGCCGCGTCGTCGCTATCGGGACGACAACGGTCCGCACGCTGGAGCACGCGGCGCGACGGGCGGGCGATGGCGAAGTAAAGCCGGGGGGCGGAGAGGCGGATATCTTTATCTATCCGGGATACGAATTTCGCGTAGTAAGCGCAATGCTGACCAACTTTCATCTGCCGCAATCCACGTTGCTGATGCTGGTGTGCGCCTTTGCGGGGAAAGAACGCGTGTTGCCTGCATATCAGTATGCGGTACAGCAGAAGTATCGCTTTTATTCCTATGGGGATTGCATGCTGCTGGAATGAAATTCCATTCATGGTGACGCCCAACGCGAGACTGCTAAACTAGTCTGGTTGCCTCCCCGTAGAGAATCCGCGACAGCGCCAAAAGCACCCCGGAGAAGCCGTCCGCCGCCGCTCCCCGGCCGAGTCTTCCTCGAGCGGTCGAGAACCGCATCTTTCTCATCGACGCCATGTCCTTCATCTTCCGCGCCTACCACGCCATGGCGCGGCAGCGCGGCATGTCCACGAAAACCGGATTGCCAACCGCCGCTACGTATGTATTCGTCAACATGCTGCGCAAGTTGCGCGATGACTTTTCGCCCGAATACCTGGCCGCGGTCTTTGACGTGGCCGCGCCCACTTTCCGCGATCAGCAGGCAGAAGCACTCACCACGGTGCGCCGTTTCGATCTGAAGACGCAGACTTTTCAGGAAGTCGAGTACCAGGGCTACAAAGCCAATCGCGCCGAGATGCCCGAGGAATTGGCGCAGCAGCTGCCCTATATCCGGCGAGCGCTGGAAGGCGTATCGAATTCCTATCCTCGAGCTTGCGGGTTATGAAGCCGATGACGTGATCGGCACGCTGGCGCGCCAGGCGGCCGGCGGTCGTACTCGGTCTACGTAGTCTCCAGCGACAAAGACATGCTGCAGTTGGTGAACGAACAGCGTGCATGTGCTGAATCCGCCCAAGGATAATTTGATTTGCGATGCTGCCAAGGTCGAAGAAATTCTCGGCGTGCCGCCGGAGCGCGTGGTGGATGTGATGGCGCTACGCGGCGACAGCATTGACAACATCCCCGGGCGCGCCCGGCATTGGCGATAAGGGTTCGGTCGAACTGATCAAGCGCTTCGGCTCGGTGGAGCAGGCGCTGGAGCGGGCGGCCGAAGTCGAGAAGAAAACCTATCGCGAATCCCTGCAGAACAATCGCGAAGCGGTTTTGCTCAGCAAGCAGCTGGCGACCATAGATTGCAATGTCCCCGTCGAGCTCGACGTCGCCGCCATGAAAGTGGGAGTCGCCCGACGTCGAAACTCTCCGCGAACTGTTCACCGAGACTGGAGTTCACGTCGCTGCTGAAGGAACTGTTGCCGGTTGTAGAAGTTGGCGAGGCCCATTACGGCGAAGCCAAAGTCCGCGGCGGAAGTCGACGGCAGTGCTCCAGGTCGGTTCAGTGGACGCCTTGGCAGTGGCTGTCGAAACCGAAGCGCCGCCGCAGACCCGGAACCCGAAGAAGAAAACGAGCCGCAAGGAACGCATGCTGCCATTGATGCCGGAGCTTCCAGAGGAAAGCCTGACCGCCATCGATTGCAATCTCGGCCGCATCGGGAACGGCGCTGACCGTTGCGGCGATGCGCCGACGCCAGAGCGCGGCTGGCGGCTGCGCTGAGCCGATGCCAGCCTGCCGAAGAGCCATCCACGACTACAAGGCCGCCATTCATGCGCTGAAGACGCAGAGGCATCGAGCTTGCGCGGAGTTCGTCACGATTCCATGCTCTATTCCTACTTGCTCGATCCGACCTATTCTTCGCATGACTTGGCAGATGTGGCGTTGCGCCGTTTCAATCTCAAGCTGACAGGAACGCTGGCCGAATCGGCGGATATCACCGGCCGCCTGGCCGCCGCTCTCGCGCAAAGACGTCGAAGAGCTGGCGCTCGCTCAAGCTGTACGAAGAAATTGATCTGCCGCTGGTTCCGGTTCTGGCGCGGATGGAACAGGCCGGCGTGAAAATGGATCGCACGGCGCTGGCGGCGATGTCCTCGCGCCTGGAAACAGAAGTCGAGGCCAAAGGCAAAGAAATTTATGAGCGCGCGGGCATCGAATTCAACATCAATTCTCCGAAGCAACTCGGCGATGTGCTGTTCAACAAACTGAATCTGCCGAAGCCGGTGAAGTATGGCAAAGGCAAGAACCATATCGACCGCCGTCGATGTCCTGGAAGGTCTCGCGGCCGAACATGATGTGCCCAAGCTGGTGCTCGAATACCGCCAGCTATCCAAGCTCAAATCCACTTACGTGGACGCGCTTGCCCGCTCTGCTGAATCCCGCGACCGGCCGCCTGCACACCACTTTCGGTCAGACCGGCACAGCGACCGGCCGTTTGTCGTCCACCAATCCCAACCTGCAAAACATTCCTATCCGCACCGAGCTCGGACGCGAGATTCGCGCGGCGTTCACCGCCGAGCCCGGCCACGTGCTGCTGGCCGCCGACTATTCGCAAATCGAGCTTCGCCTGCTGGCGCACTTCTCCAAAGACCCGCTGCTGGTCGAAGCTTTTCGCCGCGGCGACGACATTCACACCCTAACTGCGTCGCAGGTCTTCGGCGTACCGCCGCTCATGGTCACTGCCGGACCATCGGCGCCAAGCGAAAGTGGTGAACTTCGGCATCGTATATGGCCTCTCGGCCTTCGGCCTTTCGCAGAATCTCGGCATCGAGCCCGGCGAAGCCAAGCAATTCATCGATGCCTATTTCGAGAAGTATGCGCGGCGTGCGCAAGTTCATTGACGATACGCTGGAAGAAGCGCGCCGCGAACAAAAAGTCAGAACCCTGTTCGGCCGCGTGCGTCCCATCCCCGACATCAACAGCAAGAACGCCAATCTACGCGGCTTCGCGGAACGCACCGCCGTGAACACACCGCTGCAGGGCACGGCCGCGGACCTGATCAAGACTGGCCATGATCCGCATCGATGCCGCCTTGCTGGCGCAGGGCCTGAAATCAAGCATGACGCTTGCAGGTCCACGACGAATTGGTATTCGAAGTACCGGAAGCGGAAGTGGATCATGAAGACCCTGGTGCGCGAAGAAATGGAAAATGTTCACGCGCTGAGCGTGCCGTTGCTGGTGGAAATTGGAGTGGGGTCGAACTGGCGGGATTTGGAATAACCCTACGCTCCCAGCGTTGCTCCTGATACTGCCCGCAATGCTGTCCGCAATCCGCCGCATCTTCGGTTCCGATTCTGCCTCCACCATCACTCGTGCCAGAGCTTCGGTGCCTGAGTAGCGCACCACCACACGCCCATTGCCGTCGAGTTCCTGCTCGGCCGCTTAATCGCTTGCTGAATTTCGGGAACCTGGCTGAATGGCACCTTCTCCCGCACCCGCACGTTCTGAATGGTCTGCGGAAATACTTTCAGGTCAGCTAACGAGATTCGCCAGGGACGCCGCGTCCGCACCATGACTTCCATCACCCGCAGCGCAGTCAGCAAGCCATCGCCAGTTGTGGCCTCTCCGTCGCGGAAAATAATGTGCCCCGATTGTTCTCCGCCCAGGATCGCACCATGTCTTCAGCATCTCCTCCAGCACATACTTGTCGCCAACGTTCGCCCGCAGCATGCGAATGCCGGTCTGGCGCAGAGCAATTTCCAACCCCATATTCGACATCGTGGTCCCGACGACGATTGCGCCAGGCAGCGCGCCGCGGGCCTGCATGTCGCGCGCCGCGAGCAGCAATCACCGCATCGCCGTTCACTACGCGCCCTTCCGCATCGCTGAACAGAGCGCGATCGGCATCGCCGTCGAAGGTTATGCCCAGATCGAATTGCCCGTTCCTTCTCCGCAACCGCCTTAGCTACCGCCTCGGGGTGCAGCGCGCCACAACCGTCGTTAATGTTTTTGCCGTCGGGAGCCGCGCTCAGAAAAGTGGCGCCGACCCCGCAAGCACGAAATAGCTCGGGCGCCTCCGCCGTCGCCGCGCCGTGGGCGCAATCCACCAGCGCCCGCAGACCGCGCGAGGTCTTCACGTTCTCGCCAGCCACTGGATGTACGACGTGACGCAACTCGGCTATCGCCGGGCAGGCTGGGCGCTGCTTTCGCCGACGGCTGTGGCTCCGCTTGCGGATTCTGCAACAGGGCAAAAATTTCCTGCTCAATCGCCAACTCATGCGCATCCGGCAGCTTGTAGCCGTCGCCGGAGAACACCTTAATGCCGTTGTCCGTCCACGGATTGTGCGAGGCAGAAATCATCACGCCCGCATCATAGCCTCGCGAACGCGCCAGGTATGCCACTCCCGGCGTCGTGATCACGCCCGCGCTTTCCACCACGCATCCGGCCGAGACCAGTCCCAGCGCCACTTGGTCAGCAATCCACGCGCTGGATTCGCGCGTATCCTGCCCAATCACCACACGCGCGCTCGCACCGGCTCCGCGCACAGATCGTGGCCGAGGGCGCGGCCAATCATATAAGTGCTTTCCAGAGTCAAAGGAAATTCGCCGGCCACGCCGCGAATCCCATCGGTGCCGAACAGTTGTCGTGTTTGGGAGGTCATGCTTCTTTGCGAGACTTCTTTGCCTTATCGTCGACCGCGGTCTTTTGCATGATAACCGTCACGCGAATGGCCCCGGGATCCACCACCTGAATCAGGGATCAGCAACGTAAGCGTGGGTTACAAATGTTCCCTGCTCCATGAGGCCGCTCACGTCCACCGGGTCGGTGATGGCGTTTTCCACCGCCTCCACCCGTGTCCGTCGGCCCGATGATTGTCGTCATGCCAGGGCTCCACGAATGCCGTCGATACTGTATCCTGCGGCGAAATTTCCCATCGACCCGCGGCCGGATTGCACCGAGCGTATCATGCGCGTATCGAACGTCAAGTGGAACTGGCCCGGGACCACCTGCACGACATCCAGTTCGTAAGGCTTGTGAATTTGTTGCGCGGTGAGATCAAACGTGCGTTCGCCAGGCCTGGCTCCGCGAGATCAATCTCAGGATGCACATCCGACGCCTGCAGGCGGCGCACCAGCCGCTCCGGACCGCGCAGCCGGATTTGCGCTTGGGGTATATGCTCGGTGTTGATTTCCAGGTCGCTAGGCACGTTACGAAATTCGATCGGGGACTTCGATGGCGATTTCCGCCACCGGATCGTGCGCGACCGCCATCCATAACACCGTCGCCAGCGCCACGGAGACGAGCTTCAATCCCAGATTGTGCCAGATGTAACGGCGAAAAAAGTCAGTCATAGGGACGCTCTATCCTCTGCTCTACAGGCGGCTCTTCCGCGTTCCGCTGCCCGGGGTTCGTCTTCGAGAAAGCCGCGCGCGGTTCCGTCGTCGCCTGTGATCGGTGTAGGCAAGGTCGACGGCGCCATGTGCCGCCGCAAGAGCTTTCCCAGACGCTCGCGCAATTGTTCAACCGTCAAATCCCGCTCAATGGTTCCACCCATGGCCAGACTGATGGCGCCAGTTTCTTCCGAGACGATGACCGCAATCGCATCAGTCTCTTCCGTTATCCCGATGCCAGCGCGGTGCCGTGTACCCAATTGCGTGGATAGCACGGGATTCATCGACAGACGGCAGAAAGCAGGCCGCCGCGGCGATGCGCTCCTTCTGCATGATCACCGCGCCATCGTGCAGCGGCGCGCTGGGACGGAAAATCGTGGCCAGCAGATCGTAGGACAAGCTTGGCGTCCATGGGAACGCCGCTTTCAATGAAAGTGCGCAGCCCAATTTCGCGCTCAATCACCATCAGCGCGCCGGTCTGATTTTGTGAGAACAAGATTCGCCGCCAGCACGATGTCATCGTAGGCGTCGCCTTCAGCAGCGGAAGTGCGGCCAAAGGTGAGCCGGCGCCCAAGCCGCGCCAGCGCCTGCCGGATCTCCGACTGAAAAATCACGATCAGAGCGAACGCCGCGTAGGGCAGCAGCGTGCTGATCATCCAATTCAGGGTGGAAAGTTCTCCCGAGCCGCGAAAAATAAAATGCGATCGCCAGCACGGCCACGCCCACCAGCATGAGCGCGGCACGCGTACCCTTGATCAGGGCCAGGAACTCGTAAATGATGACCGCCACCACGAAGATATCGATGACCGAAATCACCGACAGGTGTGGCCACGGCATCACAAAATGCGGCACGCAAGTCCCCTTTCAAATCAACGCCTGGAAGGCCCCTACTGCCCGTCCTTATTGTAATCCAGCGCTCTCGGCGGGTTCAAATACGGCTATTGCCGCGACCGTCAGTGCCATTAGGATGCGGCTTTTCTTCACCGTGGCCGTCAATGTCCCCTGGGCAAGGCGGGCGGAAACCTCGTCGCCCGGCTGATCTACTCGCGGCATCTTTGACCAACTCTCCAGCCGCATCGAATACCAGAGCATAGCCCCGTTCCAGGATCGCCAACGGCGAAAGCGCGGCGATCTGGGCCGAAAGCTGATCCAGCCGCGATCGCTGCTGCAATCACGAGCAGTTCGCATGGCCGATGCCATGGCCGCCTCGCTGCGCGGCAAGTTCCTTCGCAATGCCCGGCAAGCACCGCCGGGCATCATAGTGGCGCACCGCTCCTGCCAGATGTCTCGAAACGCCGGCGGCAGCGTTCGAGCACATCACGTTCCGCATCCACCAGTCGGTGCTGAAGATCGTCCACCCGCTGTTGCCGCCGCTGCACCAACTCCATCATGCGGGCGAAAGCCCCGTGCTGGGCCAACTCCGTCAAGTTCTGGCGGGCCATAAGCAAGCCGTAGCGCATTGCTTTTTCCAGGCGCTGATCCAGTTGCTGCACCTGCGCTTCAATCTCCTCTCGTCGATCGGATCACCAGTTCGGCGGCTGCCGAGGGCGTCGGAGCCCGCAGGTCCGCCACGAAATCAAGAATTGTGAAATCGGTCTCGTGTCCGACCGCCGAAATCAGACGGAATCTTCGAATCAGCGGCCGCCCGCGCCAGTCTTCATCATTGAATGCTGCCAGGTCTTCCGCAGAGCCGCCACCTCGGGCCACGATGATCACATCCACGCTGCTGTTCGTGATTGAAATAACGAATTCCGGCGCGCACCTCCTGCGACGCGCCTCTCCCCCTGCACCTGCGCGGGAAAAATCAGCACGCTGGCGCTGTGATGCCGCCGCTGCAGAATGTTCAGGATGTCGCGCAGCGCAGCCGCCTGCGGGGAGGTCACGATGCCAATTCGCGCGGGCAGGCCGGGAATTGGTTTCTTGCGCGCGGCGTCGAATAAGCCCTTCCGCTTCCAGCTTGATTCGTAGCTGCTCAAAAGCAACTTGCAGAGCCCCGGCGCCCTTGGGTTCGAGATACTCGGCGGAAATCTGCAGTTGGCCGCGATCTTCGTAGATGGTGATTCGCCCGCGAACCACTACCTGCATGCCATTCTCCGGACGAAACCGCAGCAGCCGCGCCTGCGAGCGGAACATCACAGCGTTGAGCTGGGAATTCGCATCTTTCAGCGTGAAATAAAGATGTCCGGAATCGTGCGCGCGGAAATTCGAAATCTCGCCTTCCACCCATGTATCGCCATATTCCCGCTCAATATGTGTGCGAACGGCAGCCACCAGGTCGCGAACGGTCCAAACCCGGCGCTCCGGCGGCCTGAAGCTGAACCCGAGTTGATCGGCGAAAGCCATGGTGGAAGTTTACCCATGTTCATTCTTTCGGGATAGCCCGATTGGGTGTGACCGCGATCACTGAGCGGATACTGCCAGACCCACATGATTAAGGGTGAATAGCAACCGCTTCTCGCCTGGTATTTCCTCTCTACATCCCGCGGTGAAAGATCTCACTTCCCACACTGGGCACGCTCTCCCGCAGCACCCCGCCGAAAAGTCCGCAAGTAATCTGAAAGGAAATGGAATGGGCACCAATCGCTGGAGAATTGCCGCCGCTGGCGTCTTCATCCAAATCGCATTAGGGGCGGTCTATGCCTGGAGCGTCTTCCGCATTCCCCTGGCCACGCAGTTTGGCTGGAGTATTTCCCAAGTCACACTGACCTTCACGATCAGCATTTTTGTGCTCGGCTTTGCCGCGTTCCTCGGGGGACTTTGGCTCAACCGTAAAGGCCCGCGCACGGTGGCCTTGACCGGCGGATTTCTCTATGGCGCCGGTGTGTTTCTGGCCAGCTTCTCGGCGCACAAGCTGTGGTGGCTTTACCTCTCTTATGGCTTGATTGGCGGAATCGGCCTGGGTCTTAGCTACATCGTGCCGGTGGCCGTCCTGGTCAAATGGTTCCCAGACCGCCGCGGCTTGATCACGGGGATCGCGGTGGGTGGATTCGGCGCAGGAGCTCTGGTGACGGCGCCGCTCGCTACTCGGCTCATCCAACGGGTCGGAGTGCTTCCTACCTTCGCCTGCCTGGGAATCACGTTCCTTGCAGTGGCGATGATCGGGGGCTTTTTCATGCAGAATCCTCCGGCTGGCTGGCGGCCTCTGGGTTGGACACCCAAGGCCGCAGAAGTCTCGCAGCGTGCCACTCACGACTACACCTTGCGTGAAGCGCTGGGCGCCTGGCAGTGGTGGGCACTGTGGCTGATTCTGTTTCTCAACACTTGCGCCGGAATCTCGGTTATTTCGCAGGAAGCTCCTATGTTTCAGGAACTGGCGGCGGTCAGCGCGGTCGCAGCGGCGGGCATGGTGGGGATCGTCAGCATTGGCAATGCGTTTGGCCGGGTGTTCTGGGCCTGGGTTTCGGATTCAATCACTCGCCGCGCGGCTTTCGTGGTGATGTTCCTATTGCAAGTCGTACTCTTCTGGATTCTTCCCCATATCAACTCGGCCGCATTGTTGACCGCCGTCGCCTTCGCGGTGCTGGTATGTTACGGAGGCGGATTCGGCACCATGCCGGCCTTCACTGCCGACTATTTCGGAGCAAAAAATGTTGGCCCAATCTACGGGCTGATGTTGACGGCCTGGGGTTTTGCCAGTGCCTTCGGACCGCTGCTCATCGCCCAGATGCGGCAGGTTAGGGGAAGCTATGGAAGCGCTCTCCATGTGATTGCCGGAGTGATGATGGTATCCATCTTGCTCCCCCTAGTTGTCTCCCCACCCAAGCGAGTCGTGCAGCACAGCAGGCAAGAGGGTGTCCGAGGCCTGCAGCTGGAAATGAATACAGAGATGAGGTCCGCGGTTACCGCCGAAACCGGCCAATCACGTATACCAGAATTGACAGCACCACGCTGAGCAGGATTGAGGTCGCCAGCGGAAAGTAAACGGTGGTGCTCTTTCCGCGGTAAAGAATGTCTCCAGGCAGTCGTCCGAGCGGAAGGTTGGTCTTGCCAAAGAAGAACAGCAATAGGCCCACGGCCACCAGAATCACGCCGAAAAATATCAGAACTTTGCCAAGTTCAGCCACTAGTTCAGTTTAGAACAATTCAGTTTAGAACAAAGGGGCCGCAGCCGTATCGACCGACCACATCGACCTGCCAACTGTCCACTTCCGGACAACCGAGTCCATAACCGGACACTTTTTCTTGTGCGCCGAAGGCGGCAAAGGCCGCTTTCATCTTATGCATCAATGGTTTATGTTTTCTACACAATCGGTCCACAAATTGCCACCTATCCCCTTGCCTGAGTTGGGGATGCCGTGGTTATCGGAGGCCGCATGAAAATTCTGCTCCATGATGCTCGTTTCGCCTTTCGCCAACTGCGCAAGGGGCCCGGCTTTACTGTCGTTGCCGTCATTACGCTGGCGCTGGGCATAGGCGCAACCACGGCGATTTTCACGCTGATCCAGCAGGTGATGCTGCGGTCGCTGCCGGTCGCGCGGCCTGCACAGCTGTGGCGCATCGGCGATGCTGTCCGTTGCTGCTACTCGGACGGCTACACGCAGGGAGACCGCAGCTCCCTCCTGCAGAACAACTGGAGTCTCTTCTCGTGGGACGCGTACAAGCTCTTCCGCGCCAATACTCCAGGTTTCGAGCACCTGGCAGCGTTCCAGATTGGTGGCGCGAACGCTCATCTGGGTGTGCGCAGCGCCGGTTCGCCAGCCCCGGTCGAGACGGCCGACGGCGAATACGTTTCCGGCAATTTCTTCGAGACGTTCGGCATTATCGCTTGGCGCGGCCGTCTGTTCACCGATGCCGACGATCGGCAAGGCGCGCCGCCGGTCGCCGTGATGAGCTTCCACACCTGGCAGGGGAAGTACGGATCCGATCCGTCGGTGGTCGGAACGACGTATCAGTTCAATGGCCATCCATTCACGGTGATCGGTGTCACCCCGCCAGGTTTCTTCGGCGCGAAGATTGACGACTCGAGTATGCCCGACTTCTGGATGCCTCTTACAACCGAGCCGCTAATTGCCGGCACAATGTCGCGCCTCAAGAATCCCCGCTTAGCCTGGCTCGACCTGATCGGGCGGGTTCGCTCCGGCACGAATCCCAAAACCTTGGAGGCTCAACTCCAGGTAGAACTGCGCCAGTGGTTGGCAAGCCATGTGGCGGATATGACCTCGCAGGAAGCGGCTCTCCTCGAAAAGCAGACCCTGCATTTGATACCTGGCGGCGCGGGCGTTTCCCTGATGCGCGAGAACTACAAGAACGCCTTGTGGCTGCTTCTGATGGCAGCTCTTTGTGTGCTGCTGCTGGCTTGCGCCAACCTCGCCAATCTGCTCTTGGCGCGCGGCCTGAAAAACCGGCATCAGGCGGCGGTGCGTGTGGCTCTTGGCGCGTCCCGTGCGCGGCTGGTGCGCAAAAGTCTGGCGGAGAGTCTCGCCCTCAGTGTGCTAGGAGCGGCCGCAGCTATCCCTGTCGCCTATACGGGCGCACGCCTTATCCTCCACCTTGCTATCACCGGGGCGGACTCCTGGAGCCCGGTGAGCGCTGCGCCTTCGATGCCAGTGCTGCTCTTCGCGCTGGGACTTTCGCTGATCACAGCGGTCATCTTCGGCGTTGCACCCGCATGGCTGACCGCGCACGCCGAGCCGGTCGAAGCCCTGCGCGGGGTAAGCCGCTCTGTGGGTCGAGATCGGGCCGTCTTTGGAATCGCCGGGGCGCAGAAGACGCTGGTAATCGTGCAGGCGGCGGTATCTCTAGTACTGCTAAGCGCGGCGGCGATGCTCGGCCAGAGCCTGCGTAATCTTGAGCACCAGAACTTCGGATTCGATCCCAATGGGCGGTACCTGGTCTCGGTTGATCCGAAGATTTCCAACTACCAGCAGGAGCAGCTGGCACCGCTCTTTCGTGAAATCGAGGACAAATTGCGCTCTATCCCCGGCGTGCGTACGGTCGGCGCGGTACTCGAGGCGCCGCTGAACGGTTGGGTTTGGCCTCATGACATTCAGATTGAGGGCAAACCCGGGGACGACGGCTCATCCGGTTGGACCCGCGTAACGCCGGGATTCTTTGAGACGCTCGGGGACAGGATCGTGATGGGACGGCCCATCACCGACGATGACAACGCCGGCACGCGTCCGGTAGCCGTGATCAACCAGGCGTTCGCCAAGAGGTTCTTCGGCAAAGCAAATCCCATCGGGCAACACTTCGGCCCAGTTCCAGAGAAAAACGCGGGAATGTACGAGATTGTCGGCGTGGTGTCCGATGTAAACTTCGGGGTTGGTCCCGAACCGATGTATCTACTCCCGGAGACACAGGCCACGCACTTCGAGGATGCAGAAGCGGAAGAGCGCGAAGTTGCGTCGCATTACCTATACAACCTCGTAATCTGGGCGCCGGGAAATCCGCCGGGGCTGCAGGCGCAGATGAGGCGGGCTCTGCGAGATGTCGACCCGAACCTCGTAATGCAGGGCGTTCAGCCATATTCCGATATCATTCATGACGATTTTGCCCAGGAGAACATGATCGCCAGCCTGACCCGGCTCTTTGGAGCCGTTGGGCTCGTGCTCGCCGCCGTGGGCCTCTACGGCGTGACAGCCTATGGTGTGGAGCAGCGGACGAGCGAGATCGGCCTGCGCATGGCGCTCGGCGCGAATCGCGGTTCGGTGGTGCTCATGGTGCTGCGCGGAGCCTTCGGGCAAGTGGGCATCGGCCTGGCGCTGGGGATTCCGGCGGCAATCGGCGCCGGACATTTGATGGCCAGCCAGCTTTTCGGGGTAACGCCCTGGGATGCGTTGATGCTGTCAGCGGCCACGCTGCTGCTAGGGCTGGCCGCGCTGATCGCTGCCGTCATCCCCGCACGCCGCGCCGCAAGAGTGGATCCCATGGAGGCGCTGCGCTACGAATGAACTATTCTCCCTTTGGCCGCCCGCGTTTAGTCTTTATATCATAAAGTACTTGACAATAACAGCATTCCTGCCTCAGACTGCTCTCATGCTCGACCACCATCCGCGCCGCCGGCGGCATCTCTACACGCCGGTTCGGCAACTCCCGCCGCACGCGGCTGACGATCTTCGCTTCATCCGCGAGACCATGGAGCGGTCCGCATCGTTCACGGCGGTTCCCGGATGGGGCCAGGTGGCCATGGGGCTCACCGCCTTGGGCGCCGCTTTCATTGCGCGCCAGCAGACTGCTTCTTCGGTCTGGCTGCAGGTCTGGCTGGGGGAAGCTTTGGTCGCCGTTGCTATTGGGCTGACCGCAACCCGGTTCAAAGCGCAAAGAACGGGATTGCCTCTCACCAGCGGTCCCGGCCGCAAGTTTGCCGTCACCTTTTTGCCGCCCATGGTTGCGGGCGCGCTGCTGACGGTCTTTTTCTATCGGGCCGGACTCGTCCGCGACTTGCCCGCGATTTGGTTGCTGCTCTATGGGACTGGAGTGATTACCGGCGGCGCGTTTTCCGTCGCCATCGTTCCAGTGATGGGAGCATGTTTCATGCTGACCGGTGCTCTCGCGCTGCTCGCCCCCGCAGCCTGGGGAAACTATTTAATGGCTGCTGGTTTCGGCGGATTGCACCTCGGATTTGGGTTGTGGATCGCAAGGAGGCATGGTGGGTAGAACGAAACTCGCAATCGGAAAGAACCGGGACGTAACCGTGAGGCCAGCGCATCCGCGGGAGAGGCAAGGCGCGGCGGCAGAACTGCCGGAATTGGACCGCCGCATTCACGAGCGCATTCGTTTGGGAATTCTCAGCGCGCTGGCGATCAATGACTCCTTAAGCTTCAACGATCTGAAACGGCTGCTCAAGACCACCGACGGGAATCTCAGCGTGCACGCCCGCAAGCTCGAAGAGGCTCACTACATCAGCTGCGCCAAGTACTTCGAGGGCCGGATTCCGCGCACCGACTACCGTCTGACCGCTGCCGGCCGCAAAGCGCTGGAAGAATATCTGCAGCAGATGGAAGAGCTCATCCGCATGACGCGGGAAGATTGAGCGGCGGCATTTTTTGTGTTAACAGACTTTGTATTGAAAAGTACACTGAGAATCAACCAGGGAAGGATCGTCTATGTGGCATGCCAGCCTGCAAAGCAATATGAACTTCCCGGCTTCCCTCTCGGTCATGGGTTTCCTTGCCGCGGGGGGAGGGGGGGCGCTTGTCCTCCTCGGAATTGTCGTGGCCTGGTTCGTCCGCAAGCCGAATTTTGCCGCGCTCCTTCTAAAGTTGACCGCCGCTGCCTCAGTGGTCTATTTCGGATTGCTTCTGGGGTTTTCGCTCGGCAGTCACGAAACCACGCTCGCTCCCGGTGAGGAAAAATATTTTTGTGAGATTGACTGTCACCTTGCGTACGCCGTGGTCGAAAGCATCGCCGTTCCCGATGCTCTGGCTGTGCATTATACCGTCACCCTCCGTACTCGCTTCGATGGGACCACGATCTCCAGCCAGCGGCCTAAGGATTATCCGTTGCAGCCCTCACCCAGGACCGTGCTAGTGACCGATGAACGGGGCAGTCGTTATGCCGTGGAGCCGACTGCGGGCACTCCGCTCATCGCCAGCTTGATTCCAGGCCAGTCCTATACGACGGAGCTGCACTTTACCGTGCCATCCGACGCCAAAGGACTGCGGCTTCTGGTCAGCACCACGCCCGGCTGGCCTGACCGTCTGCTGATTGGCGACGAAAACAGTTGGCTGCACAAGAAAACCTATTTCCAGTTGGAGACGCCCCGCGACGTGCGCTCCAAGAATCAAGAGCCGCCAATCGGAAATTGATTTCGGGTAGAATCTCGCACCATGAGATTCTGTTTGCTCTCGACTTTCCTTGTCGCGTCCTTCGTCGCGCAAATCGCGCCCGAAGTAGAAATCACAGCGGAACCGCATCACCACCTGGCTATCGAGAATCGGTCCGTGCGGGTGTTCGAGGTGGAGATCCCACCCGGCGATGCGACCCTGTTGCATCGCCACCGCCACGACTACGTATACGTGAGTCTCGGAGCGGCGCAGATCTCCAACCAGCTCGAAGGCAAGCCGCCCGTCACCACAAAATTGCAGGATGGTCAGACAGTTTTTGTCGAAGGTCCGGTGGCCCATGTAGTGCGCGACCTCGCTGTCACGCCTTTCAAAAATGTGACGGTCGAGTTCCTGCAGGATCAAAAGGCGGGCCAGTCGCCTCCCCCCAAATGGGATGAGGAACGCGGCCTGCACATCCTGGAGGGTGGGACACAGGACATCATGTTCGTCAAGGATGGAGTTAGGGTTTCCGAGGTTGATCTTCAGCCCGGCGGGATGCTTCCCAGGCATCACCATGCGGGTCCACATTTGCTCATCGCCGTCACCGATTTGCAATTGGAAAGCGATGTCGCCGGCAAGGGCGTTTCACGAATCGCGCTCAAGGCTGGCGATGTGAAATGGGTCCCCGGCGGGTTCACTCATATCTTGATGAATACGGGTAAACAACGGGCAAAGTTCATTACCCTGGAATTTCATTGAGAACTGGCATGAGTTATTCTTTCCTAGTGGCCCAGAGCGCAAACCGCAATTTAGAACGATGAAATGCCGAGGCGCCGTCTCCATTGGGTGGGGGTTAAGCCGGTGCTCCGTTTAAAAACCTGCATCAGATAAAACTCGTTTGAGTAATGCAATCGCTCCGCAATTTTCTTGAGTGGCAGCTCTGTCTCAATCAGAAAGCGCTTGACCCGTGCTAGGCGCGCTTCTTGATGGAATTTGTCAGGAGAAATTCCGAAGTGTCTTGCGAAACCTCTACGGAAAGTGCTGTAGCTCATCCCAAGATTTTTTGCCAGTTGCGATAGGTCAACATCCTTTTCCGGGTTCATGCGCAAATAGTCGCCGGCTTCGTGAAGACGCTCTTCTTTTGATTCTGCAGGAACTTCCGCTTTTGGCGGGGAAAGCAGGCGAGCGATCAAGAGGTGGCACAATGCGGCGCTTTCGAGAGATCTTCTGCGGGACGTCTGCTCCGTAAGCTGCAGAATGTGTTGAAATAATGGAACTAACAATAGATTTTCGTTGCCTGCCGATAGCAGAGGCTGTTGCGGATCAAAAAAGTTAGAGCGCCTCCAGGATTCAGCGAAGTCTCCCTGGAACGTTACCCAGTATTCCTCCCAGCCGGCAGTCCTGTCTGGTCTGTACCGGTGCCATTCCCCGGGAAATAGAATAATGCAGTCCCCTTCCGCAATATTGAGGGGAAGCTGGTGAGCCGACTCGAATATTCCGCGGCCGCCGGCCAAATACAGCAGCGCAAATTCCTCTAGAACTCTTCCCCGCCGCCATTTGAAATCGTAACCTGCGGGGTGCGGCGCGGGTGGGTAGGCGCTATTCGGTTCAACCACCGCGTGTCCCACTCCCGTCACATACAGACCCCAGGACTTCTCCCTGCTGCCGGCCGAAATGTAGCGAAACTGTGATCCCTCCTGCATTTGCCTGGAGTTTGGCACGGTCAATAATTATATATATTCAATCAAAAAGTAAATGGCCGGAAGCTATGCCTGGAGCGTATGGTTGCCTTTATTACGTCTTGTAGCCAATCAAGTGCCGGAGATCCGTCCGCTATGACAACTCTTTGTGCAATTCCCTCCATGTATTCCCGTGGTCATAAACTAGATGATGACAAGATTGGGCTTTTGCAATCGAGCTCTGCTTCGCGTCTCGATGGCGATTTGCCGCAAACTCGTATGACAGAGGATGGGTACCTGTTTCTCCGCGATTGCCTGGATAGAAACGAAGTTCTTGCAGCGCGACGTCATGTGCTGGAGCAATTAGCCGCTGAAGGACAACTCGATGCGTCCGCTCCTTTGATGGAGGGCGTGCCCCGGGCCGGGACCAGACTTTTTTTTCAACCAGAGCTGGCACAAAAGAACAACCCGCCACTGCAGCATCTTCTTTACGCGAAGCAAGGCGCTCTCATGCAATTCTTCTCGTCATTTCTGGGTGGGGAGATCCGGCATTTCGATTTTACCTGGCTCCGTTGCATCTCGCCCGGGCTTGGCACTCCCAGCCATTGCGACATTGTTTATATGGGGCGCGGAACCCGCAGGCTGTACACCGCGTGGGTTCCTCTCGACGATGTGGATTTTCAAATGGGCGGCCTCATGATTCTCGAGGGCAGCCACAAAAACATGCGGCTGCGAAGTTCCTATGGACAGCGGGATGTTGACTCCTATTGCTCCAATAAGCCAGATGACCCGGCGAAGACGGCGAAGGGTTTGAATGGATGGCTGTCGGAGAATCCGAATAAGATTCGCGAAAGCCTAGGGGGGCGCTGGCTCACCGCCGAATACTATATGGGAGACGTGGTCATTTTTTGTATGGACATCGTCCATGGGGGCATGGACAACCGTTCCAACCGGCTCCGGCTCTCTTCCGATTCGAGATACCAGCTTGCCAGCGAACCGGTTGATGAACGGTGGGTGGGGGAAGAGCCTCCGGGCCACAGCGCCGCAGGCAAGCGCGGACGCATCTGCTAACGGGGCCCCGGGCGTGCCTCATGGCCGGCCTGAAACACTAGATACGGCGTTATAAAGGATACAGATGAAGCGACCCATCGTGCTTTTCGCCGTAACTTCTCTTTGTCTTTTCCTGGCATCCTCGTCCGCGCAGGTGAGCGCGAATTCACCCGGGCCACTCTATCAAGGGTTCCTCGACCCGCCTCACGACTACTCGCCCATGCCTTTCTGGTTTTGGAATGGCAAGATGGACGACTCGCAAATCCGGAAAGAAATCCACGACATGGTGGACCAGCACGTTTACGGCGCTTTTTTGCATGCGCGGGATGGCCTGCAGACTCCTTACCTCTCCGAAGACTGGTGGAAGGCAATCGGAGCGGGGCTCGAAGAATCGAAGAAAGACGGATTCGAGTTCAATTTCGTGGATGAATACGACTGGCCCAGCGGGGAAGCGCGGAACATATGGATGACTGGAAATCATCAGAGCGAAGTACTGGCCAGGCGCCCCGACTTCCGCATGAAAACGCTGGAGTATGAGTCGAAAATCGTACAGGGGCCACAGGCCATTGATCTTCCGCTGGATCCGGATTCCCAAGCGGTAGTGGCGGCACGTTGGGTCGGAAAAGACCACATTGACGGCACGAGCTTACGTCTGCTCAACTGGGATTCCGCCGGGACGCACACACGGTGGCCGGTTCCAGAAGGCCAGTGGATCATTGTTCAGTTTCATCTCGCACCCGCCAGAGGAATTGACAATGACTTTGTAGATCTGATGAATCCAGACGCCATGAAGCTCTATTTTCAACTGAGTTATGGCGAGTACTACCGTCGCTTCGGCTCGTATTTTGGGAATACCATCCATTATTCGTTTTCAGATCACGAAGGGGACTACGGGTATCGTATCGCCTGGACTCCGTCGCTGTTCAGCACCTTTCAAGAGCGCACGGGATACGATCTGCGCAAGGTGCTGCCGCTGCTGATCTATGACGGAGGCGACCTAACTACCAAAGTTCGTACAGATTATCTTTCCACGGTTACTCAGCTATACGCTGCCTCTTTCTGGAATGGAATTACCAACTCTGCCAAGGACCTGGGAATCCATCGCACCGGCCACGACTGGGAAGAGAGCCTGCAATGGGCCACCGCTCTGAATGGCAGTCTGTTTTCTGTCGAGCGCGGCCTCGATCCCGTAGGCGTGGATTCTTTGTTCGACTACGGACGCCAGCCGCTAAACTTCAAAGTCGCGCAATCCGTCGCCGATTTCGAAGGGCGCCGCTTCGCATGCGAGAACCAGGGTGTGCAGGGTACGGGTTCTTATCTCGACTTGGAGAACATGCGCAAGGCCACCAATGCAATTGGGGCATGGGGCGTAAACCTTTTTGTTCCGCATGCTTTTAATTATGACGCGGGTCGTGCTAACTATCCTCCGGATTGGCTGCACCAGCCCTACTGGCAATATTTTCACTACTATGCTGACTACGTTCGCCGCATTAGCTACATGAATGCGGAGGGCCAACATGTGACCAACGTGTTGCTTTACTATCCGATCACCTCGATCTGGGCGCATACCGCGCCTTTATTTTCCGGCGACGCCGATTACCAGGACATCGGGCATCCAGCGGCGTGGCGTAACCAAACGATTCTGATCAACGATTACTACTCCCGCATCATTCTGGAATTGGCGAATCATCAATGGGATTACAACATTGCCGACGATCAATATCTGGCCGGGGCGCATATCGAGGGCAACGAACTCGTCATCGGACCGCAGCGGTTCCGGGCAGTTATCCTGCCGCCGATCACGACCCTGAGCCGTAAGACGCTCAAGGTGTTACAGGACTTTCATCAGGCTGGCGGCACGGTTTTTGCTATACGCTCGCTGCCGGATTCCTCGCCCGAGGCTGGCGGCAATGATGCGCTCATAAAGACTGGAGTGGCTGAGTTATTTGGCACAAGCGACGGGCACATGCAAATTCTACCTGACCAGCAGCGGTCCGGAAGTGGCCATGCTTTCTACCTGGCGGATTCCGTGGATGCCTTGATCGCCCTGCTCGATGCGCACGTTCCCAAAGATGTTCGGATCGCGTCAGGACCCGGCCAACACCTTTTTTTCGAGCATCGCAGAAAAATGAAACAGGACTACTACTGGGCAGTGAATGACACAGATCGCGCACGCATCAATGAGGTGCGCTTCTCGTCCGAAGGAGTTCCAGAAAAATGGAACGCCCTTACTGGAAAACGCGAGCCGCTCTTTTATACCAACGGTCCTTCGGGAACTACCGTGCGTCTGAACCTCGGGCCATGGGATGCGTACTATGTGGTGTTCAGCCCGCTGGTTGGATCTGCTCAGAACGTCGAACTGGTGAGCACGAATGCAGAGACGATAGGCAACGTCTCTCCCCACAATGACGCCATTGATGTACATGTGTCGGCTCCCGTGAGCGCGTCTGATACTTCTGTCGAACTGCGTAAGGACGGACGCGTTTATTCCACCAAGCTATCCGCCGATCCGCTACAACCGATCGCGCTCGGTGGCGACTGGACATTTCGTCCGCAACCCGATCAAGTCTCAGTTCCTTACGCGAAGGTTAGCTCGGCATCGGAACAGCAAGGGGAGAACCTAGGGTGGACGAGCGCCGCCTTCGACGATACCGATTGGCCCTCGCTCTGGCTCAGCGAAGAGCAGAATACGATTCGGACTTGGCAAGTGATCGGACCTTTTCCTAACGCCGACAGCAACGGCTACGCGGCAAGCTATCCGCCGGAAAAGGAATTCGATCCCACGAAACAATATGAGGGCGCTGACTCGAAGATACTCGACTGGAAGAATTACTTCGGAGATGAACCTCAACTCGCGCTCAAAGACTGGGACATATGGATGAAAACGGAGGGCGGGCGATTCTCCGATGCCGGCTACACCGTTCAGCTTAACCGGGTGCTGCTCACCGACGCTCACTCGTGGATCGTCAGCTATGCTCATACCTACTTGTACTCTCCGCGCAATCAACACGCCCAGTTCCTTGTCGCCGCGGACAACTGGGCCCACGTCTGGCTGAATGGCAAGCAGGTATTTGAGCAACTGCGAACACCTTACTGGTATGAGCTCAACGACAAGTGGGCAGACCGGATTCCAGTGGAATTGCACGCCGGTTGGAATGAGGTTCTGATCAAAGTGGGCGAAGCGGACGGGGTGGCAAGCGGTATCTACGGATTTTCGTTCCGGGTGGCCGATGAAAACGGAACCAGCTTGCCCGATGTTGTCGGCAGCATCGCGCAGAATGACATGAAGGAATCAGCCGCTGATGAGAATGAAATGCGTTGGTATCGCATTCCAATCCCCCCCGGCTGTATAAGTGTGACGCCGCTGGCCTTCCATCGGCCGTATCATCTTTGGGCAAATGGAAAGGACGTCACGCCTGGGGCAGAGAGCGCACCTGTCATTATCCGTGGGCTCCTGAACAACGATCAGAACATTTTGGTCATCGCCGCCGACAAGGACGATCGACTGGATTCGCCTGTCACATTCATCACTGGCGAGACGCCATTCTTACTCAGGTCGTGGATACACACCGGACTCGCTAATTTCTCCGGCACCGCTATCTATAGCAAGAACTTCACGGTTCCGGAGTCATTTGGGGACAAGCGAGTCATGATCGACCTGGGCCGCGTCAGTTCCGTCGCGGAGGTTTCCATAAACAATCAACCTGCCGGGACGCTGGTCTGGCGGCCGTATCAGCTCGATATTTCCAAGCTCATCCATCCGGGGGAGAACCAGATCAAAATCGTGATCACGAATACCGAAGCGAACCACCGCGCCGTCGGCACCTGGCATCATATTCTGCCGGCGATTGATGTGGACGGACTAGAGGGTCCCGTACGGATTGTTCCCTATGTGGATCGAGTAGTGACCTTGCATTAGTCTCGGGGATGCCTACTGCGAGGTTCCACGGTGTGTTTACCCGAGAGTATGGTAAGTCTTGCCAACCCCTGATGAACTGCAACACAGCCCCATGGCTCCCCATCCATGCAGAGTGAGCTGAAAGACAGCCAAGTGAAACTCACGGATTGTGATGAGCACCACCTTTCGCTAATAACCTGGATGTACATCATTGACCGTATGAATGCCACTGATTAGCTTGGTCAATACTCTTGCGGACAAGTACGACGCAACAGTACTATTCGCGTTGCCGAGAGCTTAGGTTTTTGACAAATGGCGGCGGTTTCAGGCAAGCCAAACAAGACGGTGCTGCGTTCACGCCTTCGAGCGCTACCGCGCTGCGCCCCTAATATGAAGCCTTACCCGCCGCGGTGTCGTGCCCTCTTCGCCCATGTTCAGAGATAAACTCAGGTGCTCCAGATGACCAGATGGAATCGCCGCGAATTCATTCAAGCAACCACGGCGCCGCTCTTATTCGGCGGCATGAAGGCTCTTGCATTGCACGGCCGCATGGTGAATGGGAATGACCCTCTCACCACATTTGTACACACGAACACCGAGGATAAGAGTTGGACAGTGGGAAACTCCCTCGTGGAAAGAGAAATCTGCTTCGATCCGAAGCTGGGGCTTCATACCACCAGTTGGCGGCATAAGGTGACGGGGACCGATTTCATGCAGGCTGCGCCGCAACACAGAAGTCAGGGAGACGAATTTTCTTTTCAGGCAGACGCGGAGAGCTGTGTCGGATCGAACGGAGCTGCATGGCAATTCATCGAAGCCAAGACGCAGAAGCTTACGCCAGACGGAGAGTCGCTGGCGATCGCTCTGCGGTCGACCTCCAAGCCGATCGAAGTAACGGTCTTCTACGCCGTCTATGATGCGTATCCCGTCATTCGAAAATGGATGGCAATCACCAACCGCGGGAAAGAATCCATTATCCTTTCGCACTTGAGTTTTGAAAGCGTGCGCATCATGCCCTGTGTGCCCGAGAACCTGCAGGCCTCAGCCTTTTACGGAATTCAGCCGCGAGAATTACTGTTTAGTGGACGGGTTGATGACTCCGTTGTCATTGAGCGGAACTCGAGCACCGGAGAGGGTTTCATTGTGATGAATGAAGCTCCGGGTTGGACCAAGCGGACCGAACTGATGGACTGGGGATATGGCGTCCAGTGCATGTACGACACGGATCTGTTTCCATTTGAGCGCGCATTGCAGTCCGGAGAGACATTCACCAGCGCGAAGAGCTCCATGGCATTTTTTGTTGATGGCAAGGGATTCGCAGATCCCCGATGGATCATGCCGTCCTACACTTCGCATCTCTTCATGAAGAAGGGGCCGAGTTATCAGCCGCCCTGGATCTACAACACCTGGGAGCCATTTGAACGCGGAATCACCCGGGACATCGTGATGGATTTGATCGAGGCTGCCAGCCGCATTGGAATGGATGTGTTCACAATTGATGACGGCTGGCAAAGTGAGTACGGAGATAATGCCATCAACCGCAAATTATTCCCGAATGGCCTCGACGAGGTGCAGGCCGCAGTTGAAAAAAATGGAATGCGCCTGGGGCTCTGGTCCCCGCTAACCGTCATCGGTACCGACACCCCCGCCTACCGGGCGCATCCTGAGTGGGTGTGCAAAGACCGGAACGGAAAACCCAAGTTCACCGAAACCATGTCTGGTTCGCGCGCGGTGATGTGCCTCGCCTCACCGTACAAAGAGATATCCGCGAGGCGTATCAGCGACCTGATTGGCCGCTACAATCTGCGATACGTCAAAATTGATCTCACCACAGTGTTCAATGCCTACGGTGAGTCTCCCGGCTGTTACGCGACGGACCATGATCATGGTTCGTGGGCCCAATCTCTGGAAGGCATCTACGAAGGCATTCAGTATGTGACCGATCATATATATAGTGAGCATCCCGATGTGCTGCTGGACATCACTTTTGAAGTTTGGGGACAGAAGCACACGATTGACTATGGCCTGCTGGGTGCCGGGGATGTGGATTGGCTAAGCAATGTGGAAGATAGATGGCCGGATGCTGCCGGGCCGCGTCAGGCGCGGACTTTGCTCTACCACCGGTCATTGGCGGTGCCAGCCGAGACGATGCTGATTGGCAACCTGCAAGCCGAAATGGGGTCAATCGAAGAACGTCTGGTAACAGCCATGGGGGCGGGGCCGCTGCTGCTTGGAGACCTGCGGAAGTTGAGCGCGGAGCAGCAGGCCTGGTATGGCGAGAAAATTCGCTGGTTCAAGGCACTTCGCAAAGAAGTCCCGATGCTTGAGGGCTTCTTTCCCCTCGGCGAATGGAAGGGACCGGGAGCCGTAACGTGGGATGGGTTTGCGCGGCTGAGCCGCCAGGGTGAGGGTATGATTGCAGTGTTCAAGAACGAATCGCATCTCCAGGAAGTTATTATCGAACTGCCCGTTTTCCCGGATGGGGCATTCGTGCTTCGTTCCGTGATCACGGGACGAGCGCAGGCCTCCTACACCGGTGAACAGTTTCGCCACGGAATTCGACTTCAGCTTCCAGCGGAGCATAAGGTGGAGGTGTTGGAGATTCGCCGCGGGCCGACGTCATCCTAAGTACCAAGATAGGGATTGGTTGAAAGGAACCTTTATTCTTTCGGCAGAACTGATTCCTCTCAACCTCTCAACTATGTCCCAACTACATGCTGGTCGAAGTCCACGACCGACCCAGTCATCAACCCTGACTCATCGGATGCTAAGAATGCGATCGCACGCGCAATTTCAATCGGCTCCAGCAGCCGCCCGAACGGTTGTTGCCGGGAGGCTTCCGCCAGCCAGTCGGGCGCCCTCTTATGAAATTCGGTCTGAATGCGAGTCTCCTGAGGTGTGTTCGTCCAACCCATATTGAGCCCGTTCACCCGGATTCGATCAGCGACTACTGAATTAGCCACATTCTTGGTAATGACCGCGAGGGCTCCCTTGGCCGCGCAATATGTGGTAAGGAAGGGCGGGCCACCATGGGAGACAATGGAGATCACGTTTACGATTGTCCCTCCACCGGCCTTCCTCATCCATGGAAGCACTCGTTGCATTAGAAAGAAGGGAGCGCGGGCGTTTACAGCAAATTGCAGCTCCCATGAAGCGAGATCGGCATTGTCAATCGATCCCCGATCCGTTGTTCCGGCCGCGTTTACTAGCGTGTTGATCCGCCCAAATGAGCTCCCAGCTTGATCCACGAACGCAAAACACTGCTCGACGTTCGCCAGATCTAAAGGGAAAACGAAACTCTTTGCGCCCAGCTTTTCGATGTCTCGAGCGGTACTTTCCAGTTTGCCGCGATCACGACCGCAAATCGCAATTCCCGCGGCGCCCCGCATAGCGAATAACTTGGCAGTTTCCGCGCCAACTCCCTGACCTCCGCCGGTGACCAGGGCGAAGCGCCCTTGCAAGCCCTTTGCTTCAGTGACCATCAACGTGTCCTCCTGAACTCTACCCGTAAACAATCTGGTGTGAATGTGCTTGCTTCGCTCAGGTTTTCTTCCGGCGCCGCAACTGATCCAGGAACACGATTACAATAATCAATACGCCGGTAATGATTCGCTGCCAGAACGCATTGACATTAAGGAGATTCGCGCCTTGATTGATTGTTGAAAGGAGGGTCGCTCCAAGCAGCGGTCCCACAACGCTTCCTACCGCACCGAAAAGGCTTGCTCCGCCAATCACCGATCCGGCAATGGCTTGCAGTTCCCAGGTATCGCCGGTCGTCGCGATGCCGATACTTAGGCGGCTGGTAACAAGAATTCCAACCAGCGCCGCGGATGCGCTGGAAACAATGTAGGCAAGATACATCGCGCGGGTAACGTTCACACCGGAGAGGCGCGCAGCTTCGGGATTGCTGCCTGTCGCAAAGATGTAGCGCCCCCACCGGCTGTGGTGCAGAAGCACATAGGCTGGAATCGCGACGATGACGACTATCCAGAACAACATCGGCAAACCGAATAGTTCAGCGCGCGAAAAACTGGTGAACGAAGTGGGTAGGCCTGCAATCGGGCCTCCGTTGGTGAGCAGGAGAGCCACGCCCCGGAGTGAAGTCAGGCCCGCCAATGTCATGATGAAAGGCGGAAGTCCGAGCTTGGTGATTCCGAAGGCATTTACCGCGCCGATGACAACTCCAAGGAGCAACGTGATGACGATCGCCAACCATATGGGTACATTGCTCGTGAGCAGCATTGCAATTACTACGCTTGTCAGGCCCACAACGGCGCCCATCGAGAGATCGATGCCGGCTTCGATGATCACGAATGTCTGACCCACCGCCAATATCGCCCAAAGCGACGCCTGGCGCATCAGGTTTTTAATATTTTCGTCGGTGAAAAATACTTTGGTTGTCAGACCGAGCACGATCCACAAGAGGATCAGCAACCCCAACAATGTGAAATTGAGCAAGAAACCGAAGTTGCTGGCAAGGAATTGTCCGCCGCTTGATTTGCGCCGGCCCGGTGGATTCATGCTTGGTTGCGACATAGTGCTTCTCATCCGCCAATGGCATCGGCCAGGATTGTTTCGTGCGAGGTTGCGCCGTGCTCATAGCTGGCGACCAATCGTCCTTTTCTGAATACATGCAGAGTATCCGCGAGGTCATATACTTCTGGCAGGTATGAAGAAATAAGTATGAGTCCGGCACCCTGGTTCAACAGATCGGCAAATAATTTGTATGTGTCGTGCTTAGTTCCAATATCGACCCCGGCAGTTGGCTCATCGGCAAGGTAGAGATCGGCACCGTGAGTCAGCCACTTTCCAATGACCACCTTCTGTTGATTGCCTCCAGAAAGCGTGGACACCTCGGCAGACCGGGAAGGAGTGCGAATGCCCAGTCTTTCGATTTGTTCTTCCGAATTCGCGCGCTCGGCGCGCCAGTCAACAATGCCAAGCCTGCTGATTCGGCGAAACACCGGAAGATTGATATTGAGATTGATTGCGAGATTGAGGCAAAGGCCCTGATCGCGGCGGCTCTCGGGGATCAGTGCTAAACCATTCTCGATCGCCTCCGCCTCGTTGGATGGAGCGAAAGGCTTGTTCTTCAAGAACGCCCGCCCTCTTGTATGCGGTCTTCGTCCGAACAACGCGTGTGCAAATTCCGATCGCCCCGCGCCTACCAACCCGTAAAGCCCGACAATCTCGCCCCGCCGAACGCTCAGGCTAATATCTTCAAACCCAATACCTGACAGGCTCTCGACCCTCAAGAGTTCATCACCGAGTGAAACTTGTTCCTTGTAGTGCACCTGCTCGATGGGGCGATTAACCATATCGCGGATAATCGTATCCCGGCCGGTTTGCTCAATTGGTCTGGTTGAGATCAAACGGCCGTCGCGAAAGACGGAAACTCGCGTCGCAAGCTCGAAAATCTCTTCCAGACGATGGCTTATATAAATGATCGTTACACCCTGCCGATGTAGCCGGCGAAGAAGGGCAAAAAGCTCGTTCGTCTCGCTGCGTGTCAGATAAGCAGTAGGCTCATCGAAGATGACGAGCCGAGCCTGCCGCATGGCAGCGCGGGCGGCAGCAACCAATTGCTGCTGCCCAATGGTAAGGTCTGAAAGCAGAGCTCCGGCGGAAAGGTGAAATCCCAAATCATCCAAAATGTTCTGCGCGCGGCGTCGCATTTCCCGTTCGCGCAACAGCCCGAGACTGGTGGACTCCGAGCCGAGAAACATATTGGCGGCAACGGTCAGGTGAAGGCACAAGACCATCTCCTGGTGGACGGCGTCGATGCCCAGCGCAAGAGCATCCTGGGGTGATGAAATTGAGATTTCACGGCCTTCCCAGATCATTCGTCCCGATGTTTTAACGTAGGCGCCGGTGAGAATCTTGATGAGTGTGGATTTCCCGGCGCCATTTTCACCAACTACCGCGTGAATTTCACCCGAAACAAAGTCCAGATTGACATCCTTGAGCGCATGCGTGCCGGGAAAATGCTTGTCAAGATTTTCCAGCCGGAGAAGTGGATGGGCTGGGACTCCGGACATGGTGTCGTTCACCACCGTCACTGGCAGCTGAGGTTCGGATTCAGGAGTCGCTGGATCTGATCCGTCTTCAGGTTTTCTTTGGTGACAAGCTTGGCGCCGGTGTCAACGTAGGCGGGAACCTTTTGACCGCGGCTCGCGGCTAGAGCAGTCTTTACTCCGTCATAGCCCATGCGATATGCGTCCTGAATTACCAGCGCTTTTACTACCCCCTGTTCCAAGCGCTTCACAAGTTGGTCGCTGCTGTCGAAGCTAACTACTTGCACCCGATCTTGAGCCTTCGCCTCGCCTACGGCCTGGCTCGCGCCTAAGCCGCTGAAAACCGCATCCGCAAACAGACCACGAAGGCTGGGGAATGCGGATAGCACATCCATGGTCTGGTTCAAGCTTGTGGTCGACTGGCCATCTCCAATTTGGGTGGCAACGATTTTCAGCCCGGGGAATTCTTTGCCGAGTGCTTCCTTGAACCCCATCGTACGATCATGAAGTGAAGACGCACCGGCTAGATTTGAAATGATGGCGACCTCGCCCTCGGCTTGGCCGTATCGAGCCTTGATCGCCTGCGCAAGGGCACGGGCGGCCATCCGGCCGCCCTCCACGTTATCCGTGGTCAGCATCGAGGTGAGTTTTTTCGAGTCAGCTTTGGAGTCAATGCCCACGATGATGACTTTTGAAGCGGCTTCGTCGATTGGGGGCCCCAGCGCGGAGTAAGAAGTCGACGCGATTACGATGGCCTGGGGGTGCTGCGAAACCGCGTTTTCGAGAATCGATATCTGTCCCGCGATATCCATTTCAGACTGAGCCCCAAGCCGCGGCACCGTCACCTTTAGATCTCTTTCCCGCTTGGCAGCCCCCGGCATACACCGCCTCCCAGTAGGGAGAGGAAGTATCCTTCACGATCAGAGGGATGAGCGGTTGCGTCTGCGGTATATCCCGGAGCGATGAAGATCGAGAGCGCGGCAGCCGAGGTTGCTAGAATCCCGAAGATTTTCATCGGCCTCTTGAGTCGCGGTCACCAGCATGACTACTCAAAACGGGAGCCGTTGTGTCATCGTCGTAAACAAGCGTAACAGCGCGCCCTTCGCGTGCAGAAGTGGTTGCGCCATTGGCCATTATCATCGACTTATAGCCATCGCTGATGCTCGGCTCTGGCGGAAGTCCTTCGGTGATGCTTGCAATAAAATGCTGCAGTTCGTTGCGGTAAGCGTCTTTGTAGCGGGGAGGAAAAAAATGATGGAGGGAACTGCCATGTACTCCAGTGGAATCTTCAATTGCCAGCGTGCTCTGCCGGGGGTTTCCCACCCGGATGACTCCGCGCTCTCCGAATAACTCCGCCCGCTGGTCGAATCCGTAAACCGATCTCCGGCTATTTTGGATGGTGCAGGTCAGTCCCGTGGAAGTCCAAAAAAGCGCGGTGGCGGTGTCGAAATCTCCCAGTTCTTCGAATTTAGGATCGATCATGCAACTGCCGCGCGCGATCACACCGATGAATTCCTCGCCGGCCAGGTATCGCGCCTGATCAATATCGTGGATCATCATGTCGCGGAAGATTCCGCCTGACCGGCGCACATACTCGGGAGGGGGCGGGGCCGGGTCCCGGGCAATCAGTGTCATTTGCTCGAGACGGCCGATTCGGCCACTAACCCGGGCTTCGAACGCCTCGCGATGGGCAGGGTCAAAGCGCCGATGGAAGCCGATGGTGAAGAATACGCCCGCGCTTTCGACCGCTTTCATGGCTCGGATCACGCGATCGATGTTGAGATCGACCGGCTTCTCGCAGAAAATCGGCAGGCGGGCGGCCGCCGCAAGTTCAATCATTGCAACGTGGGTATCGGTCGGCGAGCATATTAAGACAGCATCGACCTTTACGGAATTTATGGCTTCGCCAGCTTCCGCGAAGACCCGAGCCCCAAACTTCTCGGCCACCGCGGCTGCGGCTTTGAGATCAGGATCTGCCACCGCCGCGATGGTGGCCCCATCCGTTAGAGAAACATTCTGAGCATGCAGGCGTCCGATTCGGCCAACACCAATTAAACAAAATCGCAACATTCATTCTCCGCGGGCAAATAGTACGCGAGCGTGGGGACTGCTGCAACCACATTGACCGGACAAATCACTAGCATTCATGAAATCAATGATCTGTAATGTATGGCCTCGCTGCAGGTTGTTCTACTCCGGCAACGCTAGTGCTCCCCGGATGCTGAAATTAGACTGCGCGGCTGGTGCCTCCGTAGCCGGTTGTCCTCCGCCCACGCTGATACGATATTCTCCAGCGGCTACCACACGATCTCCTGCCCGGTTGACCGTGCTCAGATCGCGAGGAGCGAGAGTGAAGTGGACAGGTTGTGTCTTCCCGGCGGCTATTTGCACGCGGGCAAACGCGCGCAGCGAGCGGATGGGAGCGCCCGGTGTCTGTGGAGGAGTCAAATACAATTCCACCACTTCATCGCCATCGCGCTGGGTGATGTTCCGCACATTGACATCCACATGCAACGAGTTCCCGGCATCCAGAGTTGAGCTTGAGAGTTTCAAATCGCTGTATAAAAATTTGGAGTAGCTCAGCCCGTATCCAAACGGGTACAGAGGTTGGCCAGAAAAATAGCGGTACGTCCGGTTCGTCATCGCATAGTCCTCGAATGGAGGCAATTGATCTACGCTCTTGTAAAACGTCACCGGCAAACGCCCTGCGGGATTGTTGATACCGGCTAGTGTTTCGGCAATCGCTGTTCCTCCCTCCTCTCCGGAGTACCATGCGTCCAAGATTGCGTTGGCATTCTCGTTCGCCCAGTTTACTGCGAGGGCGCTACCGTTCATTAACACGATAACCAAGGGCTTGCCCGTGGCCTTCAAACCCTTCAACAGGTCCTCCTCCTCTTGGGGAAGGTCCAAACTAGTGCGGTCTCCACCCTTGAAACCTGGAAGATTCACGGGTGATTCTTCGTCTTCAAGCTCCGAAGTGATGCCAACCACTGCCACGACCACGTCCGCCTTGTTTGCGCTTGCCAGTGCCGCAGTGAGAGGATCATTTTGCGGGGGCAGCCATAACAATTTGATTCTGGCCGCGCCCCCACCTCGCCAATATTCAAGCTTCACCGAATACTTGCGACCTTTTATGAGTTGAATTGCTTTGGTGGTGGTCACGCAGTTACTCCAATGATCCACCAACAGCTGGCCATTAAGCCACAAGCGGCAACCGTCGAGGCCGCTCGCGCCTATCTGATAATTTCCAGAAGCCTTTGCCGTAAGGAAGCCGCTCCAGCGCGCCGAGAAGTTCAGCTTTCCCATACCTGGAGCCGGCGGTTGCTCGGTGAACACGAAATTAACTTGGGAATCGACACGACTCACCTGTGGAGGCCCTTGCAAATCTCGATTTTGAAAAAATTCGGCTTTAAGCCCTGGTCTACCATCGCTCGTGGTAAGCGCTTCCGCCGGAATCACATCTTTACTGCGCAGAAAGAGCGTTCCCGGCTCGAAAGAGATTTGAGCGGAGGGAAATTGTTTTCGGATTCCTTCCAGCGCAGAGGTCGCTCGCGATGGCGTGCCATTGTAGTTGCCTTCCAGCACCTCGATCTGATCCGCGAGTGGGCCGACTACCGCAAACCTCTTAATCCTTGACTTCAACGGCAAAATCCCGTCATTTTTTAGAAGAACGATACTCTCTCGCGCCGCTTGAAGCGCCAGTTGCCGGTGCGGCTCGCTGTCATTCTCGCTGAAGGGAATCTGCGCGTAGGATACCGTCTCCGGGGGATCAAACATGCCGAGCAGGAATCGCGCTTTCATCAACCGGGTGACTGCTACATCCAGATCTTTTTCCGTTAACAATCCTTGCTTAACGGCGTCGATATAGCGTGCGTAGTCGTTGCCAGGATCATTGCAATCCAAATCTGTGCCGCGCTTCATGGAAATAGCCGCCGCTTCCGCCAACGATTGCACATAGTGATGGCCGCGGTAGATGTCCACAATGGAATCGCAATCCGTTACGACATAACCTTGAAAGTTCCATTTGTCCCGTAATTGATCCTCCAGCAAGAACGAATTGGCGCAGCCTGGCTCGCCATTCACGCTGTTAAATACGCACATGACCGACCCTGCTTTGCCTTCGGTGACGGCAGCGCGGAATGCCCAGAGATAGGTGTCTTCTTCGTCGTGCTTGGAGACTTGCACATCCATGGTGTGGCGCAGAGGTTCCGGTCCGCTGTGCACCGCGTAGTGCTTGGGAGTTGCGATCACGCGCAGATACTTGGGGTCGTCGCCCTGCATGCCGGTGACATAGGCCACGGCCATGCGTCCAGTGAGATACGGATCTTCGCCATACGTTTCCTGCCCACGTCCCCAACGGGGATCACGAAAGATATTGATATTCGGTGACCAGAAATCCAGCCCTACCCCGAGATAATTTCCGTGCCGAAGCTGCTCGTGATGTTTGGCACGTGCTTCGATCGCGATCGCGGTACCCACGTTATGAATCAAAGGCTCGTCGAAGCTTGCGGCCAAGCCAATGGGCTCGGGAAAGACGGTGGCGGTTCCTACAGCTACTCCGTGCAGGGCCTCCGTCCACCAGTTGTAGACGGGGATTTGCAATCGAGGAATTGCCGCGGCATCATGTACCACCTGCGAAGCCTTTTCATCCAGCGTCATGCGCGCGACGAGGTCGTGCACGCGCTGATCCACAGGTAGTGCTGGATTCAAGTAGGCCGGTTGCGGCTCCCCCTGAATGGTCTGCAGACATACCCTGCCTAAAGGAAAGCAAAGGACCGCCGCTGTGAATGTTGTCCAGAAGTAGTGTTTGTTCATGGGGGCCTTAACCGAAATCGAATTCCATTGTGCGCGCAATCTATGTCATGGACAACTTGGAGTCAAGTAAGAAGAACTAAAATGGAGATGCAAAAAAACTTGATTTGTCCAAGGGTTCCGCACGGGCGCATCATGACCCATTTGCTGTAAGGCGGGCGGTTTCCAAATGCACAGTTTCCAGGCCAGGAGAGCGAGATGGCCGGAACTACCCGACGATCTCATATGGCCGCATCATCTCGTTCGCTTCGTGCTCGAGAATATGACAATGCCATAGATACCTTCCGCAATAGCCGTCGAACGGAATGATGATTCGCGTCACCATGCCTCCGGGACATTGCACCACATCCTTCCACCCCGTCTCGTGGGGAGGTGCGGGTGTCCTCGGGCCCGTGAAACGTAGCGTTTCGTTCGAAAGATAATCAAATCTGGAAAAGCTCTGCCGATCGAGAATCTGGAAGCGAACCATATGCAGATGGATGGGATGAGCATCCTCAGTCAGGTTCACCAGGCTCCAAATCTCCGTCGTGTTCAGCCGCATAATCTCCGTCACCGGGTTAGCCCAACGCTTGCGGTTGAGCAGCATCACCATCGGTTCGCCCTCGTCGCTGTCGAACTCGTTCAATGTCATGACTCGCGTGCGGATCGCTTCATTCTCGCGAATACGCTGTAGCGGCCGCAATTCGCGGGGGACACGGCTCTCAACGGTTTCTTTCTCGCTGCCGACGCGGAATTGCATCAACGCCAGCGCGTCACTCGTCAAGATCACGTTTTCCCCCCGTGCAGGGCTGAAATCAACTACGATATCTGCCCGTTCCGCCGGCGCCAACACGAGGCGGTTCAACTCTACCGGCGCTGGCAGTAGCCCCTGGTCGGACCCGATGACCTCAAAGCCCTGACCGTTTGAAAATTCCAGCGAGAAAAATCGGGAGTTCGCTGTGTTGGCAATCCGCAAGCGGTACTTCCGCGCCGCTACTTCGTGGGAGGGCTGCACCTTTCCATTCACAACCATCGCGTCGCCTAGAAATTCTTCAGCCCAGGCACCTTCATCGGGTGGGCTCGGATAGTACAACTGCCCGCGCGGATCGAAACTACGGTCGTAAATGAGCAAAGGCAATTCGTACTTCCCAGAGGGTAATGCGAGCTTGTCTTCGGCTTCGTCACGCAGTATGTACCAACCCATTAAGCCGGCAAAAATATTCAGACGGTTCACGCCCATTGCGTGATCATGAAACCATAGTGCCGCTGCGTCCTGGTGATTAGGGTAGTGGCAAAGCTTATTCTTGCCAGGTCCGAACCAATCCTCCGGATATCCATCGCTGTCCGCGGGTACCCGTGCGCCGTGGATGTGCACTACGGTTCGTGTCTCAGGGGCCATGGGCATGAAGTGCGCCGGCGGCCCAAGCGGTAGAAAATGCTTCACCGGCAGTTCATTCCACCAATCGATCAGCACTCCTTCACGAGTTCTGGCCTCGAGGAGTACAGGAGCCGAACTCTCACCGTAGCTCCACAGGCGGGAAGGCGGCAGATCACGGTGCATCTTGTCCCAGACCTCGCGAATCCGGATTTTCAAGTATGGTGCATCTACTACGTTATGCTCAGGAGAAGAACGGGTCTCCTCTGGACGTATCAATTGTGGTAGCGGCAAGCGGTCAACGAATGGCCGTAGCCTGGTGGCGTCCAGCGTGCGCGACACGGCCTTTGCGGTCGCTCCCTGCCCGCATGAGTTCATGTCAGGCTGAATTCTCAACGATCGCGAACCAAGAACCCGCGTTCCAGCCGCGATGAGGCTTGCATCTTTTATCAGGTTCCTACGGGTCCACCGCTTCACGATGTTGCATCCTTACATTAGAGGAAATGCGGAAATGTTTTGACAACTATGGTTGTACAGACTTAACGAGACCCGTATCCGGAGCCAAGAAGGCTTTGCGCGGGTTCTGCGGTTTGTCCGGAGTGAAGTCGAACATGCTGTCCAGCGAGCCCGAATTGACATCAAATGATCCTTGTCCCAGTCGCTTACCGTTCAGAAAAATATCCTCGATCATACGCAGGATAGAAGTTTGGTCCGTCACCGTGTGGTCTACATAGTTCGGTTTCGCCCAGGGTGAGATCACTAATAAAGGCAGTCGCGGCCCAAATCCGCACCGGCCATAGGCGTGTTTGGTCGCCGGATTTACCCCACCAAGCGCGGTCGCTCCATCGCCACATTTGCTATCGCTGTTCAGCGCATCCAGTTTGGATTCCGATCCGTTTACGATCTCGCCCATCCTGTGGTCGTACCATCCATCTGAATCGTCATAGGCAATGATCACGACCGCGTGCTCCCAATCCGGTTGCCGCTCGATCAGATTGATCATGTTTACGACGAACGTCTGCTCGTCCAGCGGAGTGGAGTATCCCGCGTGTCCATCCTGATATGCAGGCGCCTTCAGGAAACTTACTGCCGGAAAGTTTCCAGCTTTCAACGCATCCACGAAATCGTGAGTGTCGTATTGATGGTTCGCGGCGCCATCTTCATTGGTTGCGATTGTCTTGAGCGATTTGGGGCGCACATGCAACAGATTCGCAGTGGATTTGTAGTACTGAAAAGGTTCATGGTGCGGCAAGTAATCGCGCTTGTTCAATTTCGCGAGCGACTGCGAACTCCGGCGGCAGCCTGTGGTTCCGTTTGGATTCACGACGGTCAAATCGAATCCACCTTGAAAGAATCCCCACGAGACACTTGCCTCAGTCAGCAAGTTGCCAATATTGCGCCCGGTCATATGTGCCAGTCCGTCTGATGTAGTAGAGCAAATGTCGCCCGAGGGCTGGGGATCGGCAATCAATGTGAAGCCGCCGTTGCCATCCTCCACCATGCCGCCTTCCGCATTTTGATCGTTTACCGCGCCGTTTGTCTGACCTGAGATCAGGTTGATTGCGCCAGGAGTGGAGGGTCCGAAGACCACATCAAATTGACGATCGCTCATGGCAAAGTGCTGCGCGTAGTTCCAGTAGGCGGTCACGGTATTGCCATCAAAATAGCCCATGGTGAGTCCGGTAGTCGAAGGCACGCCACGTTTCTCTCCAGGTACGCGAGGTCCGTCCGGGCTGCCAACGGACAACGGAAACAGGTCCATCTTTCCATGGTCAAATGCCAACTGCTCTGGTTGATAATCGTGATCCTGATCGGCGGTTGCCGCTTGATCCCTCCGCAGCCGGAATGGATTTGTGCGACCCGCTCCATTCTTTGCATTCAGAAAATTTGGATTGTTCGTCAGCAAATCGCCGGAAAGGCCGTCAACGTTCGGGGTACCCGGCAAGGGCACGAACTTTGGTTCGCCAGGCGAATTCAATGCGTTTGGATATGTGGCAAAGTAGTGATCGAATGAGACATTTTCCTGGAAGATCACGACAACATGTCGAATCGCATGTTTCGCCCCCACCCCATTTTCTGCACGGACAATTCCACTCATCAGACATCCAGCGAAGATGATCACAATCCCACACCCTACCATTTTCACATTCGTCTCCAGTCCGGTTCAGGCCGCAATAGAAGCGCCAGTCATCGTGGTCTCGGATCATTTTGCCAACTACGATCCAGATTCTACAGGCAGCCTCGGCTCGATTATGAATTGTGTTCCTAAGGCACCGCTTTCGACTCTACGGCTGCCGGACTGACCACGCCTTAGGCCTTTGCACAATTTTTCGGACTGCTCGGGCTGCAAGGAAACGCGAGAGCATTCGTGCTAAAGTCTATGCCAGCCTAGGCCGTGTTTAGGTGAACTTGGGTCAACCCCGGGTTGGGCTTGGCGGCATGTTCCGTCAAAGACAGAATTTTCCAGGACAGATCGAAATACATGCGCCCCCGCGACAGACGAGAAAGAATTCTTGAGTTGCTGCGCGACAGCGAAAGTGGCCGGCTCACGGTTGAAGATCTCGTGCAGAGTCTCAAGATCTCGCCGGAAACCATTCGACGAGATTTGACCCGGCTTTCATCGGGCAGTCTGATTTCGAAATTTCACGGGGGAGCGGCACTGCCGCAACCGAGTGGAGAAGGTCCATTTCGTGCCCGGATGGCAGAGAGTTTGCGGCAAAAGCGGGCAATCGCGCGCGCCGCAGCCGGTTTGTTCCGACCCGGTGACACACTTTTGGTTGATACCGGCTCCACGACGGTCGTCTTTGCGGAAGAATTGGCGCGACAAACGGGCCTGACCGTCATTACAAATTCTGTAATGATCGCCCAGATCATGACCCGCCGCCGCAACGGAAACCGTGCATTCCTGATCGGCGGTGAGTACTCGGACGAAGCCGCGGTAAATCTCGGTGCCTTGGCCGTCCGGCAGGTCACTCAGTTTCACGCCATTCACGCCGTGATTACTGTGGGCGCGCTCGAGGTCGAAGGTGCGATGGATTTTACGCTCCAGGAAGCTGAGATTGCGCACGCGATGATTGCACAAGCGCGCGAGCTCAGCGTGATCGCCGACTCCTCGAAGCTCGAAAAAGCTGGACTGTTCAGGGTCTGCCGGTTGGATGTTATTGACCGACTTATTACGGATGCACGTCCGAAGGGCGCCCTTTCTGAAGCTCTTGCCCTGGCTGAAGTTGAAGTTCTTGTTGCCCCATCCCGAACCTCCCAGCCTCGTCCATGATTTGTGCGCGGGAAGGATGAACGGGCTTCATCTCTGGAGTCAGAATGCACTTACCGTCAGGCGAGAGTATGCATTTCTTCGGCCTCCTTTTTGCAGCTTCTTCCGCGGATCGTATATAGTTCCTCCGCAAATTTGCTCAAGCCAGGATATCGAATGTCAGATCAGAAAAGCCCCAGACGCAGTTTCGCGACATGCGCCGGAGTCAGCGTGGCCGCAGCCGCTTTTGCCGGGTTGTGCAAGGGCTACGGAACCGAGAGTCATAGCATCGGCACAAAGCCAGCTGCGCATGATGTGACGGCGTTCGGCGCGAAGGGCGATGGGAAGACGCTCGATACGGCCGCCGTCAACCACGCGATCGAAGCGGCGTCTGAGGCTGGAGGCGGGACCGTTCTCTTCCCCGCGGGCACTTATTCGTGCTTCTCGATTCGTTTGAAAAGTAACGTGGCCTTGCAACTCGTGGCGGGCGCGGTCATCCTGGCGGCTGATTCTCCTACTGACGGGACTCCTGGCTATGATCCGGCTGAGCCTAGCCCCACTGCGGGGAGCTATCAGGATTTTGGACACAGCCACTGGCACAACAGCCTGCTCTGGGGTGAAGGGCTGGAAAATGTTTCGATTCTTGGACCCGGGCTAATCTGGGGCAAAGGGTTAAGCCGCGGCGGGCTCACGCAAGACGAACCTGGACCGAAGGCGGAAGATCCAGGGGTGGGTAACAAAGCCGTCGCTCTCAAGAATTGCCGCAATGTTCTGCTGCGTGATTTCGCAATTCTGCACGGCGGTCACTTCGGAATCCTCGCAACCGGTGTTGACAACCTGACGATTGATAACCTCAGGATCGACACAAATCGCGACGGCATGGATGTCGATTGTTGCCGCAATGTTCGCGTCTCCAATTGCAGCGTGAATTCGCCGTGGGATGATGGCATTTGCCTGAAGAGCTCCTATGCATTGGGCTATGCTCGCACCACGGAGATGGTCACCATTACTAACTGCATGGTGAGCGGTGATTTTGAAGAAGGCACTTTGCTGGATGGCACCTACAAGCACTTCGCCCCGAGCGCCGAAGTCGGCCGTGCTGGACGCATCAAGTTCGGCACCGAGACGGTTGGAGGATTCAAGAACATCACTATCTCCAACTGCGTTTTTGATGGTTGCCACGGCCTCGCGCTGGAGAGCGTGGACGGCGGAGTACTCGAAGATGTGACCATTACGAACATCACGATGCGCGATATTGTGGATGGGCCGATCTTCCTGCGCCTGGGCGGTCGTATGCGAGCTCCGGCGCAGACTCGGGTCGGTAAATTGCACCGGGTAAACATTAGCAACATTGTCTGTTCGAATGCCAGCGGTTCCTTGTCCTCAGTTATCAGCGGCATTCCCGGCCACGAGATCGAAGACCTCAGGCTGAGCAATATTCTGATCCAGCATCGCGGCGGTGGCACCCGGGAGGACGCGGAGCGCAAGATCCCGGACGAAGAAAAGCGCTATCCCGACCCCAACATGTTCGGCATCACTCCGTCTCAGGGATTTCTCATCCGGCATGTGTGCGGGTTGGAAATGAGTGACATTAAGATCGAGTGCCTCAAAGAAGACGCGCGACCCGGTTTCGTTCTGGATAACGCTCAGCATGTCGACTTTTTTCGCATCAACGCGCCTCAGAGTGCCGACCGTCCGGCCATCGTTCTGACCAATGTGGAGGATTTCAGCCTGGCGGGCAGCAGAGGCCTGCCGGATACAAGACTCGAGAAGGTCGAGAAGAAAGAAATCTAGAGCGGGCCGAGCGGAGCGGTATCAACGAAAGGCAGTAAGTCGGGCAAGCCGTGCGCATGTTCAGCGCGTCACGAAGGAAATTCTCTCGCGTGGCTGATTTCCGATCGCGCTAGGCGCGTGTGTCGAGTTTCTCAATAAGGCGTTGCGCATCGGCAGCTGTCTCACCTGAGCTGAGAGCCTGGATAATGCGGCGCGCAAGGCGGCGCGTCGCCGGAGGGTGAACTCGCCAATCCGTTACTGCCAGTAGGAGTTTGCGGTGCATGGGGAAGTGGCAGATCCGTTTGTAGAGGAGGCCGCGCCCGTGCGGGCCGGTGACGCAACAGAGCGGAAGCAACGCGACTCCCAAACCGGCTCTGACGAGGCTCTTGATGGCCTCGTTATTTTCCAGTTCCATGGCGACTCGTGGAGACGCGCCAAGACGATTAAAGTACGATTGCTGCAGAATTTGCATCCCGGTTCCGCGTAGATGGGAAATCAAGTTAAGGCTCTTGAGATCATGCGGGGAGAGTTGTGACTTCCCGGCGAGTGGGTGCGCGGGATCGAGAACGATCACCAGTTCCTCATCTCTGAGCGGAACGGATTTGATGGACGCGAGTGCGTCAGACGGCGACATGACGACCGCGATGTCAACCGTGTGATCGAGAAGGGCCTGAATCAGAGCCTCGGTAGTCCCGGTGACCACAAGAATCTCAATAAGCGGATATTTCCGCCGATAGTCTGAAAGAATCCCAGCGAACAGGTAAATGAGAGTGGTTGCCCCGACTCCAAGGCGGATGGTTCCACGCTGAGAGGTCGAGAATTCGCGTACGGCGAGTTCAGCGTCTTTCAGTTCGGCGAGCGTGCGCTCCGCGTGCTGCTGCAGCACCCGGCCTGCGTCGGACAGGTACACTCGTTTTTTGGTGCGGAGGAAGAGCGTACAGCCGAACTCCTCCTCGAGTTGCTTGATATGAAGCGAAACCGTGGACTGTGAAAGCGAAAGGTCACGGCCCGCGGCGGTAAAGGATCCCGTTCGTGCTGCAGCCTGGAAAACTTTGAGATGGTGGAGATCCATGACTACCCCTAATGATTGCTCGCGGTTACGGTGATCCCTCTGCGGGTTGATTGTAGCGCTTGAGCGCGTGCACCTGCTTTTGCTTTCCGGAAGATCGATAACGCCCGGGGAAAATTCGCCACATAGAGCGTTGACTCACATTATCCGCCTGAGCCGTCATTCCATCCTGCAGGCCTCGAAGCATAGCGACACCTTTACGTCATTGACTCCATGGATGCAAGCAATCGAGTGGGTCAATACTATTGCGATGAATTTAAGGCAGCGCTACTATTCCCTTGTCAATCGCTTTCGACAGCGATCATCGGTTTGTGAAACGGTCAGGAGTTGCGGTGTGATGAACAGACGTCAGTTTGGTGCCCTTGCCGGAGGATCGCTGGGTGCAGCACTAACCCGTAAAGTCTGGGCAAGCGAAGTTCAGGCCAATGCTTCGGGACAATATTTTTACTTCGCCATTGTTGCCGATCCCCATATCATTGATGGCTTTTATCATGGCCCGGAAGGCAATCCGGAGGATACAGAAAGTATTTTTCACACCACGGAGAGGTTGACCTCGGCCCGTGATTTTATCAATAGCCTTCAACCTGCGATTGAAAGGGTTTTTCTGGTCGGAGATTATTTTCATGACTATCCTTCCACCGACTATGACTTTTATTTCCAAAATAAAACGAGACTGGATAACGCGAAAGAGATAACCGATGGGTTCAAGATGCCGGTGCATGTAGGCTTCGGCAACCATGATTACGACGTTCACCGCTCCCCGCGGGAATTCAGTCATCGTCTTTTTGCTGCCAAATTTCAACTGAAGCCCTATTACATGGTGGAATACAAGGGATGGAAGTTCATCCACCTGAACAACCAGCTCGGCGATACCTGGAACAGCGCTTCCCAGGGATTCGATCCGGATACTGGGTCATTCGGAGAGGATCCAGTTGAATTGGCTTGAGGCGGAGCTGCGCGAACAGCAAACCAACTTTTGTATTTACCCACTATCCGCTATGGGATTGCATGCCGGCCGAAATTGGCGGGTACGGTCTGCATCCGCTTCTGCGGAAATATCAGGACACCATCCAGTTAGTTGTCAGTGGGCACTGGCATAAATGGATTGATTTTGCTCACACCTTCGGCCCGCAGCATTACGTGATGGCGGCGACTCGCTACGATCCGAATGCTTATATGCTGATGGAAGTTGACACGCATAAGCAAAGCTGGCGATTTCTCAACTCTAGCGTGGTACAGTGGTCAACGCATTTCAGCGCGCCTTACGTGCGGAAGTCTCCAGCGTGATGTGGCCGTCCGCTTTTGCTGCTCGGCAATTGGATGACTTCACCTCTCTGACCGGCGACTGTCGCCCTTCTTGAACGCGCTATCGGCCCATTTCGTCAGGCGGCCAATCCGATACGACATGACAGATTTCCGTTATCCGTCTCCTCGCATTCACATGCCAGCGGTTAAACAGGAGGTTCAAAAAGAAAATGTCACTTCGCGCGCTGTGTGCCGCGAACAATAAATCGGTTCTCCTCGAGTTAAGGCGGTCGCTCAGAATATCGCGCCTTCGTGACCAAGTTGTAGGGCTGCTGCTGGCCCTCCTTTGTGCGCGGTGCCGCCTCGCGCAGAGCGACACAAGGATCTAAATGTGATCGAAGAGCCGTACATAAAACCTGTGCTCCAATACCAGATTATTGCTCCCGCGGCCGCAGAGTTCCAAATCGGGAATACCTAATTAAACGCTCGCCTCGCCTCCCCGACCCCCTGCCCCCCGCAGGCATGGACTGCGGAGGCGCGCGGCTCCGGCGACATTTGATCGATGACGTTGTATTTCATGGATGGCCCAAGGAATGGGTCGATTCAGCGCCCAAATTCGAAGAGGCTGGCGTGATTGAAACTAGCGACGGATATCGCATTCGCAAATTGCGCTACGAGATCGTGCCGGGCTTCGAGTCCACCGCACTTCTCTACGAACCTGAAAACCAGAGCGGCAAGATGCCCGCAGTCTTAAGTGTCCACGGCCACATTGGTCCGCTTGGGAAAGCCACGGAATTCAAGCAGAAACGCTGCATCAACTATGCCAGGCATGGGATTGTGAGCCTCAGTCTGGAATGGTTTGCATTTGGAGAGCTCACGAGGAAGCAAATGATCATTGGTTTGGCGCGCATTGAATTTGTGGGTGTGAATGGAGTTGGCCTTTTTTATTTGGAAATGCGGAAAGGTCTTGATTATCTATACGACGATCCGAACGTTGATCGGAACCGCATCGGCGTGACCGGCCTCTCGGGCGGAGGCTGGCAGACCATTGTTTTAAGCTCGCTTGATGAGCGGGTGAAAGCAACCAATCCGGTTGCGGGTTTTTCTTCTCTTCGTTCGAGGCTGGAGGCAAACGGATACGACGAGTTTGGTGATCTTGAGCAATTACCCCCGGATTTTCTGCAAGGCATCGACTACCCGCACCTGGTAGCCATGATGGCTCCCCGTCCCACGCTTCTAAGCTACAATGCCGAAGACGACTGTTGTTTCAGAGCAGGCTTGGTCAAGTCCGGCGTTTATGACGACATCCAGCCTTCTTCAGGCTTTTTGGAAAGGAAGATGTCTTTACCTGGCATGAGAATCGCGACCCCGGTACACATAACTATCTGTTGGACAATCGGCTCGCTGACTATCGTTTCTTCAGCAAACATTTCGATCTCCCTCTGATTGACAACGAAGATGGGGTCGCTTCCGAACTCAAGAGTTATGACCAACTGAGTTGGTCTGCCGAAAGACAATCTGACTATCTCGGTCTCGCACAGAAATTGGCGAACGAGATCACCAGAAATCCCATCCCAACGGACTCGCCTGCGGAAGCGAACTGGGCGATCAGCGAGCGGGACAAACTCAAGACATCGTTCGTTACAAACCGGTTGACGTTCAACAAGCATGGAAAGTCGCGACCGACAAGCGCAGAGATATCCAGTCCACGCCTATTTCCTAGGAACAAGCGACAACTTAAGCGCGAACGGAGTGTGGCTCCGCTCCATTTTGCAAAGCTCCGATACTGCGCCCGTAACCATCGTTATGAATGACGAAGGCAAAGAAGCAGCACCGATGTTGTCTCGGATCCGATTGCTTACGGAGACCAGGTGCTGGCACTGGACGTGATCCTTATAGGCAACTCCTGGAAAGATAACCGGCCTTATGAATTTGCTCAATCGTCCGGATGTTATGGGAACGCACTATTGGCTTGCAAGCTGCGCAACTCATTGCAGCCACTCGCTGGGCCCAGAAACGCTCAGGTGTTGCCAAAGTCAGGCTTGACGTAGGCGGCATTCGCACGCAGAGCGTAGCTCTGGTCGCTGCGGCCATCGCGCCGGATTTGTTTTCTGAAATCGTCGTGAGCAACGGCATGCGTAGTTTCAGTTATCTTCTGAATCTGCCAATCACCTTTCCTCAGGACGCTCCGAATTTTTTGTCTCGACCTTTACAAGAATTCGATATCGATAGTCTGGAAGCATCTGTCCGTCTCCAGCTCAGGTTCGTGTGACTCACTATCTGGAGCTTCCTACGAACTGAAGTCAAAATCTGCTTCTTGAGCGGAAATCTGAGCGATGCGCTCCACAACTTCTCCAGGGAGATCCGTGGCAAAATGTCGAAACTCATTGCGCCGCGCGCGGCTCTTCATGCTGGCTCTCGCTGTCTGCGCGTTAGGGATCGTCCTCAGCGGCCTTGCGAGGCACAGACTATAGCCTGTCCGCAACCATCTCAAGCCGTCATCTGCACGAGCGCAAGATCCTGAATCCAGCCACAATTCCTCCTTGGCTGCAAACTGGGAAGTTCCGAAGCACACGCTGGGATGGTGGGCCGATCGAGGCGGAGAAAGGATTTCTCACGGGATGGGCACACTACGGCGAAGACGATCCTCTCCAGATGTTGCAGGCTACGCGCGACTGGTATAACCCACGAACCATCGAATTTCTTAAGATTGCTCATCATCAACTGGGCCTGGGTCACTTGGAGCAACGGCTTTTCTCCGTCAACGGAATTGGAGCAGGCAAAGGTGCTCACTCAATACATCAGCCTTTGCCATCAGAACCACATTCGACGTGGCCGCCTATATTTCCGATCGGCAATATGTTCTGGAAAGACATGTTCGAGCACGTGCCTGCCAGTATCGCCTGGGTCAAATTCGACTTTACGGAGGCGCCGCTTTTTTACAGCCGCCCCAACCGCTATATGGCTGACATCACGAATCCAGGCATGGATCGATCTCGAAAAAACGGGTAGAAGCCGCAGTGAAAGCGCCGGCGCCGATGCGCTGTGGATTGACAATACATTCGCTTACTATCGAGCCGAAGACGTGGCTCACCTGATCGATGTGTTGTACGAGTAGCCGCTTCGAAAATCAATCCGCAGTTCGTCATCATGTCGAACTATAACCAAGGCATATACACCTGGCAAAGGCTGCAAAATGGCGTGACGACCGAGGATGGAAACGAACCCGGCTATTACACGGACAAAGACAAACCGTACATGGTCACCAATGCCGGCCTGCTGCGCTACAACTATGGAGTGAGCGAAGGTTGGCGCCCCGTCTCCATGGAGGATGGGTTGCGCCACAACGGTGACCGCATGCTGAATTCCATGCAGCCTGAAAAATGGCAACTCGCCATCGCAGAGTGCGCCATGTATCACGCCAGCCTCGAAGCATACTTCGAAGGGCGCTCGCTTCGCGATGTCTATTTTGGATGTCCCGGAGGCCATGGAGGACTTGCAAGCCATGGGAGCCTATAACAGTTCTCTCGAGCACAACGAACAGTACTACACTCATCCGCAATCCCTGGCGCGGGCCGCCATTCTGAGTGACACAACCGACGCTGGTGGTTTCCTATCTGAATCAACTTGCAGAGAATGATCTGAACTACGATGTTCTGTTCAACTACCAGCCCCCGCACGGAAGCGACTTAAGCAATATAAGGTCATTGTTCTGCCGAACACGAATCCCTTCAGTAAGGGCTGGTGCGACATGCTTGCAAATGGGTGAACGAAGATGGCGGCACGCTGATTGTGGTTCAGGATGCGTCGCTATTTTCAACCGGATCTGCTTCGGCGAATCAGGATTTCGGATTAGCGGCGCTTTTGGGAATTTCCAAACGTAAGATACCCGATTCGGTGCAATACCTTGATCCCGCGGGAAAGGATCGGCTGTTTACGATGCCGGCTTTGCCATCTGCCGAGTGAGATGTTCTCGTTCATTCGAGCGTTATTCGAAATCATCCGAACTGGTGACAGTCGAGCCGCGAGAAGCCATATTCTCAGCAATGTCGCCTACCAGACCAACTATCAGCCGCGTTGTATTACATGTTCTTAACTATCAGGCAAGAGTTGGAAAAGGGATTCGCGTTACAGGTGCAATCCCCGGTAGAGAAAGTCGAGATGCTATCGCCGGACGCGCTTAACGAGACCAAAGCGGAAGTTCCAAGGCCATGGTGATAGCTGGGAAATCGTGATCCCCGAACTGAAGACCTATGACCTGGTCGCCATCTACTTAAATCGAAAAGTTGAGCCATCGCACGGATTCGGCTGACGAGCGCTTACGGTGAGCGCAAGCTCCATCCTGAAAATCTGCCGGGCGAGCGGAGTTGGTTGGATATGAAGCGGCGTGACTTTCTCTGCCAAGTCCGCGACTGATACGGGAGCGGCGATTGCTGCCGTCGCCTGTTGGGCACTCTCAAGCAGACCGCGATCAGCCATTCAGCAAAATTTCCCCCGCCTGTATCTTTCCTTCGAAACTAGGACACGCACTATCAGAGTACGTATGCGGCCGCGCTTGATGTCCTGGCCCACAATGTCACATGGTATCGGGTTACTCCGAACCTGTATTGATTGAAGGCAGCAGCTATCGCGGAATCTGGCTGGAATGCGGACCTCATGAAGGGCTCGTTTATTCGATGGTGCACGCCGGATCTCGCCCGCAATAATCACATGGTTTTTCTTGCTCTCCAGAAACCAGATGGGCAATTTCCCTGCCTATCGACGACGAGCGAAATCGGGTTTGGACAGATTCAGATGGTGGTGCCGATTGCGGCCACGGCATGGGAGCTTTCACAACGCGTGGGAGACTCCGAGCTGCTGGAGAAATCGTATTTTGGGTGCGGTCGCTGGGACGGGTGGCTCCGCCGCTATCGCGATACTCGGCACTCCGGCCTATGCGAAGGATTTTGTACCTGGGACACGGGACATGACAACAGCCCCCGTTGGGCCGGAATGCCCAACCGTTGCCCGGATTCGGATGCCCGCAAATGTCCGCCGGTCCCCGCGCTCCCCCGTTTGAGTCCCGATCTCTCCGCCACCGTCTATGGCGGACGCGTTGCGCTGGCCGCCATGGCCCGTGCCTTGGGAAAGAACTCCGAGGCCGATGAGTGGCTCACCGACGCTGCTGCCATCCGAGACGCGATTCTAACAAGCTCTACTCTGCTGAGGATGCCTCGTTCTACGATCTGGACGCTCACGATCATTTTGTGCGCATTCGCGGAGACGTCATCGGCCGTGTTCTCGGGGAACACGTGGTGGACCAGAGACTTTTCGAAATCATCTACGAACGGCAAATCCACAATCCTCGAGGCCTTTTGGGCGCCATATCCCCTGCCTTCGATCGCTCTGGATGACTCGACGTTTGTGCGCCCTATTCCACCCAACTCCTGGGGAGGAGCGTCCCAGGCCCTTACCGCTTTGCGAGCACCGCGCTGGATGGAGCACTACGGCAAGCCCGCCGATCTTGCTCATCTTATGCAGCAATGGACCAACGCTATCAGTCGCCAATCGGAGTTCCTGCAGCAAATCGATCCGCTGGACGGGACATATACCCCCGACAGCGGTGGCTATTCGCCCGCCGCACTCGTGTTCCTTGATTTTACTTGGCGGCTCTCCGGGGTGCGGCGCCTAGAAGAAGGTCTGGAATGGAATGTACGCCCGCCGGCGCACAGCACCGCGTCCAGCTATCGTTTGCGAGTTACATCGAGCCGCATTGCCGAAATAAAGTATGCTTCCGGCGGTGCGGAGTTGTTTCTCAATGGCAAGCTCCTGTACCGGACAAGCAACACAGTCCGTCTCGTTACCAGTTTTGAGGGGGAACTCAAGAGCGCAGACGGCATTGCACCCGAGAGAACCGCTGTGCTCCTGGCGCAGGCAACCGGAGAAACACAGAAATTCTCGATTGGTCCCAATGAGAGTAAGAATCTAGCCCGGCGGATTCAATAGCTTGCCGCGAATCGTGGCCCGAAGCCCGGACGCGAAATGATGGGCGGCGGCGGGAAACCGTGAGCGGGAAGGACTCCCATCGATAAAGTGACCGAATGTCATGGTTTGAGATGACATCGGCCCGCGCCAAACGGGTCCCGTGGCGCGCGAGGGTGTTCTGAACCATTCACGCCGTTCTTGCCCTTGCGCAAGGGGCCGCAAAGCGTTTTTTGCCCTTTTGCCCCGGCCACTGCAGGAATCAAGGATGAATATCTGACGGAAAAACTGGCCTCGGCGTGACGGAATTCAGACTTCTGAAGCTGCATTTACCGAAAATTCACTTGACTGTTCAGTCATTCTAGAAGTTATATTGGGCATCTGTACTTTCTGACAGTGGATTTAGCCTTATGTAATTCGCAATTATTAAAATTTATTTGACTATTTGGTCAGTTATGGTGATACTTTCGGGCTATTGAAGTAACTTGTGAGCAAAACTGTGGGAACAAAAGGAAAACATATGCTGAAACAAATCGGCAGGCTTCTCTTCATGCTGTGCCTTACCGTCGCCCCTTTGGCGGCACAGTCCACGTTTGGAACGTTGCTGGGAACTGTTCAGGACGCTTCCGGGGCGGTTGTTGCTGGGGCACAAATCACGGTCACCGAAGTGGATACAGGCATTCAAAGGACCGCGGTTTCCGATAGCCGGGGTGACTATCAAGTTTTCAACCTCCTGCCGGGAAACTATCAAGTAGCGGTCGTTGCGGCTGGCTTTGAGCAATTTGTTCGCAAGGGCATTGCACTCGACCCGCGCGCCCAGATCCGCGTGGATGCGGCGCTGCGAGTCGGTTCGAAGGGAACGTCAATCGTCGTCACTGAGACGGTCCCCGTGATCACCACCGAAACCGCGACCGTTAGCGACGTGCAAACCGGCCAGGAGATCAAGGATCTGCCCCTGAACATTCGTGGCAAGAGTACGACTCCGTTATACGCCGTGACCCTGTTGCCCGGGATTCAGGTGGATTCGAGTGGACCCACCGGATCCAACGGCATCTCGGTTGCCGGCAGTCACGCCGCGCAAAACGAGTTCACGGTGGATGGGTTTTCGGTTTCCGATGTTCTTCGCAACGGACCGACGCCTGAAATGTTTCCTTCCACCGAAGAGATTGCCGAACTTAAGGTGACTTCCGAAAATGCTCCCGCCGAGTATGGCCAGGTGGGAGACCTCACATTTACCACCAAGGGTGGAACCAATCAATTTCATGGTTCGTTGTTCGAATACCTGCAGAATGATGCGGTGAATGCCATTCCAGAGTTCGCAACCAGCAACCCAAAACTGGACGCCAACACGTTTGGCGGATCGATCGGCGGGCCAGTTCTGCTACCCAAGATTTACAATGGAAAAAATAAAACGTTTTTCTTCTTTGATTGGGAAAGCAACCGGCAGCGTAGTCAGGCCTCGATCGTCAATGATGTTCCAACCACGCAAATGAGGTCAGGTGACCTTTCCGGTCTCTGCGGCACGTACAATTCGTCCGGCATCTGCACCGACCCTAGTGGTACGCAGTTGATCAATCCATTGACAGGGAGTCCGTTTGCCAACAATCAGATTCCGTCCTCGATGATCACGGCGGTGTCCACGAATGTGCTTAATACATTCTATCCGCTTCCCAACCAGCCCAATGCGAACCCGACAGATATAGTCAACAACTACGCGAAAAACGTGGCATCTCCGGTCAGCACCAATCTTTATGACATTCGCGTGGACCAGAACCTTACCGACAAGCAATCCATGTTCGTGCGGTGGAGCGCCAAGACTTTGAGCAACCAGGTTCCCTTGAAACTCGGGATCGAGGAGGAAACCTCGCTCGACCCGAAAGCCATTGTTGTCGCCCACACCTACACGATGCGTCCCAACCTAATAAACGAATTCCGCTTCGGGTTCAACACCCAGACCACAGACCATAGCTATCCCCAATTCCCCAACGGCGCCAATCTCATCAGCGCTCTCGGTTTGCAACAGCTGGGGCCGTTTCCTCCCGGTTCCGCTATTACGGATTTTGAATTCGACGGCTCATCGGGTGTCACCAACACTCCGGGTGCACGTGAAGAACTGTTGCACGAACACAAGTACCAGGTAGCCGACAACCTCACTTGGGTTCATGGGCGCAACATCTTTAAGATGGGGCTCGATATCCGCGCTCTATTCCTGTCCGACTATGAGAGCTTCACGGCTGACGACAACTTCGGAAGCTACTTTTTTAATGGAAGCTTCTCGGGCAACGATTTTGCCGATTTTCTATTAGGTCTGCCCTTTCACGACGCGATTGTCAACGCCGGACCGGACTTTGACGGGTATGCCAAGGCGTACGGCACCTTTTTCCAGGACTCGTTGAAGCTCACTCCTAAACTTACCATCGACTTCGGGGTTCGCTATGAATACCATCCACCGTTCCACGATGACGGTTTGCAGATCACGAACTTCGTTCCGGCGACGGGCGCAGTCATCGTTCCGAACGCCAAGTCTCTCGCCCTCGCGACTCCCCCGTTTCTGGCTGGGATTAACGCATGCAGTCTGCCAACGCCCAATCCAACCGCGTACGGATTGTTCCCCTGCACGGTCGTGGAGACGGCAGCTCAAGCCGGATACCCTGCCTCGCTCCGCCTCAGCGATAAAGATAAGGTTCTGCCACGGTTGGGCATTGCGTATCACCTGAACGAAAAAACCGTAATCCGTACCGGCGCGGGAATCTATGACGAAACCATGCTAGGACAGATGTTCTATTCACTAACCGGCGTTCACACCAGCAACTATCAGGACTATCCCAACTCAATCACCGGCGGTGTGCCCGCGATTCAGTTCCCGAATACACGATCAAACACGATCGCCGGGCTACGGTTTGGCAGGCAACGAATCCTTCGGAACCGCCAACCAGATTAATTTCCGCGATCCTTATGTCACGCAATGGACCCTCACGGTGGAGCGTGAGCTCGGCGCGCAGACTGGCGTTCGTCTCAATTACACCGGCATGCATACGACCGGAATGCCCGTCAGCGAAGACTACAACCAGATTCCGGCACAAGACACGCCGTTTAATCCCGTCGAGAAACCCTATCCCAACTGGTCGCAAGTCAAATCGCGGACCAACGCCGGGGTAGCCAATTACAACGCGCTGAACCTTGTAGTGACCCATCGCTACAACGCTGGCGTCTTCCTGCAATCGAGCTACACGTTTTCGCGGGATTTGTCGGATGCAGAAGGCGACAATCCGACAGGCAACCCAGGGGAAAACGGCCCGAGCCTTGAGAATCGCTTCGATGTCAGAGCCGACTACGGGAACGTGATGTTCAACCGTGACCAACGATGGCTCACCACCGCAACCATTGATCTTCCCTTTGGTCGAGGGAAGAAGTTCGGTTCAGGGATGAGCCGGGCGGCCGATGCCCTGCTGGGCGGATGGGAGACGAACAACATCATTCTCCTGCAAAGCGGTCCATTCCTGACTCCCTGGTACAACGGGAGCAACGATCCCTCGGGAACGAACGCGCCCGGCCGCTATAACTCCCAGCATCCCGACCGGCTGCCGGCAAGCGCCTGTAATGGTCTCACCATCAGCCAAGGTCAGGTGTTCGATAACAATTGCTTCTACTATGGCTGGCCGACAGCGATTGGCCGCTTCGGGAACGCCGGCGTGGGCCTCTTCACTGGCCCCGGTACGGCGGTGTGGAGCAGTGGGATCGGGAAGATTTTCCCAATCACCGAGCGCCTGCGCATGCGGTTCGACGCTACCTTCAGTAATGTGCTGAATCACCCCAATCTAGCGCCACCCAACATGGTCGCTAACTCCAGTGCCTTTGGAGTAATTAGCTCGGTGCAACCCGTCGAAGGGGCCGGGGCGCGCACCGGTCAGTTTTCGCTGCGTCTCGATTTTTGAGGACTGGCCGCAATCTTAAGCTAGGACCGAACGGAACGCAGCCGATTTACCAAAATCGGCTGCGTTTTGCCGGGTCTGGCTGGCGCACTATTCACCCGATGAACCCGACGGTTTTCTAGCCTTACAACGCGGCATTCGAAACATTAATGCTCCCTATTTTTCACAGATCATTCGCCCTCGCAGGACAGCTCGGGAAAAGTCACCATCTTCAACACATTGTGGAAAATCATTGGAAAAGTGGCACGGTCAGAAGCTCTTTACCCGAGTTCACGGTCTCGATGCGGGTGAGCGCGGCGCCAGCGGGAGACGCTCGTTGAGAGTCAGAGACGGAAAAATCGTGGCGAGCATCGTCATGCTGGCGCTAGCCAGTGTGCCTGGCATCTTTGGGCAAGCGTCAAAGCCGACAGATATTCCTCCCGATCAGATCGACCCCACCCGCCGCGTGACCCCAACGCGGCTCGAGTCACAGATCCATCCGGCATTGCCGGAGGAATACATCTGGACACCGGAGGACATGGGGAAGAGAGCCTGGCTGACCCACTACTCGTACGAAGATGTGAAGCCAACAGACCTGACGGAGCCGCATTACTTTCGTGGAGCCTTCGACTTAAGGGCAGTGCCGCCTGCCGCAACCTTATATATAGCTGGGCCGCGCGCGTTACACGCCTACGTGAATGGAGAGCTTGTAAGCCATGTCGAGTCGAACCTTGATTCACCGTTCCCGGTTCGAGTCTTTGCGACCGATGTCACGCAGGCTCTCAGAAAGGGTAAAAACACCGTCGCGATTGAAGCGGTGCGCGGCGCCGGCCTGAACGGATACGACAATAGCGGCTTGATCTTGCAGCTCAGCTTGGGAAAAATTCTCGCAGTCAAGCTGGTGAATGGCGGAGAGGGAGTAAATGGTCCCGCCATTCTAGTCAGCAACAGGAACTGGAAAGCATCCACGAAGCCTGCTTCCGGATGGGAGCAGAGCAGCTTTAATGATGCGTCATGGAATGCCGCGGACAGCCTTGGCTCCATCGAGGGTTCCATCGATTTGTTTCAATGGAATGCTGATGCCGGCATGTATGCGTGGCCTGGCTATGATGGCATCTCACCCTTCCTCGCGCAGGCTCCGCTGAAGCCCACTAGCGTGGGACATGTTTATGGCGGCATCGGAACGATCGAGAATGCAGACGCTCTTACCAGCGATGCGACTAGCGGAAAAGAATTTGCCGTTGAACTGCCCTCCCCTCAGGCGAAAGGCGACGATGCTCCGCAAATCATGCTGGACTTCGGCCGCAATGCCAGTGGGCGCTTGCATTTCGTGTCTGACTCGGATGGCCCTGCCGAGGTAACCATCCAGTACGGCGAGTCCGATACGGAGGCGCTCAATCAACCGTATCTCGGCTATGATCGCCTCTATATCGCGCCTCACGGTTCCGCTTATGGACCGAAGAGCGCTTTCCGTTATGCCATTGTTCGTTTTGTAGGCGGGAGCCAGAAACTGCGTTTCAGGTCCATCAATCTCGACTTGATCTACTATCCCGTCGAGTACAAGGGCTCGTTTGAATCCTCCGATCCCAAACTCAATCTCATGTGGGCCATCGGCGCCTACACCGCGCATCTCTGCATGCAGGATGGCATCTGGGACGCGCCCAAGCGCGACCGCGCTCCTTACGCGGGTGATTTTGATGTAAGTGGAAGAGTCATCAGCGATGTGTTTGGCGACCATTTTCTGATGGAAGACACATTTGACCGCCTATCGGACCGCGCCCGTGCTCCAGCATGTGAATGCTACGGCGGGATATTCCGCTCTCTGGATCATCGACGAAGCGGAATACTATAGACATAAGGCTCGAAGCAGCAGCTCATGGCTTTCCACGACCGCCTTCTCCAGCTCATGCAACTGATGGAAAAGGATCTCGACGAGCGCGGTCTGTACGCGAACCGCACCAAGACCCGGCCCTTTGTGGACTGGTCGCCCGAACTCGTTGGCGATACGCCGGAAGCGCGCCGTGGCACCCAGATGGAGTTCTACGAGGCGTTTCAGCAAGGCTATCTACTTGCTCTCAGAGATGGGCGATACGCAGCAATGTTCAGATCCTCGGGCAAAAGCCGAGCTAATGAAAGCCGCTGCCCAGCAATATCTGCTCGACAAGCAAACGGATTCCTATGGTGAGCGATGGCAGATCAACGCCATGGCAGTCCTCTCAGGTATCGCGGATCCTTCGCAATACGATGCCATCTGGAAGGCATCCCTTGGGAGTGTGGGCAAGATTAAATACAACGCTCTCATCATCACACCCTACTACAACTACTACGTCGTCAGCGCTCTGGCGAAAATGGGCCATCGCGCCGAGGCACTCGACTGGATTCGCCAATACTGGGGTGGAATGGTAGATGAAGGCGCGACCAGTTTCTGGGAGAGCTACGATCCGGGTTGGTATAAAGACGATCCGCATGGCTCGCTACAGGCCGACAATGGCTCCGGCTACCGCGTCAGCCTGGCGCATGGCTGGTCAAGCGGGGTGACTCCCTGGCTCATGGAACAGATCCTTGGCATTCACTCCACAGGCACCGGATTTTCAACGGTGGATATTCGCCCCGATCTGATCGACCTCACGTGGGCGAAAGGCGGTGAACCGACACCGCGGGGGATGCTGAATGTATCCCTGAATAAAAAGGAAACAGGAACGAATGTCAGCATCGATCTGCCGGCGGGAACTGAGGCTCACGTATCGATTCCTATGTCCGATGTATCTGGTCAGGTTGTCGTCAATGGCAAACCCCGAGCCAGTACATCCGCGGAGAATGGCTCCCGCGCAATCATTATTTTGAACCAGCCCGGACACTATGAGATCGCGACGGCTCATGAACGTTTATAAAGTGAACGAACTGCCTGGTGGAAAGGTCAAATGACCAACCGCTCTCTGGCACAGTCGGCGGGATCACAATGCCTCGATGGCTGAGGATCCGATCCACCCTCGACCTTTGACGTGGCCGTCATTGGAGGGGGAGTTGTAGGTTGCGCCGTACTGCGAGCCTTGACGCTTGGAGGACTCAAGTGTCTTCTGTTGGACGTGGTTCCGATCTGCTGTCGGGCGCGAGTAAAGCAAATTCAGCCATTTGCACACCGGCTTCGACGCTCCTCCTGGGAGTCTGGAAGTAAGGCCTAATGCAGTCAGGACGCAACGCTATCTCGAGATTCATGAACAATTAGGTTTACCACTTCTTAAGACCGATGCCGTGATCGTGGCCTGGAATGCAGAACAGGCGGCCAAGCTTGCCGGAAATCATTGCTAAAGCCCATACCAACGGAGTCCCTGGTGTGCGGCCACTGCCGCTCGATGAGTTACGGCAGATACACCCACATCTATCAAATACGGCGCTGCCGCCATCAGAGTTCCTGGAGAGCACATCATCGACCCTGGTCAGCGCCGCTGGCCTACGCATTGCAGGCGTCGGAAATGGGGCGCGGATCGAACGGCTTGCGGAAGTGACGCAAGCCGTGCGACAGGCTGGACTCTGGTCGCTTACGACCTCGCGTGGCAAGTTTAAGACAAGCTAGTAATCAATTGTGCCGGCAACTTCGGCGATCTGGTCGAAAATTTGGTTCGGCCGAGTCCTTTCCATATCAAGCCACGCAAAGGTCAATTCGTCATTTTTGACAAGACGGCGCAGCGGGTTATGCCAACTATTGTGCTGCCAGTGCCTTCCGACCGTACCAAGGGCATTGTGCTTTGTCCGACAATTTTTGGAAACGTATTAGTTGGTCCAACCGCAGAGGATCAGGACGATCGCCAACACGCCGCCGTTGACACCAATACCCTGCAGAAGTTGCTCGCCGAAGCCGCACGGATCGTTCCAGCGCTCGCGGATGAGCCGGTAACCGCCACGTTTGCGGGCTGCGGCCCGCAACCGAACGCCGGGACTACATTATTGAAGCTCTTTGCACCGAAGCATGGATCACCATCGCGGGTATACGTTCAACAGGACTCACGGCCGCCCTCGGCATTGCAGAGCACGTGACCGGACTGGTCGAAGAGCACTTTTTCCCGCTCCCACCCTTGGCTGATCCAGTCTGGCCGCAAATGCCGAACCTGGCGGAACATTTGCCCCGCGACTATCAACGGCCGGGCCGGGGAAGTCTTGTTTGCTTCTGCGAAATGGTCACGCGCGAGGAGATCGAAGCTGCTTTGTCCGGTCCGCTTCCCGCCGGCGATCTTGGCGGGCTTAAGCGACGGACGCGGGCGGCTCTGGGACGCTGTCAGGGGTTTAATTGTCTGGCTACGATCTGTTGCCTCGCAAACGATAAACTGCTTACGCCTCTGCCTTTGCAAAAATAATCACTATGCCGCATGAAAACGCAACGCTCGTGATCATTGGCGGGGGTCCGGCGGGTCTTTCGGCTGCCCGCGAGGCTGCGAAAGGTGGGCTCAGAAAGGTCATTTTGTTGGAGCGCGAAGCGCAAGCCGGCGGCGCACCTCGCCATTGCGGCCATTTGGGATTTGGTCTGCGGGACTTCGGACGCGTGTGGACCGGCCCGCGCTATGCGGAGCACTTGCGGAGCCTCATGAATGGCCTGGATCTGCGCTGCAATCATGCCGTTACTGCGCTCGGGCCAAACGGCATACTCGAGGTCAGCGGTCCGCAGGGCTCCTATTGTATTCAGGCTCAGCGTGTGCTGATTGCGACCGGCATCTACGAAAAAAGCAGTGCAGCTCGCCTAGTTCCAGGCGGGCGTCCATTCGGCATTCTTACGACCGGGGCGCTACAACGTTTTGCGTACCTCTACGGACGCATCCCTTGCCGGGCGCCCGTGGTGGTTGGCACAGAAATTGTTGCGTACTCGACAATCCTGACTTTGCGTCACTTCGGAGCTAAACCAGTCGCTTTTATTGACCCGGACACTCAATTGCATACCTCGTCATTCATTGCACTCGGCGCCCGTCTTGTATTTGGCGTGCCCTCGTTCACCGGGGTCCGGATCATCGGCATTGAAGGTGAACAGATCGTGACCGCAGTAAAAATCGAAAGCAAGAACAGTTTGAGAACGTTAGCCTGCGATGGCGTCATATTCTCCGGCGATTGGGTACCTGAGACGACTCTGCTGAGGTCCTCTCACATTGCTATTGACCAAACGACACGCGGTCCGGCGATTGATGCCCGTTATCGTACGCATGACCCCAAGGTGTTCGCGGCTGGGAACGTCCTGCGGTCCGCTCGTTCGGCTGGCACGTGTGCTCTTGAGGGGCGCGATGCTGCTCGATCCATTCTCACCGATCTTCAGAGCGAGTTGCCGGAGCGGCGCGGTATAAGTTGAGTCTTGCAGAAAATGTGCTCGTACCGATTTTCACTCCTTGACCGGTTCGTGATCGCCTTCCAGTAAGCGGAAACTGAAGTTGCCGGTCAGTCGAGTGCCATTCCCCATCACTACCTGAGACAAGCGGGCATTGAGACAAGCACATGTATCTGATGCCCTTTCCTCCCACGCTGGCGCGGACGTGAGCGTCAGCGTTGGCCTCAACCCGCACACCCGAGCCATCGGGCGCCACGAGTGATGCCTCGTAGATATGGAACTTGATGGACCGGAAATCGGCCGTCCCGAGCTCGGTCTGGTCCTGCGACCATGGCCAGTCTGGCCTTCATGTTCGCTGGCTGGTCCGGCCATTTCTTATCTCGCTTCGCCTTGGCATTGCCTTCGGTCCGGCTGATGCTGTCTTCCGGGAAAATTCCCCACTCGGACCATCGCCGCCACTTGATCTCGTCACATTCGGCGGGGAGGCAGGCTTTGATCCCGACCTCGCGGGAATCGAGATTGTTACCCGTGTAAATGTAGTCGTAACTGATCTTTCCAATGCCATCTTTGTCGATCACCCAGCGGACAGTGCCGGCAAAATTCTCGTAATGGTCTTTCACCATCATCTCGAGTCCGCCGTCTAACCTCCCTCGCCGTCACGCTCTCGACCACGCGCGTCTTGGCGTCGGGAAGCTCCGCGTACGGCAGCTTATTCTTGTCCTTTTGATAATCTGCGAGATCGCCGAAGTCGTGCCTGGTGACGTGCAGGGCGGGGTAGGTTGTGATCGGCGCGTTGTGCTTAGGGTTCGCGGCGTCGAAATCGCCGGTCGCACGGTCAAGAACCAGAGAGAATCCTTGGCCTGCGATGGCAATCAGACTGCCATCATCGCTCCAATTTGGTGGGCCGCCTTGTGGTGCGGACAGAGATGCTCGCGGCCGCTGCCCGAGCGATAGCGTAGCATTAGAAATTTCATGGGCGCCTTTCATCACGCGCACAAGCAACGTGGCCCCTTCGGGCGTTCCCTGCGGGATCGGAATCTCAATTTCTCCCTTGATGCCGGCGGAACACTAATGTGAGCCTTGCCCTTTGCGTCGTTCACCTGCCAAATGAAATCGAACTGGCTTAAATCTGTGAACGAGTGGCGATTCTCCACGGGCACCCGCACCGAAGCCTGACCTGGCTTGTAATCCAGTTGCCGGACCGGTAACCAAACCGGCGAGAAAACGAATTTAGCGAGATCAAATTCCGGCTTGGGCCGCCGCCAGCTGTCGACCAAGCCCCAGTAAGCATTGCCGTTTTCGCTGCTGACCATCTTGCCGTTCTGCAGGAAGGCGATGTCATCGATCCCCGCCCAGATTTCGCTGCCGATGCAGTGTTGCGAAGCGTAGATATAACTCCAAGCGCCGGGATAAATGCCCGGGCGCACGTCTAAGTTATCCTGCGGCACAAATTTGTTTTCGTTCCAATTCTTGGTGCAGGTCTTGCCCCACTCCGAGTTTGGATCGGCGCTGCCCGCGGCCCACAACTCGCGCAGCCCCGGATCAATAGCCACGTCACTGCGCTCGTGATAGGTCTCGAAGAAACATTCGCCGTGCAGGAACGGGCGTGTGTCATGCGGCAAAATCTCGTCGTAGGGCATGGGTTGGTAATGACGGCTGATGATGTCGCAGGTCACCTGATTCTCACCGCTGAATGCATGCTCGATAGTGCTGGGACGGGTCGGGTCCAGTTTCTTGCACAGCTTATTCGACTCGGCAAAGAGCTCGCTCCAATGCGACTCATTGGCCAGCGACCACAGAATCACGCTCGGATGCGCGTGGTTGTAATCGATCATCGCGGACGTGGGCGTGAGAATCGCTTTGAGATCGGTCAGGTCTTTCGGGCGCTGAAGCCAGCCGAACGGCGCTTCCGATTCAACGTACAATCCATGCCGGTCGGCTGCGTCGAGAAACTCCTGCGTGCAAGGGTAGTGAGTTGTGCGGACAAAATTCAGATTGGCGCTCTTGAATAATTTAACGTCCTCCTCTGCGTGACGCATGGTGTCGGCACGGCCGGTCAGTGGGTCAGTTTCATGGTGGCATACGCCGGCAAGCTTGACCCGCACGCCGTTCACGTAAAGCTGCCGCTCCCTAGTTTCGATCGTGCGGAATCCGATCAGACGCTCAATTTGTTCCACCAGCTGGCCCTCTTTTTCCAGTGCCAGCACCAGCCGGTAAAGGTTGGGTTGCTCGGCGTTCCACTTGAGCGGATTGGCCACGCGCGACTCGATATTCACCGCGCTCAGCCCCGACTTGAGCGGCTCCAGGGGAACTCTCGGATTCGAGTGCTCAACTGCTTTGCCATTGGCGTCGAAGAGTTGTATCGCTACTGCAAAACCATTCCCCGTCGTGTGCTCCGGGTTATCCAAGCCGAGGACGACTTGCAACTCGCCATCGTGATAGGCCTTGTCAAGCCCCGCGATTCAGGTGCAGCCTCGAAACGTGGAGCCTGGGCAAAGCGTAAATCCTGACCGCGCGGTCTATGCCGCCCAGACTGTATCCGGCGTAACCACTGGCATTGGAAAGTTTCTCCGAAACCGTAGCCACCTTCATTTCGAGATCAAGCCGATTCACTTTTCCCATCTTGACGGCGTCGGTTATTTCCCATTCGACCGGCGTAAACAGATTCTCGCTGTACCCTAGGGGCTTGCCATTCACCCAGTAGTGTGTGCCGCCGTGGATGGCATCGAACCGCAGGTAAATCCTGTGTCCGGCCCACTCCGCGGGAATGTCGAACTCCCTGGCCAATGCGGCGGATTTGTCCAGGGGCAGGTCATATCCCTGTTGCGCCCATTGACCCGGCACATGAAAATTGCCCCAGGTCACGGCATTCAAAGGATGCTCCCCGACATTTTCCCTGGGCTTCGGGTCAATCCGCCACGCGCCGTTCAGCGAGATGGCGTTGTTGGTTAGCCCCGTCACCTTGGAGGCCATCGGCCGGTAATGCACCGGGGCGAAAGCCTCGCCTGCTGAATTGTCTTCCGTAAGGGCTGACTGGTCGGTCCCGAAAATATGAAATGAATGTCCGGTTAACGTGAATCCGGCCACGCCAAGTGAGGTTTGCTTCAGGAACCGTCGCCGGCTCTCAACTATTTGTTCACGCATTCGTCAATTATTACAGTTCGCTGGCGATATGTCCGAGGTCTTGCCTCGGTTCGCACGCGCGAGCGCACCAAGAAGACGACAGAAGTGGTTGAGGAAAATATGGCTTCGTGACCATACCGGCTTTCCATCGGCGTTCTGGTGCTCATGCCGAGCATGTTCTATAACAATGTGATGGTTGCGCTGGGGTGTCGCTGCCCCTGCCGGCTGCAACGTAGTATGGACAGCTCCGCCGAAAGGGAATAACCGGGACGACTTATCGTGGCTCTCACTAACCTACTTGATCAGACGGCAGACTTGGCTAGAGCCGCACTGGGCTACTACGATCTTCCCAGCCATTTGGCCATCAATCTGGTCAATCTCTCGGAAAACGCGACATACAAGGTGGAGCATCTATCTTCCGGACAGCGCTGGGCGTTGCGAATTCATCGGCCCGGTTACCACTCGCAGAACGCCATTGCTTCAGAAATTGCCTGGCTGGTCGATTTGAGGAAGAAAGGTGTGGTCTCCACGCCTGTTCCTGTGAAGGGAGCGAATGGGGAATTTATTCAGGTGGTGAGTCATACTCAGCAAGTCGGCTCCCGGCATATCGTTCTGTACGAGTGGGAGAAAGGCCATGAGCCCGATGTGAGCAAGGATTTACGCGGTTCGTTCGAAACGTTAGGCGCTGTCACCGCAAAAATGCATCTGCACACTAAATCCTGGAAGCGACCGCCTGAGTTTGAACGGTTGACATGGAATTTCGAAACATCGTTGGGAAGCAATCCCCACTGGGGACGATGGCGTGACGGCATGGGCATGGACGCGCCCAAGCTGGCGCTATTTGGCAAAACGGTCGAACTCATCGGGCGTCGCCTCGACCGCTACGGGCAGGGGCACGACCGGTTCGGCTTAATCCACTGCGATTTGCGGCTGGCAAATCTGCTGATTGACGACGGTGAAGTCAAAGTCATCGACTTCGATGACTGCGGCTTTGGCTGGTACATGTACGATGCCGCCACGCCCGTATCGTTCTACGAACATCACCCGGAGGTTCCCGAGCTGATGCAGCATTGGCTCAATGGATATAGGAGTGTCAGCGAAATCTCGCGGGCGGATGAAGAAGAAATTCCAACCTTCATCATGCTGCGGCGCCTGCTGCTGGTCGCCTGGATCGGGTCCCACCACTACACGGATTTGGCGAAATCCATGGGTGTGGGCTACACGAATGATACGGTCAATCTTTGCGATGCCTACCTAAAGAGATTCGGCTGAAAATTTCATGGGCTGCCACCTGATCTCTGGCATGAAACCTCTGAGAATTGGCGCCCATGTTGTACAGTAATCACTCCAGTTCAACCAGGTTTCGCAATGTTCGACTACGGACTCTTCAAATTCGCCTCGAAAAACGAAGTGCTCGAAAAGTCCATTCAATATTGGAATCCCGGCAAAACCCGTTTTTGGCAAGAGATGGGTGTGGACCTTGTCATTGACCGCCGCGAGGGTTACTACCTTTATGACATGAGCGGCCGCCGGCTCATTGACCTGCACTTGAATGGCGGTACATACAATTTCGGCCATCGCCACCCGGAATTAGTCGAAACCCTGAAGAACGCTCTCGATCATTTCGACATTGGCAATCATTGGTTTCCCTCGATCGCCCGCACCGCCCTCGCCGAGGCCTTAATCAAGGTTTCTCCGGGATTCAAGTACGCGGTGTTTACGCCGGGAGGCGGAGAAGCCGTCGATGTTGCGCTGAAGAGTGCGCGCTATGGGACGAAGAAACGCAAAATCGTTTCAATCATCAAGGGATATCACGGGCACACCGGACTGGCGGTTGCGACGGGTGACGACCGTTTCAGCAAGATCTTCTTGTCAGATCGTCCTGAGGAATTCATTCATGTGCCTTTCAATGATCTAAGCGCAATGGGGGATGCCCTCCGCCACCGCGACGTAGCAGCGGTGATTCTGGAAACAATTCCTGCGACTTACGGATTCCCTATGCCGAAACAGGGCTACTTGCAAGGGATTCGCGCTCTCTGCACCAAATATGACGCGCTTTACATCGCCGATGAAGTACAGACCGGCCTGATGCGAACCGGTCAGATGTGGGGTTGGCAAACCTTCGGTGTGCAGCCTGACATCATGGTCACAGCCAAAGGCCTCTCGGGCGGCATTTACCCGATCTGCGCGTGCCTGGTGAATGAACGCGCCGGTGGCTGGTTGCTGGAGGATGGCGCGGCGCACATCACAACATCGGGAGGCGCAGAGGTCGGCTGCTTTGTGTCCTACAAGGTCCTGGAGATGCTACAGCGCCCAGAAGTAGTAGCGAACGTTCACTCCGTGAGCGAATTCTTTCGCTTAGGCATGCAGAAGATGATGGAACGCCACCCCGACATGTTGGCCGGTGTGCGCCAAAAGGGGTTAATTCTCGGTCTGGAGTTCAGTCATCCAGAAGGCGCCGTCTTCGCCTCACGTGCCCTCTATGAGCATGGAATCTGGGCGATCTTTTCATCTCTGGATAAACGCGTGCTGCAGTTCAAGCCGGGAGTGGTGCTGACAGCAGACCTCTGTCAGGAGATTCTTGAGCGTTTTGATATTGCCATGCCTATGGCGCGTGAGCTAATGCGCACAGCGTCGATGGTGAACTCATAGGTAGCGGCGAAAAGCATGGAGCATCCCACGAAGAGCATAGCGCCGTAGGCTAGCTGCAATTGCACGGTGTATCGGTTATTCTTGGCGGCAGCGCAGTTACCAGGGATTGCTTGAAAGTATAGGAACTCAGGGGGCACGCTGCAGTAACAGAATATCCGATCCATAATGTAGCTGGTCGGCAAACTCCTTGCTGGTTCCGCCATCACCTTCCGCCAACCACTTATCTGGCAAAGCCACCGAAATGCCCTTCATCAAGCTGTCTCCGGTCATCATCCGTTCGCGCCCCGGACGGTCATTCAGGCTGGTGACTCGGTATTTTGCGCTGGGATCCAGGCCGCGCAGTTCAACAGTTGTCGTCCCAACTTCCGAGTGGTCGCGGAAAACGAACACGACCGACTCAGACGGATCCATCGGGACATACTGAATTGCGCTCCATCCGGCTGCTCCCAGCCTTGGGTGATAAACATCTTCGAATAGTAGATGGCGGTATTGCTTGAAGTACAAAAGATTTCGCTCGAAAGCCTCCACGAAGCCCGGGGGAGCTTGCGAAAGCATTTGCGATGTCATGCCATTGATGTTGCCGAAAGTCACTCCATGGGTGAAGTGTTTGCGGAAGTAGTAATCGAGGGCGGAGGCGCTGTACCAGCGCGCAGTGAGACTCTCTCCGTTCGCGTCACTCTTGCCTTCGGTGGCAAGCGACCCCCATACGTGAGGGCTAAGCATGGGACCGGTGATGAACTCGTTCGTGTATCCGCCGGGGAGCAGGCCTTGCGGTCCGGGATTGGTGCGCGCGTAGTAGAGAGAAGGATCGCACTCAAATCCAGCAAGGTTCGGAAAGCGATTGAGCAGATAGCGCAGGATCTGCACGCGCCCGCGATAGGCCGCATAAGCGCCATCGGTGCGTCCGTGGCCATGGTCGGTACGGTTGCATTCATAGCTGAAAGTGGCCGAGGGATCCCATTTGATCCAATCGAGATGCCATTTTTCAATAATATCGCCCAGTTGCTGCTCAATCCACTCGACTACTTTGGGATCGCCCAAACACAGCTGCTTCGTTGGTGCCAGCGAGGGATGGATCGTCATGTTCTCCTTGCCGTCAATCAACGCCACCCAGTCTCTCGGAATCTGCCCTGACTCGACCAGAGTCGCATCGACATTGCCTGGGTCAACCCATATGCCGGTCTTCAGGCCGGCGGCGTGCACGGCATCAGTAAAATTCTCGATCCCATGGGGAAACTTCTCAAGGTTTTCCTCGTAGTTGCCGAGGCCTTTCGTCCAGTCGTTCATCCCTGGAATGATGGACGCATCCTTGTACCAGGTGGCATCGTGATAAAACACGTCAAACCCGACGCTGCTTCGCCAGTTTGAGTTCGCTTGAGGAGCCGCTCCTCGCTGTTTTTTTCGGTCAGCCATATGCAATACGTAACCCAGGGAGCGTCAGGTAACGGGGTGAGAAAAACGTATTGCTTCAAATAGCGGAAGGCCTCATTTCCCGCATCGTCTGTGTCGCCCTTGGCAAGCGCGAAAAAAGCAATCGGCGTTTCCACTGTCTCGCCAGGCGCAAGCTCAAACACCGGCGGCGGAGCATTTTTCTTGTCTTTAATGAGAATGCTTCCCGCACGTACCACCGTGCCGGCAGGCAGAAGCATGCGTCGTTGCTTGCCATCCGAGGATGCCAATTCCAGGCTCACCGCCGATCAGGACGGACTCGCCGGCCGCCGCATTCTCCAGCACCAGCCAGTCGGTGAATTGCCTGTCGGCCGACAGGTTTCCCGCGGCCTTGAAACCCGTGTTGGCCTCCTACGGAAGAATAAGGTTTGAGGCCGGCAGGGGGACTCGTCAGAGTGAGAAATAGCGGATCGATGTGGGCGTCCAGAAGCAAATTCTGTTGACCGCGGTTCTCAATCCGCGTAGCCAGCTCAATTACGGCGCCGGTTCGATACAGCGTCAGCGTCAAAGAAAGCAGTCCGCCGGCGTCGGCTTGAAAGCGAAGCGTTAATTGCTTGCCGCCCTTCGCGACGTCCGAAATGTCATCACCCGAGTAGCGATATTCCTTGCCACCCTTTTCTGGAAATGCAACCAGCGGGGTGTTGGGTGCGGCCCATTCGGCGCCGCTTTCGCGGCGCAGCGACTTGAGTTGTACTGCGCCCGACGAGCGACCCAATTCGACTCTGATGTGTCCGTTCGTTAGCTCCCAACCAGTGGACGATTTGGTAATGGATACCTCGCCGGTTGCGAAAGTCGCGACGCAGCATGCCAGGCAGGCAGTGAGTAGGAACGCTCTCATGCGGAGATCCTCTGTTTGGCGGTTGATGTTGGGACGGGCCACGCCACGGGAATCGGACCGAGCTTCCCTCGGACGAAACGATAAAGATTGAGCCCCAGGTGAGGGACTTGCCTCAGCATCGCCGAGGCAAGTCCGGTTGACGGAGGAAAGCGTTTAGAAAGTTAGATGGGCTCCAACCTGCATGCGCCGCCTGAAGTCAACAATGCCGCAAATTTGGCCTGCATCCGCAAAATCAACAAATGCGGCGCCGGGACACGTTGGTTGCCCTAAATTCTCACGGTTGAGTGCGTTGAATGCATCCCACTTCAAGTCGAGGTGGGTCGTCTCCGTGATGGTGAAGGACTTGGTCAACGACAAGTCGACCAGACCGAGGCCCGGGCCCATTAAACTGTTGCGTCCGGCATTTCCGAAGGTGTACTGCGCAGGGTCGCCATAGGCCGCCGGGTTGTACCACTCGTTTTGGTTGGGATGGGCCACATGCGGATCGCCAATCAGGTTCGGCCTGTCGTAAATAGGAGAATTCAGCACGGTTGGGGAGTTTGAGTAATACGGCGTGAAGGGCAATCCGCTCTCGAAATTGAAAATTCCACTGAGTGCCCAGCCTCCAACGACGGCGTCCGCACCACGGCCCAAACTATTTCCATAAGCCCGGCCGCGGCCGAATGGGAGCGACCAGTTAGCCGCGCTCACCCAGGACCACACTCTCACCGTGCCTGAGGGTCCATAATTGCAGGAGAAGCAGAACTGATTTCCGTTGCCATCTCCCGGACCGAAGGTTCCATCGTCAAGCGACCTGGCCCAGGTAAAGTTACTCAGCAGATACAGCCCCTGATGAAAACGTTTCTCTGCGTGAAGCTGCATGGAATTGTAGTTACTTTTCATCTCCGGCTCATGGTAATCGGCGTTATTCCGTTGGTATTCCGGCACGGCCCAACCATAGTTGGCGAAGAACGGCTCGCGGGAGGTGTAAGGACCCGGTCCGGGAGGCGGCAAGTTGACGTTAAAGTTATCCCACAGATGGCGTCCGATGTTACCCACATACGCAACCGAAGTGGTGATCTGATAAGGGAAAGCATGCTCCAGGGTTACGTTGTACGTGTCGTTGTAACTATGCGGATAGGTCCCGACCCCAACGAAGTATTCGCTGCCGCCAGGGGCGCCCTGGAATGAAATCTTGCCATTGGACGGAAACGCGGGAAGAGCCGCTGGAGCACCCGGCCCCTGATCGAGCGTGTAACCAAGTGGAGCAAAAGGATTGGCTTGAACATCGCTTTGGCTTTGCTTGATGGGCCAGCAACATCCCTGGGTCCCAAACCCCGCTCCGTCCGCGTTCATATAGTAGCTTCGCCCGAATCCCCCACGAAGGACCGTGTTTTTAAACAACTGGAAAGACGCTCCGAGACGCGGTGAAAATTCCGTTTTTGGCGTGGTTACTCCGGCGTATTTGCCGGCCAGGTTGGTCAATAACAGTGTGTCGGTTGTTACATCGATATTCCCGACGCTCTCGCCGTCAGGCGTGAAGATCGGACTCATATAATCCCAGCGCAAGCCCAGGGTAAGGGTTAGCTTAGGGGTAACCTGCCAGGTATCCTGACCATAGAAAGCTGTTTTCCAATACTTCTCCTGAGGCTGAACCAGCGTGATGTCTCTGCCAAAACCGCTGGTGAGACCAAGCTCGAACGCCGCTAGACCAGATCCGCAAAAGAACCCGGGAGCCAGGGTGCCAGTGCAAGAAGCATTATTGAGCTGAGTGAGGGACGGGCTGACCGTGAAGGTTCCGCGTCCGCTGACGTCGGTCCGGATGCCAAAGAATTTTCCTACATCCCCTCCCCACTTGAAGGCGTGGCGGCCCACTGTCTTGGTCCAGTTGTCGTAGAACTCGAAGTTTGCTTCACGCTCAAAGAATGGCAAGCCAAAGTCGCCCATATTGAAGGGAGTTAATGGGTCGCTAATGTTTATTTCTGGCAGGCCTGACGTGTAGACCGTGCCCAGGTTAACGTTCGGAATGCCCAGGGTTGTCGCCGCGTTGGTGTTGTAATCCGGCTGCAACTCCGAAATAATGAGCCGCGAAAAAGCGAAACGGGCGTCGGTGAGCAACGATGGAGAAAAGGTGTGTTGATAATCGAACATCAAGCTCTTGTCGTGATCGGACGAAAGCCCGGCGTTCGCGACTCCAGGGCCTCCGAGGGGTGCGCCGCCGCCTGCGACGCCGTAGGCTGTGGGAGTATTAAAGTTCGCCTTAAAGTAACTGAATTTCCCGAATACAACGGTTTTTGAGGTAATAAAGTAATCAGCGCGAGTATCGAACTGATCCTGGCCGAAAGTCGCGGGCCGAGCGATCTGGTAGTTTGAGCTAAATCCCGTAGAATTTGGACTTGGCTCGGGCAACAGTGCCAACAGGTTTTTTGCGGCCGGGCTGATCCGGTTGGGACAAATTACGTTGAGCACGCCGTTGCACTGAATCTGCGTTCTTCCCGTTCCGTCCGGATTACCCGTGGCGGGATCGTAGATCGGATCGATGGCTGCGACAGAACTGAAATCTCCAGTCCGGAATGCATCGATCGGCACCGTCTCGTTGCCCGATGCGAAGAGGTTATTTCGCATGCCCTGGTAGTCGCCAAAGAAAAAGACCTTGTCCCTGATAACCGGACCGCCGATGCTGCCGCCAAACTGATTCCAGATGTTACGGGGAATACCATTGGGCTCGGTGAAGGTGTCGGCTGCGTTGAAACCGGAGGTGCGATAGTTCTCGAACGCCGATCCATGGAAAGCATTTGTGCCCGATTTCGTGGTCACCTGCCAAAGCCCGCCGGCTACCTTGCCATATTCGGCATCGTAATCGCTGGTGGCGAGTTTCAATTCCTGCACGGCGTCATTCGGAGTCACGATAATCGACAGCCCCTGGATCGCCTCGGTGTTCTCGGCTCCATCCAGGAGGTGGCCATTGGCATTCGGTGCTGCTCCGTTGATGTTAAGGTTGAAGTCGGAGCCCGCATTCTCAGGATGAAGGTCCAGTTGGCCGCCTGGCATCGAAACTCCAGGAGCCAAAAGCGACAAACGCGTGATGTTGTTGCCATAGGTAGGCAGGCTGCTGATTTCCGACGAGTGAATGGTTTCGTTCACTTCGGGGCTATCCGTCTGGAGAAGAGGCGCCTCGCCCGTCACTTTAACCTCGGTCGCTGCGGTGGCTACCGGCAACTTGGCGTCGACGCGGTAGACTATTCCGGCGTCGATTCGTGTACCCTCGCGGGTGAATGTGGCAAACCCCGCCTTCTTGACCGTAACCGAGTACGTTCCCGGGATCAGGCTCGGGAACCGATACGCCCCGTCGCCATTTGTAACGGTTTCGCGGGTCACAGCGTCAAGAACATCGGTCGCTTCCACGGTCGCGCCAACGATGGCTGCGCCCGAAGAGTCAATCACGTTACCTTCGATACCTCCTGTGACGGCCGTTTGGCCGTGCAACATGCCAGTACTTACCAGCGAGAAGACTGCGATTAACATCAGAAAACGTTTGAGAGTGGAGTTCATGATGGTCTCCTTAAAATGACGGGCGCCTTACAGTCGGTAATGCACGCATCGAGAGGCGACGCTGCCTAGAAAGAGCCCTTCGGCGGTTCTGCCTTGATCGGGAGCCGGTGAGTCAATGCGGGTCTTCAGAACCGTGACGAAGGTTAACCTGTCGGTCGTGTAAGTGTCCGTGATTTGTATCACTGTCATCCATCTTGTCAACAACTAAAATAGGTTTTTTCGGCCTCGATTCAAAGGATATCGGGGAACAATATCTTTCGACCGCCGCGGACATTAACCCATGTCTACAGGAAGTGTCAAGCAAATAATGTCAACACTAGTGTCTACAACTTGAACGGCTAAATGGCTGAGAGCGAGTTTTTGGATGCAGGGATATGCGGAAGGCCACAGCTTGCCCCTATCTCCGCATTGACTCCTTTTTGGGGGAGGGTTTGTTTGCTTGCTTGCTCGCTGGAGGCATATAAGAAACGGCGATAATGCTGACAAATATGTTGACGAAAAGGATGGTTTGGCGGAACATCGTTTGGGGTCTGGGCCGGTAGTGCGCTGGTCAGGGCGGACATTCCAGGTCTCGGTGCTTTCTGTCGGAGTTGTTTACATTTGCGTGGTTGGGTGTGACATCGGCCTGGAATCCGCATCGGGCTGCTGAGCCACGGTGATTTAAAAAGGGGGACGGGCTGCAGGATGCGAAGGAATACTCTGATGCTAAATCCGGCTTCTAGAATGCGACCAGGTTCCGAAGCTGGCAAAATTCCTGGCGTCGCTCATCGAAACCGCGCGACCTGGCGCCTGTTCCTGGCGATCCTTGGATTCGGGCTCATTGCAAATTGCGTCAGAGCGGCTGGAGTTGATGCGCCTGGCGATGTGCAAGGTAGCCAATGGCTGGCAGAACACCTGCTCAATACCAATTCGGAGCCTCCGTTCTCATTCGTTTATGGCAGGCAGGCGTCTGGAGCGTTGTTGAAAGCTTGGCCGCGGAAAACGGAAAGCAGACAACTCGACGGCTACCGCGCCGAACACACGGTGAGTTGGACTGATCCGAAAACCGGTCTGCGCGTCCGTTTGGTTGCTATAGATGATACGAACTCTCCGGCGATGGAGTGGACGGCGTACTTCAAGAATGAGGGTACGGTCGACGCCCCCATCCTGGAAGATGTTGAGGCACTTGCGTTATCGTTTCCAGTCACCGGGAACGGCATTCCCACGATCCTCTACTCCAGGGGATGCGGCGGCATGGACACCTATGCGCTGCAGAAAAAGCCACTCAACCAACTGGAGTCCTTCCACCTCTCCAACGAAAACGGCGGCAAGACTATTGAGACGGTACCATTCTTCGACATTCTCACTGCGGAGGGGGGATTGATCGGCGCTGTGGGCTGGCCCGGCAAGTGGGCCATCGATTTCTCGCGTCCTACGGAAGCCGCCATCGCGGTTACTGCCGGAATGGAGACGATCCATCTTTCCCTGCATCCAGGCGAAGAAATCCGGACGCCCAAGATTCTCTTACTTCCATGGCATGGAGACGACATCGACGCCCATAATCTGTTGCGCCATCATATCTTGAAGTACGACACACCCCAATACGACGGGAAACCGGTGGTGCTGCCGATTTCGCATGCCGGATGGGGCGGAATGAAAACCTCCACGAGTTTGCGCCTTCTCGATCAGATCACAAAAGAAAACCTCGGCTTCGAGAACTTCTGGATGGATGCTGGATGGTATGGCACCGATCGGCCGGTGGCTGAATTCCAGGTGTTCGGCAGGGAAGACTGGTTCTTGCACGCTGGAAATTGGCGCGTGAATAAGATTCCGCATCCCGATGGACTAAAGCCGATTAGTGATGCTGCTCACGCGAAGGGGCTGAAGTATTTGCTTTGGTTCGAGCCGGAACGGGCGGTTGTCGGGACCCCGCTGACGCTGCAGCATCCTGAATGGTTCATCGGAGAAGTGGGGACCAACTTCGAAGGAGACGTCCGCCGACCTTTCGTCAGGTTTCGGTTGTTTAATTTTGGCAATCCCACTGCGCGGCAGTTCATGACCAATATGATGTCGGATCTCATCACGAGCGAAGGCATCGATATTTACCGGCAGGACTGCAATTTTTCCCTGGCTCCCTTCTGGTCGCAGGCCGATAGCACCGACCGCCAGGGGATCACGGAAATTCGCTACGTCGAAGGCTTGCTGGAATTCTGGGACGAACTGCGGCGCAGACATCCGCAACTCATTCTCGATATCGTACAGCGCGGTGACCTGGAATCGATTTCGCGCGGAGTAGACCTGACGCGGGCGGACTACCCGATTTCACCAACTGCAGATCCGATCGGAAACCAGATCAGCACGGAGGGCCTCGCCTACTGGCGGCCGCATTACGGAACCGTGTTGCAGACCCGGCCAGGTGATAATTACCATTTCCGTAGCGGCTTTGCCCCTGGTATGGGGTTTGCGCTTTTCAACGTAGCGGGCACGCCGGACCAGGTCGGGAGTTTCATATCACCTGATTTTCCCTTTGATTGGCTGCGGACTGGAGTCGAGCAGCTTAAGCGGGTGCGGCCGTACTACTACGGCGACTATTATCCCTTGTTGCCTTGCAGCTTCAATGCCGACTGTACGACCGACCCAAGCGAGCGCACCGCCGCATTTGAATGGGCAGTCTGGCAGTTCTACCGTCCGGAAGAAGGCGATGGAATGGTACAGGCTTTTCGGCGCGACAAGAATGGCGTGACGGCAAAAGATGTGCGTCTGCGTGGGCTTGATCCCGCAGCTAACTACCAAGTCACGGATCTCGACGCTAGCGTGCCGCGCATAATTTCCGGAACAGACTTAATGCAACGGGGGCTGCACATAGAAATCGCGGCGCAACCTGGAGCTGCAATCATCGTCTACAAGAAGATCCAGTAGTCGGCAAGTGCACGAAAAGGGGAATAGCATGACCGATGGCCTCGCTATCCGTGAGAGGGGCGCGTTGGATTTTCTCTCCTTGGGCGCATTGGTGCACCGTTTTGATCCCGGAATCATCCCTTTTCGAAAAGCCACGGAGTGCCAGATCCATGTCAGCGGCGGTGAGTTTAACGCAGCCGCCAACCTATCAGACTGCTTCCGTCTCCAGACCGGCATTGTGACAGCGATGGTTGACTATCCAGTCGGTGATCTGATCGCCGAGCGGGTGCGAGCCATGGGCGTGAAGCCCTTCTACAAGCGGTTTCAGCATAACGGCGTCACTGGACCTAACATGGCCGCCGTCTATAGCGACCGTGGGTACGGGATCCGTCCCCCGGTTGTATTCTACAACCGCGCGAACGAAGCCGCAGCGCAGTTGAAGCCCGGCGACTTCGACTGGACATCCATCTTTGCCCCGGGTGTGCGCTGGTTCCATAGCGGCGGGATCTTCGCCGCGCTCTCGCCAACTTCCGCTGACCTAATCATTGAGGGCATGCGAGCAGCAAAAGCCGCGGGCAGCGTGGTCTCTTTCGACCTTAATTTCCGTGAAAAACTCTGGAACCTCTCCGGCGGTTCGGCACGCGCGCAAGCGGTCCTAGGAAAGATCGTGAGCAGTGTTGATGTTCTCGTAGGGAACGAAGAGGATCTGCAGCGCGGACTGGGCATCCCGGGTCCGGACACGGCCAAGTCGAAGCTCGACCCAAGCGCGTTTGTAAGCATGATCGATCGTGTTTTGGCGCGGTTTCCAAACATCAAGGTCATTGCTACAACCTTGCGTGAGGTGCACTCGACGAACCGGCACAGCTGGGCGGCAGTGGCCTGGATCAACGGCTGTACTTACACTTCTCCTTTCTGCGATCTGGACGTTCACGACCGGGTGGGGGGCGGCGACGGATTCGTTGCAGGATTTTTCTACGGGCTACTCACGGGGGAACCGCCTGAACAGGCATTAAAGCTGGGCTGGGCTCACGGTGCATTGCTCACTACCTTCCCAGGTGATACGACCATGGCCACTGTGGAGCAGGTACGGGCCTTCGCTGGCGGCGCCTCCGCGCGCATCCAGCGTTGAGCCCACGCGCCGCACCCCAGCCCTCATGCAAAATTCAAACCGTAGCGGGAGGTGGGAGGAAACATGTATGAGAACCGAGGCTCAACTCCAAGCAAGTATCCAGCGTTTTCAGGCCGGGTTTTGGGACAAGAGCAGAACCGATCGTCCACTCATCGGAGTTTATGACGAACGCGTCTACCTGCCCATCAATTTTTTGCGCCAGCCATTTTTGCAGCCGACGGTTCAACCGGACGACATCAGAGAAGACCGGCTGATAACCGAATATGAGTATGGATTTGCAAAACGGGCTGTGTCCTGCGATGACTTCATAGCCTTCTCCGCGCCATGGCGCGGGGTCCCTTGGCTGGAAGCCTGTTGCGGTTGCGTGGTGCGGTACGCTGAGGGATCGCTGGCCCCGGCACACTTTGTTGACGCGCCCGAGGATCTGGTTGCCCTGCCAATTCCCGCTCCCAACAGGTGGTTTGACTGTTTGCGGCGTGAGACGGAACGATTGCACGCCCAGCAACCTGCTGATTGCTGGATCAGTCCATCGATCCTTCGCGGGCCCTCCGACGTGCTCTCGGCCATGCGCGGATTGAAAGATTTCTACCTCGATCTGCATGACAATCCGCAGGCAGTCGCCGATGCGGCGGCGCGGGTGAATGCTTTGCTGATCAAGATGCTGGACATGCACTACGAGATTGTTCAGCCTAAGCTCGGTGGCTATGGTCACATTTTTGGTTACTGGGCGCCGGAGAAGACCATCGTGATCCAGGAAGACGTCATGGGCATGTGTTCCCCCAATACTTATCGCGATATTTTCATGCGGAACAACGCTGAGTTGGTGCGCCATCTGGGGAAATATGTCATGTTCCACTTGCACAGCACCGGCTACAAACACTACAAGCATGTTCTGGACATCCCTGGGATTGCGGGCATCGAAATGGTCCTGGAATCCATTGGCCCTACCCTGCTTGACCTCGTGCCAGTGTTCCAGGAAATCTTGGAGAGATCTCGTCTCATGTTGCACGTTGGCTCAGGCTTCGAGCAGTTGCCACAGGTTCTTCGGAAGCTTCCAAAGGAAGGACTTTTTGTGGCCATTCCGGATAAATACATAGGTAATGACCAGGACTTTCACGACTTCGAAACAGCGATCATAAACTCATAGGTGTCAGGCAAGCTCGAACACCCGCAGGTGCTAGGTCTCTTGCCGCGCGGCGCCCAGTCCGCGCCGAGGTCCGGACCGTGGCAGGTATCGATTAGCTGCAGCAGCCATAGTGTGCAACAACGGAGAGAGCGAAGGATAGCAGGTTCTCCCAAAGACAGAGTTTTTGGGATGAAATGTTTTTCTCCCGAATCCGGACACTTCCCCAAACGGACTGTGGCGGAGGTATCCGGTGGTTCCATCCCTTTTTCCCGGCGATGTTTCGTCTTTTCCCCTCCGATGTACCTCATAGCTAAGGCACTCCGGCATGAATCAGAGCAAGAGTTCTGCAATCGCAGTGTCGCAGCTGCATGTGTTGCGGGTCGGCGGTGATGAAAGCCGCTTTTTGCGGCTCCGTCACTTTCTAGCCCAGACCTGTAATGGGCGAGTCCTGCTGGAGCACGCATTTTCTCCCCGCGAAGCGGCGTCCCGGCTCGAGGGGGCACCTTGTGACTTGGCGCTATGTGACTACAGATCGGGCGATGGAAAGGCAATCGAGCTACTGCGCGAGATCAGGCGTGTTGCCGTAAGTGTTCCCGTGGTATTTCTCAGCGACCACATCGATGAAACCACTATTGGACGAGTGATTGACAGCGCCATATCCTCCCGCCTCCCGGACGCCAGCAGGGATGGTGCACTCACGCGGGCTGTATGCAGCGCCATTTCCGAATATTGCCGGGAGAACCAGCGTCAAAAGAGCGAGGACATGCTCCGCAAGCTGTGGCATGCCGTGGAGCAGACAGCAGATCTTATCGTGATCACCGACCGCTCGGGCGTAATCGAGTATGTGAATCCTGCATTTGTGGTTCTGACCGGGTATTCGCGGGAAGAAGCCGTGGGACAGACGTTCCGCCTGCTCAAATCCAGTCGGCAGCCGCCGGAACTCTACCAGGAGATGTGGCGAACCATTCTGGCTGGCAATAGCTTTCGGGGAGAGATCCTGAATCAGAAGAAGAACGGAGAAGTGTTCGCGGCGGAGAAGACGATTACCCCACTGCGGGATGTCGATGGTCAAATTACCCACTTTATTTCGACGGATCGGGACATCACCGACCGTCACAAGCTGGAGGTCCAACTGCAGCAGGCACACCGCATGGACGCGATTGGCAGGCTCGCTGGCGGCGTGGCGCATGATTTTAACAACCTTCTGATGGTCATTAGTTCGTACGCGGAGCTTATGTTGGATTCGGTTACGGGTCAGCATCCGCTGCGCCGCAACGTGGAAGAAATCATGGCGGCATCGCGGCGAGCCGCCGATCTGACGCGGCAACTTTTGGCTTTTGGCCGCCAGCAGATACAGACCTTGCGGGTGCTCGATCTGAATCAGGTCATCCAGGAAATCAGTCGCATGCTGGCGCGCCTTATCGGAGAGGACATCCAACTTGAGGTTGTGCCCGGGAACAATCTGGGAAATGTAAGGGCCGATATCGTGCAAGTCGAGCAAGTGCTCATGAATCTTACGGCCAATGCGCGGGACGCCATGCCTCGCGGTGGCAAGTTGACGATTGAAACTGCTAACGTTCATTTGGATGAGGCTTACTTGCAGCGCCACCCCATGGTTCCGGCCGGAGATTATGTTTGTCTGGCGATCGCGGACACGGGCGTTGGGATCGCGCCCAAGCACCTCCCACATATCTTCGAACCTTTTTACACCACCAAGCCGGAAGGGAAGGGCACGGGGTTGGGCTTGGCAACGGTGTATGGAATTGTGAAACAGAGCGGGGGGTTCATCTGGGTGTATGGCGAACCGGGAATGGGAACGGTCTTCAGGATATACCTTCCCCAGGTAAATCAGGAAGATGACAGACCATGCTGGACGCAACCCGCCGAAGAGCCGACGCGCGGCTATGAGACGCTGCTGTTGGTCGAAGACGAGGCGGCTGTGAGGCAATCCGGAAAGGAATTTCTGCAATCCAGCGGTTACACGGTTCTCGACGCGCGCAATGGGGACGACGCCTTGCGCGTGGCGCGGAGCTATTCCGATGCGATACATCTGATGATTACGGACGTTGTCATGCCGCGCATGGGTGGGCCAAAACTGGCGGAGCATCTTTCCGCGGAACGGCCGGAGATGAAGGTGCTTTTTGTGTCGGGGTATGCGGAAAGCACCGTGCTTCAACATGGGACCATTGACATGACTCGGCAATTCCTCCAAAAGCCTTTCACCTTGAAATCGCTTGCCCGGAAGATCAGCGATGTTCTACACAACGATGAAAGAGCCAGAGCGGCGGCCGCGGCTGGCTAAAATTGTCCTCTCTGTTAAGACGATGGCATTTCCCTTCTCCCGTATAATTTTCAGATCGCCATGGGTTCCTTCGGGAGCGTTCCATTTACGCCTGCCATCCTCTGGAAAATTGGGTTAGCCATCTCTCTGGCAGGTATCGCCAGTTCCACAGTCTTTCTTGTCATGGTGTTGGTGGCTTGGTGGAAATATCGTCATTCCTTGAAGCACGGGCGTTTTGATGACTCACTCCCCGATTCCAGCTTGCCTCCCGTCAGCTTACTGAAGCCGGTGCACGGACTAGAGGCCAGGCTGGCGGAAAATATTGAAAGCTTTTTCCGCCAGGACTACCCGCACTACGAGATTCTCTTTGCCGCTGACGAGGCAGACGACGCAGCGTTGCCTCTGGTGCGCGAAATTTGTGCCCGTCATCCGCATATCCCAACGCGAGTACTGGTCACCGGCAACCCGCCCTGGCCGAATCCCGTCGCGTACGGTTTTTGCCGCATGACCGAGCTCGCGGCTTACGACATTCTGATTACCAGCGATAGTGATGTCGAGGTCTCGCCGTGTTACCTGCGGGAAGTAGTGCCACCGTTGCTGAACCGGGAAATCGGAATGGTGACTTGCCCCTACCGTGGCAAAAATGCGGGAGGCTTCTGGTCCGGGTTGAGCGCTATTGGGATGTCGGTGGAAATGACGGCCGGCGTGCTGGTGGCCAATATGCTCGAGGGGATGAAATTTGGACTGGGGCCAACAATCGCGGTACGCAAGGACTCCGTGGCCAGCATCGGGGGCTATGAAACGCTCGGCGATTATTATGCCAACGACTTCATGATCGGAAACCTCATTGACAAAGCGGGATTTCGCGTCGTGCTTTCCGATCATGTCATTGATCACGTGGTTCCTCCTATGTCCTTCGGCTTAATGTGGAAGAACCAGATACGGTGGGCAATGTCCACTCGCTATTCGCGTCCCAAAGGGCATCTGGGCAGTGGGCTTATTTTCGCGATGCCCTACGGAATTCTCGGATTCATGTCGGCATGGTTATTGGGACATCCGATTCTTGCGTTTTCGCTTTTCGGCGCGGCCTTGCTGAACCGCGTGATTGAAGCATGGGCCGTGGGCTGGGAGATTGTGCGTGATGCGCAGGCGTTGCGCTCTCCCTGGCTTTATCCGCTGCGAGATCTTCTGGGGTTTATCGTTTGGTGTGCCAGTTATCTTGGCACGCGCTCCGTCTGGGGCGAGCGGCACTATAAGCTTTTGGCGGAAGGACGAATCGTGCGCGAGTAGTATTGGAAGTCTTCCCCGAGATCAAGAACCAGTGCGAACCAGTTTTCCGTTTTCTAAAACAAAGGTCTCGCCACGCCAGGTGATATGCTGTCCGGCAAATCCCACCAGCCAGATCCCCACGGCCACAACGTCACGAAGAGGAATTATCCACAGCCAGCGTGGTACCTGCCGATCGTTAAGAATTGTCCGTCCGACAATGAGGGCCACTGCGGCTCGCATGGCGGTGACCAGAGCCAGCAAGGCCCATGCCCAGGTTGCTCCATGAGAAAAGACCAGCGCGAGTAAGGCCCAAGGAATCCCAAAAGTCAGCCCTAGACCAATATAGCCGCCGCGGCGGGCGTCACGAATATTTCGCGCCCAGCGTAACTGATGCTGCAGGAATTCGCCCATCCGGTATGAGGGAAGAAAAGTTTCCACGACTGTTTCAGACAGCTCCACACGAAAGCCGAGATCGGAGATGCGGCGGCCAATTTCGTAGTCGTCCCCCAGATAATCGGCGAAGACTTCAAATCCGCCGATCTTCTCCAGATCGCGGCGCCGGAAGGCGAGTGTGGAACCCATCCCAAATCGAATGCCGCTCTCGATCACCCGCGCGGCCAGAACGCCTGGAGCGAAATCGGCGCTGATGCCGAGGGATTCCACACGTGAGCCTAGAGTCGAAGCCGCGATGCCGCGATAAAGGCAAGTGACCAGTCCTATTTTCGGATTCGCTAGCGGCGCTACAACCCGTCGCAGATAATCCGGCCTCAACCCTTATGTCGCTATCATTCACGATCAATGATCGTATCTCGCTTCGGGGAGCATCTGCGCCAAGTTGCTGACTTTCGTGTTGGTGCCCAGTTTCTTGCCGCAAAACACAGACCGTATAGCAGCCTGGGAAACTCCCTCCTTAATCGCTCGACAAATTGGATGGCCGGATCGTGCGCATCGCTTACGCCAAAAATAATTTCGTATTCGGGATAAGTCCTGCAGACAATGGCTGCGGAGACTCTCGTACATCTGCGGGTCTGTGCCCTTGAGCGGCTTAAGGATCGGAAACGGGAGGCAAATCCGACTGGACTCGCACGCTTTCTCTTTTTTTCTCAGCGCAAAAATTGCAATGCGCTCCACAGGCAGAGGGTGTAATAGCCCAGACTTGCCAGCGCTCCTGAGGCCGCGAGAATGGCAGCGATCCGGACGATGTGCGGGATCATTCGTAGCGCAGCGATTCGATCGGATCCAAGTTCGCCGCTTTCCATGCCGGATAGATGCCAAATACAAGCCCGACTCCGGCTGCAGCGCGTGAAGCCGAACGACGTCCAGAAGACGGACATGTGGGCGGGCAGCGATGGCCAGACGCTGGGATTGCCCACAGCGATAATCGCCCCCAGGAGCACGCCGATGACTCCGCCAACCGCGGTTAGAATGATGGCCTCCAGCGTGAACTGCAAAAGAATATCACGTTTGCGCGCTCCGATGGCTTTGCGCACTCCAATCTCGCGGGTCCGTTCAGTTACGCTTACCAACATGATGTTCATCACCCCTACTCCGCCTACCATCAGGCCGACGCTGGAAATGGCAAACATACCGATGAACAGCATTCCGGTAAGCTGGTTCCAAACCTCTGAGATCGAGTCCGCGGTGAACACGGCGAAATTGTCCGGCTTATCGGACGGAACTTTGCGTCGGCGCCGCAGCAGTTCACGAATTTCGTCAATCGCTTTCGGCACATCGTCGTGCGATGTGGCTTTGATGCTGATCCAGTGTTGTTTCAACTCCGGGTGCAGCTTCTTGAGTGTTTCGAGCGGCAAGATCGACCTTATTATCTTCCGGATTCTTGCCGCCGCCGAATACTGACTTGACCGGCTGCGCCACGTTCCGATCACGGTGAACAACTCGCCCTCGATATTGACTTCTTTTCCCAACGGGTCTTTCATTCGCCAAAGAGTTCCTCCGCAGTGTCCGACCCGAGGAGCAACTACTGGCGAGCCATGCTCTTCATCCACCTCGCTGAACCAGCGCCCGTCGCGATCTGCAGATCGAACACGTCTTTGGCGGAAGCCTGGTCGCCTTCCAGAATCGTGTTCTTAGCCTTGCGATCCTGATATTTGACGGCGTAGGTCGCCTATGCCCAATTCCGGCCGGGATAGCGAATGCCTGCGTTGACCGCCTGCACATGGGGAAGTCCCGCATGGCCATGCGATCCTCGTAGGTGAGCTCTTTGCGAGTGCGCATTTCTTCCGTGGGACGGCCGAAGGTGAAAGGCTCAAGATGGAAAGCGAAAATGATGTTGGAGCCGAGGCTGGCGACCACTCGGCGCACGTTGTCGTTGAGCCCGCGACCGATCGACGAGACGCCGATGACCACCGCCACGCCGATCACGATGCCCAGCACCGTCAAGGACGAACGCAGCTTGTTGCTGCGGATGGTGTCCGTCGCCATCTGCACAATTTCGCCGAATTCGCCTTTGCGCATCATGCGCGATCGAACCATTACATCTCGAAGCGCAAAGCCACGATCGGATCCAGGCCGCGCCGCTTTGCGCGCCGGGTAGACGCCAAAAAAAACTCCCACGCTGGCCGCCACCATCAGACCCGCCGCCACCGCCCATAGCTTGATGGCGGAGGGCATGCCGATCGCCAGCGTGACAATCTTAGCGATCGCCGACGCCGAACAGTACGCCCAGGGCGCCGCCCATCAGCGGCCAAGGTAACCGCTTCAATGAGGAACTGCAGCAAAACATCATTCGCGCCGCGCTCCTAGCGCTTTGCGGATGCCGATTTCGCGTGTGCGCTCGGTGACCGAAACCAGCATGATGTTCATGATCACGATGCCGCCCACCACCAGCGATACTCCCGGCAATACCGATCGTGGCCATAAAAAATGTATTGCTGAGGCCGGTCCAGATTCCCAACAGGCTGGCATTGGTTTCGATTTCGAAGCTATCTTCCGCGCCGGGCGATCGTGGCGGCGCGAGCGCAATGCCACCCGGGCCTCATCCATGGCCTGGTTCAGCGCCGCGCCCGCGGCCGCTGCCTTGCCGGAAATCATAATGCTGTTGTTGTGCTCGCCATACTGCTTCAGATAAGCGGTGATCGGAATCATCACATAATTGTCCAGGCTCTGGCCCAGCGTCTTGCCTTTCTTCTTCCCTACGCCGATCACCTGGTAAGTCCAACCGTCCATGCGAATTTCTTTGCCGATCGGATCCGTACCGGGCATCAGGTTGTCCACCATATCGGTCCCAACGACCGCGACCGGCGACTGGTTTTCAGATCGGTTTCGTTCAGCATCCGGCCGGAGGTCAGATCCGTATCATAGATCGGCGCCATGGAGGGCGTGATGCCCTGCACCGTGGTGTCATCGAGGATTGTCCGCCGTATTTCACTGCCCGGTTCCGTTGCGCAGCGCGGCTCCCACATACTCGCAATGGCGGCAGCTCGCAAGCACAGCCTCGATAATCCTCGATCGTCCAAGTTTTTGCGCTTTTCTGCTGGCCAGGAAATGATCCATGTTGGTGTTCCACTGGAGACATTTTCGAGATGATGAAAACATCGGCTCCGAGATTGAATATCTTCTGCGAAACATAGTCGTTAATTCCGGAGACAAAGGTCACCACTGCAATCACCGCGGCCACGCCGATCACCACCCCCACGCAGGGTCAGCGCCGAACGCAGCTTGTTCGCCCACAGGGACTGCAATGCGATGCGGATGGCTTCGAGGATGTGCATGACTGCCAGTCAGTCGTCAGCCTTCGGTCGGCGGTCTTCAGGGAGAAGGCGGATGCTGCTCCGTTCGAGTCTAGCAGCGATAACTGCCTGGCCGATGCAACTGTGGACTGACTTATAATAAAGGGGTGGGCAGCCGGACCGGACGGTCGCTCGCGGCATCTTCGGATGGCGCGGGAGGAAAGTCCGAACTCCGCAGGGCAGTGTGCCGGATAACGTCCGGGAGGGGGTCGCCCATTCTTGCGGGTTTTCGCGCACGAGCTGGGAATTTCTCGACGGAAAGTGCCACAGAAAATATACCGCCCTGGCGGCGACGTCAGGGTAAGGGTGAAAAGGTGCGGTAAGAGCGCACCGCCGCCACAGTAATGCGGCGGGCAGGGCAAACCCCACACGGAGCAAGACCAAATAGGGAGGAAGTTCGCAGCTTCGGTCTGAGACACGTGCCGGCCCGGTGCGTCACAACCTCCGGGTAGGTCGCTTGAGCCCGGCAGTAATGCCCGGCCCAGAGGAATGACCGTCCTGCCGGAGCAATCCGGCGGACAGAATTCGGCTTACAGGTCCGGCTGCCGACTTATAGCAAAGACAAACTGACCTGGACTGGCTGCTTATCCGGGTCATGGGCGAAATGCGGCGAACTCTTAGTGCGGTCTGCGATGGGCTTAGGGTCAGAACGACACTGAAAGTCACTTCCTCGACCGAAAACCTCACTCCAGCTTGGCAAACGGTTTAGACTATTAGCACTGGGTTGGGAAATACCTGCCCCTTTAATAATCTATGGACCGTTTGCTCGATCAGATCAATTCGCCCTCCGATGTAAAGATACTCTCCCTGCCCCAGCTGGAACAGCTGGCGGCAGAGATCCGCGCAGAACTAATCACGGTACTTTCCCGGAATGGCGGGCATCTTGGGCCAAACTTAGGCGTGGTCGAACTTACCATCGCCATGCACTATGTCTTCGACACTCCGCAGGATCATTTTCTGTTTGACGTCAGCCATCAAGCCTATGTGCATAAGCTGCTTACCGGCCGGCGGGAGCGGTTCTCCACCATTCGCACTCCGGGCGGCCTGAACGGATTCATGGTGCGGGCTGAGAGCCAACACGATGTTTACGGTGCGGGACATGCTGGCACCGCACTGTCGGCCGCGCTCGGGATGGCGGCGGCGCGAGACTTGGCGCACGGCAAGGAACATGTCGTCGCGCTTGCCGGAGATGCCGCCTTCACTTGTGGCATCACCTACGAAGCGCTTAATAACATTGCGCACCACACCAAGCGCCTTATTGTCATCCTGAATGACAATGAATGGTCGATTGATAAGAACGTTGGAGCGATTGCCAGCTATCTCAACCGAATCGTCACCCATCCCGGTTACGATTACTTGCGCGACCGTGCCGGAAGATTCGTCGAAAAATTGGGCGGCAGGACGGCGCTGCGCATGGCTCGCAAAGCGGAGGAAGCGGCCAAGAGCATGTTGTGGCCCAGCGTTATCTTCGAAGAACTTGGACTGAAATATTTCGGTCCCATTGATGGTCATGATATTTCGACCTTGATCAGAACCTTGGAATTCATGAAGGTGCAGGACCGGCCGGTTCTGCTGCATGTACTCACGCAAAAGGGCAAAGGCTTCGAGCCGGCCACGCAGAAACAGAAGAAATTTCACGGTCTGGGGCCTTACGATCCGGAGACAGGCGAGACCAAACCGTTGAGCCAGCGCACCTACTCCGAGATTTTTGCCGATACGCTGGTGAAGCTTGCCGATTCCAATCCGCGGCTGGTGGCCATTACTGCCGCAATGCCGAATGGCACGGCGTTGGACCGCTTTCGGCCGCATCATCCCGACAAATACTTTGATGTGGGGATTGCGGAGGAGCACGCCGTACTTTTCGCAGCTGGACTAGCAACCCAGGGGTTCAAACCGTTCTGCGCCATCTACTCCACTTTTCTCCAGAGAGCCTTCGATCCCATTGTTCACGACGTGTGCCTGCAAAAGCTTCCGGTGGTTTTCTGCATGGACCGCGGAGGCCTGTCCGGAGACGATGGGCCAACTCATCACGGCTTGTTCGACATCAGCTACTTGCGCGGCATCCCCAACCTCGTGCATATGGTTCCCAAGGATGAGGATGAGCTCGCGGACATGCTTTTCACCGCAATGCAGTACGGGGGACCGATCGCGGTACGCTACCCGCGCGGTGTCGGACCGGGTGCTCCGGTCAAGGATGTGCCGAGAGCTATTCCAATCGGCCGCTCCGAGCTGTTAGAGCACAGCGAAAACGATCAGGTGGCAATTTTCGGTTTGGGGAATATGGTTCCGATGGGGCGGGAACTTGCGCGCAGGCTCGAACTCGAAGGCGTCTCGGCAGCTTTGATTAATGCCCGTTTCACTAAGCCGATTGATGTGGAGATGCTGGAATTTTATGCGCGGCAGGTAGGCGTCATCGTTACTCTCGAAGATCATGTGCTGCGGGGAGGATTCGGTAGCGCGATTCTGGAAGAGTTGAGCAGCTTGGGGCTCAGCACGCCGGTGGTGCGCATCGGCTGGCCTGACCAGTTCATCGAGCATGGGAAGCCGGAAGATTTACGCGCTAAATACGGACTGACCGTGGAGGCGGCGCTGGAAAAACTGAAGGGTTACCTTAGAACAACGAGCAAGCAAGCTCATCCCCTGCACCAGGGATAAGACCGCGCCTCGAGATGCGCCTACTGGGGCAAAATATCGGTCAAGGCCCAGTCGATGCGATCGACTTCTTCACGAATCACCCGGATCGCCTGCTGATAGCTCGGATGCGGGATGGGCGTGATCGCTTGGGCGGCGCGGCGGATTTTGTGATTGCGGTCCCGAATCACCTTGATTCTCGCGGAAGTCTCCGTGCGGTATGCATAAATCTTCCTGACCAATTTTGTAGCCACCCAGGCGAAGGCCAGCCCGAATAACATCTCGATCGGAAGACGGTCGGTGGCTCCGTCAAAATCCAGGAACACGAACCGGTATACGGCTTCGCCTAATCCAAGCGAAGCAAAAATCACTCCGACACCAATCAATGAAAGAATCAACCGGTCCATCGGTCGCAGTACAACCGAACGCCGCTCACCACCGTATTTCTGCTCGAACACCATTACATCCCCCCAACCGTGGGCCTTGAAAAGCCTCAACTTCGCCATTTTATGCTGAAATCTTTATTGTGTGCTGCCGATAAGGGTGGGATCAGGGCGGTGCGGTGGTTTCTTGCGGGGAACCGAGGAAGCCGGAGGCCCGGCTTCCTTAACGGCGCTTCGTCTCCAGAGACTGTTCGAGCATCTACAGCGCGAGAGGTCAGATAGGCGCTTACAGCAATTTTCTACTTTTGTTTGTCGCGAATGAAAGCAACCACGAGCTTAATCTGGTCCGGGGTCAGCCCTTTCGCCTGGAAGGCATGGCTGGCCTTTTTGTCCTTGCCGCCATTGGCAATCATGTCGGTCAGATCGCCATCGGAGGCCTTCTTGGCATCGTCGGAAACCAGGCTGGGAATTTTGGCGGCCGGCCTTCCCGCAAGGTCAGCGCCGTGACAAGCCGCGCACTTTGCTTTGTAGATGCCTGCTCCGTCATCGCCTGCCCAGGCGAGATGAGGCACAATGATGAATAGGGCGGTCGCGATCACCAGAATAAGGATAACGAGTTTCGAGGTCTTCATGATTGCAGTTTTCCTTTCGTGCATGTGATGAAATATCGAATTTAATCCTCCCAAAGAGGCTGGCAAACCGTTAAAATTCAGGCCCCTTCTGCCTCGCTGAGAGCCGTACGTCTCGCAGTTTCACTTTTCCCTAAGTAGTGCGCTGTGATTCCCGTCACATCTGCCGGTGATCTGTGGCGGGGAAGGCTTTGAGTACGGCCGGCTTGGGGTCAAAAGACACGCAATCCGCGTCGTATTCCTCAGTTGCGGCTCCTCAGACGGCCGGCATGATGGCATGCACCTCTCAGAAGTTGCTGAAAATAAGGGCAAACTATGGCGCGCCCAAGACCCTCTGTTTGGCAGGTGGTTTGCCCTTCCAGTATTGCCTTACTTGAGGAGCGCCCATGGAACCAACGCTCATCGTGGTCGGTTTGAATTACCGCACGGCGCCGGTCGCAATGCGAGAACACTTCTGGATGAGCGAGGCGGACCGGGATCGTGCCTTGCGCTTACTCGCGCAGGCCGAAGGCGTGCGGGAAGTGATCGCATTGGCGACCTGCAACCGGACAGAACTGCTGGTTTGGGCGGACGATCCCGCGGTCGCGGCGAATTCCCTGCTGCACTTTCTGAGCGTGGAGTACCGGCTCAAGCTGAGCGAATGGGAGCATTTCTATCGCCTGCTGGACGAAGCTGCCCTGGTTCATATCTTCCGGGTGGCTTCCAGTCTAGACTCAATGGTACTTGGAGAGCCGCAGATCGTAGCGCAGCTTAAGGCAGCCTGGGAACAGGCACGAAGCGCAGGCACAAGCGGACACTTCCTAGATACGGTGCTGCAAAAAGCTCTGACTGTTTCCAAGCGGGTGCGCAACGAAACCGCGATTGGTGACCTGGCGGTCTCGGTTCCATTTGCCGCTGTGGAACTGGCGCGGCAGATATTCTGTTCGCTGGAGAACCGGAAGGTCCTCCTGCTCGGAGCCGGAAAGATGAGCGAACTCTCCGCGCGTTATCTGAAAAAGAGCGGGGCCTCATCAATTTGCGTAATCAATCGCACCCTGGAGCACGCGCAAGAATTAGCGCAAAAGCTGGGCGGGACGGCCGCTACCATGGAAGACCGCTGGCGGCATCTACGGGAGGCCGATATTGTGATCAGTTCCACGGCATGTCCCCAGGTGGTATTGAGCCGGCAGGAGGCGGAGATTCTCGCCCGAGAGAGACAAAAATCGCCGCTGGTCATCCTGGACATTGCTATGCCGCGTGACGTTGATCCAGCGGTTCGCGGGGTGGGAGGAATTCTGCTCCGCGACTTAGACGATCTGGAGGGTGTAGTGCACCGCAATGCCGCGGAGCGCCAGTCGGCCGCCGCCGAAGCGGAGAAAATCGTAGCCGCGGAAGCACGCGGGTTCCGCCGCAAGTTGCAAGCGGAGAGTGTTGTGCCGACGATCGTCGCGCTGCGCCATCGCCTGGATGAGATCTGTCGCCACGAACTAGAGTGCTTTACCCAGGAACATGGCCCGTTTACCCGCGAGGAAGACCATGATTTACATGCACTGGCGGCTCAGGTCATGCAGAAGATCGCTAATTCCGTGGCACGCGAACTGAAAGAATTGCCGGAGAAAGTGGAACAGGAACGCATGGCTGCAGCGGTGGAGCGACTATTCCACCTGGAACCGGGGGGCCGTCCCGAGGAATGTCATCCTGGAGCTGAAGCAGCCATCCGGCAATGAGCAGGCGTCCATCGATTGGATGGTCATGAGTCCGAGCTTTCCGACGAAGCTGTGTCGGTTGTTTCGCTTTCGCCGGGCACCAAATCAAATTTCTTCAGCTTGTAACGCAGGGTGTCGCGGCTGATGTCGAGCAACCGCGCGGCATGGGTTTGGTTGCCATTGGCCTGGCGCATGGCTAACTCCACCATGGCGCGTTCCATTTCCTCCAGCGACGTGCCTTCTTCCGGGATATAGAGCCGGGGAAGAGTGCGCCCGTTCGGCAGTTGCCGCCGGCCATCGCCCGACGGGCTGCTGTGCTCAAATGCCGTCAGCCCGCTGCGGGCCGTTTCTCCCAAAGCGAAGGGCAGGTAGCGGGGCCGCACCATGGGTTCGTCTTCCAGAATCATGGCACGCTCGATCGAGTTTTTCAGCTCACGTACATTCCCCGGCCAATTGTGCGCGAGCAGCAGACGCCGGGTCTCCGGGGTGATACCGCGCACCGACTTCTTGAATTTCTGGTTGTAGCGCTCGATGAAGAAGTCAACCAGAGGGAGAATGTCTTCCGTTCGTTCCCGGAGAGAAGGAATGAAGATAGCGATGACGGCAAGGCGATAATAAAGGTCCTGCCGAAAGTCTCTTCGCGGACCGCTTTTTCCAGGTCCCGGTTTGAGGCCGCGATCACGCGCACGTCCACCTGCATGTCGCGCACGCCACCGACGCGGCGGATTACTTGGTCCTCCAGAACGCGCAACAGTTTGGCCTGCAGCAGCGGCGAGAGTTCGCCAATTTCATCGAGAAACAGCGTGCCGCCGTCCGCCGTCTCGAATAGGCCCTTCTTCATCTGCTTGGCGTCAGTGAATGCCCCGCGCTCGTGGCCGAAGAGCTCGGCCTCCATAAGGGTCTCGGGAATGGCGGAACAATTGATCGGCACGAATGCCTTGTCGCGGCGATTGCTTTCGTAGTGGATGGCCTTGGCAATCAGGTCTTTGCCGGTTCCGCTTTCGCCTTGAATAAGAATCGTGGTGGCCTCGCTCTCCGCCACTTTGCGCACGAAACTCATCAACTCCATCATTTTTGGCGATACGCCGACGACTTCGTGGTATCCGGTGCGGCGGCGTACCTCCCCGCGGAGCGTCTGCACTTCGCCGCGCAGCCGGGTAGCTTCCAAAGCATTTTGGATGGTGACGCGCAACTCCTCGAAATCGAGGGGCTTGCCGACGAAGTCATAGGCGCCGAGCTTGATTGCGCTCTTGACGTCGTCCAGTTGGGGGTCGGCGGTGATCATGATGACTGCGCGGGCGTCCCCGTTCTTCTTGAGTTGTTCCAAGACTTGGAGGCCATTCACGTCGGGCAGGCGCACATCCAGCAGTACGAGATCGGGAGATTCCAGTTGCGCCAAACGAAGGCCAGGCTCGCCGGCTGCCGCTTCAATTACCCCGTAGCCCCACTCCTCACACTTCTGGCGCAATGACCAGCGCACCAGGCGCTCGTCATCCACCACCAGGATTTTCTCGGAGGGCATGGGTTACTACTTTACTATGGAAGATGTGGCTGGGCGATAGCCTGTGGGGGCGTGCAGCTGTGTGAGAACCAGCTGTGTCAGAACCAGCTGTGTCAGAACCAGGTTCCTGCCCGATAGGTCCGATATTCGTCCCCGAAGGCGGCTTCGAGCACTTGGGCCTCTTTGCCGGATCGCCAAAGCTGCAGCGGGACGATGGCGACGAATATCAGCAACCAGACCGGGCGGCCCATCAGCAGGATGTATCCGACGACAAACAACGATCCGAAAACGTAAATAGGATTGCGAATTTTCCCGTAAAGTCCACGCGTAACTAAATGCCTGGCCTGAGCGGTCACCGCGAAGGACGCTCCCAGCTGAAAGCGCGCAATCGTCCAGAGAACAAAGCCAGCCATTGCCAGGAGCAATCCGAGAACGCGAAGCGGAGTCCATTGGGTGGGTGCAGATTGCCATGCCATGCAGCCTGCGGCTATACCAGCGGCCAGCGTTAGCACGATGTGTTTTGCTACCATGGGTTCAGCTCAGAAAGTCCGAATTTTACTCTTTAATTCATTTCCCGGGGTGATCGGTGAACCTGCCGTGAAACGGGACTTCGTTGCTCGATTACGCCTTGGCCGTTGAAACCGTTGATCGCCGCTGCCCGGCTTTTTGCAACGGCAGTAGGACGGAAAACGTGGTGCCTTGTCCTACGACGCTCGTCACTTCAATCTTGCCCTGGTGGTCCTCCACAATTCGCCGGGCTAGAGAGAGTCCGAGGCCGGTGCCCTCACCTTTTGTCGTGTAGAAAGGCCGGAAGATGTTGGGGAGATGTTGGGGCGCGATTCCGGGGCCGGTATCCGCAACCTCGACGACAGCAAACGGGCCCCGCGATTTCAGGGTAACGCTGATCGTGCCCGTGGCGCCGATGGCCTGCAGGGCATTCAGCAGGAGATTCAATAACACCTGATGAATCTGGTCACTGTCGTGCTCAACTTCGGGGAGGGCGGCATCTTTAGTTAAACGAATTTCGATGGGCCGCGATTGCGAATGCTGGCGGCCAAGCATGACGGCGTGCTCTACCGTGGTGTTCAGATCGCTGATGCGCTTGTTGGGCGGATGGGGCCGGGCAGTCTGCAGCAAATCAGTCACGATGTGGTTGATCCGCGAAATTTCCTGGCGGACCTCCTTCACCACGGAGCGCGCTGGACTGGTGGACGGAAGGTCACGCCCGATGATTTCAATGACTCCTGCGATTCCAGCCAGCGGGTTGCGAATTTCGTGGGCCAGCCCAGTAGCTAGTTCACCGAGCGTTGCCAGATGCTCCGCGCGCGACATCTGAGTGCGGTGCAACTGCTCGATCTCTTGCCTCGAGTTCGCGCAACTGCTGGACCATCCGGTTGAAGTTGCGGCCCAAGTCGCCGATTTCGTCGTTGCGCCCGGAAAAATTCACTGCTACGTCGAGTTCGCCCTGGCCCAATTTTTCTATTTTCTGTTGCAATTCGACCAAGGGGCGCTGAATCAGATAAGTGAGCACCACCAGCAGCGCGCCGCAGATGGCAACCGCTCCGGTGCCTGCCACAAGAAGCACGGCGTGCCGTTCCGGATCGCGCCAGGACAGGGTGGCCAACAAGAACAGCAGCATCCCGCCCAGCAGGACGCAGGCAATGGGAGCCAGGGCCTTGATCTCCCAGTTGATACGGAACCCGAATAGTCCGATTTGGGCGCTGTCTTTTGCCCTGGCCGTTGTTACCCGCGTAGTGTCCGTTACCGCGGCGGGAGCGAGAGTTTCGCCGCCCGGTTCGGTGCTGTAGAAGCCGCTGGGAAAATGCTCCGAGGCGGCCGCGTGGGCCGCCTCGGGGAGAGTCTGCCTCGCAGGATCGTGTTTTCCCATGAGAGACTCACGCATAAGAGTGCAATCCTGGCAGCAAATAAGTAACGCCGAAGAAGGTGAACATCACAACGGCGAATCCGAGGATGGCGAAATAAGCCGCGCGGCGCCCTCGCCAGCCGCGGGTAATGCGCATGTGCAAGTAGCCCGCATAGACCAGCCAGGTGATCGCGGCCCAGGTTTCTTTGGGATCCCAGTTCCAGTAGGAGCCCCAGGTACGGTTCGCCCAGTAAGCGCCCGCTGCGATCATTAGAGTGAGCAGGGGGAAGGCAATGCCGATGGTCTTGTAGGTGATGCGGTCGAGGGCATTGGCGTCGGGCAGTAATCTTTCGAGGTCGGCGCGCCGCCACAGCAATAAAAGATAGAGCAGGCTGGCGAAGATTCCGCCAATCAGTCCCGATAAAATGAACGGGCTCGCTGCCAGATTGGTGGCATAGAGTCCCTCGGCATCGAGCGAAGGATAGCTTCCGTTCTGCGCACGGAGGAAAAAGAAAACCAGCGCCAGCACTTGCAGGAGGATGCTGATGAATAGGGCGCGGTTCGCAGTGACCAGAAAGGCTTCATTTCTCCTGATGCGGGCGACAGCGTACAGGACAAAAGGCGCGGCCACAGCGGCGAATACGATCAGCATCAGCCAGCCGAGATCTGGAATGGTGACGAATAGGCGGACGCCGCGCGTGAGGAACATCTCGGATTTCTCCTCCGTGTTCCATGCAACGACGCTCAACCCACCCCAATTCTCGAAGCGCGTCAGGATGCCTCCGTAGATTCCGGCGGTGAACAGACTGGTCGCAGCGAGAAACGTTTCAGTTTTCATTCCATCCTGAATGAGAAACATCATGGCGAGAGCGAAGCTCAGGGCGCAGGCGGCATAGGCCAGCATGGCCAGGGTCACATGCACGTGCAGCCAGGTGGATTGCAGCGCGGGTACTAGCGGCTTTACGTCAGTCCGCAGAAGCTGCATCAGTACGACACCGACGATCGCAATCGGCATGGTGACGGTACCGATCACTTTCACTCCGTAGCGCTTTTCCGCGATCAGGGTTAAGGCGGCGAGTGTCCAGACGAAGCTCAGGAGCATCTCGTAGACACTGGCGAACGGCGGGTGTCCGGCCTGGTACCAGCGGTGCGCGACCGCCCCGGTATTGGCCAGCAGTCCAGCCCAGGTGGCGAGCGAGGCGAACCTCACATAGGTCTCCGTCCCCGTAATCCCGAAACCAAGATAGAGAGCGCCAGCCCCTGCGTAGAAGATCAGGGCGGCGTACAGCAGGTTAGCCTCGTTGAGAACGTTGCCATTTTTCACCACATTCAAGAAGGCCATGAACAACAGGAAGGCAATGCTCAGGCCGACCATCGCAACCAGGGTCGCTCCGCTTGCCGGCTGTTGCTTCACTTTCGCTCGCGCCATAGACCATCCTCCTTGCCGGACTATTTGCCGGCGAATGTCGCCTCGGGCTGATGCAAATCAGATTTCGCTTGCGACTTGAGTTCTGCTTTGATCTTTTCGACGATCTTCTGGAATCTTTGTTCGAATGCGTCGCGATTGCGGTTCGCGGTGCCGCCCACCCACAGCGTGATATCGCCTAACCTGTCGCGCACCGGCACCACCCAGAAGCGGGAGTGGACCACATAGAAAACGAAAGTGAGGCCGACACCCATGAGGAGCACGCCTGCCCAAACCGCCCACTGGCCAGGCTCGGAAGACACTTGCAGGCCGGTGAAATAACCCATCTTCAGATCTTTCGCTTCGAATTTGTATGGGGATTGTTCATTTTCGGCGAGGCCAGGGATTTCCGGCAGCCAGACGTTCACCCCGGCCTTTGCGCTCTGTGAAGTCACGATCAGATGAACGGCAGGGTTCACGACATCATTGGTGCGGGTATAAACCTTGCCGTCGACCGCAATGTAGTCCGGAATGAACTCGGCTAGTTGCACGGATGTCTGGCTGTCGAGCGCGATGGTCTGTCCAAGAGCCAAGCTGATGTCACGAGGGCCGGCTTTCTCATTTGCCGGCGTCGCCGTGAGCATCAACTGAGCCAGCTTTCCGGTGTTCCCATAGCTGGCCTGGTAGAAACGAAGGCCGTGATAGACCAAAGGATCATTGACGGTGATTTCTTTGCGCTGCGCTTCGCGGCCATCCTGTACTACCGCCAGTTTTGACCACCAGCGTTTGGGAGAACCATCGCTGTAAGTTTCTTCTCCCGCAGCGTCGCAACGGACGGCAAAAGGCAGGTTGCGAGTGGCGCCGTCGCGAAGGGTGACGGAACTCGATTGCTGGCCCTGGGTCAACATCAGGAAGCCGCGCCAGCCATAGAGTGCGTCCACGATGCCGCCCAGAAAGATCAGCAACAGGCTGGCGTGCACCACGTAAACCGCCATTTCAGAGATGCGATGGCGCTCGACAAACAGGGAGAAGCTCTTGCGACGAACAATGCGCTCGGCCTTCCAGCCTAGTTTGCGGAAGGTACTCTCCGCCGCGATCAAGCCATGTTCTTCATCCGGAACCGGAATCTTCGCGAATGAGGGAAGCACTCTGAGGAAAGTTTCATCGGGGCTCTTGTAGGGACGGGAGAAAAAACGCCAGGAGTTAGGGAAGCGGTCAATCGAAGCCGCGATAATGCTCAAACTCACCAGTACCATCAACGCCACGAACCAGCGGGTATGAAATACGTCGGTCAGTCCGGTAACGTCGAGAAAGTGGAGCATGCGCGGCGAATAGGCGCGCTGCATTTCGTCGGGATCGGTCATCGGCCGCTGCAGGATCAGCGTTCCAGCCGCGGAGAAAACCACGGCGAGAAGAATTAGGACCACGCCAGTCTTAACTGTGCTAATGGTGCGCCAGGTTCTCCGAGCCGCGGAACGAAGATTGAATGCCATGGGATTCAGCCTCTTCTCTTGGCCGTGAATGCACGTAGCCCGCCACAGTGCCGTTTCCTCGAGAAAAGCCGCGGATTCAGTCATTTAACTTCGACTGCCCTGATTCTCCTCGTTCCCTGGAGCGATCACTCTGAGCCAGAACACACAATCCACCCGGCGGATCGCGGGGATTTCACCCAGATGGCGAGATGTGACTCTGATCACAAGCAGCCGTGCGTGCCGCGCTATCTTGTGACGGGGATCACATATGGAATATGGACATGCGGGTGACGTGGGTTATTTCACGAATTCCACTGTGGGAGAAGGCCCATTTTAGAAGTGGCGCATTTTTTCAACAATCGTTGCGGAATTTTGCAACTATCTTGGATTCAGTTACTTGCATGATTTCCGAGGTTTCGGCGGGGGTGCAAGTTTCTCGGTTGGTCACATGCAAGAACACCAATGGAGCTGAGTGAGAGGCATGAATTGCAAGCGGACATCGCGAAAAGAAAGCGCAAAGCTGGCGATTTACTCAGGCTTGGCCTTCTACCTGCTTCTAGGGGCTTTATCGGCGGCGGCAGCTACCCACCCCGTCCCGCTCGACCCCAAAACCGATTCCGCAAAGTGCATCGAGTGCCACGGAGACAAATCCAAGGGGAAATCGGTGCACTCGGCGATTGCGACCGGTTGCCTGAGCTGCCACGAGATTCGCACCAATCGCGATGTTACCCATATCAAGCTGATCGCGGCCACGCCGGTTAAACTCTGCCTGCAGTGCCACGCCGATAAAGATGCAACACAAATAAAAGGCCAGGTTCATCCGCCGGCGGTCCGTGATTGCCTGACCTGTCACGACCCTCACACCTCCGACAACAAGAACCAGCTGCTGAAGCCGCTGTCTGGGGGCAAGGAGCAGAATCTTTGCCTGCAATGCCACAACATTGGCGTAAGCACTCCGGAAAAAGGCAGCCGCCACCCGGCTTTGGATATGGGGTGCGATACCTGCCACCTTACGCATAAGACCGGCGCCAGCCTGGAGCGCGAATTCAAGTTTCATCTCACCAAGGCGACTCCCGCACTCTGTCTTGACTGTCACGACGCGAAGGATCCCACGCTGGCGGCGGCCCACAAGAATCAGCCGTTCGAGAAGGCAGACTGTGTGACTTGCCACAATCCCCACGAGTCGGCCCGTCCCAAACTGATGCAGGCTTTCGTGCACACGCCCTTCGGCGAGGGGCAGTGTGATACCTGCCATCAGCCGGCGAAAGACGGCAAGGTGGTGCTGACGGCCGCAAGTTCCAGAGAACTCTGCCTCACGTGCCATGCCGATAAGGGCAAGGAGATCGAGAATGCCAAGGTTCCGCATCCGGGAGCGTTGGGAGACTGCGTTGATTGCCACAGCCCGCATGCCGCCGAGACGCCGGGGCTGGAAAAGTCCGATCCAGTGAGCGTCTGTTTGAACTGCCATACGGATCAGGCGGAGCAAGGCAAGAAGCACGTGCTGCATCAACCGGCGTTCGGCCAGGGATGCGCCACCTGCCACGCGCCGCACGGCGGCAACAATGATCATTTACTCCGGGCCCAGGGAAATGCGCTTTGCCTGGAATGCCACGGGCCGGACTCACGTCCGCAGAAACTTGAAGCAGAGCACCTGCTGACCATCTTCGACGGCAAGGTGAAGCTGCCCGAGGATTACTACCAGAAGAACAGAGTTGCGGTGCTGCCGTTGCGATATGGACGCGGGCATCCGGTAGAGGGCCATCCCGTGCAGGATGTGCTCGACCCGACGGACATAACCAAAGTTAAGACTCCAATGAGTTGCCTCACCTGCCATCAGCCGCATTCGTCGGTTGCCGACGGCTTGCTGGTAAAAGACCAGGTGAACAACATGGCGTTCTGTGATACCTGCCACAAGAACCGCTTGGAAATGACGAAGTAGCCGTCTCAGGAGAGAAGTATGGCATCGCCGACACGAAATGCGACGAAGAGGTCAAGCGGCAAAGGGGCAATCGCGCTGCTGATGATCTGCGCCACGGTATGTGCTTTGACGGTCTCCGCCTATGGAGACAAGAAAAAGAAGAAGGCCGAGCCGGTAACCGAGCAAGCCGGCCCGAAAAAATTCGACATTGACACTTCGAAGCTGGTTTGGCCGAGTCCTCCTTCCATTGCGCGCGTACGCTATCTCGCCTATTACGCCGGCATGAAGATTGATTACAGTCAGCCCGCGAAAAAGAAACAGGGCTGGATGGATCGCCTGGCTGGATCCCAGCCGGCCAGCGAGAAAGTTAATCTGAGCAATTTTCCATTCCAATTGCTCGGTCCTTACGGAATTGCGGTGGACTCCAAAGGGTTGGTTTATGTAGCTGACCAAAAAGTTGGGGCGGTTTTCATCTTCAATACCGAAACTCGCGATGTTCAGCTGATCCGCAATGGATATGAAGCGCACTTTGGCTGGATCAACGGGTTGGCAATTGATGACGACGACCGTCTCTTTGTCTCTGATGGCAAAACTCGCCGCGTTTTGGTTTTCAATCCGAAACATGAGGTGATCAACCAGATCGCCGAGGGGTTGCAGGATCCGGTAGGCCTGGCGATTGACAGTGACAACCGGCTGCTCTACGTCGTCGACACGCAGCAGGATCAGGTCGTCGTCTTCGATGCTGACAGCCTGAAAGAGTTGCGGCGGATTGGCACTGGCGGCAAGAACCATTGGCTCACCACTCCGGGTGATTTCGGCGCTCCCTCCAACGTCGCATTGGACAAAGAAGGAGATGTGTACGTCACCGACACCATGAATAACCGGGTGGAGATCTTCGACGCCGACGGCACTTTCATCAGCGAGTTCGGCAAGCATGGCGATGGGCCCGGCTACTTTGCCAGGCCAAAGGGCATCGCGGTTGACGGCGACGGGCACATCTGGGTGGCCGACTCCTACCAGGATCGAGTGCAGGTATTCAACCGGGAGGGCCGGTTGCTGACTTACCTGGGCGGACACGGGCACTATCCGGGGCAGTTCGAAGACCTAGTCGGACTTGTGATCGATAAACAGAATCGCGTTTTCACCACCGAACAATATCCCGGGCGGCTGCAGATGTTCCGCTACATCACCGATGAGGAAGCCGCCGCCGAAAAGGCGCGGCGCTCGGGTGAACAGGCGAAACCAGCGCAGGCACCGGTGTCTGCGCCACAGGTCAAGGCGCAAGGGTCCGCGGGGCAGTAAGCCCGCAAAGAGTTTCTGGCGCTCTTACGAGACTGCCAGAAACGGAGAAGGGGCATGGCCCGGCCGGCGTTGTCCCCTCTCCGCTAAGAGTTGTACAGCATTCGTAGAAGTGAAGTGTTTCACCCTTTAAGGAGGGTTTCATCGATGAAAAAAATGACACTAATTCTTATCTTCGTTCTGGCCATGGCAGGATTTGCTCTGGCGCAGATCGGAGGGCCGTCGACTGACGTCCTCGGCGCACACCTTAATTATGGACGTGGCTGTACCGGTTGCCACGCTCCTCACAGCGGTGCATCGGGTAACGGCGCCAACAAATCCGGTGATGTTAACGCCGGTGGCGATGCATTGTGGGGTCAGGACGCAGGCAATCTGTACGGCAAAGTGCTGACCTTCGGCGACGCCGGACGGTACGTCGAGACCCTGCCCACCAGCCTAGCCGGCACGACCCCCGACGTAACGGGCGTGTTGATGTGCCTGACTTGCCACGACGGCAACTACGCCCAGGGCGCCATGATGAAGAACCAGGTCTTTGAGACTTTGCCCTCCACCTACGGCACCTTTAACAAGGTCCCAACCCTGCTCGGCAACGACGGGGCCACAGGTTTGGCCAATGCCTACATCAATGACCATCCGGTGGGCTTGAACGTGGCCGTCGGTTGCGGCGGGCAATATAACTGGGATTGCACCGAAGCCGCTGGCGTCATCTCCATGAACGGTCCCAATTCCTCGAAGTTTGTGACCAACTATGGATTCTTTGTCAGCCTTAGCGCGTACAACAACACAGCGGTAGTTACCTGCACCAGTTGTCATAACCAGCACCTGATGAACGTGGTGAAAGTTACGCAGGGCCCGAAGTCGGGCCTGCCATCGGGCTTCTACCAGACGATGTTCTTCATCCGCGCTCCCTACAACCCCGCCAGCACCACTCCGGGTTCGAACCAGACCGCGCAATTCTGCCGTCAGTGCCATGGCGGCGAAGCCAACGAATCGAACGGCGGCACGGCCGGAACGGTGTTTTAACGTTGAACTGAGGGGGAGAGCAATCTCTCCCCATTTTTCAGTGAGGCACTATGAAGCTCCACCTTTACATCGCCGCATTCCTACTGGCAGGTCTTGCAATCGGCCAGGCACAAGTCGCCTCGCACGCTCCCACCTCGGCCATGGCCCAGGCAGGCGCATCGGCCGTTCCAGTGGGCAAGCCGGTGGCACGAGTCAATGGCGCGGTTCTGACGGATCGCGATCTGCTCCGCGAAATGTTCACCATCTTCCCCTATGCCCGGCAGCACAACGGCGGCATGCCCAAGGAGATGGAGCCGCAGATTCGCAACGGCGCGATGCAGATGATCATCTTCGAAGAGCTGGTGTATCAGGAAGCCATGCGGCGCAAACTTTCGATACCGGCGGCACGGCTCCAACACGCTGAAACGGACTTCAGCAAGCAATTCAGCTCCCCGCAGGAATACCAAGATTTGCTGCAATCGGAGTTTCACGGTTCGCGGCAGGTGTTGCGGCAAAAGATCGAGCGCTCGCTGTTGATTGAATCTCTGCTCAAGACGGAAATCGAGAGTAAGTCGGCAGTTTCTCCCGCGGAAATGAGAGCTTTCTACGATGAGAATCCGACGCGCTTTCAGTATCAGGAATCCTTTGCCATTCAGACGATTTCCATTCTGCCTCCGCAGACTGCGACGCCCGCGCAGCTGAAAGAGATGCGTAAGCGCGCCGAGGATGCGCTGCGCCAGGCCAAGGCCACCAAGAATTACGAAGAGTTCGGGGTGTTGGCGGAGAAGATTTCCGACGACGACTACCGCGTGATGATGGGAGACCACCGGGCGGTGGATCGCTCGAAGCTAGCGCCGCAGGTGGTGCAAGTCCTTCTCGCCATGCAACCCGGACAGGTCAGCGACATCATTCCGATGGATCAGGCCTTCACCATCATTCGCCTGAACAAACATATTCTCGCCGGAAAGATGAAGTTCGAAGACGTACGAGCCCAATTGCAAAAGGAAATCAAGGAGCGGAAGACGAACCAGCTACGCTCCGCTCTCGACAACAAGTTAAGGCAGCACGCGAAGATTGAGATTTTATAGCAGCAAGTAAGGGGTGAATTCAGTGCGAGGGTGCATTCGATGGACGGGGGGACTGCTGGCAGGACTGCTGATGTGGGCATTGCCGCTAGCTGGCCAGATCGAGCTCGGCGACAACCTCAACATGAACCTGACCGGCACCCTCTCCGGCGGCTACTCAGCCAACTACGGGAATATGATCGGTTCCAGCCACGGGTTGAACTTCGGGGGCACGGCCAATCTTTCCGGCTACTATTACAATCCCGGATTCTTATCCTTTAGCGTCGCCCCCTATTATGGCCAGTCGCGAGCGAATTCGAACTATCAGTCCATTTTTGATTCTAGCGGAGTGAATCTCTCCAGTTCAATTTTCAGTGGCAGCCACTTTCCCGGTTCCATCAGCTATTCCAAGGCCTACGATAGCCAGGGAAGCTTCGCTATTCCCGGTCTGCCGGACTACACGACTCGCGGGAACAGCGATACCTTTGGCGTCTCATGGTCCGAGAACCTTCCCGACGAGCCTAGCCTGACCGCAAGCTTCCAATCCGGCAGCAATCACTATTCTGTGCTCGGCACCGACAACAACGGCGATTCCACCTATCACTCCTTCACCCTCCGCTCGGGATACTTGCTGGATGGATTCAATCTCGGCGCGTATTTTCAGGATGGCGCGTCTGATTCGTTGATTCCGGAGATCTTCGGCACGCAGGACCAGCCGGAGAGTGTGAAATCCGATAATACGGGCTACGGCTTCAACCTTTCACACGTACTTCCGCTCCACGGCTCCTTTTCCTCCAGCATCAACCGGAGCGAGTTCTCTTCGGATTTCGTAGACTCCAACTACAACGGCACCATTGACACCATCTCGACCAGCGCCGGAGTTCAGCCTACCAACAAACTACATCTTGCGGTTGGGGCAAATTATTCCGACAGCCTGAGCGGTCAGCTTTTTCAGACGATCATCGAAGCAGGCGGAGCGGTACCCCAACAAACTTTGGATCAGGGATCGCACGGCCTCGATATCACCGCGTCTGCCGCATACGCAGTCCTGCCCAACCTGCAGACGCAGGTCGATGTAGAACGGCGTGAACAGCGTTTCCTGGGCCAGAGCTACGGTGCCAACGTTTACGATGCGGGCGTTACCTACGGCCGGCCCGCTCTTGGTGGGTTTTTTAACTCTGCCTTCTCGCTACGCGACAGCACGCTCGACAACAGCAGTCAGAACGTAGTGGGATTTGCCACAAACCTGGGCTACAACCGGCGAATTAACGGGTGGTTCCTGGCGGGACAATTCAGCTACGCGCAGAATGTGGAGACCCTGCTGGTCACCTACATGAGCTCCTTCTACAACTACTCCGGCAACATCCGCCGCCACTGGGGACAATTCTCCTGGAGCGCCTCGGCAGGGGCGAGTCGTACCGGGCTGACCGCAGTGCCGGGCACGGAGAACACCAGCCAGAGCTATACCAGTGGTGTAGGATACGGCCGCTGGATCAACTTAAGCGGAACTTATTCGAAGTCCAACGGGAACGCAATCGCAACCGGAGCTGGGCTGACGACCACACCGATTCCCGTGCCTCCCATCCCTTCCAGCCTGCTGATCCTTTATGGAGGCAAGAGTTATTCTTTCGGACTGGGAAGCTCACCCGTAAAGAAACTGACCATTTCAGCCAGCTTCGCCAAGGCGAACAGTAATACCATGATCGGCACTGCCGGATCGCTGAACGAGACTGAGGAGCTGAATACGTACTTTCAATATCAGTTCCGAAAAATGTACTTGACCGGTGGCTTCAGCCGGCTGCAGCAAAGCTTCAGCGCGTCCGGAAGTTTGCCGGCCAATGTATCCTCTTACTACTTCGGAATTTCGCGATGGTTCAATTTCTTCTAGGCGGGTCACGGCGCAAAGTTTCACGCTCAGCAAGCGCGGCCTTTGCCGTTTTCTTCTTGCTGTCGCCTGTCTGGGCCTCCCCCCGATCCAAAGAAAGGCCGGTGGTGGTGAACCCGCCCGATCTGTTGCTGGAAGGCGGCCGCAAACTCAGCTACGAACGCACTTTCCATTCCGAACGCGAGGTTCGGCCGCAGCGTGGTTTTTGGAGACGGGCGCTGGATGTCGTGGCGGGTGAGCCCGATTTCCATGCTCTGGTTCGTCCTTACAGCGTAGCTACAGATTCGCGTGGGCGCATTATCGTCACCGATCCCGGCTCCGCCGGCGTTCACATCTTTGATTTTGTGGAACAGAAATACAAGTTTCTCTGGCGCGGCGACAAGCGGAAAGATCCGATGCTTTCGCCGCAATGCGTCGCCGTGGATGACCGCGACAACATCTATGTCACGGACTCCGAGTCCGGCAAGATTTTTGTCTTCGACTCCAACGGAAAGTATCAACGAGCCATCGGCAGCCTGAAAGGGGGCGAAGGATATTTCAAACGCCCCACGGGAATTGCGGTGGACGCGGCGGCGCAACGCATTTATGTCACCGATACGCTCCGCAACAAGATTTACATGCTGGACATGCAGGGGAATATCCTGCAGCAAATCGGGCAGAACGGCACCGCCAGCGGCGAATTCAATTTCCCTACCGAGTTGCGGCTGAACGGCGACGAACTCATCGTCGTGGACGCCATGAATTTCCGGATCCAGGTGCTCGACCGCTCGGGGGGATTTCGATTCTCGATTGGACAGCTGGGAGACAGCACGGGCGAGATGTTTCGCCCCAAAGGTGTAGCCGTGGACTCCGAAGGCCACTTGTATGTCGTGGATGGTCTTTGGGGCATCGTGCAGGTATTCGATCGTCAAGCAGAACTCCTCTACTACTTCGGACAACGGGGATCGGCTCTAGGTCAATTCCAACTTCCGACAGGCCTATTCATAGATCGCACAGACCGCGTTTTTGTTGTCGATTCGCTGAATCGAAGAGTGCAGGTATTCCGCTATTTCGGATTGCCCAAGCGCGCCAAGGAAGGAATGTAGTGAAGTTTTACCTCCGATTTGCGTGTCTGCTGGTGTTGTTGTCGGCGGGAAACCTGTTGGCTCAGATGACCGGCGATGTCATTGGAGTGCACAATCTGGGACCCGGCAGCAAGTCTCCCATCACTGGAGCTCGACCCGACTTTTGCCTGTACTGTCATGCTCCCCACTCCGGAGTTGGAGGGAGAACACCGCTGTGGAACCAGACACTTTCTAAGCAGGTTTACAGCACCTACTCGAGTACCACGGAACAGAACATCACTACGCAACCGATCGGAGGCGCGGACACCAGTCTCTGCCTGAGTTGCCATGATGGCAGCATCGCTCCGGGAACGACTGCCGCGTACGGCCAAATCGGCATGAACGGATCCATGTCTGCTGCCGACGTCTTTGGCGCGAATCTTCAGCCCTCCCACCCAGTCGGTCTGGCGCTTCCGATGAAGGATTCGGTGGACCTTGCGGCCGCACTGGTCGCGCAGGGAAAAACTGCGGACCCGACCGGCGCAGTGCGGCTGATCCAGGGAAATGTCGAGTGTACTTCCTGCCACGAACCGCACGTGCAGGCCAAGGATCTGATCTCGCAGAATTTTCTGGTTCGCGATAGTTCCAGCGGGCAAATGTGCCTGGCCTGCCACGATCCCAACCGGCAAATGTCGGGCAAGATCAATCCTCTCACCGGATGGACGATCAGTATTCACAATACGGCAACCAACAAGCTGAGCCCGCAGGCCAACGTCGGAAGTTATGGCACGGTGGCGCAGTCTGCCTGCATCGCCTGCCACGCTCCGCATAACGCGGCCAGCGGCAGCCGTCTGCTGCGCGGCGCGAACGAACAGGATTGCATTGCTTGCCATAGCGGCGGCTCGAATATTTCACCGGCTCCACTTAACGTGTTCGCCGAGTATGTCTCCCCGAAGATCGGGCACATTTTGCCCTCGGCCAACAATCAGCACGACGCCGCCGAAGCTGCGATGCTGAACAATAACCGGCACGCAACCTGTGTGGACTGCCACGATGCCCACTCCTCCCTGCCGGTGCCGACCTTTCCGGCGCCACCTGCGATACGCGCATCGCAGGGCAACGTTGGCGGGATCAGCGCCGCTGACGGCCTCACAGTCCTGACCCCCGCAGTCAATCAATACGAGAACTGCCTGCGCTGCCATGGCATCAGTTCAGGAAAGACGGTGAACCCAATTTATGGATACCTGCCGGCGCGAGTGGTTGCGGCCGGTGATCCCCTAAATCTCATTCCCCAGTTCAACGTCAGCGCCACTTCGAGTCATCCAGTGATGCACGCCCGCAGCAGCACGCTGCCACAGCCCAGTCTGCTCCCAAACATGCTGAACCTGAACGGCACGACGCAAGGACGCTCAATGGGCAACCAGATTCTGTGTACCGATTGCCATAACAGCGACGACAATCGTGAATTCGGCGGCACCGGACCGAACGGCCCTCATGGTTCGCAATATGGCCATATCCTGGAGCGCCAGTATCAATTCAGCCAGACCTCAGCGCCCGGCCAGTTGATCACCAACCTTTACCCCAATCCTGACCTGAGTGTAGCTGGACCTTATGCGCTGTGCGGAAAGTGCCACGATCTAAGTAATCAGATCATCAAGAACACCAGCTTCAGCCAGCACGCTTACCACATCAATGCAGGGTTCAGTTGCTCGGTTTGCCACACTGCTCACGGCATGGGTGCGACCAGCGGCACGATCTCCGGCGAACGGCTGGTGAATTTCGATGCCTCCGTCGTGGGACAAAATGCGGGTACGCCAATCTCCTACAGCCGCAGCGCGAACACCTGCACGCTGGTTTGTCACGGAGCCACTCACAACGCCGACGGCACGGTGACAACTGCGGTCTCACCCACCTCGATTCGTGTTCCATCGAAAATTTCGCGTTGATTTCTAGGGATGACTGTTGGGCAAGTACTGGTAGCCGCTGCGGCAGTAGAAATGAAGACTGGAATCATGCGTAGCAAGAATGCGGACGGAGTGAAATCCCACCGTGCGGTCGGGCACGCGGTAGGTGACAGTGTAAGCCCCATGAAGATCTTCGAGGAGCGCATTCAACAGTTCCTCCCCGCCGTGCTTCGCGCTGAAATAACGTCCCCCTGTCGCGCTTGCCAGCCTCTGCAAAATAAATCGTCCCTCTGAAGCATGCCCGGGAGGATTCATGTCGATATCGTAAATTGCGACATCGTCGGCCAAGGCGGCGTCAATTGCGTCCGCAACCGCGTTCCGGCTAATGGTGTCCTCGCCGTCGGAAAGCAGAATGAGCACTTTTCTTGCATGCGGAGGCGCTCGCCGCGACACTAGGTCTGCCGCAAACACAACGGAATCGAACAGTGGTGTAAATCCTCCGGTTGTCGGTGGAAGTTGGCTCGCGTCGTGGGCCCCCCAGCAGTTGCCCGCACAGATCAGGAGGGGCTCCGGCCCGTGAAATGAAACCAGAGAGAAGTTTTCCTGAGGGATTTCCCCGTTGCGCGTCATCCATCCTAGCGTGTCCGCCATCTCTTTCTTGATCTGACTTGCGACAGACTCACTGGAATCGAGAATCACTGCGACATCGAGACTTGTCCAGATAACGCGGCCAAAGCTTGCGAAATTTCGCACGATCAAGTCCTGGTCGAGCACGGCGAAGTCTTTGTCGCTGAGGGTGGCAAGCGATTGACGATTCTGCCCCGTGGCGAAGAATGTCAGCCGCACCTCCGCGACATCGGCGCGGTAGGCGGAGGGCTGATCCTCCCCGGCAGCAAGAAGGAAGCTGGCGCCGACCACAAAGAGCAGGCACGCTTTGCCGTGGCAAATCCGCGAAATTTGTTTCATGCAATACTTATCGGCAGCCATGGCGTTGCTTTAACCTGCTGGCTGATTCGGCGGAGATCGCAGCTCTAGCGAGCCGCAACATGAAGATGCGGATGGGTGGGGAAATGTTTGTCGGTTAGTCATTCCCGAAGGCGGGGCCGCAGGAAGGGTGGTCCAGGTCTGTCTTCGAGAAGCTTAATTTGGGCAGGGGCTCTACTGTGGAAGGTTCTTGGCCTGGGTTCCCGGCTTCACGCCTGCATGCTTCCTGGCTTGCGCAATCAGTTCCTTAACTTTCTCTTTCCCTTGGTAGTCAGGATTAGTATCGAGCAGTTTCTGCCATGCTTCGACCGCGCCCGGGATATCCATCTTGCCCTGCCATTTCACGATGCCCAGATTAAAGAGCGTATTGGCCTTGGTGGGTTCATAGGAGAGAGACTTGTTGAACTCGGAAATGGCCGTGTCGGCGTCACCCATGTACCAGATCGCGGTCGCCATGTCGGTACGGACAGCCGCGTCGCCGGATTGGATCTGCAGGGCCCGCCGGTAGTAATCAACCGCTTCGGGATACTGCTGCGCGTCATAGTAAACATTTCCGACGTTGGCCAGCAGAGCGGGATTACTGGGATCGGTTTTCAGTTGCTCGAGGAGCGGCGCGGCCGAGACGTCGGCCATTTTCTTCATCTGCTCGGGTGTCGGTTGTGCTGTCGCACCGCCGCTCACCATGCCAGTGGGGCCCGAACTCGCGCTTACGGGCGGCGCTGCTGCCGCAGGTTGCGATCCGCGGAACAACCAGCCTCCCGCCACACCTGCGAACAAACAAATCACCGCCAGGGTATAAGCCTGCGCGCTGCTCCAGCTTTCCGGGGAAGACGACTCTTTATTGTTCGGCATCGGCTTGCTCCTCGCAATCATGCTCTCTAGTTCGCGCCGCTTTGTTCTTCCACCTGGGCGACCAACTTCTTGACTTCGGCCCGCTTGCTTTCGGCCAGCATCGGATTCCATCTCAGCAACTCGTTCCATGCGGCCACTGCGCCTGTGGCGTTTTTCTTGCCCTGCCAACGGATCATCCCCAGATTGAAAAGAGTGTTGGCGTCCTTCGGTTCGTATTGCAGGGATTTCTGCAATTGTGCCAGCGCGCCATCCACGTCACCTTCGTAGTACAGGCAGGACGCCATATCGGTACGGGCGGCGACGTTCTTGGGCGCGATCTGCAAAGCCTTTTCGTAGTAGGAGGCAGCCTCTTTAAACTGATGAGTTGAGCGATAGATGGTGCCGATCTGGTTCAGCAGCGAGGCATTCTTGGGATCGTCCTTGAGTTTTGCCAGCAGCGGTTCGGCCTGCTTGTCCGCCATGTGCTTCATCCGTGCGAGAGTCGGCGTGGGCTGGGCCACTGCGCCCGTCGAGGCCGGGTGCATGAACCCGGGCTGAGCCGTAACACTTTGCGCCACTGGGCCGGGAGACGATCCGGAATCGCGAAACAGGTATCCCAGCAGCAGCCCGAGTACCAGGCACACGCTTGACATGGCATAGACCTGAGGGGCTTTCCAGCGCTGAGCTGGCACGCTGATTTCGGGCTCAGTTGACATGATTGAAGGGCACTCCCAAATCGCTTTGGCAACGACTATTCATCGGCCAAGTCTCATCGTTATGGAAGCACGCGGAGGGCCAACCATCAGGACGTTAAGTGTGGACTAACTAACATATGAATCAGTTGATTACAAGGATCGGTTGGGCCGTGCAGTGGTCCATGGGGGACTTCGCGCTGCTTCCTCGATGCCTTGGGCCTTTTCCCCCAAAAGGGATTATTGAAAGGCCCGCGCGCTCACGCTGCTCTATCCCTGGGCGGGTATTTTCCCTTGGATTGGAGCCCTAGGTTTTTGGACTGGATCGAAGTGACGGCACGGAGTCTTGGTGCGCAGGCTGCGCGCTTGGTTGGGAGCCATCGAATGATCCACTCTTTTCCGTACAGCTTTCGCCGGATTGACCCTCGATACCGCTCGGGCGACGATGGCGCTGATGATGGCGGTCGAGTCTCAGCAATGGGAGTGACTGCACACGGTAGCCCGAGCGGGCCTTTGCAGTTTGACCGACTTGGAAGCTATCCCGGCCGCCAACTCAATCGAGCGCTTTATGGAAGCGGAGCACCGCAATGGTGAGCAGGCTGATTCCTAAAGCCGCCATGGCTAGCATCTGGGGCCAGAGAATCTCCATGCCCACGCCCTTCAGATAGGCTCCGCGCAGCACTACCAGAAAATAGCGCAGCGGGCTGGCATAGGTGAGATATTGCAGCCATTGCGGCATGGTGCTGATGGGAAATCCGAACCCCGAGAAGGTTACCGCCGGCATGATGAAAAAGAAAGCCGTGACCATGGCTTGCTGTTGGGTCGAGGAGACGGTCGAAATCAGCAGGCCAATCCCCAGCATGCACACGAGAAAAAGAATGGCGCCCGAGAACAGCACGGAGATTTGTCCGCGAAATGGAACCTGAAACCACAGCGTTCCGACCGTCGCAATGAGCGAAACATCAAACAGGCCGATGAGAAAAAATGGCAGCGTCTTACCGAGAATGAACTCTGCCGGACGAATCGGCGTGACCATGATCTGCTCGAGGGTTCCGATTTCGCGTTCCCGCACCACGGCGAAGGCCGTTAACGTGACTACGAGGACCAGCGTAAGGCTGCCAATAATTCCCGGCACAAAAAACCAGCGGCTCCGGAGGTCGGGATTGTACCAGGGCCGCGGTTCGAGCCGCACCGACGGAATCTGCTCCACTAACTGTGGCGAGATGCGATAAATGCGGTCCTTCTGGTAGTCCTGCGCAAAGCCCAGTGCAATTTGCGTGATGTACGCAGACGCGATGAGAGCGGTATTTGAATTGGTGGCGTCAACAATCACCTGTAGCGGCGCCGTCTGCCCCTTGCGCAGATTCTGGGCGAAGCCGGCATTGATCTCCAGGCCGACCGTAGTTTTCCCCTGGTCGATAAGATCGCCGAGCTGGCGAGGGTCCGTGAGTTGGCGCTGCACATCGAAATACGGGCTGGTGGAAAAGCGTGAAACCAGTTCCCGGCTTTCCTGGCTGTGATCCAGATCAAGGACCACTGTGGGCACGTGGTGAACCTCGAACGTGGCAGCGTATCCGAAGACCAACATCTGGATGATTGGTGGTCCGAACAGTACAAAGCGCGTACGCTTGTCGCGAAAGACCTGGATGAATTCTTTGATCAACATCTGCTTGAGCCTCGCCAGCATGGTTTCTCCTTAAGTTCTTTACGCCAGCCTCTTATGGAAGGAATGGGTGGCCAGCAATGCCAGCACGACGGAAAACACGGCCAGTGGTACCAGGTCAACATAAAGCAGCGCGGTCGGCGTTCCCTTAAGAAATATTTTCTTTAGAACCGAAACGTAATACCGCGCCGGCAGGATGAGGGTTATCCACTGCAAGATGACCGGCATCTGCTCAATCGAATAAAGAAATCCGGAAAGCAGGAACGCCGGCAGAAATGTAATGAGCAGCGCCATCTGACTTGCCGCCAACTGGCTTCCTGCCACCACGGAGATAAAAAATCCCAGCGAAAGCACCACGATCATGAACATGGCCGAACTGATGAGCAGCGTCAGGAACGATCCGCGGAATGGAACGTGGAACCAATAGATCGCGATTAAAGCGCACACGACTACGTCGAACATGCCAATGGTGAAATAGGGAACCAGCTTGCCCAGCATGATTTCCAGCGGGCTGACGGGAGTCGAGATCAACTGCTCCATGGTGCCGCGTTCCCACTCCCGCGCGATGGTGAGCGAAGTGAGGAACGCGCCAATCACCGACATGACGAGGGCTAGCACTCCGGGAACGATAAACGCGCTGCTCTCCAGGTCCTCGTTGTACCAGGTGCGGGTCTCAACGCTAAGTGGCGCCGGCTGGGCAATCTGGCCGTGGTTTCGCAGCCACTCCAGTTGGATGTCTGACGAATCCCCCTGGACAACCGCCTGGGCGTAACCGATCAGAACATTGGCCGTATTGTCATCCGTGCCGTCAACGAGCGCCTGCACCTGGGCGGGACGGCCATCGTGGAGCCGCTGCGAGAAATCCCAGGGAACGACGATTCCCATTTTGGCATGGCCATCGTCCAGCGAATGGGTGAGCGCGGAATAGTTGCTCACGACTCGAATCACGCGAAAGTACTCACTGGCTTGAAAGCGCTTCAACAAGTCCTGGCTCTGCTGGCTGCCATCCTGGTCGTACACGTATACCGGCAGCCCCTTAAGATCGAGATTCACCCCGTAACCAAACAGCAGCACCAGAATTACCGGCATGATCAACACGATAATCAGGCTGCGCGAGTCACGCAAAATCTGCACGATCTCTTTCTTTGCCACCGCGAAGAAGCGAGTGAGACTCATGCCGTCCGCTCCTTCGCAGGTTCACGCGTGGTTGTGAGCGAGACGAAAACGTCTTCCAGGCTCGGACGGATCTTTTCCACGCGAGCGACCGTGATACCACGATCCGCTAGGTATTTCTTCACCGCAGGAACAGCGGCATTGGCATCGCGCACCACCAGGTGCAGGGCGTTCCCGAAAACTGCGGCGTCCATGACACCGGGCGCCGATTGCAGCACGTCCACCGCTTTGCCCAAAGGCGAGCATTCCAGCAGAAGCAGTTCGCCTTTCATCGCCTTATGTTTCAACTCTGACGGTGTGCCCAGCGCGACCATCTTGCCGCGAAAGATCAGTGCCAGCCGGTTGCAGTACTCCGCCTCCTCCATGTAGTGCGTGGTCACGAAGACGGTTACGCCTTCCTCCGCCATCTGGTGAATGAGATCCCAGAATTGGCGGCGAGAGATGGGATCAACCCCGGAGGTAGGTTCATCCAGAAAAATAATGGGAGGTTTGTGCAACACGGCGCAGCCCAGCGCTAGACGCTGTTTCCATCCGCCCGGAAGCGTTCCGGTAATTTGAGTTTCCTGGCCTTTGAGGTTCGCCATTTCCAACGCCCACTCGATCCGCGCTTGCAGTTGATTCGCCGGCACGCTGTAGAGTCCGGCAAACAGGCGGATGTTCTCGATCACCTTGAGATCGTTGTAGAGGGAGAACTTCTGCGACATATAGCCGATGTTCTGGCGCACCGATTCAGGCTCGCGGCCCACGTCGTAGCCGGCGACCTGCGCGCGGCCGGAGGTGGGCTTCAGCAAGCCGCACAACATGCGGATCGTGGTCGACTTGCCCGCTCCATTCGGCCCGAGAAACCCGAACACTTCCCCTTTGCGGATCTCGAGATTGATGTGATCGACGGCGACAAAATCTCCAAACTGCTTCACCAGGCCCTCGATCACGACCGAATTGTTCGCCTCAGGCATGCTGTGATGCTCCACTGCTGACGGCATCGACGAAGAGGTCTTCAATCGAGGGGGTGACGCGCTGAATCCTATCGAACGGGATGTTTGCCTTCTTCAGTTGAGCCTCGAACTCGGGAATGCGGCGGGCTGCATCGTCCACCACCAGGTGCAGGCCGTCGCCGGTCAGCACCAGGCTGGAGATGCCTTCCGCGTGCGCGAGTTGGCTGCGCAGTCTCCGCGGCTCGGAGCAAGTCACTGACAACACGCCTTTGCCCAACTTGGATTTGAGGTTGGCCGGAGTGTCGCAGAAAAGAAGTTTGCCTTGATTCAACAAAGCGACGCGATGACAGCGTTCGGCTTCATCCAGATAAGCCGTGGAGGTGAGAATGGCTACGCCCTCAGAACTTAGCTCATAGAGGATGCGCCAAAAGTCACGCCGCGAAACCGGATCAACCCCGGTGGTCGGCTCGTCAAGCAGAATCACCTTGGGGCGGTGAATGAGGGCGCAGACCAATCCGAGTTTTTGCTTCATACCCCCGGAAAGTTTTCCGGCAAGCCTTCCGCGAAACTCGCTCATGCCTGCGGCCTGTAACAGTTGCGGGGCGCGCTCTTCCCGTTCCGCTTTCTTCACTCCAAACAAATCCGCGTAAAAGCGGATGTTTTCGTCCACGGTTAGGTCCTCGTAAAGCCCGAAGCGTTGCGGCATATAGCTCAAGTGGCGTTTGGCGCCTTCGGGGTCGTGTACCACGTCGGATCCAGCAACCGTTGCCTTCCCTTCGTCGGGTGGCATGATGCCTGCGAGCATACGTAGCGTGGTCGTTTTACCTGCTCCGTCCGGCCCCACTAAGCCAAAAATCTCTCCGGCCCGCACGTCGAAGCTGAGTTGATCCACAGCGCGGACACCAGGAAAACTCTTGGTCAGCCCCTCGGCAATAATCGCGGACTGTAACTGCTCCGTCATTTGCTCTCCGGGGCTTGCTCTTGCTGGGGCGCGTTGGCGGCGGTCAGATTGACATGAGCATCCGCGGGCATTCCAGGCTTGAGTTCATGATTGGGATTCTCAATGTCTATCTTGATGCGGTACACCAACGTTACGCGCTCCTTGTAGGTTTGAACGCTCTTCGGAGTGAACTCCGCATTGGAAGAGATGAATGAAATCCTTCCGCGATACTGCTTGTCAGGATAGGTGTCGGTGGTGACTGTCGCGTCCTGCCCCCAGCGGATGCGGCCGAGATCGGTTTCCGCAATATAGGCGCGTAACCAGATGTGATCGAGGTCCGCAAGAGTGACTACCGGAGTGCCGGGAACGACCACCTCTCCAAGTTCGGCTTCCCGCACTGTAATCACACCGGCAGAAGGAGCTTTGAGTTTTGTGTAGTCCAGGTTGACGCGCGACAGGCCCAGATTAGCGTCGGCCGCGCCCAGATTCGCGCGGGCGATGGCGATGTCTTCTTTGCGGCTGCCTTCGACCGCTTCGTTGTAGCGTTGTTGCGTGGCCTCGAATGCCGCCTCGGCACGTTTTGCCGCGGTTTCAGCCAGGTCGCGATCCTGCGCGGAGACTTCATCTTTGCTGAAGAGACGCTGCGCACGGTCATAGTCCAATTTTTTCTGCCGCAAGTCAGCCTGGGCGTCGAGCATATTTTGTTGCGACGCTTTCACTTCCTGCAGCCGCGTACCGGCCAGTGTTAGCGCCAGGTTCGATTCGCGAACACCGACATTGGCTTCGTCAATCCGCAGCTTCTGCTTGTAATCGGCATCGTCGAGCCTGGCTAGCAAAGCGCCTGCCTCGACCCACTGGCCTTCTTCCACCGGCAGGTCAACGATGCGTCCCGGCACCTTGAAGCTCACCAGGCTTTCGTGCGCTTCAATGTTGCCGGAAAGCGTGAGTTGATTGTCGGGCTCCGACTTCCTGCTGAGTCGCGGGTAGAAATAGATGGCGGCGCCGATTACCGCAGCTAACAGGATAAGAACAGGTACAGGTCGCTTCATAAATTTCTGCCTCGAGAGCGGCGCGGTGAACCGCCGCCCGGTTCACATGTTCCCTAAGGATTGCTCAAATACTGTCCAATGTTTTTTTCGCTGCCGCCGACCGCCCGTGCGAGCGCGAACTTGGCGTCGACATGGCTCGAAACGGCCATGATGTAATTCTCCTGGGCGCGGGCGAGTTCATCTTGCGCCGTGACCACTTCCACATTGTTGGTCGTTCCTGACTGAAAACGATCCTGCGCGAGTTCGAGTTCACGCTGCGCCAGATCCTGCCCATCTTTGGCGACAGCCACCTGCGCGGCTGCGGACTCAAGATTCAGCAAGGCCTCGTGAATGTCCTCTTCAATGCCGTGGCGCAAATCGGCGATTTGATCATCAATGCGCTTCACCCGGCTGGCTAGTTCCTGCGCTTCGCCGTTGCGGTCCTGATCGAACACGGTGAAATCAATCTCGCCTTGAATGAGGCCCGTGCCCTGCACGCTGCCGATACTGCGGCCAATTCCGCCGAAGTTTCCGTTGATACTGAGCTTGGGAAAGTAGCGCGCATGGCTGGCGCGCTGCTGCTCGACCAATCCCATGCGCTGCGCGGCAAGTGACAGATAGTCGGGTCGGCTCAGCAATGCGGAAGGAACAAGGCTCTGCGCCTCCGGTTGAGTCAGCGGCTTATATTGCAGGGGCTCGGCCAGCTCCAAAGGCGCGGCGGGACTCATCCCCAGATTGCGCGCCAGCGCAAGCAACGACTGTTTGTATTGATTTTGGGCGGCCAGCAGGACCTGCTTGTCGTTCGCCAGTTGCACCTGCGAGCGCAGCACATCCACTCCGGTTGCGGCTCCGGCGTCATGCCTGTCTTTTGCCAGCCTGTACAAAGTATCGGAGTCGGTAACTCGAGACTGTGCAGCGTCGACTCGGGCCGCGGCCGACTGTGCGTTCAGATAAAGGCCGCCGACCGCGCGAATGATGAGATCGCGCGCATCCTGATAGTCCAGTTTGCTGGCGTCCAGCGCGTTTTCACTTGCTTTCCATCCGCGATAGCTCTGGAGATCGACGACGTTCTGTTGCGCATAAACCCGGAAGTCGTAGTTGGAAAACGGTCCCACAACATCGGGAAAGCCAGGAGCTGAAATTCCGAAGGCGCGCAGGTCGCGGTTCTGCACATTGGCATAGGTCTGCACGCTCACCCGCGGCAGCAGCGCTGCCGACAAACGGCGTGTGCGTGTACCCTGAGCTTCTTCCACACGCGTATTGGCCACCAGCACGCTGAGGTTGGCTTGCAGCGCCTTCTGAATTGCATCCTGCAGCGTGAGACGGTAAGGCGTTGGTTCCTGAGCCGCGCTGTGCGGAATGCCGAGCAGACCCGCCAGCGACAGGATTGCGACGGTACGAAGATTCTTTTTCATTGCTGTACTCTCGAACCGGAGATGGCGATCGCTCTCCAAAAATGTTGGAAGCTTTCCTCCAGCCTGGCGTCGAGAGCAGGCCTGCCGTGCAACGACCAAAGCAAAAGCGTGCCCATGAATGCCTGCTGAAGCTGAAATGCGACCTTTTCTTTATCCAGGGAGGGATCAATCTCTCCCCGGGTTTGTCCGGCGTGCACAATCTGCGCAACCATGCCGCGGCCCTCGGCCATGTTGCGCTCAATGGTGAGGCGAACTTTCTCGCTTGCTAGGAAAGAAGTGATCAGCGCTCGCGCGAGATCGGGACTACGTCCCGGTTCTTCGGCAACCCGCTGGAAAAGATGTTGCAGCACGCCGTGAATGCTCTGCTGGCCGGATTCGGCGGCGGCCAAGGCTTCTCGCACTTTGCCGAGTTGAATTTCAGCCATCACTCCCAGCACGTGATCCTTGCTTTCGAAATAGTTGAAGAATGTTCCCTTGCCCACGTCCGCGGCTTCCGTAATGTCTTCCACAGTGACGTTGGGAAAACCACGCTCGGCAAAAAGCTGGAGCGCGCAGCGGAACAAACGCAGGCGCGTTTCCGCAGCCCGGCGCTCCCTTCGTCCCATGCCTTGCAAGTGCGGAAGATTCTCCGAACCCCGAAGTTCTCTGACCGTGTCTTCGCGGTTTTCTTGACTGTTACTCATGCACGACCATAAACCATAAATGACTATTAGTCATAAATTAGCGCGAGCAATTGCCTCCTGTCAAGCAAAGGAATTTTCGTTAAGTAAAGCGCGAATTAGCGACCAGGGACTAGGCGTCTTATATCTAGAAGAATCTAAACGACGTTTGACAAGTTCCGAAGGAACGGAGAATGTCTGACAAAGTGTTCCAGTTGGAACACTTCCTGCAGGCTTTTCAAACCCTCGCAAAATTCGTTAGTAGCGCACCCTCGTCCAGACGCCACCGGCCGCGTTGCTCTCAAGGAGAGAGTCCACGATACAGTTGGCGCGATACCCATCTTCAAAGGTGGAGACGGGCGGAGGAACGTTTTTAGGCATGCCTTTGCCTTCGAGAATCAAGCCATAAATCTCAGCCATGATGTTGCGGAAGGCGTCGGCCCAGCCCTCCTGATGCCCGCCGGGAAGGCGAGCATATTTGCGGTTCGCCGCGCTCAGTAGCGACGGATCCTTCGGCAGAAGTCCGTTGGCTTCCTTGGCATGTCCAATCCACAATTCGTTCTGCTGCTCCTGGTTCCAGCGGAGCGATTCTTTGCGGCCATTCACTTCGAGCCACAAGTCGTTCTTGTGTCCGGCGCACACCTGGCCCACAGAGAAACATCCCTTGGCGCCATTTTCGAAGCGGAGCAATACGCTCGCCAGATCTTCAGTGGGGTTCTGGAATTCCTCGGTGGGTCCAGTGGCGCCACCAGCAAAAGCCTCGGCTGATTTCGTGGGGCGACGGCGGGTTTTCGTCACGGTTGTCAGATCGGCAAGGACAGCTTCAATTCGAAGGCCGGTGACGTGTTGTGCGAGGTCACACCAATGGGAACCGATATCGCCCAGAGCCGAGGTCGCGCCGCCTTTCGTTGTATCGAGACGCCACGAGTAGACGGTGTCATCGAACAGCCAATCCTGCAGATAGGCTCCATGAACAAAGAAAGGTTTCCCAGTTCGCCTTTGAAAATCTTCTCGCGGGCTTCCTGCACCAGGGGATTGCCGCGATAGTTGAAGGTGACGGCGTGCACAATCCCAGCTTCCTGCGCGGCTTTCCACATGATGCGCGCTTCCGCGGAATCGAGCGCCAGCGGTTTATCGGAAATAATGTGCTTGCGCTTTGCGATGACCGCCAGGTTCACCGGAGCGTGCAGATAATTTGGCGTGGTATTGTGCACCACATGAATATCCGGGTCGGCGATTAGCTCTTCATAGCTGCCATAAGCTTTGGGAACGCCGTATTCGTCGGCCTTTTTCCGGGCGCTTTCCCTGGTAGAAGCCGCCACCGCAACCACATCCACAAAGCCCAGACGCCGGACGGCGTCCACGTGATGAGCACCGACAAATCCGGGACCAATCAGCCCCATTCCAATGCGCCGCATCGATCGTTCACCTTGCGAAGAGAATTTTGTTTCCAGAAATCTAGTTTGTTAGAACCAGTTAGTGCGATTCGCGAGTCACGGTCGTGCCCCGGCGGCCGAGCAGGAAATCGAGATCAGCTCCGGTGTTGGCCTGGTTGACGTGCTCGACATACAACTGCTGATAGCCGCCCTTTATGGGCAGTTCGGGCCGCTTCCATTCCTTGCGCCGGCGGTCCAGTTCCTCCTGCGCCACATCCAGGTGCAAGCGCCGCGCTTCGACGTCGAGCTCGATGAAATCGCCATCCCGCACCAACGCCAAAGGTCCGCCAATGGCCGCCTCGGGACACACGTGAAGCACGACAGTGCCGTAAGCAGTGCCGCTCATGCGGGCATCAGAAACCCGCACCATGTCCTTAACGCCACGCTTGAGAAGCTTCGACGGGAGACCCATGTTGCCGACTTCCGCCATACCGGGATAGCCTTTGGGCCCGCAGTTCTTCAGCACCATGATGCAAGTCTCATCGATGTCTAGGGCGGGGTCGTCAACGCGTTGTTTGTAATGTTCGATCGTCTCGAATACCACCGCGCGTCCACGATGCTTCATCAGTTCAGGCGATGCGGCGGACGGCTTGAGCACCGCCCATCGGGGGCGAGATTGCCGCGCAGCACCGCCACTCCGCCGTGCTTCACCAGCGGCTTGTCGAAAGGACGGATGACTTCCTGGTTCCAATTGGGCGCGTCTTTGCAATTTTCCCAAATGGTCTTTCCGTTCACGGTCATCGCGTCCTTGTGGATAAGGCCACGCTCTCCCAGCGCGCGCACCACGGTAGGTACGCCTCCGGCGTAGTAAAAATCTTCCATGAGGAAGCGGCCTGAAGGCATCAGATCCACCAGCGTGGGCACGTCGTGTCCCAGCCGATCCCAGTCGTCGAGGGTAACCTTGATCTCGATGCGGCCCGCCATGGCGAGGTGATGGATGACCGCATTGGTCGAGCCGCCCACTGCGCCATTAACCCGGATGGCGTTCTCAAAGGCCTCCCGCGTCAAAATCTTCGAGATGCGAAGATCTTCATGCACCATCTGAACGATTCGCCGTCCCGCGAGATGCGCCAGAACGTAACGTCGAGAATCCACGGCCGGGATCGCGGCATTGGTAGGCAGGCCTAAACCCAGAGCCTCGACCATCGAGGCCATCGTGGACGCCGTTCCCATGCTCATGCAATGGCCGGACGAGCGAGACATGCAGGACTCTGCCGCCATGAACTGCTCCAGACTCATGTGGCCGGCTTTGACCTCCTCCTGAAAACGCCAAACGTCGGTGCCGGAGCCAATGTCGTGACCCTGATACTTGCCGTTGAGCATAGGCCCGCCGGAGACGACCAGAGTCGGCAAGTCGCAGCTCGCGGCGCCCATGACTAATGACGGCGTCGTCTTATCACAACCGCATAGGAGGATCACGCCATCAATGGGATTGCCGCGAATGGATTCCTCGGCGTCCATGCTGGCCAGGTTGCGGAACAACATGGCAGTGGGCCGCAGGTTCGACTCGCCCAGAGACATGACTGGAAATTCGAGGGGCAAGCCGCCGGCCTCCCAAACTCCGCGTTTCACGTAATCGGCGATGCGGCGGAAGTGGGCATTGCATGGGGTCAGTTCTGACCAGGTGTTGCAAATCCCAATCACGGGGCGTCCGTCGAAAGCGCTGTCGGGTAAACCTTCGTTCCGCATCCAGCTGCGATGTCCAAAACCATCTCTGTCTGTTTTTCCAAACCAACCGGCCGAACGATAGCGGCGCTTTTCTTCGGACATGATTCCGCTTTTCTCCTGGGTTTCTATGAAATCAAGGGGGTACTGAACCAATTTCTTTTCCGGACGAATAATCCTACGGCATTTCTGCCGGTTTGATAAGGGCGGGAGCGTCAGCCACAAGATTTCCGCATGGCGCTATTGACCGTCCTTTTCACTGTACCGCCGTATCCCAATTAATCCTATATTCAAACGGCATTCATCAACTTGTAACAAATCGCCGATAGCATCGTCCGCTGTGGCCCGTGTGTCCTAAAGCCTGAGCCCTAGTCTGTAGCTTTGGGTCACTCAACAAAGTACATCCTGAGTTCTTATTGGAGGAAATAATGAAGCAGGTAATGGTTTTGGCGCTGTCGTTTGTGCTGGCAGTTGGCGCCGTGGCAGGACCAACTCCGCAAGACGCGGCACCAACAGGGACCAAGAGCAGCAAGAAGAAAAGAGCCGCTGTGGTCAACCCTGTCACCAAACGTCTGGACGAGATGCAGCAGGCGATTTCTGCGCAACAGCAGCAGATTCAGCAACTTATGCAAGAACTACAAAGCCGCGACGCGGCTATTCAACAGCTGCAGCAGCAGAATACTCAGGCCCAGACCGCGGCCGCGCAGGCCCAGCAAAAGGCCGACGCCGCAGCTGCCCAGGCGGCGCAGCAGCAGCAGGATGTGGCGGCCGTGAAGAGCGACGTGACCGACATCAAGTCGAATGTCACCAATACGGCGCTGACTCTGCAGGACACGCAGAAGCATATCAACGAAATGGAAAGCCCCTTGGCTCTGCACTACAAAGGCATCACCATTACCCCGGGTGGCTTTCTGGCGGCAGAATCGGTCTGGCGGCAGCACGCTTTAGGGTCCGACATCAACACTCCGTTCAACTCGATCGCTATGCCCGGCTCCTCGCTAAGCCAAATGTCAGAATTCTTTGGTTCTGGCCGCCAGTCGCGCGTCTCCATGCTGGCGGAGGGTAAGTTAAGCAACTCCAAACTGACGGGCTATGTAGAAGCTGATTTCCTCACGAGCGGCATCACTTCGAATAACAATCAGAGCAATAGCTACGGGTTGCGGCAGCGGCAAGCGTGGGGTCAGATCGCGATGAACAACGGCTGGAGCTTCACCGGCGGTCAAATGTGGACCTTGTTAACGGAAACCAAGAAAGGCGTTGACAACCGCACCGAGGCTTTGCCGATGACCATAGACGCGGCGTATAACGTGGGGTTTAGCTGGGCACGGCAATACGGTTTCAGGGTTTCCAAGAACTTCTCCAACAAAGCATGGCTGGCGTTCTCCGCGGAAGACCCGCAAACCACGTTCACCCAGCACGGAGCTGCCAACAATTTCCTGGTCGGTTCGGCAGGCACAAGCGGAGGTGTTTACAACCCGAGCGCCACTTACTCGTTCAACTACATGCCTGATTTTGTGGTCAAGACCGTTTTCGAGCCGGGCTGGGGACACTACGAGGTTTTCGGAGTGATCAGCAACTTCCGCGACCGGGTCTTCCCGAATGCGACGGCTAGCCCCGCGTCCGCCAGTGGTGCTTATAACGACGTAAGAACGGGGGGCGGAGTCGGAGCAAACATTCGCGGGTCCTTTGCCAATAAGCACATGGACATTGGAGCGCACTTTCTCGGTGGCGACGGCATTGGCCGCTACGGCGCTTCGGGATTGCCCGATGCAACGATCCGGCCTGCCGGGACCCTGGCTTTGCTGCGCTCCTACCAGAGTTTGGGCACGCTGGAGTTCCACTACCCGAAGGCAGACATCTACTTCAACTTCGGCAATGAATACATCGGCCGGGATACATCGCTCAACGGCGGTGGCAGCCTGGTTGGATACGGATCCCCCTTGGTCAACAACGGAGGCTGCCTTACCGAAACCGTGCCGGGCGGTGCGACGTCCGGACAGTTCCCAGTTTCTTCCACTGGTTTCCTTCCGGGAAGTTTGGCCAATTGCACGGCGGATACCAAGGATGTCTTCGAAGGCACGGCAGGCTTCTGGTTCCGTTTATACAAAGGACCGAAGGGGACGCTCCAATTTGGACCGCAGTACTCGTATCTCAAGCGCAACAGTTGGACGGGCCTAAGTGGCGCAATCGTGGGGGGCGTTGTTCCGCCCAGCACGGAACCCGCCGCCTCGGAAAACATGATCCTTACTTCCTTCCGTTATTACCTCCCGTAAGAGCAACAATCCTAACCTCCGGCGCGGCTGTTCAAGCTGCGCCGGATGGCGGGACCTTCCCGGTAACTCAAGAGAAGCGCCCGTCCCGATAGCCGCCTAGCTGCTGGAAAACATCCCAAGTTCGACGTCTCACGATTAGACAAAATGAAGAGTTCGTGCTAGAAAGATTGCTTCTCGACCTTGAATCGCAACCTGGGTTTCTGCTACAAGAATAGAAGAGTCGTCAGGTCGGTCCTTAAGCAGGCTGTCCATGGATTTCAAGGAGTGAGTGGCAGCTTCGCGTAACTTTCTGAGCTTCGCCTTGGGGCAGGTTGGTCGTTTCGGAGGAACTCCGGAAGGCCTTGGTTTGTTCGTTTCCGGCGCCCCGGGATTTCGTAGCCGCTACGATCTCTCGACGGTGTAAAGCATCGAACCTCCCGGTTGTACGTTGCTAGGAGTTTCCGATGAGTTTTAGCCGCAGGTCAACATTGCTCGGCGCTCGAGTTGAGTGCAAGCTGTGGGTGAAACCTGCGCCCTCCGTAACTGTACTCCCCAGCGGGCTGCGATCACACGCAATGCCCCCACATTCCAAAATTCAAACCGCATACGCCGGAGGAAGATGATGGCGACGAATCTCGTTCAAATTGAAAACGATCAGGAAATAAAAGAGCGGTTGGCGGCAAAACGGGCTCAGCTGCGAAAAATCGCTGGCCTCGATAAGGCGGAGCATTTCCACCGCCCAGTGGAACGCGCTTTTACGGCCGAAGAGCGCAGCAAGGTGACCATCCTATTTGGCGGGTTCACCTGGAAACATGAGGACCTGATCCGCGCCGTCTTCCAGGGCTGCGGCTACCGCTGCGAAAAGCTGCCCGTGCCGGATGTGCCCGCGTTCCAAACTGGGAAAGAATTCGGCAACAACGGCCAGTGCAATCCCACCTATTTCACGGTGGGCAATCTGGTGCAATACCTCCAGTTCCTGGAGAAAGAGGGCGTCCCGCGCAAAGACATTCTCGACAATTATGTCTTCTTTACCGCGGGGTCGTGCGGACCTTGCCGCTTTGGGATGTATGAGGCCGAATATCGCTTCGCGCTCAAGAACGCCGGCTTTGACGGCTTCAGGGTCCTGCTATTCAAAGACAGCGACGGCATCAAGGCTGCCTCCGGCGAGCCCGGGTTGAAGTTCACCGTGGACTTCGGCTTTGGAATGCTGAATGCGATGCATCTCGGCGACGTCATTAATGATCTGATCTACCAGATCCGTCCCTTCGAAGTGAACAAGGGGGAGACCGACCGCGTCTTTCGCGAGATGGTAGATGGTCTTTGCGATGATTTGAGAAAGCGTAAGTCGTTTGAGATTGAACAATGCGCTCCCGACTGGGCCAAGCCCAAGTTTAAGAACAATAAGATCCTGCGCAACACGTTCAACGTCTTCGGCAAATGGCACGAGCACATGTGGGGCAAGGATTACCTCAGGGCTCTGAAGACTGCCCGGGACCGGATGAACACTATTGAAGTGGATCGCACCAAAGTGAAGCCGGTGGTGAAGATCACAGGTGAGTTCTGGGCGCAGATCACCGAGGGCGATGGCAACTTCCACATGTTCGAATTCCTGGAGCGTGAGGGCGCACAGGTGATCGTCGAGCCCATTGCCACCTGGGTGGCTTACTTGATGTATCAAGCCAAGGCGCACGCGACCGCCAAGTGGCCAGTGAACCGTCCGCATAAGAATCCGGGATGGTACGAGTTCAAGAAGCAGTTTGCCAACTACATTGGTCTGCGCAAAAAGCTGTGGGGCATTGGTGCTGGCCAGCGTATGTGGAACTTCTTCTACCACCGGACCATCAAGAATATGGGCGGCATCACGCATCATCTGGTTCCGCAAACGGAACTCGCAGAGATGGCGCATCCCTTCTACAACCAGTTTGCCCGCGGCGGGGAAGGCCATCTGGAAGTCGGCAAGAACGTCTATTACACGGTGCACAAACTGTGCCACATGGTACTGGCGCTCAAGCCTTTCGGCTGCATGCCGTCGTCGCAGTCGGATGGTGTGCAATCGGCCGTGATCAATAAATTCAAAGACATGATTTTCCTGCCGATTGAGACCTCGGGTGAGGGCGAGGTCAACGCTCACAGCCGCGTGCAGATGGCGCTGGGCGAGGCCAAAGTCAAAGCCAAAGGCGAATTCGAGCAGTGTCTGCAGAAAACTGGCAAGTCCTTACAGGAAATCCGGGCTTACATAGATGAGCACCCTGAGCTGAAGCGGCCGTTCTATCACGTGCCGCATCGCGAAGGCGTCACTGGAACGGCAGCGCAGTTCATTCTGCATGTCAGCGAGCGGATTGATAAGGACACTCGCTTCCGGAAGCGGTCACGGGTACCCGGAGTACAGGTTCCAGCCACCGCGAGCGGCGACTAAGAACGGAGCATTGGGCATCCTGAGACCGGCGTTCGAAGCTCAGAAGGGATTAAAACCCGATTTCCAGGACATTGTTCCAAGTTCCCAGATTAGTGTTTCTCAGATCGGCAGCATGGACGTTAGACCGAAAGATTTAGAGAGGACGTAATGCACGATCACAAGGGTCCTTCGCTCATCCAAATTGCTCCATTGGCGCCCGCACCCCAGCCTCTGACCAAGCCCCACGATCACGACACAAAATTCCTGGTGGGGCTCGATGTGGGTTCCACCACAGTGAAAGCGGTCGTGGTGGATGCTGCGACCGATCAAATTCTGTGGCAAGACTATCAGCGCCACGAAACCAAGCAGCCAGAGAAAACTCTGGAATTTCTGCGCCGCATGGAAGCCGATAGCGGCATTAACCGGCACAACACGCGCATGTTCCTCACCGGGTCGGGCGGTACGGTCATTGCCGAACAAATCGGCGCGAAATTCGTGCAGGAGGTAACGGCGGTTTCTCTCGCGGTGGAAAAGCTGCACCCGGAAGTTTATTCCGTCATCGAGCTAGGCGGACAAGATGCCAAGATCATCGTCTTTAAAGACGACGCCGACACTGGCCGGAAAAAGAAAATTCCGTCCATGAACGATAAATGCGCCGGCGGCACGGGCGCGGTGATCGACAAGATCAATGCCAAACTGAAAATTCCAGTAGAAGAATTAGCTGAGCAGGGATACCACAACATCAAGCTACACAAAGTGGCCGGGAAGTGCGGCGTATTCGCGGAGACCGATATCAACGGCCTCCAAAAGGTTGGCACACCGCCCGATCAGCTGATGGCGTCGTTGTTTGAAGCCATCATCCTGCAGAATTTAAGCGTGCTGACCCGCGGGCACACTTTGCGCCCGCATGTCCTGTTGCTCGGGGGACCCAATACTTTTATCCGGGGCATGCGCGAAGCCTGGCAGGCCAACATCCCTCGCATGTGGAAAGAACGCAAAGTCGAAATCCCCGATGGCGCAAAGCCCGAAGACCTGATCAAGGTTCCGGAGAATGCGCAGTATTTCGCCGCGCTGGGCGCAGTCGAATTTGGTAAAGCTGAAGACGATTGCATTGGCTGCTATCGTGGCTACGATCAATTAGTCCACTACATAGACTACGGCCGCCAGGAAGAGAAAGCCAAGTCCGGTGCCAGTGGTCTAGTCAAGGAACCAACCGAACTGGATGCTTTCAAGCAAGCCTACCGCCGCAAGAAATTTACCCCCGCCACCTTTCAGAAAAATTCCACGGTCGCCGGTTTCGTCGGCGTTGACGGCGGTTCCACATCGACGAAAGCCGTGTTGCTCGATGAAAAGGGAGACATCCTCTGCAAGGCCTACCAACTTTCCAACGGCAACCCCATTCAAGACACCATCGACATGTTCGAGAATCTGCGGGAGCAAGTGGAGAGCCAGCACGCAAAGCTGGAAGTTCTGGGTGTAGCTACCACGGGCTACGCGAAAGACATTCTCAAAGATGTTCTGAATGCGGACGTCGCGCTGGTCGAAACCGTCGCGCACACCGAATCGGCACTGAAATTCTACGAAGATCCGCACGTCATCGTGGATGTGGGCGGGCAGGACATTAAGCTGATCGTTCTGCACAACGGCCGCGTAAAAGATTTCAAGCTGAACACGCAGTGCTCTGCTGGAAACGGCTATTTCCTGCAATCGACGGCCGAAGGTTTTGGACTGAAAGTGGAACAGTATGCTGATCTCGCTTTCTCGGCCCAGGCCATGCCGATATTCGGCTACGGCTGTGCCGTGTTCATGCAGTCGGACATCGTGAACTTCCAGCGCCAGGGCTGGCGGGCGGAAGAGATTCTTGCCGGGCTGGCTGCGGTTCTTCCGAAGAATGTGTTTTTGTATGTGGCCAGCATTCCCAACCTGGCCGCTCTGGGTTCGCGCTTCGTGCTGCAGGGCGGAACGCAAAATAACCTGGCGGTCGTGAAAGCGGAGGTGGATTTCATCAATGCCAGTTTCCGCGCCGCGGGCAAGCGGCCGGAAGTGATTGTGCACGAGCATTGCGGCGAGTCGGGTGCGATTGGCGCGGCGCAAGAGTCGCTCCGCTTGTGGCGCAACGGGTTGAGTACCAGCTTCGTCGGTCTCGATGCGGTGCGTAAGATCGAGTACCGCACCACGCGCAATGAAGAGACGCGCTGCCATTTCTGCAAGAATGATTGCCTGCGGACGTTCATTGACATTCGCACCCAGCCGAAAACCGATCTCAGCTTTGTGCCCATTCAAAAAGTGACCAAGGTTCCGCTGATGCATGGTGAGCAGCGGTTGATCATCGCCACCTGCGAAAAGGGAACTGTCGAAGATGTCAATGACATGAAGGACATCAAAGCCGGGCTGGACAAGATCAAAGCCCAACATCCCAACTTCGTGGATATGGCCGCGCACGAAGTATTTCGCCCGGTGAATGCCAAGAATGTAGGCGATCCGCTGCCAACGCGTGGCTGGGCGGGATGGGCCAAGGGAGCGAAAGAGCGGCGCGAGCAGATGGAGAAGCGCAAGAATCTTCGCATCGGAATTCCGCGCGTGCTGAATATTTACACGTATGCGCCGCTGTTCAACGGTTATTTCGAGAGCTTGGGCGTGCAACCGGAGAACGTCATTTACTCCGACTATACGACGCAAGAATTGTATCGGGCCGGCGCCAGCCGCGGCGCGATTGATCCCTGCTTCCCCGCCAAGATCGGCATTTCGCATGTCTATAACCTGATTCAGGAGAAGCATCGCAAGAAGCCGCTGGATGTCATTTTCTTCCCCATGTATGACGTGCTGAGTTCGCCGCTGGTAAAGATCGTCGGCGCGAATGCTTGTCCGACAGTTACCGCGACGCCGGAAACAGTGAAGGCCGCCTTCACCAAAGAGAATGACGTCTTTGGCGAGCACAATGTGAAGTATGTGGACCCGGTGCTGAACTTTGCCGACCGCAAACTATTTGCCTACCAGATGCTGCAGGCTTTTCAGCCGATCATGGGCCTGTCTGACGAGGAGAATGAACGCGCCGTCGAAGTTGGCTTCAAGGCGCTGCAGGATTACGAGGCCAGCATTCGCAAGCGGGCTCGCGAGGTGCTTGACCAATTGGAGCGCGAAGACCGCATCGGCATCGTGATGCTGGGACGGCCTTATCATCACGATCCCGGCTTGAATCACGAAATCATGGAGGAATTCCAGAAGCTGGGCTATCCCATCTTCTCGCAAAACACTTTGCCGCTTGATGAAGACATGCTGGAACGCTTATTCGGCGATGAGGTCCGGGCCGGCGTGATCAGCCATCCGCTGGATATCTCCGATGCCTGGAAGAATTCCTACTCTTGCAGCACCAATCACAAGGTGTGGGCAGCGAAGTTCACCGCTCGGCACCCCAACCTCGTCGCTTTAGAGATTTCCAACTTCAAGTGCGGACACGATGCTCCGATCTACGGCGTGGTGGAAGGAATCATCGAGCAGTCGGGCACGCCTTACTTCTGCTTCAAGGATCTCGATGAGAACAAGCCGTCAGGCTCCATCCGGATCCGCGTCGAGACCATTGACTACTTCCTGCGGCGTTACCGCGAAGACGTCATCAAGCGGCGCAAGACGGAGCAGGACATTGAGGCCGAACTGGCGGCGTACGAGGCCGAGCTGCGCGGGCAGGCGGAACCACAGACGCAAGAGATGGCCGCGGACTGAGCTTAAGAATTCAGCCGAGAGTCGGGGCCCGGGATTCGCGGACAGAACCAGAGAGCGGGAAATCTTCCCACGGGCGCGTGCATGAGGAAGTTTGTTAGCGAGAAGTCTCAGGCCTCCCGCGGCGTGGCGATCGTAGCCACAGCGATCGGAGCGGTTGCCACAGGTGCATTTGCCATCGGCGCGCTAGCGATCGGCGCATTGGCTATCCGACGGCTGGCGATTCGCCGTGTCGTGATTGACGGCGCCGCGTTGAAGTCGCTGGAGATTCGGGACCTCACCGTGACCCGGCTCCACGTTTCCGAAGTGGTCGTAAGTGACTCGCTCAGGCTTCCCCAAAATACCGATCTTAATTTGCGGTAAATGAAGCAGCCCTGATGGGAAGGCAGTAATCTACAGCGTGATCGGCACCCATCGTGATCGCTCTGGAACTGCAGCTGTCGTCCGTCGTGGATACTCATCGTAAGTGCGGCCGTCGAGTTCTCGTCCGTTTTTTGCTTTCCTTACGCCGCCCCACTATTTGAAGAAAAACGGAACCCGTTGCTCGCGGCACTGCTCACGAATGGAGATGACCCACTCGCGCTTCAAGTTTCGACGAGCGCCAGGTAAATGGCTCGGCCAGCTTTTCCCGGACGAGGCGCAGATCAAAGCCCTGTTCCGTAGCATCCACGAAGTCGCGCCCGGCGGCGACCCGCAAAGCGAGTTCGTATCAGGGTACGCCTTCGAGGCGTACCGTCAACGAACCTAACCTTTACCTTCCGCGCCCATGGGGCGCAACTAGATCTTCCGATGGAACGATCCGATAGTTGCGCCGGATCGGCGCGGGCCTCAAATCTATTGCCGTGAACGGTACGGCTGAAGCCGATACCCTGTTATGGAGCGTTTGGCCTCGCATTTCCCGTGTCACCGCCTGGCGGGCGAGGGTGCCCGCGCCACATGAGCTATTACAGCGGGATATTCCCATGCTTCTTGGGCGGGTTCTTGTCGCGCTTGGTCTCCAGCATCTCCAGCGCCTGAATCAACTTCTTGCGGGTGTCGCGGGGCTGGATGACGGCATCCACAAAGCCGCGTTCGGCGGCTACGTAGGGATTGGCAAAGCGGTCGCGAAACTCTTCGATCTTCTTTTGCCGAACCGCTTCGCGATTCTCTGCTTTGTCCAGTTCGCGCTTGTAGACGATATCCACGGCGCCTTCGGGGCCCATCACGGCGATTTCCGCCGTCGGCCAGGCGTAGTTCACATCGGTGCGGATGTGCTTGGACGCCATCACACAATACGCCCCGCCGTAAGCCTTGCGCGTAATGACCGTAACCTTTGGAACCGTCGCTTCGGCGAAGGCGAAGAGCAGTTTGGCGCCGTGCTTGATGATGCCGCCGTACTCCTGATTGGTGCCCGGGAGAAATCCGGGGACATCTTCAAACGTCACCAGCGGGATGTTGAAGCAGTCGCAGAAGCGCACAAAGCGCGCCCCTTTGATGGAGGCGTTGATGTCAAGCGTTCCGGCCAGAAATGCCGGCTGATTGGCGACAATGCCCACCGGCTTGCCGTTGAGGCGGGTAAACCCAATCACGATATTTCGCGCGAAGTGTTCTTGCACTTCGAAGAAGTAAGTATCGTCCACCACGCTGTGGATCACATCCTTGATGTCATAAGGAAGATTTGATAAAGCGGGAACGATGGTGTCGAGCTTGTCGTCGGCGCGGTCAATTGGGTCTGTACAGGGTTTGCGTGGCGGATCGTCGAGATTGTTCGAGGGCATGAAGCTGAGCAGCTCGCGCACCATGGAGAGGCATTCAGCGTCGTCGTGGGCCTGGAAGTGGGCTACTCCGGAAGTTTCGTTGTGAGTATGAGCGCCCCCGAGCTCGTCCTTGGTGACTTCTTCATGCGTAACCGTTTTAATGACATCCGGGCCGGTGATGAACATGTAGGAAGTTTTGTCCACCATGAGGATGAAGTCGGTGATGGCCGGCGAATAGACGGCGCCGCCCGCGCAAGGGCCCATGATCGCGGAGATTTGCGGAATGACCCCGCTGTACAGCGTGTTGCGCAGGAAGATGTCGGCGTAGCCTGCAAGTGAAACCACGCCCTCCTGAATACGCGCGCCGCCCGAGTCGTTGAGGCCGATTAGGGGTGCACCGGTTTTTCCGGCGAGGTCCATAATCTTGACGATCTTGGCGGCGTTGGTTTCGGAGAGCGAGCCGCCGAAGACGGTGAAATCCTGAGCGAAGACGAAGACGAGCCGGCCTTCAATGCGGCCATAGCCGGTAATGAAGCCGTCGCCATAGTATTTCTGCTCTGCCATACCGAAGTCGGTGGAACGGTGGGTAACCAGCTTGTCGGTTTCTTCGAAGGTGCCTTCGTCGAGCAGGAACGCGATGCGCTCGCGCGCCGACATTTTGCCTTCTTTGTTCTGACGCTCCCGACGCTGCCGACCGCCGCCGTCTTCGGCAAGTTGATCGCGCTTTTTAAGTTCAGCCAGCTTTTCCTCAATATTCATGGCAAGGGAATTATAGGCGAGCGGCAAAGTGGCGAGCATGCGTTCATCGGCGTCATGTGGCTCTGCTGAACCGCCGAAATTTTATGGTAGTGAATGTATTCCGCTCTGAGCTATAACGGGCGCCGGATCGACCTCGGGCGCTGGCTACTCCAACCCCGAGCCGAGCGGTGAGTAGCGGTACTTCCTGCCGTCCCAGAATGTGGCGGAGGTCATGTTATCCGCGCCGCTCTCTTCGGCATAGATGGCGATCACCGTCTTTTTATGTACGGCCAGTTTGCGCAGCGCGACAGTTTTGAACGGCAAGTTGATGATGACGAACTTTGCCTTGGGCTTGTCGGAATGCCAGGCGTCCGGGCCGGCGCCGTGGATGACCAGCAAGACGATGCCGCGGGTCTTGGGATCTTCCGAGGCAAATTCCGAGGTGACGCGGATATCGCCGTAGCCGAAGAAGGCGTTGTAGGGGTCAATGATGGTGAAATTGTCGTCCGTCTGGTCAATGACTGGATTCTTACAGTGCGCGGCCACGACAAGATCGGCAATGCCATCGCCGTCCAGATCGCCGATCATCGGTTGCGGGCCGGGCATGAGGCTGCAGGTAGTTCCGAATTGTTTTTGGATGAACGCATCGTCAACCGCTGGGAGTTGTGCTTGCTGGGCCGCTGCGGGCAGAGCGAGCACGAGGAGGGCAACTGAGGCGAGCCAATTTTTATACTGCATGGGACTACTTTAGTCCGGTTCGCGGCGCGAGGGTAGAGACTGAGAAGTGACGTTGGTCACTGGTGTTAGCCTTCAGCTCTCAGCATTCAGCCGGACGACCGCTTCCTGGGCCTCGCTTACTTGAAATGTTCCCAGCCTTCGGGGCGAAAGTCACTCCGGATATTCTTTCCGCCGATAAGCACTACTCTTCTGCTGCGTGTGACCTCACCAATTTGCGTGATGGACACGCCGGCAATATGCTTTGAAATTTTTCTGTCGCGCGGCGCGGTGAAGAGCAGTTCATAGTCTTCACCGCCGTGGAGAGCTGCCTTGAGGCTGACGTTCTGCGACGGCTTGCCAATGGCGGCGAGTGGGATGCTCTCTGATTGGATTTCGGCTCCGACTTGGCTTTCGTCGCAAATGTGTCCCAGGTCGGTGGAAAGGCCATCGCTCAGATCAATCATAGAAGAGGCGAGATTCTTCTCGCGGAGGAAGCGACCGAGGGCAACGCGTGGCTCAGGGAAAAAGTGTCTGGAGAAGTCGCGCGGATTGAGCTTGGGCTCGCGCTTTGGGCTGCTCATCATGCATTGAAGAGTTGCGGCGGAGCCGCCGAGTGTGCCGCTGACATAAATTCGATCGCCGGGGCGGGCGCCAGAGCGGAGGACGGCTTTGCCTTTGGGCACGGAACCGAGCACGACGATGTCGGCGAGAATGCCGTTAGGAGATTCGGCGGTGTCTCCGCCAGCCAGGGTGACGGAGAACTTGTCGGCCAGCGACAGCAGGCCGCGCAGGAAACTGTCTACCCACTTTTGCGGGAGATTTCGCGGCAGCGCGAGAGACAGAAACTCTGCGATTGGCTGCCCGCCCATGGAGGCAATGTCGCTGAGGCCGCGGGTGAGGCAGCGATGGCCGACCGATTCCGGCGAATGCCATTCGCGGCGGAAGTGAATGCCTTCCAGGCTGAAGTCAGTGGTTACGAGAGCTTCGTGGCCCGGAGGGATGCGCAGTATGGCGCAATCATCGCCGATGCCCGTGAGGATATTGTTCTTCCTTGCCGCGGCGCGGCGGATGCGGGCGATCAGGGCTTTTTCGGCGAGCGGCAAGGTGGATCAAATATAACGCAGTGGTGAGACGTAGCAAGCCAGTCTCGGTCTGCAAACACCTAGCGTTTGGCGACCGCGGCGGGCTGGATTTCTTCCACGTCCACCCAGTTGGTGGGATATTGACCGGTATAGCAGGCGGTGCAGTATGTCGTTTTCTCACCGTCGCCACAGGCTCTTCTTCAGGCCGTCCAGAGAAAGATAGGAGAGCGAGTCGGCGCCGATGAATTCACGAATCTCCTCGACCGATTTATTGGCGGCGATGAGCTCTTTCTTTGACGGCGTATCCACACCGTAGAAGCACGGCGAAACGGTAGGCGGGCAGGAAATGCGCATGTGGACTTCCTTTGCGCCTGCGCTACGAATCATGCGGACAATCTTGCGGCTGGTGGTGCCGCGAACGATGGAGTCGTCAATCAGAACCACGCGCTTGCCTTCCAGCAGTGAGCGGACCGGATTGAGCTTAAGGCGTACCCCGAAATCACGTACGGTTTGTCGAGGTTCAATAAACGTCCGGCCAACGTAGTGGTTACGGATCAGCCCGAAACGCAGCGGGATGCCACTCTCGGCGGAATAACCAATGGCTGCGGTCACACCGGAGTCGGGCACCGGGACGATGACATCCGCGTCGATGGGGGCTTCGCGAGCCAATTGGCGGCCGAGACCTTCGCGGCTTTCCTGCACGGAGCGTCCGAAGACCATGCTGTCGGGACGCGAAAAATAAACATGCTCGAAGATGCAGCTCGATTGCGCAGCCGCCGGCGCATAGAAATGCGAGGAGACGCCTTCCGGTCCCACGATGACCAGTTCTCCGGGCTTTACGTCACGCTCGAAGAAGGCGCCGATCAGATCGAAGGCGCAGGTTTCGGAGGCGAAAACGATAGTGTCTCGCTTTTCGCCGGGCTGGGCTGGAATTCGGCCCATGGCCAATGGCCGGAAGCCGCGAGGGTCGCGGGCGGCGAAGACGCGGTCGGTGCTCATCAGAACCAGCGAGAAAGCGCCTTCTACGCGGCGGAGCGCGTCGGAAATGGCCTCGGGAAGTGTCTGCTCCCTAGAGAGGGCAATCAGGTGAACGATGACTTCGGTATCGCTATTAGTCTGAAAAATCGATCCCTGGCGCTCCAGGCGGGAGCGAATCTCCTGCGCATTGACCAAGTTGCCGTTGTGGGCCAAGGCTGTGGCGCCCTTGTTGGATTGCACCATGATGGGCTGGGCATTGAGCAACGAGGAATCGCCGGCGGTGGAGTAGCGCGTGTGGCCGATGGCCTGAGTGCCATGCAGCTTGGCCAGAACGTCTTCGGTGAAGATGTCCGCTACCAGGCCCATGGCGCGATGGGCATTCAGCGCCATGCCATTGGAACTGACAATGCCCGCCGACTCCTGGCCGCGATGTTGTAGAGCGTGCAGCCCGAGGTAGGCGAGCTTTTCCGCCTCAGGGTGGGCATAGATAGCGACGACACCGCATTCGTCGTGAAATTTGTCGGTAGTTAGCATTTAGCCCCTAGCCTTCAGCTCTTAGCTAAAACAAAAACATCGGTACGCTTTAGCCTCGGCCTCGCGATCACTTCCTAAGCAACCGGACCGTAAGTTTCCAATGACCACCCGACATCAATTCGTTACTACTATCTCTGGCTCTGTCAGCAGCGCCTTCTCTAAGGCGCCTTCATAGATCTCACGCAACTCAGCCACCCTTGCCGACACCGCCACTTTGCCATCCAGCTTGATTTGCAGCTGCTGCGCGACAGTTTCTCCGATTGTTTTGGCTGAGAGCCCGTATTTTACCGCTGTTTGTTTGATTCCAGAGAGATTACTGCGGTCGCAGGAGATAACTACGCGGCTGGCGTCTTCGCCAAAAAGTGACGAACTCGGCGGAAAGCCCGTCCGAGGCCAAATCCACATTGATTCCAATGCCTTTAGCGAATGTGGATTCGGCCAAAGTCACGGCGATTCCGCCTTCGGAGCAGTCGTGGGCGGAGTCCAGCAACCCGGCCTGAGCCATTTCGACGAGCCCTTTCTGCAATGCCGCCTCTTTTTCGAGCTCCAACTCGGGCGGATAGCCCCAGAGCGAGCCCAGAATCTCCTTGGCGTATTCGGAGGAGCCGAACTCGATTTCGGCATCGGTTGCATCCCCGGGTTCGGCCGCGCTGAGGAGAACGACGGCACGTCCCGGCTCGCGGAAATCCGGGCGGACGGCTTTATGGACGTCTTCGAGGATGCCGACGATTCCGATCACCGGAGTGGGATAGATGCCTTCGCCGAGAGTCTCGTTGTAGAAGCTGACGTTGCCGCCGGTGATGGGCACTTCCAGCTCTTCGCAGGCCTTGGTGATGCCATCAATCACCTGCGAGAACTGCCACATGATGTGCGGCTTTTCGGGATTGCCGAAGTTCAGGCAATTGGTCGCGCCGACGGGAGTCGCACCCGTGCATGCCACGTTGCGCGCGGCTTCGGCGACGGCGTGCATGGCGCCGAGGCGAGGGTCGAGATAGCACCAGCGTCCATTGCCATCGAGCGCCATAGCCAAGCCGCGCTGCGGAGTCCCCGGGATCGGAATTCTTGATGCGAATGACGCCGGCATCGCCGGCGCCCGGACCCTCGACGGTGTTGGTCTGCACCATGGAGTCGTATTGCTGCCAGATGTAGCGCTTGCCGCAGATGTTCGGGCTGGCCATAGAGGCGCTTGAGATCGCCGTAAGTCGGCCGATCTGGCCGAGATTGAATCGACCCAGCTTGATCTGCGCGGGCATTTCGCGCGGTACGGGCGGTCTCCCAGCGTTCCAGCGGACGCTTGTAGACCGGGCGCATCGTCGGTCAAGGGCTTCGTTGGGAATTTCGGCGACAACCTGGCCGTGGTGCAGCACGCGCATGGTGTTTTCGGCGATGACGCGGCCGACTTCTACCGCGTCGAGGCCCCACTTTTGAAAGACGCGGAAGACTTCCTCTTCGCGGCCTTTTTGCGCCACCAGCAACATGCGCTCCTGCGACTCGCTGAGCATGATTTCGTAGGGAGTCATGCCGGTTTCGCGCTGCGGCACGCGGTCGAGTTCGATTTCGATGCCCACGTGGCCGCGTCCACCCATTTCGCAGGTGGAGCAGGTCAAGTCCGGCCGCGCCCATGTCCTGAATGCCGATAATCGCGCCGGTCTGCATGGCTTCGAGGCAGGCTTCGAGCAGCAGTTTTTCGAGGAACGGATCGCCGACCTGGACGTTGGGGCGCTTGGCCTCGGAGGCCTCGCTGAATTCTTCACTGGCCATGGTGGCGCCGTGAATGCCGTCGCGGCCTGTTTTTGAGCCGACGTAGATGACGGGATTGCCTTCGCCAGCGGCCTTGGCATAGAAAATCTGGTCGCGCCGGACTAGGCCCAGGGCGAAGGCATTGACTAGCGGATTGCCGGAGTAGCAGGGCTCGAATTTGGTCTCGCCGCCGAGGTTGGGCACGCCGAAGCAGTTGCCATACGAGGCGATGCCCCTGACCACGCCTTCGAGGACGGAGTGGTTCTTGTGGATTTCGGCTTGTAGCCAGCCGTCCCCGGTGACCGGGGCTCTGCCCCGCCTGGCCGGGCCGAGACCCGTCCCCACACGCCCGTGATTGGGCCGAAGCGCAGGGAATCCATCACCGCGACTGGCCGCGCGCCCATGGTGAAAATGTCGCGCAGGATCCCTCCGACGCCGGTGGCTGCGCCCTGGAACGGCTCGATGAACGACGGGTGATTGTGCGACTCGATCTTGAAGGCGCAAGCCCAGCCGTCGCCGATATCAATGATGCCGGCATTTTCGCCCGGCCCCTGCACCACGCGGCGGCTGCGGGTGGGCAGGCGCTTCAGATGGACGCGCGAAGATTTATAGGAGCAGTGCTCGCTCCACATCACGCTGAAAATGCCAAGTTCGGTGAGGGTAGGCTCGCGTCCGCCCAGCAGTTGCTGAAGCTTGTCATATTCCTCGCGGCGTAAGGCCGTGTTCCCGGATGAGCTGCGGAGTAATGGCAAGAGCTCGGAGAGGTGGTCATGTAGGGCTGAAATTGATATTCTCGCATTTCAAGACCGCGCTGGATAGGGAAAGTTGGCAATTCGAGACAGAACAAACTGTTGAAAACCCATCCCCACTATACTGTCTTGCGATGAAATCCGTCGTCATAGGCACGGCCGGACACATTGATCACGGTAAAACCGCACTGGTCAAGGCTTTAACCGGCATTGACGCCGACCGCCTGGAAGAAGAAAAGCGGCGCGGCATCACCATTGATATCGGTTTTGCTCACCTGGAATTGCCTGCTCCGGAGGTGAAACCTTGCGCCTGGGGTTTGTGGATGTTCCCGGGCATGAACGGTTTGTGCGCAACATGCTGGCGGGAGTGGGCGGGATTGATCTGGTGCTGCTGGTCATTGCGGCCGACGACTCCATCAAGCCCCAAACCCGCGAGCATCTGGATATCTGTCACATGCTGGAGGTGCAGCGAGGGATCATTGTGATCACCAAGTCTGACTTAGTAGACCGCGAAACTGGCTGATGTGGTCCGGCTTGAAGTCGCCGAGATTCCTGAAAGGGTCATTTTTAGGAAACTCGCAATCTCCGGTGATTGCAGTGAGTTCCTTGACCGGCGCTGGATTGGATGACTTGAAGCAAGCCTTAGTACGAGTGGCGATGGAGGCGCCGCCAAGAGATTCGTCAGCGCTGCCCCGATTGCCGATTGACCGTGTGTTCACCATCAAAGGCTTCGGTACGGTAGTGACAGGAACGCTGGTTTCAGGCGCGATCCGCGAAGGCGACGAGCTGGAAGTGTTCCCCGGCGCAAAGTGCGTGCGCGTGCGCAACGTGCAAGTTCACGGAAAGACAGCAGCACAGGCCGTCGCCGGGCAACGCACCGCGCTCAATCTGGCGGGCGTTGCCAAAGACGAACTGCGGCGCGGAATGGCGCTGGCGCCGCCCTCGACCTTTCGCTCCGTGAGTCGCGCCGATGTCCTGCTTTCTCTTCTACCGTCTGCCAAACCGCTGAAAGACCGCGCCCGGGTTCATTTGCACGTCCATACCGCGGAAACCATCGCGACTGTCGCGCTGCTATGATAGACAACAAATTTCCGCCGGCGAGCAGGCTTTTGCCCAGTTGAGGCTGGCGGATTCGACGCTGCTCGTGCCCGGCGACCACTTTGTCATCCGCCAATTCTCTCCGCTGGTGACGATTGGAGGTGGCGTAATCCTGGATGCGGCCGCTCCGGCGCGTGGAATTACAAAGCTGAGAGCGTGCAGTTTCTTAACACCATGCAGCAAGGCGATCCCGGCATTGTCCTGCGAAGCCCGAATCGCGCGGCGTGGGATGTTCGGGCTTACGATTGCGGAAGCAGTCGCCGAGACTGGATGGCTCCCCGGCAGCGGTGAAAGCGGCTGCGCAAAACATTATCGAGAAGAGCAGATTGTCATGCACCGCGGGTCCGCTTGTTTCGGCACAGAAGCATTTCGTGAAGCAGGCACGCCGGGTAGTGGCCGCGTGGCGGAGATTTCAGCGGAAAAATCCTCTGGTAGGCGGCATTTCGCGCGAAGCAACTGCGCGAACGGCTCGGCCTGAGCACGGAAGTCCTCGCCGCGGTTATCGAGCAGCTTAGTCCTGGAGCGCGGATCGAGGTCTCTGGCCAACTGGTTCACCTTCCCGGCCGTGGCGTGGTGATGAAAGACGAAGAGGCGGAGTCAAAAGCCATTATCGAAAAGGCTTTTGCTTCGGCGGGATTGAAGGTGCCGCGCTCAAGGATGTGCTGTCCGGACTTAAAGTGGATCGCACCCGGGCACAGAAAATCGTGACCCTGCTATTACGCGACAAGATTCTGATCAAGGTTTCCGAGGAGCTAGTCTTTCATCGCGGACGCGCTCGCTGGATTTGCGCAAACGCCTGCTCGCAGAAAAAGCCAAGTCAGCGAAAATGGATGTCGCCCGCTTCAAAGATCTGACTGGAGTCACCCGGAAATATGCGATTCCGCTACTCGAATATCTGGACCGCGAACGGGTGACGCGGCGGGTGGGCAATGAAAGAGAAATTCTTTGAAAACAAAGCCTGCCACGGATCACGCAGATAACCCTTGGCAAGCATCCGCAAAATTCTTGATGTTAATCCGTGTATTTGTGCGAATCCGGGCAAAGAAACTAGATCTTTTCCTGCGGGAACTCTACCTCCAACCCCAGCGGATCCGTAAAGCGATTGGTCAAATTCGCCAGGCCGACTAGAAAATGAATATCCACGATCTCGGCGTCAGTGAAGTGTTTTTTCAGGCCGGGAAAGTCGGCATCGCCCACGCTGCGCGGGTCGCGCGTCAATTTTTCCGCATAGGCTTAGCGCCGCCAGTTCTTTTTCGGGGAAGCGGGAGTACTCGCCTTGCTTGAGCGCGGCCCAGTCTTCGGGCGTGAGCCCGGCGCGTTTCGATGAGGACAGATGGTGCTGTAAACAATAGTTGCATTGGTTGATCAACGACACGCGAATATAGATCAACTCATAGAGCTTGCGGTCAAGCGAGCGCCCTACGCTGGCATAGAAGCCGAGAAAATTCTTGAGCATTTCCGGACGGTGCGCCAGCGCCTTCTGGACATTGCCGGGCTTGCCGCGAAGCTTCTGTTCGTAAATTTCTTTAACTTCAGGCGAGGCGGCTGCGGGTTCAATCAATGCGATTCGTGACATGGGTTCCTCGGGAAGAAATTCACCGTGTGTATGATAGCGCGACGAATTCAACCCGGCACTTGGCAGTATGCTTCATTAACTTCTAAATTGCTCGGAGGGGGTCGTCTCGATGAAGATGTTGATTGCCGCTTTGTGTCTGGCGATGGCAAATCCAGCATGGGCACAGGATCCCCCTGACCGGCGCGCAGTACGGGATAAGATTCTGGCGTTGGAGAATGCCTGGAATCAAGCCGAAGAACATAAAGATGCCAAGGCGCTGGATTCTTTGCTGGCCAGCACCCTCGTCTATATTGACTACGATGGCACGTTGATGACCAAGGCGGAATTTATGGCCAGCGTAAAGCGGCCGTTACTTCACCCCGAGCAGATCATCAACGATCTCATGACGACCCAGATCTACGGAGACACGGTGATCGTAACCGGCATCTATCGCGAGAGGGGCGCGCTCGACGGAAAGCCTTATCTGCGCCGCGGGCGATTCACCGATACCTGGGTCAACCTCGAAGGTACCTGGCAGTGCGTGGCCAGCCAGTCTACGCTTCTCGAACACTAGCCTGCGGATTGCCCCGTATAATGCCTTATAGCCTTGCTAAATTTAGGCTGGAGCCACCTGTAATGCTTTCTATCCGCCCTGCGACGGCTGATGACGCGCTGCTGCTGAAAACTCTCATCCATGAACTGGCCAAGTATGAGCGCCTGGATCACGAAACCATCATTACCGAAGAGGATGTGCTACGCGATGGTTTCGGTTCGCATCCCAAATTTCATGCGTTAATTGCCGAGTGGGAAGGGCAGCCCGCAGGCTACGCGCTATTTTTTGAGTTCTATTCTACGTTCCAGGGGCGCGCCGGAATATTTTTGGAGGATATCTTCGTTCGGCCGGAGCTGCGGAAAAAAGGCATTGGCAAGGAGCTGTTGGCCCGAGTGGCGAAGTTTGCCTGGGATGGCGATTATTTTTGCCTGCGATGGGAAGTCCTCGACTGGAACAAACCGGCAATCGATTTCTACAAGAACCTGGGCGCGACGTTCCTCGACGAGTGGAAGGCCGTCTGTCTGATCGGCGACGCGCTGCAGTCGGCAACCTCGAAGGCTCCATGAGCGGGCGGGTTCGAGTTGTCGGAGCAGGCCTCGCGGGAGCCGAAGCCGCCTGGCAGTGCGCCCGCCGGGGCGTGGCTGTTGATCTTTACGAAATGCGTCCAGTGCGGTCCACTCCAGCGCATCAAACCAACGATTTCGCCGAGCTGGTTTGCTCCAATTCCCTTAAATCCGAAAGCGAGAACACCGCGCCCTGGCTCCTGAAACAAGAAATGCGGCGGGCAGGATCTCTGCTGCTAGAAATCGCGCGGGCCTGCGCGGTTCCGGCGGGGCACGCGCTGGCGGTGGACCGCACGGCCTTCGCCGCAAAGGCGACGGAAGCGATCGCCAACGAACCGCTCATTACGGTGCATCGCGAAGAGGTCGGGAGAATTGATGAAGAGCAGATCACTATCATCGCAACCGGTCCGCTCACCTCTGACACCCTGGCTACGGAGATTGGCCGGCTGAGCGGCGCCTCCCATCTGTATTTTTATGATTCCATCAGCCCGATCGTTGAGGCAGATTCGATTGACATGGCCAAGGTGTACCTGGCGGCGCGCTACGACAAAGGCTCCCCCGACTACATCAACTGTCCGATGACGAAGGAAGAATACGACCGGTTTTATGATGCGCTGATTGCCGCCCAGTCGGTCGAGAGCGACTGGGAGAAGTTGAACTACTTCGAAAGTTGCCTGCCAATTGAGGAGATCGCGCGCCGGGGCCGCGATACATTGCGCTTTGGACCAATGAAGCCGGTGGGATTGAAAGATCCGAGGACCGGGCGCATGCCCTATGCGGTGGTTCAGTTGCGACAGGAAAACCTGCGGGCGGATTCCTACAATCTGGTGGGTTTTCAGAATCACCTGAAGTTCGGCGAGCAGGCGACAGTCCTGCGTCTGATTCATGGGCTGGAGAGTGCGCGCTTCTCGCGTTACGGGCAGATCCACCGCAATACCTACATCAACTCGCCAACTTTGCTTAACGAAACACTGCAGATGAAGCAGCATCCATCTATTTTTTTTGCGGGGCAGATTTGTGGAGTCGAGGGCTACGTCGAATCGATCGCGACAGGGCTGATGGCGGGGATACACGCAGTCGCCGTGGCAGCGCAGCTATCTCCTGTGGCGCCCCCGCGAGACACAGCTTTTGGTTCGCTCATGCATTACATCACCCACGCCGACGCGAGTAAGTTTCAGCCGGCAAATATCACGTTTGACTTGCTCCCACCGCTGGAATCCGCGGTGCGCGACCGCAAACAAAGACGCGAAGGCCAGTGCCGTCGAGCGCTCACGGCGTTTAAATGTTGGCAAGACAAAATTCGGACAGATGTCGAAGCGGTCACGGGATGAACTCGTACGGTTCTCCGAAAACACAAACCCATTGACCGCGCCTTCGCTTCGCAGTACCTTGCGTCCAGACCGAGCTGCTCACGAGGTACCTGGTGCCAATTTCCGCAGTCGATTCCATTAGCCCGGCATTCGAACACGCCAAGCGGCAATTGCTGCGTCCGTTCCGTTTTGGCCAGTGGTCGCGCTTAGCTTTGGTCGGGCTTCTTGCGGGGGAACTCAGTTCGGGCGGGGGCTGCAATTTTCAGATGCCCCAGTTCCACCGGCACTCCGGTGGCTCTACGCCTTTCCCGGCGCCACATTTTCCTTTGCCCGCCGCGCATCCGCTGTTTTTCGCTGGACTGATCGCTGTAATTGCGATAGCGGTCGTGGTTTTGTGGGTGCTTCTGCTTTACGTGAGCAGCGTTATGCGCTTCGTGTTGTTCGACAGCGTCGTGGAAAGGGAATGTCACATCCGGACTGGATGGCGGAAGCGGCAGGGGGCTGGTTTCCGTTATTTCATTTGGAAAATCGTGATCTTTATTGGCGCGATGGCCGCATTCGTAATCTTGGTCGGCGTTCCGGCTGCTGTCGCTTTTTCCGTTGGCTGGCTTAAGAATCCACGACAGCACATTCTGGCCCTGGTTTTGGGCGGAGTTCTTCTCTTTTTCCTCCTCTTGGCATTTCTCATTGTGTTGTTCGTCGTCGAGGTGTTGAGCAAGGATTTCATGGTTCCGCAGATGGCCCTGGAGAACATAAACGCGTTTCAGGCTTGGGGACGGCTCTGGACCATGTTGAAGCGGGAGATCGGCGGCTACGCCGGATACTTGGGAATGAAAGTCGTCATGGCGATTGGGGCGTCTTTAATTGTCGGAGTTGCCTCGCTCATCGTCATGCTGGTGATTCTGATTCCGGTGGGCGGACTGGGCGTGGTTGCGGTTCTCATCGGTAAGGCCGCCGGGCTAACCTGGAATGTTTACTCCATCACCCTAGTGATTGTCGTGGGCAGCATTCTGCTGGCAGCGCTGGTGTATTTGCTTGCCCTGATTTCGGTGCCGGTCATCGTATTCTTCCCCGCATATGCAATTTACTTCTTCGCGGCGCGCTATCCGCGGCTAGCTGCGGTGCTGTACCCACCGCTGCCTGCGCCGCCCTCGCCACCGGAAGCACTACCGAGCCTATAATCCGCGCTGCCACGAGCGACGGCGCGAGACGCCGGGAACTTTGCGGGGCCGGCGTGTGTCCAATCTTCTCAGACACGCGCGTGCCTGAGAGGAGCGACTCCAATGGCGTTCTCAGGCGGTGGTCCCGGCACTGCACAAATCAACGTTACTCCGCTGATTGACATACTTTTGGTGCTGATTATTGTGTTCATGGTCGTGGTCTCCATGTCGCAGGAGCAGGGGCTGAAGGCGCAGATTCCGCAGCCGGAGCAAGGTTCGCAAGCGCCGGAAATCGAGCGGATGATCGTGATTCAGGTGATATGGGATGGGAAGAGTCAGTCGCCGACGCTGAAGATCAATCAGGATAGCGTCAGTTGGCAAGACCTGCGCACACGATTGCAGGATATTTTCAGGCATCGCGCCGAGCGGATTGCGTTTGTGCGGGGCGATGACGATGTGAATTTTGAATATGTTGCCGACGTGATTGATATCGCGCGGGAAGCTGGCGTGGACCGGGTCGGGTTGCTGGGAAAGGACTAGCCTCGCTACTTTGAAACTTGAGGGCGATCAGTAAGATCGATTGCAGACACGTCGGTATTCGTTAGATCGAGACAGGCCTTAATCTCAAGCTTAGTCGGAAGGTCGGCGGAGACCCGGGTTTCACCAAAATGTAGGGCATTAGATTTACCCGATTCGCTCACCGCACAGTCGGTGTCGAGCTCAAAGACAATTTCCACCCTCACCGTCGTGGCCTGAGGTAAGGTATCGAATGACCAATACTTCAGAGCGCCCTCTACAACAGGCCAGAAGATTGGGTGGGAGGAAATGAGCGTAACAGCGGAGACGGTTCCGTCAGGCTTAACGCTGACATCCGCGATGGCGGTGCCTTGCATACGAGCATGCCGGGCGGAAGCCGGATAAACGGGAGCTACAAAGTGGCGCACTCCGATAGCGGCTGGAATTGACCGGGCCTGTGGCCGAGCCAATACGCATAGAGCAATAACGAGCAATGTTGCTATGATCGTTCGCCGCATGCAGTCCTCTACTCCCTCGCCCGGTTCTTAATCCAAATCGGCGTGCCCACAAAGCCGAAAGCTTCGCGGATCTGATTCTCCAGAAAACGCTGATAGGAAAAATGCAGCTTCACCTTGCGATCGGTAAAGAGAATAAACGTTGGCGGCGAGACCGAGGCCTGCGTCATGTAATAAATCTTGATCCGCCCGGCTATAGGCACGGAGGCGCGGTCGAAATCCACGTGTTTCAGGAAGCGGTTCATTTCGCCGGTGCCGACGCGTTTGCGGCGCTCGGCGGCAACCTTCTCCAGCATGGGAAATATCTTCTGTGTGCCGGCGCCGGTGGCCGCCGACACAAACAACACCGGCGCATAGCTGAGGAATTTCAGCTCGTAGCGCAGGCGCTGTTCGTAAGCCTCGCGATCCGCCGGCATGCGCCTGTGTGGCGCCGACGCCCCCGTCCGCGATTTGCCTTTTGCCGGCGCGCCTTCCTGGCCGACAGCAGCGTCCGACCTCACTCCACAGATCCCACTTGTTCACGATGATGATCATCGAGCGCCCGCTCTCGTGGGCATATCCGGCGATGGCCGCGTCAAGCTGGCTGACGCCTTCGGTGGCGTCGATGACCAGGAGCGCGATGTCGGCGGCCTCCAGGTGCTTGCGCGCCATGACGACGGAAAGCTTTCTCCGCCATCAGGTGGGTCTTGCCTTTGCGGCGAATGCCGGCGGTATCAATAAAGCGGAAGCGCTGACCATCGCGCTCGACGACTTCATCCACGGCATCGCGGGTGGTGCCGGGAATCGGCGAGACGATGGCACGGCCCGTGCCGGTAAGCCGGTTCAGCAGCGTGGACTTGCCGACATTGGGATGGCCGATGATGGCGACTTTGGTTTCCGTCGTTGGTCGTTGGTCGTTGGTCGTCTGACGCGGTGTCTTCTTCTTGGGTCGGCGAGCCTGCCCTGAGCGCTGAGCCGAAGGGGCAGCGCTACTGCGGCAGTACCTCCAGTACCGCATCCAGCAGATCGTCCAGGCCGCGGCCGTGCTCGGCGGAAATCGGGAACAGCTTGCGTATGCCCAGGCTGATGGAAGTCATCGGCGAGGTTTGCCTGCTTCTCGCGTGTCCACTTTGTTCACCGCCAAGAACACTGGCTTGCCCCCGCGAATCAGAATCGCGCCAGGTCAAGATCAGGAGCGGTTAGCTCGGTGCGGCCATCCACGACCATGATCACGGCATCGGCTTCCTGCAGCGCGACCTTCGCCTGGCGGAAGATTTCCGCTGGGATGAAGTCCTTGTCATCGGGAAGAATTCCGCCGGTATCCACAATGCGCAGATGGCGTCCGCGCCACTCGGCCTCGCCGTAAAGCCGGTCGCGGGTGATGCCGGGCTCGTCGCCGACGATGGCCCGCCGCGATCCGACCAGGCGGTTGAACAGCGTGGACTTGCCCACGTTGGGCCGGCCCACGATGGCGACTGTGGGGAGTCCGGCAGCGGCGCCGTCGGACATCGAATTGAATTTGAGCCGGGTCATAGGTGTGCGTTGGTAAGGACGGTCCGCCCTCGGCCGTCCGGCTGACTCGAACAAATCCGCATTGTTTGGAGATGCAGGCTCTTCGGTCCTGGGACAGCCGAGGGCAGCCGTCCCTACGTTCGCAGTGCGCTATTATAGAGTCTCCGTGCCCTCCGCCTCCCAGCCCGCCGCGTCAGGCCGCTAGGAAAGCGACATTTCTCTCTACCAGTTCTTCTCGCCCGGAGGCCTGCTCTCGCGGACTCATCCCGCCTACGAATTTCGCCGTGGACAGTTGCAAATGGCTCAGGCCGTCGAGCAAGCGCTGGCGGAGCGGCGGCATCTCATCGTCGAAGCTGGAACCGGCACGGGCAAGACTCTGGCTTATCTGGTGCCGGTAATCCGCTCAGGCAAGCGCGTGATCATCTCGACCGGCACTAAAAATCTGCAGGAACAGCTCTTCCACAAAGATATCCCATTTCTGGAGCAGGCGCTTTTCCCGGACGGCAAGAGCAAACTAAGCGTTTGCTATATGAAAGGACGCAACAATTATCTGTGCCGCAAGAAGCTCTACGATCTCACCGACCAGCCGGTGCTTAGTGGATTGCAGGAGATCGAACACTATCGCGCCATCGCGGCCTGGGAGAAGGCCACGCAGACCGGCGACCGCGCCGAACTGGCGTCGCTGCCCGAAGCCAGCGCGCTGTGGCACAAGCTTGACGCGCGCGCCGACACCTGCCTGGGCCAGAAGTGCAGCGCCTGGGAGAAATGCTTCATCACCGAGATGCGCCGCGCGGGCAGCGGAGAGCGACATTATCATCGTCAATCATCATTTGTTTTTTGCCGACCTGGGGATCAAACAGCAATCCGACTATGCGCCGGACGCCGGCATTCTTGCCCGAAGTGGGCGCAGTGATTTTCGACGAGGCGCACGAACTGGAGGACGTGGCGGGAAGCTACTTTGGAGTTTCGGTCAGCAATGGAAGAGTAGAAGAGCTGTGCCGCGACGTGGAAACATCGCTGCAGCGCAATCACCTTGCTTTCGGCGTCACTCGCCGGAGCAGTTAAGAGTCTGCGCGATCGATCCATGTTCTTCTTTGCCCTGCTGCCGCCCGGAGAAGGCCGATTTGCTTTCGAAAACCGGCGCGATTTTCTAGAAGAAAATGGCGAAGAGTTTCTGGCTCTGCAACAATCCTTGACTCGACTGGGCTCGGAGCTGGAAGGCCTGCCCTCGAAGCCGGAAGAAGTCTTCAACTTCGCCCGCCGGGCGCAGGAACTGCAGGTGCAGCTTGGGTTCCTGCTGGAATCGGAAGAACGCAACACCGTGTTCTGGATCGAGCGGCGGCGCGGCGGCCGCGACAAGCTGAATGTCTTTCTGCAGGCCACGCCGATTGATGTCGCGCCCATCCTCAAGACTTGTCTTTTCGACAAACTGGAGTGCGCGGTGCTGACGTCGGCGACGCTCGCCGTGGGCGGTGGCTTCGAATACATGCGGCGGCGTCTGGGGCTTGACTATGCCCGTGAGTCAGTGCTTGCCCTCCCATTTTGATTATCGAGAAGCAGGCGCTGCTCTATGTGCCTCCGGATTTGCCCGATCCGCGGACCCCTCAGTTTGCAGCAAAAGCGGCCGACCATATTCGCCGCTTGCTCGAAATCACCCGCGGGCGGGCGTTCGTGCTGTTCACCAGCTATGCTCAGATGAAAGAGATTTACCAGCGCCTGCTCGGCGAACTGGACTTCCCTATGCTCCTGCAAGGAGACGCGCCGAAAAGCGCATTGCTGGAGGAGTTTCGGCTGACTCCGCATGCGGTGCTGTTTGCGACGTCTTCGTTCTGGCAAGGGGTGGACGTGCAGGGCGAGCAACTGAGCTGCGTGATTATTGACCGCTTGCCGTTTGCCGTCCCTTCGGACCCAGTGGTCGCGGCGCGGGTAAAGTCGATTGACGCCGAAGGCGGCAACGCCTTTTTCCAATATCAAGTGCCAGCCGCGGTGATTACGCTGAAGCAGGGCTTTGGGCGGCTGATCCGGTCTCTGCATGATCGCGGATTGCTGGTCTTGCTGGATAACCGCATTTTGAAGAAGCAATATGGCCGGGTTTTCGTGGAGAGCCTGCCCAACTACAAGAAGACGACTGAGCTGAAGGAAGTCGAAAGTTTTTTTGGAAGTGGAGGCTAACAATCAACGGCTATGTGTATTGCCTTGACATGCACTGGAAAGATCTTCAAGGCCGGATTCATGAAGATAGGCTTCCAGTCCGAGCATGGCTTTGTAACCGCCTGGGGCAATTTTTGGACCGTCGATTCTGGGTTGCATGAGAGCCTCCTTATTTTTGGTATGTATTTTGGATTCCGGCTGGCGAGGCTCTGATCAAGATTTTGTGCCGGCGAGTTCTCAATTCGCTGATTGCATCACACTCGGCTGCGTTTGCCGTCGTACCTAGCCCTCCCGATTGACAGGTGACAATTCGCTTAGTACCTTAATCACCCTACAATATCCACAGGGAAATAATTGATGATAAAGACAGGCGCCAGGCAGGTGACCGCCCGCCGGCGTGTATTGCCTAAAGCGCCCACCGGCATCCAGGGACTAGATGAGATCACTGGTGGTGGTTTCCCGCGTGGCCGGCCGACCCTTGTCTGCGGCAGCGCGGGCGCTGGGAAGACTCTGCTGGCCATGGAATTTCTGGTGCGTGGCGCCACAGAGTTCAATGAGCCTGGCGTCTTCATGGCGTTTGAAGAGACGGGACCAGAACTCGCCCAGAACATCCGTTCTCTCGGTTTTGATCTGGAGGAACTGGCGAAAAAGAGGAAGCTGACAGTTGATTTCGTACGCGTGGAGCGCAGCGAGATCGACGAAACCGGCGACTACGACCTGGAAGGACTCTTCATACGACTCAATACTGCCATTGATGCGATTGGGGCCAAGCGCGTCGTTCTGGACACCATCGAGAATCTGTTTTCCGGACTTCAAAATGAAGGGATTCTTCGCGCGGAGTTGCGCCGCCTGTTTCGCTGGCTGAAAGACAAAGGCGTAAGCGCCATCATTACCGCCGAACGTGGGGAAGGCGCACTGACTCGCCGCGGGCTGGAAGAGTATGTTTCCGATTGCGTGATTCTGCTCGACCACAGGGTCACGGACCAGATTTCCACCCGCCGCCTGCGCATTGTCAAATACCGCGGCACCGCGCACGGCACCAACGAATATCCGTTCCTCATTGGCGAAGACGGTTTCAGCGTTCTGCCGGTCACTTCGTTGGGATTACAGCACACCGTAAGCAGCGAACGGATTTCAAGCGGCGTGGCGCGGCTGGACACCATGCTGGGGGGCAAGGGCTTTTACCGGGGCAGCACGGTTCTGATTTCTGGCACGGCCGGAACTGGGAAGACCAGTTTAGCGTCGCATTTCGTCGATGCCGCCTGCCGCCGCGGCGAGCGCTGCCTGTACTTCTCGTTCGAAGAATCGGCGGGCCAGATCATCCGCAATATGCGGTCTATTGGCTTGAATCTTGAGACGTGGACCAAGAAAAACTTGCTGCGATTTCACTCCAGCCGGGCGAGTTTTTATGGATTGGAACTGCATTTGGCCACGATCCACAAGATTGTCCAGGAGTTCGATCCCGCGGTGGTTGTGCTGGACCCGGTGGGCACCCTGATCCAGGCCGGCAATCAGCGTGACGCCCACACTATGGTGATTCGCCTCCTGGACTTTTTAAAGGTAAACGGAGTTACCGCTTTTCTCACCAACCTGACTTCCGGTGGATCTGCCCTCGAGAAAACCGACGTAGACATTTCGTCGCTGGTTGACACGTGGTTGTTCGCCCGGAATATCGAGGTCAATGGGGAACGCAACCGCGCTCTCTATGTCCTGAAATCCCGCGGCATGCGGCACTCCAATCAGCTGCGCGAGTTCCTCCTCACCGCGCGGGGAGTTGATCTATTGGACGTTTACGTGGGGCCGGAGGGCGTCCTTACCGGGTCATCGCGGCTGTCCCAGGAAGCGCGGCAGGAGGCGGCGAACGTGGTGCGCCAGCAGGAGGCCTCGAAGAGGGAACGAGAGCGCCTGCGAAAGCGGGAAGCTTTAGAAGCGCGGATCACAGCCTTGCGTAAGGAATTCGAGGCAGAGGAAGAAGAGGCAGCGCGCTCGGGTGCTGAGGAGGCGGAACGGGAAAAGATGATCGCGGAAAATCGCCAGGCCATGGGGCGGCGCCGGCAGGCTGATACAAGCGAAGTTCGTAACGGCTCCAAGAAGAAATCAAGGAATTAGGTATGAAAAAAGCAACAAAACCCAAAGGACGGCAACCCATCGGGCTGAAACAGCTCTCCAAGAAGAAAGCTCCCAAGAGGGATGACGTCTGGGAGCTACGCTTGTATGTCGCGGGGCAAACACCCCGTTCACTGGCTGCATTCGCGAATCTGAAAAAGATTTGCGAGGAGCATCTAGCGGATCGATACAGCATCGAGGTGGTGGACCTGTTGAAGCATCCTCAATTGGCGGCGGGAGATCAGATCCTGGCTATTCCCACCTTGGTGCGAAAATTGCCGGAGCCTATTCGCAAGATTGTGGGTGATCTTCGCGATACCGATCGCGCCTTAGTGGGGCTGCAGATTCGGCCGGCGATTCCAAAACATTAAATGGGTTGCGGAGTTCAGCAGACAACTGGCCAACGCGGCTTGAGGGCAGGTTGAGGTGAAGAAGAAAAATCCGAGGACCGCAAGAGTTCGGGGCATGAGAGAGGCGGAAGAAACACTGCACGCCATCCGCCAGGGCACCGTGGATGCGTTCGTAGTGCAGGAGCCGGAAGGGCACCGGGTGTATACCCTGGAAGGCGCGGATCTCCCTTACAGTGCTCTGGTCGAGCGGATGCAGCAAGGCGCAGCCATGCTGAACGGGCGCGGCGAGATTATTTATTGCACTCCCAGTCTGGCGCAGCTCTTGGGGGTTTCCCGCGAATCGGTCATTGGGCTGCCTTTGCGAGAGTGCCTGGCTGCCGTGGATCATTCTTCCTGTAAGAAGCTTCTGTTGGAGGCTGAGCTGGGATCGAGCGAAGGCGAAATGAGCCTGCGGCGTGCCGATGGCAGTTTCGTGATCGCTCATTTTTCCTTCCGGTTATTGTCCCGCGACAAATCCGCGACCGGAGTGCTGATCACTGATCTAACCGAACAGAAACAACAGGAGAAATTCACCTCGCGTTTGCAGCGAATGCAGGATGAAGAACGGCGCCGCATCGCGCGCGGTTTGCACGACAGCGTGGGCCAGTTGCTGGTGGCCCTGGGCTTAAACATGGCTAGGATCGGGAAAGACGCTCCCAAGCTCAGCCCGGAAGCGGCTAAGCTTCTCCGCGATAACGCCTCCATGATCGAGGAAATCAACAACGAAATCCGCACCATCTCGCATTTGCTGCATCCGCCTCTGCTCGACGAAGTTGGTCTGCCCTCGGCCCTGCGTTGGTACATTGACGGCTTCACCGAACGAAGCAAGATCCAGACCGTTCTCAACATTCCGGAAAAACTCGATCGCCTGCCGCAAGACATGGAGATCGCGATTTTCCGCGCCGTGCAGGAATGCTTAACCAATATTCATCGTCACTCCGGGAGCGCGTCCTGCGTGGTAAAGATCATTCAGGATAAGGACCATTTGCGGGTTGAGATTGCCGACCACGGGCGGGGCATCCCAAAAGAACGGCTGTCAACCCTGCCGTCTTCCGGAGGAGTTGGCCTGCGCGGAATGCGGGAGCGCTTGCGGCAGTTGGGTGGCACTCTGGAAATCCACTCGAACAAGAGTGGCACGAGCGTGAAGGCGACTTTGCCCATCCGGCAGCCCGGCGCCAATTCCGAGGGCGTGGCGTGAGCCGCGATTACAGCACGATCTCCGTTCCCTCGGCGGCCGCCCGCACCTGCGGATAGTAGTTGCTGGCTTCTTTCACGACCTGATCAATGCAGGCGTCATCGTGCGCGGGATCGTGGTGGAACAGCACCAGTTCTTTAGCTCCGCTTTCCATCACAATATTGATCGCCTCGCGCCAATGGCTATGCCCCCAGCCGCGGCGGCGGGCTTCATACTCCTCAGGAAGATACTGGGCGTCGTAGATCAGGACGTCCGCGCCGGCGGCCAGCTTGCGCACATTCGCGTCAAATACCGGATCGCCTGGTTCGTTGTCGGTGGCGTAGACCAGGACGCCTTCTTTGGTCTCCAGGCGGAAGCCCATACAGCCCTGGGGATGATTCAGCCACATCGTCTGCACCACCATCTCGTCCAGCGAAAGGCGGCCCTCGTTCGATGTCGTAGAAACTCGCGTTGCGCCCGCATTTCCGGCAATCCCACGGGAAAGTAAGGCGCTGACATCTGTTCTTCCAGCACGCGCTTCAGGCTGCGGGTGCGGGCGGAGCAGTGAAATGGAAGCGGTTGGACCGCCTCATACAGCGGCCGGAAAAAGGGAAATCCCTGAATGTGGTCCCAATGAAAATGCGAGACAAAGACGTGGGCGGAGATTTCGCGGCCGGCGGATTCTGCGTGGCCAGGTGCTCGCCCGAGAGCGCGAAAGCCGGTGCCGCAATCGAAAATGTAACGGCTTTCTCCCAGCCCTACTTCGACGCAGGAGGTATTGCCTCCGTAGCGCATGTTTTCGCGATGAGGAGTTGGGGTAGACCCGCGCACGCCCCAGAACTTGATTCGCATAGGCCGACTGCTCAGCGAATACGGCTGATTTGCCATCTTCCATCGCCCGCGCGCAATCCGTCAATTCATAGGCTGGTTACCGGAGACAAGCCTCGCCGCATGCCAGTTCTCTGGCCTCCCGGGACCTATCGGACGAAACCCCGGAGTTCTCTATAATGGAGCACCCGCTGGTTCGCCTGTTGCAGCGAGGTTCGCTGGACGGGACTCCAAAAATGCTACGTCCTGACTACAAAGAATTTTCCCGCCTGGCCCGCGAAGCCACGCTGGTGCCGGTGGTAAAGTCCGTGATGGCGGATTTGCTGACGCCGGTCTCCGCCTTTCTGGCGGTGGCCGGCCGATGAGCCCAATGCCTTTCTGCTCGAATCGGTGGAGCGCGGCGAGCAAATCGGCCGGTACACCTTTGTAGGCGCACGGCCGTACATGCAGGTGCAGGCTCGCGGCGGCGAGGTGGTGATTCAGCGCGGCAGGCGCAAAGAAGAACGGCAAAGGCAACGCGGTCGCAGCATTATCAAAGAACTGCTGCGGCAGCATCGTACGGCGGTGGTGTCCGGGGCTGCCACCTTTCACCGCCGGGGCAGTCGGCTATTTTGCCTATGACGTAGTGCGCCAACTGGAGAACATCGGCGAGCATGCGAAGGACGATCTTTCCCTGCCAGATTGTGTGCTGATGTTCTTCGATCGCCTGCTGGCTTTTGACCACCTGCGCCACCAAATTCACATCATCGCCACTGCCGATGTTGCGCGGGAAGAGTCCGCGGCGCGCTTATGACCGCGCCGTCGCCGACATCGCCGTGCTCGAGAAGAAGCTGGCGGCAGGTTTGCGGCCGGCGCGTTTGGAAGAAGAATGCGTCGCGGCCTAAGTCCAAACTCAAAGTGCATGCCGGGACCAGCCGCTCGCGTTACGTGCAAATGGTAGAGCGCGCGCAAGGAATACATCGCCGCTGGCGACATTTTTCAAGTTGTGCTTTCGCAGCGGCTGGACTTTGTTCCTGACGTCGCGCCCTTTGATATTTATCGCTCGCTGCGCGCCGGTGAATCCCTCTCCCTATATGTATTTTTTGCGAATGGGCGATACGCATGTGCTGGGATCGTCGCCCGAGATGCTGGTGCGGGTCACCGGGCGCAAGCTGGAGTATCGGCCGATCGCGGGCACGCATCCGCCGCGGCCGCGACGAAGCGGAAGACCAGGCGCTGGCAGAAAAGATGCTGGAGGACGAGAAAGAACGCGCCGAGCACGTCATGTTGGTGGACCTCGGGCGCAATGACCTGGGCCGGGTGAGTGAATACGGTTCGGTGAAAGTGCGCGACCTGATGTATGTGGAGCGCTATTCGCACGTGATGCACATTGTCTCGGCGCTCGAAGGCAAACTGCGCGGCGATCTGGATGCGCTCGATGCTTTCGCCGCCTGCTTTCCCGCCGGCACGCTGAGCGGCGCGCCCAAAGTGCGCGCCATGCAGATCATTGAAGAGCTGGAGCCGACGCGGCGCGGCATCTACGGCGGCTCGGTTCTTTATGCAGACTTCGCCGGGAATTTGGATTCCTGCATCGCCATTCGCACCATGCTGATGCAGGGAAAGAAAGCGTCCCTACAAGCGGGCGCGGGCATTGTGGCGGATTCCGATCCGGAGAGCGAATATCAGGAGTGCATGAACAAAGCGCAGGCGGTGCTGCGGGCGGTGGAGGCGGCGAGGACCGGCGGATAGGGCTGGGGAAATAAGAACGAGAGTCATACCCGACGCCAGATTTTGCGGACCAGAGTGTCCGCGCCACACTAATTAGGCGATCTTCAGAAAATTCTCCATCATCTTTTTACCCTGATCGGTCAGCACGCTTTCGGGATGGAACTGCACGCCTTCCGTCGGAAATTTCTTGTGCCGCAGGCCCATGATGGTGCGGGTGCCATCTTTTTCCGTGGTCCATGCGCTGACTTCCAAATTCTGGCGGCAGACTCTTTTCTTCGCACGATCAGCGAATGATAGCGGGTAGCGGTCATGGGCGATGGAAGGCCTCCGAAGATGGTGCGGCCGTCGTGCTGCACTTCGCTGGTCTTGCCGTGCATGAGATGAGGCGCGCGGATGACGTTGCCTCCGAAGGCCGCTCCCAAGGCCTGGTGGCCGAGGCAGACGCCCAGGATTGGCACTTTGCCGGAGAGTGCCGGATCAGCTCCATGCTGATGCCAGCCTCCTGTGGCGTGCACGGACCTGGCGAAATCAGGATGCGCTCCGGGTGCATGGCCTCGACTTCCGCTACGGTGAGTTGATCGTTGCGGCGGACTTCGACCTTCGCACCTAATTCTCCCAGGTATTGCACCAGGTTATAGGTGAAGGAGTCGTAATTGTCGAGGACGAAAACCATCGTTGATTTCATTCTAAATCATACGGCGGGTCCTTCCGGAGCGCTCTGCACAACCATCAACCGCCAAGGCTCACGAAGGGTTCGAGGGTTAGCTGGATAAGGAAGCGAGCCGAACGCGCAATTATCGGATCGCAAAAACAGCGACTCTTCGCGCGCGGCTCACTTGGATCCTTCGCTACGCAAAAAGCGCTTGCTCAGGATTACAAGTAAGCGGCTTATCTTCCGCGGGAACGCGATCCGAAGCTTTCGCTGATGACATGGAGATTTTCGTCCAGTTCCACGGTGCAGGAAAGAGGAGTACGCCCGCTGCGGCCAGGAGTGACGAAGCGGAGGTCTTCAAAGCGGACGATATAGCCGCCGGGAGGAGCATCCAGGTGTTCGGTTTCAACCAGCGGATACTTTGCCCAATCCAGGAACACCTTTCCGAGATAGGATTTCTTTGCGGCCAACGTCACGGGCGTTTCTTCCGGCTTATAGAGGATCTGCATTTGGCCGTTGGGGTCAACCTCGGGAGTCAGAGAGCCCACCAGCATGGACGCCAAAAAATTCTGCGTCTCTACCACTCCGTGCCATTGGAAGGGATTCCACCACAGCGGGAAGCTGACACGCGGATGGGGTCGGCATTTTCATATATGCGAGACTCGAGGGCATTGACGGCTCGGCGATGTTGGAAGTCACGCACTCCCCACAGGCCCACCACCGCGATTAGCGCTACAGTCGCCGCGAGTCTTCCTCTCTGGCCCTTTTTCGCGGGCGCCAATTTCTTCATTGATGAGTGCGAACAGCGACGGGCAGAGAAAGCCCGGCAATCATTAAGAGCAGAATGATTGGTTCGACGATGAAAACAATGTCCCAGGAATACCATTTTTCGAAGAACGGCCAGAAGGGACGGACGCCGTAGTTATTGGTGAAATCCAACAAGATGTGGCTCAGGCCTGCCAGATAGGCGAACAAGAAGAGCAGGCCCCAGCGAGGAGGTAGAGTTGGGGTCTTTGGTTTTTCGGCCGCGCAGCCGCCACACGACATACACCAGCCCAACTACAGCGGCTGATATCAATATCAATCCGTAGAAATGAGTGAGTGAATCCACGATGATGGGCAAAGCCAAAGACAGGATCTTTGAAATTGGCCACAATGTCTATGTCGGGCGCTTCGGCTGCCAGCGTCATGGTGGCTGTGGCCAAAGCGGTCTTGCGGTTGAAGCCAGCGCGGCCCAGGCACGCGCCGGTCAGGAAGTGGGTGATGGGTTCCAAAGCTGGATTGCTGTCTTTTCTATAGTAGCGCGTCTGCTCGACTTAAAAGCTGCCGATGAGCACGCCAGTCACGAAGACCAGAGCTCCGCCCAATCCGACCTGCAAGGCGGCGGAGAATGTCGGCGTGTCCATGTAGCGATGGCGAATCCAGGTGATTACACCCAATTCCGCGATCACCACGAAAAAAGCGAACGTCATGGCGACGTGAAAATTCGGAATCAGAAAAGGCAAGGTATGGCCGACTCCACCCAGCGCGGTCATGGCGCCGCAGATCACGCCGCGGACCCAGGGATGGCCGCGCCCGGTCAAGCTGCCATCGTCGGAGAGCGCCTCGGCGAAAGCCCATGCTGATGCCTGCGCCGATGGAAGCCGCCATGCCGACCAGAAAAGCGTCCCAACTATTATGCGTGGCGAAGGCAGCGGCGAAAACCGGAGCTAGAGTAGAGACCGAGCCGTCCATCAAGCCCGCAAGGCCGGGCTGCACGATTTGCAGGACGAACAAGCGGCGGCGGGCGCGGTCTTCTTCCTCTTTCACGTCGGGACCAATCTCCTTTTCTTTCAGTTCCTGGGCGCGGGTTTCGTGGCCGCGCTCGACCGCGGCGAGATCGTCGAGCAACTGCCGGATGCTGGCATCCTGGGCGCGCGCGGCCGATTTCTCGTAGAACTGGCGAGTTTCGAACTCCATGGCGCTGGCCTCCTTGCGCACGGCATCCAGCCCGAGCGGCTGAACCAGCCAAATCGGCTTGCGCTCCACGAAGCCGCGGACATCCTGGCGGCGGATCAGACGGAATGTGCTCGCCGAATTTCTGCCGGATAAAGCTCGATGAGGCGGCGGCGATGGCCGGATTCCTCCTCGCGCATGCCATCGAAAATCGCGGCGGTGGCGGGAAATCGTGGCGCAGGCCCTCGGCGAAATCGGCATAGACGCGCTCGTCTTCCTCTTCGAGAGAAATTGCCAGAGCCAGTATTTCGCGTTCAGAAAGAGTATTGAAGTTCTTCATGATGGCAGCAGTGTAAGAGAAAATTCCGGAAAATGTTAGAAGAAGATTGGAAGACTCGGTTTATCGAGACGGCGGGACGAGGACTGGTCAGCGCATCCGGTAGGATGGTGATTTCAGCTGGCACGGTGCCGAGGATTTCTCCGTCGGCTTCAACATATATGGGAGCTGTGCCCACGGCCTTACATGTCACCTTCGTGCTGTGAACCAGTTCGATTCCGCTTACCTCCCATTGGGCGCCGACCAGGCCGCGAATGATGTAGTGGAGATATCGAAGGCGGCTCCTGGTATGAAAGAGCACCAGGCGCAGGTCGTCGCGATCAAGACGATGCGCCCGGAGCCAGCTCACGCAGTACGCCGCCGAAATTGCAGATGCGCACGGCGAGAAGTTCCGAGATCTCAGCTTTTCTGAGCTGACCATTTTCCCCTGGAAATTCGGCCGCAAACGGAAGCATGTTGAGAGTGAGCCATAGCCACGTGGCCTTGGCGTAGTACGCCATCATGCCGAAGCGGACTTTGAGCGAAGAATCCAGCTCATGAAATAGATGGGCATCGGCTCCGATCCCCACGGTAACGGTGTAGTAGCGTTCCGCCGGCTTCCCCGAGAAATCCTGATAGTGAACTTGTCCAACTGCAATGCGCCGCGGCTTAGCCGTGAGCGCCGCGCGGGCAGCGGCAGCGGCCCCGAGAGAAAGACCAAGATCGTGAGCCAGCGCGTTGGCTGTGCCCAGCGGGATGATTCCCAGGGCTACCGGAGTACCCACGAGGCTCTGTAAGACATCGTGCACCGTGCCATCGCCGCCGCAGGCGAAGACGGTGTCACACCCCTGGGCAATGGCTTCCTGGACCTGCGTAGCGGTGCCACACGCCGGTTGGGTGGGGGTCACGATGACCTCGATGCCGGCGTGTCGTAGCACCGACTCTGCAGCTTTCACATCAGCCAGCCTCCGGTTGTGGCGGCTGCCGGCGAGCGGGTTGTAGAGAACGGCAACCTTGCGCATGGCGGAGGCGAAAGCTGGATTGTACTGGAAGACGGAATCCTGAATTGCATTGTGACGGTAGCTTGGTCGCGGTTTCGATTGCACCTTTTCCGCGTTTGTACTAAGCTACCGCCAAATTACCGGGGGTTTCATTCGTAAAGCGGTATTTTCTATCCAACCTAAAACTTGAGGGGGTGTCGGTATGAGCTGGCGAATCTCCATTCTGCTTGCGCTGACAATGCTGTGCCTGCCGTCCTTTACCCAGGAACACATGACTCACCAGGCGAAGCCTAGGCCGGTGACATTGGTGACGGGCCTGGGAAATCTGCATCACCCGGTTTCGACTAAAAACCCTCAGGCGCAGCGATTCTTCGATCAGGGGTTGCGGTTTATCTATGCGTTCAACCACGACGAGGCGGCGCGCTCCTTTCAGCATGCGGGTGAACTCGACCCCAAGCTGGCGATGGCTTTTTGGGGTGTAGCGGAGGCAGTCGGGCCGAACTATAACGACCCCGCCAGCGCCGACCGCTTCAAGCAGGCGCATGAGGCGATTCAGAAAGCGGTGGACCTCTCCGCGAACGCGTCTCCCGTTGAACAGGGTTATATCCAGGCCATGGCTAAGCGCTTTCCCGCTGACCCGAATGCAGATTTGCACAAAGCCGCCGAGGATTACCGCGATGCCATGCGAGAAGTGGTGAAGCAATTTCCGGATGACCTGGATGCAGCCACGCTGTTTGCCGAGGCTGGGATGAATTTGCGCCCGTGGGGCTTGTGGCATGTGGATGGAACGCCTGAACCCGGGACAGAAGAAATTGTGGCGACGCTCGAATCGGTCATTCGCCGCGATCCCAATCATTTGGGCGCGATTCACTATTACATCCATTCGGTTGAAGCGTCGTCCAACCCGGAGCGTGCTCTGGCAGCAGCCAACAAACTGGCGGCTTTAGCGCCTGCCGCGGGGCACATCGTGCACATGCCCGCGCATGTTTACATCCGTACCGGAGATTATGCCGCCGCGGTCAAGGCCAACGAAGAAGCTGCAGCGGTAGACCGCGCGTATATAAAAGCCACCGGAGTGCAGGGCATCTATCCCATGATGTATTACAGCCATAATCTGCACTTCATCGCTATGTGTTCGGCAATGAACGGCAATTTTCTGGAGGCCAAGAAGAATGCGGATATGCTGGCAGCTCACGTCGGGCCACATGTAAAAGAGATGCCGCCGCTCGAGGGGTTCATGACGATTCCGCTGGCGGTAAACATTCGTTTCCATCGTTGGGCCGACATTCTCAAGACTCCGCAGCCTGATCCGACGATGCAGACGACTACCGTCTTCTGGCACTTTGCACGCGGCCTAGCGTTGGCGGGCACGGGCAAGGTGAACGATGCCGACGCCGAGCACGCATTCCTTGAAGAAGCAGTCAGGAAGACACCTGACGATGCGATCTTCCAGATGCCGATCAACAATAAGACCAAAGACATTCTGACCATTGCCCGGGACGTGCTCGGCGCGAAGATTGCCCTCGCCAAGAAGGACAACGATGGCGCTATCGCACAGCTCCGCGAAGCGGTTGGCATCCAGGACACATTAAAATACGGCGAGCCTCCAGACTGGTTTTTCCCGGTGCGAGAGTCGCTGGGAGCGGCCCTGCTCATGTCCGGCGATAACGCCGGCGCGGAAAAAGTCTTCCGCCAGGATTTGGACCGCAACCCGCGCAACCCACGCTCTCTATGGGGATTGCATCAGGCTCTAAAGAATGAGAATCGCGACTACGATTCGGGTTTCGTGGAGAACCAGTTTCGTGATTCGTGGAAAGGCGCGCAGCTTAAGCTTGAAGATCTCGTGTAATCGCGATCCGGATTCAATGCTTTGCCGATTCGTGCCGCGGAATAGCGTAGAGTAAGTGCGGAAAGCCGCGCCAAGACACTTTTTTGCGAATCGTCATTCCGTTCTTCTCCGCTACACGGCGGGAAGGGAGATTCTCAGGACGGATAAGCGAGATCAGCCGATCCACCGGAAGCCCGGTGAATCCGTAATCGCGGCAGGCCTGCGCGGCTTCTGTGGCCAGACCGTTTTTCCACAGATCGCGGCGCACGTGATACCCAATCTCGACCTCCTCCGTGCCGTTCACATCTTGGCGGATGAGCCCGCAGTCACCAATAAGTTCGCCGCTGGACTTCAAGATCAAGGCCCAGAGGCCGAATCCGTCTTTTTCATAACGGCGGCGGTTTCGTTCGATCCACTCCGCGACTCCTGCATAGTCCAACGCCGCGGGATAAAATCGCATGGTCTCGGCGTCGCTAAGGATCGCGGCCAGCGCATCTATATCTCCGCTCTGAAATTCCTGCAGCCTCAAACGCGCGGTTTCGAGAATCGTGGCGGTTTCACGCATATAATTTCTTAGCTATTATGCCCTCTCCTGCCGAAAAGAAAATCGAGGTTCTGCGCGAGAAGATTCGCCATCACGAGTACCGCTACTACGTGCTCGACGATCCGGAAATCAGCGATGCCGAATTCGATCGATTGCTGAATGAGCTCCAAAAGCTCGAAGCCGAGCACCCCGCGCTGCTGACGCCCGACTCCCCTACGCAGCGCGTGGGCGGAAAGCCGCGCGAGGGCTTCGTCAAGGCGCCACATTCTTCGCCCATGCTCTCGCTCGACAATACCTACAGCGAAGACGAGCTGCGCAACTGGGAGAAGCGTGTTCACGAACTCAGCGGGCGCGAGGAACTCGATTACGTGTGCGAATTGAAGCTTGATGGCATGTCGCTGGCCTTGCGCTACGAAGATGGCCGCCTGGTGCGTGGGATCACGCGCGGCGATGGCACAACCGGGGAAGACGTTACCTTGAATGTGCGTACGGTGCGCTCAATACCGCTTTCTATTTCCAAAGAAAAGTTGAAGAAGTCCGGGATCCCACCAACCTTCGAAGTGCGCGGCGAAATGCTGATGCCGCTGGCGGCTTTCAAGAGAATGAACCAGGAACGCCAGCAAAAGGCGTTGTCACAGTTCGCCAACCCGCGCAATGCCACCGCCGGAACTGTCCGTCAGCTTGATCCTAGTATCACTGCCCAGCGCCGCTTGGACTACTTTGCCTACATGCTGCTGGTGGATGGCCGCACGTATTTCGATCATCACTCGAAAACGTTGGCTGCGCTTGACTCAGCCGGGTTCAAGGTGAATCCAGCTCGAAAATTGGCTAAGAATTTCGGCGAGATTTGGCGGTTCATCGAGAAGGAAGAAACCAAACGCGAGACGCTGCCCTATGAGATTGATGGAATCGTCGTAAAGGTGGACCGCACGGCGTTGCAGGAGGAACTTGGTTATACCGGCAAGGCTCCGCGCTGGGCAATTGCGTACAAGTATGCCGCGCGCGGCGGCGTTACCCAGATCGAAGACGTCCTTGTGCAGGTTGGCCGCACCGGAAAACTCACGCCAGTCGCGGCCTTGAAGCCGGTTCCCATTGGTGGGACCACCGTCAGCCGCGCTACTCTCCACAACATGGATGAGATCGAGCGCCTGGGCGTGCGGATCGGCGACTGGGTGGAGGTGGAGCGCGGCGGGGACGTGATTCCCAAAGTCACGTGCGTGGTGGATGACAAAGACCATCCCCGCGGGCAAAAGCAATTTCACATGCCGGAGAGGTGTCCGGTGTGCGGAGGCCATGTGATCCGCACCGAAGGCGAGGCCGACCATCGCTGTGTGAACGCCAACTGCCCGGCAAAGCTGCGGGAGACGATTCTGCACTTCGCCTCGCGGGGTGTGATGAACATTGACGGCATGGGGGACGCGCTGGTCACGCAGCTAACTGATCGCGGCCTGGTGAAAAATGTTGCGGATATTTACCGGCTGACCAAAGCCGACCTGTTGCAACTGGAGCGCATGGGAGACAAATCGGCGCAGAACGTACTCGATGAAATTGAAGTCTCCAAGAAGCTGCCACTGGAGCGGGTAATCTTCGGTCTGGGTATTCGCTTTGTCGGTGAGCGCACGGCGCAGTTTTTGGCTGAGCATTTTGGCTCCATGGAAGCGTTGATGAATGCGAGCGAAGAACAGTTGGAGCAGGTGAGTGAAGTTGGCCCGCGCATCGCGCAAAGCATCGCGGAGTTTTTCGGAGAGCCTAGGAACCGGGAACTGGTGAAGCGTCTGCAAGACGCGGGTCTCACCTTCACCGGAAAAAAGAAAAAGCGTGGTACAAAACTAGCCGGCAAGACTTTCGTCCTGACTGGCACTCTCGCCCAATTCACCCGTGACGAAGCTAAGAAGCTGATTGAAGATGCCGGCGGACGCGTCTCGGGCTCGGTCAGCAAGAAGAGCGATTACGTCGTGGCCGGTTCGGACGCGGGATCTAAGCTCGACAAAGCAAAGGAGTTGGGAATCAGCGTGATCGGCGAAGACGAGTTGAAAGAGATTCTTCGCTAAGAGTTCCAAATACCGGCCCGCGATTTGAGCGGCCATAATCTTGTCATGTAAAGTCTACAGATGAAGCCCGCGGCTCTCTTTCTCGTATTCGTTCTCTTATCTGCAAGTTTTCCTCTTAGCGCGCAGACTGCCCCGCTGGCGGAAAAAGAAACACCGAATGTCACTTTGCGCAGCGCGGGCATGCAAAAGCATGAGGGATTCATTCCTTATTACTGGGATGAAAAGAAGGGCGCGATTCTCTTTGAACTTTCACCTGCGGCGCTGGCGCGGGAATTCCTTTATTTCACCGGCATGGGAAGCGGCATCGGCTCTCTCGAATTGTTTGCCGACCGGAGTTCCTTCGGAGGCGAGGCCCTCTGCCGTTTTCGCCGGGTTGGAATGCGCGTTCTGTTGATTGATGAAAACACTCGTTTTCGCGCCACCAATGGCAGCCCCGAGCTGGCGCAATCAGTCGATTCGAGCTTTCCGACTTCCGTAGTGGCTTCGCTTCCCGTTGAGGCGGAGCAAGACGGCACTCTGCTGGTGAATGCCAATAGCCTGCTCATTCGAGATGCTTTTGATCTCATTTCACAAATGCGCCAGCCCATTCAGGTATCGGGCGGCGCGATGGTGCGCGGCCAGGCTGCAAACGCGAGTTGGAAGCTGGACGAAAATCGGAGTGTGGTCGATCTCGATCACAGTGGCAGCTTCCCCCTGAATACTGAGCTGGAGGCGTTGCTCACCTTCACTACGGAATCCGAGAGCAATTTCAACCAGCCGGATTCGCACGCCCTGAGCGTCCGGGAACATCATTCGTTTGTGGCGTTGCCGGAGCCGGGCTACGAGACGCGCGAACACGATCCGCGAGTCGGCATCGGGAGCGAGGATTTCGCGGATTTTTCGCAGCCGTTTGACCAGCCGTTGATGCGTCATCTGGTTGCGCGCTGGCGTCTGCAGAAGAAGGATTCGAGTGCGCCTCTGAGCGAGCCGGCAAAGCCCATCGTTTTCTATCTCGACCGGGCGATTCCGGAGCCCATGCGCTCTGCTGCCAGGCGCGGCATCCTGTGGTGGAATGCGGCCTTCGAACAGGCCGGATTCAAAGATGCGATTCATGTGGAGGATTTGCCCGCGGGCGCCAATCCCATGGATGTCCGGTATTCGACGGTGCAGTGGACCAACCGCTCGGGACGCGGATGGTCTGTCGGGCAGACTCAGGAAGATCTCCGCACCGGAGAGCTGATTCATGCCGTGGTGCAGCTCGACTCGCACCGTATGCGCACCATGAGTAATTATTGGGACGCGCTGGTCCCGTCCGGCCGCGGCGTAGAGGAACCCGCGCTCGATACTTTTGCCGCGCTCGATAGTCTCGATCCGCAGTTGCACGCGGAGCAAGTGATGCTGAATCGCATTGCGCTGCTCACCTGTCATGAAATTGGCCACGCCTTAGGGCTGCCGCACAATTTTGTCGCCAGCACTTATGGTCGCGGTTCGGTAATGGACTACTTCGCGCCTCGTGTCAAAATCCGCAGCGATGGGTCCGCCGATCTCTCGGATGCCTACATGCAGGGGGTCGGCAGCTATGACCGCTTCGTCATTGAGTGGGCCTATAGCGAGGGGAATTCAGAACAGTCCGAAGCGGCTGAAAGGAATCGGCTTGAATGCGATCGTCAAGAACGCAATCTCCAAAGGAATTGTTTGGGGAAATTATGACGATCCCCGGTGGAACGCCTATGATGATGGTCCAGATCCGGTTACTTGGCTGAAGGAAGTATGGCCGGTGCGAGATGCGCTGCTCGCGCACTATGGCCAGCAGGTGTTGCGGCCTGGCGAACCAAATTCCATGCTGGCGTCGCGATTCCCTTTGATTTATCTGTTCCATCGCTATGCGTTGGCCGCGGCGATCAAAGTGATTGGAAGTGCAACTGTACCGCTTTCGCTCGCGGGAGACGGACAGAAGCCGGTGAACATTTGGCCGGTAAATCGCCAGAAAGAAGCGTTGCAGCTTGTCTTGCGGGCGCTGAATCCGGCAGAGCTTACGATCCCGCCCGCTCTGTGGAAAGAGCTTGCTCCGAGTGAAAATCGCGGCCGCGATCCGGAGAGCTTTACCTCTTCGGCGGGATACTTATATAGTCCGCATGACGGGGCTCGCGCAGTTGCGGAAATTGTGGTGGGCGGATTGCTCGACCCGCAGCGCATGGAGCGGCTCGCCACGATTGCGAATCGGGATGCTTCAGCGCCTTCACCCGAGACGGTCATCGGCGCGCTGGTAGGCGACGGGTTTTCCAGTCGGGGCACTGCACCTGCCGAAAAGGATCTGGCGGAGGTGGTGCAGTCAGAGATTACAGAGCGCCTGATGATTCTGGCCTCTGACGGCGAAGCGACGGCTGAGGTTCGCGCCGCGGCTCTCGCGGGTGTAAATAGCGTGAACAGTGCTCTGGGGGCGGTCCCGCAAACCGCCATGGCGCGCCATCTCAAGCACGAAATCGTGCTTTACCTGCAGAATCCGCGGGAGAATACCCCTACGGTGAAATCATCGGGGGCACCTGCGGGACCGCCAGTCTAGGTTGGGAGTGAACGATGAGCGTAGATACCGAGAAGCAAGCTGCGGCCAATGCCAGCATGCGCTTTGTGCATGAAGGAAATATCGTGGGCTTGGGAAGCGGTTCGACGGCGGCCTATGCGGTGCGTTTTCTTGCCGAGCGGGTGCGGAGCGGGTTAACGATTCGCGGCATTCCCACCTCGAATGAAACTCGCGATCTTGCTCTCGGCCTGGGAATTCCGCTGGTCACTCTGGATGAATTCCAGAGCATTGACGTGACCATTGACGGCGCCGATGAAATTGATCCGCAACTGCAAGTCATTAAGGGCGGCGGCGCCGCATTTTTGCGGGAAAAAATAGTCGCTTCCGCCTCGCGCCAACTGGTGATTATCGCTGACTCGACGAAACTGGTGCCGGTGCTCGGCAAAGTTCCCTTACCGGTTGAGGTGATTCCGTTTGCGCAGGCGCTGGTAAGCGCTCGAGATCGAGGCGCTGGGCGCAAACGTCAGTATCCGCTGTGACTCCGCGGGCCAAGCCTGGACGCACGGATGAAGGCCACCACATTCTGGATTGCTACTTCGGTCCGATCCCTGCACCTGCCACTCTAGCGCGCAAACTGGAGGAGATTCCGGGAGTGGTCGAGCACGGACTCTTCCTCGACATGGCCGACGTGGTACTGGTGGGCAAGGAATCTGGCATTGAGGAACTGCGCCGTCAGTAGTTACAGTTTCTAGACGCGCAATTCCACGGTGGTGGCGCCTCCTCCGCCTTCCTGTTGCGGAGGTTCAGTCACCGTGGCGACATGCGGGTGCTTCTGTAAATATTGCCGCAGCGCTTTGCGGAGAATCCCCATGCCGCTGCCATGCACGACGCGCACCCGCGGCAACCCAGCGAGAAATGCGCGGTCCAGAAATTTTTCCACTTCCTGAGTCGCCTCTTCGACGGTGCGGCCAATGACGTTAATCTCCGAAGGCACGTTCTGGTCTTCCGTCAGCAGAGAAACCGAGATGCCACGAGCCCGCGCCGCCTGGACCGGAGAGTCCGAAGCCCGCGCGATCACTTCGGCAATGTCATCGCGCGCGAATTTTCATCTTCATGGCGCCGATAGCGACTTCAAAATGGTTGTCGTCCAGCTTTCGCGAAACCACGGCCGCACGTCCCACGGACTTTAATTTCACCGTATCGCCTTCGGAAACTTGCTTTACCACCTGCGGTTGGGCGTGCGGATCGCCACGGTCGGCGCCCGTACTGTGGGCCACAATCGTGGAATCAAATTGCTCGCGAAATTCCCGCCGCAGTTTACTGATCCGCCGTTCCGCATCCTTGGAGAGCTTCTGCGCCGCGGCCCGGTCCTGCACAGCGTTTACCGCCTCGCGCGCGTGATATTCGAAATCTCGCAGCAAGCTGTCCAGCTTCTTTTCCATCTCTCTGGTTTTGATTTGTTGCTCTTTTTTGCCTTCGGCAGCCAATGCGGCTTTTTCACGCCGCAGTTCCTCTTCGCGTGTGCGCAGCCGAAAACGCTCCGCCTCGGCTTCGCGCAGTTCGACATGAAGCCGGTCCAGAAACTGCGCTACATCTTTCGTCTGCGTTCCTAGCCGCGACCGCGCGAATTCGACGATTACCGGATTCAGCCCCAGCCGCTGCGCGATATTGATTCCCGCTGAAGCCCCCGGTACTCCGATTTTCAACTCATACGTGGGTTGGAGTGTGGCTTCGTTGAATCCAACCGAGGCGTTGAGGACTCCCGCAGAATTCGCGCCATAAACTTTCAGCGAAGTGTGGTGGGTGGAAATAATCGTAAGACAACCAATGCAGCGAAAATGTTCGGCAATTGCGACTGCCAAGGCCGCGCCTTCTTCGGGATCGGTCGCCGAGCCTAACTCGTCTAAGCAGAACGAGTGACCGTGGGGTCGCCGCACGCGAAATGAAATCAATATTGGTCACGTGGGCGGAGAAGGTGGAAAGGTTCTGCTCGATGGATTGATAGTCGCCGATGTCCGCAAGCACCGCGTCGAACACCGGCATCTCCGCCCGGTCGGCGGGAATGTGCATACCCGCTTGCGCCATGAGCGCCAGCAACCCGGATGTTTTCAGTGCAACCGTTTTTCCGCCGGTGTTCGGACCCGTAATGATGAGCTGGCGACGATCTCCTTCCAGTTCAATGCTGACCGGAACGATAACTTGTCCTTTCGTCTTTAGATTCCGTTCCAGCAGGGGATGGCGCGCGTTGGTGAGAACAAATGTTTTCTTATCCTCCGGAGTGAGTTGAACTGGGGTGCAGGAATACTCTTCGGCAAAGCGCGCTTTGGCAAACTGCAGCTCCAACTCGGAGAGAATTTCGATGGCGGCAGCAATATCCGCCGCGTGCGTGCCGATCCGTTGCGTCATCTCCAGCAGGATGCGGTGAATCTCCGCCTGCTCTTCGTCCAGCAATCGCACCAGTTCGTTGTTCTGTTCGATGGTTTCGAGCGGTTCCACGAAGACCGTTTGACCGCTCGAACTTGCGCCGTGAACCACCCCCTGTACGCGCCGCTTCTGTTCGACTTTCACCGGAATGACGAAGCGTTCGCCGCGAATGGTAATCAGTTCATCCTGCGTCGCGCCGCCTTCGGAGAGCCGCCGCAGATAACCCTGCAGCGACTGCTGAATCACTCTGCGCTGCGTTTCCATCTCCCGGCGGATGCGCGCCAACTCAGGCGAAGCGTGGTCGTCGAGCGTACCGTCGGGCAGGATATTGTTGCGAAACGAACGCAGGAAATCCGAGAAATCCGACAGGGCCGCGGAAAGTTCGGCGGCCACTATCCATTCGGTCTTCATGGTCGCCGGGGGCTTGCGGGAAATCTGCTTCCACTCTGCGGCTCGGTCAACCACGTGAATGACGTCGCGGATTTCCGTGGTCTCGAGCGCCGCTCCGGCAATGCGCGATTTCTCGATCAGCCTCGTAATGTCCAGCAATCCTGCAAAATCAAAGCGCCCGCCCACGCGGCGGAATTCGCGGATCTCGCTTGTGAGCTGGTGCTGTTGCTCGATCCAGACGCGGTCGGTCGAGGGGCCCAGCATTCCGATCCGCGCTTGTCCCAGCGGCGAAGAGGCGTAGCCCCGTAGCACTTCGCGCAGAGCCTCGAACTCGAGAACGCGGCCGCTGGTGTGTTGCAGGCGAGACATGGAGCATTCATGTTACAGGAGCGCTCTGCTAGAATCAGCAAAGCTTGCCCGGGCCATTTATTCGGGCGCGTCCACCATGGCTTTTCCCGTCACCCGACTTCGTCGCCTCCGCCGCAGCGAACCGTTGCGTTCCATGGTGCGGGAGACTCGCCTCACACCGGAAGCCTTCGTCTATCCACTGTTTGTTTGTCCTGGCGAAGGAGTTCGCAAGGAAGTACGCTCCATGCCGGGCGTATTTAATCTTTCGGTGGACGAAGCGGTGAAGGAAGCGCGGGAAACTCACTCCCTGGGCGTGCCCTCCATCATTCTATTTGGACTACCTGCCGCCAAAGATGAAGTTGCGACTGGAGCCTGGTCGGATGACGGCATCGTGCAGCAGGCGGCGCGCGCCATCAAGCAGGAAGTTCCGGAACTGGTTCTTATCGGCGATGTTTGTTTGTGCGAATACACGTCGCATGGGCATTGTGGGATTGTGCGCCAGGCGCACACGCCAAAATCGCTGGGAGCGGCCGCCCAGCGCGCCATGACATCGGTTGCCGCGGTGAAGTCTCACGAGAAAAAGCGGGCGATCGATAAAGCGGCGGCGGCCCTGGCTCACATGGCGCGGGCGGACTACGAGATCGTGAACGATGCCACGTTGGAGTTGTTGGCGCGAACGTCGGTTTCACAGGCTCGTGCCGGCATCGATATCATCGCGCCCTCCGACATGATGGACGGCCGCGTCGCCGCCATCCGCAAAGCGTTGGACGCAGGCAGATCTCAACGATACGCCGGTTCTTTCCTACGCCGCCAAGTTTGCCTCGGCTTTTTACGGACCATTCCGCGACGCCGCCGATTCGGCCCCGCAATTCGGCGACCGCCGTTCCTATCAGATGGATGGCGCAAATCTCCGCGAAGCCATGCGCGAAATTGCCGCCGACATCGAAGAGGGCGCCGACATGATTATGGTGAAGCCTGCCATGCCGTATCTGGATGTCGTCGCCGCGGCCCGCGACCGCTTCGATCTGCCGCTGGCCGCCTACCAGGTGTCCGGAGAGTACGCCATGATCCAGGCCGCGGCCGCGAACCATTGGATCGACCGCGAACGCGTGATGATGGAATCACTGCTCTCTATCCGCCGGGCCGGCGCCAGCATGATTCTCACCTACTTTGCTAAAGATGCTGCGCGCTTGCTGAGCTAGTTTCTCGGGGTAGTTACCAATCTATAACTAAATTGACCACTTCTCTGGCGGAGGATACGCTGATTGCTATGTCGCCGCGGATTCGCGTTGCTTTGCCCTGCTCTGCCGATTGGGAGCGAATGCGTGGCGATGATCGCGTCCGCTTTTGCGACCAGTGCAATCTGAATGTCTATAATTTTTCTGCGATGACGGAAGTGGAAGTTCTGCGGACTATTTCCCAGCGAGAAGGCAGGATTTGCGGCCGTTTCTATCAGCGCGCAGACGGCACGATGCTGACGAAAAATTGCCCGGTAGGTTTTCGTGCCCACATTCGGCGGGTTTCAAGAATTGCAGGCGCGGCGTTATCGGCAGCCATGAGCTTAGGTGCAACTGTGTTTGCCCAGGCGATCCCAAAACAGACCACCGTTCATGTCGATAAAAAGGCTGATTCTATAGTCACGGTCAACGTAATGGACAGCAGCGGGGCAATAATTCAAAAAGCTGATGTCGTACTTGAGGATGCGATACGCCACGGCCTACCGCGGCGCGGCGTGACCGATGATAAAGGCCAAGTGCGCTTCAAGATTCCCACTGGAGCGTATCTGTTGGCCATAAAAAGCCCTGGGTTTCAGGACTACAGCAAGCCTTTAAAGATGACGCCTGGCCAAAGTATGACGATCGAAGCTAATCTTGAGGTCGGGCACTATGTTGAGATGGGGGTCATCGTAGCACCCTACGTCGAAACCATCCCCGCCGAGGATCCTCCAGGTCCCTCCCGTTTACCGTCTCCAACCCAGTAGCCGGTCACTTTACAATTGGTATCTGTCATCTTTCGATAACGATTCACTAAAGGTTTCAGCTTGAACACATCTCTCACTGCCATAGAAGCTCGCGTGCTTGGCGCGTTAATCGAAAAGGACATTACCACGCCCGATTACTATCCTCTGTCGTTGAATGCCCTGGTGAACGCCTGCAATCAAAAAAATAATCGCGAACCTGTCATGAATCTCGACGAAGAAGCTGTTCGTCAAGCGCTGACCACGCTGCAGGAAAAGCGCCTCGCCGGACCGACCAGCAGCGCCGACAGCCGGGTCACTAAGTATGAGCATCGTTCGCAGGAGGTGTTCAACTTCATTCGCGCCGAGACCGCGGTTTTTTGCGTCCTGCTGCTGCGCGGCCCGCAAACTCCAGGTGAGTTGCGCGGCCGCAGCGAGCGTATGCACCGCTTTGAGCATCTTAGACGAAGTGCAATCCACCTTGGAGCGGCTGATGCAACGCGAGCCGCCGGTGGTCACGATGCTGGCGCGGCAGCCTGGAACGAAGGAATCCCGCTACGCGCATCTGCTCTGTGGCGAAGTCGAGGATGCAGTCGTGGCTCGGGCGCCCTCGCCCGCGGAAGAGCTCCAACGGCCCGTCAGTTGGGAAACGCGTTGCCGCGCTGGAAAACGAAATCGCCGATCTCCGCCGGCAGATGGCGGATATGCAACAGCAGTTCGCCAGTTTCCGCAAACAATTCGAATGAGCAGGTCAATCGTGTTGTTCCCGCCACAATGTGTCCCGCATCATACGGCGTCTTCCTGGCCCATCCGTCAGCAAACCCACTCAAATTCAGAGAATCTCTCGCGTGGCACTCCCTCGTGCTCTCTAACTCTCTGGCTGGACGAACCAGCACAGGAGATCAATTATGTCGCAGTTCACGCAACTCAACTTGCAAGGAAATTCTGGCAACAGACCGGCACAAAAAACCGCTTCGGCAAACGCAGGCGGATAAAAATACCTACGACCCGGCTTGCCAGTCGAAAAAGCAGCATCCGTCGGCCGGAAGCTGGCTTTCAGCGGATCGCTGGCCCTGGCCGCGGCGCTCTCGCAACTCTCACGAGTGGGCACCAATGGCTGTTCAAAGAGCACAAGCGGCCATTCGCGCCTTCTTCCGACGCCCAAGGCTTTAGTCCCGGCAGCGGCACCGCCACATGGCGAATTCACCGGTCATGGCCTCGGCAGCGGCGGCAAAGCCTATAAAGAAAAGTCCCGTCAGAGCACTGTTTCTACCTACAAGAATGCTGATTACGGAATTTCCTTTCGTTATCCCAAGTCTTACAGCCTGGCGAAAGACAACAAAGCAAACCTGGAGTGGGCTGGTCTGGGTCCGGTGGAGCTGAACTTCGTCCAACCGGGTGGAACGACTCTGGCGGCGGTGCAGTTGCCCGATAGCATGTATCCCGGCACAGATTTTGCTTCCGCTTTTTTTGATGTTTCAGGTGAACCCGAAACTGGCTGCGACAGATTGCGGACAATTCGCGTTCGCGGATGCAAAACATGAAGCCAAGAACGACTCAGAGGATGACATGGAGCGGGCCTCAACTGTGGAGCCCGCGAATGTGAAACTGGGTGCAGCGGAATTCACGGAAGTGGAGAGCTCAGGCGGAGAAGCTGCCAAGCATGCCCACGCGAAGTATTATCACGTGTTCCAGAATGGAGCCTGCTACGAATTCGCCCTCGGTCTGGAAACGGACGATAAAGCAGACGCCAAGCCAGTGGACCAGAACGCGGTTTTCGGCAAACTGAACTGGATGCTTTCAACAGTGAAGATCACGGCCGCAGGGATTCCGGCCAACACGAATCCCGCCGTGGCCGTTTCACCAGATGCTAGACCCACTGGGCCTGATGCAGGAGGGCCGACCAGCAAAACCACTGTAACAGCGCCAAACACAACGACTGCCGCGGTGGAAGGAGGCAAAAGACAAGATTTGAGACCCGTCCTCCCTGTCCCGCTCAAAAGGCCACGCGACTCCGCGTGGCCTTCTTCTGTCGGATGCAGATACTACTTTGAACCCGCTGCCGCATTCGCTTCAATCTCTTCAAACACAGCTTCGGCACGCGCCAGGGCTTCCCGCACGTTGGCGCAGATATTCTCACGCCCCACTACATCTTCAAATTCAGCCCGATGGATCAGTTGCGCCGGCTGCTCGCGAGCGCCGCAGAGGATAAGCGTCCGCGCGGCCTGGTGCAAATGCCGCGCAGTCTCCTCCAGGGCAAATAGTCCCGTTGCGTCAATTGCAGTCATGTTGCGTAAGCGAATAATTACAATGGGTGGCAGTTCGTGCATTTTTTCTGTGATGACAGAGATTTTTTCCGTCGCTCCGAACAAAAACGGCCCATGAATGCGAAAAATGGTCGCGTAGTATGGAATGTCCTTGTCTTGCAGGACGTGCATGCGCCCATCCTCGACGTATTCGTCGGTCACCTGGGAGACGGTGGTCGTATCGGAAACTCGGGCAATAAAAAGCAGTGCTGCCAGAATCATGCCAGCTTCGACGGCCACGGTGAGGTCCGCGAACACGGTGAGCGCGAAAGTCACGAACCATACGCTGATGTCGGTTTTCGTCAGCTTGAGTAACTGGGGAATCTCCCGCCATTCCCCCATGTTGTACGAGACCACCATCAGAATTCCCGCCAGCGTGGCCATGGGAATGTAGCTGGCCAGCGGTGCGGCGAAGAGCAGAATGCACAAAAGTGTAAGCGCATGAATCATTCCCGCGACGGGTGATTGTGCGCCAGAGCGGATATTGGTCGCGGTGCGCGCGATAGCGCCCGTCGCCGGCAATCCGCCGAACATCGGCGAAAAAATGTTGGCCACACCTTGTCCGATGAGTTCCACGTTCGGGTTATGGTGGTCATTGCTCATGCGATCGGAGACCACCGCCGACATCAAGGATTCAATCGCACCGAGCATCGCGACTGTGAACGCCGGGCCCAGCAATCCGTGAACCAACCTCGCATGCCAGGCCGGGATCACGAGATGCGGCAGTCCGCTGGGAATTCCTCCGAAACGCGTGCCAATCGTCTCGACCGGAAACTTCAATACGTACGCCGCCACGGTAGCGCCGAGCATGGCCACAATCGGTCCAGGAATGCGGCCGGAGATCGCGCGGCACAGGAGCATCACGGCGACCGTGCCTGCTGCCAGCATCGTGGCTCGCGGCGACCAGGTAGGAAACGCTGCGGTGAGCGTCTTTATCCGAAGCCAGAACTCGCCGGGGACCTTATCCAGACGGAGACCGAAAAAATCTTTTATCTGTGTGCTGGCGATGAGCACTGCAATTCCGTTGGTAAAACCGAGCACCACAGGGCGCGGGATAAACTTCACCGCCGTCCCCATACCGGTAATGCCGAGAACGACGAGCAGCACTCCCGCCATCATCGTGCACATGAAGAGGCCGTCTATGCCATGCACAGCTACGATTCCGGCGACGACCACCACGAAGGCCCCGGTCGGGCCACCAATCTGAGTCTTCGAGCCACCGAGCGCCGAAATCAGGAAGCCGGTAACCATGGCGCAATAAATGCCAGCCTGCGGCGTCAGCCCGGAGGCAATTGCGAAGGCCATTGCCAGAGGTAACGCCACCAGGCCGACCGTGAGCCCTGCGATGATGTCACGTAGAAATTTCGCCGCGTTGTAATCGCGCAGGCAGAGAACGGATTTCGGTAGCCACCGGTCGTCTAACGAAAGAGAGAAAACGCGTCCCATGATCCCATTATGACAGGCACATTCGTTTCTGTATGTACTACAAGGGGCGTCCGGATGTGCAAAAGTACATTTTCGATGCAGTTCAGGAGAAGTTCGCCCGCAACCTGCAAGCCCCCCGGAAACGGTGTCTACTCGCCGATCACTTTAACGAATCCCGCCATGGCCGCCCCCAGTTCGTCGGATTGCCGATTGAGCAGCAACGAAACATCCTTGAGTTCGCTAATACTCTGACTTAGAGATGTGACCAGGCCCGAGGTCAGTTCGGCGGTGGAGCGGACCGCGCCAATCTCCTGATTGATTTCCTGAATCGCGCTTGCGGTTTGCTGGGATAGCTTCTTGACCTCCGCTGCTACCACGGCGAATCCCCGGCCGGCATCACCAGCGTGCGCTGCTTCGATTGCGGCATTCAGAGACAGAAAATTGGTGCGGTCAGCGATGTTGGAGATCAGGTCCACTACGCCTCCGATTCGCTGCGAGGCTTCATTCAGCCCCGTTACGGCGTGCTGCAGATGCTTGTTGTTCTGTGCAGCCGGAGTACTTTTGGTCTGCGCCGATGCGGAGGACCGTGGTGTTTTGCCGTTGCTCGAGATGCCGGCAATTTCCGCCAAAGTTTGGGCCGTTGTGTTCATCCGTTTTGCTGTGGAGTTCAGACCCCCGACGACGCTCGTTACAGTTTCAGTCATGGCCCGGCGTCCGCCTTCTACTTTCAAGAGCTCTGCATGGTCATTGGCGAGCTGCTGTGTGGCGTCATTGATCTGTTGCGCGGCGCGCCGGAAGGAGCCCCGCATCCCGCGCAAGAGTACCCGGCGGTAAAATTTCTTCTGGGCGGCGTGTTCCAAAGAAGCTCCGGCTTCGCGCAAGAAGCCATCTGTCATGTCAAGCAGATGATTGATCGAGCGGTAGGCGCGCGCCAGTGGTCCTTCTTCCGGGCAGTTGAGAAGCCGGGGTTCCAAGTCGCCGTCCGCCGCCTGCTCACAGACCGTCGCAATTCTCTCCAACAGTTCCCGATAGAGATCGAGTTCGTTCCCCTCGGACATGTTGTCGGTTGGCTCCATCTCCTGGTTCGATGCATTCACGGCTGGCTCCCGCTGCGGGAAGAGCAGGAATCGCCACATGCGAGTGTGGCTTGAGAAGCGGCCTCGGCTGAGGTGTTCAATCATTCACGGTTCAGGCTAGACGGAGAATATGAATTCCGCATAAGCCATTTTCTTTTCTCCGACCATGTGCAACAACATCTGAGTGGCTTCCTCCATACCTTTCCGCCACTCACTATGGCGGCGCTCTTCGGCGAGCAGTTGCTGATAGATGTCCCCGAACAGTTTCACCTGTGGCCGTTCGGGGAGGCGCCGGCTAGAGTGATACCCGACAATCTGTTTGGAGTCATTAAAGGTCGGCGTGACGTGAGCAAACACCCAATAGTGATCGCCGTTCTTGCACATATTCTTTACGTAGGCAAAGATTTCCTGGCCTCGTTCCAGCGTGTCCCACAGCAGCTTGAAGACGCACTGCGGCATGTCGGGGTGACGAATAATGTTGTGCGGCTCGCCCAGGAGCTCCTCCTCCGAATAGCCCGACACTTTCAGGAACGTCTGATTGGCATAAGTGATCAAGCCTTTGACATCCGTCTTGCTGACGATAATGTCGTTTGCGCTGAAGACCTGTTCCCGCCCGGTAGGCTGCACGGTGTAGCGCTTCACAGGTTGCTCCCCACCGCGTTCATCGGCAAGCGCCCGGAAACCTTGAATGTGGACTGAAATTCTGAGGGTCTACTGCGCGGGGGAATCGCCGACCACTTCTTCCGGCTTCCAACCCTGTGCCCGGAGGTGGCGAATGCTGAGCGCATCGTGCCGCTTGGCGAGTCGCACACCCAATTCGCACACGAGATCGCAATGATAAAAAGCGGGCACAGTCGCATCCCAGCGCCCGGTACAAAAACAATTGCCGAGCCGTGGACTTTAACAGATCGGCGCCGCGAACTACTTCGCTGATGCGCATAGCGGCGTCATCTACCACGACCGCTAACTGATAGGCGGGCACATCGTCGCGACGCCAAACCACGAAGTCTCCGAAGTCGAGGCCCGCTGTGAACCTCTGTGGCCCCAGATGCAAGTCCGAAAATCTCACGTCCATGCCGTCCGGGACGCGGAAGCGCCAGTTCACTCCCGCGGGACCTTGAATTCCTTTGCATCGCTGCGCGTCCGGCAGTGGCCGGGATATATGGGTTCGTCGTCGGAATCGTGGGGCGCGCTGGCGGCTTCCGGAGATCTTTGCGGGAGCAAGTACACGGATAAATAAATCCGCCATCGCGCAGCCTGCGCCATGTCGGCCAGATAGTTTTCGCGTCTTTCACTTTGCGAATATGGCGCGTACGGTCCGCCGCAATCTGGCCCCTCGCTCCAGCGGATCCCCAGCCAGCGCAGGTCTTCGTAGATGGCGTGGACGAATTCCTTCCGGCAACGTTGCGGATCGAGATCTTCATTGCGAAGGATCAGGTGCCGCTGTGTTGCGCAGCGCGCTGTGCCGCGGTCCAGAAGGTGCGGGCATGGCCGCGATGCAGAAATCCGGTCGGTGATGGGGCCAGCCGTCCGCGATAGTCACCCGGAGGAGGGAAGGCGTCACAAGATAGTTTAGCGAAGCCTTTACGCCACGTGCGGATGGCGCGTGCATTTAGCGCGCAAACGTGGTCCATGGCTGCGCGTCCATGTCGTGCAGCAGATCTTTCTGGCCGATGAATTCCGGGTGGGCTTTCAGTTCCTCGGCGGCGTGAAAGTTGCCGCCGCAGGCATGTCCTGCCGCTGCGGTGAATTCCATCTTTGCCGCCATGGCAGCATCGGTGGCTTTGTTCTGCACCGCGCCAGCAATCCCAAAAGGCGGCTGCCAGGTGGGCATGCCGCGCGGAGAAAGATCAACGTGGCCGCAGAGCGTGCGCTCTCCCGGTTCTTCTTTCTTGTCGAAGCTGTCGTAGTGGTCGGCCAGAAAACCCTGGGCGGCGGCTACGTCAATCTTGCCTTTGTTCTCGGCCATCAGCTGATCCCAGCGAACGTGGCGGGCATTGGCGCTCGAACTCATGTCATGCATATCAAAGTCAGTTTCCTCGCGCGCCAGCTTCTCGTTGATAGGGAAATTCGAACCCACAAAATACCCGTCGGTCTTGCGCTCCAAAGTCACGTTCTTGAGCCCCAGCTCAAGGCTGGCAATCTCGTTGTTCTTAATATCGGCCACCAGCCAGTCATTCGCATAGCCACCGTTGTTGCCGTCCTTCATGATGCGGGCAAAGTCATCAATCGAAGACGAATATTGCATCGCCTTGCGGGCCCGCACAAACTCAGGGATTCCCGCCGGATCGTAACCCGAGAACTGGCTGATGGTAGTTTCAGTGATAACGATCCCCGCGGTGTTGAGCCGAAGTCGTCGCCGCTGTGAATCAACCCGGGGAACCCGTCCATCAGGATGCGCTTGCCGTTCGCGGGAACAATGTCGAAGACAATGGTCCAGCGCTCGCCGTCCATGTAGTAGGTCCAGTCATTGTGCGCCATCACGATTTTTCCATCATGGGTATAACTCCCTGTGGCCACAAAGGCGCTGCAATGGTCGGGAGCGGTGACCGAAGGCGGCGACTGGATGCCGTGCGCTTTGTTGTACTGCTTGACGTAGTAAGACCACTCGGGGAACGCATTCAGCGCAACCACGTCCCACACATCCAGCTTCACCCCGTGCGCGTTTGCGCCGTTGGCAATGCCTTGCAGTTCGTCGCGGTATTCCTGCTCAATGTGCGGCCACATCATGGTCTGCGCCGCGTCGCGGAAAAATTGCCAATCCTTTTGGTTGTCTCGTGTCTGCTCGAGGATGGTGACCTTCAGCGCGTCCGTAATCTCCGGGGCCAGAAGATAGCCATGCTGGAAGCCAATCTCCGCAGGCGTGCCCTGCAGATGCACGAATGTCCATCCATTTTGTTGCGGCCGGCGGAAGGCGCGTTTCAGGCGGGCATCCGGCGAGTTTAACCCTTGGCAAAAACGGCAACCGCGAGATTGCCAGAAGGAAGGTCAGAATGAATACAAGCGCTGCGGTGCATGGAGCCTCCCGTACGCAGAATGGTACCAGAATCCATGGCACACGGCGGGGGATTCCCCGCGTCAGCCTAGGTATCGCTCGTGTTCGATCAGCTCTTCTTCGAGGTTACCGCGAAAAAACCGGCAGCCTCTTGCTCGATATTCTTACTGCCGCATTTCGGGCAGGAAATCTCCTCAGCATGGTCGTGCTCGGCCAGAGTGAGTACTTCCTCAAACTCTTTGTGGCAGTCTTTGCAAATGTACTCGTAAACCGGCATAAATGCCTCCCGCGCGTACCACGATGGATCCGGTTGCAGGAGCAAGCGCCCCTCAACACTCACCATCCCGCCCCTGCATCAACGCGACCAGCCCATGCACACTATAGTTTGAGCCCTTGCGGCCCACAGTGACCGCAATCACTGCTCTTTTGTCACGCAAGGGACCAACATAGCGGCAGCTAGCCATTCTCGCGACTGCCGGAAACTGCAAAGTGCGCGCCCGCCCCGAGAGTTTTCCGGAAAGGATATCTTTATGTCGCTACCCAGGCTTAAGGAATTTCTCGATTGTCACAATACGGAATACGTTGTCATCTCGCATTCGCTGGCCTATACCGCACAGGGTATCGCGGCCCTGGCGCACATACCGGGACAGGACCTCGCCAAGACAGTGGTTGTCAAAATTGACGGCGAACTCGCCATGGCTGTCGTTCCGGCTTCCCGCCACGTGAATCTTCCTCTTCTGCGGTCCGCCGCCGGGGCGGAAGAGGCTGCGCTCGCTGCAGAGTGGGAGTTCAAGGACCGCTTCCCTGACTGCGAGCTGGGTTCCATGCCGCCCTTTGGCAATCTCTACGGCATGAAGGTCTTTGCTGATGAAAGCTTAGCGAATGACAAGGAAATTGCCTTTAACGCCGGTTCTCATCGCGAACTCGTCCGTATGTCATGGGAAGACTTCGTTGCCATGGCGGAGCCAAAGATCGTCAGGATCGCGACGGGAAGGACAGCCGGCAAGGCTGCATAGACGGGCCCGGAAGCCGTCTGCAACGACTCGCGCAGGAATTAAGAGAAAAGGCCACGCCCATTTCTGAATGTGGCCTTAGTATCACCGCCGACGCAGTATTTCTAGAACTGGTTCCACAGGAACTGGTTGTAGACCTCGTGGTGATACTGGACTTCCGGAGCCTTGACCACCGTTCCGAGCAGTCGCGCGCATCGGTCCGCGGAAGCTTGCTTCAAGTCCGCGTAGCGGCCCTTCACGTCCTCGCCAAGAATTTTGGTGATCCAATCCGAGCCGCGGAAGTTCTCCAACGCTGTATAAATGTTATCCGGCAAGTAGCGCTCCGCCTGGCGCAGATTCTTGATCTTCGCCGTCTGCCCGTCCAGGCCGCTTTTGAACACCGAGTAAAGCACCATGTACGGGTTGGCATCCGGTCCAACCGAGCGAACTTCCACGCGCATGCTCTTGTCGTTTCCAATCGGTATGCGCACCATGGAACCGCGGTCCACCGCCGAAGCCTTGAGCTGGTTTGGTGCTTCGAAGTGCGGATCCAGACGCCGGTAGGCATTCACGCTGGCATTAAGGAGTAAGCAAATATCGTTGCCATGGGTGAGAATGCGGTCCACGAACGACCAACCCAGCTTGCTGAGCTTTTCTTCACCCTTCGGATCCCAGAACAGGTTCTTTCCGTCTTTGGTGATAGAGACGTTGGTGTGCATGCCGCTGCCGTTTACGCCGACCACCGGCTTAGGCAGGAATGATGCGGTCATCCCCAGCTTGGTCGCCACCTCGCGGCAGATGAGCTTGTAGAGTTGAATCTGATCGGCGGCTGACACCACTTCTCCGTAGCCGTAGTTGATTTCAAATTGCGAAGGCGCAACTTCCGGGTGATCTTTCTCGTTCTGGAAGCCCATCGCGCGCTGCACTTCGGCGGAGGTGTCAATGAAACTGCGCAGAGGGTCGCCGGGCAGCGAGTGATAATAGCCGCCGGTATTCACGTACTCGAACGTGCTGGTTTCATGGTAGTGCTTCTCGGCATCAATGCCCTTGAATAGGAATCCTTCAATCTCGTTGGCCGCATTGAGGGTGTATCCCTCTTCCTTAAACAGCTCCGTCCGCATAGGCTCTTCAGGATGCCGCGCATGTCGGCGGCATAGGGGCCACCCTGCTTCTCGATGACTTCGCCGAATACCATCACCTTGCCCGGCCCAAAGAAATCGGCCGGCGCCCAATAGAAAGAGGCCCAGTCGATACCCAGCCGCAGGTCGCTTTCCCGTTGCGCGGTGAAGCCGCGGATCGAGGAACCGTCAAAGGTCAGGTTGTCCCAGCTCTTGATCAGGAACTTCTTGTCGTAGTCCAGCATGTGCAGGCGGCCTTCGAGATCGCTGAACAGCACCGTCACCGCCTTAATGCCTTTTTCGTCCGTCAGGTATTTCAGCCGCTGTTCCCGGATTACTTCAACGGGAGCGCGCTTCTTGCGCTGTTCTTTGGCTTCCAGGTTAAGCGCTTCCAGTTCATCGTAGGACAAGGTCAAGAAATTCCGTAGTTCGTTGGACATGGATCTCCTTGGGTGTTAGCCGTTTTCAGCGGCCCGATTTTGCGAACCGTTAGACTACGCGTCGCGTCCCCAATTCGCCAATCAAAAGTGCTAATGGGGGATATCAAGCATTTTTATGTAGGGTGGTAACCTGGAAGCTCTTTTTTGACCGCGTGACCCTCCCCAAGGTGCCCTGGGTGGCCCGGCGCATCTCGCCTCGACGCTGCCGACATGTCATTCCAGCCTATCCGTACACGAGCATCAGTTCGTGAGAAACCCAAAGCCGGTCCAAGCCCGTGTGGGGCGGACATTCCTGTCCGCCTCGACGAAAGCAGATGTTTCAGCACTGCCTGAAAACTAAAGCTCAGAAATATTAGGATCCAGAAATAGTGTCACTCAGTTCGCAGGGCCCGCATCGGTTCCACCGACGCCGCGCGGCGGGCCGGAACCAGACACGCAAGCACCGCAGTCAACAGAAGAATCAGCGCCACTGCGGCGAACGCCGCCAAATCAAGAGCATGGACGTCATATAACAGACTCTGCATCCCGCGTCCCACAAAATAAGCTCCGACCAGACCGAGAGTGAGTCCAATGCCTGCCAGCAGCATACCTTCGCGCACCACCAGGCGGACTACGCGATCGCGCCCTGCCCCCAGCGCTATGCGTATGGCAATCTCATGTGAGCGTTGCGCCACGGAAAATGCGATAACCCCATAAATGCCGACTGCGGCCAACAACAGAGCAATTCCAGCAAAGCTGGCGAAGAGGGTCGTCATAAAGGTGTCGGTCACTAGGACTTCAGAACGGATTTGCTCCATGGTGCGCGGTTCTGCAAGCGCGATGTCAGAGTCCACAGTATGGACGGCTGCTGCAATGCTCGCGGTCATGCGCTCGGGATCGCCGGTGGTAAGCACACCAATACGTGCGCTAGGCCACGGACTCTGCCAGAAGGGGACCTCAATCTCCGGATTATCCTCACGGATTGAACTCCGCACGTCGTGAGTTATTCCGACGATCTGCCACTCTATGGGCGCCCCGGGATTTGCAGCCCCAGGAATAATCTGATCGACAAGCAAACGCTGCCGCAGTGGATCCATTCCTTTCAAGAATCTGGCAGCAAACTCCTGATTGACCATAGCTACCTTTACGCCGGAGGCAGCGTCGTGCTCGGTGAATTGGCGCCCCTTGACTACGGGAATGCCGAAAGTCTGGAAATACTCAGGTGAAACCATCCGAAATGATGCATCGGGACGTTGCGACGGGTCAGAAGCGCCCGGTTGGCCGGCGATAGAAAATTGCATTTTCCAGGCCCACCACATCGGCATCCCAGTCATGACCGTGGCGTGGGTAACACCGGAGACAGACTTGATACTGTCCAGAATTTGGTGGTAGTAAGCTACCACTCGCTCCGGTTGCGTGGGCCGGGATTCGGGAACTTGAAGTCCGAACGTCAGGACGTGATCGGTGCGGACACCAAGATCCACGCGCTGAAGATTCCAGAAGCTATGGATCGCCAATCCAGCTCCGGCCAGCAGAGGCAGAGCCAGGGCGAACTCGCCAATTACTAACGCACGGCGCAGGCGATGCCGCCCCGCTCCCGTTCCTGAGCGGCCGCCTTCCTTAAGAGCTTCGCCTGGACTGACGCGCGACGCATACCATGCCGGGATGCTGCCAAACAGTAATCCGGCCACAGTTGTGACAATGAACATGACCAGAAGAATCGGGCGATTCAGGCCGAGGACGGCCTCGGCCGGAAAGTCATTCTGCGGAATCAGGGCTATAGTTGCCCGAAGCATTCCATATCCCACACCCAAGCCAAGAAGTCCGCCAGCGAGCGCGAGCATCACGCCCTCGGTCAATTGCTGTGCAAAGATGGTCTGACGGCTGGCGCCCAACGCAACTCGCACCGCGATCTCTTTTTGTGCCGTGATCCCGTTAGCCAGCAAGAGATTGGCGATGTTTACGCACGCAATTAGTAACACGAAGCCCACCGCTCCCAGCAGCAGCCAGAAAATCCTCTGCTGGTTCTTTGGGAAAAAGTCATTTTTGAGGTGTTCAACAGATACACCCCAGCCTTTATCGGCGGGATAGGTCTTCGCTTGCAGGGAGGCAACCCGGGCCATGTCGGCCTGCGCCTGCGCAAGTGTGACGCCCGGTTTCATGCGCCCGACCACTAAATAAGGGTGCGTGTCGTAATTGATGTCTTTGGGCTTGAAAGCCAGCGGCGTGATGAACCAGGCGAAAGGATTGCGGCTTTCCGGAGTATCCTCCGCCCAGACGCCTACGACCGTGTAAGGTTCTCCGTTCGCGCGCAGGGACTTGCCGAGAATGTTCGGATCGGAGCCTAGCCGCTTCCATAGTTTGTAGCTCAGGGAGATGACGTGGTCTCGCCCAACCTGCCCCTCTTCGTCAAGGAAGTCGCGGCCTAGCATGAACCTGACGCCGCGAGTGCGAAACAACCCTGGGGTGGTTTGCCAACCGTTGACGAACTGCGGCTGATCCTGGGTGGAGAGATTGACCGAGGTGCTCGTGATCGCGTCCAGCTTCTGGAATGTTGTGTTCTCGCGTCGCCAGTCGAGCAAATCACCTGCTGAGGTACCCCAGCCCGCTTTCTCCCCGTGTATCGTCGACCAGACCACTACTAGCTGGTCGGGATTGGGGTAGGGTATAGGCGCGATCATTGACGCGTAGTCCACCGTGAACATGGCGGTGTTTGCGCCAATGCCAAGCGCAAGCGTGAGCAGCACCACCACCGTCAGTCCCGGATTCTTGCGTAACCGGCGAAGACTGTAGCCGAGGTTTTTCGTCAAATTCAACATAGCTTTTTCACTCCGTTCGTAACGCTTGCATGGGTTCCACCGACGCCGCGCGCCGTGCCGGAACAAAGCACGCGACCAAAGCTGTAAGCAGCAGGATCACACTGACCGCGCCGAAGGCGGAGAAATCCATCCTTCCGACGCCGAATAATAAGCTCTGCATGGCGCGCCCGACGAAGTATGCCCCCACCAGTCCAAGGCTCAGCCCGATTCCGGCCAGCAACAACCCTTCGCGCAGTACCAGTCTGACAACCCGTTCCCGCCCCGAGCCCAACGCCATGCGGATGGCGATCTCATGCGATCGTTGGGCCACGGAGAATGCCATCACGCCATAAATTCCCACTGCGGCTAGCAGCAGAGCGATACCCGCAAAGCTGGCAAAGAGGATGCGCGGTAAAACCATCACCCGCGAGTTGCTCATCTCTCACCTGCTCCATGGTGCGCAGATTCGCCAGAGGAATATCGGGATCGACGGATGGACCGCGGCCGCAATACTCTTGGTCATCTCCGCGGGATCGGCAGCGGTGCGCACGCCGATGAACGATGTCGTCCATTGACTCTGCCAAAAAGGCAGGTCAATTTCGGGCACCTGCTGGCGTAGTCCAAAGTCGTGGACGTCATGAAACACGCCCACGATCTGCCATTCCACCGGCGGTCCGAGACGAGCTACGCCAGGAATGACTTGGTTTAAGAACAACCGCTGCTGCAGTGGGTCTTTGCCCGCGAGGAATTTGTTCACGAACTCCTGATTCACCATAGCGACTTTTTCACCTGAGGCATTGTCGTGCTCGGAAAATTCGCGGCCCTTGACCAGCCCAACCCCGAAGGTCTGAAAGTAATCGGGCGTGACCGTTCGCACGCCGGTCGTAGGACCATGGGCGAGATCGGCGGCGCCAGGGCTCCCGGCCACGGTGAACTGCAAATCCCATCCACCCTGGAGCGGCAACTCTGTCATCGTCGCGGCGTGGCTCACTCCCGGAACCGCCTGGATGCTCTCTAGAATGCGGCGGTAATACGCCACAATTTTTTCCGGATCTTTCGGCCGCGCGTCCGGGACTGGCAAGCCGAAAGTGAGGATGTGGTCGGTACGGATTCCAAGATCAATACGCTGAAGATTCCAAAAACTGTGAATCGCCAGCCCAGCTCCCGCTAGAAGCGCCAGCGCCAAAGCAAATTCACCGACGACGAGCACCCGGCGCAGCCGATGCCGGCCTTGTCCGGTCCCCGAGCGGCCACCCTCTTTGAGCGATTCACCGGGGTCTACGCGTGACGCATACCAGGCAGGCGCACAACCGAACAGCAATCCGGCAAGTGTGGTTATGCCCAGCGCGAACCACAGAACGGGAGCATTCAGCCGCAAGTCGGAGGTATGGGGCAAAGTGTTAGGTGGCATGAACGCAATGAGAGCCTGCAGAATGGAGTAGCCGACACCTATGCCGGCAAGTCCTCCGCTACAGGCGAGAGCAAGACTTTCGGTGAGCTGCTGGGCGAAGATGGTTCGCGGAGTCGCTCCCACGGCGACGCGGACCGCAAGTTCTCTTTGGCGGGTGATGCCCTGAGCCAGTAAGAGATTTGCCACGTTCGCGCAGGCGATCAGCAATACAAAGCACACCCCGCCCAATAACAACCAGAGCATCAATTTGGTTTGTTGCGGGAAGAAGTCGTTCTTGACAGGTTCGACGATCGCTCCCGTGTCGGCATCCTCAGGATGGTTTTTTGCAATCGTTGCCGCCAGCGTGTCCATTTCGGCTTGGGCTCTCGCCATCGTGACCCCGGGTTTCAGGCGCCCCATCACGGTCAGCGAGTGGAAGTTGTAACTGGCCTCGCCCCGAGTGACCCCCATGGGCACGTCCAGTTGCATCTCGCCGCGGTCCTCCGGCGTATCCATATCCCAAACACCAACTACTGTGTAAGGAGCGTTGTTCAGGCGAATTGCCTTGCCGAGAATCTTTGGGTCGGCTCCCAGATGCTTCCAGAGCTTGTAGGTCAGAACCACAACATGCTCGCGTCCCGGCTGCTCTTCCTCCGGCAGGAAGTCACGGCCCATATAAAACCTGGCTCCTAAAATGCGATAAAAGCCAGCAGTAGTGCGCGCTCCGCGAATCAGTTCAGGCTGATCTTGCGTGGAGATATTAAACGTGCCCTGGCTGTAGGCATTCAGCGCTTGGAACGACGTGTTCTGCTGCCTCCAGTCGAGGAATTCACCGGGTGCCACACCGTCGCTGCCTCCGTCGGATTTTGCCCAGGCCATGACGAGCTGGTTGGCCTGTGGGTAGGGGAGAGGAGCCAGCATTACCGCATAGTCAACGGTGAAGATCGCTGTGACCGCGCCGATCCCTAAAGCCAGCGTCAGCAAAACGGTAAGGGTGACGCCTAGATTCTTGCGCAAGCGGCGAAGGCTGTAGCCGAGATTCCTAAGCAGGTTTGACATAGGTGCGGCCTCTCGATCCAAGTAAGCATTCGCAGTACCAAAAAATAGGAAAGCTAAGTTTATGAAAACGCGCTGTTCTCCTCGAAACTCCGAAGACCAAACTGTCCACGACCGGACAATCACTGTCCAGTTCCGGACAGTCCCCAGAGAACTGGTGGCGTCCCGATAGCTTGTCTTGCTGCTCTTCGCGCCGCTGCTTATACTCCAGAAGGCCCTTTTGCACCACGGTTTGGCCGTTCCAGATTTCCGAAGGTAGCTTGATCCGATTGTTCCGCGGAGACCGCCATGAACGCTGCGCCCTCCACCAAGATCGTCAATCCCGAGCACGAACTCAATCCCTGGGAGGAGCAAGCCGCCCGCTTCGATCTGGCGGCCAAGAAGCTCAATCTCGAAGAGGGCTTGTGGAAGGTGCTGCGCTATCCCAACCGCGAGATCATTCTGCATATTCCGGTCGCCATGGATAACGGCAGCCTGGAAGTCTTCACCGGCTACCGGGTGCAGCATTCGATTGCGCGCGGGCCATCGAAGGGCGGCATTCGTTACGGACCGGACGTGACCTTGGATGAAGTCCGCGCTCTGGCCGCCTGGATGACCTGGAAGTGCGCGGTGGTCAATATTCCCTTCGGCGGCGCCAAGGGCGGAGTCATCTGCGATCCGCACAAAATGTCGCGCGGCGAACTGGAACGCATGACCCGCCGCTACACCGCGGAACTGGTCGAATTCATCGGCCCCGAGCAGGATGTCCCCGCGCCCGACGTCAACACCAACGAACAAATCATGGCCTGGATGATGGATACCTACTCCATGCACATGCGGAAAACTGTCACTGCAGTGGTCACCGGCAAGCCCATCAATATCGGCGGATCGCGCGGACGCCGCGAAGCCACCGGCCGCGGCATCAAGATCGTCTGCGATGAGGCAGTCAAAAAATTGGGTCTGTCGCCGGCTTCCACGCGGGTGATCGTGCAGGGTTTCGGCAATGTCGGCTCAAACGCCGCGCGCTTGATGGCGGAGGCGGGCTACAAAATCATTGGCATCGGAGAATTGGGCGGCGGACTCTACAACAAGAACGGAATTAACGCTGAGGCGCTGTGGGAGTATCGTGCAGCGCAACGGCTCGGTCCAGGGATTCCCCGGCGCCGAGAAAGCAGCCGATGCCGACCTGCTCACCAGCGACTGCGAGATTCTGATTCCCGCCGCCACGGAAAATCGTCATCACCAGCCAAAACGCCGACCCAGTTAAAGTGCAAAATTCTCGCCGAAGGCGCGAACGGCCCAACCACCGCGGCCGCGGACGAAATCCTCGCCGACAAGGGAGTTTTCGTGATTCCCGATATTCTGTGCAACGCCGGCGGCGTGACCACTTCTTATTTCGAGTGGGTGCAGGACCGCCAGGGTTACTTCTGGAAAGAATCGGTGGTCAACGAGCAGCCTAGCCGAGATCATGCAGGAAGCCTTCGACGACGTAGTACGCTATTCCGAGACTCACCATGTGAACAATCGCCTGGCGGCATATATGCTGGCCATTGATCGCGTGGCCTATACCATCCGCCAGCGCGGCTTCTACGCGTAGGCGGAGATTTTAGCCGGGCTGCAACTCCTGAGGGGGAGAAAGATGGGCGTCCATGAAAAACCTACCTCTCAGACTGTTCGTTGTGTTTGCATGTTTGGTCTCCGGCGGGATGCTGACTTCAGGTTTGGCGGCAACCGGCTCCTCCAGTAATGCAAGCCTCAGCATCCAGCAGTCCCAAGAAGCCAGGTCAATTCCTTCCGCTGCCGATATCGCCGCCGCCAAAGCCAGCGGTAAAGTCTGGGTAAATCTCGACGACCGGCATTTATCATCGCGGCGGCCGCTGGTATGGCAAAACCAAAGACGGCAAATTCATGACCGCCGACGAAGCCAGGAAAGCGGGATACAAAGCTGCCAAGCGCGATTGAGTCTCCGTTTTGGCGCTCGATTTCCTTCGTGTACCTTCGTGTCCTTCGTGGTGAGTGGGTTCTCTCGCGCCAGGAGATAACTTGTCCACAGCCGTCTTGCGACTGCTCATTGCTTTCCCCTTGCGCACTGGAGGATAATCGGGCGATCGCTGGTTTTGGCTTCTCTGCCTTCCAGCCTGTGTTTCCGTCTGAATCTGCCGAATTCCATCACGCTGACCCGCATCTTCAGCATCCCGCTGCTGATCTGGATTCTTTCCACCAGCCGCCTGTCCAGCAGCAATGGGGAAAAAGAACTGCTGGCTTCGGCGTTGTTTATCGCCGCCTTCATCACCGACGGAATTGATGGCTACCTGGCGCGTAAGCGCGGCCAGATCACCACCATGGGGATGCTGCTCGATCCTCTGGCCGACAAACTGCTGGTCGCCGCCGCCTTCATCACACTAGTCCAATTCAATCCCAGCCTGGTTCCGGCCTGGATGGCGGTAGTCATCATCGGCCGCGAATTCCTGGTGAGCGGCCTGCGCTCGATCGCGGCGTCGGAAGGCTTTACCATCGAGGCCAGCGAACTCGGGAAATTCAAAACTGTGGTGCAGATTGTCTCCGTGGTCGCGGTCATCCTTGACCATCGCTGGAAGGAATGGCCGGTTTATGGCTCGTATTTTTTCCCGGTGCACTGGATCGCCTTCCTGGCCATCTGGTTCATGGTGTTTGTGTCGCTGGTGTCGGCCATTGATTACTTTGCCGCCTTCTGGTCCAAGATTGACCGCCAGGTAGTGAAGCGCCGCCGCCGCGCCTTCGTCCTCAGCCGGCGGAGGAAGCAGAATGTCACCGCCACCTGAAGATTCTTTTTCCGCAGCCCGCCCAAACGCGGTTGAACAGCCGGAATTTTCTCCTGAAGAACGCGCGTTGCTGTTGAATCTGGCGCATGAATCCATTGCGTCGGCCATCGAGCGCCGCGAAATCTCTCTGACGCCGCCTTCGCCGCATTTCACTGAGCTGCGCGGCGTTTTCACGACGCTGTACTACCACGGCGATTTGCGGGGATGCGTCGGCTTCGCCCTGCCAGTAGCTCCGTTGTATCGCGCCGTCGCGGAAACCGCGCAGGCCGCCGCCTTTGACGACACGCGCTTTCCGCCACTTACCCGCGAGGAACTTCCGGAGCTCAGGATTTCGCTCAGCATTCTTTCTCCGCTCCGGCCCATTCGCCCGGAAGAAATCGAAGTCGGCCGCCACGGCCTGCTGATTTCTCTCGGCGGCCGCCGCGGTTTGCTTCTGCCCCAAGTCCCGGTCGAACATGGCTGGGACCGCATCACATTTCTGGAGCAGACCTGCCACAAGGCAGGCTTACCCGCGAATGCGTGGCGGGAGGGCGCAAGCCTTGAAGCGTTCACGGCAGAGGTTTTCGGGGAAAAAAATGAGCACTAGCCTTGCGGGTTGCACCTCCTCTCATCTGAGTCGTAAAGCCACGCAAGTGCAGATGGTTCGTATCGGGGCAGGCCCTTTAGGCCTGCCGCAAAGGTTCCGAACGTCGCTTGCCGCGCTCACCGAGCGCAACTAGTACGGTAGATGGCAGCGCCCGTGGTAGTTGCACCCCATCGGCGCGACCGCTGGGAACGGCCTATCGATAACGGTAAGGCGCAAGCCGTTACCTGATACAAATCTGCAATTTTCCGCGTGGAGGAACCCGCCGTAGGCGAAACTGGAAAGGGCATCTTCCCAGGCAATTGTCCGCTTCCGGACACTCCCGTCCGAAAGTGGACACCTGGCGCGATTGAAAACCTAGACTCGCACCATGTTTCTCCTGAATAATCGCAGACTTAGCGGAAAGAACCGCCTGGCCGGAGAATTGCCACCACATGCTGAATCCTCGGGGCAGGCGTTGTGGAAACCCTGAAAATCCAACTGATGGTAGCCCTGCGCTATGAATAAGCCTCTGAGAACCGGGAACTGCGAACTAAGAACTGGAGTTCCACCATGCAAACCCTGATCTACGATCTTCGCTACGCAATCCGCCAGTTGCGCAAGAACCCGGGATTCACCGCCGTCGCCGTCATTACGCTTGCGCTGGGCATCGGCGCGAATACGGCCATCTTCAGTGTTGTGCAACACGTATTACTCGCCCCGATGCCATTTCCGCAACCGGACCGGTTAGTCGCGGTCTCCGAGAGTACACCGCAGCGAGCTTCCACCAAAATTGCCGTTTCCGGTCCGGATTTCGTTGACTTTCACGATCCAGAACAAATCGTTTTCGCACATCGCCGCGATGGTTCCAATGTTCACCTTTACCTGGACTGGAGCTGGCGAGCCGAAGGTGGTGAATTGCACGGCCGCCACGGAGGACTTTTTCCCGATGTTGGGGGTTAAGCCTTTCATGGGTAGTCTATATACGCCACGTGAATACACCTACCTCGCCAATGACACAGTCGTGGTCTCTTACCGGTTCTGGAAAGACAAGCTCGGCGGTGATCCGCATGTTCTCGGCAGGGTTCTCCACTTCGAGGAAGACTCCCAAACCGTCATCGGAGTTCTCCCTCCCATGCCCGATCTTTTTCCGGAGACTGACGTCTGGGCGAAACTGACCACCCGTCCGGGCTGGGACTTCATGAAATGGCGCAACAACAAATTTCTTACCGTGATGGGCCGATTGAGGCCGGATGCCAGCCCTCTTGCCGCCCAGCAGGTACGACCCGGGAATCCTGGGCTTGCTCCGGGGCGCGCCGCAGAATTGCGGTTAGTTCCTGACTCCGCTGAAAGATTCGGTTGTCGGAAATGTGCAGACGCAACTGCGCATCCTCATGGGCGCGGTAGCCGTAGTTTTGTTGATTGCCTGTGTCAACGTGGCTGCTCTCTTGCTTTCGCGCGCCACCAAACGGGCCCCGGAGATGGCGGTGCGGCTCGGCGTCGGCGCCACCCCAATCCGCATGGCTCAGCAGTTCGTCATTGAAAACCTGGTGCTCCTCGCGTGCGGATTTGCTCCGGCTTGCTTCTCGCCTGGTTTAGCGTGCGCTTCGTCAATCTCATCCCCGGCTATTACCTGCCGCGCAGCCTGGGAGTCCATCTAAATATCCCGGTGCTGTGCATGGCGCTCGGAGTCTTGTTCATCACAGCCGTATTGTTCAGTGGAATGCCGTTCCTTGTGCTTTCCAAACTCAACCTGGCGGCCAGCATGAGATCGGGGCAGAGTGGAAGCGGACGGATGCAGAACAAGCCACTCTCACTGCTGGTGGTCACCGAAATTGCCTTTGCCGTGGTGCTCTCGGTGGGCGCAGCGTTGCTGCTGCGCAGCTTCTGGAAGGTGGAGAAAGTCGAGCTGGGTTTTGCGCCCGATCATGTACTCACTGCCGCGCTGCGGACCAACTTCTACGGTCCCGAAGGGCGGACTTTCTGGCAGGGCGTGCTCGACGGCGTTTCTACTCTGCCGGGTGTGCGCGGCGCGGCGGTTTCCAGTTGCGTTCCCGCAACAAAAACAGCAGTAGCGACTCTGGTTTTCGACAACCGCCTCAACGACCCGGACCACGTGCCTGCCGTGCAGGGCTGCTGGGGCAGCCAGGACTTTTTCAAAACTGTCGGTAGCCGATTGCTTCAGGGTAGGTTTTTCACTGTTTCTGACGGTGCCGGAGAGCCGCCTGTCGTGATCATCAATCGGCAAGCCGCGCGGAAGTATTGGCCGGGCGAGAACCCAATCGGCAAACATATCCTCGTCAATTACACCGGGCCGGGCCGAAGAGACATCGCCGCACCGAGGATGCGGGAGAATTGTCGGGATCGTCGAAGATATCAAGCAAGGTGGTCTTGATGCGGAGACCCCGCCCTCCGTCTACATGCCGTACTTGCAGGATGAAACCTATCATGTCTTTGCCGGGATGAGATTATTCGTCCGCGCCAGCGGCGACCCGCGCACTCTGGCAGACAGCCTTCGCGCCAGGATCTGAGAGTCATTCGCGCCGATCGGCCGCTTGGATGACTTTCGAACCATGAACGATATCCTCGATGAATCGCTCGCGCCGCGGAGGTACAGCCTTTTGCTTTTGGAAGCTTTTTCGATGCTGTCGCTCTTTTTGTCTGCGCTCGGCATCTATGGAGTCGTCTCGTATGCAGCGCTGCAAAGAACGCGCGAGTTCGGTCTACGGATGGCTCTTGGGGCAACCCGCAACCACGTATTGATCACGGTGGTCCGTCAGGGCCTGGCATTGACGGCCGCTGGTATCGGCCTGGGCGCGGCCCTGGCCTTGGGCGCAACTCGATTGCTAAATCAATTGCTGTTTGGAGTCGAGCCCGCTGGACTCAGCAAGCTTTGCTGCCGCCGCTGCGGTGCTGGCGGCAATCTCATCTGCGCGTGTATCGTTCCCGCGTGGCGCGCTTCCCGCCTGGACCCCATGGTCGCCCTGCGCTACGAGTGAGGTTCCCGCGCCAAAAACTTCGGGGAGGCCGTTGGCCTCCCCGATTGTTGCCGCTGCCTTGGGAAAGAGAACTACTGCTGCTGATCAATCTCCACGCCATCGCCAATGTGCATATCTTCCATGGCGAACACCACCATGCCGGTTGACGTGGTTGGAGTCGTGCTGAGAATCACGATTTCTCCCACCGCGCGCCGCGGCAAGTCCTGCACGTGGATTGTGGGGCCGCTGTTCTTGGTAAACATCGTCGGATTAATCGAAGGCTGCTGTTTTCTGCGAGTCTTCGGCAATCGCCGCCTTGAACGAGAGAGAATCCACCGGATCGCGCAAATCCGCGCCATAGGTTCGCACCGCGCGGAAGTAGTCGCCAATCTTCACTCCCTGGTTGGAACCCGGCGTTCAGGTACACCTTCGAGCCTGTTCCCAGCAGGGAATCAAAGTCGCGCGCCATCACAATGCGTCCACCCAGTTTTCCGCTGGCTGGCACAAAGCGGTCAAAGCGCAGCGGGGGATGAAATGGAACCATCGTCTTCTCCACGTATGGCACCGCCAGATCGCCCGGGCTCACCGGATCGCAACTGAATTCCACCTGGCCGATCGCCATTTTGCTGCGCGTGTCCACGATGCGGATACGCGCCAGCTCGGCGTAGGGCTGCCCCATTTCCTTGAGCATGCCAAACTGTCCGGCAAACATCTCATACCGGTTGGGGTCGACCAGTTCGCGGACAATTTCGTATTGCTGGCCGGCTTGGTAGCCGCCGCCAGCCAGGTACACTACATCGCCATTCACGAATTTGGTGGTGTTCGGTGTGTTGAGCCCGCCGGCGACGAAATTTGCGTTCGGCAGAAGCTGTTTGCTGATGAACCCGGCGCAGTAAATATCCGCGTAGGTGGGCGTTTGGACGCGTTCCATCGGGAAGGTCGCATTGGTCGCAATCGTTCCGGTTGGCGTCTCGGAATCGGATCCGCCAGTGCTGGTGTTAGTATCGGGTTGCTGCGCATAGGCCGCCAAAGCCGCGCACATGACCAGCAACAGTCCTATTTTCTTCATGTTACCTCCGAGTCAAAGCCGAAGCCGTCGGCGGGCGTGCTAACCGCAATCAAATAAAGGGCTTGCTCTCGGACGGTACCAACTCACGTAAGGGGGGTCAAGGTTACGCCGGTGTTATGCCGTAGTAGTGAAAAAGTTTGTTTGGCGGACAAAATCCGCAGTCGGTTGTTGCATCTGCCGCCATGCGCCTGTAATATCGCCGCCAACTCACTGAAATGATGAATGCTTCCCCTAACAACTATCTTGCCCGCCTGCGCTCCTTGCGTTTGCCCAGAGTATGCGTCGCCGTCACCGGTTCCGACCCGGCAGACATGTTGCAGAAAGCCGAATCCCTCAGCCGCGACAACGCTTTCATGGAGCTCCGGCTGGACTACCTCAGCCACCCGGCGTTGGCTCTCCCGAAAATCAAACGCTTTTACTGAGTATCACCCGCACGTCACGGTGATTGCCACCTGCCGCCGCGAGGCCAATGGCGGCAAATTCCAGGGCTCCATCGCCTCCCAGCTGGACGTGCTTTCGAAAGCCGCCGCGGCGGGCTGCCAACTGGTGGATATCGAACTCGAAACCGCTGCCGCCTGCAAGGCCGAGCAGCTGGAGCGGCTACGCAGCCGCGGCGCATTAATCCTTTCCTATCACGACTTTCGCGCAACCAAGAAGTTGGAAGAGACGCTGGCGAGGATGATTGCCATCCCGGCTGATTTCTACAAGGTCGTGAGCACCGCGACCACTCTGCACGACAACGTCAGCATGATGAAATTCCTGGAAAAGGAAAGTGACAAGCATTCGCTGGTCGGTATGTGCATGGGCGAGCAGGGCATCATCAGCCGCGTCCTCGGAGTGCGCGCCGGCAGCGTCTTCACCTTTGCCGCAGTGACCGCCGAGGAAAAGACCGCGCCAGGACAAGTCACCGCGCAGGAATTGCGAGACACATACCGCATCGAGCAGGTAGACACCGCGACGCGTGTTTACGGAGTGGTGGGAGACCCAGTTGCGCACTCGCTTTCCCCGGCCATGATGAATGCGGCCTTCCGCCGCGAGAACGTGAATGCGGTTTATTTGGCCCTGCATGCCAAGGTTTTGAAAGATCTGCTGATTTGCGTGCGGGACATTCCGATTCATGGGCTCTCGATCACCATGCCGTACAAGCAGGCGATCGTCTCTCATCTCGATAACACCGACACGCACACCAACAAAATTGGGGCGTGCAATACCGTGGTGCGGGCGCAGGACGGCAAGCTTTACGGATTTAATACCGACGCAGCCGGAGTGGTTCGTCCGCTCGAGCAACGCATCCCGCTGGAGGGAGCCAAGATTCTGGTGCTGGGTGCCGGCGGTGCCGCGCGCGCCGCGGTGTTTGGATTGAAGGAGCGCGGATCGGAGGTCTACATCCTCAACCGCAGCGCCGCTCCGGCTCAGAAATTGGCGCGCCAAGCCCACGCGCGAACCGTTAAGCGTGCCGATCTCAAAAAACACGCTTTCGACGTGATTATCAATGCCACTCCCGTGGGCTTGGGAAACACGCGCGACACCCCGCTCAATGAAGCAGAGATCAATGCAAAGATCGTCTTTGACATGGTTTACGATCCCGTGCGAAACCCGTCTGATAACCCTCGCCAAGGCGCGCGGAGCCCAGGTCATCCCCGGCATTGAGATGTTCGTCCACCAGGGTGCCCGCCAGTTCGAAATTTGGACCGGCAAACCGGCCCCATGGGATGAGATGTTACGGGCCGCAACCCTCACGCTGCAGCAGCGGGCGGCTGCACGTGAAGCTGCTAATAACAAGAGACTTAGCGCAAAGTAAGTGAGACGTGATACACGGCTTACAGGACGAAGGCGTCACTTCTTCGGCTGGAACAGCCGCGTTATGACCGAGTGTAGCGCCCAAGATGCCCTATGCCACGAAATGGTTGCATTTTTAGTTAAGCCGGGGTTAATATGCCTCTTGGATGCAGCAAAACTGGCTGCCCGGTTCTCACTGTGGTACTGCCCTTTCTCCCAAGTTTAAACGGCCGTAGCCAACGGCAACAGAGGTTCTGAGCGGTGTATTTTGTCCTGAGCGCAAATTCCGGAGACCCTATATGGCGTGGTACGCGTACTGCATCACTGAGCAGCAGACCCTAGTCAATGGCGTGCGGGCCCGTCGCCCTTTCCTCTTGGAGGGGATTCAGGGTGTAAACGGAACCCTCCGTCCTCAGCTATCCCAGCGGTGAATTTGCGGTGATTGTCAGCGAATACGAGCGCGACGGAAACTCTCTGGAAGAAAAGCACGTTCTGGAACATGCCCGCGTGGTCAGCGTCTGTTTCCGGACCGGCACGGTGCTCCCTTTCCGCTTTGGCACCATCTTCGACAGCGATGAAGCCCTCCGCCAGGCGGTACGGGCCAATCGCCGCGCCTTTGGGCAGAGCGTGGCCAAGCTGAAGGGCAAATCGGAGATGCACCTGAAGTTGCTGGTCCGCGATGGTTCCCTGCGTAACGCGCTCATGGATGTGCAGTTACCGGACACAGTCGGCGGCGAATACCTCATCAAACTGCGCGAGAAGGCTTCCAAGGATCGCGAGCGCCAAACCAAAGCGCGCGCACTTTCTGTCCAGGTTCACAAGCTTTTCAACCCGCTCGAAGAAGAAATCAGCTGCAAACGGCTGAATCCCGAAGGCATGCTGATTGATATCGCTCACCTGATTGACTCCAAGTCGGTGGAAAAATATCAGAACCGCTACAGCAGCGCCGCCAAGCAGTTGAAAAACTGTGAATTCGCCATCAGCGGGCCGTGGCCGCCTTATCACTTTATGCCAGGCAAATTGCGCACTGTGGCAGGGAACTCGTAAGCGTTTTCCCTCAAGGTACAGCTCATTCTCAAAGAATCTTGGTGCACCGAATGTGCAGGAATGTGCATTTAGCCTGCCATGCAGGATTTTTTAATCCGTCCTATTCTGATTCCGGATTTCATCTAACAAGCCTGTATCAATAACTTACTGTCGTTTTACTTCCGCCTCTTCCTTGCCGGTGATGGTTTTGGCGTGGCACATGCATCTTTAGGAAAGCAACAAAGAGGCCGCCGACGAAAGATGATCCTCACTAATGTTTTTGATCACCTGCTAATCTGCTCTGGCCGACGGGGCGGACCCTTGCATCGCCTATCCTGACTTCCTTCCATTGCCTCTTTAAGATTTGCGGCCCCAGAAATGGGGCCGTTGTTTTTTGGAACGCGTTTGTTGCGCTCCATACTTTCGCGCGCCAGCGCAGTTCGAGTTCTTGTATCCGCGGTCACTGCCAACCAAGCGCTTTGCGAGGACAATGTGCGCCGGGTAGTGGCTCGATTGAGCCACTACCGTGCGCCGGGCTCAGTTGACGCATCTTAAATTCTGCGGCTATGATCTTCGTTTAGCCTAATCAGTAGAAAGTGCATGACTGAGCGGCCCTTGGGCCGCGAAGTTGTTTTCAAATGGATAAGAAGAAGATTGACTACTTCAAGAAGAGGCTGGAGACCCGGCAGCAGGAATTGCGCCGCATGGTTTCGCGCACCGAGCAGGATGGCCGCACGGTGGATGAAGAGTCCACGCAGGACATTGCCGATCGCGCCGCCAGCTCCTACAACAAGGAATTCCTTTTCCATCAGAGCAATAACGACCGCCAGCTGTTGCAGATGGTGGAGAACGCGCTGGGCCGCATGCGGGAAGGCAGCTTTGGCGAATGCATCTCCTGCGGCAAAGAGATCAACATGAAGCGCCTGGAAGCGGTGCCCTGGACCCGCCACTGTATCGAATGCCAGGAGAAGTTAGAAAAAGGAATGCTGGAAGAGGCGCAGAGGTAAACGCATTTCCTCGGATACGAATTCTCTTAGATCGCTCCGAGTGTTTTCCTAGGCCCGAGCTCGAATTAGAAACTACTCCATGGTCTCTGCCGCTTTTGACCGGCTTTCCTGTTAAACTGACATTTGCCGAGTCAATCCTAAGCTCGAAGGGAATCTCCGTGCGCGCAGAAGCTCGTCATCAGCTAAAACAGGACCGCTTCAGCAAAGTCACGATGCAGGCGGCGGAGAATACCGTCCACTGGTCGGCAGAGCACAAGACCCGGCTGATGGTGATTGGCGGCGTTGTGCTGATCGTGGCTGCGGCGGCCGCCTTCGGCTGGTATTTGTCGATCAGCAAGACCACAAAGCCAGTCTTGCAACTCAGCCAGGCGATTCGCACCATGGACACGCCTTTGCGTCCCGCGAACATGCCGGCCGAGCCGGAGATATCCCAGCTTTTGCTTCCTCCAAAGAACGGGCCACGCAAGCCAACAAGCAACTGCAAGCCATTGTGAATGATTATCCGCATACCCGCTCGGCGGAATTTGCCCGCTACTTTCTGGGAGTGACGGCGATTGACATGGGTGACGAAGCGGCTGCCATGCGGCAGTTTCAGAGCGTCTGCCGACTCGCATAACGCGAACCTTTCGGCCTCGCCGAAACTGGCTCTGGCGTCGCTGTACCGCAGCCAGCACCAGGACAAGCAGGCCATCGAGACTTTACAAAGCGCTGATTGCCAAACCTCGGAAACCGCCGGCAAAACAACCGCACAAATTGGACTGGCGGAAACCTACGAAGCCGACGGGCAACCGCTCGAAGCCAAACGGATCTACCAACAGATTCAGAAAGAAAATCCTTCCAGCGCGGCCGCCCAACTCGCGCAGGAGAAACTGCAAGCGCTGAAATAGCTGCTTTCCGCGGTCAGCACTCAGCGTTTAGCCATCCGCACTTAGCATTTGGCGTTCTTTCCCTGGGCGACCGGCACAAATCAAATGGGACCAAATGCCAATTGCCCGATGCTGAGTGCTGACCCCACCCTGGCGGAAGCACTCTCCCTCAGTGTTCCAGGAACAATTTGTTCCACTGTTCGACTGGAGTCGGAGGAATGAGTGCGGGCCGCAGATTGGGCGCCACGTGCTCTTTGTGGCCCATGCCGATCAGCGACGTGGCCAGTCCGGGCGCGGAGCGGGAAAACTGGATGGCATTTTCAGCATCGTTTTAAGGCCAAGAATTCGGCCGACAATTTCCGGCAAGCCGTGGGTCAGCTTGCCCTGATAAAGCGTGGCGCTGCCCATCACCGCAATTCCCAGGCGGGAAGCGGCCGACAGCAAAGACATTTTTTCCTTGCCATCGCTTTGATTGATCAATCCACAGGCCTCCGGCATGGCAAGATTGAAAGGAAGCTGAACGAAGCGGAAGTGATGATCGTCTCCGCCAGCATCGCGCGCCAGGCGCTCGACCTCGAAGAGGCTGATGTAGTCGCGCGAACCCTCCGGCACCCGAAACGCTCCCCAGGTCGCCAAGCCGTAGTACTGCAATTTGCCGGCTCGACCTGTTTCTCCAGCAGCGAAAAGGCGTCTTTCAGGCGGCGCTGGAAAATCTCACGCGAAATTTCCGCCAATTGCGACTCGGGATTGTGAAGGTAGAACACATCGATGGTTTCCAGGCCGAGATTGCGGCGGGAACGCTCGATCTGGTTTTCCAGATATGGCGGCGTCATGCAATGCATTCCGCCCGCGATTTCCCTAGGATCGACAATCCCCGGCTCGACGTATTCACGCGGAAATAGCCGCGGGGATCGGCCGGCAGATTGCCATCGAAAGATAGATAGCCAGCCTTGGTGCAGACCAGTACCTCATCGCGCTGCAACTTGCCGGCGTTGATCAGATTGCCGCAGCGCCTCGCCGATGTTGCGTTCCGAGCGCTGATGGCGGTAGTTGATCGCGGTGTCGAGTACGTTCACGCCTGAAGCCAGCGCAGTCGTCGATGGCTTCCGTGTAGGCTGGTCAGCCGCGTCATCGGGTTCGCCAAGATAAGTGCCCAGCCCGATGGAAGAAAGCCAGAGTTCCCTCGCGCCGGGCACTTGCTCGGCGCGGCGAAAATGTCCGGCATCCCGCAAGGAAGTGAACCGGTCATGAAAGCGGGCGGTGCCGGCGGCGGTGGCGTGTCCAGGAAGCATTCTGGCGCAAGTGTAACAGCAGCGGAAAACGCGGGCGCATGCGCTTCGTTCCGTTTCGCGAACCCTGTTTCGGGATTTCGCGGATAGGATCGCTCGCGCTGGTAATATAGGCCGCGAAGGTCGGACGAGTGAAGCGCGCCTCCACTCTATTTCGGGCTGGTCAGTTTTTGCCGGCATCTCTGCCGATTGCCTGGGTGCAAGCTCGCAGCCATCCTGCCTTCGCAGCCGGCCTGGGCAGCAACTTCAACTATGCCTTTGTCAGCTTTGCCTGGCTGCTGGCTCCTTTGTGGTTTTTTGCCTTCGGAGTCGGGAGTGGCTCAGAGATTCAATTCGTTCGCCACGCGCTGCGAATTTTTCTGCCCGCGCTGCTTCGGAGTTCCATATCTACTTTTTGGCTTTCGGCTGGAGATCTTCCACTGGACCACCGCAGTTCTGCTACTTTGGGCTTCCGCTGGCTCTCGGTGGTCTTTGCTGGAATTTCCATCCTTGCCGCCCCGCATGGTTTGGCAGGATGGGCTGGTCCTGGCCATTCTGATTGCGATTTATATGTTGCGGTGGATTTCCGCGGCATGGCCCTATGCCAGGCTTGGCCGCGTTGCCCAAGCTGTTCGTCGCCGATCTGGCGCTGTATTTGTATTCTGGTCGTTCGCAGGCTGGAAGGCATGGGTTATTCGTTGACTCCCTCGATCGAGCGCGTTACGAATCGGCATGCGGGAGTGGATTTATTTTCTTCCTTTAGCTCTCGGGCTAGGGCTTTGCCATGCACTTTATTCACCTTCATCCGCAATTGCCGTCTGGCATGCACGCCGCCGGCATATTGCTGGCGACATTCTTGCTGGTCGCGATTCCGGAAGAAATGTTCTTTCGCGGCATTCTGCAGAATCTTCTGGAGAGCCGCTTCGGGCGAAGAACCGCCCTGCTTGTGGCATCGATCCTGTTTGGTCTGGCCCACTTCAACAAAGGGGCAAGCTTCAACTGGCGCTATGTTCTGCTGGCGAGCATTGCAGGAGTCTTTTACGGACGCGCCTGGCGGGCGAATCGGCAACTGCTCGCATCGGTCATCACACACACCGCAGTGGACGTCATTTGGGCGCTGATGGTTTCGATGAAGCAGTGACGAGACGAAAATTGCCGACGGTGGAGAGTTAAATCGAAAGCTTTCCACCCACGCGATAACCGCGAGCACGTAGTGGTCAGTTCGATTTGTCAGCCGAAGGTTTTTTCGCCGGAAGGACTGAGGCTTTCGTGAGTCCGTTCTGTGGCAGAATCGCGCGTTCGGCCCTTCCGTGTAAACTGAGCCACCAGCAGAGTCACGGGCAGCGTGCGCTCCCGCCGACTTTCCGGTAAAGTATTGAATTCCCATGCTTGATCTGAATTTTGTCCGCGAAAATTTGTCGCTGGTCGAGGCCAAACTGCGCCTGCGCGGAATGAATCCGGCGGAAGTGTTGCAGGATTTTGCCATGCTCGACACCCAACGCCGCCAGGCCATTACCGAAGCCGAAACCACCAAGGCGCGCCGCAACCGGCTTTCCGAGGAAATCGCAAAAGCAAGAAGAGCGGCGGAAACGCCGATGACCTCATGGCGGAAACCAAAGCCATGCGCGAGCAGATTCAGACGCTGGAGAAATCGGCCGCCGAGCTACGAAGCGCGTATGCAGCAGATCTTGGACGGCATTCCCAATCTGCCCAGTGACACGGTCCCGGTCGGGCAAGTCGGCAGAGGAAAACGTCGAAGTTCGCCGCTGGGGCAACGCTCCGGAATTTGATTTCGCGCCCAAACCGCATTGGGAGTTGGGAGAGCAACTGGGCGTGCTTGACTTAGAGCGCGCCACCAAACTCACCGGGGCGCGCTTTGCAGTGTACTGGGATCTGGGCGCGCGCCTGGAGCGTGCTCTCGCCAACTTCATGCTCGATCTGCACACCCGCGAGCACGGATACACGGAAGTTCTCCCGCCCTACATGGTTAACTCCGATTCCATGTATGGCACGGGACAGCTGCCGAAGTTTGCCGCCGATCTTTTCCGCGTGCCGCATGGCGACAAAGATCTCTGGCTGATTCCCACCGCCGAAGTTCCGGTGACGAATCTCTATCGCGATGAAGTCCTGGATGCGGCCCGGCTCCCGATTTCGCTGACCGCCTACACTCCGTGCTTTCGCAGCGAGGCGGGCTCGTATGGTAAGGACGTGCAGCGGCATCATCCGCCAGCATCAGTTTCAAAAAGTGGAGCTGGTCAAATTTTCGCGGCCCGGAAGATTCCTACGCGGAACTGGAAAAGCTTACGAGCAATGCCGAAGAAGTTCTGCAGAAACTTGGGCTGCATTACCGCGTCATGGCGCTGTGCACCGGCGACATGGGATTTTCTTCCGCCAAGACCTATGACATTGAAGTCTGGCTGCCCGGGCAGCAGTTGTTCCGCGAAATTTCGTCGTGCTCGAATTTCGAGTCGTTTCAGGCGCGGCGAGCCAACATTCGCTATCGTCCCGAAGGCAAGAACAAGCCGGAGTTCGTGCACACCCTCAATGGCAGCGGATTGGCGGTTGGACGCACCTGGCTGGCCATCATCGAGAACTATCAGCAGGCCGATGGAAGCGTGCTGATTCCCGAAGCGCTTCGGCCCTACATGGGAACGGACCGCATCACCGCGAAGAAATTCTAATTATTTCCCGGAAGTTGTCATTCCGAGCAACGCGAGGAATCTTGAGCCCGAACAACAGATTCCTCCCTTCGGTCCGACTGACAAGATGCAATGTTTGGGTGATTGGCGACTAGCACCGTTTGCCAAGATCAGGAGTAAAAACTAGACTTGCAGAGAACTCAAGTGGCTACGGCCAACAGCAGCGCGCCCTCGGTGCGGGATGACGAATATCTGGCGGACAATTCGCGGTTACATTCTCTGGTCACACGAACGGGGCACCATCCAGTACGACGTGATGGTGACTCTGATCCTTCTCTTCATTTTTCTCTCCCCCTCTGGGTGAATTTCAAGGACAAACCGGTCGAACACAACCCGCATCAAACCGGCGTAGTGGTCATTCCGGACAGCGGAGGCGGACTGATCTATCAAATCGAGGCCTCGGCGGTTTCCGCCAAAGACCAGGCGCCTCTGCAGGACCAGTTGCTCGGCATCATTGAGCCGATTTCCGGAGAGGTGAGTATCACCAAGGTGGAAACCGAGCACGATCCGCCGGGAGGGTTTCCAGCTACAAAGTCTGGGTTCAGAGATAGCCGTACCAGCGTCTCGATATGTCCGCAGTCGTTGCCATGTCAAATAATTTCGTCGAGTGATATCGTTCCTCATTTTCGGCGATGGTCCGCAGCCGTTGGCGTCGTCGCTGCGGCGCTATGCTGATCTTTCTTCGCTGCCGGCCACCGCGCAATCCGATTCCTCGCCTGGAAAGGCTTCTGGGCTCTGATGGACAAGGCCCACGAAACTTCCGCTCCGCAGAAGCGGTTCTTGTTTCGGCAACAATACACCAGCGTAGTGCAGGACACCGATACGCAAGAAGGCAAGGTGTATTACCGCCGCCAAGGGAACGAAACCCAGATGGCGCTGGAATTCACCAAACCTGCTTCCAAAATATGTGCTGTTCAGCGGCGGCAAACTGCAATTATTCGAGCCGGACTTAACCGGGTCACCGTGTACGATGCGCAAAAAAATCAAAGCCGCGGTGGAGAGCTTTCTGGCATTGGGTTTTGGTGGCGGAGGGCACGCTCTGGAGAAATCCTACGACTTGAAATATCTGGGCACGGAAAAAGCGGGAGGCGTGGACGCCGCCAAACTCGATCTGACTCCAAAAATCCCAAAGTGCTGAACATGTTTCCGCACATTATTTTGTGGATTGATCCGGCGCGCGGGGTTAGCGTGCAACAACAATTCTTTCAGCAGGGTGGCGATTACCGCCTTTCCAAGTATTCGGATATTCAGTTGAATCACAAGATTCCAGATGCAGCGCTTTCAAGCTGAAAACCGACGGCAAAACCACCTTCCAGAATGTGTCCCCTCACGACTAGCTGGTTTTCTACAGCTTTTTCCTGTCAAAATTAGGGGTGGAAAATCGCAAACGGAACGATATACTGAGGGCGCAAGATGGCGACGAAAAGCCGATTTCATGGCTTTTCGTGGCGTGTGTTGGTGTCCATGGCCAAAGTGTTTACGATCCCAGTGGTCCCCAAGGTTGGACGCAGGCGGCGGGAGCGCTCCTCCGACCCGCGCTATGTAGACGGCCAGCGTTTGCTGGTGGAAGCCATGAAGTATCTGGCCCAGTCCGATCCGGTTCAGAACCGCGACGCCGTAGAACTCCTGTCCGAGCACGTCCGCACCCGCTTCCGCATGACCGATTCACCCCTCGGTTAGGCCAAAATCAGTTCTAAAACGTGATCCGCGCCGCAATCTGCAGGATGCGCTCCGTGTGCAGGGTGTTGAGCCCGCTCCCGAAATCCGTGGTCGTAATCTCGCCAAATGTTCCGCTCGTGATGTTCGTATCGGGGTTCGCGAACTCACCGTGATTGAATACGTTAAAAGCTTCCAGCCGCAATTCGGTGTTGATGCGCTCGGTGATGGCAGTCGTCTTGGCCAAGGCCAGGTCGAGGTTGGTGCGTCCCGGACCTCGGAAGAAGTTGCGCGGCAAACCGTATCCTGATGCAGGTATGCAGGGATCTCCCCCACAAAAGAACGCGTTCGGGTCGAAGTAGAGATTCCCTGACTTTCTCGGGTTCGAAAGCGTAATGCTGTTCACCCCGGGCGCGAACGTAGCATTGACCAGATTGGCATCGCCGGCTCCGGACGGACCGGGAATCGTGAGGATCAAGCGAAATTCCTGCGTTGATGCTGAGCGGGAAGCCGGTGCGCCAGCTCAGGATCGGATAGAGACTCCATCCCCTGATGAGCCGTTCGGGTCCAGAAGCCCACATACGATCGAAAGGAAGATCCCATCCGCCGCTGAATGTGATCCGGTGACGAATATCGAAATCCGAGGAACTACGGAATTGTTCGGGCGCGTAAGAAGGTACCTGATGTCTCGGTTACGGAACCCGGAGGCATTGTCGATGCTGTGACCATAGGTATATCCCAGCGTGAAATAAGTGGTTCCCAGACGGCTGTCTCCGACCTGCTTGGTGAGAGACGCCTCCAGACTGTTGTAGCTGGCAAACACGATGTTCCTGAATTCCAGGGCGCTCGAAAGGGGGCAATCGCTTGTTTGTCCAGCACAAAAATTGGCGAATTCAGCGTCCTGATTCAGATTGAGAAGCCGGTTTTGCGTGCCCAGAATGAATGGATTGATGTCCTGCAGAGCCGTAAGTCCCTTTGAACTGCTGCCCACATAGTTGACCTCCGCAGTTAGCTTGTTCGCCAGTTCATGCTGAATCCCAAGGTTGTACTGGTAGGTGTACGGCGTGCGGAGATGCGGATCCACAAAGTAGATCCGAACCACCGCCGAAGGGAATGAATCCGGCATCAATAAAGTCGGTGCTCGCGGTCGGTGGCGTGGATGGAAACGGGTTGCTCGGAAACCCTGCGGAGGTCCAGGGCTGGCTATAGTAGGGGGCCGCCGTGGGATAGCCCGGTCCGGGCGCGCAGAACCCGTTCACATCGGTTGCCTGCAGGCAGCTATAACCCGCGAAGGGCTCACTATAGAACGGCGGGGCGCCATTGAACTGCAGGTTATCCTCGCCCTTGAGCACGTCGTAGAAAATGCCAAAGCCGCCGCGAACACTGGTCTTGCCGCTGCTGCCGGGCGCCCAGGCAAATCCCACGCGTGGCGCGAAGTCGTCCTTATCGGGAAGATTCACGCCGCGCGGCGCGCCCGCATCCCCGGGAAAGACCAGGCCCAGTGGAGCATTGGGGAAGCGGGTCGATTGATCTCCTGGAATGATCGAGAACGTTCTTACCCAACGTGTCCAGCTTGGGAGTGTTGTATTCGTAACGCAGACCAAGAGTGAGGGTGAGGTTCTTGCGCGCCTTCCATTCATCCTGGGCAAACACATAAGTTGATTTGCTGCGGATATTGTTCCTGGCATCCGGACCCTCAAACAGGTTGTTGGGAATGCCCACCAGGAAATCGGCAAGGCTGTTGCCGGTCCCGATCCCGCCTTGATCATACGGTCCAATAAAAAAGAAGTTGCCGTCGCCAAAAAAGTTGTAAGACGTGTTGTTCTGGTACGCGGAAAAACCGCCTCCAAACTTCCAGGTGTGTGCACCCTTCACCCAGGTCAAGGTGTCGCCGTAAAGATAAGTAGTGCCGATCTCACTCGCCGGCCCTGCCTGGTCAGGACCGAAAGCCAGGCCATTGTCAAAGGACATCAGCGGAGGTCCATTTGGCGAATCCGATGCCAGGCCGAATCCCAGCGAACTCGCCGTTGGACAGTTTGGCGATCGGCTGGTTGGCCAGCGAATTGTGACGTTGCGCCGTGGCGCGGACTTCGTTCAGTACTCGGGGTGAAAAAGTCCGGGTGTAAGTCACGCCAAGGAAGTAATTATTGATTTGGTTGATGGCGGCAAACCCGGGCACGATGCCGGAGTATTGATAATTGTCATACCCGAAGGGCTCGAGCTGAGGACTGCGGTAACCGCCGACCGTCCCAGAGATTTTGTCTTTCGGACTCACTTGGAAATCTACTTTTCCGGTTAGCTCATTGGTGTTGAACGTACTGTCCCCCACCGACGAAACCAGACCGGTTGACGAAGTTGGAATCACTCCCAGGCCAATGTAATTCTGCGCCGCAGGATCGATCTTTGTGGGATCGATAATCGCCTGCGCCGCTTTCGCGGGATCGGATTGGAAATAAGGGTTCGCCTGCAGAAATGCAGCAACTTGGGGATCAGGCGCTCCATTGTCCGATTGAGAAAAATCTCCATTCAATTCCGCGGGAGTAAAAGTTGTGGTTTGCGGCTCTACGTCAGTTTGGGTCTGGCGTTGTCCCTGATATGCGACGAAGAAAAACAGGCGGTCCTTAACGATCGGGCCACCCACGGTGCCCCCGAACTGCTGGCGTTTGAGATTATTTTTCGGCAAACCGTCCAGAATATTGAAGTAAGAGTTCGCGTCAAATGCAGTGTTGCGCGCGAAATCGAACGCGCTGCCGTGAAACCCGTTGGTGCCGGACTTGGTGACTACGCTGATCACGCCCGCGGCGTTGCGCCCGTATTCCGCCGTGTAGTTGCTGGTCAGGATACGGAACTCCTCAATCGCGTCCGGGTTGGGGTTGAGCACCACCTCATTGCCCATCAGATCGTTATTCACTCCGCCATCGAGCAGGTAGGTGATGGAATCCGCCCGCCCGCCCGCTACGCTAAAACCACTCACCCCGCCGATGCCTTGCCCGTTGTTGTCATCCGGGTTGTCTTCCGTAACTCCCGGTTGCAGCAGTGCCAGGTTCAGCACATTGCGGCCGTTCAATGGCAAATTGACAATCGGGCGGCTGGTGACGGATTGGCCGATTGTCGGATTTTCAGTTTCCACGTTGGTGCCTACTCCGGAAACCTCGACGACCTGGTTCACCGCTCCGACTTCCAGGCGCAAGTCCATCTTTTCCTGCTCATTAATCTGCAGCGTCCGGCCGGAGGTTACCAGCTTAGAAAAGCCCGGGTGCTCGGCCGCAACCGTATAAGTCCCGATGGGAAGATTCAGCACGCGGTAGTTCCCCCCGGCATCCGTCGTCGTTTTTTCGGCGACTCGTGTCGCGAGGTTCGTGACCGTGATCTTCACGCCTGGAATCACCGCACCCTGCGCATCCGTTACCTGCCCATAAATTGTGGCGGTCGCCGATTGCGCCTGCGCGGAGGGGTGACAAAACACGCAGGTAACGATAAGGACAAGCAGGCTGGAAACAAGAGCCAGGGGAGTACGCACGAAGAACCTCCTAAAGCACTTCTAAATCGGGCTACGCACCGTAGAAGGGGCGCCGCCTGACCTGGGATTAGACGTTTCTAACAGCAATCGGTAATCCATACTTAAGTTGTGTACAATCAATCGCTTAACTCTTGCATCGCTCGCTTTATACCGATTTGCGGAAGTGGCATTCATTTTTTGGAATATTGTCTGAAGGCTGCGCTACAAACGACAATCACAACCGGATAGCACTCCAGAACATACCGCGGCTCGGGATTCTCTAGAGTGCCCAAAAACACGCTGCGCGAGATCAGGAAGAGAAGCAACAAACCGATCCCCACGCCGAATTCTCCTCGCCACCATCCCATTAAGGCCAACCCAGGGTAGAACAGTCCAATCACTCCAATCGCAACGGCCATCGCGGATGAGGAGGGATCGTCGTTGAACTCCCACCAGCGGGTGTCGGAGGGTAGAAGCTCAGTGCGAGGACGCAGCCACATGTCCGCGATGCGCGCAGCGGGCAACCACAGGAAATAACGCAGCGGCGACGCGTGAATGCGCTCGACGGCGAGAGCCGAAAAGTGCGCATCAAGTGCGGGATTGACGTGCAGCAGATCGTTGTAGTCGGCCAGCAATTGCGCCGTCTCTGCGCGCTGCCGGTCTGAATCGAAAGCCCGTGCCGGGAGTTTTTCTACATCCATCGGCGTTCCGGGAACCGCCCAATAGATTTCTTCCACGGAGACATAGTCCACGATCCAGGTTTTCACCCAGCGATTGAATCCCAGGGGAACGAATTCGTCGGGATCGTTGGCGTAGCGCGGCGTAAGTGGCTGGAACTTACGCAGAGTGTGCAGATTGCGCAGCGTCCACGGCAGCAGCGGCGCTAGAGCAACCAGCCCCACGACTAAACCCGCATGCACGATTCTCATCCGATCGGACTTCTCGCCTGCTGCTCTTTCCATGCGAGCCAAGCGCCACAACAAATAAAGGCCGATTGCAACCAGCAGCAGTCCGCCATCGGGGCGCAGCAGAATCGCAGCCGCCGTGGCCAAACCGCAGCCTAACCATGGGCGCAACCTCCCAGTCGGCAGGCTCGCGATTCCGGCCAGAGCAAGATCCAGCGCAAGCGCGGTGAAGAAGATTTCCAGCGTCTCGGTGAGCGCGGCTGCAGCATAGTTTGCGAAAAACGGACAGAGCGCCGCCAGCAGGAACGCCGCTTTGGCCGCTCGTGGGGAAACGACGCGCCGGGCGGTATCGGCAATCAGAAAGCACGTAGCCAGATCGGCCAACCCTTGCAGAAACAGCGCTGGCCAGTAATGGTCGACGCCGAAGACCGCAAAAATGCTGGCCAGGAAAGCGGGGTATCCGGGCAGCCGGATGTAGGTAGGGACGATCCGGCCCATTTCGCTAAGGCCATAAATCCCGTGCTGCAACCAGTTTTTTGCGATATCCCCGTAGATTAGTGAGTCGGCGGTGACGCGGGGAAGCCAGAAAAGGAAAATCAGCCGCAACATCAGCGCGGAGAGCGACGCAAACAAAAAAAAGCGGAAGTGTTGGCGCACCAGTTCGCGCACCCTCTGAATATAGCGCGTTCCCCCCGGAACTCCACATCCCCCGGCCAATCCGGTATCATGTTAACTATCAGTTGGTTTGGGGTTTCCCACCTGTAGCTTGGGCGAACTATAGCTCGATTTCCATGGCGCAACCAGTTTTCTACGATCCTCGTCAAGCCCGCTGGAAGCGGCTGCGGCGCCTATTTGATGTGCTCGGCGTCGGCACCATGCTGCTGGTGATTTTCTTTGTCTACAACGCCCTGAGAAGCCAGCCGCTTCCCGAGTTGAAGTGGCCCATGCAGACCCGCCCCTACCACGCTTTGAAAGAGAAAGAAAAAGCCAGGGAGCGGCAGCGCTCGGCGGCGATCCGCAGTCACCGTAAGTCGAAAACTGCGCCCTCGCAGGTGGTGCTGAATGCGGAGGAAGGTATTCGCGCCGCTTTTTACGATCCCTCCGACGCCGCCAGTTTTTCTTCCTTGCGGGAATATTCGCGGCAGATTGATTTGTTGTTCCCCGAGTGGCTTTCCGTGATCACTCCCGACGGCCGCCTGCAAAGCGTGGACCCGCTGACCACCAGGTTTTTTGATGTCGTGCAGGCCGACACCGTCCACTCCGTGGACGACAAAGTTATGCCTCTGGTGAAGTCGGAGAACACGGGAATGGAAGTGTTCCCGGTGGTGAAAAACTTCGACGGCCTGCAGTGGATCGATATCACTTCATTTCTCAATGACGCCGACGCCCGCGATAGCTTCCGCGACCAGGTTGACGATTTTCTCGACAGCGACAAGTTCGGCGGGTTGATGGTCGACTTCGAGACCTTTCCGAAACAGGGTCAAGCCGGATTCATCGCGTTGCTCAACGAACTCTCCGGAGATTTGCACGCCAAGGGCAGGAAGTTGTATGTCACGGTGCCGTCGCGGAATGACGAATGGAACTACGCCGCGGTGGCCGCCGCCGCGGATGGTGTGGTGCTGCGGAACTTCGATGAACACTATCCCGGCGCCGAACCGGGTCCGATCGCCTCGCAAGACTGGTTCGTGGACAATCTCCGGGCGGCGGTGAAAACGGTCCCCCTGGAAAAGCTGATTTGCGCCATCGCCAACACCGGTTATGACTGGGTCGAAAAACCTGCGCACGGCAAGCTTCCTCCGGGAGAGAAGGACAAAACCCAAACCGTGCAGGACGCCTGGCTGGCGGCGCGTGACTCCGAGGAAGACGTGGATTTTGACAGCGACAGCCTGAATCCGCATATCAGCTATCTGGACGAGCACAACGTACAGCACGACATCTGGTTTCTCGACGCGGTTACAGCGCTGAACGAAATGCGCTCCGCGCAGACTCTCGGCATCAAGACGTTTGCCCTTTGGCGCCTCGGGTCCGAAGACCGTTCCCTGTGGCGGGTCTGGGACGTGCCGGGAGATTGGACCGCTCCCTCCAAGCTCAAAGATGTTCCCCCCGGCCAGGACGTGGACATGAATGGCTTGGGAGAAATTCTGCATATCGAAGCTCGGCCCGCCAACGGAACCCGCAATATCACGCTCGACACCAGGTCAGGGCTGATTACCGACGAGTCCTTCGACCCTCTGCCTCAGCCCTATCGGATGGGTCGTTACGGATCGAGCCCGAACCAAATGGTTCTTACCTTTGATGATGGACCGGATCCGGAATGGACTCCCAAAATTCTCGACGTGCTGAAACGTGAGCACGCGACGGCAACGTTCTTTCTGATTGGAATCCAGGCTGATAAATACGCCGGACTCGCGGAACGCATTTACCGCGAGGGCAACACGATAGGCAATCACACCTTCACGCACCCGGATATCAGCAACATTTCGAGCAAGTATGCGGAGCTGGAACTCAATCTTACCGAGCAACTTTTTGCCAGCCGCCTGGGCATAAGAACGATTCTCTTCCGCCCGCCGTATTCGGTCGATGCCGAGCCCGATACCGAAGACGAAGTGCGTCCGCTGGAACGCACGCAGGATTTGGGTTTCGTTACCATCGGCGACAAGATCGATCCCAACGACTGGCGCGACGATCCCCGGCGGCCGGCCAAGCAGCTTTCGGACTTTGTGCTCACCCACCTTCCGCCGTGTGCTCCAAGCGACACCCAGTGTGGGAACATCATTCTGATGCACGATGGCGGCGGCGACCGTTCGCAGACTGTTCTTGCGCTGCCGGCAATCATTGAAGGCATTCGTGCCAAGGGATACCAGATTGTTCCGCTCTACGAATTGTTGGGCAAGTCTCGCGCCGATGTCATGCCTCCCTTGCCCGCGAACCAGCGTTGGGCGGCCCGCCTGAGCTGGGTCGGTTTCTGGCTGTTTGACGTCGGCATCGTGGGCATTACGTGGATCTTTTTGCTGGGTGACGTGCTCATGACCGGCCGTCTGCTGATCATCGGCGCTTTGGCGGTGTTCGACCGCTTGCGGCAACACCGCTACGCGACCAGGGAAGCGGAGCAAGCCTATCAACCGAAGGTGGCCGTGTTGATTCCGGCTTACAACGAAGAAAAAGTCATCGTTCGGACCGTGCGCGCTGTGCTGGCGTCCGACTATCGCAATCTGCGGGTCATCGTGATTGACGACGGTTCACGAGACGAGACTCTTGAAGTTACGCGCCGCGCTTTCGGCGTCGAAGAAGCTGCTGGGCGCGTAGTCATTTTGACCAAGCCGAACTTTGGCAAAGCGGAGGCCCTGGATTACGGCCTTCGCTATTTACAGGACGAAGAGATCTTTGTCGGCATCGATGCGGATACCGTAATCGCGCCCGACGCGATTTCCCGCCTGGTGCCGCATTTCCTGGATCCGAAAGTCGGTGCGGTGGCGGGAAACGCGAAAGTCGGCAATCGGGTAAATCTCTGGACGCGCTGGCAAGCCTTGGAGTACATCACCAGTCAGAACTTCGAACGCCGCGCCCTGAATACTTTGGGAGCTGTCAGCGTTGTGCCTGGAGCGCTCGGGGGCTGGCGGACTTCGGCGGTGCTCGAAGCCGGCGGCTACCATACTGACACCGTCGCGGAAGATGCCGACTTGACCATGGCGCTGCTGCAACGCGGCTACCGGGTGGAGTACGAGGACATGGCGCTGGCCTACACCGAAGCTCCGGTCAACGCGAATGGCCTCATGCGGCAACGCTTTCGCTGGTCGTTTGGCATTTTGCAATCGGTGTGGAAACATCGCGGCGCCTTTGCCCGCAAGGGAGTGCTGGGCTGGGTGGCGTTGCCCAACATCGTAATCTTCCAGATCGTTCTGCCCCTGGTCTCGCCCTTGATTGACATCATGTTCGCCGGCGCCGCAATCTGGTACTTTGTGCAAAAACACTTTCATCCGGAATCGACCGATTCCGCCGGCTTCCTCCGCTTGGTGCTGTTCTTCATGGCTTTTCTCGTTATTGATTTCCTGGCATCATCTATCGCCTTCGCGCTGGAACGCCGCCAACCCGATGCGCAGGAAGATATCTGGCTGCTTTCCCAGGTCTGGCTGCAGCGCTTCGCCTACCGGCAGCTGTTTTCCCTGGTGTTGTACAAAACCATCAAGCGTGCTTTCGAAGGACAGCGGTTTGCCTGGGACAAGTTGGAGCGCACCGCGGCGGTAAGTTACAAATCCACAGAAAACCACGATTCCGTCAACGCGCGGTAATTGCGCCCTCTGTACGCCATTCCACCACCTGCTCTAGAATCGGCTTATGGCAATTGGTTCGATGTCATAGAGGTTTCGCATGGCGACCGTAGAATCTCTCCCCCCGCATCTTCACACCAAGCCATTTGTCAACGAGCCTGCGACCAACTTTGCGGCGGAGCCCGTGGCTCGCGCCATGCGCGCTGCTTTGGATAAGGTTCGTGGCGAACTGGGACGCGAATACGATCTCATCATCGGTGGGCAGCGTCTGAAGACGGCGGAAAAGATCAAGTCCGTGAATCCCGCCCAACCCTCGCAACTGGTTGGTTTGCACCAGAAAGCTGAGAAGGAGCATGTCGCACCGGCCATCCGCGCGGCGCTGCGGGCTTTTGAATCCTGGAGCCGGACGCCTTTTGAAGAACGCGCCAGTTTGTTGTTCCGCGTTGCCGATCTTTTGCGGGAACGAAAGTTTGAATTCTGCGCCTGGCTGGTTTTTGAGGTCAGCAAAAACTGGGCAGAAGCCGATGCCGACATCGCGGAGACCATTGATTTTTGCGAATTCTACGCGCGCGAAGCGTTACGGCTTGGGCAGACAAAGCCGCCCATCCAGTTGCCCGGCGAGCGCGACTCTCTTCTGTACATTCCTCTCGGCGTTGGAGCGGTCATTCCGCCATGGAATTTTGCCTGCGCCATCATGGCTGGTATGACGACTGCCTCCATCGTCTGTGGCAATACCGTCATCCTCAAGCCCTCCAGCGATTCGCCAACGATTGCCGCGAAATTTGTTGAGTTGTTGGAAGAAGCCGGCCTGCCGGATGGCGTGGTGAATTTCTGCCCCGGATCGGGCGCGACCTTCGGCGACTCCCTGGTCGCCCATCCTAAAACGCGTTACATCGCTTTCACCGGATCGCGCGAGGTTGGTCTCGACATCAACCGGCGCGCCGCCGAACAGGCTCCCGGCCAGATTTGGATCAAGCGCGCCGTTCTTGAAATGGGTGGCAAGGATGCCATCATCGTGGACGCCGATGCCGATATTGACGCTGCGGTTGAAGGTGTGACGGCGTCCGCATTCGGCTTCCAGGGGCAGAAGTGCTCCGCCTGTTCGCGCGCCATTGTGGACGAACGTATCTACGAGTCGTTTCTGGAAGCGCTCAAAGCCCGGGTGGAGAAGCTTACAGTCGGCGACCCCGCGGAGAACCACAATCTCGGTGCAGTGATCAACCAAGGCTCAATGAATTCGATCCTCGGTTACATCGAATATGGCAAGAAAGATGGACGTCTGATCGCCGGCGGCGGTCGCGCCACCAACGCCGGCGAGGGCTACTTCATCCAGCCAACCGTGATCGCCGATATTCAGCCCAGGTCAAAACTCGAGCAGGAAGAAATCTTTGGCCCGGTCTTGGCCATAATCAAGTCGCGTAATCTCGATCACGCGCTCGAAATCGCTAATGACACCGAGTTCGGACTGACCGGCGCGGTGTACACCAGTTCGCGTGAAAAAATAGAACGCGCCATGCGCGACTTCCACGTCGGCAACCTCTACTTCAACCGCAAGTGCACTGGCGCCATGGTGGGCGCGCATCCTTTCGGCGGATTCAACATGTCCGGAACCGACTCCAAAGCCGGCGGTCCGGATTATCTGTGTCTGTTCACCCAGCTAAAATCGGTGGCAGAAAAGATTGGTTAGATCACAAACGTGTGCGACAAAGGGCACAGGGACACAGAGGAATTGGATGTTTTCCCCTGTGATCCCTGTGGTTCATTCGGCTTCTATGCCTTCTTCGTCTGCCACAGTCCCAGCGCGGCCCCCGTGGGATCAATGATGATGCTAAACCAGCCCATACCCATCACTTCCGTGACATCCTTCATCACGTTCGCGCCTAGAGATTTCGCTTTCTGCGTGGCTGCTTTGATCTCGTCCACCTCCACATACGCCAGCCATGCGGAAGGCGCACCCGGCACGGGGTGCTTCATCATCCCACCGCCCGTCCCGTTGCCTACTTTAATCATGGTGTAAGTTCCCATTGGCCCCATGTCGGCGTCTTCCAGGGTCCAGTTGAATAGTTTTCCGTAGAAAGCCTTAGCTTTGCTGGGGTCGGTTGTGTTGAGTTCCACGTGCACGAAAGGGTTGGGCATGACATTCTCCTGATTATTTTTAGACCATGAAACCTGGGTTAACGGGTGCCATCACGCGGCGCCCGCGATTAAAGATAGTTCGCCAGCTGTTCGAAGCAGCCGTTCCAGCCCTGGCTGTGCTTCTCGCGCTCCTCGGCGCTGGGCAATAGCGCGTGCGCCAGGCGGATTTCCGTTGTCTTCCCGAGATCGCGGAAGTACACGGTCACCAGGCTTTCCACCGCGGATTCATTCCCCTGCCACTTCCAGGTGAAACTGATTTTCTCCGGAGGCGACACTTCGCGGTAGGTCCCACCCACACTGTGAACGTTGCCGCCCTTGTGATGCATCTCGATCACGTAACGGCCACCCTCTCGCAGCTCAAGCTCGGGCACCACGATGGTGTAATCCGGCGACGGGGCAAACCAGCATGCCAATTCTTTGGCAGTGGTCCAGGCGCGAAATACTCGCTCCCGTGGCGCGGCGAAAGTCCTGGTTATTTCGACCGTGACCGGCCGCGATGCGATGGTGGCTTGCTCCATGATGAATCCTCCGTAAATTGTTGCTGCGTTAGATAGCGGTCAAGTGAGTCGAGCTGCGTTTCCCAGAACACGCGATACCTGGCCAACCAGTCAGCCGCTTGCCGCAGAGATTCTCCCGCGAGCCGGCAGCGGCGCACCCTCCCGGTCTTTTCCTGCGCCACCAGTCCTGCCTGCTCCAGCACCCGCAAGTGTTTCATTACCGCCGGAAGCGACATGCGGTACGGTTTGGCCAGTTCGCTTACCGACGACTGGCCTTGCGTCAACCGCGCCAGAATGGCGCGGCGCGTGGGATCGGCAAGGGCGGCGAAGGTTGTATCCAGACTCCGTTGATACTTAACCACTCGGTTAAGTATAGGAGTGCGCCGAAAAATGTCAAGAGAAAATTCCGTGAAACCGAGTTGACGCTGCGGTGCTATGCTGCCCTGGCTGAGGCGGGGACAGCCTCCTCGGCCGTCCTGACCAGCTGCTCGTCGGCAGGTCTGCTCGGCGCCATAAGTGGGTGCGAGGCGAATTTCAATTTCCGGAGAAGCGACTCTTGCGCGGAATCTCCTTTGCCGCAACTCTTACCGTCATACTTACTCTTGCCGTCATTCTGGCGGGAGCCCAGCAGTCCGCCAGTGACAGCCAACCCAAACTCGCTAGCGCGCTCGAGATCGTACGCGTACCTTCCGGCGAGCGCCGCGTCGTGTACCGCGAGCAGGACCGTTTCGAAGCGCCGAACTGGAGCCGCGATGGAAAGCTGCTGCTGTTCAACCGCGACGGACGCATCCTGCGAATCCCGGTGACGGGCGGCACGCCCGGGATCGTGGATACCGGATTCGCCCTTCACTGCAACAACGATCATGGAATTTCGCCGGATGGCACGCAGTTCGCCATCAGCGATGAGTCGCGGGAGGGCGACTCCGTCGTGTACGTTGTGCCTTTCAATGGAGGCAATCCGCGCCGCCTCACCCGGCCCGCGTCGTACTGGCACGGCTGGTCGCCCGATGGCAAGACTCTGGTATTTATCGGCCGGCGTGAGGGCAACGTGGATGTTTACTCGGTTCCGTTCGCCGGCGGCGAAGAAACCCGGCTCACCACCGCGAAGGCTAACGACGACGGAGCCGACTACTCGCCCGACGGAAAATATATTTACTTCAATTCCGACCGCACCGGGAACATGCAGATCTGGCGCATGAAGCCCGATGGCGCCGGGCAGGAGCAGGTGTTCTCCGACCATCGCAACAACTGGTTCCCGCACATTTCGCCGGACGGCAAGTGGATGATCTTTCTATCCTATGAAAATGGCGTGAGCGGGCATCCCCCGAACAAAAGCGTGATGCTGCGCCTCATGTCACTCAAGGACAAAAAGATCAAAGTGCTCGCAAAACTATTTGGCGGGCAGGGCACGATCAATGTGCCGTCATGGTCGCCCGATAGCAAGCGGTTAGCCTTCGTGAGTTACCAAATGATTCCACCTGACAAATGAGATAAGGTGTCGAGAAGTCTAGCCGGAGGCAGGTTCGCCGAGTTCCGGCGAGAACCATCCGCGAGTCCGGTTGCATGCGCCGCACACCGAGAGCATGACCGGAACCTCCACCAGCACGCCGACAACGGTCGCCAGCGCGGCTCCGGACCCCGGACCAAAAAGCGCTATGGAAGTGGCCACGGCAAGTTCAAAGAAATTACTAGCCCCGATGAGTGCGCCTGGAGCGGCGACGGCATGAGGCACTTTTAGCCGATGCATGAGGCTGTAAGCCAGGCCGGAGTTGAAATACACCTGAATGAGGATCGGAACGGCGATGAGGATCACGTGAAAATAGCGCCCGGTAATATTGTCGGATTGAAAAGCGAAGATCAGCACCAGAGTTGCCAGCAAGGCGCTGATCGTAAGCGGCGCCAGCCGCGGCAGCAACTGCCTCTCGAACCACGCCCGCGCCATATTTCCGGATAAGCCACAGGCGCAATGCTGACCCAATCGCCAGCGGGATCACAATAAATGCCACCACCGAGTAGAGCAGCACGCGAAATGGAACTTGCAAACTCGATGCTCCCGCCACCAGGAACCGCACGATCGGGGCAAACAGAAACAGCATAATCAAATCGTTCAGCGACACCTGCACCAGCGTGTAAGCGGGGTCGCCGTCGGTGAGATGACTCCAGACAAAAACCATCGCCGTGCAGGGCGCGGCCGCCAGAATGATCGTTCCTGCAATGTACTGGTTGGCTTCGCCCGCCGTAATCCAATGGCTGAAAACATGCCGGAAGAAGAACCATGAAAACAGCGCCATGGAAAACGGTTTCACCAGCCAATTGACGAACAGAGTCACCAGCAAGCCCCGTGGCCGCTCGCCCACGCGCCGGATGGAAGCAATGTCCACTTTCATCATCATGGGCACGATCATCAGCCAGATGAGAATGGCAATCGGAAGATTGACCTGGCTGCCGCGCCCGAGTTCCATGCTTCTTAGTCCGGAGACCACGGATGCCGCCCACCTGCCCAGTGCAATGCCCGCCACCATGCACAGCCCGACCCAAAGCGTCAGGTAGCGCTCGAAGAAATTGAGCCGGTTCCCAGTCCGGCCGGGACGGGTCTCGGTAAGGGTGCTCATTGCGGCGTTTTTTCCGCCCGGGCCGAGGGCGCAAATTGCATTTCGACGCGGCGGCGGATCTCATCGCGAATACGTCGAAAGGCATCCAGTTTTTCGTCGTGGCTCCCGGTCACCGCTGCCGGATCCTCCAGGCTCCAGCTCAGGAATTTGTAGGTTCCGGGGAAAACCGGGCAAGCCTCTTTTGCCCGGTCGCATACCGTGATTGCATATTCGATCGGCCTGCCGAGGAACTCCGTCACATTTTTTGAGCGTTGTGAAGAGATATCAATCCCCAACTCCGCCATAGCTTCCATCGCCAGCGGGTTCACGCCCACCGGACTTGTTCCGGCACTCAATGCTTCGAAGCGGTCGCCGGCCATATGGCGAAGTAAACCCTCCGCCATCTGGCTGCGCGCGGAGTTGCCCGTGCAGAGAAATAGCACTCTCGGCTTTTTCATTGCTGCCCACCCAGGGCTGGAGTGCAGCACTCGGGGCCGCAGCAGTTCGCCGTTTCCGCGGCCTTCTCCGGCAAGTTGTCTTGCAGCACGACGAACACTTCCCACTCGTTGCCGTCTGGGTCCTGCACCCAGGTCTTATCCTGCACCGCATAGCAGCAATCGGTTTTCATCTCGTCCCGCGGTGCCAGTCCGGCATCCGACCATTTCTGGCGAATTGCCAGTACATCGTCGGTTGAGGAAACTTGAATCCCAAGGTGGGATAGCGCGCCTGCGCTGGCGAAAGGCGCCTCGTTCAACGTGAAGTTGAGCGGTGGGTTCTGCACGTCAAATTTCGCATACCCCTTTCGGACCTTGCTCGGTTCAATAGCGAACAACTTCCGGTAGAACTGCAGGCTGTTTTCTATGCTATGCACCTTGATAGCCAGATGAGCTTTTAGAGTTTGAATGCCGGCTTCCATGAGTGCCTCCATGCGGCAAGATCATATTCGCTAAAACGAATATGTCTAAGCCTAGCGCGGCGGCTATACATACGTCAAGGCATATATGTTATATTGGGATTTCACTATGCCCACGCTGCACAGGATCCCTCTGGACCGCCTTTTCCGTGCCTTGGCGGACCCCACGCGATTGCGCCTGCTAAACCTGATGGCTGGTGGCGGCGAGGTTTGCGTCTGTTATTTTGTGGAGATTCTCAAAATCAGCCAGCCCAAGATCTCACGCCATTTGGCTTACTTGCGGGCGGCAGGAATCGCAGCCGCGCGCCGCGAAGGGAAGTGGATGCATTACCGTCTGGTTACGCCCGCGTCATCCGCGGCGGCTGCGATCCTCCAGCAAACCTTGCAAGCACTGGCCGGGGAGAGGCAGTCGCAAGCCGACCGCCAGCGCCTGACCTTGGCTTGTTGCCAGCCTAGGAAATTCGTGTCCCTGGTGGGTGCGCCGCTCCCGTCACAAACCGAGGGACACGATGCAATGCGCGATTGATGCCCATGAACCAGGCAAACAAACGCCACCAAGCAAACAAAAGCCGCCCAAAGGCGGCTTTTCATTGCCACATTTTTTGACCTTCTACCCCGCCGCCCCGGCGCCCGGCCCCGCCATCGGCACCACTCCCGCCGCTGTAGCCGCCGCCGCCTCATTCAAAATGCGGTGATGGATGGTGAACAACGCCAGTTCCAGCCGGTCGGAGACGCCAATCTTGTCATACACGTTGCGCAGATAATTCTTGATCACCTGCTCGGTGGTTCCCAGTTGCGAAGCGATTTCCTTATTCTTATATCCCTGCACAATCAAAGCCACAATCCGCAGCTCTTTTGCCGTTAGCCGGTCGCGCACCCTCAAACCGACCATATCGTTCTCGGTCAACTCGCTGGGCACCGCGATATCCTGCACCCAGTTCTCGCCGCGGGCCACTTTGCGGACGCAATCCACCAGCGCCGGACTAGTAACGTTCCGGTAAACAACGCCATGCGCTCCGGCCGCCATGTAACGCTGCGCGCTCTCCCCGGTATCGGCCAGAACGACCAGCCGCGTCTTGTTGCGGATGGCCGACTGCAGCACGGCATTGAAGTCGTTGAAGAACCCGCCCGCCACAATCAGCACGGCGGCGCGGAACTTGTCCAGAGCCATGAACATCTGCTCCGGGGTCTGCGCCTGCGCCACAATGCGCATCTCGTCTTCGACCGCCAGCACCTTGGCAATCCCCGCGCGAAAAATGGCCTGGTTATCGGCCAGAATTAGTTTCAGCATCGTGTGCGTCCCTCAAGCCTGGTTGCAGAAAACCTAGTGGCGAACAAAATCATAGGAGTCAATCACGCAGGCCACACCGCGCGACTCCGCAGAATCCGCCGGGCTCATCCGTGCGCACCACCCGTCCCCGGCACTGCACCACCACGTTTTCGTTGGACCCTGTCACTTCCGGCGGCAGAGTGATTTCAAACTCCACGTTGGAGCCCACATCCAGCGACGCATCCGCCCGGATGTAGACCCCGGCGGCGCTCAAGTCGCCAGTTACGCCGACGTGTTCTCCGCCGTCCTCCGCTTTATGAATCTTGATCGGAAGTTCCAGGGGAAACCGTTTCCCCGTCCGTTGTTCGGACACAAGACCTCCTGAATCCTGGCCATTCCTGCCTGCAAAAGCCAGTCCCATGCGGTAATCCCCCCATGGATTCCCTACCATATACTTAGCGGCGGTTATATCACGAATGCCGCCTCTAGGCAAAAGCCGGGGTGACTCCTAAGGCACGGGTAAGAGGCAGGTTCCCCCCGAAAAACGGACAGGCAGGGAACGACCCTACATCACTAATAAATGATCAATGAGGGCAAGGAAGTCCCCGTGCGAGCACAGGCCCCGAGTTCTGGACAGCCAGTAATTTCCGGTTTGCTCGTCACCCGCGAGTGATTGGCAGTCGAACGCCCTTCAAAAATCGCCGCTGGCGCCTCCGCCTCCCGAAGCTCCTCCACCGAAGCGGAAGTCGGGACTGCTGGTTTGCGGGCTTGGCGTGATTGACTGGGGCGATAGCAGGCCCAATACGGCGGAGCCGACGTTCATCCAGTGTTTGTCCTTTCCCGATAGGCGCGCGGCGGTAAAGCCGTGGCGAATTCCGCCCGGGCCACGGGCAAGCCAGCGTCGAATGAACAATGCAACACCGGTCAACAATATGCCCAGAAGCATCGGGTCCCAGGTATGCCGCTGCCAGCCGAGATAAGGTTTATTGGAGACGAAGGTCAGGATGGCGGCAATCGCGCCCACCGCGATGACGAAGCGGTCCTTCTGGCGAACGCCGCGCGCGAGTATGATGGGCGGCAGGCACCAGATCAGCACCCACGTCGTCCAGTAGAACGGCCTTGCGAATTCCGAGGCGGCCGGAGTGCCGCCCCACCACCGCGCGGGCAGGCTCAACGACGAAAGCTGGAGGTTGATGGCCAGGTAGATGCCGAGCCAGAGCAACGCTTCGACGAGCGAATAAGCCGTCATTCGAGGTAATCGAAGCGGTGGCGGGAGCGCACCGCGGCTACACATATCAGCCCGGCTGCATAGAACACGGCGACGATCACATGCTGCGCCGAGTGAGACGGGGTCCAGTAGCCCGGCAGAAAGACGGCGAAGATCATCGCGGCGAGAAATGCATACCAGAGCCCGAAGCGGCGCCAGATCCAGAGCGAAAAGAGCGCGCCGGCGGCGGGAACCAGAGACTGGGCTTGCGTCCGGCTTCGGCGAATAAGCGCTGCCGCTGAAAAAAACGGCCTGCATTCCCACGCAGAGAAAACCAACCGAGCAGACGGCGAGCGCTTCCTCGATCCCGTAGCGATAGAGCCGGGCTTGGGAAACGGCGACCTCGGCAGCCGCGTAACAGACGGCAGCGAAGATCAGGAAGAAAACGCCAGTGGTTTGCTCCGATGGCCGCGAAAGAAAAACCACCAAGAACAGCCCGACGGCGGCGCCCACGATGATCAGGGTGAAGAGGAACAAGACCAGCCGCAGGAAAATGTTGGTGGTGCGGAGCTCAGAGACCGTTTCCTGCTCCAGACGCTGGTACTGCTCCTTGCTGAGGAAGCCCTCGCCGGCCCAATCCTTCAGGAGTTTGCGGGCGCGCAGAGTCTCTTCGCTGGATGCACTGTAGAGTCTCACGCCGGCCTCCCGAAGCGGCGCGCGATCTGGACCAGCACCACCAGCATTGCGACTCGCGGTAACGACGAAATAGGTCAGGACAGCGGTGTCGTCATTGATGTCGCGGAGGAGCATCGAGCTGACACCCACGTAGCCGTAGACGGCGGCATAAGCAACGAAGGCAAACTGCCGGCGCGTCAGGCCCCAGGCGAGAGACGCGCCACAGGCGATAAGCAGAGCGAGAAACCATAGGCCGTAGCTCCTGCCGCTCGAACACGCCGGAGAGCAGTGCCCAAAAGAGAACGTTGGCCACGATGTTCAGATACGTGCCGAAGAAATGCGGCTTCAGGCCTGCGGCGCTGAAGAAGCGCCCCGCCGGCGCCGACCAGCAGCAGTAGAGAAGAGCATATTGCCGATATGCCGCGTCCTGATGGGACGGCCAGTGCGAGATCGTGAGCCCGAACCATCCGGCGAGTGAGGACAAAGCGAGCGACAGCACGAAGCGATTGTCGAAACGATAAGCGAGGAAGAAAAAGAGGCCGGCGGTCGCCAGGAGATAGAGATCCCATTGTCCGGAGAGCACGTGGAAGCGGTTCTCCAGGTAAGCGAGTTCTACGCACCAGACGAGGCTGCCGAGGTAAAGCACGTAGTCGAAGATCGGACTCGGTGCAGGCGTTTCCGCAGGCGACCAGGCGGGCGCGCGAGAAAAGCAGTACCAAAAACAGGCGGCGAGGATGGTGGAGAGAATGGTCAGGACGAGGACATCACCGAGTTGCTGCGACCAGGTGGTGACAGTCCAGCCAAGCCCGGCAACGAACGCCAGCACACCGGCATAGAGGAGAACGTTCAGCTCAAGAAAAAGGGAGAAGGGTTCTCCGCGAGAGAGGCTCGCCAAATGCGCGTACTGCTCCGGCGATATCGCACCTTGCTCCTTCCAGCGCTCTAATCGGGCGAGGATCGTCATGAAGCCCTCATTCTCCGGGCCTCGCACAGTGTGTCCGTGCCCTGATTAAGTCCGGCTGCCAACTATCGACCGATGAGTCTACTCATCCTACCTTCCAGGTAGGCTCTGCGCGCTGAAAAAACCGGCAGATGTAACCAAGATCGAGACGGTCCATACGACCGGTAATCCGGATGCGATCTGAGCCATTCCTATTCGCTTGGATTGGTAATGGGAAGTCCGGTCGAGGCTGCGGTGGCAGCAATTCTAGCCGCCGGAGCCAATCGTGTACTGGAGGATCGCGGCAGTCATGCGCCCCGACTGGATGTGGAGTCACGGGCCTCCCCGCTCGCGCGCGCACAGGCTAGTGGGCGTACGAGCGGGAGCCCGTCCCTTCCCCGTTCAGAAGAATGCTTAAAAGCGAATACGGTTCGTCAAAGTTACCGAGTGCACCGCCACCTCCACCCGGCTGTTGTCGTACTCCCCTGATTTCAGAGAGCTTTGGCCCACGCTCTGGGTCGCCGGCAGCTGCACCTGGTACGCCAGATCGACGCTGTAGTGGCCGCGGTTGTAGCCCACGCCGGTGCCAATCGTATTCTGCAGGATCGCAGCCGTCATCGGTGTCAACGTCGCCGAAGGCACGGGATTCGTCGCATAGGAGTACCCGCCGCGGAAAGCCAGATGCTCGCCCACCGGAGACTCCACTCCGACTCCGAACACGCCCTGGTCGTGCCATTGCAGAGGCATAACATCCTGCAAAGAGTTTCCGCCCACCAGGCTATTGATCGTGGCATTCGTGCCATTGGTCAACAGTAACCGGCAGCTGGTTGAAAGAATGGCTCCAGTCAATCCAGTCCCCCTGGAAATTCACCCGCATGCGCGGAACCATCTGCCAGGAAATTCCCCCGGAAAACGCCTGCGGAAACTTGGTGTCCACCTCGGCGTCGTAGTGAAACGTCGCCGGCTGATTGACGTTCAGAGTGGCGAACTGCGCGCCTGCATCCCCCGAAGCATCGCCATGCGTATGAATGCTGGTGCTCATCTTGTACGACAAGCCAATCCGCAGCTTGCTGCTCGGCGTGACCAGATCGCCAAAGCTGCCGTTGTAACCCACGCCGTCGGTGTGCAGATCGAGCAGCGTCTTTGCTCCGGCCAACGTTGGCTGCGACTGAAAAATATAAGGAGCAATCAGCGTGTTCTTGTCGTAGATCGCGCCGAACGTGCCGCCGATCGAAAGTTTCTTATTCACCACGAACGACAATCCCGCCGCCGAGCGCAGCGTAATCATTGCCGACTTATTCTGCTGCAATCCATAGCTGGTTCCACCCAGCCCGCCCGGAGGATCCAGATATTTCCAGTTCGCGGTCATCAGCGTTTCGGGCGCCACCGCGACCCCCAGCGTCAGCCGCTTGATCAGCGGCATGGAGAATCCGCCGTAGGGAATTGTTCCCGCCGAGGTGACGATGCTCCCCGTGCTCGAAACCGAATTCGTGAAATTTCCTGTCGCAAACAAGCTGGTCGCGCTTACTTCCAGCGACTTGCCCGACAACCCACTCAATCCCGCGGGATTGCCCTGCATCGCTTCGAGCGGACTGGTGACTGTCGCCACCGTGGCCCCGCGCCAACGACGTCGCTCGGCTGCTGATGCCGTTGTCCAGCGCGCCGCCGGTTTGCGCCAGCGCCGGCGCGGCCAGACAAAGCACCAGCGGCAAGCATCGCACCGCCGCGAAAAAATCTTGCGAAAACTTTGCACTCATCAGAGACCTCACTCCTTAGAAATGGCTAATGAATTGCTGCCGCAGATCGTCCCACATGCTCAACCGCCGCGCCAGTTACGGCGCCGGAAGGCGAACAGTTACCGGAGTGAACCGTCTTTCGCCGGTTGTCTCAACTCGCGGAACTTGGAGGAAGATTGCCCTCGCGTCACCCGCAGGTGACGAAAGTACCCAACCACCGGATCACCGCGCGTAATTTGTGAATTCTCATCTGCACACGCCAAACTATGCACTCTGGATTCACTCGGCCGTTACTTGCGATGTTGACCATCCCAACCCCGGGCACCATTCGCTTGTCGGATGTGGTGTCGGCGCTCTCCACCGCGCTCGACCTCACCGAAGGACAGCCCATGGGCCACGCCATTCGCAGCTGCATCATCGGCATGCGCATCGCCGAAGAACTTAAGCTGAGCCAGCAAGAGTGCGCTGATCTTTATTACGCGTTGCTGCTGAAAGATTCCGGATGCAGCACTAACGCCGCGCGCATGCACAACATTCTCGGTTCCGACGACATCAAGGCCAAGCGCGAGGTCAAATTTGAAGACTGGACCAAGCCCAGCCTTTCCGGATCTGCGCTACCTCATGCGCAACGTGTTGCCGGGTAAATCGTTTGCTCGGCGGCTGGTGAAATCCGTCGAAGTTGGCCTGCAACAGAAGCGCAATAATGCGGAAGTCATTGGCGCGCGCTGCGAGCGAGGCGCCGAAATCGCCCGCCAGATCGGCATGAGCGAGGCCACCGCCCAGGCCATTCGCAGCCTCGACGAGCATTGGAATGGCGCCGGCTATCCCGATGGCCGTAAAGGAAACGAAATCCCGCTGCTGGCGCGCATCATTAACGTAAGCCAGACACTGGAGGTGTTTCGCCTCCGGACGCAGTCCCGCCGAGGCGGTACAGGTGATCTCTCGAGCGCAGTGGCACCTGGTTCGACCCGGAAATCGCCCGCGTAGTCCGTTCGCTAAAGAACGACGACTCCCTGTGGCTACATGTCCGCTCCAAGGATGCCCGCGAATACGCCTTGCAAATGGAGCCAGGCATCGCCATTGCAGCTTCGCCAGGAGCGCATTGACGATACTCTGCCAAGCCTTTGCGGAGGTCATTGATACCAAGTCGCCTTACACCTACAACCACTCCATCGGGGTCGCACGCGCGGCAGTCGAAATTGCCGAAGGCCTCGGGCTCTCCGATCACACCGTCACCCTGGTGCGCCGCGCCGCCTTATTGCACGATATCGGCAAGCTCAGCGTTCCGAACTCCATTCTGGAGAAACCCGGTTCCCTGACGGATGAAGAATGGAAGGTCATGAAGATGCATCCGGTGTACACGCGTCTCATTCTGCAGACCATCTCCGGCTTCGAGCATCTGGCCTTTGTCGCCTCCGCGCACCATGAGCGTCTCGATGGCACCGGTTATCCCGATGGCCTCGCCGCCGACGAACTGCCTCTGACCGCGCGCATCATTTGTGTGGCCGATACTTATCAGGCCATCACCGAAGATCGGCCCTACCGCAACGGTCTACCCCGCCAGGCGGCCTTGAACATCATGCAGAAACTTGTTCCCTCCGCTCTGGATATGGATTGCGTTGACGTTCTCCGCTATGGCAAAGGCTTTGGTTTGCCGGTTACCGCCGCGTTCCAGTCGCATCACCGAGATATCAGGTGGCCACCCAGGGAGCCTGACGCCGGGACACAAAAAGCCGCTGATAGGCTTCGTCTTTGTGAACAGCTTGATCTTGTAAACAGTTTGATTTTGGTGGCGCAGCGCTTCAGCGCTGCGATCACCATGATTCCTTTCAGATCGTCGGCTTTAGCCGCTGCGGGTGACCAGCCGTACCACGACCCTTTTACACCGCTCCATTACTCACGCTCTCGAAATCGCTTACTATCTCACTCATGCCCACCGGAGGATTCAACGGAGCAGCGCGTGCTCGCGCTCGAAAGCCGCCGCGCCAAGGAAATCGCACAGCTCATCGCTAACAACGGCGGGCAGCCGACGGTCGCGCCCTCCACGCGCGAGGTAAGCTCCGCCTCCAGCCCGGAAGAGCTGCGCTTCGCCTCCGAGTTGCTGCAGGATCAGCTTCGGCGCGGTCATCTTCATGACCGGCGTGGGCGCCCGCGCTCTGGCCCAGGCGGTCGAGCCCATTTGCTCCCGCGAGCAATTCACCGCGGCGCTAAGCCGCACCAAAGTCGTCGCCCGCGGACCCAAGCCAGTCGCCGTCCTGCGCGAACTAGGCGTGCCGGTCACATTGACCGTTCCCGAACCCAACACCTGGCGCGAAATTCTGCAGGCGCTCGATCGGAATCAAGAGAAAATCCCGCTTGCCAGGCCAGCGCATCGCCGTCCAGGAGCACGGTGTTCCCAGCCCTGAACTGTATGCCGGATTGAAAGATCGTGGCGCGGAAGTTTTTCCTGTCCACGTGTATGAATGGCAGCTCCCGGAAGACACAGCCCCGCTGCGCGATGCCGTTACTGCTCTGACAAAGCAGCAAATTGACGTCGTGCTGGTCACTCGTCGGTGCAGATTCACCATCTCCTAAAGATCGCCGAAGAAATGAAGCAGCGGGATGAAGTCCTCCATGTTTTGAGTCGAGCCGTCGTGGCCTCCATCGGCCCAGTAACTTCGGAAACGCTGCGCAGCCTGAATATTGCCGTGGACCTCGAACCCTCCCACCCCAAAATGGGCCTGCTGGTCAAAGAAACCGCCGACCGAAGCGCGGAACTTCTCCGCCGCAAGAAAACATTAATAAAATTGGTCATCCTGAGGCGCTTTCGCGCCAGGTGGGATTCCATATAGTTTCCGCGAAGCCTTGCCAGTGCCCACATGTCCGCCGTCTCCCCCAGATACGCGGTATGCTGCGACAACATTCCCCTTGACAATCTAGGAGAGCGAAACTATCTTCCTAGATCATCTAGGAGTAGACGCAGTGGCCAAGCAACTCGACCTACTCCAGGGCACCCTCGATCTCCTCATCCTCAAAGCGGTCTCCCTTGGCCCGTTGCACGGCTATGGAATCCTTCTGCGCATCCAGCAAATCTCCCAGGATCGCCTGGAAATCCTGCAAGGCTCCCTGTATCCGGCCCTCTACCGGCTCGAACACCAGGGCTGGATTCGCAGCGAGTGGGGAGAATCCGAAAACAAGCGCAAAGCGAAGTATTACCGCCTCACCGCCAGCGGAAAACGTCAACTGGAAGCCGAAACCAAAAAATGGAACCGCATGGCAGAGGTCATGACCGGCATCCTGCGCGCCAGCGCCGGAGGAAACATAAATATGCTGGCGCGCCTCCGCTCCTGGCTTCGCGTCGCAGTCTTCCGCCGCTCTCGCGTGGAGAGCGACATGGATGCCGAACTGCGCTGGCACTTCGATCAGTATGTAGACCACCTGATGCAGTCGGGTCTTTCGCCGCGAAGAAGCCCAGCGCCGGGCGAGGCTGGAACTTGGCGACATCGAAGTCCAAAAAGACAAATGCCGCGACTCGCTGGGCCTGCGATTCTGGGACGAACTTGGAGCCGATTTTCGCTTCGCTCTGCGTAGCCTTCGCAAGCAGCGTCTCCTGGCAGCCAATGTAGTGATCACGCTCATATTTGGCATCGGAATCAGCTCTGGAGTCTTTAATTTCCTGGACGCAATCGCCCTGCGGCCCGAGGTTGCGAAAGACCGTGCCTCCTACGTAGAAATCTTCCCTTTCTTCACTATGGACGCGACGCGTCCCATGGTTCTTTCCGCTGCAACGCTCGAAGATTATCTCGCCTTGCGCGACAAAGCCCGCTCCCTTAAGGAATTAGCAGCCTGCGGACAATTTCAACTCAATTTCGAGTCAACCGATCTGACGACCAATCCAGCTGCGTTGGTCTCCAGCAATTTTTTCTCACTTTACGGTTTGAAAAGAGCGAAGCTCGGCCGATTGCTCCAGCCCGAGGACTACTCAAAATCAAGTCCTGTCGTGGTGTTGAGCGAGGATTTTTGGCGTGCCCGTTTTGCCGCCAATCCGGCGATCATTGGCAAGACGATTCACGTCAACGAGCAGCTAGTGACAGTTGTTGGCGTCGCGCCGCGGTTCGCCAGTGGGAGCAATTTTGGGCAAGCGTGGCTTCCCTACACACTGACGAACTACCTGGGTTTGGGAGACCAATGGGCTCGGCCCGGCGAAGTACGCTGGCTGGCGCTCACTGCCCGGCTGAATCCTGGATTCTCGCGCTCCGATGCGGCCGCAGAACTTGCCTTACTCATCCACCAGCAAGACAGCCTGCACAAAGGCCGAGTAAGCAAGCTCGTCGTTACGGATGGTTCCGCGATTCAGGCGCCCGGGGACAACCGCGTTGCATGGATGGTCGCCTTGATTATGGGCGTGCTGATATTGGTGCTCATTATTTCCTGCGCCAATGTGACCACTCTCCTGCTGTCTCGCGCCGATGCCCGTCAACAGGAGATGGGCGTGCGCCTGGCCTTGGGCGCGAGTCGAACTCGGCTGATTCGAATGCTAGTAACGGAGACGATTCTGCTCGCTGCTGTTGCCGGTGTTGCAAGCCTCTACCTTGCTTGCCGATTCCCCTTCCTCCTCTGGCTATGGATCGCAAAAACTCCCCTGGATTATCCTGTAGAGCCTGATTGGCGTGTGTTTTCCTTTTTGGCGGGGAGCACTTTGCTGGCGGGAACGCTCGCCGGTCTGGCCCCGGCCCTCGAATCCTTGAAGGTTGATCTGCTGGGCTCTATGAAAGGCCAGCGGCGCTTCTTTGCCGGACGCCGTGCTCGGGGCGGCCTACGCAATTTCCTGGTAGCCACCCAAGTTGCAATCAGCCTTGTGCTTTTGGTCGGCTCCGGCCTTTTTGTCCGCGCTCATCAGCAAATCTTGAATGCCGATCCAGGCTACGAAACCCGCCAAGTGATCTTGACGAACTTCTCCCAGCCTTCAGCCAAAACGCCGCAAGCTCGCGCCAACTTCCGCGATAACCTCACCCGCCAGATCGAAGCATTGGCCGGCGTGCGGTCCACTGCACTCGCGAGCGGCTTGCAGCCCAATTTGGAATGGGAACAACTCCTGATCCAACTTCCCGGCAAATCTTCGTTCCCTGTGGCCTCAATCCAGGTCAGCGCCAATTACTTTGCCACCATGAGCATTCCCATACTGCGCGGCCGTGCTCTGGAGCGAGACGATGCTCCTTGTGAGGTGCACACAGGTGTTTGCCCGGTGGTTGTTTCGCAGCAGTTTGTGCGAGGAATCCTCGATGGCAGCGATGTAATCGGAAAGACGCTTCGAACTCCCGACGGCGGATCGCTCGAAATCGTAGGCATTGCCGGTAACGTTTCGTCCCAACTATTTACTCAAGTATATGAACCGGTAATCTACCGTTCGTGGTCGCCCGCCAATCTTCCTCAGCAATTCACGCTCTTGGTGCGTGTTACAGGAAACGCAGAGACAATGGCCAGCAACATCACCGATGTTCTGAGGAAGACTTTTCCAGGTTCCAAAGTCGAAGCGCGGACAGTTCGTTCGGTCTTTTATCAAGTCGCGGGCATATTTTGGCGACTAGAGATGCTTATTCTGCTTCTCGGCGTGATGGCCGTCCTTCTGGCAATGATCGGAATCTATGGCGTGGTTTCCTTCGCAGTCAGCAAGCGCACCAAAGAGATCGGCATCCGCATTGCCCTGGGCGCCATGAAGAAAGACATTTACGCCTCCGTGATTGGATCGAGTATGCGGCCCATTTGGATCGGGTTAGGCGTCGGCATCCCGCTTGCGATCGGCGGAGCGCGGGTTCTCCAGCAGGCCCTGAAGCCGGTCGCCTCCATATTCTCCTACAACGACCCACTCAGCTATGCCGTTCCCGCCTTCCTCTTGCTCGCCGTGTCGGTGATTGCCATGCTCGGTCCCGCCCGCCGCGCCGCCCGCTGCGATCCGGGCCGCACCCTGCGCGAAGAATAAGAGCTCAATTCTTGATCAGCTCAATCCGATTCCCAAACGGATCGTGAATGTAACACCGTGTCATGCCAGGATTGTTCTCGTCAGCAATAATATCGACTCCCGCCCCGCGCAGCCGAGCGATCAGCGCCTCATAGTCGCCACACCGCAATGCCGGATGCGCCTTCTTCGCCGCACGAAAATCCTTCTCCACTCCCAGATGAATCTGCACCGCTCCGCTCGCGAACCAGCATCCGCCGCGCTTGGCCAGCTCCGGAGGCTTAGTCAGCTCAATCATCCCGAGCAGTTCACAATAAAAAGCGCGCGCCGCATCTTCCCCGCCGGCGGGCATGGCTAGCTGTACATGATCGATTGCGGTGAAAGTCATGTGCCATTATCCCGCAAGAAGAATTCATATACGGGGAACTGACCACCGAGAACTGGGAACTGCTCTCCGCCTGTTAAAATCATGGATTGACCCCTCCAGCCATGGACGCCGCGTTCCTCCGCAACTTCGCCATCATTGCCCATATTGACCATGGCAAATCCACGCTGGCCGACCGCCTGCTCGAGTTGACCGGATCGCTCACCGCCCGCGAAATGCAGGCTCAGGTGCTCGACTCCATGGACCTGGAACGCGAGCGCGGCATCACCATCAAAGCCCACGCCGTCCGCATGATGTACACCGCGCAGGATGGCCAGACCTACCAGCTCAACCTAATTGACACTCCCGGCCACGTCGATTTTTCCTACGAAGTCTCTCGTGCGCTGGCCTCGTGCGAAGGCGCGCTGTTGATAGTTGACGCTTCGCAAGGCGTCGAAGCCCAAACCCTCGCCAATTCCTATCTCGCCATCAATCACGGCCTCGAAATCATTCCCGTCATCAACAAAATCGATCTGCCCAGCGCCGACATCCCCCGCACCAAAGAAATGATCGAAGGCGCAGTCGGTCTCGACGCCACCGACGCCGTTCTGATCAGCGCGAAAACCGGCCAAGGCGTGCCAGACGTGCTCGAAGCCATCGTTAAACGCATTCCGCCGCCCAAGGGAAACCCCGACAATCGCCTCCAGGCGCTCATCTTCGACTCCTGGTTTGATCCCTATCGCGGCGTGATTGTGCTGACTCGCGTCTTCCAGGGAACGCTACGCAAAGGCCAAAAGATTCGTCTGATGTGGAACGGCAAGGTCCTCGACGTCGAAACCCTCGGCGTGCTCACCCCCAAGCCTGTCGAAATCAATGAGCTGCGCGCCGGCGAAGTCGGCTTCCTCATCGCCAACATCAAAAACGTCGCCGACACCAAAATCGGCGACACCATCACCGAAGAAAATAATCCGGCGATCGAACCTCTGCCTGGGTTTGAGGAAATCAAGCCCATGGTCTTCGCCGGCATCTACACCGTGGACGCGCACGAACACACTCAACTCCGCGAGGCCCTCGAAAAACTCCGCCTGAACGACTCTTCTTTCTTCTTCGAGCCCGAAAGCTCCGTCGCCCTCGGCTTCGGCTTCCGCTGCGGCTTTCTCGGCCTCCTCCACATGGAGATCATTCAAGAGCGCCTCGAGCGCGAGTTCGGTCTCGATCTCATCACCACTGCGCCCAGCGTGCGCTACAAGATCACCAAAACGGACGGCGAACTCATCGAGGTGGACAATCCCTCCCGCTGGCCCGATCCCAGCGAAATCGCCAAAGTTCAGGAGCCGGTCATTCTGGCCACCATCCTGACCAACGAAGAATACGTCGGCGGAATTCTCAAGCTGGTGGAAGAGAAACGCGGCCGCCAGAAAACTTTCGAGTACGTGAGTTCGTCTCGCGTCATGCTGCACTACGAACTTCCGCTCAACGAAATCGTGCTCGACTTCTACGACCGCCTCAAATCCGTCTCCCGCGGTTACGCTTCGCTCGACTACCACCTCGCCGACTACTGGGAATCGCCCATGGTCAAGCTCGACATCCTGGTCGCCGGCGAGCCAGTCGATGCGCTCTCCATCATCGTGCATCGCGACTTCGCGTATGACCGCGGCAAGGCCCTGGTCTCCAAAATGCGCGAACTCATTCCGCGCCAGATGTTTGAGGTCGCCATCCAGGCCTCGATCGGTGCCAAAATCATCGCCCGCGAAACCGTCCACGCCATCCGCAAGAATGTCATCGCCAAGTGCTACGGCGGCGACATTTCGCGCAAACGCAAATTGCTGGAGAAGCAAAAAGAAGGCAAGCGCCGCATGAAGCGCATCGGCCGCGTCGACATTCCGCAGGAAGCCTTCCTCGCCGTCCTCAAAGTCGGCGAAGACAGCAACTAGTGAAGGGAAGAGATCAATCAGCTAACGTTTTTTGACTGACAACCGAGAACTGCCAACCGAGAACTGATCTTCTCCCGTCCAATTCCAATCAGCCGCACTCACCATGCGCCCCATTCCTGCTACCCTAACCCCCATGCCAAAGCTCGCCCTCATCGGCGCCATTCTTTTTTGCGCGATGCTTGCCGCCGCCCAAAACCCCGAAGCCGCCATCGAGAAGGTCTTGTCCGCGCAGCAATCCGCCTGGAATCGTCACGATCTCGACGCCTTCATGTCCGGATACTGGAATTCCCCTGGCGTCACTTTTTCTTCCAAAGGCAAAACCGTCACCGGATGGCAGGCCACCCTCGACCGCTATCGCAACACCTACCAGAGCCCCGGCGCGGAGATGGGCCAGCTGGAATTCTCCGCTCTAAAAATTGAGATGCTGGGCAAAGGCGCCGCTTTCGTCCGCGGCGAATTTCACCTGACCATGCCCGACGGCAAAACTCCCCACGGAGTCTTCACTTTGATCTTCCGCAAATTTCCCGGCGGCTGGAAAATCATCCATGACCACACCTCGGCCGCCGAGAACTGAGAACTGGGAGCCGAGAACCGAGAACTGAGAGACACGCCATCCCATGCCAAACTGGAGAACCCTAAAATGCAGCGCAGACATTTCATGAAGCTCGCCGGCGCAGCCGCCTGCGGTGCGATGCTCAACGATTCTCTCGCCTTCGCCTCCCCGGCCGCCGACCCAACCCAATGCCGCTACGCTCCGCCCGGCGAGTATGTCAAAGACCACACCTTCGTCCGCCGCGATGGCTGGTGGCACCTCTACTCCATCAGCGGACAAGCCGGCCTCAACTGGTTCTATTCCGGCAATGAAGAAACGCTCTCCTGGAGCATCAGCCGCGATCTGCAAAACTGGGAGCTGCGCGGCCACGTCATTCATCCCTCCGAGCGCGAAAACACCTTCGACGAAGATATGATCTGGGCGCCCTACTGCCTCGAAGCCAACCACCGTTACTACATGTACTATGCCGGCTGCATCCAGCAGGTTCGGCCCTTGCAATATGACCGGCGCGGAACCCTGGGCAAGATCGTCAGTTCCCCCGGGGACGCTTGCTCCATCGGCATCGCCGTCTCCGACGACCTCACGCGCTGGACCAAAGTTTCCGATCCCGTCCTGGGCATCGCCGTTCCCGGCCGCGATCCCAACATTATTCGTGACGAAAAAAATGGCCGCTGGCTCATGTACACCACCGGCACTCGCGTGGATGGTCTCCCCGGCGCCTGGGTCTCCGAATCGCACGATCTGTTGAATTGGAAAGTGCTGCGCCCCTGCGCCAAATTTCCGCGCGTGCCCAAAGGATGGCAGGCGGGCTACACCGTCGATTGCCTCGCCGAATTTGGCGCCGACCCCGCGGAAAGCCTTGTCGTCATGCAACATCCCCGCACCGGCCAGTGGGTCATGCTGGGCAACTGGCACTACATTCTTTCCGACGATCCCACCAATTTTCTGAAAAATGACGCACAGCTTTACAACGTGCAATTCGAAGGCAAACCCGCCGACCTCGGCTTCGCCGGAGAAATTCTCGAGTCCGACGGCAAGTGGTATCGCTCCGGCGTCATCGGTCCGCTCGACCAATGGAAACTCGCCTTCACCGAGATTGAATGGATTCCCGGCGGCGCATTTCGCATCGTCAAGCCCAGCGTGCTGTCAGGCTTCTGGGGACCGCACAAAGCCGGCACCTGCAGCTGACGCTTGAGCGGACGGCACGAGTTTCGTATCAGGGCATCGCGTCAGCGATGCCGCAGGGTCATCGCTTCAACCGTGCCTTTAGGCACTGCCAGGTGGCCCAAGCTTCGTGGCGGAAGTACAACTCTGAAGACGAGCACTGAGCCGGGATATGGGGTGCCCCAGGTTTGCCCGGTTTTGGCAAACCTGGGACCCGTCCCGAAGCCACGGACCACGATCCCTCTGAGTCGTGCCGCCAGTATGATCCCAAATCTCTCAACCCCGGCGAGACCAGGGCATGAAGCAGTCGAAGCGTCAGCGGCGGAGTCCGCTCCCGCCGGGTGCCCCACCTTTGCGCCCGTCCTCAGCTCCGATCCGCCTACTGCACGCGCAGAATCAACTGTGTCCCGCCGTCTAAATGCAAGTTCTTGTTCCCGCAGCTCACCACTGAGCTTTGTCCAGAATTCTTCAGCTCCAGCCCTTTCAACCCGATGACACCCTGGCTGTTCGGACCGAGCGCGCCCGCTGAAGAATGAGAGTATGGGGTTGGGTTTTCTGTAGCGGTGGACTCTGTCCGCGGGCCGCCGTCCATGTGGCCCTGGACATCGCCGATTTGCTGCCCAGCGACGTCGTACGCTCCTCCAGGAGTAGCCCTCTCGGAAGTGCTTGATGCGTTCTGGTTGATGGGAGCGCCAATTGCCTGCAACGAAGCGGTAAGCGACAGCTCGCGGCCGTCTTTCGTGATGGCGCGATCGAAGACTATCCCGATATTTGAACCCGGGGATTCTTTGCCGTGCGCCTTAGCGGTGGTGACATGTCCTACGATTCTGGTATTCCGGGGCATTACGATTTTGCCTTGCGAAAGCACATCCATTGTGGTCTTCGCTTCAACTGGGTCGCCGCTTTCCGCTTTCTTGGCGTCCAGCGATTTCGACAGCTCGGCGACGATTACGGTGTTCGCCGCGAACTGAGTTGGACCTTGCGCCGGAGATTCAGCGGCTACCGCTGGCGCTTGGTGCTCCGCCTCGGCTGGCGGATTTTGGGCGAGAGCGAAGGCAGTCAGTAGCATTCCTGGGAGCAGTGAGACAACCAGTTTTTTCATGACACATCCCCCTTTGGCGGGCGGGTGGTCCACCTTTGCGATTTTGTCTTTTGCAAAGGTGGGGAGAAATGGACTCATGCAGCGCGGCCTTAGCGCCATGGCACTGTTTCAGATGACTCGGCACTCGCGCAATCTAACACGACCCAACAGAAAACCATAGGACGTCTGACCTTCCCCGCTCCCCACCTTTACAAAAAACGTAAAGTGGGCCACCTGTGATCTTTCAATACGTTGTTCCCCTTTAACAGGAAGGTTTTCTGATTTCAGCCTACAGAGACGGTTGCTGTCAGGAAGGTCGAGATTCAACTAGGGACGGCTTTGCGTAGGAACTTCACGGGTTTTCGCCGTTCCGCGCGCTCCTGGCCCGGCGTTGCCCGCTGTCGGATCGTGTCTGCGGCGTGTCGATGACGAGTTCCGAAAGGGCACAACGTCTTGATCATCTACACCCACCCGCCCTATGGTTGGGCCGGTGCGAGCGCCCGCCGGCAGTTCTCGCACAGATAGCCCTTGCCTTCGACTTTGGTCAGATAATCGAAGTTGCGGAAGTTTGTTTTGCAGCCGTCGCAGCGGTTCAGGGCAGCGAGGGCGTCATCCGCGACCTCGGAGTTGCCGCCGCGCGATCGAGCGAGCAAGGCGCATACAACGATAATAAGGGCAACTACAAAGGGAGTAAGAGTAAATCGGGGACAAGAGTAAATCGGGGACAGAGTAAATCGGGGACAGACGAGACGTAAATCGGGGACAGACGGAACTGACCCCAATTCTGACTACGCGACAAATTCGATTGGCTGTTGGTCAGGATCAGGAGTGAGCTTTTGGCGGCGGCCGCGCTTGCGCGGAGTGAGCAGGCGCAAGGTGGATTGTTCCAGTTCGGCAACGAAGGCGGCGCTCCCCAGCGGCCGGCCGGTGTGGGTGAACTGCCGCAGCGCGGCCACTTCGACCGGCGATTCTCCGGCGGCAAGATAGCTTCTCCACTCGGCTGCCGTCCATCGCTTTCGCCAAAGTTCCATCTCCAGCAGGGGATCAATGAAGGAGGCACCGCAATGCGCCGCGGCGCTCGACCATCTCCATTGCGCCGCCGCATCAGCCATGCCGGCCCGCACCGGATTCAACTCCACATAGCGCAGCGCGGTCCAGAGATGCGAATCGTCAAGCGGACAGGAATAAAACCGCCCTTGCCACACATGGCCGCTCGAAGACTGGCGCGCGTTCCAGTAGGCGGCGTAGCGTCCGTGAGTGTGCTTGAGCGCCTGGGCCAGCGAATGGGCGGTGCGCGGAATGACGATCAGATGCACGTGATTGGACATGAGGCAGTAGCCCAGCAGGGAGAGGCGGTAGAGTGCGCAGTGCTGGCGTAACAGCTCGAGATAAGCGAGGCGGTCGGGGTCGCCGCCGAAGATCACTTGCCGGGCGTTGCCACGCTGGGTAACATGATGCGGAACGTCGGCGATCACTACACGCGGCAGGCGTGCCATGCGGACAAGCTATCAGATGCGGGCGGGCGCGGCGCAAGTATTGGGTTGCCGTGGGGCGACGATTTCCCGGATTGGGACGGAGAAATTGGGGTCAGTTCCGTCTGTCCCTCGAATTTTCCCGAATTTTCCCGAATTTTTGTCCCCGAATTTTCCCTTCTACAGCCACCCGCCGTGTCTTAGTCCTTCCACGTGATTGTCAGCGAATCAGGACTGAAAAAGGAGATTCCAGATGAAGACATATGACGGCCTCAATTTCGAAACTTTTAAATCGATCGATCTCAATACTGAAGCATTAAAACAAGGCTCAAAAGCAACGGTCTTTTCCACTTTTCTTTGGGCGATCGTATCAGGAGACATTGCGGCCGCCGAGGCGCAGATCACAGACGATATCGAATGGGGAATGATGCCCTACATTAAAGTAATCAAAGGTAAAGACCAAGTTGTGTCGTGGCTCAAGGCAGGGTCAGCGGATAAGAAAGAGCCTATCGTTATAAGCAACGTCGCCACCAAGAATTGGGGTGTGTTTGAGTACTGGAATATCGGTACAATCAGCGAGGAGGTGATTAAGTTCGGTAACGAACAAAAATGGCCATGGCCGAAAGACCCAAATAGTTTCTTAGGTCAGAAATATAGGGTTGCCCAATGCTTCACGTACCATATCAATTCGGAAGGAAAAATAGACTTCATGAGGCAGTATCTCGATGTAGGCAGTGTATGGGCGCAGCTTAAATAAGACCCGTCTGGAAATCGGATAATTGGATAATTCGGGGACAGATAATTCGGGGACAGACGGGATAGATAATTCGGGATAATTCGGGGGATAATTCGGGACGGATAATTCGGGGACGATAATTCGGGGACAGACGGAACTGACCCCAATTTCGTCGTCTCTTTCAGGAATCCCCTCCTTGAAATTACCCCATCGCGGTCGAAATGCCCACCGGGATCGCCCCACAAATCGCCCCGCCCAACCGCTCTTGCCCGATTGGACATGTCCTGTGAAATGTGCAAATCCCCGCAGTTGCCTCATCTCTGCAACATTTCGAAAGCCCGCCCCATCCAAGCGGAAAAATCCAATCAATCCTTTTTGAATGTGCAGTTTGCGCGGCTACAGCGGAGCCGATAGCCGCTGGCTTCACGCTTGAGGCTGACAGAGTCTGACGTGACCGGAATCACTTCCACAAGCTTTTCCACAGCCCAAGCCCTTCATTTTCCCGCCGAAACCAGCGCTGAGCCGGAAGTGAGGCACAGGCTCATTCCATGGGCTCCATGCCAGCCTGCATCATGGATTCAAACCGCGTGGAGCTCTTCAAAAACGCCAGCTTTACCGTGCCGGTTGGGCCATTTCGCTGCTTTCGGATAATGATCTCCGCCAGCCCTTCCAGCTCCGGCTCGTCAGGTTTGTAGACCTCTTCGCGGAAGACAAATGCCACCACGTCGGCGTCCTGCTCAATCGAGCCAGACTCCCTCAGGTCCGCCAGTTGCGGACGGTGGTCGCTTGCCCCTCGGCTCTCCGGCGCGCGGCTCAACTGCGAAAGCGCAATCACTGGAACCTGCAGCTCCTTCGCGACCGCCTTCAGCCCCCGCGAAATCGCCGAGACTTCCTGCGTCCGGTTCTCATACCGCCGGCTTCCCCCGGACATCAGCTGCAAATAATCCACGATCATCAAGTCAAGCTTGCCGTGCTTTTGTTTCAGCCGCCTGGCCTTGGCCCGCATTTCGCTCAGCGCGATTCCCGGCGTGTCGTCAATGTAAATGGGCGCCTTCGTCAGTTTTTCCAGCGCCTGCGTGATCTTCCGCGTATCATCCTGCCACAGCGACCCGGTGCGAAAACGGTGCGAATCCACCTTCGCCACCGAGCACAGCATGCGTTGCAGCAGCGCTTCCTTGGACATTTCCAGGGAGAACACCGCGACCACCTTCTGATCCTCGATCGCCACATTCTCCGCGATATTCATGGCGAAGGCGGTCTTGCCCATCGAAGGCCGCCCCGCAATGATGATCAGATCGGAGCGCTGCAATCCGCTCGTCTTCTCATCGAGATCGGCATAGTGCGTTTCGATTCCCGTGATGCGCTGCCCGCGCTGCAACAGGGCATCTACCGACCCAAACGATTCCTTGATAATCTCCTGCACGCCCATGAAGCCGCGCCCAATGCGTTTTTCCGAGAGCTGAAAAAGCGCCGCCTCGGCGTCATTCAGAATCTCCTCCGCCGGATCGCTCTGATCCGCGGCGCGCCCAATCGCCGCGTTCGCCGCATGCATCAGCCCGCGCAGCAGCGCCTTGTCCCGCACAATCTGGATGTAATGCTCAATGCTCGGCCGGTCAGGCACCCCATCCAGCAGGCTGGAGATGTAAGCCACATCCCCGATGGCTTCGAGCTCCTTGCTACGGTCCAGTTCCTCGCACAGCGTGATCAGGTCAATGGCCTTCGACGCTTCCGCCAGATCCACGATCCGCGCATAGATCCGTCGGTGCGAGTCCAACGAAAAGTCGTCCGCCTTCAGGCTTTCCGCCGCCTGGTTGTACGCAAAATTATCCAGCAGAATGGCGCCCAGAATCGACCGCTCGGCCTCAACATTGGCCGGCAGGGAATGCGCGAGGCTGTAGTCGGTGGTCGCCAAAATTCTCTACCAAACGTTCGCCGCGAAGAATGCATGGTAGCGTTCAACGCGCTGTGGATGAAAAATATTAGTTAGGAAAACCAAGAAGAATTGCAAAGTCTCCAGCCGCCTTCAATATCCCTGGTTCAAAAAAGAATCTTGCGCCTAGTGTAGGCGAATGGATGGCGAACCGGCAACAAGAAATGCGGCTCCTCGCTCGAAGCTTGAGGACCGAAGACTAAAAGCTGAAAGCTGAAAGCTGAAAGCTGAAAGCTGAGAGCTGAGAGCTGAGAGCTGAGAGCTGAGAGCTGAGAGCTGAGAGCTGAACTGGCAATATAAATTACGGCCCCAGCCAGCCACCGGGGCCGTATTTGCTCGTGGACATCGTCCCTATCCCGGGCATCCGGGATAGGCCGCCTGCCTCGCACCGCCGTATGGCGGCGCGGTGACTGCAGCAGCCAGCGGCTCAGTCCTCACCTATTGAGGAGGACTCGTTGAGGAGGCCGCAGAGCCCAAGCTCCCAACGCGCCGAAGCGCGCCCGGAAACCATCTGACCGTTCACCCTCGAGAACCGCCAGCATCCGCCAGCCCCGCCGCAATCTCCGGCAAGAGCGGTAAGACATCGCACGCATGCATTGCAGGGTACTTTGCCTGAGCGGATGCCCCCCGGCAACCAGGATTTCGTCCCCAACTGTGAAGAAACTGTGGAGGACGGAAATTGTTTGTGGAAAGAAAAGGAAAAAACAGAAAAAATCTCCAGCCGCGGATTCTCGCGGATGTACGCGGATCGAACTCCAGGTGCGTGAGCGCTGCCGGGTAGTAATTCGCGACTCACCCTCCCATCTGCCGGCGAAAAAAACTCAGCGCCGCCTCCATTCTTCCAACTGCTGTCGCCGGAAACCGTGCTGGCTCCGTTGCCCTCTCCTCCTGCGCGGTGGCCCCAGACTCGCCTGACGCGCTCTCGCCCGCTTCCGCCTGCACCGCCTCCCGCAACAACGCCCAGGCCTCGCGATACGGCTCGTATTTCGCGGTGCGGGAATTGGGATAGAGGGCGATGCATTCTTTGCCCTGAATCAATTTGGCGGGAATGATGTACCAAGCATCCTCGGGGACGACATAGGCTGCCAGGAAGTCGAACGATCCCGCATCGTAGGCGCGATGGCCGCCGCGCACGGTGCAAACGTATCCGGTTTTTTCTTTGCTCAGGGTGGACTTTACCTGCACGCTAACGAAGCGTCCGGTCTTGCCGATGACGAAGTCATAGGGGCACATTTCTCCCCAGGGCTTGCTCACGGGCAAACCATGCTCGTTGGCCCGGGCCATGAAAACCGATTCTGCCCATTCGCCCCGCTGTTTCTTGTCTTCAATGATTTTAGATCGGATAATTTTCGGACCGATCATTTTCGGCCTGGTCATTTTCGGTTTCTGCGTGTTTATGCCCACTCGCCCGTCCTGTCATTCCGAGCCGCTCGTAGCCGAAGGCGAGAGCGTGCCGAGGAATCCGCTTTTGTCCTCTTTCTATTGGAAATTTCTGAGAATGCGTAAGGCAAGCATTTTCGGAGGAGAAACGCGGCGATTCCCGAAATGGGAAATGTGGAGCGGGCGCCCTCGCCCGCTGCCCTTGAGTTTGACGGCTGCTTCGCTTTCGCCCCTCGCGGAGAGAATTACGAACCGGCGAGATGTGAGCCGCCAGCCACGGAGCCCAAGAGGCTAGGTTCCGCGGAATCCCACCTTTGCGCAAAGAGCGCGCAAAGATGGGCCACCCTAGGCTTGTGGTGGCTCCCACAAAACTCTACTTCTCATGGAAAGGGTGCGCTACCCGCGGGCGTGTTGTCATCTGTGACGGACGAACGTCAAAATCCCCGCTCAAGCAGAGCTTGAGCGGGGCACCCTCGCGAGAAGCCCTGGTTGGCCGGGCCACCCGCCTCCGTCTCCTCTTGACTTTTACGCATGATGGATGTCCCCGAATTTTCCCGTGGACTCCCACCCATTCGACTCCGCTCAGGGCAGGCCCTTTCGAACACCGCGAAAGGTGCGGCGCGCCGCCGAGGCCTCGGATCCAGCTGGTTCACGGAACGGTTCCACAGCAATGCGCTCGTAACGCACTTCCAGCACGGTCAGGTTTTCTGTACCGCCCGGCAAGTGAAGGACTACGCTGTCACCCTCTGCCGACTTCATCAACGCGCGCCCCAGAGGTGACACCCAACTGATGTAGTTGCGGTTGAGATCGATTTCGTCGGTGCCCACGATGCTCACCACTCGCGATGCTCCCGCGGCATTGGCGTAGCGCACGGTCGCTCCGAAGAATGCCCGCGTCTTTGTAGCCGCCTGCCCCGCTCTTTCCTGTCCCGTTCTTTCCTGTCCCGTTCTGGCCTGTCCTGTTCTGGGAGCTTCGGGGTCCACCACTTCCGCGGCTTCGATTCGCTTGGTGAGAAAGCGAATCCGCCCATCGATCTGCCGCAGCCGCCGCTTGCCGTACCGATAGTCGGCGTTATCGCTGCGATCGCCGTTGCTGGCAGCCCACGCCACCACCTCCGTCACCGCCGGGCGTTCCCGGGTGAGCAGAAACCGGTGCTCATCTTTCAGGCGCTCGAGGCCGCTCGGCGTGATGTAGTTCTTGACTGGCGTCGCGGGGGCGTCCGGTTGTGGTCTTCTTGTAAACCCTTTTCGCATCTGATGGTCCTTCCAGCCTGGCGCTCGCAACCCAGCAACTCCTGCCGCAGATGCCATAGCTTACACTCAAACCACATGCTCAACCGGGGCTATGCCTATACCACCATCATCAGCAGCAAATATAATGGGCGAGCCCTCCTTTCACACCTGGCAACCCTTTACCCACACTCATCCCAACAAGCCTGGCAACAAAAACTGAACAACCGCGAAGTCACCGTCGACGGCGTCACTGCGACCGGAAGCGAATCGCTTATTTCAGGCCAAACGCTTGTCTGGAACCGTCCACCCTGGATCGAACCGGACACTCCTCAGCACTTCGAAGTATTGTTTGATGACCCCCATTTGTTGGCCGTCAACAAACCTGGCGGACTGCCGACGCTCCCCGGCGGCGGCTTTATGGAAAATACCCTCCTGCGGTTGGTGCAAAAGCAAAGCCCCAACGCAAACCCTGTCCACCGATTAGGCCGAGGCACAACCGGCATCGTTCTCTTCGCCAAAACAGCGGAGGCCGCCTCTAAACTATGCGCGGACTGGAACACACCCAGAATTCAAAAAATTTATTGGGCGCTGGCTCAAAACGTCGCTCAGAACGACGCCCAGCACGACGAGTACGAAATCCTCACACCCATCGGCCTTGTACCGCACCCGCGCATCGGCATGGTGTGGGCCGCCAACCCGAGTGGCAAGCCGTCACGGTCATTGGCGAAGGTGATCTCACGGGCGCCAAGCAGCACGGCGTCAACCGGGACAGCAGGCACCACAACATTTGAGGTAAGCCTGAATTCGGGACGCCCTCATCAAATCAGAATCCATCTGGCATCCATCGGCCATCCGCTGGTAGGCGATCCTCTGTACGGTTTATCCGGCCAGCCTCTTGAAAATCTCCCCGGCCTCCCGGGCGATGGAGGATATTTCCTGCACGCCCGATTTCTGAATTTCCACCACCCCATCACCAGAGAACAAATCAATCTTGAAGCAGCGTTGCCGTCTGGATTCTCATTGCAGCAGTAGGTGAACGGCGGGGCCGAATCAGGAAATTTGGGGACAGAGGAGTCAAAATTGATTTGAGTAAGCCGTCATAAACTGCCATAATATGACGGTATGGCAATGACCTCTCTAAACATCTCACTCCCCGAAGCCCTGAAAAACTACGTTGAAGGACAAGTCGCGTCCGGAGACTGGGGAACGCCAAGCGAGTACGTCCGCGAACTGATTCGCCAAGACAAGGAACGCCGTCTGGGAAATTTAGAGCAAGACCTGATAGCGGCAGCCAAGGGCCCCAAGATCGAACTGCCGGTCGCGGAGATAAGAAGAAAAGGTTTGATCTCCGCCCTGCGTGAGCGGGCACGGAGAACTTGAAACAAGTTCAGCTTGTTCTCAGTGATTTGGCTGTCGCTGATATTTTGGAACAAGCAGATTGGTATATAGCGAAGTCTGGGAAGCCCTTGGCCAAGCGTTGGGATAAGGCTGTAACTGCTACTGTCCTGCGCGCCTTAAGAAACCCAGCCACTGGGAAGATTTGCTCGTTCAAAGCTCCCGAACTGAGAAATGTTCGTAGCATGCCTATCGGCGGATTTTCAAAACATTTGCTTTTCTATCAGGTGCAGCGAGCAAAGCTCGTTGTTCTGCGTGTGGTTCACGGAGCGCGGGATTTGGAAGCTCTTTTCTGAGCGAACGTTCCGTCCTGTCCCCGGTTTTCCCCACTCAGAGGGTGCCCATGTTCGCCCGAGGCCGGCACACGTGAAATCCGGTTCGAAGAACAAATCCCTTCCTCACAATTTAAGTTTTGCATTGTGGAGCCCAAGTTGAAGTATGCTTCCTCGCAAAAACGGCGAGAAGGGGTACCCGATCTGCCGAGACTTATGCTGAGTGGGATCTGGGCCACCCGTGCGACGGTTTCACGGCTCTAAACTAAATAGAATTCGGTTGATGTCTTCAGAGGATGCATATTCGCGTCCGGTTTCCGCCCTCATTGCCAGGCACAATTCAGCGAACGCCTGCATCCCCTCTCGATTGCGTGTCTGCGCCCCGCGTGCGATGAATCCCGACAGAGAACGCATAACGTCCTTACCGCCATAAATCGCAATTCTACAGCGAGCATCCGCAACTTCAGCGATGCCGCCTGTTCGATGCGCCGCATTCGCTACACCACTCACAAAATCAATGTAGGCCGCCGAGCGCAAGTCTTGAAGATGTTTGAAACGCTCCGTTCGCCGCGTCAGGAAGGCGCCAAGGAATGCACCTACCGAGGCGGCTGTGAAAGTGACAGCAGTTTGGGCTATGAGTTGTGTAACGTTCATCGAGGGTCCTTTCTCAGGAATAGCGATGCAACCCCAGGAAAATCGGGAACCGACGGGACGTACCCCGATTATTGAGCTGCGTCAGCGTCCGCTCCGCAAGAAGTACACTTGGTTGGTCCAGTCCATTCCCCCGGCCTCGTCAGCGAGCGAAATTAGAGCACGGACTAGCCCTCCAATGTCCGCCGGCGAGATTGTCTTTTCATCGATGAATATCACACCGCCATGGGATCGCTCTTCCTCTGCCCAGAGCTTTAACAATGGAGGAATCGTCCTGCGATCATACGTGACCAGGGTCAAGCGTTGCTTCGCTGCTTCCAACAGGCAAACGGAATCTTCCTTCCCAAGGAAGTTTCCACCTTCCCACTGCGCCATGGAGTAGATAACTATGGAGTGGATAACTACCGATCGATTCCTACGTTGAATGCCATTCGCTACGTCTGGGGAGATGTGCTCATCCAGAAGAAGCCTGAGCATGTCAGCCCCGTTTGGTCTGTCTGGAGGCAAAGTCGACCGCTTGAGGAAGCATGCGCTTTAGGCTGTCGAAATCAGTGGAATCGTTCTCTGCTATCGCGTCGTTCACCTCTCCGGGAAATGCCTCCGAATAGTTGAGGGCAGCTCGAACCTTCGCTTCAGGCCATTTCAGATGCTTGGCCACGTCCTTGACATTTCCTTTGTAACTTCGAAGAAGCAACATGACCTCCCATATCGCCAGGGTGCTGCCTTGGATATAGGCTTGCCGGCCTGCCGGTGAATCGCGAAAATCCAGGAAGGCAAATTCCGACCGCCTTAAGCCCTCTTCCACCAGCCGCGCGCTGGCATCGCTCGCCGTCCAGCCGTGCCGATGCGCGATGCGCTTCAGACGCTTTCCGCTCTCCACCGGCAGGCGCATACTCAGCACCATCGTGCGCGATTGCTTCATCGATCCTCCGGATGTAACTGTTGTAAGTATTGTATCACTTCATAAGAAGGGTGGCCATTCAAGCCCGGTTCTGGCTTGAGTGGGGCAGTTCTACTGCTGCACAAAGTCTCCCCGCCGCTCGCTCGCGTTTCCGTGCCGTCCATTCCGACTCGATTTCTACCCGTCCTTCAAAGCCGGTTGCGTAGTGGCAAAAACTGCTCCACTCCCAGGCCTGCGGATGTTCACACAATCCCCGCTTGACCGGATTGCGATGAATATAACGCAGCTTTTCCACAAACTGCGGGTAATTTCGGATATTGAAATCGTAATATCGCTTTTGCCAGAAATGATCTGCTTTCCCAATCAAACGCCGCGATACTCCTTGTTTCAGTGACTTCAGTGCATCGGCAAGAGTATCCAGTTGCGGTTCGCTAAGCAGGAGGTGAACATGTTCGGGCATGATCACGTACCGGTACACATACAGTCTGTAACTACGACGCAGCCGCTCTAAGGCAGACTCGAAGGTTCGGCGGGCTGCGTCCGTGGTCAACAAATGGCGACGATGGTCACAGCAGAATGTGACGAAATGACTTTGACCACTCTGGTGAAAACGGGTCAGTCCCCAAGGCATGAGGAGAATGTAGTTTGTCAGGCGAGACTAAATCTGTGATAGGTGAACGTCCCCACTCAAGCCAAAACCGGGCTTGAATGGGCCACCCGGCCGACTCCACGATCACGACTCCTGAGCTCATAGGGGACAGATTTGTTCTTCGAGCGAGGTCCCACGTTTGCCAAAAACAGGCAAACATGGGGCACCCCAAGGTTGAAAATGAGTGCTCCTCTTGAGAGTTATGCTTCCCTGGTGAAGATGTCGGCCACCCGCCCGAAGCCATGCCCTGATACGAACCTTGACCGGGCTGCCCTTTGATGAGAAAGGCATGGACCACGCCGGCCCGTCTTACTGATGCTTCTGGTACTCGGATGGCACTTTGCTGTAGCCAGCAGGAATACTGAACGCCGAGGGATCGATGGATGCGGAGGACAGGCCAGTGGTCTCAACACTGGTTTCCATCAGCACCGCCCAGGCCGGGGTGGGCGTGGCGGCCGGCGGAGCGGGTTGCTCTTTCTTTTTCTTATGAAATCCGCCGAAGCCGAGGTTGCCCAGGCTGGAGGGCACGCCCCCGAAGCCACCCAGATGGCTCCCAGCCTTGCTCTCGGCCTGCGCGGCAGCACTGTTCGCGGCGGAGTTGGCTGCGTTGCTGGCGGCATCGCCGGCCGCCTGGCCTGCCGCCGAACCCAGATTTGGCGCATTTGACGGAGGCAGCGCCGCCTCCGACGCCGCGGGAAGCGGGCTGCCATCGGGCGTTGAGCCCAGGCGAATGATTTGCGATACGGGAACACCTTTGAGCTTTGACATTTCTTTTGCCATGTCCGCCATCCCGGAAAACATTCCCGGCTGCGCCTGCATGACCTGAGGCGACATCAGGGATGGCGGAGCCACAGCGGCCCCGCTAAACATATCGCCCATTTTGCGGGCCATGCGTTCGTTGAAATCGCGAACTTCGTTGTAGCCGGGAATCTCCGGAACCATCCACATATCGTTGGCGATGGCCATGTTTCCCGTCTGCCCGGTCTGTTGATCCTTGGCCTCCAATGTCATTTTCAGAATGGACTGCGCCGCCGATAAGCCGGCCACCTGTTTGCTCTGTCCGGTATTGTTCACACTCACTTTGAAATGCATCTCTGGGGGCTGCCCGGCGGGTGCGGCTTGCGGCTGAGGCTGTGGCTGCGAGGGCTGCTGTTGCGCCGCTTTCTGCATGGCCTCTTGCATGGCCGCTTTCATCTCCTGAAAGGTGGTCACGGAATATTGTTTCTTGCTGGGGTCGATATGTGTGATGGTTTCCTGGTCGAGGTCGATGATCTCGGTGCCCTCTGGATTGATCCGCGCCATGCGGTTGCCCTTCACCAGGATGGTGGATTTCGTGGGGTCGGTCATTTGCCGCGCGCTTTTGCTGAAAACCCCAAGGGTTTTGGTCATGTTCACGATTGAGCCACCGGTAAGCTGCGTGGTCTCCTCGTAGCGAAAATCGGCAAAAGCCGATGCTGGCAAAGTCAGACACAGTCCCAGAACTAGCCCAGTGTAAAAACGCATGTTGGTTGCCCCTTTTTACTACTCAAAAAAACCTGGCGAGAGTGGAACGAGTGTACCGCAAAATCGGCTTAGGAGAAATTCGGCGACTGACAAAACGTTGGCGGGTGGCCGACATCTGCACCGGGGGAAGAATAACTCTCAAGAGAAGCGCTCATTTTGAACCTTGGGGTGCCCCATGTTTGCCTGCTTTTGGCAAACGTGGGATCTCGCTCGAAGAACAAATCTGTCCCTATGAGCTCAGGAGCGGTGATCGTAGTTTGGGTTTAAGGTGCGGTATCAAAGCATTGGGGAAAAGCATCTCGCAGCGAATCCGGAACCCAACATTCGTAGCATCGACCCTCGACACGACACGCAAAGGCTGTCTTCCCGTCCGGGATGAATAAGTAATTCCAGCCAGACTCTATCGATTCGAATGAAATGTTAATTATTGGTGCACTCTCGTGTATTGGCCGCACCACTACCCATACGAGAGATCCAAGCTTGCCGGGTTCTCCTACTGTAATGAATATCCTGTTTTCGAACCGAGAAGGCAGAAGAAGCCAACTGCTACCGCTGACAAATTTCATTCCTGCCTTCTCGAACACGCTTGAGCTGCTACCCGGGTGTTTTGCCTCTGCTTCGGCTTGGAGGGGTTTGTTCTCCGTCGAATGCGAACAATATAGATGAATTACGCCTTCGTTGCGTACGTCGCGCTTTATGGCCACCTGTTCCTTCTTGGCGGTGTGATAGAAAGCACTTCTTATGAGGTCTACATCGCGCTCCGACGGCACCGAATCCGCTTGCATGCAGGAGATGCTGACATGCCATTTCAATGGCTGGCGCTCACATTGAAGAGCTATCCGGTCATCATAATTTCTCATATCTTTGGCAGTCGGCTTTCTCCCGGCGACGAACATGTTGTCGGCATGGCTTTTCATTTCTTCGGCCAGGACCTTCAGATCTTTGGGGGCTGAGGGCGAGAAAAACCGCCCGATTCTATTTAGGAATTTCATGTTTTGGATCGATCCTTTGCAGGGTAGTGTAACCTCTTCGCCCGTGGCCGTTCCGCCGGGTGGCCCGCCTTTACGTTTTTTGTAAAGGTGGGGAGCGGCCATCACATTCTTTTTTGCAGCGCTGTGGTAGCTTGCGCGGATGCCCAGCCGCCTCAAGCGCTACCACGGCACCGAACATCTGCATTTCATCACGTTCACTTGCTATGAGTTTGTCGTCGTGGGCTACGTCGTGGTGCCCGAACATGTGCATCTGCTGATCAGCGAGGCGGAGAAAAGCGCTCCTTCGCGGGTAATCCAGGCGGTTAAGCAAGGCTTCGCGCGGCACGCGTTGCGGCCCTGGCGGCAGCGGCGGAAACACGGACAAACAATCTATTCGCGGGGAAGGCCAATCACGTCTGGCAAAGGCGATTCTATGATTTCAACGTGTGGAGCAAGCACAAGCGAATCGAAGAAGCTGCGCTATATGCACGAGAATCCGGTAAAGCGAGGTCTGGTGCAGGAGCCGGAGCAATGGACGTAGAGCAGCTATGCTTACGGCGAAGCGGGAGTGGTGAAGATCAATCAGTGGGGAGCGGCGGTCATGCGGCGGAAAAACGATGCTGCATGAGTTCATCTCGCCCCACCTTTGCAAAAACCGCAAAGGTGGGCCACCTGTGATCCTTCAATACGTTGTTCCCCTTTAACAGGAAGGTTTTCTGATTTCAGCCTACAGAGACGGTTGCTGTCAAGAAGGTCGAGATTCAACTAGGGACGGCTTTGTGTAGGAACTTCACGGGTTTTCGCCGTTCCGCGCGCTCCTGGCCCGGCGTTGCCCGCTGTCGGATCGTGTCTGCGGCGTGTCGATGACGAGTTCCGAAAGGGCACAACGTCTTGATCATCTACAGCCACCCGCCGAACGTTCCTCAGCGGCTAAAGCCGGTCATCATTCAGACTTTAACGATATGGCTGAAGCCATATCCTGATACGAGTCTCGAGAGTGAGGAAAAATTCCCGTCCAAGCTAGTGGCAGGCAAAAGCAGGTTCCTCGACACCCTTCGACTTCGCTCAGGGCAGGCTTCGCCGCTTCGCGACTGCGGACGGCTCGGAATGACAAAGTTGTAAGGGTTGGCGGGAAACAGGGACGGACGCAGGGTTCCCCAAAAGCCAAAGCCCCGAGCGATGCCCGGGGCTTCGAGATACTGAACGACGCCTGTCAATCTAATCGTAGCAGCACAAGCGTCGTTGTCAACCAGGATCTCAATGTTCGAGTGACGTCAGAGGGTGAGGGAATCGAACCCTAGTGGCTGAAAGCCACTCGAACGCGTGACAGGCGCCGTCCAGTACGCACTGGCACCACCCTCCAAACGACCCTGTTGCGCAATGATTCTATTTCGCGGCGACTCCCAATACCTTTCCCACATCAGAAATATGTTTGGTGAGTTTCATTTCGGGAATAGCTGGCTATCTGATAGGTACAACAAAAAGGCACGGCCGAAGCCGCGCCTTTGATTGTTAAGTTTTATCCACGTGCACCCGCGAAAATCCGCGGCCACCTAGTCTCTTACTCCATCCATAAACGCGCGCAACTTCCGCGAACGCGAGGGATGACGCAACTTGCGCAACGCCTTGGCTTCGATTTGCCGGATACGTTCGCGGGTGACCGCGAACGATTGTCCGACTTCTTCGAGGGTGTGCTCGCTGCCGTCTTCCAGGCCGAAGCGCATTTTGATGACTTTCTCTTCGCGCGGAGTCAGGGTACGAAGAACCTGGCCGGTCTGATCTTTCAAGTTGACGTTGATGACCGCTTCCGCCGGAGAAACGACCGCGCGGTCTTCGATGAAGTCGCCGAGATGCGAATCTTCTTCTTCGCCGATGGGCGTTTCGAGAGAGATTGGTTCCTGGGCGATCTTCAGAACTTTGCGGACTTTCGCGACCGGAATGTCCATGCGCTTGGCGATTTCTTCCGACGTGGGTTCGCGGCCGAGTTCCTGCACCAGCTGACGCGAGGTGCGGATGAGCTTATTGATGGTTTCGATCATGTGCACCGGGATGCGGATGGTGCGAGCCTGATCGGCGATGGCGCGGGTGATGGCCTGTCGAATCCACCAGGTGGCGTAGGTGGAGAATTTATAGCCGCGGCGGTATTCGAATTTGTCCACCGCCTTCATCAGGCCGATGTTGCCTTCCTGAATCAGGTCGAGGAACTGCAGGCCGCGGTTGGTGTATTTTTTCGCGATGGAGACGACGAGGCGCAGGTTGGCTTCGATGAGCTCGCGCTTGGCCTGCTCGGCATCCATATCGCCCTGGATGATCTCGCGCTGGGTGCGCTTGAGTTCCTGGAACAGGACGCCGGCTTCCTGCTCCTGCTTTTCCAGTTCGGCGTGGATGGAACGGGCCTGGCGCTTGTGTTCCTTGCGCTGCTCTTCGCTGCGCGTGGCCTCGGCCTTTTTCTCCAGGTTCTGCGCCTGGCGGTCGAGGGAGCGCATGCCGTCCACGGTTTTGTTGACGCGGTCAATCAGGCGCTTGCGTTCGTTGTTGGTGAACCCGAGGTTGCGCACCGCGAGCGACACCTTGACGATGGCGCGGGCCAGCGCAATGCGGTAGTGGCGATATTCCTTGGGTTTCTTTTTCTGCGAGACGTCGGCGAATTTTTCCTGCACCTGCGCGGCCTTTTTGTAGGCCTTGTTGAGTTCGTCAATTTTCCCGGTGAACTCTTTCAGCCGGTTCTGCAGGATTTCGTCGGTGATTTCTTCTTCGTCGAAGGTGACCACTTCCTTGATGGAGCGGACACCCTTTTTCAGATCTTCGCCCATGGCCAGCAGTTCGTTGATCACGATGGGCGAACGGGAGAGCGCTTTCAGCACGCGCAACTGGCCGCGCTCGATGCGCTTGGCGATTTCCACTTCGCCTTCGCGGGTGAGCAACGGCACGGTGCCCATCTCGCGCAGATACATGCGGACGGGGTCGTTGGTTTTTTCCATGGCGCCGGGCGTGAGGTCGAGCTCCACGTCCTCGCCAACTTCTTCTTCGTCGAATTTTTTATCGAGCGCAGAGGAGGGCATCTTGGGGCCCTCGAGCACATCGATGCCCTGCGTTCCGATGGTCGTCAGCAGATCGTCCAGGTCGTCGGGAGACTGTACATCCTGCGGGATGAGGTCGTTCACCTGATCGTAGGTGAGATAGCCTTTCTCCTTGCCTGTATCAATCAGCTTTTTGATATCGTCGTATTTGTCGTCTAGAGCCAAGAAAAATTATCCTCTTCGTCCACTGAAGGACGCGGAAAGACACAATAGAATCGGTGGGAACGGTAATTTGGCGGAGTTGTGCGCCGACACAAACTTTCAGAGTATAGCACGGAGATTCCTGTGCATGGAGGTCGAAGCTGTTAAGGCCCATGATCCTCCGCCGCATGTTCCTTCCCGGATAATAAGTTAGATGGCGGTATTCGTGTTTTAGTTTCATGGATTTGCAGATGATTTGGCCGGTTCCGCGACCGGGTTGGGCTGGTACGGGCGGGACGACCGTGACTCCAATGGAGCGCTTTAGCTGGCTTTGGCCTTTGGGTCGGGATCGGCTAGGCCGGGGTCCATCAGAGCGCGCTTGAGGCGCATTTTTTCTTGCAGAAGAACCTGCAGGCGGCTGGGATCGGGATTGCGTCCGCGCAACTCCTGCTGAATTTGCTCCAATTCGCGGCGGATCTGGATGCGGCGCAGCGCCCTGACCGCGCCTTCGACCCGCTCGGCGGTTAGTTCTTCGCCTTCTTTCATGAGGATGGCGGCCAGCAGGTTGCGGTCGGCGTCGGTCTGGGGCAGGGTCATTGGATCGGTATCGGGCGCGGCGTTCAGCAGCGCTGCAATCAGGGATTCGGTAGGAAGTCCGTGATGAATCGGTTTGCTGGTCAGGGCGAAGTGAACCTGGCGGGCGGGGTCGAATTCTTCTTCGGCGCCATCGCGGGCGGAAATGTGCTCGTCCGACGCCTGCATCTGGTTTGCCGAGGCCAGGGCGCGGATGATGATGCGCTCGGCGTCGGTGACCTGCGCTTCGGCGGTGGTCTTTACCGCGCTCGATGAGCGGTTCGCCGCGGCGTGCTTGAGTTCCTGACGGAGGACGGTCGAGTCTATGCCGATTTTCTGGGCGATCTCCTGGGCAAGCTCATCACGCACAATGCGGCTGGGAATTTTCTGGATGTGGGGCAGCAGATAGTTGACGGCTTTCTGTTTGCCCTCCGCATGGCGCACCGGGAACTGAGCGCGGGCGCGTTCGATCAGGTAGTCGAAGTAGCGCTGCGAATTGCGCAAGGCTTCGGCGTAGGCGTCTTTCCCCTGGCGGCGGATGAAGAGGTCGGGATCGAAGCCGTGCTGCAGGGTGAGCACTTTGATTTGAAATTCTTCTTCGACCAGCAGACCAAGGGTGCGCTCGGTGGCTTTCGCGCCGGCGGTGTCGGGGTCGAAGTTGACGACGACATTCTTGCTGAAGCGGCCGAGCAGTTTGGCCTGCAATTCGGTGAAGGCGGTGCCGGAGCTGGCAATCACGTTGTGGAATCCGGCCGCGAAGACAGAGATGCAATCCATTTGGCCTTCGACCAGGATGGCGTAGTCGAGCTTGCGAATGGCTTCCTTCGCCTGGTCGAGATTGAAGAGCACGCGCGACTTGGAGTAGATGGCAGTTTCGGGCGAGTTCAGATATTTCGGTCCGGCTTTTTCGTCGGTGGAGAGGGTGCGCGCGGTGAAGGCGATGGCGCGGCCGGTTTCGTTGGCGATGGGGAACATCACGCGGTTGCGGAATTTGGAATACAAAGCTGCCAGCTTCTGGCCGCCAGCTTCTAGCTTGCTTCCCTCGCTGTTGTCATCCGGGGTTGCTCCACCCTTGTCATCCCGAGCGGAGTCGAGGGACCTGCTGTTTGTCTGTGCGTTCTCCTGTTGTTTCCACGAGAACAACCCGCTCTCGCGCAGGACTTCTTCGGGATATTCGTTTTTGAGGCGGTCGCGCAGAAGAAAGCCGGAATCGGGGGCGTAGCCGATGCGGAAGGCTTTGATGATCTCTTCGTTTAGTCCGCGGCCGGCCAGGTATTCGCGGGCGTGCGCTCCCTCGGGACGGCGGAGACACTCCTGGAAAAATGCGACGGCGCGTTCGTGGACTTCGAGCAAGACGGTGCGCAGCTTGGCTTCTTTGGCTTCGGCGGGGCTGGAGAATGTCGCTTTCGGCAGGGCGATGCCGAGTTTCTGCGCGACGGCGCGGACGGCTTCGGGGAAGGTGATGTTTTCGATCTTCTGGACGAAGCTGAAAACGTCGCCGGAGACTCCGCAGCCAAAGCAGTGGTAGAACTGGCGCGTCGCGTGGACGGAGAACGAAGCCGTCTTTTCGCCGTGGAAGGGGCAGAGCCCGGAGTAGTTCTGCGCCCCGGCTTTCTTGAGCTTGACGTAGTCGCCGACGATGCGGACGATGTCCGCTTGCTGCTTGACGGTGTAGGCGAAATCTCCGGGGTTGGACATGGTTTTGGAATTGTGCGTGATAGGACCGCTGAATGGAATATACCGGAAGAAGAAATTTGTGGAGAAGGTGTGGAAGGGAGGTATGCGGGCTTTGCGTGCTTGAGTGTGATGTTCAGATTACACCTACACACGATGACGACGGACCGGGATACGGAGCTATACTCCCGGCATGGACATTCTGCGCCCCATTTTAAGTCCCGATTGGGTCAGGACGTTTAAGGATTCTCACCCGCTGTGGACTGAGTACGGTATCACGACGCTCTCCGCACTTACCATAGTATTCCTTACCGCAATCTAAGTTGAATTACGTCTTCGATGGTACAGAAGGAACCTGCATATTGGGGCAAATTGGAGTTGGGAGGGAACTGTCAGGAATGATCCCTCTCACATGATTCTTTACCCAAACGTCGGCATCATCTCACACAAAAACGCACCGAAATTGATCGCAAATTCCATCTGGGTACGGGAACGCAAGGACATTTTCAATCCCGGACAAATATATGGTCGTCTCGACTTGACTAAAGCCGTGCAGGCAGACCAGCGGACAACGGGTGGCGATCCCTTGCACTTTACTGGGCCTCGGATCCAGTGCAAGAATCTAACGGTCGAAGTTGCAAAGGTAATGCGCTGCCCGATCTGGATACAGACCTCTGACAATCAATGGTTCAAAGCAGAGAGTCCCGGTAACGTATCGTCGCAGTGGCTAAGGCGCCTATGGCCATGGCGAAAGAACAAACCCGCGATCGACGAAAGCGGGAACGAAGTTGACGGGATTGAGGCTGCTTTGAGCAACATCAGGAAAGGATCTGGTCGGCGTCAATGAATGGACCGGGGGGCTGGCCCAGACATTCGCATTTTAACTCCTGGGACCACCACGATTCGAGGCTGCCCCACTCGCCGCGGTTTTCGGCGAGTGGGTGCAGAGCTGCACGTCTTGTTCCGTCATGTTATTCGGTATTGGTCGGTGAAGCGGGGGAAAGCGGAACTGCGCGTGCGGCGGATCGCATGATGAGCTCTCCGCGAAAAACCGTCGAGGTTCATGGTGCCCACTCGTCGAACACCGCGACGAGTGGGGCAGCCTTCTTCGTGGTGCTGCCAGAAGTTAAAAGTCGAGCGCATGGGCTGGCCCCCCGCGGTTTTCGGCGAGTGGGTGCAGAGCTGCACGTCTTGTTCCGTCATGTTATTCGGTATTGGTCGGTGAAGCGGGGGGAAGCGGAACTGCGCGTGCGGCGGATCGCATGATGAGCTCTCCGCGAAAAACCGTCGAGGTTCATGGTGCCCACTCGTCGAACACCGCGACGAGTGGGGCAGCCTTCTTCGGGGTGATCCGATCAAAATCAAGAATCAGAGGGTATGTGCCGTGGGCTGGCCATCTTACACTATGCAATCCGGCGCACCCGCATCTCGGCCTGCTGAGCTTGGTTGACGAGCACTGGTCCCGGCTCCCCCAAAACGTAATGACGGTCCCAGCTCCAGTTGCACTGTTCCGGCGCCGGCACCAGATCGCGGCGAGTGACCAAGGGGCCGAGGTTCGTGGTGCCCACTCGTCGAAAACCGCGACGAGTGGGGCAGCCTGCTCCGTGGTGCCGCCAGGAGTTAAAGTTCGAGCGCATGGGCGAGCCCCCCGCTCAGAACACCTCACGGCTCAATCAGCGAAAATCGGGATTTAACGCCAGCTGACGAGACGAGATTGCCGGAGGTTGAGGTAAAATGCCCACTCGATGGCGTCGCCTTTTCTGCGGAACTGAAGGCCAGGGAGGAGACCGTGAAAGCGTTCGTCGCTATTCTTGTCGTCGGTGTAGGGCTAACCGGATGCAGTAAGCCCAATTCTCCACCTTCGCAACCGGCCAGCCCCAGAGTGGACACGCATGCAGATGAAGCGGCCATCCGAAGTGCTTCAGACGACTGGAGCAATGCGATGACCGCAAGGGACGTTGACAAGACTGTTTCGTTCTACGCAGAAGTTGCGCACTCCGGCGATTTGCGTGGGGCTTCGGGGGCTGGCCCATTCATAGATGTTATTTTGCTGGCGCTATTCCAACGCTAGGTTGCCCCACTCGTCGCGGTTTTCGGCGAGTGGGTACCATGGACCTGCACGTCTGGTTCCGTCATCTTATTCGGTATTGGTCAGTGAAGCGGGGGAAGGCGGAACTGCGCGTGCGCCGGATCGCATGATAAGCTCTCCGCGAAAAACGGTCGAGGTTCTTGGTGCCCACTCGTCGAACACCGCGACGAGTGGGGCAGCCTGCTCCGTGGTGCTGCCAGGAGTTAAAGTTCGAGCGCATTGGCCAGCCCCCTGTTCCGTGGTGATCCGATCAAAATCAAGAATCAGACGGTATGACCCAGCGGGCTGGCCATCTTACGCTATGCAATCCCGCGCACCCGCATTTCCGCCTTCTGTGCTTCGTTGACCAGCACTGGTCCGCGCTCTCCCAAAGCGTAATGACGGTAACTGCTCCAGTTCCACTGATCCGGCGTCGAGCACCAGACCGCGGACAACCGGATTGCGATGCATGTAACGCAGCTTCTCCACCCGCTTCTTCTCCGTGAACACGACGAAATCGTAGAAGCGATGCTGCCAAATGCGTCCCTCGCTAAGCGGAATCTTCCACAAGGAGGACCGCCGTGGATCGACCCCGGCTCGACACCGATTGAGCAACTGCCGCGCGAACGACTGTTTTAGAACCTTCATCACCACGGAGGGATCGCCGCGCTCCGGCTCGCTGAGCAAAAGATGAACGTGCTCGGGCATCACAACGTATCCCACCACCGCGAAACCGTGCCGCCGCCGCACCCGCTCCATGACTTCTAGGAAAAGATCACGATTCTGCGGGGTGCTCAGCAGCGCTCTTCGCTGATAGCAACTGGTCGTGATGAAGTGAAGACATCCCGCGCCGTAGTAGCGATGCAGGTTGATCGGCATCGGCCACGTCTATCACAGAACGGTGGGTGGAGTCTGTGACGAGTGACCAAGGGAGCGAGATGCGTGGCGCCCACGCGCCGAAAACCGCGACGAGTGGGGCAGCCTTTTTCGATGGTTCTTTAACTCGCTTTGGTTTCTTCGGCGCGCCTGCGGGCGGCGGCTTCTGCCGGGTTGGTGATTATATCCACCCACTTCGCGTCAGGCGACGCCTCGGCATCGTAGTTGTCGTGCCAGTTCCACCACTTGTAGGGTGGGGACTGGGGATAACCTTCGGGCGAGTCCTCCCAAGTCTCCTGGCGGCCGAGCGGAGTGATGTCGAGGTAGCTCCAGGTGCTCCCTAGCGCCTCGTCGCCGCGGTTGTTGATGAAGTATGTACGGAACACCTTGTCGCCGTCGTGGAAAAAGACGTTGTGGCCATGCCATTCATTGACACCGAAGTCGGCATCGAAGCTGTCCGTGATGGTGTACCAAGGCATCTCCCAGCCCATACGGGCCTTCAGGCGCGCGATATCCGCTTGCGGCGCGCGTGAGGCGTACACGAGAGTGGTGTCGCGGGCGTTCAGATGGGCCAAGTGGGCGACCTGATCGGCGCCGAAGGAACAGCCGCGGCAGGCATGCTCGGGCCAGCCGAACACTCCAGGCTCGAAGAAGGCGCGATAGACGATCAACTGAGGACGGCCCTCGAACAAATCGAGCAGGCTTACCGTGCCCTTGGGTCCGTCGAATTGGTAATTCTTCTCCACGGCCATCCAAGGCATCCGCCGGCGTTCGGCGGCGAGCGCGTCGCGGGAGCGGGTGAAAGCCTTCTCCTTCACCAGGAGCTTTTGCCGGGCGGCTTCCCATTCCTGCTGCGACACGATTGGAGGCGTTTTAATCCTGGGAATCTTGTTCTCAACCTTGTTGGTCGACATTTTCATTTTTCCTTTCATCCGAGTGTGGCAGGGCTTCTGCTGGCGGTTCTGGTGAGAAACCTTCACAGCCATAGTTGCCAAACTGCTGGTAGAAACCACGCCATCGACGACTAATCCCATGGCAAGGGGGCTGGCCCACACATTCGCATTTTAACTCCTGGACCACCCTGTTCTGTGGTGATCCGATCAAATCAGCAACTGCGCGCGAACGACTGTTTCAGAACCTTCATCACCGCGCAGGGATTGCCGCGCTCCGGCTCGCTGAGCAAAAGATGAACGTGCTCGGGCATCACAACGTATCCGACCACCGCGAAACCGTGCCGCCGCCGCACCCGCTCGATGACTTCTAGAGCAGGACTTCTAGAAACAGATCGCGATTCTGCGGGGCGCCCACTCGTCGAACACCGCGACGGGTGGGGCAGCCTGTTCTGTGGTGCTGCCAGGGGTTGGAATTCGAATGTGTGGGCCAGCTTGCGCTCCGACTCGGGCACAACCTCTTGATCTTCTACAGGCCGCCCGCCTTTTTTCGGGTCGTCGTGCGCCATCCCGCAACCTGGAGCACGGCAGTGGTGGCGATGGCAGCCCACAGCAGCGCTACGTATGCCGCCCGCCGTTTTTCGACGAACTGGTACGCGACTGCGTGCAGCAACGTTAGCGTCATAGCCGCGTACGTCCAACGCTGTAGCGACTTCCATGTTCTCGTGCCCAGGCGACGCAGCGAGAGGTCGTTCGAGATGCTCAGCAGCAAGAGAAACAAGAGCGCGGCCAGCAGTCCGGAATCGTTCCCGATCCCAAACAAGTCATGCCGCACGTGCTGGCGCTGATCGATGAAGTAGAGCCATGGCCGCCCGCGCAGATGTACGTTGAGGCCGACCCCCGAGTGCAGAAGCGCCATGATGCCGGCCCATATCCCCAGATCACGCCGCAGATCAAAGCTCACTGGGTTGGTTCGGCCGACCAAGACGTTCCAAGGCCCGACAGACATCGCGGCTGCTGTGAGAAGGAGTGCCGGATACGCGGTGGCGATGCTAAGCCGTGAAATCAGATCCCGGCGAATGGAAAACAGCTCCCAAAATACCGCGACGCCTGCAATGTTAGCCAGTGCAATCGTGGCGTGCCGGGCGATCCTGTGGCGCCAGTACGACGAACGGGGTTGCGGCGGAATTATTGTGGAAGACGGCTCTGACATGGAAGTAGCAATATGTTCGTCTGTCGTTTCCGGCATCATATTCCACTTGCATGGTGATCGCCTCTGCGGGGGAGTGGAATTTGTGCTGGAAGACGCGCTTTTGCAGGTTGCCGGTGACCCCGATGTAGAGAGTGCCGGGAGAGACTTGCCATGATGTAGGCGCAATAACTCTTTCGCTGCATGCGTTCGGGGAGCGGTAGGGATTCTTCGACTCCGCTGCGCCATTCGGCGCGGCTGCGCTCGGAATGACAGACTATGGGTTAGCGCAGAAAACAAGCAGTGACGGATGTCAAATGCCGACTCGAAGAACACCCGAAACCGGACAGGAAGATTACGCTCTGGTCTTCTTTCCCGCGACCGCGGCCTTCGCTCCGGCTACTTCCCAGGGGCGTTTTGGTTTGGCGGCTTCGGGTTTATCGCGGTCTTTGACGCGGTCGTATTGATAGGCTTCGCTTACTGTCCCTAGAGACTCGTTGTAGAGGCTGGGCAGACCGAGGCCTTCTTTCAATTCTTCGGTGAATTGTTGCAAGGCTTTCAGGTGATCGGCGGTGGCGGGGATTTCGTTCTTGGAAGTTTTGAGGAACTGCTGATAGCCCTTGTTGACCAGCTTGGAGATTTCGCTGCCGATCAGGTAGCCGGGATAGGCGAAGATTTTCACGCCGTCGTCGCCATTTTTCTGGATGGCGGCCGAGACGTTGTATTTCCGGAGAAACACGCGGCCCTGGGTTCCGGGCGCTTCGATCAGGTCAAAGCCGTGATCGCGCAGCCAGTTGACTGCGTCTTCGTAAGTGCGTTCTTCCACTTTGGTTGCCATTGGTTGCCTTGGTCCCTTCGTCCCCGGTCGTCTGGTTAGATGCAAATCTCCGGCTGGCGGCTCCGGTTAAGTTTCCGCCAGTATCTCTCTTATAATCGAACCTGCTGCCGGGTGTTTCTTATTTCGCGCTTACAGTACGTTACGATAGTACCGGCGGTTTAGTTGCGAGATCGTGCCATTATGCACAGCGTGCCTTCCAAACTCGATGTAACTCATACAGCCCAGCCGGATGCGGCCGGCCAGAAGCGAGTCTCTGGCGTGCGCAGCCTGGAGCGCGTGGGAAACACCCCGCTGCTTCGTCTCGCGCGCATCGCGCGTGACGTGCCCGGCATGGAACTGCTGGGCAAAGCAGAATGGATCAATCCGGGTGGTTCCGTCAAGGACCGTGCCGCGTCGAACATCGTGGCCGAAGGCCGGCGCAGCGGACAATTCGCTCCCGGCAAAGTGCTGCTGGACGCCACCAGCGGCAACACCGGCATTGCCTTTGCTATGATCAGCGCCGCCGAAGGCTTTGAGGTCACGCTGTGCATGCCGGAAAATGTTTCGGTGGAGCGCAAGCGCATTCTGCGAGCCTACGGAGCGAACATTATTTATACCGATCCGGCCGATGGATCCGACGGCGCCATTCGCGGCGCGCGGGAAACGTACGCGCAGGATCCGGACAAATATTTCTATGCCGACCAGTATTCGAACCCAGCCAATTGGCAGGCTCACTACCATGGCACAGCCAACGAAATCTGGCAACAGACGGAGGGACGTATCACCCACTTTGTCGCCATGATGGGCACGAGCGGCACTTTCGTGGGGACCTCGCGGCGGCTGAAGGAACTCAATCCGAAGATTCGCTGCATTTCGCTGCAGCCGGACTCGCCGTTTCACGGCATTGAAGGCGCGAAGCACATGGCCAGCGCGATTGTGCCGAAGATTTATGATCCGACGATTGCCGATGAGGATCTGGGCATTTCGACGGAGGAGTCTTACGCGATGTGCAAGCGGCTGGCGCGCGAAGAGGGCTTGCTGGTGGGGATTTCGGCGGCGTCGGCGGTAGTGGGGTGCATGCAGGTAGCGCGGAAATTGGCGTCGGCCGAGGGTTCGGTTTTCGTGGCGATTCTGCCGGACTCGGGCGATAAATATTTGAGCGAGCGGTTCTGGGAAGAGAATTTGACGGTGCCGGAGCACGGGTAATTTCTTGCGGGCGAGTTGAGTTTGGGGCGAGTTGGACTCCGTCAGGAATTTGCGAGGCGGTTGGGGTGGAAATTCCCTTAGACGTCCTGGGTACGGTATAGATGCGAGGGGTCCTTCGACTGCGCAGCAGTTCGCGTTCGCGAACTGCCACTTCGCTCAGGATGACGATGCAAAAATTATGCTGAAGATGACAAGCAAAGACTATGCGGCTATTCGGCGGCATGGCGAGGAGACCTATCCTTACGAATGCTGTGGGGTGCTGCTCGGGCTGATGGATGACGATGGCGCGCGCATTGTGACTTCGACGGCGCGCTGCGGCAACACGCGAGATGACTCGCCGCAAAACCGCTACAACATCGACCCGAAAGAACTGGTGCGCATTCAGCGCGAGGGGCGCGATCGCGGAGAAGACATTCTCGGGTTCTATCATTCGCATCCGGACCATCCGGCGCAGTGGTCGTCCACCGATCTCGCCGAGGCGCACTGGTTTGGCTGCTCTTATGTGATTACGGCGGTGGCCAAGGGCAAAGCGGAGATTACGAATTCGTTTGAGCTGACCGGGTTCGATGAGAGCGATAAGAAGCTGGTGGGGGAGAAGGTGGAGGTCGCCTGAGAGCTGCGGAGCTTCGCTCCGGCGGACGGGTCAAGACCCGTCCCTACACGGACATTGCAGATGCCGGACAGCCGAGGGCGGCTGTCCCCACGTGACCCTTACACGGTCGTAACACCTTTGGGGGGCTGCATCTTTGGGGCTGGCTGTGGCATCATGTATGGCCTATGGCCAAGATTCACATTCCAACCCCTTTGAGGCAGTATGCGGGCAAGCAGGCGTCGGTGGACGTGAAGGGGGGCACGGTGGGCAGCGCGCTGTCTGACCTGACCTCCCAGCACCCGGAACTGCGCCGCCACCTCTACACCGATGACGGCAAATTGCGGGCTTTTGTCAATATTTACCTCAATGACGAGGACGTCCGCTACCTGCAGAAAGACGCCACTGCGGTCAAAGACAGTGATAATATTTCCATAGTCCCTTCGATCGCCGGAGGCCGGTAAGTTTATGGTTTTAAAAGGCATGAACGCTTTTTACACTCCTCCCTGCGCGTTCTGCTGTTGTTGTCTGTCCGCCTGTTGTCGCTAGGTGATTCGCGCAGATTCCTTTAAAATCAATGCAATAACCGAGGTTCCCATGGCTACCACAATTGATATCGCGCCGCCGGCGGTAAGTTTGAATAACGACGAAATCCTGCGCTACTCGCGCCACCTCATCATGCCCGAGGTGGGGATGGAAGGGCAGCTCAAGATCAAAGCCGCCAAGGTGCTGTGCATTGGGGCGGGCGGCCTCGGTTCGCCGCTGGCGCTGTACCTGGGCGCGGCCGGGGTGGGCACGATTGGGGTGGTGGATTTCGACGTGGTGGACTACACCAACCTGCAGCGGCAGATCATTCATACGACCGCGGACGTGGGCAAGAAAAAGCTCGATTCGGCGGCGGATAAGCTCAAGGCCATCAATCCGTTTTTGAATATCAAGAAATTCGACACGCGGCTGAGCAGTGCGAATGCGCTCGAGATATTCAAGGACTTCGACATCATTGCCGATGGCACGGACAATTTTCCTACGCGCTATCTGGTAAATGACGCGTGCGTGCTGAGCGGGAAGCCGAATGTATATGCTTCGATTTTCCGCTTTGAGGGGCAGGCCAGTATCTTTGCGCTGCCGGAAGGGCCGTGCTATCGCTGCCTGTATCCGGAGCCGCCACCGCCGGGATTGGTTCCTTCGTGCGCCGAAGGTGGGGTGCTGGGAATTCTGCCGGGATTGCTGGGCGTGATTCAGGCTACGGAAACGCTTAAGCTGATTTTAGGGAAAGGCGATCCGCTGATTGGGCGCTTGCTGCTGGTGGATGCGCTGGGCATGAAGTTCCGCGAGCTGAAGCTGCGCAAGAATCCCGATTGCCCGGCTTGCGGCAAGAATCCGACCATCACCAAGCTGATTGACTACGAGGAGTTCTGCGGCATCCGCGGAGAGGAGATGGAAGTGGAAACCGACCATTCCGACATTCAGGTGGAAGAACTTAAGCAGCGTCTGGATAAGGGCGACGACCTATTTATTCTCGACGTGCGCGAGCCACACGAGTACGACATCTGCAACATCGGCGGGTATCTGATTCCGCTGGGCGATCTGCCGAAGCGGGTGAGCGAACTCGATCCGAGCAAGGAAATCGTGGCGCAATGCCGCTCGGGAGCGCGCAGCGCCAAGGCGGTAAATTTCCTGCGGCAGGCGGGATTCAAGAAGGCGCGCAATCTGGCGGGAGGAATTCTGGCCTGGGCGGACCGGATCGATCCGAAGATGCCGAAGTATTGAGGTAGCCGCTTGCCGTTCGTCTTTGGCTAGCGAATGCCCGCCGTCTTTACTTGTGGCTGGCAGGGGCAGGGGTTGCCACGTTACTGGGCGTATTGGCGTCTTCTAACTTCTGAACGTCTCGAAGCAGTTGCTTCACGCACATGTCGGCCACGTCAGCACTGGCTCCCTTATACTTGGCCCCTTTGCTCTCTTGAGTGCTCGTCCAGATCACATCACCGTCAGGATTAACGAGACGTATTGCGACTCTTGCTTCATTGATGGTTTCGGTATTCACAGACGAATCACTAGTTCCCATGTGACTAGCGACAAACCCACCATTGGATGAACCCGAGATCGTGCCATTACCATTGACTACGCTACCCATTAATTCTCCGTGCGAACTGCCGCTTGCACCACCCACCGCGGTGCTTTCTCCGTATGCGTGGAGTTCTTGGGAAGTCTTTTCAAGTGCGACGCCCTTGAGAATTGCGTCTGCACGCTCGCGATTCTCCGTCACCTTGAATCGCTTAGTCGCCACCAACGACGACACAATCATGGCCTGAAGTTCTTTTGAAATGACATCCTCGCCGAAACTATCGACGAAGATACGCTTTACTTTAAGTAAAGCTGCGGGATCATTGTCACTTTCCTTGGTGGGTACGGGGGCAATCGCGACAGTGGTGCGGCTCCCCGTCTGCGGAGCCGGAGCCGTCTGCAATAAGAGGCCAGTCAAAACAAGAAGGGCCAGCATGCTAACCTCCTAGCCCGCTCTTTCTAGCTTCATCGTCCTGGTAGTCAACTTTTTTGCCAGTCCTGGCCTCTAGGGTGGCAAGGGTTGTCCTAACAATCGACTTGCCGAGCTCAAACACAGCCGCATGCTGTTTGTCCTGGGCGTCCTTCCACCCAAGTGTCAGAAAATGTTTTCTTTTCTTCGAAAAAAGGAGCCAAGGACTGATGGTGAGTGCGAGCGCGAGCCGGCGTCCTGCCTTTTGGCCATATTCCAGGTCGTTCACCTGATCGTAGGGAACGGCAAGCTCTCCGCCCTTGAATTCGAATACAAAGTTCTTCTCGTCTTTGGCGGAAGACTTGCCCTCTGCACCGTCTTTGATTTGGTTTTCCGTCCCGCCGACGTAGGCTGTCTTGTCGGCTCCGATGCCAGCGAACCCAGCGATCTCCAGCGCCAACACGCACACTAAGAGCAGTACAATCGATTGTTTCATCGGACTTCTCCTTGGGGGAAGAACGTCCTGCGCGAGAGTGTAGCACGAACAAATCGTCTAACGATTGACGATCCACCACAAAGGTAACCCCGCTGCGGCTTGCAATCTCCAAGGGTGATTAGCTAAGATAGATTAGCTAACAATGGAAATCATTACTATCCACAAGGCCAAGACGCAGCTCTCGCGGCTGATCGAGAAAGCTTGCCGCGGCGAATCCGTGGTGATTGCTCGCGGCTCGAAGCCCGTGGTGCGACTGGTGGCGATTGAGGATAAGCGCGGGAATCGGAAACCGGGCGCCCTCAAGGGGAAAATCCACGTTGGCCCCCCTTTCTTTGAACCCCTCCCACCAGAGGAATTGGAGGCTTGGGAATAGCGACCATGCGGCTGCTGCTCGACACTCACGCCTTGCTGTGGTGGCTGGCGGAGGATCCAGCTTTGCCAGCATCCGTGCGCCGGTTAATTGCGAACAAGAAGAATAGCGTGCTGGTGAGTGCCGTCTCGGCGTGGGAGATCGCGACGAAAGTGCGGTTGGGGAGGCTCGAAGCCGCAGCCGAGCTGACGAGTGACTTCGCAGGTTATCTTTTGCAAGAGGAGTTCGAAGCTCTTCCGGTCAGCATTGAGCACGGAATTCGGGCGGGTTCGTTACCGGGACCGCACAAAGACCCATTTGACCGCATGTTGATTGCGCAAGCGCAGGCGGAGGGTTTGGCTATCGTGAGCAACGAGGCGGTTTTTGATGGTTACGGGATACGACGCGCATGGTGAACGACAGGGCCCGGTCAGAGACTTGCATTTCTCTGTGGGCGTGCGGCGCGGAGAAAGCGATCATCCGCAAGCCACGCGATCCTGCGCTGCCGACTTAGCGGCCCTTGGGATCGGAGAGATTCTTGGGCGATTGGGTGTTCAGAGTGTCGAGCAACAACTTGGCTGCAGCCGGAGGTTTTTCCGCGCCATGCAGCACCACGTCTTTGGCGTCGATTTTCTTGCCATAAATTTTCTCGTTCGCAGGACCGTCGGCCCGCAGGGTCGAACCGGTCAGGGTAATGCCTGCGAGCAAGCCTTTGGCCCGGGCGAAGGTGACCAGTTCGGAATGTAGAGCGACATCCTCTTCGGCCGCGACATCGCGGCCTACGGTGCCCGCGGTGGCCGAGGCGTTTCCGCCGATCTTGGCCTTGGTAGTGAGGACGGAGCTTGCGCCGGAAGGATTCATCACGAAGATCAGCACGTCGGAGGATGCTCCGCCGGCGGCGAGTCCCCAGTTCATGCCTTCGAGAGCAACCATGGTAGGAGCGCCCCAGGGGCCGTCAAAATGCTCGCCGCCGCGGCAGGTCATGGCGCCGCGGCCGAAAGTGCCGCCAAAGCCGGCGGTAAATATGAATCCGTTGCCTTTCTTGACGCCGGGCAAAACAATGACGCAGTCGGCATGTTCGAGCACGAAACGCGGCGTGGCTTCCGGCACGTTCATGATTTCGCCAAAAACTTTTCCGCAGCTTTCGAGGCGCTTGTCTTCTCTTTCATCGCCAGCCATCAGAGTCGAGACGCTCAATGCGATCATCGCAGCCAGAGCAATAGCCTTGCGCATTTTTTCCCTCCACGGGCGACGGCATTCTAGCATGCGCAAATTCCTCCGCAAATACCGCCAGGGCAGAAAAAAAGGAGCGCGCCTGCGCTCCTGCATGTGGCCGAAATCCATGGAAAGCCGGGTTATTTGTCGCTCTTGTCGTTGCTGCCGGCTTGCGAGCCGCCCATATTTTCTCCGATTTCCAGGGCGTATTTCTTTCCCGAGATACGGATTTCGCTGAGCGACTTGGTGCCGTCGCTGTTTTCCGTGGAGACGATGGAATTGTGAGACACAGAACGATCCGCGGGGACGATATGCGCCGGAACCGTAGTCACTACTTTGCTCCCTTTCATGACGTTCAGTTGGACGTTGGGTCCGTCGCCGTCCCAGGTCACCGTGTAATCGCCGGGCTTCAGTTGTTTTCCACCCACAGAGGTAGGATCGGTAATTTGGAGAGGTCCTTTGTTGGCCGCGAAGGCGCCCGCCGCTAATAGCAAGGTCAAGCCCAGCAGAAAACTCTTAAAGAGATTGGATGCACGCATAACAACTCCTCAATTCTTTCCCGAAAACTTTCGAGAATCGGTGGTGGGCGGCCAAGCCATCCTCGGATTGCCTGCGCCCGGCCGCCAGACAAGGCGATGCAATCTGCGTCACGAACCTGCCGCCCAAGCTTACTGCCCGGTGGCCAGGGTGCGTTTTATTGAGTACGTCACGTGTTGCGGGAAAGTTCCCGCCACCCCGCTGATTGCATGTTGGACGGATGCCTCAACAACTGGTTAGCAGCGGCACGAAAGTGTCTGCAAATACGTTTTTATGGATACGTGTATGCACTATTTGGTAGGTGATTTCTTAGCCTTTACATCAGGTATATACTTCCACCTGAATAGAGAAAGGCCCGGACAGGTGAATCCGGGAGCGGGAACCAGAGCCAAGGTTTTTAAGCGGTTTATTGATTTTCATTTTTGGCTCTGTTCATGATCGCCGACCGCCGATTGAAGATTGGGAGAAGTGCGGCGGCTGGCGGGGGCTTGGCTTCGCAAGACACAGAGTGGCGGGGCAAGGTCCGGGGAGGTCCATCCGTGGACTTATTTCTGGTTCGTTTTCTGTTCATTCTGGTTGTCGCAGTTACTTCTTATCTCATCCAACCTTTTGGGCTGCCTTCCAATCTTGATGCCGCGGTGGGGGCAGGCGTGGGGCTTGCCATTGTCCTTTTTGAATGGAAGCTACGCCGCATCAGCCTGACGCGTCTCATCGGAGCGGCGATTGGCAGCGTGCTGGGAATTGCCGGGGCGTATTTGTTTGCCCTGGTGATCCGCAACAGTCTGCCGGCGAGCCACACGCAAAGCTTCCTGCAAATCATGGTCATGCTACTGATGGCCTATGTGGGGCTGATCGTCGGGGCCAATAAGGGCGATTTGCTCAATCTGGCTGCTTTGGGGGGAATCTTCGGCGGGGATAAGCAGTCCCGCAGAAGCTACAAGATTCTCGACACCAGCGTAATTATCGATGGGCGGATTGCGGATGTCGCCGAAACCGGCTTTCTCGATGGGACGATTGTGATTCCGCAGTTTGTGCTGCGCGAATTGCAGCTAGTGGCGGACTCGGCCGATTCGCTCAAGCGGAATCGCGGACGGCGTGGTCTGGATATCCTGCAGCGGCTGCAGAAAATCGCCTCGGTGACGATACAAATTGTCGAGGACGATTTTCCGGCGGTGCGGGAAGTGGATCTCAAGCTGATTGAGCTGGCCAAGGTCTACGAAGGCAAAATCATAACCAACGATTTCAACCTGAATAAAGTCGCGCAACTGCAGGGCGTGGAAGTGCTGAACATCAACGAGCTGGCCAATTCGCTCAAGCCAATCGTGTTGCCGGGCGAAACCATGAAAGTATTCATCCTGAAAGAAGGAAAAGAATATAACCAGGGCGTGGCCTACCTTGACGATGGGACCATGGTGGTTGTGGACAATGCCCGCAAGATGATTGGCAAGACGGTGGACATTTCGGTGACCTCGGTGCTGCAGACGACGGCGGGGAAAATGATTTTCGGCAAATGGGATGACCGGGCTATGCCGCGGGTAGAGCCGCGTCCGCAGGCGGCTGCAGTGGCCGGAGCGGTGAACGTTGAGGCGAAGAAGCCTTTCCTGGCGGAGCATCCGGCAGAGTAGGGATGTTGTAGAAGCTACTGGGCGCGGATGGAGGCGACTTTCAGCGTGTTGCCTTCGAGCGTTCCACTCAGCTCGGTGCGCTGCCCAGCGAAGGCGTCAAAAGAGGTGCGGCTGCCGGTGAGCAAGTAGGTGGTGTCGCCGTTTACTACCACATACTGGGCGCCGCGCCGCGAACAGAGGCGAGCGCATTCGGCAGGACTCTTGTGCGCATCGGTGGCATGTCTTGGCCCGCAACGCGAATCGGAAATCACACCCGACACCGTGATGAGGGGAGAATCCTGAGACGCGGTGGCTGAGGCGTGTCCGAATCCGAATGCCAGGGTGGCGCCTGCCAGCAGCATGGCCACGGCAAGGGAACCCGCGAGCACCAAAACCACGCAATAGGACAAAAGGCGTACCCACGCTTTGTCTCGCATTATGGCTGCTCCCTGCTGCCGGACTGGAGTCCCACAGACATCCAGGATGAAAGCAACTGAAGCGCCATGGGGGCTGCTCTTTGTGTGGCTCGTAAGTTATTGTTTTATAACATGTTGGTGGTGTCCGCGATTTCTGGGAGATGTACTGCGAATCCCGTTTTGGAAAGAAAGTCCAGGCTGCGTGCAAAATTGGACGGCTCGAGAATAGCGAGGGAAAGCCCCACCCGCTCCTTAGTTAGCAGAGAAGTTTGAAGAAACTCTCCTATGATTGTCATTCTCAAGCGCGGATTTTCGCGCGGGGAATCTGCTGTTTTTCCGGCCCAAAGCAGATTCCTCGCCGATAAGGCCGGCCTCGGAATGACAACTAGCGATGCTTCCGTCCTACATTGATTGAAACTCTGCGCTCCTGCCCCTTATACTTGCAGCCCCTATGAAGGTCGTGGTCATCATTCCGGCAGCGGGACTCGGCACGCGCATGAAGCCAGCCGCGTCCGCGCGAGGCAAGAAGGCTCCGCCCTCGAAACAGTTCACCGAGTTGGGCGGCTCTCCGATTCTGTTTCACACTTTGCGAAAGTTCGCTGCGTGTCCCGAGGTTACGGAGATTCGGGTTGCGCTGCGCCGCGATGAGATTAACAACTTCCGGTCGCGTCTGGAGAAAGACGGAAAAGATATTCTCGCCAAGCCCATGCAGTTGATCGAAGGCGGGGAACACCGGCAGCACTCCGTAGCGAACGCCTTGGCGGGGATTCAAGCGGAGGAGGACGATGTCATCCTGGTGCACGATGCGGTGCGTCCGTTCGTGACCCGCGAGATTATTCAAGAGGTGATTGCAGGCGCGCAAAAATATGGAGCGGCCATCGCAGGCACGCCCGCGGTGGATACGGTGAAGCAAGTGGAGCGCACCGCGGAAGGCGCGGTCATCACGGCCACGCTGCCGCGGGAACGCGTGGTGATGGCGCAGACTCCGCAAGGCTTTCGCTATGGTTTGCTCAAAAAAGTTTTCGCCGAGGCCGGGGCCGACGGCTTTGTGGGAACCGATGAAGCGTCATTGGTGGAGCGCTCCGGACATGAAGTGGCGGTGGTAATGGGATCACCACGCAACATCAAGATCACGACGCCGGGGGATCTGGAGTTAGCAGAGTTTTTCCTGGAACGGTAAAGCGGCCGCGGATTCTCACGGATTTTTATGAAAATAGTAAACTGCTTCTTCATGAGCGATTGGGAAAAGCTGAGGAAGAAGATTCACAACAGAGCGTGCGAATCCGCGGCAGGTGTTGCGTCTTGAGAATCGGCTACGGGTGGGATTCGCATGAGTTTAAAGCGGGCATTCCGCTGAAAATTGGCGGGGTGACTTTGCCGCATACGCATGGGCTGGGCGGGCACTCGGATGGTGATGTGCTGCTGCACGCCATTACCGATGCGCTGCTGGGGGCGGTCGCGGCACCTGACATCGGGTCTTTATTCTCGCCCTCCGATCAACGATGGAAGGGCACGGATTCGGCGGTTTTTCTGCAGGAAGCGCTGAGCCGGGTGCGGTCTGCCGGCTACTCGCTGGTTAATCTGGACTCGACGTTAATCCTGGCGGCGCCCAAGATCGGTCCGCACACCGCAGCCATTCGCGAGCGTCTGGTTGCGCTGTTGGGGATTTCGGCGGATTGCGTTGGAATCAAAGCCAAAACTCCGGAAGGCATGGGCACGGATAACGCTGCCATCGCGCATGCGGTCGTGCTGTTGGAAGAGAACTAAAAAAAGGCGCGGATCGTCAGGGAAGCTACGAAGGACTAGCAGTGAATGGCAATTGAGGGGTTGTAGGGATAAACGGGTCTGGAACCGACTTTATATGCTCGGATCGCAGCTTGTCCACCAGTGCTCGCAATTCAACTGATCCGAGATAAACCCTTCCTCTACGTTCCCCGGTCGGTATCAAGAGGCCAGCATCCACAGCAGCTTTTAGGTCCCTACTGGCCATTATGTCATTCAGTTCAGCCAGATTACGATAGCTGGAATTGCGAACACGATATCCTATTGCTCCATCCGCGACAGCATAGATAAGTCGCTCGGGTAATCCGTGTCGTGAAATAATGAGGTCCAATTCTTGCCACAATACATCCATGAGCTTAGTTCGCATAAGCAGGGTGGTTGCCTGTCGGAAGTGAGCAGTTAGGTTGAAACGAATCCACTCACGGGTACTGTTTTTTGGATGCCACGAGCCTTCGCCTGTCTTAGCCAGAACCTTGTAGTAATCCTGCGTGTTGCGACCCAAGTATTCCTCAATCGAAGAAAATTCAGGTTCAAGAATTCCTTCTCGTCCCAACACGAGCGTTTGCAAGCACCGAGCCATGCGTCCGTTTCCATCGGAGAAGGGATGAATCATTACCAGATTCAAGTGCGCCATCGCGCCTTTAACAAGAGCATGAGGACAATCTTCGTCCGCATTCAAGTATTCGACTAGTTCCTCGATCAAGCCTGGGACCATTTCAACATCCGGGCCTTCGTAAACAACTTCGCCGCCACGCGATTCATCGCGTACATATACAGTTCCGGGTCGCCAATTCCCTGGATTTTTCGTTAGGTCGTGCTGCACCATCATGAAATGAAGTCCACGAAGAAACCCCTCGCTATAAATGAAATTTTTGTCCTTGGTCAGCTGCAGAACAAACGTCATTGCATAACGGTAGCCAGTGACCGCGAGCCACGCTTCTCGGTCGGCAGTTAGAGGCTCTTCACCTTCAACAGCGGCAATGGCGTCTTCAGCCGTTACGTTGTATCCCTCGATGCTGTTCGAGCCACGAACCGCGCGAGCCAAGGTGTTTCTGCGGAGAAGCCCTGTCCATCTCCTCGGACTTGCTAGGTTGTATCTAAGAGCTTTACGCGCCTCTTCAATTTTGGCTATGACTTCTTTCTCGAGAGGACTGAGCTTTTCAGCGCGGAACAGCATTAAAAGAATGTATATTACTTTATAACAAATGGCAAATAATATTTGCGTTTAGTAAATTAGTATTGTACTATCTTTTCCGAGATGAACCGCATTCCAAATGCTCATATCTTCAATCCTAAAAAGACCCTTTGGTTCCGACGACCATCTTCAAAACTGCACCACTACCAACAGGATTTTTAGGATTTGCCTTTATCCGTGAAATCCGTGGCCCGCTTTTTCTTAAACCGCTTCGAATTCTCCCGCGAGGGTCTTGTGCCTGGCTTTGGCCGCCTCCACAAGTGCCCGGAAGATGGCTCGAGAGGGTTCGTCGTCATCAACTGACCTCTCCGGGTGCCACTGCACCGCTAATACGAAATGATCGGGGTTCGTGCCTTCCAGCGCTTCGACGATGCCGTCTTGCGGGCAGCGGGCTACGATAGCGAGACCATCGCCTGCGACTACGGCAGACTGATGATGGCTGGAGTTGACGGGGATGACCAGTTTACCCGCAGGGGCTAAAGCCCCGGAGTTCTGCACTGCGGTTGCGGCAGGGCTCAAGCCGCGCCCGGCCGCTTCCTGCTTTGCCGGGTCAGGCGGCTGCGCAAGTATCTTGGCCAGTTTCGAATCTGGATCAATCTCTACCGTGTGGGCTATCGCGACTGTCCGTCCCGCTTCGTGGTTGACCGGCGACTCGATATGCTGCAGCAGAGTTCCGCTGCGGTAGACGTTCAAGATCTGCATTCCGTAGCAGATGCCGAGCACGGGCTTGCGCATGTTGTAGGCATCCTGCAAAAGCAACTCGTCGACGGTGTCGCGCCTGGCGTCAGCGTCCTCGGTCTTGGGATTTCTGGGCGCGTCGTATTTGGCCGGGTCTACGTCGGCCTTGCTGCCGGGCAAGAGCACCGCGTCGCAGCGCTCAATCAGCTTCATGACCTGCGCCGGGGACTCATCGAGAGGAATGGTTACACCTTCTCCACCCGCCGCTTCGACGGCACGCACGTATTGGGGCAAAGCCTGCTCTCCGTACTTCTGGTCGGAGGAATGAGGAAGAGGAATGGCGATTCGGGGACGCATAAGTAGACAATTGTAGCCTGCGAATACTCACATCGGGCAACTAGCTGGAACGCGCAATCGCAGCCAGCGCCTTGTCCTGCCGGTAGCGGCGAATCTCAAGAACAGTCATGGAGATCAGGGCGACTGCGCCAACCACGGCTGCCGTGGGCAGGGCAACATGCCGGTAGGCATGCGTCAGGTTGGGATGCAATCCTCGCAGGCCAGCCGTAACTACGGTTCCCAGAATGCCAAGCATGAGGCTGAGCGCAAACGAAAGCAGCGTCAGAAGAAACGTCACCAGCAAAACTCGTGGCGGGATGTGGTACCAGTGGGGACGAGGCGGCGCGTGGTGAGAAACCATCACGTAATAAGGCTACAACATTCGCGGGGCGCTGGGGACCTCCGCGTCCTGCCGAGAATTTTTCCGCGGCCTCTGCGGCTAAAAGCTCTTCGGTTTGGCAGACTCAAGCGCTTTTTAACCGCCGAGCGCGCTGGGCCTCTCGCCGAGTTCAAAGAAAAAAACCGCGCTGGCGTCGAGCGAGATTTTACAAGCGGCATAAGGCCCGCAGCGCATCGGTACGCTACAATACTTCTTATGTCGCAAATTGCGCCGGTGACGACTCGTCAGCCGGCTGAAGTGGTCCGCCAGACGCCGGTGTCACAGGCGTCCAATGGCATCTGTTATGCGGTTTCCGGGGAGATGACCGTCTCCGCGGCTGACCTGGAGCGCATGGTGGCGGCGGTGCCCACCTCCATGGCGACGGCCCTGGAGCGCAAAGCCTACTACTTTGTGCCGCTTACCGTGAACCAGGGCGATGAGACGGTAATCGCCGACCGCTACGACGTGGCGCTCAGCGACAACGCGGTGTGCCATCGCAATCTCGAGCTGGGCGGGTCGCAGTGTGTGTTTATTTCCACGCGGCTGATGGACGACAAGTTTTCCGTCGCGTTTGAGTTCTACATCAACGTGGGCCATGCCGTGGTCGAGCGAGCGGGCGTCTCCCAGGAATTTGCCGATCTGACGTGGAAGCAGGTCGAGTCCGGGGTGCGGGGCGAGACTTCGCTGGACGCGTGGGAATCGAGGAAGCTGGCTACGGTTCCGGGCCCGGAAGCGGAAAAATATAAGAACGAATACTTCGCCGCCACGTTTTCCGACGCTATTTCGATTTATCTGCTGTCGTTGTTCCTCGACGTTGACTACTACGATCTGCGCGAGCGCGACTATCCTTTACTCGCTCCGGCAGCCATGGCGGAGAGGTTACGGAAAGTTGCGGAACTGTTTCCGGCCAATCGCGGATTTGAGTTCGCGGTGTATTACAAGCGGAGGAGCTGAGTTTAGCCTCAGCTTCCGATTTGCCGACTAACCATCCAGAATCGCCGTGTACGCTCAGAACTCCAAGCGCGCCTGAAAGGCGATCATGCGTGGACTGCTATCGCCACCCAACCCGACGCCTAGCAAGCCGGTCGGCGGAGAGGTCGTGTACGTGAGCGCTCCAAATCCACTCTGCGTGGAAGGATTTCCTGGGATGCCGGCCTGCACCATGCTGGGCAACGCGAAATTCGGATGGTTGAAGACATTAAAGAATTGCCCCTCGAACCGCAGCTTCACATGCTCGCTTAAGGGAAACCATTTTGTCAGATAGAAGTCGCTCCAGAGAAAATCAGGACCACGCAAGGCATTACGGCCAAGGTTTCCGAATTGGCAATTCTGCGGGCTGTCGCCACCATAGCACTGGCCCGTACTCGGATCGACGGCCGATACAAATGCGTCCGGATTAAGCCACTGCAATGTTCCGGCCTGGGTTACACCCGGAATCGGATGATGATCGTACAGCGGAACGCCTGGAACGACACTGGCGAACTGCGGTCCGCTGCCCTGCACGATGCCGCTTCCGTTTGCCGAATAAGGCGTGCTCAGCACCGAGAATGGAACTCCGCTGTGCCAAAGCACCGTCCCAGAAATCTGCCAGCCGTTGAGGGCATAGCCTAGCGAATGACTGCGGATTCTGACCGGCAGCTGATAAACATACTGCGCGTTGAGATTGTGCCGGATGTCATAGTCGCAGGGACCATAATCGCGGGCCAGGTTTCCCGGCAGAGGCGATAGAATTCCTGCCGCGGAAAACGACAGAAAGCCTCCGTTCGAAACCGTATCCATGCAAAGGCTCCAGGTGTAGTTGACCTGCCCTTGCAGACCATGTCCGAGGCGCTTCATCGCGGTCAGTTGAAGGCCATTGTAGTGGCTGTTGGCGCCAGTGGAAAACTGCGTTACGGCGCCGAATCGCGGATCAGTCGGTTGCAAGTAGGGAAACGGCGCGAAACAACCTTGGCACACGGTCTGGTAGCCGTTGACTTGGGTTGTGTATGGTTGATTCACAGCGCGCGTGCCTACGTACTGCGCTTGCACACTAGCCGTCGTTCCAAACTGATGTTCCATTCCCAGGCTCCACTCCATGAAGTATGGCGCGTGGAGTTTTCCATCTGGAACGGCTGTGATCGCAACCGGTGGAAGGCAACTTGCGGGACTTGACTGTGAAGATGCGCACGAAAGCTGTCCCTGAGGAAATCCCGAAGTAAAAACCTGATTTGCCGCCATGGTTGCATCGACTGCACTGTTCGGCCCCCCCGGCGCGATGGCCGTGCCTCCCACGGTGCCAAGCACGCCTCCCTGGAACGTCTTATCGTAGGGAGGGTTTGTGCCGATCAGGTCGGCCACCGTGCCCGGCAACAGATCGCTGAAAATCCCAAAGCCGGTGCGGAGCACGGATTTTGGCTCGAACTGCCACGCAATCGCGGTCCTCGGTTGCAGAATGGCCAGCGGTGTAGACGAAAACAGATTGCCGAGATCGGCCTGGATGGCTTCATTCAGCGGTTGATTGACATCATGCGAGATGGAATCAAAAGAACCGCGAAGGCGTGCGACTTGATCATGAGGATTCAGCGGATTGGAATTAAATGTGTCGCGCAGACCGAACGTCCAGGTCAGGGTGCGAGTCACCTTCCAGGTGTCTTGCGCGTAGAGGTCGAGATTGAGAAAGTTAAAGGGTTCGTTCGCGTTCGAAGGGAATGTCTCCGACGCGGTGTTCGCTACTCCCTCTATGAATTGCTGCAAATTCGCGTAGGTCACCGTCGGAACCGTGCCTTCTTCGAAGTCGTAGTCGTTCAGGCGGAAGATACGGGCATTGGTTCCGAAGCGCAGTTCATGAGCGCCGCGACTCCACGCGAGGTTGTCGTTGATGAAAAAGCGGGATGCGCGCCGCCCTTGAATCCAGGTGTTGTCGAGCCCTCCCATTGGCGTGAAGGCATTCGCGCCGGTGCCGTCTAACACAATCGGAAACGCCGAAAGTGTTCGCTGCAGGTTACTGGGCCCGAACAGGCTCTCGTACCAGGAGAACGCCGGATTGAAGTAGTTCACCAGGTTTTGCGAGAAGACGTGCGTGTGTCCCGCCGCAAACGAATAGAGAGGTTGAGCAGAGACCGCATCAAACAAAGAGTTGATGGGATCCGTGTAGGCGGCTTGTAATCCCGTGTCCCCCTGAAAGCGAAACCAAGCCGTGTCTTTCTGGTTGACATTGTAGTCGACGCGGACGGTCTGCACCTGTTCGTGGTCGTCGCTGGAATGCGAGACGCTCTGCCGGTTCGCGCACCCCTCCCCGGCGGCGCCAAGCGGGCAGCCAAGTATTGCGGTCGGTGTGCCACTGGTGTTTTCATACAGGGAAAACATCTGCTGATAGAACGGGATCGAGGCAGAAGGAAGTTGCTGCAAAACATATTGCTGGAATGCGGGGCTGGGGACGATCGTGGGCGTCACGATGGGCAGTGCGATCCGCACCCACTCGCTATCGAAGAAGAAAAAAAGACGGTCGCGCGCCATCGGCCCGCCGAGACTGCCTCCAAAATGGTTCACGGTCGCTCCGGGTTTGCGATTTCCCGGCGTTGCATTGGTGAAGTAGTCGGCTGCATTGAGCCGAGCGCCATTCCATAGTTCGTAGAGGTTCCCGTGAAACTGATTCGTGCCGGACTTGGTGACATAGTCGACTTGCGATGCTCCATACCGTCCTTGGTCCACAGAATAGGAAAGTGTGTTGACGGTCACTTCCGAAATAGAATTCAATCCCAGTACGAGGTTGGTGGAAAGGCCGCTATTGAGATTGGTGAGCGGGTCGTTCGTTTCCAGCCCGTCCACGATGTAGCCATTCGAGAGGGCGGGGAGTCCGTTGAACTCCACGTTGCCGTACCCGTTGCTGCCGCCGACAAAGTCGTTACTGCTCCCCGCCGTATTGATGAGGGCCCCAGGCGCAAATTGCAGAGGGTAGGTCAGGTCACCCCCAGGATTCGGCAAGTTCTCCAGTGCCGGTGCGCTCAAGGTCGTGGATGTGTTGGCGTTTTCCGGATTGATGATTGGGGCTTCGCTGCTTACCTCAACCGCCTCATTGGACCGCGCCACCTTAAGCGTGAAATCCACAGTTTGCTTATTGCCCAGGCCCGAAATGACGTTGTCATTTTGCCCCGGAGCGAAGCCCTGTGCCTCCGCCCTAACCGAGTACGCGCCCGGCTTTAGCTGTGGAAAGTTGAACCGTCCTGCGTCATCGGTCCGAGCACTGCGCTTCAGGCCGGTCTCGTGATTCGTGATCGTCACAGTGGCGCCCGGCACAACCGCATCGGTTGTCTCTCGCACTTGGCCAACAATGGCACTGGTGGTTTCCCCTTGTGCCAGCGCTTTCGCCGGAAGAAGACACGCCACCGTCAATACGAGAAAAGCAAAGTTCGCTGCCCGCGCCATGAATACCCCACTTCCCTACCCTGAAGTGGCAAAGTGCCACTGCTCTCATCTATTAACCAGAGATTATTTCTGTTAGTTAACCACAGTTAATAGAAACAGGCAAGGGCGGAGGAGAAGGCTGACAACTTCCGCAATTGTGCTCGAGTGACGGGCAATCCAGACCTCCTCTACTACCTCCGATATCGAACGTAAGATGGCTCTCTCCCCCGCTGCTATAATCACAGTTTGCCTTCATGCCTAATAAGCGTTTAATCCGCTCTACGACCGTTCTGTGTGTTCGCCGTAACGGCAGCGTTGTGCTTGCCGGGGACGGCCAAGTCACGCTGGGCGAAGGAGTTATCAAGCACACGGCCAAGAAGATTCGGCGCTTGTATCAGGATAAAATTCTGGCGGGCTTTGCCGGATCGACAGCCGACGCTTTCTCGTTGTTCAGCCGCTTTGAGGCGAAGCTGGAGCAGTATCACGGCAACATCGGCCGGGGTGCGGTCGAGTTGGCGAAAGACTGGCGCACCGACAAGTTTCTGCGGCATCTTGAGGCGCTGCTGCTGGTGGCGGACAAGGAACAGACGTTTCTGCTGAGCGGACAAGGCGACGTGATTGAGCCGGATGGCGGCATCGCGGCGATCGGCAGCGGCGGACCTTACGCGCAGGCCGCGGCGCTGGCGCTGGCCGAGCACACGCAGCTCACGGCCCGGCAGATTGCCGAAGAAGCCATGAAGATTGCGGGCAAAATGTGCATCTATACCAATGACAAGGTAACGATTGAAGAACTGTGACGTGGGCAGGACCGCCCTCGGCTGTGCGGCCGGGTCAGGACCGGGCAGCGTTGTAAGCTATCAGAACTGTCGAGCTGCGCTCGACCGGACAGCCGAGGGCGGCTGTCCCTACGTGAGTATCTATGGCCATCTATCTTCCTGCAACCGCTGAAGAACAAACCGCTCTCCTCGATGAACTCACGCCGCGGGAAATTGTGGCGGAGCTCGATAAGCATGTTGTCGGGCAGGCCGATGCCAAGCGCGCTGTCGCGATCGCCTTGCGCAACCGCACGCGCCGGCAAAAGCTTCCCGCCGAGATGGCCGAGGACGTCATTCCCAAGAACATCATCATGATTGGGCCGACCGGCGTGGGCAAAACCGAGATTGCCCGCCGCCTGGCCAAGCTGGCCAACTCGCCGTTTTTGAAAGTTGAGGCGTCAAAATTTACTGAAGTTGGCTATGTGGGGCGGGATGTCGAGTCCATGATTCGCGATCTGGTGGAGATTGCCATCGAGATGATTCGCGAGGAAAAGCTTGAAGATGTGGCCGACAAGGCCGAACTCAACGCCGAGGAGCGGTTACTGGATATTCTGCTGCCGCCGGCGGCGCCGCGGCAGGCGGAACCGAACACTAGTGGAGGATTGATTCTGGAAGGCACGACTGCGTCTTCCTCCGGTTCGGGCGATTCGCAGTCGCGGACCCGCGAGAAGCTGCGCCAGCAGTTGCGGGAAGGCAAGCTGGACGACCGCACGGTTGAGATTGATGTGCGCGAACGCAATTTTCCCTCGTTTGAAATCATCTCCAACCAGGGCGTGGAGGAGATGGATGTCAACATCAAAGACATGTTGCCCAACATCTTCGGGCAGCGCACCAAGAAACGGAAGATGAAGGTCAATGAGGCCTTCGAGTACCTGATTCAGGAAGAAGAGCAGCGCCTGATCGATATGGACCAGGTCACGCGCACGGCGATTGACCGGGTGGAGGATTCGGGGATTATCTTTCTGGATGAGATTGACAAGATCGCGGGTCGCGAAAGCGGCCATGGGCCGGATGTTTCGCGTGAGGGCGTGCAGCGGGATATTTTGCCCATCGTGGAAGGCACGACGGTCAACACGCGCTACGGCATGGTGCGCACGGATCACATTCTTTTCGTGGCGGCTGGCGCTTTCCATGTTTCGAAGCCCAGCGACCTGATCCCTGAGCTGCAGGGACGGTTTCCCATCCGCGTGGAGCTGCAATCGCTCACCATGGAGGACTTCGTCCGCATTTTGACGGAGCCGAAGTCGTCGCTGGTGAAGCAGTACGTTGCGCTGCTGGAAACCGAAGGCGTCAAGCTGGAGTTCACGCCGGATTCGCTCGAGGAGATTGCGCGCTTCGCGTTTCGGGTGAATGAAGGCACCGAGAACATTGGCGCGCGGCGCCTGCACACCATCATGGAGCGGGTGCTCGACGAGATCAGCTTTGCCGCTCCGGAGAAAAAGGGCGAGCAGTTCCGCATTGATGCCGAGTATGTCCGCAAGACGCTGGTGGACATCGTGAAAGACCAGGACCTGTCGCGATATATTTTGTAGCCGAGAACGCCTGTGGCCACTACCCAGAATTCTGCAAGTGTTGACCAGCTACTGAAGCGTGAGCGTCATGGCCTTGAAATCAAAGGTGGTTTTGTGTGCCTGCTGCAAGAGGTCATTGCCGAGATTTCCGTAAAGCAATTTGGAGCCCGCAACGCTCTGCTTCAGCAGGACATCCGCATTCTTGAGAACAACCGGGAACCCTCCGATACTGAAATGCAGCAACGGCAGAATGGCAGCATCTAGGTATTTGACGCTGCCCACGCCCTCCATCTTGTAGGAGTTCGTCTTTTCCGCCGTGCGGATCAGTTCGGGAAACGCCTCGGCAAAAGCCGGGTTGAGATCGGTGTTCACTGCGCCTGTGTCGATTGAGAATGCCAGGCTGCGGCTTTCGAATTGCATCTGCGTGACCGGGTTCTTTCCCTCGAAGCAGAGATCGGCGTGAGGTAGGTGTTAGTTCGGCAACTTTGAGCCGATCTCAAATTTCATATTATCGCCCCAGCTAGTCCCCCCAAATCTCTGAAAGGCCATCAGCACGGGTAACCCTACAAGCCCGCGCGAACCCAGCGTCATCCCTTCATTGAAAGGGGGCTGGTCATCGGGAAACACCAAGAAAGCAACGTTCCTTAACCGGAATGCACCGATGGAAAGTTCATCCGCGACAGCAATTCGGAAATCGATCTTCTCGCCCGTGCTGACACCCATCTTGGTTGACACCGCCTGCACCCGCAGTCCGAAGCGTTTGGCTTCCGCCTCGCTCAGAACTGACAGTTCCGCTCCTGTATCAAACCAATAAGTCGCCTGCACGCCATGAATCGAGACGGGCAATCCGTCGTGGAGTTGCAATATATCCGAAGATCTGTGCACTACCTCTTGATCTGGAAACTCCGCGAGGGCGGCAAGGAGAGGGCGGTCGTTTTGGGCACCGGAGTCGCCAGGTCTGAGCGCAAGCATGGCATCAACCTGGGCTAACCCCTCGCGGTATTTCCCTTCACGCAGATAGGCATTCGACAAGAGGTCATGCGCTTCGTAGGCTTGATCGGAGTGCGGACGGGATTTTATGACAGCGCCCAGTTTCTTCTCGCACCGGTGCAGATGATTGAACGCACATGCGACAGCGCCCAGGTAAAAGTCGGGTACGCCGCCTTTGGCTACCGCATCGCGAAGCTCGAACCAGCGATGAGCGTCGTACAGCGATTTCAGGTTGGCATCGTCATTCGCTGCGCCGAAGCATAAAGGAGCGACAAGAAGAAAACAGAATCCAACGAAAAGTACGGCTTTAAACTTCACGGAAGCCATCTCTCATCTCACGATCCCGTCATTTTAGCTGAAAGCATGGTACCTCTCGATTGCGCCGCATGGTGCGTGACATGGGCATCGGCGCCCAGGTTAGCGCCCAAACCCAGCGCGAACCCTTCGACAAGCTCAGGGCAGGCTCTGGGGACCAAGCCCCTACGCTCTAACCGATTGCAGGCTCAGGAATTGTTATTTCTATATCTTATAGATATTATAATTGCTTCACTAAAATTGGCTCCAACTTGAAGAATAAAAAAGAATTGCGGTGTATATATCTATTAGATATAGCGATTTCAAATTCTAGCCTCGCTTGAGGCCGGCTGACCTTTCCCTTGCCGCGACCGTCGATTGCCCGTCTGCTGCCATCCTGGCGCATTGCCGAGGTATCGTACGCGAGAATCCAGACGTCAGCCGACGCGTCGTCCGTGCAAGAAATAGTTTCGCGGGCGAGGGTCCCTTCGACTACGCTCAGCGCACGCGTTTGTGGAATCCCACCCTAGCGCACAAAACGCGCTAGGATGGGGCACCCATCGTTCAAAAAGTCACAAGCTCTCAGGGCACGCCCGCGCCCCACTTGTTCGGAGTTGCTTGAGTTCCGGCAATCCAATCTCCGGCGTAAACCGTACTGATGTCAGACTTGGGAAAATTCGCCTAGCTTGGCCAGACCCCCGTGGCCTGGACGACTCCTCTGCGCCTTCCCAGGAAAATTCTCCCCAGGAGATCTGTATCCCTATGAATCCCGAAAAAGCTGACCTTATTGTTCCCGGCGTCATTGCAGGCGCCGACAACTCTCGTCACACCCCGGCCCGGCGTTCTTTCCTCAAACAGGCAGCCGTGGGCACTGCCGGCGTTCTTGCCTTCAGTGGGCTGGCAGCCTCGGCCCGCGCCGAAGACAGGGATGACCATGATCATGACGATGACCATGACCACGACGACCGCGATAAATCCGGATTGACCCATGGCGACCGCAACATTCTGATCGCGGCGGAGATTGCGGAAGCGCTGGCCGTGACCACCTACAGCAACATCATCAATACCGCGCCGTTCTTCGGGCGGCTGGCATCGGACGATCAGGGCTACATCAAAGCCGCGCTGCAGGAAGAAATGTCGCATTACGCGCTGGAGGCGTCGGTCACTGGGCAGCCTTCACCCTTTACTACGTTTTACTATCCGACGGACATGTTTGCCGACGCGCAGACGACGCTGAACATTCTGGTGTCGCTGGAAGATGCGTTCATTGCCGCTTATCTGGTGGGAGTGCGGCACTTCAGCACGCCCGATTTGCGGGTTACCTCGGCGCGCATCATGGGGATTGAAAGCGATCACCGCACGCTGGCGCGGGTAGTGGCGCCCGGAGTGTCTTCCACCGACGGAGGGCCGATTGAAATGGTCACCGGCTTTCAGGGCGTGGCCGAGAGCGTGGACCCGCCGAACAACAATGGGTACGAAAGGACCTTGTGTCTGGCGAGCATCGGGCAGGCGGTAACGGCCCTGACGCCGTTCGCCGACCCGACCGCCGCGAAGAACGCGGGCTTTGATACGTCGAAGCCCTACACCTTCCAACCCTTCACTCCAACCTTGCCCTTCAACCTGGGAGAGTTCATTTCGTTCAAGGGTTGCTGAGTGATGAAAAGCAGGGTAATCCGGCGGAGTCAAACTTCCGCCGGAACCTCAGCGTGGGTCGGCTAATCCAATGGGCTGTGACCTTGGTCATGTAGGAAGAACGATCTTTGACGGATACGGTACACTAGTGGCTAGCGATCATTCCCCCAAGGAAGGGCCTGGTATGGCGACCACCAACTCACCGACGCGCCAGAAATCCGCTGAGGACCAACTCTTGGAAAGTTTTGGAAAACTCATCGATGAAGCGGCCGAAAAGATGACGCGCGAGGAGTTTGAGAAGGCCGCTAAGAAATCGGCCGCGACTCTCGATCGCGCAATTGCCGTGCGCTCACGGCGGCGTGGTACTGCCTGACCATCTCGGCCATTTCTTCGTGGGAAATGTCAGGCTTCCAGTCCTTTACAATCTGACGATACTCTGGCTCAGCCTCGTGGCCCCCGAATTCTAAAAGATCTCGCAGCTTATCCAGTTGATCGGCGCGCACCCGGTCTCGTTCTTTTCGGGCGACTTTATCTTCCTCCTTGCGAAAGCCTCGCCAGTATTTTTTCATCTTTTGCGTCCTAAGCAGAGGTCGCCTAGTGTACTCTCCATCTTTGTCGGCTCGATCCATGACAGAGCACGGGAGAAATGTTCCATCCGGCGCCACTGCCATCGCTCTGATACCCTGTGTTTCCAAGGCATGAAGAGCGGGATCGCGAAATCGTTATTCATCTTCGGTTTGCTGGTTCTGCTGAACGGCTGCGCCTCCAGCGCGCCGCCGCTGCCACCCTCGCTGGAATTGCCCAGCCCGGTGACGGATCTGCGCGCGTTGCGCAAGGGCGACAAGATTTTTCTGGCGTGGACCGAGCCGACAAAAACCACCGATCACCAATCCATGCGCAACTTCGGTCCCACGGTCATCTGCCGCAGCCAGGAAAGCGGGATGAAGGAATGCGGGACGCGGGCCGGAGTCATGCCAGCTCCTGAGCCGGCCCAAAAGCCGGTTGCCGTCAAACAAGCTCACGCGGCGAAAACGACTGCAATCTACAGCGACAGTCTTCCGATGCTGCCCGGGGTACAGCCAACCGACAAAATCACTTACGCGGTAGAAGTGCAAAATGCCAGCCAGCGGGCGGCCGGGCTTTCCAACCAGGTGCAGGTTCCGGCGCTGCCTGCCGTTCCGCCGCCGGATGGGTTCCAGGCTGCGATCACGGCGCAAGGCGTGAGGATCACTTGGTCATGCTCGCAGCTTCCGCAACAACTGGCGGGCGTGGAGTACCGCTTGCGGATCTTCCGGAGAGTTGCGGGAAGCCAAACCGACGACAAGATTGGCGAGCCGGAACTCGCGGCGTGCGCGACGCCGCTGATCGACGCATCGATGGAGTGGGAGAAGACGTATGACTATCGAGCCGCGGTGGTGACGATGATTTCCCCGGCCGGCGGCCCCGCCATGGAGATCGAAGGCGACGACACCCCGAGCGTCAGGATGGTTGCGCATGATGTTTTTCCGCCCGCCGTACCTTCGGGGGTGCAGGCAGTTTTCTCCGGGCCCGGCCAACAACCTTTTGTGGATTTGATCTGGCAGCCGGTCAGCGATGCCGACTTCGCCGGATACAACGTCTATCGCCGCGAGGCGGGTGGCGAGGCGGTGAAGCTCAACTCTGAGTTAGTCAAAACACCGGCCTACCGGGACGGCAAGGTGCAGTCTGGAAAGGCGTATTTCTATTCTGCTTCTTCGGTGGATCTGCGCGGTAATGAGAGCGCGAAGTCCGAAGAGGCCAGCGAGACGGTGCCCTGACAGCCGGGTGGTCAGGCGGCGCTGAATTCCGGCGTGGGTTGAGTTTGTGCTTAGATACCTCTATGAAATATTGCCGCTTTCAATCGAACGGACAGCCCAGCTATGGCCTGGTGGAGCCGGTTGCCGGCCGCGAGATGATCACGCGCCTGTTGTTGACGTCTCCGGAAGAGGCGGATGGCGACGTCGAAGACTTGCCCAGCAGACGCATGGAGCATGTGGCGGTGGATGAGGCTGGCTTGCTGGCTCCGGTCCGTCCAACGAAGATTGTGTGCGTTGGTTTCAACTATTACGATCGGACAGCGGCGTCCCAGCCGGAAATTCCGGCGGAGCCGGTGATTTTTTTCAAGCCTCCGTCGGCTCTCTTGGCGGCGGGCAGAAGCATTTTGTACCCAGGCGATGCCACAGGGGTGGTTTATGAAGCGGAGGTCGGAGTGGTGATAGGGAGGACGTGCCATCGCCCGAATGCGGATGAGGATATTCGCTCCTTCATTCTTGGCTACACCTGCGTGAATGATCTGAGCGCACAGGGATTCATGGGCAAGGACGGCCAGCTGACCCGAGCCAAAGGCTTTGACACCTTCTGCCCGGTGGGCCCGGTGGTCAGCACGGAAGTCGATCCGTGGGCGGGCATTGCGGTCGAGGCGCGGGTGAATGGGGAGTTGCGGCAGCAGGGAAACACCCGTGATTTTGTGTTTCCCGTGGACGTGGTGATCCGCTCCATCAGTCGCGTGATGACCTTGAATGCCGGTGATTTGATCTCCACAGGGACTCCCAAAGGCGCTGGGCCCGTGGTTGCCGGGGATGTGGTCGAGATCACGATTGCAGGCGTGGGCAGGCTGAGCAATCCGGTGGGGCTCGAGATCTAGGGATATTTGGCAGCCTGCTTGAATGATCGCCCCAGGAACGGCGGCAAGATGCCCGGCACTACGGGTAGGCAAGTACTAGGTTGAGTCGGGCGCGGACCGGAATCGGCGTTCATCCCCTTCCGCAATCCTTGATGTAGTTATATTCTGGGTGCGGATAGCGGCGTACGGCGCGCCGGGCTTGCGTCCTGCCACTGATGAATCCTTTTCACATTTATGTCGGAGTACTGGCGGTAGCAGGCGTCTCTTTGGCCGCATATTTTATTTTCTATCGCGAGCCGAAGAGTGCGGCTGAAATAGAAAGAGAACGCCGTGCCTGGCTGGAACAGACCGGTCGCATCACCGACGGCACGGTGATCGATGTTCAGGAAATTCCCGCCGAAGATCACAAATCTGCGACGGTGCTCATCTATCAATATGACGTGGCGGGCGTCTCCTACGAGTGCTCGCAGGATGTCACCTACCTGCGGCACCTGATCAATCTGCATTCCTGCCGCCTGGGACTGCCTACCTCGGTGCGCTACGACACGCAGAATCCGGGGAATTCGCTGGTGGTGTCGGAGAAGTGGATGGGGTTGAGACAGTAAGAAAAGCACTCAGCCGTCAGCGATCAGCCGCAGGGTTCGGGCTGAATGCTGATGGCTGAATGCTCTCGCTCTCAGCTTCCCGCGGAAAACCCGCCGCTGTGGGCAATGGTCAGGCGGAGATATTTGTGAGGATTGACTGGGGTATCGTTAATGCGCACTTCGTAGTGGAGATGCGGTCCGGTGGAGCGGCCAGTCAAACCCACGTACCCAATGGTGTCGCCGCGATGCACGCTTTGCCCGGCCACCACGGTAACGCCTGACAGATGGCCGTAGCGGGTGGTGATGGAGTGGCCGTGGTCGAGGACGATCATGCGTCCATAGCCGCCTTCAAAATCGGCGAATTCCACGGTTCCATCGGCGGGCGCGATGACCGGCTGGCCGTAGGCTGAGGCAATGTCCACACCGCTATGGAACGCGCCTTCACCGTTGAAAGGATCGATGCGTTCGCCGAACGATCCGGTGATTTGTCCTTCGACCGGCCAGAGATCCGGAGCCGAATAGGCGCGAACCCAATCGGCGGTAGTGACGTTGCGGGTAAGGCCGAGCGAAATGCCGTTGGAAGCCGCGCCGCTGAGTGCCGTGTTGCGCAGCGCATAAAATTGATTCAGCGAAGAGTGCACCTGAGCGTCACGGGCGCTTTCGGAAGTGTCCGCGGTCAGGATGGGATCCGACTTCAAGCCGTAGAGCGAAGAGACTTCGCCGGCGAGCGACCCCAGCGATGCTACCTGAATGTCCTTTTCTTTGGCGGCTTGTTCCAGTTGCGAATACTGAGTTCGGAGCTGCTCCTTCTCGCGGCGCAGCTGGTTGAAGTGCGAAACCTTGACCAGCATGCGGGTGTAAGAGCTGGCAATTCCGGTCATGCTGAGCAGCGCAATGGCAGCTCCGGCGAGGAGCACGTACAGGTAGTGGAGCGGAATCGGGATCTTGCGCAGTTGGCCATCTTCACCGCGTGCGACAAAAAGGATGTAGAAACGTTTACTCAATATTCCCTTCCGTTAGTAATCAGCAGGAGAGCCATTTCGGTAACGGCTCGCAGTTACAAGCGTACCGAGCTTCCTTTTGCTGAGTCCGGACACGTTCCCACGCTGGGGACGACGCGAATCGTGTCCATGCCTACCAGGACCTGGCGAAAAGATCCGAAATCCTAACGGCTGCAATCCCTACCGGATACAGCACTTAGTTCGGCCAAAGGCGTATGAAAAATTAGCTAGGCCACGGTAACAAAGTAGGTTCCCCGGTGTCAATGGCGATACCGGGGGGATACGCAATTACGGAGGGAGGGTTCTGATAATTGGTACTTCTGTGTGTGTTACCTGTCCCAAAGATGGAAAACCCCTCGATCTGGCCAGCTCTTTGGGTGCTCAATTGCGTGTGAGAGGTTGCCGGGAACTACAGGTGACGGGGAAATGGCCGCGGACTTGCGTAGGGCAAAAACCTTAGCCGCCGATGCGCGTGGATTGGCAGGGATTTTGAAAATCCGATCGGTGATGATCAGTTTTTAAATCAATGCTTTACGAGAGATTTGCGGGCGGATGCGACGCGGGGGATGTTTTGCAGGTCGGGAACAAGTGAGACTTCCTGCCATCTCGAGAGAAGGCGGGTGACGCCGTCAGCGATGGCGCCGCTGATTTCCATGACTAGCCAGCCGCCAGGCTTGAGCGCGGCTTGCGCCTGGGGAATGAGACGCTCGATGACTTCGAGGCCACTGGGACCGGCAAAAACAGCTTGTCGCGGCTCGAATTTGCGGACTTCGAGTTGGACGGTGTCTTCCTCCGATTCGCCGACGTAGGGAGGGTTGGAGACGACGAAGTCGAAGGCGTCCCGGGCGGGTTCGAGGTTTGTGGGTTCGAGGTTCATGATTTCGGGCTTCATGATTTCGAGTTTCATAAGAAGATCGGCTTGGTGGAATTGAATGCGTCCGGTGAGTTGATGGCGGGCGGCGTTGGCGCGGGCGATGTCGAGGGCGGCGGCGGAGATGTCGGTGGCGTGAATTTCGGCTGAGGGCAGTTCCTTGGCAAGGGCCAGTGCGATGCAGCCGGAGCCAGTGCCGACGTCCACGATGCGAAGACTCTGGGCCTCGGCTTCCCTCTGTGCTTCTCCGTGTCCCCTGTGGTTGGGTTTTTCATTCAACCGAAGAACGGTCTCGATGAGGTGCTCGGTCTCTGGCCGGGGTATGAGCACCGCGGGCGAGACGATGAAATCCATCCCCCAGAATTCCTGATGGCCGGTGATGTATTGCGCGGGCACGCCGCGGGCACGCTCGGCGAGGGCGTGGTCGTAGCGGGATTGCTCCTCGGCGGAAAGTTCGTGTTCCGGATGGGCGTGGAGATACGCCCGGTCGCATCCCAAAACAAACATCAATAGAAGTTCGGCGTTCAGGCGGGGCGAGGGAACGTGCTCCGCACTGAGGCGGGCGATGGCTGCGTGGAGGCTCTGCCGAAGGGGCACGTTGGCTATTTGACCACAAATGAATTTCCCGGCGCCGGGCAACCGGCGGATCAAAGTGTGGTGGCGCGGTACGAACATCTCTAATAATTGTCATTCCCCGAAGCGCAGCCTCATCGCCCACAAAACCGGGCTCGGAATGACAACGCTTCAGGATCGAATTGCCAAACCGTAAACCACCGCCAACAAAGCGACCTATTGACTCTATGTGGCGTATATGTAGAATCCATAGGTGTTGAATCCCTAGGGGTGGGCGATGGCGGAGAACAAACCGGAGTTCCTCAAGGGAACTCTCGACATGCTGATTCTGAAAGTGGTGGCGCTGGGGCCGATTCACGGCTACGCCATCGCGCAGCGGGTGCAGCAGATTTCGCGGGACTTTTTTCAGTTGCAGCAGGGTTCTTTATATCCGGCATTGCACCGTCTGGAAGATCGGGGATGGCTGAACGCCGAGTGGAAGCAGACGGACACCGGACGTGAAGCCAAGTTCTACAGCCTGACGAAAAAAGGCCGCAAGCAACTGGAAGCGGAAGTGAGTAATTGGGAGCGCATGGCGGAAGCGGTGGCGCTGATTCTGCGGACGGCGGACTGATGTTGAGGGTTCGGGCAAAGGCTTTAACCACAGAGGACACAGAGGGGCACAGAGGAAATGAAAAATTCGGGAAAATCTTAAAATTTTCCTCTGTGTGACTCTGTGTCCTCTGTGGTGAAAAGCCTTTGATTTATTTATGAAGAGGCCGCGCTGGATTCATCGGTTATGGCACGGCGACGCCGTGGACGAGCGGCTCGATGCCGAGCTGCAGTTTCATCTGGAGCAGCAGATTGCCGAGAACATCGCAGAGGGGATGACGCCGGAAGAAGCGCGGCGGCGGGCGCAGATTGCGCTCGGCGGAGTGGAGCAGGTGAAACAGAAGACGCGCGATGTGCACTGGGAGAACTGGATCGAGAATATTGGGCGGGATTTGCGGTTTGCTATCCGGAGTTTGAATAAAGACCGCCGGTTTGCACTCACGGCAATTCTTGCTTTGGCGCTCGGAATCGGCGCGAGCACCGTGGTTTTTAGCGCTTTCTACAATCTGCTGTTCAATGCGTTTGACACCAGAGACGCCAGCCGCCTGGTGGTTCTGATACGCGACGACCTCGAGCCCTTAACGTATGCGCTCTCCGACATCGACGCGATTCGTGTGCAGAGTCATGTCTTCGAAGACGTGGTTGGGTACAATCGCGGCCTTTCGCTTATCAACGATGGGCCTGCAACCCACCAACTGCGTACGGCCGGAGTAACCGCGAATGCCTTCACTTTCTATGGAGTACCTGCGCTGCTAGGACGCGGCATTATTCCCGAAGATGGGAAGCCGGGAGCCGAGCCGGTTTTTGTCATTAGCTACGACACCTGGACGCACGAATTCAACTCTGACCCGCAGATTGTGGGAAAGAGCTTTCCCGTTGACGCTACACGGACTTATGCACCGCGAACGCTGGTCGGAGTGATGCCGCCGCGCTTCCACGCCTACGGTGCATTAGTAGGAATGTGGTTTCCATTGGTGGATTCGCACGACGAGGCTGACACCAAGCAATGGTGGGGCCAGATTCTTGCACGGCTGAAGCCCGGGGTAAGTCTTGCGGCAGCGTCAGCAGATTTAAAGGTGATTGTCCAACGTTTAGCGAATGCGCACCCGGATCGTTTTCCCAAAGCATTTCAGCGGGCGAGTTCAAACGGCCACAGATTTCCTGATGGGGCCCTATGGAATCGGAAGCTTCAGGCGGCGCCACGGATGATCCCGGGTTCGATCTGAAGCATATGTTGTACAGCCTGCTGGCGGGCGGCCTGATGCTGCTTCTGATGGCTTGCAGCAATGTGGCTAACCTGCTTCTGGCTCGCGCGACGATGCGCGAGAAAGAAATTGCCGTGCGCGCCGCACTGGGCGCCACGCGTGGCCGACTGGTGCAGCAGCTTTTGCTGGAAAGCTCCGTTCTGGCAATGGCGGCGTGTGCCATCGGTTGCGTATTCGCTTATTTCGGATCGAAAGTTATTACCGCAATGATTCCGCATAAGGGGGTAAGCATTGGCGGGGAAGTTATGATCGGCCTCGACCGCACGGTTTTATTCTTTACTCTCGGCGTTACCGCATTGGCAACAATCGTCTGCGGCCTAACCCCGGCGTTCCACGCCATACGGCGCGACTTTCAAAAGCAGCTCTCCGGCAGCGGCAAAGGCGTAACTGGCGATTTCCGCCATGGGAGACTTCGCGATGGACTCGTCATCAGCCAAGTGACGATCTCGTTTGTCCTCCTGATTGGCGCCGGCCTGCTGATCCACAGCTTCTTCCGGCTTATCCACGTTGATCTCGGCTTTAATCCTAAGAACGTGCTGATTGCAGCCTTTGGACGTCCTGGCAAGCTAACCCCAAGCAGAAGGACAAGCAGCACTCTTCCACCAGAAAATTTTGCAACAGCTCGAATCGTCGCCTGGAATCGCAAGTGTCGCGAGTTGTGGCATGCTGCCAGGTTATAACGGTGGCCATGGCAGCCAGGTGAGCGTACCCGGTAGTGGCCAAGTAGAAGAAGCGGGGCTAAGCGACGGCAGTGAGAATCTGTTGCGGACCCTGGAGTTCAGATTGATTCGTGGCAGGTGGTTCGCGAAAGGAGAGGTCGATTCCGCGCAATATGTGGCCGTGATCAATCGACGAATGGCGGATGATTTCTTTGGCGACGCAGACCCGATGGGCCGACAGTTAGAAGTAAAGTCGTTTGCCGCAAGATCGGAACCGCCTCACGACGCCTATTTCCAAATCGTCGGCGTGATCGCCGATGTCAAGAACTATGGCCCCACGCAACCGGCCTTGCCACAGGCGTTCATCCCCTACACGATCCGTGGGAAGGCGATTTTGATGTTGAAGACAAAAACGGATCCGACCTCACTGATGCACCCGATTCAGGAACAAATTTGGGCAATAGATCGTGGCATCGTTTTTGGTGAGTTCACGCCAATGACTGAGATGCTGAACAGATTTACGTATTCCGCGCCAAAACTCGTGATCGCGGCAGTAACTCCGCTGGCGATCATTGGACTATTGCTGGTTATTGCTGGCGTGTTCAGCGTGATGGCGTACACCGTCTCTCTGCAGACGCATGACATCGGGATTCGGCTGGCGTTGGGAGCGCAGCAGGGAGATATTCTGCGGATGGTTCTGAAAAAGGGATTGATTCTGATTGCGGCGGGGATTGTGATCGGAGTGGGAGTCAGCATCGGGCTGACGCGGTTCATTGCCAGCCAGCTTTGGGGAGTTTCTCCGACCGATCCGTGGACGTTTGCGGCGGTGGTGGTTGGGATTCTTGTGGTCGGACTGGCGGCGTGTTCTCTGCCGGCGCGGCGGGCCACGCAGGTGGATCCGGTGGTGACGTTGCGATATGAGTAGCGTGGAATCCCACCCCTTCGACTCCGCTCAGGGCAGGCTCTAGCGCACAAAACGCGCTAGGATGGGGCACCCAAAAGCAGATTCCTCCCTTCGGTCGGAATGACAAGTCTATAGTGCGTACGAAGGCATGAATTTCTCTCTCCAATCGCTGATTGCGTTTCTGCCGCTGCAATATCGCAAGGTTGTGCTGCGCGGCGGAGAGGTTTCGCGCGGGCCGGCGATGTTCAGCGGGGCGGTGGAGGTGGCCATCGCGATGGACCTGCTCATCCGGCACTATTTTGCGTACGCCAACCACTGGCTGAGCGGAGTGCCGGATCCGGTATGGATGGGCGGCTATTCAGCCACGGGCGAGCCCAGCATGATGGGACTGGGCGTATTCATGCTGATCGGGTTTCTGGTGCAGCCGCTGACTCTGGTGCTGCTTTATTTCGCGGCGGAGGGCGGGTCGCGTGGGCTGGCGGCGGCGATGGTCGGTGAGGTGCGCGGCAGCTTGCCATTCTGGCTGGTGGCGGTGGCGCGGAATAAATTCGAAGCGTGGCGGGAAGAGAAAAGGCTGGGACCGCGCGTGGCGGATGAAGTGGCGGCGACGGAGGAGGGCCTGCGGATTGCGAGCTGCCGTCAGAAAGCGGATTGGGACGAGCGGGTGACGATTGCGTATCAGCAGGTGATGTATGAAGTGGCTGGCGAGCAAGCGGGCGAGGCGCCGCGGCAGTTTGTGTATTTGCTGCGGAAGAAGCCGGAGTTCAAGGTGATCCGCGGGTTGCGGCATTACAGTCCGGATGAGGGGTTGAGGTGAGGTTCAGGACATGAATGGGAAGAACGGTCATTTTACGGTTCCGGCCCTGAAGGGCGTGAGTGTTGAGGATGGGACGCGGCCATAAATGGCCGCTCTTCCGCGAGTTTCTTCCACGAAAACGACAACGTGTGTGCTCCGGGCGGGGTCGAGGGCCCGCGCAGAAAATCAGTTTCCAGTTGATGGTTCCCGGTTCTCAGTTCCATGCTGATGGCAGCACGTTTGCCATCTCTCTTGCCTGCCGAATAGAATCGTATGTCACGCCAGCCTGTGCGATTTCTGCGAGGGAGCTTGAAGAAGGTTATTGCCATCTATCCCGGCTCGTTTGATCCGCCGACCAATGGGCATCTCGATTTGATCGAGCGGGGAAGCAATATTTTTGACGAGCTGATTGTGGCGATTCTGCGGAACTCAGAGAAGAGTCCGCTGTTCAGCCTGGGTGAGCGGCGCGCCATGCTGGAATCCATGACCGGAGAATTCAGCAATGTGCGGGTGGACACGTTCGACGGCCTCACCGTGGATTATGCCGCGCGGGTGAAGGCGAAAGCCGTGTTGCGCGGCATTCGCGCCATCAGCGATTATGAGTATGAGCTGCAGATGGCGCTGATGAACCGCAAGCTGCATCCCGAACTGGAAACCGTTTTCATGATGCCGGCCGAACAGTATTCGTATCTCAGCTCGCGGCTGGTGCGGGAAGTGGCGCAGCTTGGCGGCTCCATCAAGGGTCTGGTGCCGGAGATGGTGGAACAGAGGCTGAAAGAAAAATTGGACCCAGCAATCAAATTGCAGAACGCAAGAAAATTGAAGGCAGGAAAATCAGCATGACTCCAGTGACGGAAGCATCGCAGACGGTAAACCAGGCGGTGAAACTCACCGAACGCATCAATCGCATTCAGCCCTCCGCGACTATGGCGGTAGTGGCTGAAGCCGACAAGCTGCGCCAGCAGGGCGTGGACGTGGTGGACCTGAGCGTGGGCGAGCCGCATTTCCCGACGCCGCAGCACATCAAAGATGCTGCCATTGCCGCCATTGAGGGGAACTTCACCAAGTACACGGCGGCGGCGGGCACGGCCGAGCTGCGCGATGCCATCGCGCACCGGCACATGCTGGATTTCGATTCCGACTACCGGCGCGATGAGGCGGTGGTCTCGGTTGGCGGCAAACATGTTTTGTTCAACGCGTTGCAGGTGCTGGTGGAGCATGGCGACGAAGTCATCCTGCCGGTGCCGTACTGGGTTTCGTTTAAGGACATGGTGCAGTATGCAGGCGGCACCTGCGTGTTTCTCGAAACGGACGAGACGCAGGGATTTCGGGTCACGGCTGAAATGGTCGCTCGCGCGGTCACGCCACGCACCAAGCTGATCATTTTGAACTCGCCGTCGAACCCATCGGGCGCGGTGATGTCGCCCGAGGATCAGACCGAAGTGGTGCGCTTTGCGGCGCAGCGTGGCATTTGGGTGATGTCCGACGAGTGCTATGTGTATTTGAATTACACCGGGCGGCAGTTCTCGGTCGGCTCGTTGCGCGAATTCCGCGACCGCATTGTGATCGCCGGATCGCTGTCGAAAACTTACGCCATGACCGGATGGCGCATGGGATTTGCTTTGGCTCCGCCGGCGGTGGCCGGAGCGATGGCGAAATTGCAGAGTCAGTCCACGTCGAATCCCACTTCGATTGCGCAGAAGGCAGCGGTGGCGGCGCTGAAGTCGTCACAAGAATGTGTGGAAGAAATGCGGCGGGAGTACATCCAGTTGCGCGATCACGTGGTGAAAGGGCTGCGGGCGATGACGGGCATGAAATGCAATATGCCGGAAGGCGCGTTCTACGTCTATCCCAATGTCTCGGCGTTTTTCGGACGTGGCGGAATCAAGTCGCCTTCAGATTTTGCCAGCAAACTTCTGCGCGAATTCCACGTGGCCACCGTGCCAGGCGAGGGCTTCGGCACGCAGGAGCATATTCGGGTCTCCTACGCTACGTCGGTAAAAGAACTGGATCGTGGGCTCGAGCGTTTGCAGAAATTTCTCGCGTCCCTGTAAAGCAAAACCCCCGCCCTGTCCGTCCAAAGAACGGACGGACAAGGACGGGGCACCTCTCACCAACGAATTCTATTCATGAGCGAACTCTATCCATTCCTGATGATGCCCGACTTCGACCCTCGTCCCTGGGGGACGCAGGATCTTTCGCCGATTTATCCGAACCGCTACTTCGAGCAGAAGATTGGCGAAGCGTGGCTTACGGGTGATGCCTGCAAAGTGGCGAACGGGCCGCTGATGGGGAAGTCATTATTTGAGCTGAGTTCGCAGTTTGGGGCAGAACTTGTCGGCGATGCGGCGCGCGATCCTAACCGGTTCCCGTTGCTGCTGAAGTTTCTTTTCCCTCACGAAAAGCTTTCGGTGCAGGTGCATCCGGATGACGAGGCGGCGCGGCGCGCCGGACAACCGTGGGGCAAAACCGAATGCTGGTATGTGGCTCATGCCAAGGCTGGGGCGCAGATTGCGCTGGGACTGAAGCCCGGCGTCACACGAGCACAGTTCGAGCAGTCGATCCGCGAGCAGCGCGCCGAGGAGTTGTTGAACTGGATTGATGTCTTCTCCGGAGACATGATTTACGTAGCCGGCGGGACGGTACATACGCTGGGGCCGGGCTCGATTATTGTGGAGACCCAACAACAATCGGACACGACCTACCGCTTGTATGACTATGGGCGGCCGCGCGAACTGCATCTGAAAGAAGGCCTCGGGGTGGTGAAGGAGAAGCGTAGCTTCGGGCAAAGTGAAGCGCGCGGCCCTCGTCGAACTAAATGGTTCAAAGAATCGGGAAGCGTCGCTGATTGCCGCGCCCTACTTTGTGGTGGACCGTTTTGAACTTACCACGGCTCACGACTTCGAAACGCAAGATGAATCGTTTCAGGCTTCGGTGCAGATTCTGGTGGCGACGGACGGATGCGGAATCGTGGAAGCCCCGGGCGCTCAGCCCGTCACCTTCGGAAAGGGCGATGCTGTGGTAATCCCCGCCGCGGTGGGCCAATTCCGCGTGCGTCCGCAATGGGAAGTGGAGTTTCTGAAGGCGTCGGTCCCCGGCAAGCCTCTGCCCGAGCCGGTGACAAGAATGTAGAATTGGCCTCGTGGCGCCTTCCTCCAAGCGCGTTTCCAAGAGTCCTCCTTTTTATCCGGTGATTCTCGCCGGCGGTCGCGGCACCCGGTTCTGGCCGCTCAGCCGCAAACGCCACGCCAAGCAACTGCTCGCCCTGGACGGCAAGCAGACGATGATCCAGCAGACGGTGACCCGGCTGCTCCCGCTGGCGGCAGCGAGCCGTTTCTGGGTGATCACGAATCAAGATCTGCGGAGCGCGATTGTCCGGCAGCTTCCGCGGGTGAACCGCAATCGCATCTTGGCGGAGCCCATGGGCCGCAACACCGCGCCGGCCATTGGTTTGGCAGCTTTCATTTTGCTGAGACACGATCCCGATGCGGTCATTGGGATGTTTCCGTCGGATCATGTGATTGCCGACGAGAGGCAGTACCTTGACGTGCTGCGCAAAGGGATTGCAATTGCTGCGGCCGGTGAAAATATTGTCGCGCTGGGTATTCGCCCGACGCGTCCTGAGACCGGATACGGCTACATTGAGGCGGGAGCGGAGTTGGGCGGCAAAACCCTGCGCGTGCGGCGCTTTACCGAAAAGCCCAATGCTGTTGCTGCCGGCGAATTTCTGAAAGCGGGAAATTATTTCTGGAACAGTGGCATGTTTTTGTGGAGTGCGCGAACGCTGGTGAATGCGTTGCGCGAGCATCTGCCGGCGACTGCTTCTATCTTGGAACAAATTGCGGAGGCCTTTGGCACCCGGCGGTTCGGCAGTGTATTGCAGCGCCTGTACGGGAAATGTGAAGAAATCAGCATTGACTGTGCGGTTCTGGAGCGACGCTCGGCCAAGGGAGAGCGAGCGTCGAATATTTTCTGTTTGCCCGCCGAATTTGGCTGGAACGATCTAGGCTCATGGAGCGCTTTACACGAACACCGCAGCAGGCGGAGCCAGCCGCGCGACGGCAACGTTGTCAGCAGCGCGGGCATCTTTACGCTGGACGCTGCGGGCAACTATATCCACTCGCCGAAGAAATTTGTGGCCGCGGTGGGAGTAAACAACCTCGTCGTGGTGGATAGCGGAGACGCTTTGCTGATCACCACGCGCGAACACGCGCAGGATGTGGGCAAAGTGGTAAAGCACCTGGACGAAAAGAAGCTGCACAAGCTGGTGTAGAAGAAAGTGGCGAGTGGCGCCGAAGCGGGTAGTCATCGAATTCTACCTCAGCCGAGTTCCCAGGTTTCGCAAATTCGGCGAAACCTGGGGCACCCGTCATTACTCGTGACTAACAACTAATCACTAGATGGTCCAAACAATCAAATTCGGCACCGACGGCTGGCGGGCAGTCATCGCCGACGATTTTACATTCGACAATGTCCGCCGGGTGGCGGGCGCGGGCGCGAGTTACTTCCTTAAGAATGACAAAGCGAGGGGGGGCGTCATCGTTGGCTACGACACGCGCTTTGGCTCGCAGCGCGCGGCGCGCGTGGTAGCAGAGGTTCTCAGTCAAGCTGGAATTGCGGTTTGGCTTTCGGACGACTCGGTCCCCACTCCTGCGATTTCTCTCGCGGTGAAAACTCGAAATGCGGCCGGCGGCGTGGTGATCACTTCCAGCCACAATCCCTGGAATTGGAATGGAGTAAAGTTCAAGGCGGAGTTTGGGGGCTCGGCTACGCCGGCCATCATGAAAGCGATTGAAGGCGAGTTGGGCGCGGGAGCGATGCCGAAAAACGATCCCGCTCCGATTGAGGAGATGGACTTCAAGCAGGCCTACAGCGAGGCGATCTGCAAGTTTGCCGACTTGAATCTGATCGTCCGCTCCGGGCTGAAATTTGCCGTGGATTCGATGTATGGCGCGGGGCGGGGCGTGTTAACGCAGATTTTTCAGGAGCGCGGAATTCAGCACGCTGCCATCCGGCAGGAGTTGAACCCGCTGTTTCCGGGCATCAACCCGGAGCCGATTGAGCCGCATGTTGACATGTTGCGCGAGACAGTGCTGCGGGAACACTGCCACGCTGGTTTCGCGACTGACGGTGATGCGGATCGCATCGGAGCAGTGGCCGAAGACGGCAGCTTCGTGGATGCGCACAAGATTTTCGCCGTGCTTTTGCAATGGCTGCTGGAGCGCAAGAAGTGGCCGGGAGAGATCGTGCGCGCCTTCAACACCACGGGGATGCTGGATCGGATCGCCGCGCGCCACGGCCGCAAGTTGCACGAGTGCCCCATTGGATTCAAGTACGTGGCCAATCTCATGATGGAACGCGAGATTTTGATCGGCGGGGAAGAGTCGGGAGGCATCGGCTACTCACGGTTTCTCCCCGAGCGCGACGGCATCCTGAATTCGTTGCTGCTGGCGAACGTAATGGCGGAAGAAGGGAAGCCGTTAGGCCAGCTGGTCTCCGATCTGCAGAAAGAATACGGTCCCCACTATTACGGGCGGCGGGATCTTCAGGTCGGGGAAGAAACCAAGCAGTGCACGATCGAGCGGGCTCTCTCCCCCGCTACGAGACGGCTGGGACGCTATGCGATTCAGAGGAAGCAGGATCTCGATGGGGTGAAATTTTTTCTTGACGTGCCCGGCCGGGACAAGGGAGCTGATGCGTGGGTTCTGTTTCGCGTTTCCGGAACCGAGCCTCTTCTGCGCGTTTACACCGAGGCGTCCTCGCCGGAGTTGGTGGAGGAAATTCTCGCCAGCGGAGAGGCCTTCGTAAGCGGCGCATAGCATGGGTCAACCGGCAGGTCATTGTCCCTCCAGGCTCTCGCTATTGTTCTCGTTGGCGGTAGATAATTAGCAGAGTTCCATAAACAGGCACGTATGAATGCTCCGGCTACAACAGCGCCTTTGCCCGACACGCCTGAGGCGCGGCGTTATAACCGCATCCGGCGCTGGCTTGGGGTCGCGGATGTTGGGGTGGGAGTGTTGCTGCTGGTCGCTCTTCTGGTGACGGGCGGGAGCGGAGTTCTGCGCGATTTCGCCTACCGGGCGGCTTTTCAGAGTTACGTGCTGGCCGTGATTCTGTACGTTTTGGAACTCCTGTTCCTGGCCAAGCTTTTCGGCGTGGGATTGGATTACTACGGCTTCCGCCTGGAACACCGTTTCCAATTGTCCAACCAGAAGTTGTGGTCGTGGACCAAGGACCAGTTCAAAGAATTCCTGGTGGGAGTGGTGCTGGCGGGGATTGTTGCCGAAGTGTTGTATTTCATCATCCGTCAATCGCCGCAGCATTGGTGGCTGGTGGCCTGGGCGGCTTCCTTGGAATGTTTATCCTGCAGCGCAACTCGCGCCGGTTCTGCTGTTTCCAATTTTTTACAAGTTTGAGCCGCTGGACGATGACGATTTGAAATCGCGTCTGGTAAAGCTTGGGCGAGCGCGCCGGCACCCGGGTGCGTGGCGTCTATAAGTGGAAGCTTTCCGAGAAAAGCAAGAAGGCCAACGCCGCTCTGACCGGATTGGGCAACACGCGGCGCATTATTCTGGCGGATACTCTGCTCGACAACTACACGCCGGATGAGATTGAAGCGGTACTCGCGCACGAACTGGGGCACCATGTTCATCGCCATATTCTTAAAGAGCATTGGGGTTCAAGCGCTGACAACGTTGGCCGGTTTTTGGGCGGCGAACTGGATCCTGCACTACGCCGACGGACCGCCTGCATATATTCGATACGCTCTCCGACTTCGCCAATTTGCCGCTGCTTGTGTTGGTCGCAACCGTGCTTTCGTTTCTGCTGATGCCGGCGCTGAATGCGTTTCCGCGCTATAACGAACGGCAGGCCGACCGCTATGCGTTTCGCTCCACGGCGAGCGTCGGACCGTTTATTTCGGCTATGAACAAATTGGCGGATCAGAATCTGGCGGAACGTTCGCCATCCAGCTTCGTGGAGTGGTTTTTCCATTCGCATCCTGCAATTTCGCGGCGTGTGCAGGCCATGCCTGGGCGCGAATGAACGCGGCTGCGGAGGAGCCTAGTTTTTGAGATGGTCGCAGGCTCTCGCAGCCTCGCACCGGCCTGTGGTCTGACGGGCGGGGACGCCCGTCTCTCCATCTTCATTTTGTTACGTATTAGCGGGCTTGTAGAATCTGCATCACTCTCTCCAAATCCTCTTCCGTGTCCACGCCTACCGAGTCGATGGGGTCTCGGCGACGTAGATGGGCAATCCATTTTCGAGGAAGCGTAACTGTTCCAACCGCTCGCTGCGCTCAAGCGACGATTCCGGCAAAGCGAAATGCCGGTCGAGAGCGCCTTACGATAAGCATACAAACCCAGATGCTTGAAATAATGCGGCGAACTGCCATCCCGATCGAAAGGAATGGTGGCTCGCGAAAAGTAGAGCGCCCGGCCGTCGTGGTCAGTTACGACCTTCACCGCATTGGGATTGTCGATCTCCGCCGGGCCACAGGGAGTCTTCAGAGTTCCCACCAGGACGTCGGGATCCTCCATCACGTTGAGCAGAGATGAAATATGCTCGGACCGCACTAGCGGCTCGTCCCCCTGCACGTTGATATAGACATCGGCGGCAATGGCGCTGGAAATTTCATGCACCCGCCCGGTGCCGCTGCGATGCTGCGGCGAAGTCATGAGCGCATTCCAGCCATGCTGCCGGCATACCTGCAAAATCTCGTCAGAATCGGTTGCGATAATTACGTCACTGAGCAGGGATGTGGCTTGCACCGCTTGATACACCCAGCCAATCAGAGGCCGTCCCGCAATTTCGCGCAACATTTTACGCGGCAAGCGCGTCGAGGCCAGCCGCGCCGGAATGACCGCAATGGCTTTCATGGATGCTAGTTTCAGGGTCTTGCGGGAAGTTGCAAGAGAGAGCGCGGCCGGCTGCTCCAAGCGCCGTCCGCACCTAGAAAAGCAGCTTCGTTTCGGCGGATTGCGGAACTCCAGCCGTCCCGTTACACTAAGAAACGGAGCCAAGCGCGGCTAAAACTGGCGCTGCCGGTTCAAGACGCCGGACGCTCCAGATCTTGTAAAAAGCCCCAGCGGGGCTTTGCCTGTTTTTGCGGCAAGTCGGCTGCTCGCGAGTGGTTTTTTGTGCGTCTGTGACGAGTTTGCTGGTGGGGCGCGGTACCCAAGTGGTAAGGGAGAGGTCTGCAAAACCTTTATACGTGAGTTCGATTCTCACCCGCGCCTCCAAGTTCTCTGCTGCGTTTACCCGATCCCGCCTGATGTAAGGTTTCCCCGTTCGCACCCCGCCGCGCTTGGGTTATGCCAAGCCATCGCAGCGCAATTCCACCTGCGGAATGAAAGCACGAGGACACATCTCGCGCGGGGGCGAAATCGAGTGTCACTATGATCTATGGGTGGGGTTGGGCCTCGTGGTGCCGCTGACCTAAGAGATTTGGGCAGGCGTGTGCGCCGCTGCGGCAGGTGGTGGTGAGAAGTCTGGTGGGGTGGGACGAGGGGTAGATCGGGGGATGGGACCTGATTTGACCTGTGTCGTGCGGGCGAGGTGGGAATGACCCCTAGTGGCCCGGTTTTTCCGGCGATGGGGGGTGGAGTTCATACCGCCGCAGACCGGTCAATTGCATCGCGATATTCGCCAGAAAGGCCGAATTGTTAATCAGGTAGCGCTTCCATAGCCGGCGAGGCTCCTGACACAGGCGATGCGCCCATTGCAATCCCGAGCGTTTGATCCACTTCGGCGCATCCCGCAGCTGGCCACTATGAATATCAAACGCCGCCCCCACGCCGATCATTACGCCGCAGTCCAGGCGGCTCATATTCTCAGCCATGAAGCGCTCCTGCTTGGGTGTGCTCAGGCCAATCCAGAAAAGATCAGGTTTCAGCCGGCGAAGCGTAGCCTCCAAGGACGACTGTTCACCTGGAGAAAGAGGGCGGAATGGGGGAGTGTAAGTGCCGACGATGTTGATTCCGGAAAAGCGAGTTTCGAGGTTGTGTCTGAGCTGGTCAACGATGCCTGGTTTCCCGCCGTAGAGAAAGTGGGTGATCGGGGTTGAAACGGAACGACGGCATAGCTCCAGCATCAAATCAGGACCGAAAACCCGTTGCATGCTCGAGTGCCCCTGCAGGCGCCCCACCCATACGGTGGGCATGCCATCGGGGACGACCAGCAGGGCCCGAGCGAGAATGTCGCGGAAGCTCGCATCCCGCCGTGCCTCCATGATGCCGTGCACTCCGGTGACACAGACGTAGCCGCGAATACCGTCTGCGACGGCGTCTTCAATCGTCGCACAGGCGACGGCCAGATCCACGGCGTGGACGCCGACTCCCAATACATTCGCTTTCCGCTCAGTCCGCGTAGTGTGCGGCGCGGGATGCAGGGATACAGCCGGTACGCTGGAGCTCTTGCTCAATCCATTTGTAGGTGACATTCAGTCCTTGCTCGAGAGAAATCGAAGGATCCCAACCCAAGACCTGACGCAACTGGCGGTTATCGCTGTTGCGGCCGCGCACACCTTGAGGTTTGTTGCGGTCGTGCCGCTTCACCAGACGCTTGCCCGCAATCCGGGAAATCAGGTCCACTAATCCATTGATGCTGATGAGCCGGTCGGTTCCGAGATTCAAGGGTGCGGGGTGGGAACTGGCCATCAAGCGAAGCAAACCCTCAACGCAGTCATCAACGTACATAAAGGAGCGGGTCTGTTCGCCGTCCCCCCAGATTTCGATATCCCCACCGTCACGGGCGAGGGCCACCTTGCGGGAAATTGCGGCGGGGGCTTTTTCTTTTCCGCCTTCATAGGTTCCCAAAGGACCGTAGACATTGTGAAAGCGCACGATGCGTGTTTCCAGGCCATGATCTTGCGAGTAGTAGCGGCAGAGTTCCTCGGTAAAAAGCTTTTCCCACCCATATCCGGGCTCGGGGTCGGCGGGATAGGCATCTTCTTCCCGAAGCGGACTCACCTCGGCCAGCTTCTGCCTATACTGCGCATAGACACAAGCAGAAGAGGAAAACAAAAAGCGTGAGACCCGGTTCATGCGGGCGGCTTCGAGCATGTGCGCGTTGATCAGAATGTTGTTGCGGGCGATGTCCGCATGCGAAGCGGTAATGTAGCCAATGCCGCCCATGTCGGCGGCCAGGTTATAAACCTGCTGTAGACCGCCCCGGCTGGCGAGCAGACAGTTCTCATAGTGGCGTAAGTCAAGCAGCTCGAACTCATCCGCCGGCGAGGCCTCGTATTCCGGCGACTTGATGTCTACACCGCGAACCCAGTGGCCTTCCGCTTTTAGTCTCTTGACGAGATGGTGTCCGATAAAACCGCCGGCACCGGTGACCAGAATGCGTGTTGTTGGCATGGACAGTTCTCTCCTATGGGGTAGTGCGAATTTATTGAACGGTGCAGCTTTGGCTAGATAGCCGTTTGGGAAAGAAAAGAAGTTTCGCCAGAAGCCGCCTGGCGGTTTCCGGCGACTGACTCGTAAATTGCGGTCAGCATTGCAACATTTTTTTCGGCAGTATAGTTAGCTTCGAATTTTTGCCGGGCATTGATGCCCATCTGTTGCATCTCGCGAGGATGGCTCCAGGCCCATGCAACTTTCCGAGCTAAGTCATCCGCATTGCCCGGGATGAAATGCAACCCGGTCAGACCATCATCGACGATTTCACGCATAGACCCTAAAGCGGACGCGACAACCGGGGTTCCACAAGCGTAGGCCTCGACAATTGTCATGGGAAATCCCTCATACCACTGACTAGGAAAGACGAGGAAGCGGGCGGACTTCATAAGCTCTGTAATTTCGTTCCGGGGTTTCCAGCCAAGATACTTGATGTCATCAGGAGCCTTGCTGTGCAGGAGTGGTTGCAAGGGGCCGTCTCCGGCTATCCACAAAGGCCCGCTTCGGACTTTGCTCCAAGCCTCAAGCAGAGTGGCGAGACCTTTTTCTGGCGTGAGCCTTCCAGCAAACAGCGCATAGTTTCCCGAATGTGCGCCGCTGGATGACCTGTCCTCCAGGAAATTTGGTTTCACCGTTAATTTGGACTGGGGCAAGCCGGCGGCGGCCAGTTTCTGGCGCGCAAACTCCGTGAGCACGATATAACAGTCCACCATTCGATCCCAGGTCGCACGTTGGCGGTGAACGGCCAGCATTGCCGCTACCGCTGCCGTTGCCGGACGCGACTGCCGGTAACAACCGTAGCGTACCGAACGCAAGAGCGAATGATGGACGCACTCCTCACAGACCCTGCCATCGCGGAAGAGGGTAGCGGCGGGACAAACAACGCGGTAATTATGCAGCGTCTGGACGACTGGAACGCGCATCTCGCGGCATGCATAGTAGGCCGAGGGGGAAATCCGGGGAAAAGTGTTGTGAAAGTGCACCACATCTGGACGATGCTGCCGTAACAGTTTTGCCAATTCGTTATACGAGCTCTGCGACCAGATGGTTTGTCCGGCAACTTTCAGGGATTGCAGAAACGAGTCAGGCCGGATGTTGCGGTTGTTTTCGCGGAAGGTTAATACATCGTGACCGTGGCCGGAAAGTAAACGGGCTTCCGCCTCGAAAACGATATCCTCCCCGCCCGGCTGCTGGTAGTAGTTGTGTGCAATCAAGACTTTCATTCAGTTACGGCTTGTTCCTGAGGGGGCGGGGATGTCCTCAGATTGGTTGCACTCCGCGGGTCAAACGTGATTCAGCCGGGCCGGACTTGCGACGGAGATTTCGCCGGCGGCCGGGTGGGAAGTCAAACGCGCTTGCAGGCCCACGGCGATCCAGAAGATACTCGCCAGAAATGGACTCTCCAGCAGCAATCCAACGCCCCCTGCGAGTGCCAGCAAAAAATGTCCGCTCACAAGGATAGCGAGGAGATTGGGATCGCTTAGTTGAGCCTGACGATGGCGGAGCTCGCGAATGGAACGCCCGTAAAGGGCAAGAAGACACAAGAAAAACGGAAGAAAACCGAGGACGCCCATTTTATAAAGAACGGTCAGGTAGGTGTTGTGGGGTCGAGGATCCGTATCAACGTTGGCAAACGTAAACGGAATTCCGTACCCTTCGCCCATCACCGGCTGCTGCTGAAACCGGTCCAGAGCCTCGGCCCACGCCAGAAAACGAAATTGGGCATTGTCATCCTCGGAATAGTTCACGGTTCCCGAGACAAACTCTTCGGCGGCCCGTTCAAGAAAGGCCGCTCCCACTCCGGTCTTGGAGAAGATGAAGATGACAAATACCGGAACGAGCAGGATGGCCAGCAACGGCTTTAACAGACCCAGGGTGACCTTTCCTTGCGCCACCGCTCGCAACAGTAGAGCTGCCGCAAAGGCCACTACCAAGGCGACGTCACTGGAGCGCGCATTCTGCAAGAGAACTCCTATTCCCAAAAGGAAAGAGCTACTCCAGGCAATTCTCTTGGAAAGAAGGCCGGACATGCCCGCCAGGACCGACCCCATCAGGGCGGCGGGGATGTAGGCGCCATACATGACGTAACGCCGCTGGTCCGGTTGCACGATAAACCATCCAATCGCGTTGACCGTGGCCAGCATGGCGCCGAGCCAAAACATCCGCATCAGGTGCACAATCGCATCCCGGTTATCGACGATCTCGTAGGCGGCTAACGCGAATAATGCGTACAGTACCAGCGCGAAATCGCGCACGCCCAGCAGAAAATCCGCTCCCGTGAGGCGACTGCGGAGCAGCTCCAGTACACCAACGGCAAAATATGCCAGGAGGAATCGAAACACCCAGCTGGCGGACTGCGCCCATTGTGAAGTGCGCCGCCATGCCCGAGCGCTATAAAAAAGGCACAGGAGAACCACATCACTGATGAAAATGGGGGCTCCCGGAACCTTAATGTATGCAAAATCCTTCGTGTAAGTGACGGTGCACAATACAAACCAAAGCAGCACGGCGAGGCGGTTTGTCAGCCCATAGCGCTTCGCATACCACAGGCACAAGGGAAGCATAATCAGGGCGAATACATAGGCGGCAGCGTAAGGCTGATATTGCAGCGGGTCCTGACTGGCCAGCTCCCACTCCGTATTCGCACTCCTAAGCAGTCCGTCGGTAAGAGTGATGAAAGCTCCGGTCAGCAAAATTGCCCAGCAGGGGCCCGAAGAAAGGAGATTTCCTGTTTTCCTCTCCCACGAGTGCGCAGAGCCCCGATGCGGATTCCTGACTTCACTCATGCTAATTTCGCCCGGCCGACGGCGGCGGCGTAGAAGGCTTGCCAGTTCTCAATAAAAGTCTGCGTCGAATAGCGCCTTACATCCGTTTGAGCCCGCCTTCCCATTTGCCGCAAAACGGACCTAGGCATCTGCACAATATCCGCAAGGGCGGCTGCTATCCGAATGCTATTCCGCTCCACCAGGAATCCGTTGTATCCATCCCGAAGGAACTCCTCGACTCCGTTCATGGGGGTGGCAATCAGAGCGAGACCGGCGGCAGCCGCTTCGAGCGCTACCAAAGGAAAGACCTCGTAGGCAGAGGGAAGGATAAAAAGATCGGCCGCCCACAAATAATCGCGGAAATCGCGCTGGGTTCCTGCGAAAAAAACCCGCTCGGACAAACCCATCTCCACGACGCGCCGCCGATATCGGGTTACTATGCCCGGCGTGCCGCCGACCACCACCAACTTGAGGTGAGGATCCCTGACCCTGGCCAGTGCCTCCAGGATCAGCGGCAGACCTTTGCGTTCAAAGTGTCCTAAGGCCGCAAACGACAGCACGAGATCGTCTTCCGACAGGCCATGAGCGGCACGAAACTGGAGACGATCGAAATCCGCCGGCGCTTGCATCCTTTCGATATCGACGGGATTGGGGATGGTCGTAATCTTGCCGCGCGTGCCGTCGTACATTCCGCTCAGCTCGCGGAAAAGTCCAGCAGAGGCGGCAACGATTCGCCGGGTATGACGATAAACCCAGGGTTCCGTCAGGGTATGCAGTTTATGATCCAGCCAACTCGCCAGACCGCGGGGTGAGAAGGCAAAGCTGCCGCGGTTCACATCCAAATATTGCCGGTGACAGAATTGGGAATAGGAAATGTCGCCAAAAAGGAGATTGCTTTCGACCATTTGTACCAAGTCGAATTGAACTCGTTTCCGCCGACAATAGGAACGGTACACGATGGGAGCAAGGACATGATAAGAAAGGAACAGTAAGGCTAAAGGACGGCTGGGAACCGGGACCTTCACCCACTCGATGCGCCCCGGAGCCGGATTTTCGAAAGAATGAGAAAAGACGGTAAAGTCGTAGTCTTGATGCAAAGACTCCAAGAGCCGCAAATGGCACCCGCCCACCGGATTTCCACGAACCGTGGCATAGTCAAAGATGGCAATTTTTGGGCGCGGCTTCCCTTCTGTCGGAGTGGGGTCAGGGCTGAGTTCGCTGACTAGCTGAGTTTCTGACATTGGGCGGCTACCAGCAGATCGTAAGGGTTTTTGAAAGCCACGCCTCGCTTTGCCAGCCAGTGTTCGATTTGGCAAAGAAAGAGGAGCGGCAAGGGAAAGGAAAGAATGTGGCACCAGCGCATTACGGCCCGGGTTAGGCCGAACATGCACTGCTTTGGAGTGCCGACTTGAAACCCGGCTGATCCAAGCACGGACCGAATCTCATCCTCACGATAGCCTTCTCTGACATGATCGGGATTCGGGCACGGATCCGGGGGATGGGGAACCGTGCATAGGAGAGACGCCCGGTTTTTGGCCACCCGGCCTAACTCCTGGGCGGCCGCCAGATCATTTGGAACATGCTCCAGAACCTCCGAACACAGAATCAAATCGGCAATGTTCTGCTTTAAGGGTAGGGATTCCGCGGAAGCCACCAAAACATAAAAGCCTTGCAGACCTTGTCGGCGCGCTCGCTCGCGAGTAATCCAGGCATGTTCATAGCTTAGGTCCAACGCGACAATCGTGGAGGCTTTTGCGGCGAGCAGTTCGGTGGCATAGGTCCCACCCCCACAACCCACATCGACGGCGAGCTTCACCGGAGCTATGTTTGCCAGCATGCCCGCCAAGATCGGTTTTTGGGTTACCCAGCGAATGGTCTGACCATTGGCGAGCACACGCCGGAACATCCACTTGAGAGCTTCGAGCGTTAGAAACTTCGCCCGGTGCGCCGCGCCTGCGCTGCTTTGCCGATCGGTCATTGATGAGATTCGCCGGCGGCCATCTCGGCTCGGCTGGGAGCTTTTAACCAGGTTGGCGTGCGGGAACTGCGCCGGACCAGGTTCATGGCGATCAGCGTCCGGCTGGCATACAAGACCAGGAGTCCGAAACAGGCTCCCCGGACGCCCCAGCACAGGGTGAAGGGCAACCCCAGGATCAAGACAATCGGAATGCCGGAAACTTGCGCTTGGAAAACCGAAGCTGCCCGCTTGATGCCGTATAGAAAAGCGCATGCTATGTGGGCGGCGTACATGAAGGCAGCCGCCACAACAAAGATTCGCAACTGGGCGCTCAGCGCAACGAACGGGGAATTGACTCCATAGAGCAGGGACAAACTTTTCCCGGGCACAAGCAGCAAAACGATGTAGTAGGGCAAGATAAGAAATGCGCCTTGCAGACCATACGAAACCGTTACTCCAAGCGGATCTTCCACTTCTTTCCGTGCCGAGTGAGATACCGCGGGAATGATCAGATTGCTGATCCCCAGCATGACGGGAGTGGTGACTCCCACCAGATTCGCAAGGGATTGAAAATTGGCGGTTTCAGCCGGGCCCCGGATCGCCAAGAACCAAGGGAAGGCCTGCCCGCTGATGGAGGTGGCCACGCTCGCCAGGGTTGCCCATCCCCCCATGGCACAGGACTGCCTGAACCAAGAATAAGTTTCGCGGAGTCCGACCGACACAAATCCCAACTGGCCGAATTGGATCAGGGCGGCTACGGCCGAGGTGCCCGCCATGGCGAGCAAGGCCGAAACCAACGAAAGCATGTGATTGCGTGCCAGCAGAAAGATCAACAATGCCTGTCCACCATAACTCACAATATCGCCCGACAGGGCCCGGCGATGCCGCAGAGCGGCCATCAGCTCTCTGCGAAGGGTCTCCTGCAGATACCAGAAGAGCATGGCGAGAACACAGCACACACCGACCCTGCGGTTTGCCAATGCGGTAGCCACCGCAAAAATAATTCCTCCAAACGGCAGGCCCATCGCGAGCGTCACCAGCAGTCCGCAAGTTCCATCACGGCGCAGAGCCGGCAAATGGAATTTGGCGTCACCAACCGAAAGCGGGTAGGTCACCAAAGATGCGTGAATGGTGTAAAAGAACAGCAAAAGGCCATAGAGGAGCGCCCAGATTCCATAATCCGCGGTCCTAAGGTTTCTGGCGAGACAGACATTGGTGAGGAAGTTCCCCAGACTTACGACCGCCTGGTCGCCCAGAGACCATCCCCCGGCATTTAGTCTTCTAAATATGCGGGAGCTTTCGAGAGCCGAGGTCAAGACTGGTCTTTCGAGAGCGGCTTCAGAAATGGCCGCATGATCCAGGCAACACTTCTCTTTCTGAAACGATCCACTTGCAGGAAAGCGACCCGGCGGGGATCAAGCGGTTCGAGTTGCTGGAGATGTACCTCCAGAATGAGCCAAGCAGCGATCACGGCGACCGCCAGCCCCGCTATTGCCAAAGCAATCGGCAATCGCGGTGGCCAGGATTTTTTCTCGGGAAGGTTGGCGGGATCGATCACATTGACGCTGGGAATCTCTTTCGCTTCCTGGATGCGGGCCAGCTCGTACTGCTGGTTCAACAACTCGTAGACGGTCTCCTGGATCGTCATCCGGCGATACAGGTCGGCCCACTGCACGCCCAGCAAAGGCAATTTGCGGATGGGCGGATAGAGCTGGTTGGACTGGGAAGTATCCGCGACCATGGATGCGTCCGTCCCTCCCATGTCGCGCAACTGACGGTTGAGTTCGTCAATCCGCGCCCGCGCCGCGCGCACTCGAACGTTGTTGCTGTTATAGATCTGTTCCAGGCTCTGCAATTCCGATTGGGCAGCGATCACCTGTCCCTGCAGGAGCGCGGCCGATTCCACCATGGCCTTGGTCTGCTCCTTGATGTCGAGAGTGGTGTTCTTGCTGGCAAATTCACCGAACTGTTTTTCGGCGTCCTCAAGATCGGCGCGCACGGCGGTGATTCTCTGCTCGATAAAAATACGTTCCCGGCGCGCCGACGAGGTACTCACCTGCGAGACGATGCCGTTCAACTCCTCGATATAGGCCTCGGCGATGTCGCGAGCCCGCCGCGGATCCCGGTCGTATGCGGTAAGAGTGATCACTCCGCTCTTCCGGTCCTCGGCAACTCCGGTACGCTCGTTGAGAATTCTGCGGGCGTCCTGTTCATAGCGCTGTCCGTAGACCCTCTGCAGGTGGAAGCGTTCGACGATATGATCCTGCACCGTACGGCTGCACGCCAGATTGACAAACAGCGCCCCGCTGCTTTTCATCCCAAGCAAATTGCTGGCCATTCCGCTGAGGCCCGGAACCGACTTGCCCGCCAGGGCCGCCATCATCAAACCTTCATTGCTATTGAACGAATCCGGCGGCATAACGCTGACCGTAGACTCATATTTGCTCGGGATCAGGAACGCAATCGCCGTGCCAATCACCAGTCCCCAGACCGCGACCCGCAACAGAAGCCGGCGCTGTTCCCACAGAAGTTGCAAGCTGCCCAGCGCATCGGGAGCGGAAGCCCTCGTCACCGTGACGGCACTTAAGGCAGAGATTTCCGTTTCGACTTCCTGGAGCATCGATTCTTGTCTCAAGCTTTCCATGGCAGTAGTCAACTCGCGGTACTAGATGCCGCGCATGGCGAAAACCGTGGTGTGCAGCATGATGGCCAGATCCATGAAGAAATTCCTGTGCCGGATGTAATAAAGGTCGTACTCGACATTTTCGTGAATATGGAAAGCGCGGTCACCGCTGAGCTGCCACAATCCGGTCAGCCCTGGCTTGACCTGCAGTCTCTGCCGGTGCATCTCGTTATATCGTTTGACAATAAACGGCATTTCCGGGCGGGGGCCGACGAGGGACATCTCTCCCTGCAACACATTGAGGATCTGCGGTACCTCGTCGAGACTGGTTTTGCGCAGGAACCTGCCGATGCGCGTGATACGAGGGTCGCTGGAAACCCGCGGCGAGAACTCGTAAGGATCGGCCGCGGCGTGCATGGTACGAAATTTGAACATCGAGAAAACTCCCCCGTCCTTGCCCACGCGTTCCTGACGAAAAAGGATGGGGCCCCGGGAATCAAGTTTGATGAGAAGCGCCAAGAGGAGAAACACCGGCAAGCCGGCCGTCAGAATCAGCAGCGAGCCTAAGAAGTCGATCACTCTCTTGGCGGCCTCATACGAAAGCCGGCGGGTTGATTTGTCGAACGACGCCAGGAGCACTCCATCCACATCCTGGTAGTCGATCATGGGTTCGGAAGGAAGAAAGTGACTGGGAACAAAAGAGACGCGAGCGTTGGCCGTAAAGGCTTCCTGCACGGTATGCAGGAACGCCTCGCGTCCGATGGACGGTATGGCGATCACGACGAGATCGGCGCCGCAGGCCTGGATGATCCCTTTTTTCACCGGCCCCCGCATCACCTGCGCCGAACGCCGCCGTTCGTAACCCATCTCGAAGACGGTCTCGCCGATTTTTCTCGGATCGTCATCAACCAGCGCGACCGGTTCCAGGCCAAGCTTCGGTGACCGCGATAGAACGGAGAAGACACGCCGTCCCGTGGCTCCGGAACCATAGATCAGAACTCTTTCAATTCCATATCCCCGGGAGTGCAGAGCATGGATGAGCAGGTACATCAGACTCTTTTGTACGAAAAGCGCGAGCGGCACCAGGGTCAGGCAAAGGGCCAGCATCCAGCGCGAGAAGAGAAATCCGGTGAAGAAGGAAACTCCGAGCGCCATTAAGAATGCTTCTATGGTGACGCGCAGGATTTGCTCGGTCTCACGCACCCGCAGCAGGCTGTTCCCGCTATGGTAGGCTCCGACGCGGTCCAGCATCAGGACGAGAACAAGAGCAAAAGCAAATGACAAACCCAGGACGGTTTGCGGCGGATAGTAAATGTGCTTGCCTAAAGCAAAATAGTAGTAGAGGGTGTAGCCGGTCATGACCGCGAGCGAAATGGTGAACAGATCGGCCAAAGCCTCGACGGCGGTGATCAGACGGCGAAAGCGGCTCGCGGCATCGCGGCGTTCCGCCAGTTCGATTAGCCGCACCTCGCCGGTTAGACCGGCAATCCGCGTCTCACTCGTCTCTTGCCCCAAACCAACCGAGGAATTCAGATTCGCACCTTAAGTATTTAGCATTCTCAAACCGGGAAGGGCCCTGGAAAGGAGCTCGAACTGATGGCCGCGTCCAGTTCTAGCGCGCACGCTGATTGGTGAATGGTTGAATTACTTGCGGTCGCGCAAAGAAAATCCTAGTTCGAGAATTGCGGTGACATTCTTTTGCGGACCGTTGAACAGCAACGGATAACTGGAAATATGCTCGTACTGCACCTGGCTCTTCAGGTAAAAGCCCGAGTGCAAATACGTCTCATTCTTAACGGTGTAGTCCTGCCAGAAACCGCCCTGGGGAATGAAATCGGGGCTGACGCTGGTGTGCTTGTAGGTGAATTGCAACGAATTCCGCGGCGAAAGCCAATAAGTAAACCAGCATTGAATGGCGCGCCCCATGCGGCCGACGGAATTACCGATGAGATCGCCGTTGTTGGTGTAGCCATCTCGATAGAGCTGATTCCAGTAGTTCAAATTGCCGTGATTGGTGCCGCCAAAATTGAAAAAGCCGGGGGACTCGGTCGATACCGCCTCCATATGGAAGTCAAGTTTCGGAATTCGCGGAAACCGCGTGAGGTAGATTCCCGGACGATAGGGATTCTTGGGCGGATTTTGCCACGGAATAAAGTCGTCGTCCGCGTACACTTCACCGTAGAACACGAGATAGTTCCGCACCCTGGGAACGTAGAAAGTCCAATCCATGTTGGTGTGAGAGTCCCCGGGCACCGAGCGCGAGCTGTTCACCTGCCCAAAGAAGCTGTGGAACAGATTGGTCGCGGTGAATGGATCTCCGCCCTTGCCGCCGAGAGTGACGGTGCGCCCAAATCCCAGCTCAAGACAGGGGATGGGTTTGAAATTAATCTTTTGACCGTAAATGAGGGGCTGCGGAACGTAGGTGCCCCCGTCGAGTCTGCCCAGGAACTGATCCACCTGTACCGGTCCCAAAAACTTGAACACACTGGGCAAGCGAAATTCCTCCGCCCGCTTTAAGCGCACCATGGTGACTGGTTCGGCGTTGTTACTCCACAATAACGACCCACCGAGGCCGGGGCCCCAGGACAAACTCTGGTTGCCGGCAGAAATCTGCCAGCCTTCGAGATTCAGCGTGACATAGGCGTCGAGCAATCGTGGACGATTGATCGCACTTACCGGAGTACCGGGTGGTACGGGAACCTGATCACGCTGAGCGATGAGGTCGCGGATCGCATCCGACGGCGCTGGGGCGGAAGGCGCATGCTGGAATTCCGCACGAACGTATACTGCCAGGGGCCCGCTGGAGAAGCGGAATTCGCCGCCCGCCTGCCCATCGGTTCCGCGCTCAAAAGGTCTTCCGAAATCGTAGGACAGCGTTTGACCGAAGTGATAGCTGTCGGTCAAGGCCGGCCCACTGATGGAAACGGAACGGGTATACACCGAATCAAGACTCGCTGTAAGATTCCGGCCGCCGGCAAGAAGACTGAATTCGAAGGCGAACTCTTCCTGCAGCCGGGCCTGCAATTGGATCACATCGTCCGGCGCGCCTTCGTCGCGATCTAAGGAGGAACCTACGTCCTCGACCAGCCGTGCGCACTCCAGACGGGTCCAGGGTTTAAGGCCTTCGAAAGTTATGTTGACGTATCCCAAGGCGGCGAGCCGGTCCAACGCCGGATAAATCCAACTATCGAGCGGAACCGAAGGCGAGGCCATCTTGGCCGGATTGCGTGGTGTGTCCTCACTGGTTTTCTCTAGTAAGCCTCCCCAGGCGCCACCGCCCAGCTCGGGATCGTGGCGAGCGCGGTAAACCTGCCGTCCCAGGTACCAGCCCAGCGCGCTTCCCACCACTACATCGGCGGGAAAATGCTGCTTGGCTGTGACGCGGGTGAGGGAAACCGAAGAAGCCAAACCGTAGGCCGCAATCTGGGTAAGAGGACCAGGATACTCATGCGCGAAGACACTGGCGATCGACCAGGCCAGCGACGAATGTTCGGAAGGGAATGAACTGCCGGCCTGGAAAAAAGTCCCGGCGCCGGTGCCTTGATACGGACGCTCGCGCCGCGTTGCCTCTTTAGCCGCGTAGGTGATGAGCAAGCTGTTCAGGGCTGCTTCTCCGCTCAGCAATCCGGCCTCGCTCAGATGATCGTTGTGCGTGAAGTGACCAAACATATAAGCGCTGCCCGCCGTCCCGATCAGCGAGTAAGCGGCATAATCTGAGATCTTTTTGCTGCGACTCAATTGGCTGGGACTGTCGGGAACCTGGTGCGAAAGCCACTTATCGCCCGCCAGCAAGGCTCCCGTGAATCCGGCAAAGGGAAGAAATATTTCCAGGTTTGACGGTCGCTTGAGGTTCTTCGGACTCATCCAGAACGTTTTTTGATCTTCGATCAGGTGAGCGAGAAAGGGCCGGAACAACCGATTCTCCGGATCAACCCCCGGAGCCAGGAAACCAGAGTTTGGGGTGTCCAAGTCGCTTTCTACTTTTTCGTTACCATCCGCCTGCACTTGCGGCTGCGTCTGGACCGCCCCATCTGCCGGTTTGGTCCCGACATTTTGCACCTGGGCCCATGTAGCGATCGATGTACCCAGCACAAGCACCGCCAGCCAACCGCGCACAGAGAAGGACATCAGGATTCCACGGTGAATTTCAAAAGCTCCTGGAGACCTGGATCGCGATGCCGACGGCATAGGCCAACTGGGAGGCTTGCAGAATGTTCTTCCAACGCGTATTCGCGCTGAAACCCTTCTCAGGCACGACCACCATGTCACCGGGCTGCAGCGTTGCCTTTTCGGCGCCGCCGTTGAACAGTCCACCCGACCCGCCTGCGACGGTGCCGTCTGCCCGAATGACGAAAATTGATTTCTTGTTGGCGACGTTGGTCGGGCCGCCGGCCTGCTGCAGATACCAGCCGGCGCTCTTGCCCGGCTTAAAGGAAACTGCCGTCGGGTTGTAGACGGCGCCATCCACGGTCACTAACCCGGGCCGCTTGGGGATGAAAATCGCATCGCCGGCGCGCACTTGAATGTCTGCCGGAGTGTTCGCCCAGCGTTTGGCGTCTTTCGAGACGTGGACCACGAGCCGTCCGGCGGGCGGCGTGCTCTGTAGGCGCTCGACCGTAGTCTGCCATTGCATAATGGCGGCAGACTTGGCCAGTTTCTGGTCCTCATCGTTTTCCGGCGCCTGGCGCAAATCCGCGCCCTGGGCTTGCACTTCGCTGATTAATTGGGCGCGATTTTTCTCTTCGAGATCGCGGACCTGCGCCCGCTCGAAGACGGCCCCGTACGGGTAAGCATCTTTGCGGAGGCCTCCGGCGCGAGCGATGATGGAACTCAAGCGTTCCCCTTCCTGGATGCCGTAGGTGCCTGGGTGTACGACTTCGCCTTTCACCGTAATCGTGGCTCCGAGATCGTTCCAGCCGGCGATCTGGCGGATGGTGAGAACATCGCCATCGTGCAGGCGCATATCCGCGTCGGCCTGCCCCGAAAGCGCCTGAGCAATGGGAACGCTGACGTGGTCGCCGACGACATTGTTGCCCTGCTCAACGTCGTAACGGGTCAAATCGGCGGCTTCGGTGTAGGCTCCGCGTTTCAAGCCTCCGGCCACCCGCACCAGTTCGGCGGCCGTCATGTTCTCCCCCAGCGGATACTTGCCGGGGCGCGCCACTTCTCCTTCGATCTTGACGGTGGGCGGATCGACTTTGTTCAGATTGCGGTGGATGAAAATCCGATCTTTAGGCGCGAGCAGAAGGTTGTCGGCTGCATCGCCGTCGAGAGCTTTTTGCAGGTCCGCGCTGAGGACCTCGAGTTTCCCGTCTTGCGTCTTGCGAAATACCTGCACATCGGTGAGCAGAGCATCCGGAGTAACCCCGCCAGCCAGAAACACCGCGTCGCGGAGATAGGTCGCTCCATTTGTGATGTGATCCCCCGGATCCCGGACTTCTCCGTTGACCGTCACCACTGGTTCATCTTCGAAATCGAAGCGGCCAAATACGCGGATGGTGTCGAAGGGCTTTAACGCGGGATCCTTTTCCTTGCCGGCCAGCGCATCGTCCAGATTGAATGCCAGAACCACCGGAGTGTAGTCAGGCGGGTTGAGCCGGATGATTTCCGCATGCTTCTTGTAAGGTTCGGGCAAAAGCTCGTTGTAAGACCGGATAATGTCGCTGACCCGCATGCCCTCCTGATAAGCGTACTTGCCGGGCCGGAATACATGACCGTCAAGATAGACGGTTTTATCCGCGTACGGCAGGATGGGTGAGATCTTGATTTTGTCTCCGTCCTGGATTTGAAAATCTTCCAGCGCTTTGGTGACGGAATCCCGATTGTTGTTGTCCGGGATATCGAGACGAAGCATGGTCCGGTCCAGGTGTGCCTGCACGCGCTCCACGTCGACGTGGCGCAGGGTCCCGGACTGAAGAACTCCACCCGCTAACTCTAAAACTTGCGCCAGGCTCTTCTCCCCGTTGAGCTCATAGACGGAGGGGCGCCGCACCATGCCTTCGATGGTGATTTCCGGCCCAAGCGGGGGCACCAGAATCGTATCTCCCGGCTGTAATCCCTCGACTCCGGTTCGCATGCCGTGCAGCAAGAGATCGTAGACATCCACTTCCTGCACAAGTTGCTTGCCGCGGAAGTGTTGCAGAATGCGCAGCGAACCGCGCGTCGTCGGTCCTCCCGCCATGTACAACGCGTTCAGCGGGGTGGAGAGCGCACTCACATCGTAGGCTCCGGGACGTTCCACATCCCCGACTACATAGACGCGGACCGTACGCAACCGGGATAACGAGACATCGGCCTGCACTTCGTGAAACTGGGTGCGCAATACAGTCTCGACCAAGTGCTGTACGTCGCCCAGGCTCTTGCCGGTCACTTCGACCGTGCCCACCTCCGGCAAAGCGATCCGGCCCTCGCGATCAACGACCCGCTGAAGACGCTGTGCCACGCTTCCCCAAAGGTCGATGTTCAGACTGTCGCCCGTCCCCACAACGTATTCCGGGCCGACTGGCATGTCCATGGGCAGCCGGTCGAAATTGCCCGTGCCGTTGCGAAAGATACCGGCGCCGAAACGCTCTAAAGGTGCAGGCCTTCCCGAATATTGCAAATACAGGTCATACAGCGAAGGAACATCCGCATAGGGGTTTGGCCGGCGGCGCAAACCCTGGAGATCAGGACGCATTTCCTTCGGTCTTGACTGCAGCATGGGGTTTGGCGTCCCCACTCCCGGACTGACTTCCCGGGCGATCTGCTCCGGCTCGTAGCTTTGATTGTCCGTGGTTGGATAGGACGGCATTGCTGAGGTCGAGGTCCCCGGCGTAACGGGCCGGGACGCGTACGGCGATGGGTTGGCCGAGAAGGTAGCGCTGCCATCGGGCACGCTGCTCATGCTTGCCGTCAGCAGGCTCGGTAGGTCTTCGGGCCGGACTCTCGGCAGATTCGTCGTGTCCCCGGGCATGCTGTCGAACGATTGATCGGGGGTCTGCAGCTCAGTGGATTCCAGTTGCCGTCTCGAATCGGTTGGACTGCGATCCGGCTGCGGTTCCCTGGCGGCGGGAGGAGGCAGTTCCTGATAAGAAGGCGCCGGTGCGGCGGTGGGCTCAACCGGTTGCTGATCCGTGTAGTGCTCGAGGGTGTTCTCGTGCTTGGACCAGTATGAGTCTTCCTGATTCTGCGTCACTTTCGACTCTTCGGCCTGCCCATTGGCTTTCTCCGGCGGACGGGGTTCGATGACCAGCCCGCGCTGCAAGTCTTCCCGTGTGGGTTTGGCCCGTACGTAGTAACGCTCTTCAATTTCGTGAGTGAGGACGACGCGGATATGCTGGTCACTGCGGATTAAATCGAAAAGCACCTCATCATTCAGATCTTCGGGATCGAGGATCCGCCCCTGTTCATAAGCCTTTTGCACCAGCACCCTTTTGCACTGCAGGAGCAAACCTGGTTCCTGACGCAGGAGGCCAATGATCTTGTCGGCGGAAAGGGAGACCAGTTCATCCGCCGCGCGTCGCGCGTTCGATTCATCCATCTCCGTGGCTCGTGACCGGTCCGGGAAGCTGGCGTCGGTCTGCCGGGAGGTTTGCGGGAAGGCAGCGCTCGCGGCCGCGACCAGAAAAATTGCCACCATGCCGAGTTTTGCAAACATAAGTGAGCGAGACTTCTTCATGACATCCTCAGTAAACCGTTTGAGTAGGCGCTGTCCACGTAGCCCGTATCCTGCAAGGCGGCATTCCTGTATTTCGAGTTGCGGATGGGAATGTCCCATCTCAAAACCACCCAGGGAGGCAGATCTCTTACGAAGCCGGAGAATGGATGATGAGCGATTATGCTGCGGAGAAGAATTTGAGGCCCGGTTCACAGCTTCGCCCTCTGAGTCCCATGGGTACCCATGAGCTAACCGCCTTAGAAACAGATAGATCGAACCAAAAAACAAGATTTCTTTCTCAATTTGCCCGGGAATTCCGTTCCTGCTCCGTAACTGCGGAGGCCACCAGTTTGCGGCCGCGCAGTGCGCTCAACAGGCTTTCTTCCGAGTTCTCGATCCGATTGGAGCGAATGTCGAGGCTGGCCCAATAAAACATGGTGCTGTTTCGCTCGGCGGCCAAAGCCAAAATCCGCATTTGCGGGAACCGCTCCAGCAGGACGTCGCAGATGTGCGGCCGGTCCTCGGAACGATCCAAGGTGACGATTAGGACATCGGGAGGGGATTGCTCCACGGTTCCGAGGATGGATGGTTCATCCTCCAGAACACCGACAATTTCGATGTCGGGCTGGCCCGAGATCGTGCTAACCACCAGTTCCCGCATGAGGCGGGGCTGATTTGCGATCAAGACTCGGATTTTTCGCACGGCGCACCTCACCCTAAAGACTGGGACGACCGGCGAGAATTGAAAAGGTTCAATTAGGATTGGGGGAATGGAGAAATCAACCGGCACGCGAGTACCAATTCCGGGGGCACCGAGACGCACGCCTGGGGGGAGCGAAGTACCACGAAGTACCAAGAAGTACCAAATACGGGAAGAGCTACATTGGCAAAGTCTTCCCTGAGTTAAGAGGTGAGGCGAGGACCACCAGCTAAGGGGCAAGGCTGTTCTTCATCCGTGAGGTGATTCGCCTGCGCCTCAGCATGAAGAAAAGCCCCGCGCCTCCCAAAATCCTTCGCATGGGGCTTTCTTTCGTTGGTGTTCAGCGATACTTTGGGCCTCGCGGGAGAAAACGCCATGTATTGTTCGATATCGTACACAGAACTTACAGTGGGTTTAAGCACGTTTCACTGTTCTGCGGAACCCGCTGCCCGATACCAGCGGGTTCTTGTTTTTCCACCTAAACTTGAGACGACCGGCAGTGCGCCGGCTCGACGCCCGCCGGGCTAGCGGCACATCTGTTGTTCCCATCCCAGAGAAAACATGTCGAGCTTGGCATCCGGGTCCTCCGGATGGGCCGCGATCACGCTCTCATCGACCGTAATTCCCCAACCCGGCTTGTTAGGGACTTCGTAATAGCCGTCCTTAACTCGAGGAGCATCCGGCACCAGCGCCATTCTCCAGGGCACATCATAATCCTCGAAAGTTTCCAGAATCATGAAGTTCGGAATGTTCGCGCACAGGTGAATGCTGGCGATGGTGCGGAGCGGGCCATCACAGTTGTGCGGTGCGACGCTCACATAGTAAGCCTCGGCCATGGCGGCAATTTTCTTGGTCTCAAGGAAGCCGCCGGAATACACCAGATCAGGCTGAATGATATGCGCGCCATTCTGCCGCAGCAAACTGAGGAAGCCATAACGGCTGTAAGTATGCTCGCCGGTGGCGACGCGCAAGGGTGACGCCGCCACGATGTGGCCCATGGCTTCGTCATTGTGAGCGGGGATCGGTTCCTCACACCACGTCGGACGGTAGGGCACCATGGCGCGAATCGCTTCCAGCGCCATGCTGGGACTGAAACGGCCGTGGAATTCCAACAGGATTTCGATATCGTCGCCCACAACCTTTCGCAGCGACTCAACTGCCTTGCAAGCCTGCCGCAACTCACCTGGCGTGATCTCGCGGCCACCCGGGCCAAAGGGATCGAATTTCATCGCTTTGTAGCCACGGCTTAGAACATCCTTGGCGCGCTCGGCGAGCGTTGCCAGATCGCTGCGGCTGCTGTACCAACCGTTGGCGTAGGCTCTGACTTTGTCGCGTACTTTTCCGCCTACCAGGTTGTAAACCGGCTGGCCACAGGCTTTGCCGACGATGTCCCACAACGCGGTCTCAATCCCGGCCATGGCGGAGTACATGACTGGGCCGGTATTGTGCTCGACCTGGTAAAGCTTGAACCACAGTGCCTCGATATCGAATGGATTCATGCCGACGACATAGCGCCTGGCAAAATCCTTGATAATTTCGCGAACCGAAGTTTCTTTCCAGCCGAGCGTGCCTTCGCCCCAGCCCACGATGCCGGAGTCGGTCTCAATTTTTACCAGAGTAAAGTTGCGCCATTTTGCCGCTACCAGAAATACTTCAACGCCGGTCACTTTCATCGCTGTAGTCATGTAGGCCTCGAATTAGGATTAATTGGCTCAGATTTGCAACCACAACGAAGAGCACTACCGCGCACGAGCCGAAGCGCGAGCGCCTGGATTTCATCTCCACTCCAGGAATAGAAGTCCGCTGTGACATTGCGGGTCGTTGGGAAGATCGGAGTCGTTCATCGCTTCCGCATCTTAGTGGGCCATGTAGCCGCCGTCGATCACCCAATTGGCTCCGTCGACATAGGCTGCTTTCTTGCTGCACAAGTACGCCGCCAATTCCGCAACTTCCTCGCAACTCGCAAAGCGCTTGATGGGAAGGTCCTTAACCAACTCATCGGGAATGATGCCGCCCGAGGCAATCAGATTTTGTGTCACCCAGGTCCGCACGGCTCCCGGACTAATGCTATTCACTCGGATGCCCGCACTCGCCATCTCCACTGCCATAGCGCGCGTCATGGCTACAATCGCTCCCTTCGTTCCCGCATAAGCGACGAGGTTGGGATTCCCCGAAAGAGCATTCACGGATCCAATGTTTACGATGACGGGATCGGCGGGCTGGGTGGCCGCGCGGCTGAGTTGACGAAGGAATTCCTGCGCGAGAAAAAACGGGGCTCTTTGATTGATCGCGACCACTCGATCAAATTCAGCGGTGGTGACTTCAAGCATGGGTTTGTGGAAGCTCCATGCGGCGTTGTTGATCAGCGCGTCGACTTGCCCAAGTTTTTCGCGCGCAGCCGCGAATATCGCTTGTGCCGCGTCCGCATCCGCCAAGTCCTTGACCAGCGCAAACGCTGTCTGAGGCGAAAGTTGACCCTCGCCCACTCGGGATCGCACAACCTCTTCTTTGTCCACCATGAGAACTTTGGCGCCCGATTCGACAAACCGCCGGGCGATCGCCAGGCCCAGACCATTTCCGGCGCCGGTGACGATCGCGTTTCTTCCCTCCACCATCGCATTCCTCCCCAGACAGAATGTTTGCGGATAATCAAACGCTCCCACTCTAGCATCGTCAGGAGAAAAAAGTTCGAATCGCTGCGCGCTTAATTCCGTAATACGGATTGTATTGGATCATTCGATATGTCGAGACTGTGGGGAAGCGCCCATTAATTCTGATAGAAAACGATGCGAAGTCCGCAATCCGGATGTGAGTTGCTAAAGATGCGACAATGCGGGAACGACATCACCCGTGCCTCCAGAGCGCCCTGTAGTGAAGACGGCAAGCGGAATCGGCGCAAATGCCGCCGATCGAACCGGAGCCGACCATTTTGATATCTGCGTGAGGCACTCACAGAGGGTCACAGCGAGTGAGACACGATCCAGTTTTGGGAATCGTCAGTCGCGCTTCCCCGTACTCACCTAGGTAATGGCCCATTGGTACCATTAGTAATTTGTTAAAGTTACGTTAGAATTGTATAGTTTTGTAAATCGCGTCTCGGGGACATTTGCTCCTCCCTCATGGCTCCCGAACCGGTCGGGTTGCGAAACCCAACCTGAACAAGCAGCGCATTCCAGCCAAAGCAGTAACGCGGAACAGATTTCACATCATGGACCAAGTTGCATTTGCCGAAGTATCAATGGGTTGGAGAACAATCCGCTGAGGCAGGGTGCACCCGGATCCAATGTCGCGGTCTGCAATATGAGTTCACTGCCTGGGGGGCAATGACATCGCTCTGGAATGAGACGAGTCGGGAATACGACTTGCAGCGAGGCCCGCACGAACCGATAGAGGATCAAGTTGCGAAAATGCCGGGAGCACCTGCCGTCGTGGTAGGTGCGAATCGCCTGACTTATGGGGAGCTTAATGCCAGCGCCAACCGGTTAGCCCATTTCCTTAGACAGCGTGGAATCCGTCCGGGAAGTCTGGTGGGCGTTTATTTGGACCGCTCGCCGGAAATGGTCGTGGCCCTCCTGGCCATCCTAAAGTCTGGGGGCGCGTATTTTCCGCTGGACCCGAAATTTCCCCAGCATCGTCTGGCCTTCATGCTGGAGGATGCGGAAGCTCCTCTGGTGCTAACCCAGCTTGCCAAAAAGGAAAGCTCTGCCGGCCGACGCAAGTCAGCGATCGTTTTGCTGGATGATGAAGAGAGCGCATTCCAGGATTTTCCGTCAAGCAACCCCGCTCCGGTAAACCAGCCGGCAGACCTTGCCTATGTGATTTACACCTCGGGTTCCACGGGGAATCCGAAAGGCGTGATGATCCCGCGCCATGCGCTGATCAATTTCCTGCACGGAATGCGGGAAGCGCCCGGATTGAGAGCACGCGATGTTCTCCTGGCGATCACGACCATTTCGTTCGATATCTCGATTCTCGAACTGCTGCTTCCGTTGACGGCAGGCGCGCAGATGGTTGTGGCAACGCGGGCAGCAGGCCGCGGACGCGGACGAATTGAAACGCTTGCTCGAACAGCATTGCGTGACCGTGATGCAAGCCACGCCCACTACTTGGCGCATGCTCGTAGAGAGCGGCTGGGCAGGAAAATCGCGATCTCAAGATTTTTTGTGGGGGCGAGCCTTTAGCCGCAGACCTGGCGCGACAGTTGCTGCCGCGATGCCAGGAACTTTGGAATATGTATGGGCCAACGGAGACGACGATCTGGTCCTCCGCTCACCGAATTACTCCATGGCAACGAGGTTTTTGTCGGCCCTCCCATGGCCAATACGCAGTTCTATGTGGTGGACGAAAAGCAACAACCTGTCGCGCCGGGAAGCTCGGGCGAGCTGCTGATCGGAGGCCCGGGACTGGCGCTGGGGTACCTCAAGCGCCCGGATTTGACGGACGCAAAATTTATTCCCGATGTTCTGGGGAATGTTCCCGGCGGACGCCTTTACCGCACGGGGGACGAAGTCCGCATGAAGCCCGACGGCCGGCTGCAATTTCTTGGGCGCATGGACGATCAAATCAAACTGCGCGGCTTCCGCATTGAGTTGGGGGAGATCGAGTCGCAACCTGGCCAAAATGGAGGGGATCCGGCGTGCGGTTGCGATGGTGCGGGAGGATCATCCCGGAGACCAGCGCTTGGTTGCGTATTACTCGGCCTCCGAGTCCTTGCCTTCTGAGAAACTGTCGCAGGCTCTGAAGTCCACGCTGCCGGAATACATGATTCCGGCCGCTTTCGTGCGGGTCGAGGAGTTTCCGCTTGACCCCCAACGGCAAGCTGGACAAGAAAGCGCTTCCCGCGCCTCCAAGGAAACGGCCTCTGCTGGCGCAGGAATACATTGCGCCGCGGTCCGTTCTGGAGCGGCAACTGGCCGAGATATGGTGCGAGCTTCTGCAACTCGATGAAATCGGCATCGATGACAGCTTCTTCGATCTGGGAGGAAACTCGCTGGCGGTAGTGCGCATGGCGAACTCTTACCGCCAACGCTTTGCGCGAGAAATCCCGCCGGTCAAGGTTTTTCAATATCCGACGATTTCGCATCTCTCGCGCTGGCTCGAAGGGAAAGGCTCCGAGGCGGCCACGTTGGCTGGGATTGCGCCGCGAGCCAGCGCAACGGCGCATTGCCGGTGAAGGTGGAGATCCCTCCTTGACAGTGTAGCCATCGTCGGGATGGTGGGCCGTTTTCCGGGCGCCGACGATCTTGAAACGCTGTGGCGGAACCTGTGCAACTCGGTTGAGTCCATTTCCTTTTTCAGGCCGGAAGAACTGGGTGCCGGAATCGAAGACTATCTACGGAATGATCCGGACTACATTCGAGCGCGCGGCATTCTCGACGGCGCGGAATTATTCGATGCCGCATTCTTTGGGATCGGCCCGCTGGAAGCCAAGGTGATGGACCCGCAACAGCGCGTTTTTCTTGAGCTGGCGCATCATGCGCTGGAAAATGCGGGATACGATCCCGAGCCGCTACCGCGGGATGATCGGCGTCTATGCCGGGGTCGGCGACAACCGCTACTACACCACGAATCTGTTGTGCCATCCCGACCTGATCGCCACCGCCGGCAAATTGACCGTGGAGTATGGCAACGAAAAGGACTACGTCGCTTTACGCGTAGCCTATGCGCTGGATTTGCGCGGGCCCGCCATCAGCTTGAACACGGCTTGCTCAACCGCTCTGGTCACGATTGATTCCGCGATTCACGCGCTTGCTCGACTTCGAATGCGACATGGCTCTGGCCGGAGGCATTGATATCTGCGTGCCGCAGAAGAGCGGCTTTCTCTACCAGGAAGGCGGCACGTTTGCCAAGGACGGACATTGCCGTCCCTTCGATGCGGATGCCACGGGCACCATGTTCTGCGACGGAGCCGGCATCGTGGTGCTCAAGCGGCTGAAAGACGCGCTGGCCGACGGGGACACGATTCACGCAGTGGTCCGCGGTAGCGCGAAGAACAGCAACGGCGCCAGGCCCGCGTCGTTTCTTGCGCCCAGCGTGGAAGGGCAAGCCGAAGCCATTGCTTTGGCCCAGGCTCGCGCGGGAGTTCCGGTCGAAACGATCGGTTACATTGAAGCGCACGGCACCGGGACGCCGGTGGGCGATCCCATTGAGGTTGAAGCGCTGTGCACAGTATTCGAAGCGACGACCGAGCAAGAAGCAGTTTTGCTATCTCGGGTCCATCAAGGGAAATATCGGCCATCCCACCAATGCCGCCGGAGTGGCAGGGCTGATCAAAGCAGCGATGGTGCTGCAGCGCGAACTGATTCCTCCCACGCTGCACTTCAAGAAGCTCAATCCCCGGATCGAGCTTGCGGATAGCCCGTTTAAGATTGCAGACCGACTGATTCCGTTCCCCAAGGGGAACGAGCCGCGCCGGGCTGCAGTGAGCTCGTTCGGTTTTGGCGGCACCAACGTCCACACCATTTTGGAGGAAGCTCCGCAACCACAAGCCGGGCACTGAATCCAGGCCGATGCAACTGTTGCTCTCCTCGGCGCGCACCGCCCCGGCGCTCGATGCCTACAACAAATTGCTGGCAAAACATTTTGAGAGCCGCGGACGCAGCTGACTTTGCAGACGCTGCCTACACGCTGCAACTGGGCCGCAAGCAAATGGCGCATCGCGGTTTTGTGGTTGCGGCCGATCCCGTTGAAGCCGGCAAATTTCTGCAGGAACCCCATCCTTTACGTTGCGCTAAGAAACGATGCGAGCGCCGCGACCCGCCCGTGGTTTTCATGTTTGGCGGGCAGGGATCGCAGTACGTCAACATGGGGCAGAATCTTTACCAGGACGAACCGCTGTTCCGCGCCGTAGTGGATGATTGCTGCGAATTCCTGAAGCCGCACCTGGGACGCGATCTGCGCGAGCTTCTTTTTCCGCAGGCCGGAGATGAAGCGACCGCGCAGCAGTCGTTGCAGGACACATTCTTTACCCAGCCTTCCATCTTTGTCATCGAATACGCGCTGGCGCGCTTCTGGCAGAGCCTGGGCGTTCAGCCGGCCATGATGGTGGGGCACAGCATTGGTGAATTTGTCGCAGCCACTCTGGCGGACGTCTGGGAACTGCAGGACGCTCTCCGGATTATTGCGCTCCGTGGCCGGCTGATGCAAAGCTTGCCTCGCGGTTCCATGCTATCCGTGGGCGCCGGGGTGGAGAGCATCGAGCCGATGCTGCCCGCATCGCTGCAGATCGCCTCGAACAACGCTCCCGCTTTATGCGTAGTTGCGGGACCCGATGCCGAAGTCGCGGCATTCAAAGAGCTGCTGGAAAGCCAGAATATCTTTTGCCGTCACCTGCACACTTCTCACGCCTTCCACTCCACCATGATGGAGCCGATGCTGGAGCCATTGCGCGCCGAAGTGGCCAGGGTAAGACTGAGAGCGCCGTCTCTACCTTTTGTCTCGACCGTAACCGGAAAGCCGATCACCGCACAGGAAACCACGGACCCTGGCTACTGGTCGCGCCATGCCCGCTCCACGGTTCAGTTTTCCAAGGCAGTGCAGTGGCTGATTGAACAGAAGTACGACCTGTTTCTGGAATGCGGGCCGCGTGCGACATTGTGCTCTCTGGCGAGAAAGCAGTTCACCGCCGAACGACCGAGCGCGGCTGTGCCATCGCTGGCCGACACGGACGCGGACAACGCGGAATGGGTCACCATGCTCTTTGCGCTGGGCACCCTGTGGCAGAACGGAGTGTCCATCGATTGGGAAGCCTTTTACGCGCATGAAGTGCGCCGCCGGATTCCGCTTCCGGTGTATCCGTTCGAGCGGCAGTGTTATTGGGTGGATCCGGTCAAGCAAACAGGAGCACCTGTGGCTGCCGTTCATGGGTTCTCTGCAGATGAGGCGCCGTCAGTTGTCTCTAATACGGAGGTGACTCGACCGGCGGCTGGCCGGTCCCGCAAAGACCGTTTGGCGGATCGTTTGGTGGAGATCCTCGCGCCACTCTCTGGCCGGGAGCGCTCAGACATCAGTACGTCAGCCACATTTCTGGAGCAAGGCCTCGACTCACTGTCGCTGACGCAAGTTGCCTTCGCCATTCGCAAGGAATTTGGACAAAAGATAAGTTTCGGCCAACTCATGAACGAGTCGCCCAACGTTGATATGGTGGCAGCTCATCTGGACAGAGTTTTGGCGGCGGACGCTTTTCGAGAAACCGCCAATGCGCCTGCGCAGCCATCTCCTCCGGCAGGTCCTGCAATCGCGAGCGTTCCCGTCATAGGAACCCCGGCAACGAAACCGGCACTAGAGGAAATCATCGCCGAGCAGGCGCGCACCATCTCACGCCTGGTCGCCATGCTGGAGAAAGCCGGTGCGGGCGAGGCTGGCGCAGGGTTGCTTCCCGGCAAGATGTCAGAAAGATCCCGGCCTCAGTCCACTTTGCGGACCGTGGAGTCAACATTCCCGCAGCGTGGCATCTACTTTTCTTCTCGCCTCTCCGACCACTTGTCAGCCTGTTACAACGAATCCATGACGTTGTACCTTCAGGGAAGCGTTTCTGTACCGAAGCTCACGCGGGCGATCGAGCGCCTGGTGCAACGCCATGATGCCTTGCGGGCCGCTTTCGATGAGAGCGGCACGATGATGCGGATCGCGCCTCTGGTGGTCAACGTTCCGGTGGTGGATGTTTCTTCTATCTCCGATCCGGCGGAGCAACGATACCGGCTCGACGAATTGATCGCGCAGGAGACCGCGCGAGCCTTCCCCTTGCCGGAAGGCCCGCTCTTCCGCAGCCAGATTGTGTTGCTCGCTCCAGACTCAGCCGCAGTCGTATTTACCGGCCATCACAGCATTTGTGACGGCTGGTCACTGGATGTACTCATCCACGACCTGTGCGCTTTCTATTCCGAGGAGATTTCCGGCACGCCGCTGGAGTTGAAGCCGGTGAAGAGCTACGCCGACTATGTGCGCAGTGTCACCGAGCGGGCACAATCGGACGAATTCATCCAGGCGCGGGAATACTGGCAGGAGAAATTTTCTAACGGATTCCACGCGCTGGTTTTGCCGACGGATCGTCCACGGACGGCACGGCGGGAGTATGCTGCCAGCCACCTCGATCGCCTCCTGCCTGTATCCCTGGTAGAGAGCCTCAGAAGGCTTGCGGCGCGGCAAGGATACAGTTTCTTCGCCGTGCTCCTGGGCGGGTTGTCGCTTTTGCTGGCGCGCATTTCCGGGCAGGGACGCTTCGTGCTGGCTCTGCCGATGGCCGAGCAGCCGGCTGTAGGTCAGCCCAATCTGGTGGGTCACTGCGTCAACATGATTCCGTTTGCGGTCGAGCTGTTTCCGGAGGAATCGGTCCGGGGATTCCTGGCGCGCGTGCAGAACGAAGCCGCCACGGCGCAGGATCACGTAGCTTTCCCATTAGTGAATCTGCTGGAGCAACTGCGCCCGGTAAGGCCCATGCACGGCGTAGTCTCAATTTCCGCCGGCCTGACCAGTGTGAAGAAATGGAATCCAAAGGATTTGCCGCAGTCCGGCTTCACTGCCGATTACGCCGTGAATCCCAAGAGTTTCGAATCGCTCGAATGGTATCTGAATGCCGTGGAGGTGGGGGATTCGCTGGAACTCAGGTGCCAGTTTGATAAGGCGCTCTTCGATAGCGGGACGGTCGCTGGCTGGCTCGCAGGTCTGGAGGAAATACTCGGCAATCTGGTCTCCGACACTTCGCGCGAGGCTATGGAGATTGCGAAACTCTCGGTTGGTCTCTCCGCGCCTGAGGTCCTGTATTCCCTGGCCTCCGCAAAAGCCAGGGGGGAGACGCCTACCGTCGCGCGCGGCTTAGGCGGATACACGCGGCCCGAAACCGATACGGAAAAGACGCTGGCAAAGATTTGGCGGGAAGCGTTACGGCTCGAAGCCGTCGGCATTCACGACGATTTCTTCGCATTGGGCGGCCAGTCGTTGTCGGCGGTTACCGTCATCACCAAGATCGAGCAAGAATTGAGGACCCGTCTTCCGCTGGCTTCGCTGATTGAAGCGCCCACCATCCATCAGTTGGCGAGACTGGTCAGCGGGCAGCAGTCGAAGACAAACTGGTCCCCACTGGTCACCCTGGAGAGATCAGGAACCAAGCCTCCGATTTTCCTGTTTCACAGCCATGGCGGCAATGTTCTCGAGTACTATCCCCTGGCTCGCCGGCTGGGACGGGACAAATATGGAAGCAGGCCCGTCTATGCCTTGCAATCGCGGGGACTGGATGGCAGCAAGATTGAAGAGCCCACGATTGAGGAAATGGCGGCCTATTATCGGAAAGAAATAACCGCAGTGCAGGCCCACGGGCCTTATTACCTGGGCGGATTCTGTTTGGGTGGAATGGTTGCCCTGGAGGCGGCGCAGCAATTGCAGCGCAACGGCGAACCGGTGGATCTGGTGTTTATGATTAACACGCCGACGGCGAAGTATGTGCACTACCCGCCGGAAACCAGTGTGGCGCGGCGGCTTTACTATCAATGGCGCTACCGGTTGGCGCTGGAGTGGAGCAACCTGGCAAGCCACTCTATGGGGCGTATGGCCACCCACGCCGGGGCACGGGCAAAGCGGGTGCGTGAGGTCTGCCAGGTCAGGGCAGAGATGCTATGGGATGAACTCGTGAGCCGGGGAAATCGTCCGGCTCCGCATCACTCGCTGACGTATCACCTGGAAAATCTGGCGAGGGCGTACGACCGTGCGTGGGATGCTTACCAACCCAAGCCCTACGAGGGCCGAGTCCTGCAGATTTGCGCCAGCCGCCAGCCCCTGGGAATTCAGCCGGATCCCTCACTGGGCTGGTCAAAGCTACTGACCGGCGAGTTTACCATCCACAACATTCCCGGGTTCCGGCAGAATTTGTTGGATGAGCCCGCCGTCGACTCCCTGGCTGCCGCGATTCAACAGGCCCTTGACGAATGTGAAAGATTCACTGCTTTGTATGATAGAAGAACCGAGAGTGCTTACAACGTGAAAATCCGCCTCGCCGATCCTGAATTGGCCGAGGCTCCCTCAAAAATCCCCGGCTGAGTGAATTCAGTGACTCCTCGCCAGCCAACCTGCAACAAGCCTTAGCGGGAGAGAGGCGTGGCCGGCGTGCTGCCGTAGTCGAGGTCGAATCCCAACTGCAGCTTTGCCGCTTCCGACATCCGGCCCGCGTTCCAGGGAGGATCAAACACCACCTGCACATTCACCGCTTTCACTTCGGGGAGCCGCGCCAGTTTGCTCTCGACGTCCGCTTTGAGCACATTTCCCATCCCGCAACCAGGAGCGGTCATGGACATGTTGACATCAATTTTCTTGCCACCTTCCTCGAGATTCGTGATGTCACAGGAATAAATCAGGCCAAGGTCAACAATGTTCACCGGAATTTCCGGATCGTACACCGTCTTGAGCTGATCCCAAACCATCTGCTCGCTGAAGGGTTGCGGAGCCGAGGTGTCGGCCACGGCGGTTGCCGGGGCGGCCAGGCCCAGCGCATCGGCATCCTTCGCATCGATGCGAAACATACACCCCATGTCGCTGGTGACGGTGTAACTGGTGCCGAGGACCTGCGAAATCCGTACCCGGGTGCTCGCGGGCAGCAGGCGGGCGATGCCGCTGGGGATTTCGATGGCTTCACATTCGCGCTTTAGAACGGTGAGTTCATACATAATGACTCCCAAATGGCTACTCGGTGGAAACCGCTTCCTGCTTGGCCTCAAGAGCCGCCTGCAGGGTGTGCCAGGCGAGGGTCGCGCACTTTACGCGCGCGGGAAATTCCGAGACGCCGGAAAATACGGCGAGCTTGCCCAATTCCGTTTGATTCCCATTCTGTGCCTGGCCGGTGACTACATTGTGAAAACGCTCGAACAGTTCTTCAGCTTGCTGCCGGGTCTTGCCCTTCAGGCTCTGCGTCATCATAGAGGCGGAAGCTTTCGAAATGGCGCAGCCCGAGCCTTGAAACGTGATGTCGCGAATGGAATCGCCGTCCATGTCGAGATACACGGTGAAGCGGTCGCCGCAGAGCGGATTGTAGCCTTCCGCTTTGTGGGCGGGACTCTTCAACTCGCGATAATTTCGCGGTGCCTTGCTGTGCTCCAGGATCACTTCCTGGTACAGGTCGCGTAGATCGGCCATCAGGCGAAAACCTCCTGCACCTTTTTGATGCCCCGCACCAGGGCGTCGATCTCTTCTTTTGTGTTGTACAAGCCAAATGACGCGCGCGCAGTTGCGTCGATGCCGAAGCGCTCCATCACTGGCTGCGCGCAGTGGTGGCCGGTGCGGATGGCGATGCCTTCCTGGTCGAGGATGGTGCCGATATCGTGGGGATGAATGCGATCCATGACAAACGAAAGAACGCCGGCTTTCTCTGTTGCAGTGCCGATCAGCCGCACGCCGGGAATCGCGGAAACCTTTTCTGTGGCGTAAGTGAGAAGTTCGTGCTCATGCGCGGCGATGTTCTCCAGCCCCAGGTGCTCGATGTATTCGATGGCGGCACGCAGCCCGACGGCGCCGGCCATGTCTGGAGTTCCGGCTTCAAACTTGTGCGGTACGCGGTTGTAAAGCGTCTTCTCGAACGTCACCGAGCTGATCATGTCTCCGCCGCCCTGGTAGGGGGGCATCGCTTCCAGCAGAGCAAACTTGCCGTAGAGCGCTCCAATGCCGGTCGGACCGTAAGTCTTGTGGCCGGAGAACGCATAAAAATCGCAGTCCAATTCCTGAACATTCACCGGCATGTGCGGAGCCGCCTGGGCGCCATCCACCAAGACGGGAATGTTTCTGGCGTGCGCCATCTTTATCATGGCGGCGACCGGAAGGATCGTGCCCAGCGCATTCGAAACCTGAGCCACCGCGACCAGTTTGGTGCGAGGATTGAGCAACCGCTCGAATTCCTCGAGAATCAACTCACCGTTGTCATTGATGGGAGCGACCCGTAACCCTGCTCCCTTGGCTTCGCAAAGCATCTGCCAGGGAACGATGTTGGAGTGGTGCTCCATGGCCGTGACCAGCACTTCGTCGCCCGCGCCCACATGCACCCGGCCGTAGGTTTGAGCCACCAGGTTGATGGCCTCGGTGGCACTGCGCACAAAAATGATTTCACTGGCACGGGCTGCGTGCAGGAACAGTTGTACGCACTTGCGAGCCGACTCAAAGTCCTCCGTGGCTCGTTCGGAAAGGTAGTGCACGCCGCGGTGGATGTTTGCATTGTCGCGCTCGTAGTAGCGGGTGATTGCGTCAATCACCGCTTTCGGTTTCTGCGATGTGGCGGCGGTGTCGAGATAAACCAGTCGATGCCCGCGGACCTCTTGCTGCAGGATGGGAAAGTCCGCGCGGACTCTCTTTACGTCGAAACCATGCTGGCTCTCGCCGAAGGCAACTTCCCCGAACGTCTGCCGCGATCCGGCAGCGGTTGTCATCCTACTTCCTCCCAGCTTCTTCCGGTTGGCTCCTGGCCGGAGGCTTGCGGATCCGGCACATGGTTGGCAACCGACTGCAGATGTTCGTGAATCAGCCATTCCGCGTGCTCGCGGGCAGCTCCCGGCGCCATGCGCTCGAGGCACTCGCCGGCGAAGGCCATTAGCAGCATGCGGCGCGCGGAAACCTCGTCAACTCCGCGGGAACGGAGATAAAACAAAGCCGTCTCGTCGATCTGGCCGATGGTCGCGCCGTGCGTGCACTTTACGTCGTCGGCGTAAATCTCCAGCTGCGGCTTGGTGTCAATTTGCGCATCATCGGAGAGCAGCAGGTTACGGTTGGTCTGCTTGGCGTCGGTCTTCTGCGCGTCTTTGTGAACCACGATGCGCCCGTGGAAAACGCCGTGTGCCCGGCCATCCAGGATTCCGTTATAGAACTGGCGGCTGCTGCAGTGCGGGCTGGCGTGCTCGACGTGCATGTAGTTGTCGAGATGCTGCCGGCCGTCGCCAACGAACAGGCCGTTGATCAGGCACTCTCCGCCTTCTCCGGCAAGCACGGGGTGAACGTTGTTGCGCACCAGTCCTCCCCCCAACAGCAGCGAGTGGGATGCGACATTGGAGCTTCTCGCCTGCTGGATGCGCAGAGTGGAAACATTGAGGGCCTCGCGGTCTTCACCCTCGATCATGTAATGAGAGACGGTCGAGCTTTCGCCGGCAAGCAATTCCGTTGCACTATTACAGAAAATCGTGCCGCCGCCCAGAGAAACATACTCTTCGATGACGGTGCCCTGGCTCTCCTGCTCGAAGATCAGCAGATTTCGCGGATGCAGCATGCGCGGGGTTTCGGCTGCCGTGGAAACGAACAACAAATGGATGGGAGCTTGCAGCGAAACCCCGCGGCCGACATGGACAAAGCCACCGTCTTCGGCAAACGCGGTATTGAGCGCGGAGAATGGATCGCGCTGGATATTGAGATGGCGGCCGAGATGGAGCTCCGGGTACATATTGTTTACTGAAATGGCTTCACTCAGACCCAAGACAGTAGCGCCCGTGCGTCCGATCACCTAATTGAGATAGGCCACGCGATAGGCGGCCATCCACAAATACAAGTTGAACGGCTGCATTTTTCATGCGCCAAGGCTTGAGCGCCGATTCCGCAACTTTTGCCGCGCCTGCACTCAACGCGAACTGGGTGCGCGAGATGGCGGAGACATTGGTGAAGCGCCAGTCTTCGTCATGCGTAGTGGGGAAACCGGTTTCGCAGAAGCGCGCGAACGCATCTTCCCGCAGCTTGCGCAGCCAGGGCAGATTGTGCCCGGCGGCTTCGCTTGGCGAACCCAGTAAAACTCTCCAGATAGCCTTCGATGTTTTGAATTGCTGTGGTCACGATTTCCCCGTTACGCCGAAACCGGCGCAGTCTGCCGGATTCGGCCTCGATCGAGCCGTAACCGTTCTCTTCCAGTTCGAGAGCCAATTCCGCGCCGCCCGAACGCACGATCTTTCCATCCACCAGGACGTGCACAAAATCCGGAACAATGTAGTTCAGCAGGCGCTGGTAGTGCGTGACCACCAGCATGGCGCGCTCCGGGCTGCGCATGGTGTTGACGCCCTTGGCAACGATGCGCAGTGCATCAATGTCGAGACCCGAGTCGGTCTCATCGAGAACCGCAAGCTTGGGCTGCAGAATCGCCATCTGCAAAATTTCGTTGCGCTTCTTTTCTCCGCCCGAGAAACCTTCATTCACGGAACGGTTCAGCAGCTTGTCATCCATTTCCAGCAGCTTCAGTTTCTCGCGGAACATGGGGAGGAAATCCATGGCGTCCATTTCATCCTCGCCGCGGTATTTGCGCATGGCATTCAGCGCCGAGCGCAAGAAGTAGGTGTTGCCGATGCCGGGAATTTCCACCGGATACTGGAACGCCAGAAACACCCCTTCGCAGGCGGCTTCCTCGGGTTTCATGGCAAGCAGGTCTTTGCCATTGAACCGAACTTCTCGCCGGCCGTGACTTCATAGGCGGCGCCGCCGCGCCAGCACCTGCGCCAGCGTGCTCTTGCCCGAGCCGTTCGGGCCCATGATGGAGTGCACTTCGCCGGCGTTCACGGTGAGATCGATGCCTTTGAGGATCTCGTGTCCACCAACGCTGACGTGCAGATTCTTGATTTCGAGCAAACTCATTGTTCGTTTTTCCTTCTTGTTTTTCTAAACTTTTTTCGAACTGAAATCACCGACGCTGCCTTCCAAGCTCACGCCCAGCAGCTTCTGCGCTTCGACCGCAAATTCCATCGGCAGTTCGCGGAAGACCTGCTTGCAGAAGCCATTCACGATCATGGAAACCGCGTCTTCGGTCTTCAGTCCGCGCTGCTGCAGATAGAACAACTGGTCCTCGCCGATTTTCGAAGTGGAGGCTTCGTGCTCCATGCGGGCAGAGGAATTCTTCACCTCGATGTACGGGAAGGTGTGCGCGCCGCACTTGTCGCCGATCAGCAGCGAATCGCATTGCGTGTAATTGCGGGCGCCGGTCGCGCCTTTGAGAATCTTCACCATGCCGCGGTAAGTATTCTGCCCGTGGCCGGCGGAGATGCCCTTCGAGACGATCGTGCTGCTGGTGTTCTTTCCCAAATGAATCATCTTGGTGCCGGTATCCGCCTGCTGATAGTTGTTGGTCAAGTGCCACCGAATAAAATTCGCCTACCGAGTTGTCGCCCTGCAGAATGCAGCTGGGATATTTCCAGGTGATGGCTGAGCCAGTCTCGACCTGCGTCCAGGAGATTTTTGAATTCACGCCCTTGCAGTTGCCGCGCTTGGTGACGAAATTGTAGATTCCGCCCTTTCCGTTCTTGTCTCCCGGATACCAGTTCTGCACGGTCGAATATTTGATTTGCGCGTTGTCGAGCGCCACCAGCTCGACCACCGCCGCGTGCAGCTGGTTCTCGTCGCGGATCGGCGCGGTGCAGCCTTCGAGATAGCTGACGTAAGCGCCTTCGTCGGCGACGATCAAGGTGCGCTCGAACTGTCCGGTTTCCGCGGCGTTGATGCGGAAATAAGTGGAAAGCTCCATGGGGCAACGCACTCCCTTGGGCACATAGACGAACGAACCGTCGGTGAACACCGCCGCATTAAGCGCGGCGAAGAAATTGTCGGTATACGGAACGACCGAACCGAGATACTTCTTCACCAGTTCGGGATGCTTCTGCACCGCTTCGGAAAATGAGCAGAAGATAATGCCCAGCTCCGCCAGCTTGCCCTTGAAGGTGGTGGCCACCGAAACGCTGTCAAAGACCGCATCCACGGCGACACCGGCCAGCATCTTCTGCTCGGCCAGCGGGATGCCCAGCTTTTCGTAGGTCCGCAGAATCTCCGGATCGATTTCCTCCAGGCTCTTCAGGCTGGGTTTCTGCTTGGGCGCCGAGTAGTAAACGATGTCCTGATAGTCAATCGGGGCGTACTTAATGTTGGCCCACGTGGGTTCGGCGTCCGCCGCCTCCAAGGACATCCAGTGGCGGAAAGCCTTGAGCCTCCAGTCGAGCATGAACTCCGGCTCGTGCTTCTTGGCCGAGATGATGCGGATAATTTCTTCGTTCAGGCCCTTGGGGACTTGCTCGTGCTCAATATCGGTGACAAAGCCCCATTTGTAATCGCGCTCGGCCAGATCGCGAATGGTGTCTACATTCGTGCTCATTGCATTCTCCCGGGTACGCCGCTGATCGTCGGCACCCAATTCCCTCGGTCGTTGCGGACACTGGTCAGTTGCATGGGACGGATCAAATCGGAAAGCATCACATTCTCCAGCGGCTCCGCGAACCACTCGATTGATCAATCGCTGGTTGTCTTTGATACGGCAGGACGATTCCAGGTCGCATAGACCGGCAACGTCGCTACTGCAATCGGTCAGCGCCAGCGGCCCTTCGAGCGCCGAAATAATTTCTGCCAGTGAGATCGATCTGAGGCTCCCGCGCCAGGCTGTAGCCACCCTTGGTGCCCGCGATGCGATGCCAGCAGTCCGTTGCGCAGCAGAATTTTCAATAGCTTGCTGACCGTCGGCAGCGGCAATTGACATTGCATCGCCAAGTCGCGAACGGTATGCAACTCCGCTCTGCGGCTGACCCGCCATGTGGCTCATGAGAACCAATCCGTAGTCCGTTAATTTGCCCAGGCGAATCATCTGTAAGTTATTGCCAAATAAGCCAGTCGAGCCGCGCTTAAATATAGGACCGATTTAGTACACTTTTATTCTACGACTGTCCGGTCGAGTTGGCAAGGCTGGTTCGGGAAGGAATTGGGGATCTTTTCGGCGGGATGAACCTACTCAGCATCGTCCAACAACTCTTTTCCCAAACCGTCCGGTTTGCGCTTCCCGGCCGCTTTTTTCTTTCTGATCAGGGACGACGCGGGAGGATGGAGGCGCTCCGATGCGTTCGCGCGCCAGGGCCTTGACCGCCTCCACCTTACTGAACTTCTTCAATTTGCGTTTTCTTGCCATCGCCCTCATCTTGCCATAGCTCGCCTGCCAGAAAACTGTAATAATTGAGTTGGCCCGATGATGCCCGGCCCAACTTATGGAAGAACGCGATTTTTTCGACGAACGCACAGAAAAGAAGACGGCTACGCTGAGCTGCCCCAGCTGCAAACAGTCTGCAGAATATGAGGTCGCGTGGCTGGTTCGTACCAAGAAACGAAGCCTTCCCGGCCGCGCGGACGAGCGCGATCGCGCCAAGTTCGCCAAAGCCCGCACCTACATGGTGCGCAAAGACGACATGTCTGGTTTGCAAAAACGTGCGCTGCCGCAAGCGTTTCGAAATTACCGGGCAATCCGTTTTTTCTGAATAGGATGCAAACTTAGGGTCATTTGCCAGGAGCCCCTGCTTGAAGATTCTCGTCTGCATGAAGCAGGTCCCCCAGAAAGACGCCCCCCTCAAACTCAACGAGACCGGCACCTGGATCCGCGAAGACCTTTCCTACGAAGTGAATGAGCCGGATGCCTACGCGTTGGAAGAAGCGCTCCGGCAAAAAGAAAAACACGGCGGAGAAGTTGTGGTGATTACCGCCGGTCCAGTGCGCGCCCAGCAAGTGCTGCGCGAAGCTTTGGCGAAAGGGACGGACCGGGCAATCCATCTGGAAGGCAACGAGTTCGTTGGGCTGGATGCCTGTAACACGGCACGAGCCTTTGCCGCTGCCATCAAAGATGAGCGGTTCGATTTGATCTTCACCGGGCTGCAGTCCGACGACTATGGCTATGCGCAGACCGGCGTGATTCTCGCGGAGTTGCTGGGGTGGCCGCACGCTACCATCATTATGCAGATCGAGAAGACCGACGGCGGGATCAAAGTGAAGCGGGAACTCGAAGCTGGGTATTTCCAGTTCGTGGAGATGCCTCTGCCAGCGATACTGACCATTCAGTCCGGCATCAACAAACTGCGCTATGCAACACTAATCGGCATCAAACAGGCGAAAAACAAGCCGATGCGAAAGATTAACTTTGCGGAACTGCAGGCGGCAATTGGCCAAAATCTGCAGAAAATCGAACGGCTTTACGTGCCGCAAAAGACGAAGAAAATCCGAATCGCTGGGCGGTGCCCCCGCAGAAGTGGCAAAAAAGCTAGTGGAGAAGCTGCGAAATGAAGCGCGGGTGCTCTAGTTAGTGAATGAAGAACGGGCGTCCCCGCCCGCTCCGCAAAACGTGATCTATGCCGAACACGATTCTGATCGTCGTCGAACAGCGTGAAGGGAAACTCAATCGGGTCTCCTGGGAGACGCTGGTCGCGGGTCAGGCTCTCGCCGCCGAAACCGGCTGGACTCTTGAAGCGGCGGTGTTGGGCAGTAGCGTGGCGCATCTTGCCGGCTGAACTGGCCGGGAAAAAGCTTTCCAGGTTTACGCCCTGGAATCGCCGCATCTCGATCCGTACACGCCCGATGCTTTCGCAATCGCACTGAAGCAGTTTCTCGCGGCCAGTCAGCCCAAGCTTGTGCTGATGCCGCACACTTATCAGGTGCGCGATTTTGTCCCTAAGCTGGCAACTGCGATGGAGCGGACGGTGATCAGCGATTGTGTCGGCTACAAAAAGGAAGGCGAGAAGTTGCTCTTCACGCGCCAGATGTTTCAGGGCAAATTTGCGGCGGACGTCAGCTTTCAGTGCGAGGCGCCGTGGTTTGTGACCTTTCAGAACGGAGCGTTTCGCGGAGACAAAGCTGAAAGCCGGCGCCAGCGCAGCCGCCGTTGAGACGGTGATGATTGAACATCGCGGATGGCTTCATCCGCAATCAAGCCGCAGGAAATTTTCAAGGAAGCCAAGCAGGCCGTGGACTTGACGCAGGCAGAAATTATCGTCGCGGTTGGCAGAGGCATCAAAGAGCAAAAGAATATCGAACTTGCCAAGCAATTGGCGGAAGCGCTGGGCGGAGAGATCGCGGCTTCGCGTCCGATTTGCGATTCCGGCTGGCTGCCCATGGACCGGCAGATTGGATCGTCGGGCCAGACGGTCGCGCCCGAAGCTCTATCTGGCGCTGGGCATCAGCGGCGCCATTCAGCATCATTGTCGGGATGAAAGGCTCGCGGACCATTGTTGCCGTCAACAAAGACTCCGAAGCGCCGATTTTTGAGATCGCAGATTACGCGGTTGTGGCGAATCTGTTCGACATTGTGCCGCCGTTGATTGAGGAAGTGAAAAAGGCGAAAACCAGCAACTAAGAATAGAATTTGACCATTATATTGACCAGTGGATAAAATATTGGTCATGGACGATATTCCTATCTCCGAATTCAAGGCCAAGTGCCTAGGGCTGATCGAGCAGGTCCACAAGACGCGCCAGCCATTGCGGATCACTCGTCATGGTCGTCCCGTCGCGGAGGTGATACCCGCTGGCCCCGACCGCACTCGTAAATTTATTGGAGATATGGTGGGAACCGCCAAGATTGTAGGCGACATCGTCTCACCCATAATCGACCTGGAAGACATCGAGGCCTACCGGGATTGAAGCTCCTTTTGGATACTCACATCTGGCTTTGGAGCAAACTGGAGCCGCGACGGCTCGGCCGCAGGGTAACGGCTGAGCTGTCTGACCTGAACAACGAACTTTGGTTGTCGCCGGTCAGCGCCTGGGAAGCGTTGGTTCTAATGCAGAAGGGCCGCATTCGCGTGCAAGACTCGTTTGCATGGGTTGACCGTGCCGCCGAGCAGTTGCGCGAAGCGCCCTTGACTCGCGAGATTGTGAGCATCGGTCTGGCGCTGCCATTGAGGCATGCCGATCCGGCGGACCGATTTCTGGCGGCAACTGCCAAAGTGCTTAAATTGACATTGGTGACTGCCGACCGAAGATTACTCGGGCTGGGCGAGATCGCTAGTCTCGCCAACCGTTAGGAATCCTATGCTGACGTTGCTCATACCTACCGTCGTCGCAATTGTTTCGTGGTTTGTAGGTAGTTGGCTATCAGTGAGGCGGGACCGAGCAAACAAGAGAAGAGATCTAAGGATATCGTACTTGATCGAGGCATATCGACGATTAGCGACTGCAACAAATCGTACAGGAACAGATGCTCAGTATTTTGTAGACTTGGATTCTGCTATCGTCGATATCCAGCTATTCGGAAGTGTAGATCAAATATCGGCAGCACAAAGCTTTGCCAGGGAGTTAGCCGCGTTTAGAGTGGCACAACTGGATAAATTGCTAGCTAGCCTGAGAAATGACTTAAGGAAGGAATTGGAGTTGGGACCCATCGAAGGCCCAATTGTAGTTCTCCGCCCTAGTTTCGACATCAAAGAAAAAAGCTAGGCTCCATTCATCCGTTGGGAACCGAAGTGTTCGGCTAACTGCCAATGCTCGTCTTTCGCAAACCTCTCGAAGGCATTGACCGTCCGCAAATGCCTGCCGACGTGGTCATTGTGGGAGGTGGTCCGGCTGGCATGGCTTGCGCGCTTGCGGCTCTCGCAGCTGATTGACGAGCACAACTCACAAAATCCTGACTCGCAACTCAGCAAAGAAAATATTTATGTGCTGGAAAAGGCCCGCGAGATCGGCCAGCATTGCCTTTCTGGCGCGCTGCTCGACCCCCGCTCCATGCGCGAGTTGCTGCCCGGCTTCGAGAAAGAAGCGCCCATCGAGGCCGCCGTCAGCAAAGAAGCCGTTTACTTTCTCACCGAAAAGGGCAAATTCAAATCTGCCGATCACCCCGCCGCCGCTGCGCGATCATGGCAATTACGTCATCTCGCTGAACCGCTTTGTGAAGTGGCTTGGCGGCAAAGTGGAAGAAGCTGGAGTCACGGTGTTCACCGGATTTGCCGGCTCGGAGTTATTGTTGGACGGCAACCGCGTCATCGGCGTTCGCACCGACGACAAGGGCGTGGATAAAGAAGGCGCAGAAAAAATCTAACTTCGAGCCGGGATATGACCTCAATGCCAAGGTTGTGATTCTCGCCGAAGGCTCGCGCGGTTCGCTGAGCAAGCAATTGCTTACGCACTTCCAGCTATTCGCCGGAGCACAATCCTCAAACCTATGGCCAGGGCGTAAAGGAGCTGTGGGAGGTGCCCGCAGGCCGCATCGCTCCCGGGTGAAGTGATTTACACGATGGGCTGGCCGCTGACCACAAAGGAATACGGCGGCGCGTGGATTTATGGCGGGAAAGACAACGTAGTTTCCCTGGGGTTTGTTACTGGACTTGATTACGCTGACCCGCGCCTGGACCCGCAGCATGTTTTGCAGGAGTTCAAGAAGCATCCGTTGGTGGCGGCGTTGCTGAAGGGTGGCAAGATGATTCGCTACGGCGCTAAGTCCATGCCGTATGGCGGATGGTGGGCCATGCCGCGCTGGCGGGCAATGGCTGGATGATTATCGGCGACTCCGCGGGCCTGCTGAATTCGCAGCGTCTGAAAGGCATTCATCTTGCCATCAAGAGCGGCATGCTGGCCGCAGAAACGGCATTCGAAGCTTTGAAGAAAGACGATTCCTCCGTTGCTACGCTCGGCCAATTTCAAGGCAAGGTGGAATCCAGCTGGATCAAAGAAGAATTGTGGAAAGTTCGCAACTTTCATCAATGCTTCGAGCATGGATTGTGGTGGGGATTGTTCAATGCCGGATTGCAGCAGATCACCGGAGGACGCGGCTTGCGGGACCGCTGCCCTTCCACTCCCGGCTATGAGCGTATGAAGAAGCTTGGCGATCTGACTCCCGATGGTGGTGAAAGAGCGCATCTGCTGGGCCCGGCCAAAGGCGACGGTAAGTTAACCTTCGATAAGCTGACGGACCTTTACCACTCGGGAACGAAACACGAAGAGGATCAGCCGGCGCACCTGGTCATCCAAAATACCGACGTTTGCAATCAGCGGTGCATTCAGGAATTTGGCAGCCCGTGCCAGAACTTCTGTCCGGCGAATGTCTATGAGCTAGTGGAGGATGCGGGGCAGCCGAATGGCAAGCGCATCAGCCTGAACCCTTCCAATTGCGTGCACTGCAAGGCCTGCGATATTGCAGATCCGTACCAGATCATCACCTGGGTTCCGCCAGAGGGCGGCGGAGGGCCGAATTACGACGGAATGTGAGCGGGGCTATTTTTGTTTATGCCGCCCAGGCGCGGAATAGCAGGGGAAGCTTATGCCGCCCGTTTTGTATCTTCAGACCACGGGCATCCCGCTGGCCGAGCTTCCTCAGTGACTGAACGAAATATTCAACCCCGTGGTCAGCTGGAGATCATTGGTTTTCTTTCCTACTGGTGGGTTGGTTACATAGATATCGCCGAAGGCATTCTGCCAGCCCAGCCACTTGCTCAGCTTGGTGACGGTGCCCAGATTGAACGCCGCGCGATATTCGCCCAGGTGGTTTAAGATCCGGGTAGGCATAGAGTTTTTGCAGAAGAACGGTTGATTTTCCCAGCTTGCGCATCAGCTCTTCGCCGGCCGTGATGGCTACGATATTTCTTCTGGGTATGCCGGAATAATCTTCGCTGGTGTAGTTTGCGCCGCCGAGAAGGTCCAGAGTCGTGCGGTCATTCATGATGGCGTGCCAGCCCAGGCCGCCGCTGAATATCGAACGGAGGTCGAGGGTCTGCAAGGCATCGGTCTGGAAGTCAGCCGCGCCAAAACCAAACACCCTGGGGAGAAAATTGCGGTCATAGCGCGCTCCGCCCTGGGTAGCCTGAGCGGTGGTGGAAGGGACCGCTCCGGGAGCGTTGTCTTTGGCAAAAACAGAGTTTGCGTAGAGGCCGATATGATCTTTCAGTGTCTTGCGGTCGGCGGTGAAAGCGATCGCCAGGTTGCTGGTTTCGCTATTGCCTGCCGTTAACGCGAAGCCAACATTGGCGCCGCCGGCCCAGCCTTGCATCAGACCGGGATGCAGCGTCTTTTCGTAGGCAACTTCTTCGCTTTCGCTGCGCAGCGACACCACGGCGTCCTTGGTCACTGGCACGGGTTGTGCGTTGGAGGGAACGACATCGAGGTTGCCGTCCTCGGTCTTGACAGTGCCCACAACGGTTTGGCCGCCCTTCAGGGCGACATGCAAAGGTTGCGCGGAGTTGATTTCGGAAATGGCAGGCCACTGCACGGTGACCTCGCCGGCAAACTCGGTTTTGATGACGAGCGTCTTGCCGTCCGCTTTGGTGATGGTTCCGGTAAGGCGGTCACCATTGCTCAGTGTGATCTGGTCGGCTGCCAGAAGAACCTGGGCGAAAAACACAAGCGTAGCGAGTGACAAAACTTTCAGCACTGACTTTCTCCTGAGGTTTGATTCGGCTCTCTTTTTAGGATACTTGACTGGCTCCCAACGCAGCGGGGTTTCTTGGATTTATTGGCCTATAATCAATGGAGTTCCGGTTAAAAGAAGATGCATTTAGCCCTTGGCACTTAGCATTTGGCCATTCCTGTTCTTGGTTGGTAAAGGCAATTTGCGTTCGGGGACTAAATGACAAAGGCTAAGTGCCAATGGCTGTTCTAACCGACAAATTCGGAAGGTCTATCACAGAGCTGCGTATTTCGATCACCGACCGCTGCAACTACAAGTGCGTCTATTGCCGAACTGGCAATGAAGGCGCTTTGTATGGTGACTTGCCGTTTGCGGATTATCTGCGCATGGCGCGGGTGTTCGCCGGCATGGGGATTAAGAAAGTCCGGATCACGGGCGGCGAGCCGCTGCTGCGCAAAGGCGTGGTGGAGTTCGTCCGCGAACTCGCCAGGCTGCGGGATCGCGATGGCGAGGCGCTTGATCTCGCCATGACGACCAACGGAGATCTGCTCGCGGAAATGGCCAAGCCGCTGAAAGATGCCGGTCTCGGGCGGGTTACAGTTTCCATGGACGCGGTGGATCCCGACCGCTTTGCCCGCATTACTCGCGTACCTCACGGCTTTGACAATGTGCTGGCGGGAATTCGGGCGGCGCGGCGCGCTGGGTTATGGCCGGTGAAAGTGAACTGCGTGCTGATGCGCGGATTTAATGAGGACCAGATCATTCCTTTTGGCATGTTTGCGCGTGAGGAAGGCGTGGTGGTGCGTTTCATCGAGTTCATGCCGCTGGAAGAAGACCGAGTATGGTCGGCGGCAACCGTCGTGACGCTGGATGAGATTTTGCGCCGCATGGGCGAATACCGCCTGCTGGTTGAGATTCCCCATGGCCGCAGCGAGACGGCGCGGCGCTATCGCTTCGATGATGGCATCGGGGAAATTGGGATCATCGCGCCGGTTTCGCATCCATTTTGCGGGCACTGCAGCCGCATCCGCATTACCTGCGATGGCAAAATCCGCACTTGCCTGTTCTCCGTCTGGGATCATGACCTGCATGGCGTGATGCGCCGCGGTGGTACCGACGAGGATATGGCGGAGTTCATTCGCGGCGTCATCGAGAAAAAAGAAGAACGCCACCATATTGGCGAGCCGGACTTTGTACCTGCGTCGAGAACGATGGTGCACATTGGTGGATAGCAACCTTTGTCTTCTCGTCAAATAACACGATCCCAAAAGTGATGACCTCGAGGGGGCGGCCTATGCGGATGATTGTGGGGATCCTGGCTTTGGCCTTTATGTCCGTGTCTTTGGCGGAAGGACAGCCACAACCCTCGCTGCATCTCATGCCGTGGCCGGCCAAGCTGCAAATGGGTTCCGGACAATTGGCGATTGATCCTGCATTCTCCGTGGCCCTGACCGGCTACAAAAATCCACTCTTGCAGCGTGCGGTTGATCGCTTTCTCGACGAACTGCGCCGGCAAACCGGCATGGTCCCGTTGAACATGAAGGTTAGCAGCGGTGCCGCGGCCACGCTGGTGATCCATACCGCCCAAGCGGCGAAAGCGGTCCAGGAACTAGGGGAAGATGAATCCTATTCCCTGGATGTTACGAACTCGGGAGCAACATTAAATGCGCCCAACCCACTGGGTGTTCTGCGCGGGCTGCAAACTTTCCAGCAGCTGGTAAGCGTCACTGCATCCGGCTTTGCCGTGCCCGCCGTTTCTATTCAGGATCAGCCACGTTTTCCCTGGCGCGGATTGTTGATTGATTCGGGCCGCCATTTCATTCCGCTGGACACGCTGAAGCACAATCTGGACGGCATGGCTGCGGTCAAGATGAATGTCTTGCACTTACATCTTTCGGAAAATCAGGGCTTCCGTATGGAGAGCGAGAAATTTCCCAAGCTGCAGGAACTGGGTTCCGACGGGCTCTACTATACGCAGGCAGAAATGCGCGATCTGATTGCTTACGCCGCCGATCGCGGCATTCGCGTGGTTCCTGAATTTGACGTGCCTGGACACAGCACTTCGTGGTTCGTGGGCTATCCCGAGATCGCCAGCGGAAAAGGGCCTTATCAGATTGACCGCCATTTCGGCGTGCGCGACCCTGCCATGAATCCCGCCCAGGAACGCACCTACAAGTTTCTGGATGGGTTCATCGGAGAAATGGCCAAGGTTTTCCCCGACCGCTATTTCCACATTGGCGGTGACGAGGTGAATGGCAAGGAGTGGGACGCCAATCCCCAAATCCAGGAATTCATGCGCGCTCACGGGATTAAGAACAATGCCGCGTTGCAGGCTTACTTCAACAAGCGCGTGCAGGCCATGGTGAGCAAGCACGGCAAGATCATGATGGGCTGGGATGAAATCCTGAACCCCGATTTGCCGAAGAGCATTGTCATCCAATCCTGGCGGGGGCAGGCTTCGCTGGCGCAAGCGGCGCAGCAGGGATTCAGCGGGCTGCTCTCGACCGGATACTACCTCGATCTCAACCAGACGGCGGTGCAGCATTACGCCGTGGATCCACTGTCGGGCCCGGCGGCGAGCCTTACTCCTGAGCAGACGCAGCGTATTCTGGGCGGCGAAGCCTGCATGTGGACCGAGTTCGTGTCGGCCGAAATTATTGACGCTCGCATCTGGCCGCGGAACGCAGCCATCGCCGAACGCTTGTGGTCTCCGGCCAGTGTGAACGATGCGGATTCCATGTATCGACGAATGGAGGCGGTGAGCCAGCAGTTAGATGGGTTCGGTCTGACCCACCACTCCAGTTACGAATTCATGTTGCGCCGCATTGCCGGAAGCGACGACATCAGCGCGCTGCGGACGTTGGCCGATGTGACCGAACCCGCCAAAGGCTACGGCCGGGAAAAAATCGAAGCGGTCGAGACCACCTCTGAGACTCCGCTGAATCGCCTGGTGGATACGATCCGGCCGCAGAGCGAGACGGCGCGGCACTTTGCCCACCTCGTGGATGGGTTTCTGGCGGGCACGTCAAAGCCGGGCAGCGAAGCCGAAATCCGGACCTGGTTGACTCGCTGGCGGGACAACGATGCCATTTTTCAGCCGATGAACAGTTCGACTTTCCTGCTTAAAGAAGTCACGCCTGTTTCGCAGGATCTTTCGGCGCTTGGAACAACGGGATTGGAAGCTCTCGATTATTTGGGCCGCCGCGAACCTGCGCCAGATACATGGAAAGTCCAGCAGGAAGTGGTGATCCAGCGCGCCGCCCAACCAAAGGCGGATGTTCTACTTGCGATTACGCCTTCGGTTCAAAAGTTGGTCGAGGCTGCGGCGGGGACGGCTGCTTTGCCCGCCCATAGCAACTGAGCTAATCTGACATGGTTTGCGAGGTTACCCATGGCTACGAATTCCCCCGCGAAGCTGCCCCAGCACGATTTCACCAGCAATCCGGAATTCTGGCCGGAACTGCATCTCGAAGACTGGAAGGCCACCTGCGCCACCTTACATATGTGGACGCAAATCGTGGGCAAGGTTCGGCTGGCGCTTTCCCCGCACGTAAACCACTGGTGGGAGGTCGCGCTATACGTCAGCGCGCGTGGATTGACGACCTCTCCCATTCCATACGCGCGGGGGATTTTCGAAGTTGAGTTTGATTTTCTGCGACAGGTCCTGAATATTCAGACCAGCGGCGGAGAAGTCAAAAAGCTGGAACTGCATCCGCGTTCCGTGGCGGATTTTTATCAGGAGTTCATGGCCGGGTTGCGAGACCTCGGCATTGAGGCGAAAATCTGGACGATGCCGCAGGAAGTTCCTAATCCCATTCCTTTTGAGAAAGATCAGGAGCGCGCGTCCTACGATCCGGAACAAGCCGCTCGTTTCTGGAGAATTCTTGGGGTGGTGGATTCAGCATTCAAAGAATTTCGCGGACAGTTTATCGGCAAAGACAGCCCGGTGCACTTCTTCTGGGGAAGCTTCGATCTATGCGTTACTCGATTTTCGGGACGACGCGCCCCGGACCGCGTGGGAGCTGACCCTGTGACCCGAGAAGCTTATTCGCACGAGGTGATCAGCGCGGGATTCTGGCCGGGGAGCGGTGATGTGAAAGACGCGGCTTTCTATGCTTACGCGGCTCCTGAACCTGAAGGCCTGGCGAAGCGTCCGATCCGGCCGGCCAGAGCGTTCTATGATTCCGGGATGCACGAATTTTTTCTTATGTATGACGATGTGCGGAGGTCTGCCTCGCCGCGTGATACGTTGCTGGAGTTTTTGCAAAGCACCTACGAGGCGGCGGCCGATCTTGCGCGGTGGGACCGGGCATCCCTGGAAAAACCCGCCTAGTGTCTCGTGTCTTCTGCGCCTGACCGGCTGTTACACTTTTTGAGCATCTCACCCTTGGCGATTCGCCGGAGTTTTGCCTCATGCCTGAGCCTTTTCCGCCCCCCACCCCGCGCACTCGTGTAATCCGCGAACCTGAGCGGGCGGTTTACGACCGCGCAGTGGCTTACCAGATTCTCGATGAAGGATTCCTCTGCCATGTCGGCTTTGTTGCCGATGGCCAGCCGTTCGTCATTCCCACGAGCTATGGCCGCAAGGGTGACAACCTGTATATTCATGGCTCTGCCGCCAGCCGCATGTTGCGAACGCTGGATCAGGGTGTCTCCGTTTGCCTGACCGTTACGTTGTTGGACGGACTGGTTCTGGCGCGTTCGATCTTTAATCATTCCATGAATTACCGCTCGGTGGTCATTTTGGGAACCGCCGTGGCGGTGAGCGATCCGCGTGAAAAACTGGAGGCTCTGCGCGCACTGTCGGAACACATTTCGCCGGGTCGCTGGGGTGAAGTGCGCCAACCGAACGAGAAAGAGTTGAAAGCTACTCTCGTCATGCGTCTGCCGATTGAGGAATTCTCCGCCAAGGTGCGCCAGGGACCGCCAGTGGACGATGCGGAGGATTATTCCTTTCCCACGTGGGCTGGCGTGATTCCGCTGCAAATGGTGGCGGGAGAGCCAATCAGCGATTCAAGGCTGGAGCCGGGGCGGGAAGTGCCGGCGTGGGCAAAACGCTATTCGCGTTGACACGTGGGGACAGCCGCCCTCGGCTGTCCGGCGGAGCGAAGCTCCGCAGCTTCCACTTTACAACCCTTCAGGCCATTTGCGAGAGGCGTGGATCACGGCCAGGATCTGCAAATCCTGGCGGCGAACGCGGTAAGCCACGATAAATGGCGTTCTCGCAATCACTAACTCGCGCGTACCTTCGATGCGCCCAGTTCGGCCCATGCTTGGATAGTCCACCAGTCTTTCGGCGGCGTCCAGGATGTGTTGAATGGTCTTTCCCGCGGCTGCGGGATTGTCGCGGGCGATATAGTCGTACGTGCTGCGTAGATGGGAAATCGCGAGTGGGGTCCAGTCAACCTTCACGAACGCCGCCAGCGCGTTGCCATCTCCTTTACCTTCTTGTGGGGAACGAGATCACCCGCATCGGCTTGCCTGAGGCCTTTTTCGATCTGTTCCATCTGCCATTGCTGGACTTCCAGGTAGGCTGTCACGGCTTCATTCAACAGGTAGGTACGATCCCGGTCGAGAGCATCGGCCAGGGTGTCGAGGGCGTCCAGCTTGTCGGGCTCGATGCGAAAGCTGATGGTCTGCTTGTCCATAAATTACAATATTACAAGAAAATATGCGGTAATACCGAAGATTATTAGGGGTGTGGAAATGTGGCTGTGCTCGTCAGGGTTATCGCCGTAGTAAAGCTGATTCTTTTCCACGTCGCGGTGATTCTAACGTGGATTAGGCGATCGGGTAATTTGCTAGTTTGGTGTTGGCAGGGGCTGCGGAGCTTCGCTCCGCCGGACAGCCGAGGGCGGCTGTCCCCACGCGAGCCGTAGAGATGCCGAGAGCACGTGGACAAGAGTGTCCGCGCCACACTACGGCAGCAGCAGCAGCTTCCCCGTCGTCTTCCTGCCTTCCAAATCGCGGTGCGCTTGCTGAGCATCGGCTAACGGATAAGTGTGCTCGATGTGCAGTTTGAGCTTGCCGGAGGCAATCATGCCAAACACTGCGCCGGAGCGCGCCAGCAACTCTTGGCGCGTCGCTGTGAAGTGCGCGAGCGTGGTTCGCGCCAGGAACAGAGATCCTTTTTGCGCAAGCACGCTTGGGTCCACCGGCGGCACCGGGCCGCTCGATGCTCCGAAGTGAACCAGCGTGCCACGCAGACGCAGAACATTCATGCTTTTGTCGAAGGTAGCCTTGCCGACGCCGTCGTAGACCACGTCCACACCTTTGCCGCCGGTCAGTCGCTTGGTTTCAGCCTCAAAATCGGCGTGGGTGTAGAGAATTACTTCATCCGCTCCCGCCTCCCGCGCCAGCTTGACTTTTTCTTCCGTGGAAACCGTCCCGATAACGCGCGCGCCCAGGTTATGCGCCATCTGCACCAGCAACAGGCCTACTCCGCCCGCCGCCGCGTGCACCAGCGCCGTATCGCCCGGTTTGAGCGGATAGGTGTCATGCGACAGGTAGTGCGCCGTCATGCCTTGCAAAATAGACGCGGCAGCCTGCTGCTCGCTCACGCCCGCTGGGATTGGCACCAACGCGTCGGCGGTGGCGGCGACCTGTTCGGCATACGATCCCAGAACCCCGCTCCAGGCAACGCGGTCGCCCGGCTTGACGACTTTCACGTCCGCGCCGACAGCCGTAACAACGCCGGCGCCTTCTTGTCCCGGGACGAACGGCATAGGCGCAACATAGCGTCCCGCGCGCATTTGCACATCAATGTAGTTCACGCCGGAGGCCGCAATTTTGACCAGAGCCTCGTTGCGTTTGAGCTGTGGGACCGGAAGATCCACTAGCTGCATGACTTCCGGACCACCGGCATGTCGTACCTGAATGGCTTTCATAGATGGATTGGATTCTAGGGCTGGGGCTAGTGGAGGCGCAAGGGCTGCAAGAGCATTGCATCGGGAAAATGCTGAGAACGGCTATAACCGGATCGCGAGCAATTCACTTGCAACTTTCAGCGATCCCGAAGCTATACTTCCGTCGCGGGAGGGAAGTGAATGAAAGACACGACTTCACGGCGGGATTTTTTGAAGATTTCAGCGTTGGGTCTGGGCGCGGTGAGCGCCGCGCCCGGAACAGTTGCAGCGGCCGCGCCGGCGACTGAAATGCCGGGTCCCGGTTCCGATATTTCGGTTTGGGTCACCGCAGGCGACAAGCGATACGCCGCGGATCAATCGGTCCGCTGGCAGAAGGCCGGCGGAAAAGCATCTGGCGACACCATTCAGCTCGATGCGGGCAAGAAATTCCAGGAGATACTCGGTTTCGGCGGTGCCTTCACCGACGGCGCCTGCTACATGTTTAACCGGTTGTCATCGTCTGCCCGCGAGCAGTTGTTCCACGAACTGTTTCATCCCTCGGAAATGGGATTAAATGTCTGCCGGACGTGCATCGGCTCGAGTGACTGCTCCACCGTTGCCTACACGTATGACGACGGAGAAGTGGACACCGAACTCAAACGCTTCTCGATTGCCCGGGACCAAGAATATATTCTGCCGATTTTGCGTCAGGCGCGGCAGGTCAATCCTGATCTGTTGCTATTCGCTTCCCCCTGGAGTCCGCCGGGATGGATGAAGTGGAATCACTCCATGTTGGGTGGTTCCATGAATCGCAAATATCTGGGGGCCTACGCGCAATACTTTGTGAAATTCCTGCAGGCATACCAGGCGGAAGGCGTCCCCATTCAGGCCGTGACCACGCAGAACGAAGTGGATACCGACCAGAACGGACAGATGCCGGCATGCATCTGGGCGCAGGAGGCGGAAATTGATTTTGTCGGCGACTATCTTGGGCCGCTGATCGAAAATTCGAAACTGGCAACGAAAATCTGGCTTCTCGATCACAACTACAGCCTTTGGGGGCGAGCGATTTGTTCGTTGGAAGACTCCGACGTGCGGCGTTATGCGAGCGGGATCGCCTGGCATTGCTATAGTGGCACAGCCGACATGATCAGCAAGGCGCACGACGCCTTTCCCGAGGCGGAGATGCACTTTACCGAGGGCGGGGGGAATCTCGACGAGCCGCATTTCATGGACAACTGGGCAAAATGGAGCGGCGTATTGAGCTCGGCTTTGCGCAATTGGTGCCGCTCGATCACGGTCTGGAACCTGGCGCTCAACGAAAGCGGAAAGCCGAATATTGGACCGTATCCCTGCGCCGGCCTAGTCACGATTGATTCGAAGACCAAGGAACTCAGCCGCATAGGTCTGTACTGGGCTTTGGCGCACTACTCCCGCGCCATTCGACGCGGGGCGCGCCGGATCGATTCGCAGACCCAAGCTACAGACCTGGAACACGTTGCGGTGGAAAATCCGGACGGGCAAAAAGCGCTGGTCCTGACCAACTCGGGGCCGGCCCGGTCCGTCCAATTAGAGGTGGCGGGCAGCAGGGCCGAGGTTCCGTTACGGGAAAATTCAGTCTCCACGTTGACCTGGAGCTAATTCGAGCATCCGGGAGCGAAGCTTGGAGTGGCCGTCCGAACCTACGCTTGAGGTCCGGATGGCCAATAAGTTGCGTCGTATCCCTTGCGGCTGGCATAGGGCCGGAGTATCATGCCCAACCTGTGTCAAAGGTAACCGGCCCAAGGCCTTACGGAGATTGACTGGGGAAATTGGGGGAGAGTACGATTTAGACTCGGGAGTTTGCGCGATAGTGGGGCAGCCCCGGTAAGTCATTGATATCCATGAAGTTTGAAAATCACCTTCTGGCTGCGGTCCTGACTTCCATGCTTTTGGGGGCGATGGGGTGCCACAGCAGCCAGCCTGCTCTGGCCCCGCTGCCCAAGCAGGTCAATGCTCCTGCTCTTACTTCCAATGCCAATGCAGCGCCAGTTTCGGATGACAAATCACGGCAATCTGCCGATGTTGCGCCCGCTCCAAAGCCCGCTCCAGCAGAGGAGTTGATCGCCAGCGTCGAGAAAGAGTTTCAATCTGGGCAGGACAGTTTCAAAGCAGGCCGCGTCGAAGAAGCTCGTCAGCATTTTGACCGCGCACTGGACTTGCTGATCGCTGCGCCTGGCGACCTTCCTTCCGACCCGGGTGTGGAGCACGAACTGAGCCGCGTGCTGGCCGGCCTGAACAGTTTTGAGCATCAGCAGGAGGCCATAACCCAGGCCGCCGTGCAGCCCCAGGCGGATAACCCTCTGGCGCAGCAATCCGAGCCGGCACCCATCGATGAAGCCAACGAAGCCGTTCCTCCCGTGGATCCGAATGTCAAGGCCAAGGCTGCGGCTGAGGTGAAGCAGACGCACTCGGACTTGCCGCTGATGATGACCGACGCGGTGGCCGGCTATATCAACTACTTTTCTGGACGCGGCCGTGGTGTGCTGGAGCGGGCGCTGGCTCGCAGCGGGCGCTACGACGAGATGATCCGCCGTACCCTCAAGCAAGAAGGCGTTCCGCAGGACTTAATCTACCTGGCGCAGGCCGAATCCGGCTTTCATCCCACGGCGCTCTCGCGCGCTGGAGCGCGGGGCATATGGCAGTTCATGGCCAGCCGCGCCCGCGGCTACGGGCTAGAGCGCAATCTGTGGGTGGATGAGCGTCAGGACCCCGAAAAGTCCACGCTCGCCGCCGCGCATCATTTGAAGGATCTCTATCGGGAATTCGGGGATTGGTATCTGGCCATGGCCGCCTACAATTCCGGACCTGGCACGGTGCAACAAGCCGTCAAGCGCACCGGTTATGCCGACTATTGGGAACTCTATAAAAGAGAGGTGCTGCCCAAGGAGACACGCAACTACGTGCCCATCATTCTCGCCGTGACCATCATGGCGAAGAATCCCGCGCAGTATGGACTGGAAGACATTGTTCGCGAAGAGCCAGTTCCGTCGGATGCTGTGAAGCTGGATTCTCCAGTGGATTTGCGCCTGGCGGCGGAATGTGCCGGGACGACGCCCGAAGTGCTTCAGGACCTCAATCCCAGCCTGCTGCGCTGGACCACTCCCAAGACGGGCGAGGCTTTCTGGCTGCATCTGCCCGTTGGGACCGCGGATGCCTATCGCAGCGCAATCGCCGCCATTCCGCCGGACATGCGGGTATGGTGGCGTTACCACAAAGTGGCTCCGGGTGACACGCTGGCATCGATTGCCCGGTCATACCGGACCACCACGCTGGCTATCGAAAAGACAAATGACCTTGAAGCCGCCGCCGGCCTTCTTCCTGGAACAGGGCTGGTGATTCCGATCACACCGGGGAAGCATGGCACATCCGAGGATTCGTTAAGCTATGCGAAGCGCATTACACGCTATAACGTGCGGCGGGGCGATACAGTCCAGTTGGTGGCGGAGAACTTCGGTATCACCGCGACCATGGTGCGGCGCTGGAATCACCTGCGAGGCGACAGTCTGGCGGGCCGCCACGTACTTTATGTCCACCTGCCTGTAGCACCCAGCACCCACGAGATGCAGACTCTGGCGATCTCTAAGCATAATCCCAGCAATACTTTAAGTGTCTCCGCCCAGAAACCGGTGGTGCATCATAAGGTCATCCCGGGAGAAACCCTGAGCTCGATTGCCTCTACTCATCACACCACGGTCCAGGCTTTGCAACGGGACAACAATGTGGCCACTTTGCGGCCCGGCATGGTCCTGGTCATCCGCCAATAAACGTCCCTCCGGGCGCGAGTTTCTGCGTGACAAATTTTTGTTGAGAAGCTCACCCAGGGTGCGGAATGACCGCCCTTCGCGGGTGTAATATGCACTCGTATTGCGTTTCTAGTTTAGTGGAGCGCGTTTTGCGCTGTGCTATAATCGCGCCCCATTCAGTCGCAGCATCGGCATTTCATCAATTTTTTAGCGCAGGCCGCGCTTATGCAGGTCACCCGGCGCCAAAAGCGGCGGGAACAAGGAGGAGGAAAGATGACTTTCGATGAGACTCTCTACGCCCGTGACGACGAGGCGGATGAGTTCGATGACAGCAGCTCCTACGGCGATTCGCTAGAAGAAGATTTCGAAGAAGAAGAGGAAGAAGAAGCCGAAATTCCGGTGCTCAGCGAAGCTGAGCCCGAACCGGTCGCTCCTCCTGCGGCGCCTCCCGCGGGAAGCGCTCCCAAACCCAAATCAGCTCCGAAGCCCAAGCCAGCTCCTAAACCAAAAGCGGCCGTTAAGAAGCCGGCTGCCAAGAAACCCGCGGCGAAAAAGCCGGCGAACAAGAAACCTGTGAAGAAGGCTGCGAAGAAGAAGCCTGCGCGCAAAGCCGCAAAACCGAAAGCGGCAAAAAAGACGCCCGCGAAAAAGGCAGCCAAGCGGAAGGGCCGCCGGTAGAGATGTTGCATTGGGGGGGACGGACTTTTGGTCCGTCCTTCCAAGTTACGCGGCGCAGCGGCTAATGCTGGCCGGGCGGACTCGGTTGCTCTCCGTTCTGCAGTACTTCCAAAGGTTGCAGCAGCATGGTGCAGCTCTTGGCATCGCAAGAGAGAGTTCCACGCCGCAGAATTTTAATAGAAGAGACATCCGGAAAACGCACTGGAAATTCCTGCTCGCGAAGTTTAGCGCCCGCTGCCCGCAAAGCTTGTTCTCCATCCAGATATTCCGCGCGCGCCGGTTTGCTGGAGCTGTCGAACACTAAAGCAAATTGGGCATTTCCACTCACGCCAGCCATGGCAGGCAACCTGACAGTTCGTATCTGGATCAGCTCTTCGCCGGCTGCGCCGATCTCCTGATCCCCGGCGGCGGGGCTAGCCCCAAGTTTCTCAGCCTCCTCGCGCGAAGACTTTGCGTCGCTGCCGCCTGCCGCCGCTGCCAAGGCGAACGTGTGCCGCGCTTTGTCCTGCTGTCCTTCTTTCTCGTACAACCGTCCCAGGCGGTTTCCAACCGCTCCTGACTGAGTGAGGAGCCATGCGGCATTCAGATATTGCATCGCTCCCAGGTGGTCGCCCTGCAAAAATTTCGCCCAGCCAATGCGCGACCAGGCCAGAGCCACCAGGTTCATGGCGGAAAAGGCTGACGGAGTGAGCTTGTCGTACTCCCCGGATTCGAACTGATCATCAATCTGGAAGAGCGTATCCTGCGCCTCGCGCAGCGTCTGATCGGGATTGATGTCATCCCGCAGCGCTGAGGCAAAGACGTCTGGTCCGGCGGAGGCGGACGAAGCTCCGGTGAGCGTGCCCATCAACGCTGCAGCTTTTGCCGTGTCGCCGGTTCGCTGATAGACCTGCGCCAAAGCCAGGTTGGTTTGCGGATCCTGCGGCGGAATGGCAGCCGCGGCTTCCAGTTCCGTGCGCGCTTCGGGATCGCGTTTCATCTGTACAAAAAGCAGCCCCAGGCTGGTGTGCGCCTGTTTGTCGTCGGGTGCAATTTCGATCTGCTTGCGATAGGCGGCAATCGCATCGTCGAGTTTTCCCAGCTTTTGCAGTTCGCCCGCCAGGTCGCCATTCGCGCTCTTTTGATAGGGGTCAACTTCGATTTGCTTGCGAAACGCAGCAACCGCGTCATCATGCCGGTTCAAGCCCGCGTAGGCCTGCCCCAGTTGGTCCCAGACATCTTTGCGGTCCGGCTCGGCGGTGACAGCGCGCTTCAGCAAATCGGCGGAAGTGGTGAAATCCCGGCGTTGCAGCGCGGCCGCGCCCAGCTTCTGCAGTTCGGCTGCGGAGGTTTCGGTGCTGACGATCGAGGCATGCGCCCCTGAAGGCATGGTAATGGAGCAAGAGAGAAGCTGTTCAGTTTCACTGCCGCTGGCGTTGCGGAAGGATTCATAGTCAAAGCGGCGTGACGCGGGCAACTGGTTGACTTTGAGCACCAGATGGCGCTCGGCGTCGAGCACATTCTTGTTGAGCGAATAGGAGGAGGAATATTCGCCGTAGTCGCGAGCCATTTTTACCGCGCCGGGAACGCGCACCGAGTAGTTGGCCGGGAACTGAATGTGCACTCGGTAGGTGCGGTCCACGGCGGGACCGACATCCACCGGCTCGGCAGGCTTTTTCTTGTCCAAACGAGCCGGAGGCAGGGCGATGGGCGGCAACACGCGAAAATCGGTGCTGGAACTCGGGACGCGAAAATAATTGTCCTGCCGCAAGTGGTAGGTTACGTGAAACGGCTTTGAGGTATCACCGACTTCGTCAAGATGCACATCGGAAACATCGCCCACCACGCCCCAACTCTGCGATAAGCCGCGTAACAAGTCCTGCCATTGCGGCTGCGGCACGCGCCGGAAGGCCAGCCGCAAAAAAATATCGCTGTCGCCCTGCGTGGTCACGTCAACGTTGGTTTCAAAGCCGCCCGTCTCAGTGAACTTGCCATCCATCTTGAGGTTGAACAGGTTTTTAACCGGAGCGTCGGAAGTGGTGAGCACCAGGCCGCCATGTGCGTCATCGGAGGCCAGTAACGCTTGCTTGTTGCGAAGCTGATACATGATCAAGCCATAGGGCGCGACCTCCGCCGTGCTGTCGAGCCAGGTGAACTCCGGTCCCAGGCTCATGGCGGTGATCTCGTGATCAAACTGAGCCGGAGAAGGAACGTCGGGATCAATCTTGCGGCTGCTATTGATCAGCACTGGATAGCTTGGAATGCCTGACGCGTGCAGCAGAGCCTGCAGCAGCGTGTGCTTGTCTTTGCAGTCGCCGTAACCATTCTGGAGAACTTCCGAGGCCTGGTGAGGCTGCAGACGGCCAACGCCGAACGACAAACTGACGTAGCGGATGTTCTGCGCGACAAAATCGTATAGCCGGCGGGCTTTTTCGGCGGGCGTAGCCGCGCCTTGCGTCAACTCGGCCGCTTTCTTGCGCACCACATCGTCGTCGCCGGCCCGCGGACTTTGCAGCTGGCTGTACCAGTGCGCCACCTGCTTCCAGTCGGTGAAGCTGGAGAGCTGCACGTCGGGCAGGAAATCGGATTCGTCTACCTCCTGCTCGCGATCGCGCTTGCGATCCGGGATGAAGTCCTTGACCTCCCAGGAGTAGACGCGGCGGTCGCCTTGCTCCTGAGTGTCGTATTTCTGCTTTGGGCTTTTCAGCTTGATTTCGCGCGACTTGGGAATGTTGATTTCCAGCCGGTTCTCGTGGATGGCTACTTCTTTGGGAAACGAGAATTCGTACCAGAACTGGTTCGCAGCCAGAGCGCTGGTGACGTGAACGATGGTCCGGTATTCGAGCGCGTCTCCCGGCTGTAAACTCGAAACCGAAACATGCCGCTCGCGATAGTCGGAGTACATGGGCGCCTCTTTAAGGATTTCGGGAGCAAAATCCTGTGCGCCGCTGGGCGAGGTTTCGATCACCCGGCCATCGGGTTTACGTACGCGAACGTATTGGATCTCGAGCTTTTCGGTCTCCTGTGAGTAGTCGAAGATCAACTGTCCGAATTCCGCTACCCCGGCCTGGCTTTGGATGCGGATGACGGCGGTGGTATCGCGGATGCCGGTGCCATCGTCCTCGAAGCGAACCAGATTTTCGATGCGGTCGAAGACGAAGGCTTCCTGCGAAGTGTCGGCCCTTGGCGCGGGCGAAGCCGTCTGTCCAAAGGAACAGATTACGAGGCATGCACAAACGGCGATGAAGGCGAGGGCGCGAAGCATGCTGGCGTTGTAATACGAGAGTTGAGGAAAAGCAAGTGAGGAGCGAGTCTAATACGCTGGAAGTTCGCGGAGCGCCTGCGAAAGTCGGGACTGGAGAGAAAAAGCAAGGCGAGGGTCAGCCTTTGGTAATGGTGCCGGATGCACCTTTTTCGCTGCAATTTAACATTCTTGCAATATCTTAGAAGTAATATAGGAAAGTTTCGCGCGGAGGCCCGTACCCATGGGAATGCGCAGCCAGCCACGCCGTGCTTTGCCGCTGCAGGTGGCGGCAGTGTGCTATCGCTGGCGCGGAACGTCATTGGAATTTCTCCTGGTGAACACCAACGGCGGCGGTAAATGGACGTTCCCCAAGGGTGATCCCGAACCCTCTCTCTCGCATAGCCAGGCGGCACAGCGTGAAGCCTGGGAAGAAGCTGGCGCCCACGGCCACATTGAGCCTCGCCATTTTCACCTTTACGTTCACTCCAAGGGAGTTTTCTGGAAACCTCCAGGGGTGCAGGAATTTGTGATCAAGGCATTCCTGATGGAAGTCGAGCATGCAGGGCGCCCCCCCGAGGGGATGCGCAATCCGACCTGGTTTGCGCCGGAAGAAGCCAAGCGGATCCTAGGCAAAGGCCGCGAAGTGAAGTACGCGAAGGAGCTGCAGGCGGTGGTGGACCGGGCGCTGGAGCAGATTGGGGCATCGCGCTTGGCCATTGCCCACTAGCCGTTACTCCACCCGTGTGGAGCGAGCACTCCTGTCCGCTCCCCGGAGTAACCTCCAGATGCCCAGCGACTCGCTGCAAACCTTTAGCCGACAAGAGGGTCCGCTCCACACGTTATGATGGATCAGCGCCATGATCCAGCTCGCTGCCGCCGGAAAACGTTACGGCCACAAGCTCCTCTTTGAAGGGGCCGACTGGCTCATCACGCCGAAGGACCGCGTCGGCTTGGTCGGTGCGAATGGGACGGGAAAGTCCACGCTGTTGAAGGTTTTGGGTGGATTAGAAACACTCGATTACGGTTCGATCAGCACCGCGAAAGGATTGAGCTTCGGATATCTGCCGCAGGATGGGCTTTCGCTCTCAGGACGCAGCGTGTTTGCCGAGTGCATGTCGGTTTTCGACGAATTGCGCGCCATGGAAGGCGAGATGGAAACCCTCGCCGCGCGCATGTCCGAGGTGGATCATGCATCCGAGGAATACTCGCAGATCGCGGATCGCTATCACGTCATTCAGCATGAATTTCAAACGCGCGATGGATATGCCATTGAGGCGCAGGTTGGCACCATACTTACAGGCTTAGGATTCACGAAAGAAGACTGGTCGCGGCAGACGGAAGAATTTTCCGGCGGTTGGCAGATGCGGCTGGCGCTGGCCAAGCTGCTGCTGCAGAAACCGAACCTTCTGTTGCTCGATGAGCCCACGAATCACCTCGATCTCGAAGCCCGTAACTGGCTGGAAGATTATCTGGCGCACTATCCCTTCGCGTTTGTGCTCATCTCGCATGACCGCTACTTTCTGGATATAACCGTCAACAAGATCGTCGAGATATGGAACAAGAAAATTTTCTTCTACCCGGGCAACTACGACAAGTATCTGGCGCAAAAGACGCAGCGCCGCGAGCAGCTTGAAGCCGCTTACAAGACACAGCGCGAACGCATCGAACAGTTGGAAGTATTCATCAACCGCTTTCGCTACCAGGCGACCAAAGCCAAGCAGGTGCAAAGCCGCATCAAAGAGCTGGAAAAGATCGAGCGGATCGAGGTTCCGGAAGAAGAGAAAACCATTCATTTTTCGTTTCCGCAGCCGAAGCCCAGCGGACGGCTGGTCGCGGAGGTGAGCAACGTCGCGAAATCCTACGGAGCGAAGCAAGTCTTCCGCGATGTTAACTTTGTCATTGAGCGGGGCGACCGGGTGGCGCTGGTGGGAGTCAACGGCGCCGGCAAGTCTACATTGATCAAGCTATTGGCAGGGCGCGAGCCGCTGACCGGCGGCGAGTGCCGCCTGGGCCACAATGTGCAGGCCGATTATTTCGCGCAGGATCAATACAAAGAGCTCAACCCCGATGCGCGTATTCTGGATGATCTGAGCGACTACTCATCACGCTCAACCCAAACCGAGCTGCGCAGTCTGCTCGGCTGCTTTTTGTTTTCTGCGGATGATGTTTTCAAGCGCATTGGAGTCCTTTCTGGCGGCGAACGGAATCGTTATGCTTTGCTGAAGATGCTGCTGAATCCGGCGAATTTCTTATTGCTCGACGAACCGACGAACCACCTCGATATGCGCGCCAAAGACGTCCTGCTAGAGGCGTTGGCGAGTTACACCGGCACAGTGGTTCTGGTGTCGCACGACCGCTACTTCATTGACAAGCTGGCCACGCGGGTTTTCGAAATTGGCGGCGGCCAGGTAGAAATTTATCCGGGGAATTACGAAGACTATCTCTGGCGGAAACAGGGTGGCGCGGTCGAATTGCAGGCTGCACTGGATGCCCCGGCACCCGCTACGCCAAGCAATGGGAAACCCGCCGCGGAAACGATGGCACAGGCGAAGCGTCTGAATCCGATCAAGCGCAAGCAGATGGAAGACCGTGTCCAGGAACTGGAAGCGAACATCGGCGAGCTGGAAACGGCGATTGCCGCCAGTGAATCGGCGTTACAAACGTTCATCAGCCCTGAGGAAACCGCGCGGCTGACGCGCGAACTGGAAGACTCCCGCGCCCGCTTGCAGCGCCATCTGTCTGAGTGGGAGGAGCTTACCCAGGTACTGCAAGCTTGACGGTAGCGCCTTGGCCACCCGGTCTTGTTCTTCCGTAACCTCCTTAATTACCTCTGCCCGTGCGATATTCGGAGTGGCTAAAGCCGAACGAAATCTCACAGCCGCGAAACCCCCGCTTCGCCGCGCCGAATCAAGAAAGGCCCAAACGAAATGTTGCAATCTTCCGACAGCCAAAAAACCAGTTCACCAGTCTCCACCGCGTTCGGGCCCATCAGCGCGGCCGGTGCTTCCACGGAACAGGCCACTATCGGCCGGTCTCTCATTATCAAGGGCGAGGTCAGCGGGGCCGAATCGCTCTACATTGACGGTTCGATTGAAGGCAGCATCACCGTCGCCGACCATCGCGTCACCATCGGGCGCAATGGCAAGGTTACGGCCAACATCACCGCTCGTGAATGCGTCATCATGGGCAAAGTGAAAGGGAACATTCAGTGCACCGACCGCCTGGATATTCGCGGAGAAGGCACGCTGACCGGTGACGTGATCACGCAGCGCATTAGCGTGGAAGACGGCGCCATCCTGAAGGGCAGCGTTCAAGTCCGCGCCGCCGAACCGAAGCACGAAAAGACCAATGGGCAGGCGAAACCGACTGGATCAGAAACATCCAGCTCGCTGAGCGAACAACACAAAACCGCGACGGTGGGCGCGTAGATTCTCTCCCCGTCCGCAGCAGCATGATCCAAGGGCGCGTGCCAGGCACGCGCCCTTGTTCTTTGCAGTAGCCTTAGTTTCCGGATTTCCCGGTCACTTTTTAAGATCGAGTGATGCGGAGTTCATGCAATAGCGCATGCCGGTCGGCTTGGGTCCGTCAGGAAAGACGTGGCCCAGATGAGCGTCACAGCGCGAGCAGAGTACCTCGGTGCGGCGCATGCCATAACTATTGTCGCTGTGTTCGACGACCGCGTTCTTGTCGAGCGGAGCTGAGAAGCTCGGCCAGCCGGTTCCTGAGTCGAACTTGGTGTCCGAGCTGAAAAGCGGCTGTCCGCAACAGACGCAAACGAATGTGCCCTGCTCCTTGGCGTTCCAATACCTTCCGGTAAAAGCAGGCTCGGTGCCCGCTTTGCGCGCCACCTGAAACTGTTCCGGGGTGAGTTGCTTCTTCCATTCTTCATCGGTCTTGACGAATTTGTCGGTCATTTTTGGATCTCCCTAACCAAAAGGTTGGATGCGCCTGCGGCGCGAAAGTTACAGCCGCCGGCAAGGCAGCTAGTGCAATCCGAATCGCTTCACCCCAAAGAATGCCAACATACCTAGCACGGCGGCAAAGGGCAGAGTCACAATCCTTCCTGAATTATCCCTGATCTAGTTTTTCGTAACATCCCCGGAAAAACAGCAGAGGATTGCCGTCCCGCACCACAACATCCTCGACCTCCGCGATAAAAATCGTGTGGTCGCCGGCATCCTGCGCGCTGTGCAGACGGCATTCCAGATAGGCCAGCGCTCCGTGCAGCACCGGAGTGCCGTGTCTGGTGCGGTCAAAGGATGCCCCGGACTGGCTAATCTCAAGGTGAGTGCGCAATGGGTTGGAGTAATACTCGGAGACAGCTCTCTGATGTTCAGCCAGCACATTGACGCCGAAACGCTTTTTGGCATGGAGATGAGCGTGGGTCTGCGCTTTGTGATCCACACAAACCAGGACTAGTGGCGGGTCCAGCGAAACTGAGGCGAAGGCATTGGCCGTCATCCCATGGACCTGGCCGCCGTCATCGAGGGTAATGATAGTGACGCCAGTAGCAAAACAGCCCATGGTTCTGCGAAATTCAGCCTGGGAGACGCTCATCTGCTCCAACTTTGTAACACGGCGGGCGGTTTGAAGGGAAAAGTCAATTGGTGGTGACGTAGAGACGTGGCTTAGCTACGTCTCCACCCGGCACTGGCCTTCAAGGCTCATGTATGATTTTGACATCGCAGTTTGCGAAGGAGTGCGTGTTTGGCGCCTGCTCAAATCGCTGTCCCGGAGCGAGGTCTCGCATCGCGTCTCGATGAGCTTCGAGATGGGGTGCCGCTTTCGCGCGAACTCGCCGGCCGTCTCATTCGCTGTGGCGAGGACGACCTCCCCGCTCTTCTGGCAGCGGCTTTGGCCGCCAAGCAGCGTTTCAAACCAAATGTCATCACATATTCGCGCAAGGTTTTCATCCCGCTGACCAATCTTTGCCGCGACTATTGCGGCTATTGCACGTTCCGCCGCGATCCCGGCGAGCCCGGCGCCCATACCATGACTCCGGAGGAAGTTCTGCTGGTGTGCCGGGACGGCGAGAAGCTCGGCTGCACCGAGGCGCTGTTTAGTCTGGGCGACAAGCCCGAGCTCATCTTCCCGGAGATGCGCGAGACTCTCCATCGGCTGGGCTATCACTCCACCTTGCAATATCTCGAGGCGATGTGCGCGTTGGTGTTGCGAGAGACGACGCTGCTGCCGCATCCGAATCCAGGATTGCTCAGCGCGGAATGGATCTCGCGTATGGCGGCAGTTTCACCGAGCATGGGCCTAATGCTCGAAACCACCAACGCTTCACTTCTGGCGGCGGGTGCGGCGCATGACAACGCTCCCGACAAGCTTCCCGCCAGGCGGCTGCGCACCATTGAGGAAGCGGGCAAGCAAAATGTGCCATTTACCACCGGCCTGTTGATTGGTATTGGAGAAACCCTGGAAGACCGTGTCGATACTTTGCTGGCGATTCGAGAGCTGCATCGCCGCTACGGACACATTCAGGAAGTCATCGTGCAGAACTTTCGGGTGAAGTCCACAATTCCCATGCACGACTGGCCTGAGCCCAGCCGCGACGAAATGCTGCGCACGGTCGCGGTGGCGCGCCTGCTTATGCCCGAAGTCAATATTCAGGCTCCTCCGAATCTCTCTGCACCGTACTATGAGGATCTGTTGGACGCCGGCATCAATGATTGGGGCGGAGTTTCGCCGCTGACGCCGGATTTCATCAATCCGGAAAAGCCCTGGCCGCATCTGGAACAACTCAGACTACGCACCGAAGCCAAAGGATGCAGTTTGCAGCAGCGGCTTCCGGTGTATCCAGAATTCTTATCCTCAGTGACTGCGCGCCCGGGTCTGTTGGCGGAAAAAACGAAAGCTGCCGCCGATGCCTTGGGCTTGGCGAGAAAGACATTCGCGAGGAAGACGACCGCCTCATGATTACCGTTCTTACCGGCGGCACCGGCGGCGCCAAGCTGGTGGATGGCCTGCGGAAAGTTCTTCCGCCGGAAGAACTCACGCTCATCGTCAATACGGGCGACGACTTCGAATGGTGGGGATTGCGGATTTCACCCGACGTCGACTCGGTCACCTATGTTCTTGCCGGCCTTCTCAGCAAAGAACGCGGATGGGGCGTGCAGGATGACACATTCCTGTGCCTGGACAGAATGAAGGCCATGGGCGAACCGAGCTGGTTCCAGATCGGCGACCGCGATCTGGCGCTTCATCTGCTCCGCACGCAACTTATCAAGCAGGGAAAAACCCTGGCCGAGGCCACGGCAGAGATTGCTGTGAAGCTTGGCATAGCAACCAGAATTCTTCCCATGAGCAATGGCCGCGTTGAAACCATGGTGGAGACTCCGGCGGGAGAACTTAGTTTCCAGGAATATTTCGTCAAACGCCGCTTTCAGGACGCGGTGCGGTCGGTCCGTTTTGCAGGAGCCGAAGCCGCCGAGCCTGCGCCCGGAGTCGTGAATGCGATTCTTTCCGCGGAAGCGGTCTTGTTGGCGCCGAGTAATCCCATTACCAGCATCGGTCCAATACTTGGAGTGCCCGGCATCCGCGAAGCTCTGAAGAAAACCGCTGCTCCAGTCGCCGCTGTGAGTCCGATCGTCGGCGGGACAGCAGTCACCGGCCCGGCCGGAGCTTTGATGGCGTCGTGTGGGATGCCGGTTTCACTGGCAGGCATCGCGCAGGCTTACGAGGATTTCCTCGATGTATTAATCGCGGACAACCAGGACGCCAGCGACGCTGGAGCGCTGGTGCACGCGGGTCTGAAGATCACGTGTACTAATACGATTATGAAAACAATAGAGGACCGGGCAAATTTGGCGAAGGCCGTTCTTGCGCGCGTATTCCCGGAAGCGGCGATCAAAGATACAACTTCAGTCGCACCACTGGCGGGCTGGCAGGGAATTGATTCGATTAAGAGCGGCGCATGATTCTCATTCCGGTCAAAGACTTATCGGGCGCGAAACAACGCCTCGCCGCGGTTCTCGATCAGCCTGCCCGCACGGAACTGGCTAAAGCCATGCTATTTGATGTGCTGGAGACCGTGGCCTCATGGAAGAACCGGCCGCAAGTTGCTCTGGTCACGGGCGACAGCTTTGCCAGCGATCTGGCAATGCAATACGGGTTGCAGGTGATTCCCGATGGCGATAATCGAGGCGAAACCGCTGCCATCGCGATGGCAACGCAAATTTGCGAATCCCGCGGAATTGAAGGTACGCTGGTCATTCCCGGTGATATTCCTCTAATCACGGGTCAGGAGTTGGAGAAAATTCTAGCCAGCGCCCCGGCCGAAGGCTCCGTGCTGGTTCCGGCGGCCGACGGGCGCGGAACCAACGCCGCATTACGCCGTCCAGCAGGACTCTTTCCGCTACGCTTCGGCAACGACAGCTTCAAGCCGCACTTAGCTGCCGCACATGCTACGCAAAAGCCTTGCGTTGTCCTCGAACTGCCGGGCATCGCGCTGGACGTGGATCGTCCCGATGACTTGCGGCGGTTGGCGGAAGCCCCCGGCGAAACCCGCTCCCAGCGCTTGATTCGGGAGTGGGGTCTGCGCGATCTTCCGGAGGCGATTGGCGAATGAAAGCAGGACATCAGCCGCGGGAAGTTCGCGTCATTCCTGTTCGGATCATTCCTATTCCGATCGGGGAAGACATCCAGCCCGGTGATCGGCTCGCGGAGAAATTGCTGCTCGCACTCAAGCATCAGAAATTATCTCTGCGGTCAGGCGACGTCCTGGTGGTGAAACACAAGATCGTTTCCAAGGCGGAAGGGCGTCTGGTTGACCTGACCACGGTTAAAGCGTCCCCCGCTTCCCGTGTCTGGGCGAGGCGTTATCACCTCGACGCCCGCGTCATAGAAGTCGCTCTGTCGGAGAGCCGCCGCGTGGTGCGGCGCAAGCGCGGTGTGCTGATCACCGAAACGCGCCATGGGTTCATCTGCGCCAACAGTGGCGTGGATGTTTCTAACGTCAACGGCGGCCGCCATGCGCTGCTGCTGCCGGAGCATCCGGACCGCAGCGCCGCCCGGTTGCACCGCGCACTCAAGCGCCGCCTAAAGATTTCCATACCGGTGATTATTACCGATAGTTTTGGCCGCGCCTGGCGCGAAGGATTGACTGAAGTGGCCATCGGCGTGGCCGGTTTGCAGCCGCTGCACGACTACCGCGGCCAGCGCGATCCCCATGGTTATCCGCTGCACGCCAGTGTCGAGGCCGTCGCCGACGAACTGGCTTGCGCTGCCGGTCTGGTCTGCGGCAAGCTAGCCGGTACGCCGGCTTGCGTGATTCGAGGCTTTGCCTTTCGGCCCGGCAAGGGAACCGCAAAAGACTTAATTCGTCCGGCCAAGTATGATTTATTCCGTTGATGTTTCGGCGGAGGAACCATGGCTCGAACTTTGACGCAATCCGAATTGGAAGGCTTTCCTTCTCTCGACTGGGCCGATGCCGCGCCGCGTACCGCGCCCGCATTGCGCGAAGCGCTCGATCAGGTTCTCGAAACGCAGGATGGGGGAACTCTTTCCCGCGAGCAATGTTTGCTACTCGCTTGCGCCGAAGGAGATGATCTGCTGGGGATGCTGACGGCCGCGGATACGCTGCGCCGCGACCTTGTGGGCAATCTCGTCACCTACGTGGTCAATCGAAATATCAATTTCACCAACGTCTGTTTTGTAGGCTGCAAGTTTTGCGCCTTCAGCCGTGGGCCGCGCGAATCTGATACCTATTTCCTGAGCATGGAGCAGATCGCCCAAAAGGCGATTGAAGCCTGGGAACTCGGCGCAAAGGAAGTCTGCATTCAGGGCGGTCTGCCGCACGACTTGCCGCCATTTCATTATCGCGACATCCTGCGTGCCGTAAAGCAGGCTGTCCCCGGCATGCACATTCACGCCTTTTCCCCGATGGAGATTGTGTACGGCGTCGAGCTCACCGGCATGCCCCTGCGCGACTATCTCTGCATGTTGCGCGACAATGGCCTCGACACGCTTCCCGGGACGGCGGCCGAGATTCTGGATGACGATGTCCGCTTCGTGCTCTCACGCAACAAAGTTTCGACCGCCCAGTGGAAAGAAGTGATCCGCACAGCCCATCAATGCGGCATTCGTAGCACCTCAACCTTGATGTATGGCCATGTCGAAACTCCCGTTCATTGGGTGAATCAGCTCTTGCTGTTGCGTGAAATGCAGCACGAGACCGGCGGCTTTACAGAGTTTGTGCCTCTCGGCTTCGTCCACCAGAACACGCTGCTGTTTCAGCAGGGACTGTCGCGTACCGGTCCGACACTGGCCGAGCATCTTAAAATTCATGCGCTGGCACGCCTGATGCTGGCGGGCTCGATCCATAACATTCAGGTTTCCTGGGTAAAGCTGAATCGCCAACTGTCTCAGCTTTGCCTGAATGCAGGGGCCAACGACTACGGCGGAACGCTGATGGAAGAAAATATTTCGCGCGAAGCTGGCGCGACCGCCGGACAATACACCAGCCCGGAGGACTTCCAGGGCGATGATTCTCGAAGCTGGCCGCATTCCCGCCGAACGAAATACCCCCTACACGCGTATTCAAATAAAACAGCCGCCGGAAGCGTTCATCGCCGACGAATCGCTCGAGCCGGAGTTCGCCTGATCATGCCGGGCGCGATTGCCGTCCTCGGGGGAACAGGGCCGGAAGGCTTCGGTTTGGCGCTGCGATGGGCTCGAGCCGGCGAGACGGTCGTCATCGGCTCGCGAAGCGTTGAGCGCGCGCAAGAGGCCGCGGCGAAAATCAGCGTTCGGATTTCCGGAGCCAAGGTTTCTGGCGAGGAAAATTCCGCCGCCTGCGCCGCCGCGGAAGTCATCGTTCTGACTGTTCCGTTCGAAGGCCAGGCGGCGCTGCTCAAGCAAATCAAGCCAGCGATCCGGCCCGGCAGCATCGTCGTGGATGCTACCGTACCTCTGGCGGCCAGCGTGGGCGGACGGGCCACTCGTACCCTCGGCGTCTGGCAGGGATCGGCGGCGCAGCAAGCGGCAGAATTGGTTCCCAAAGGAATTCCCGTGGTCGCAGCGTTCCACAGCGTCGCCGCCGATCTACTCGACGGCGAGGGTCCGGTGGATTGCGACGTCATCGTTTGCAGTGACGATGCCGCCGCCGCTCAGCGCGTGCAAGCGCTCGCCGCGAAAATCCCCGGAGTCAGGGCCATTGATGGCGGCAAGCTGGAAAGCGCGCGCATTGTCGAGCAGATCACCGCGCTGCTGATCGGAATGAACATTCGGCACAAAGGTCATTCGGGTATTCGCATTACCGGCTTGCCGGCAGCTGCATATCTCAGCGAGTGAGGATCTTCCCGCGTGCCACCTGGGGCGAACGGCAACGCCATCGAGTTCCGCAATGTTTCTTATCGCCTCGCGAACGGCCACGAGCTTCTGCGCGCGCTCAATCTTGAAATCAAAACCGGGGAAACGCTGGTTCTGCTGGGGCGCAGCGGCTCCGGCAAAACCACTTCGCTCAAACTGATCAACCATCTGCTCGTTCCCACCGAGGGCGAGGTGCAAGTCAACGGCCGCTCCACGCGCGATTGGGACGTCATTTCTCTGCGGCGCTCCATCGGTTATGCCATTCAAGATGTCGGATTGTTCCCGCATTTCACCGTGGCGCGCAATATTGGAGTGGTTCCGCAAATTGCGGCGTGGCCCAAAGACCGCATCCAGAGCCGCGTACAGGAATTGATGCAACTCGTCGGGCTCGATCCAAAACTTGCCGAGCGCTATCCGCGTGAACTTTCCGGCGGACAACGCCAGAGGGTCGGCGTGGCGCGCGCACTTGCCGCCGACCCGCCAATCCTGCTGATGGATGAGCCTTTCGGCGCGCTCGATCCCATTACCCGCACTGAGCTGCAGCGCGAATTCCGCGGGTTGCAGCAGAGACTCCGCAAGACGGTGGTCTTTGTGACCCATGACCTGCGCGAGGCGCTGCTTGCTGGGCACGCGAATCGCGCTGATGGAGAATGGACGGTTGGTCACCGTGCTTCCGGCAAAAGAATTCACAAGTTCTACTCGATAGCCTGGTCAAGCAGTACGTTGCCGCGTTCGGGTCAGAACAGTAGGGCTGGCGGCGCGCCCACATCTTTCAATGGAGAGGCTGCTCATGAATCTCTGGCAATTCGTTCTGCAAAATCACGGTGAAATTCTCGAACTCACCGGGGAACATCTCTGGCTGGTCGGTGTTTCGACCGTGCTCGCCGTGCTGATCGGCATCCCGCTGGGCATCCTGATCACGCGCCGCCCCGCGCTAAACAAACCGATCCTGGGAGGCGCCAACATCATTCAAACCATCCCCAGCCTGGCGCTCTTCGGATTTCTTTTGCCCGCGCCCTGGATTGGCGAGCGTGCCGACCGCCTGGCCATTCTCGCTCTGACCCTCTACGCGCTTTTGCCGCTTATCCGCAACACGTACACCGGCATAAAAGGCGTGGATCGCTCGGTCGTCGAAGCGGCACGCGGCATGGGCATGACCGATAGCCAACTCTTGTGGCAAGTCGAGCTTCCTCTCGCCCTCGGCGTAATCATTGCGGGAGTGCGGGTCGCGGCGGTCATTTCCATTGGACTGGCAACCATTGCCGCAGCCATTGGCGCGGGAGGATTGGGCGAATACATTTTTCGCGGATTGGCGATGGTGAATAATTCCGTGATTCTGGCGGGCGCAATTCCGGCCGCGATCCTGGCGCTGCTGGCCGACGTGAGCCTGGGCTGGCTGGAAAAGAGGCTGAGTCCGCACTGAATCGTCCACAACCAACTCAATTCACTATGCGCAATCTGCCAATCGTCCTCGCTGCCGTGCTGTTGCTCACTGCCTGCGGGCCTCCGCGGAATGAGCGCATTGTCGTCGGCTCCAAGAACTTCACCGAGCAGTTGATTCTTGGCGAAATCATCGCCCAGCAAATCGAAAGCAAGACGCATCTTCCGGTCGAACGCCGTTTCTATCTTGCTGGCACCTACATTTGCCATCAGGCAATTCTCGGCGGACGCATCGATATCTATCCGGAATACACCGGTACGGCTCTCACTGCGGTGCTCAAGGAAAAGCCCGAAGGCGCTCGCCAGGATGTGTATGACCGGGTCCGTTCCGAATACGCTAGCCGTTTTCGTCTCGCGGTGGGCGCGCCTTTCGGATTCAACGACACTTTCGCCATTGAGATCCGTGGCGAGGATGCGCGTCGCTTGCATCTCACAACCATCTCGCAGGCCGCCGCCTATGCTCCGCAATGGCGTGCCGGATTCGGCTACGAGTTCATGGAGCGGCCGGACGGCTACAAAGGGCTCGCGTCAACTTATGAACTGCACTTCGCCGCACCGCCCCGCATCATGGACCTGGGTCTGCTCACCCGTTCGCTCAAGGCAAAGCAGATTGACCTGATCGCGGGCAATACGACCGATGGCCTCATCCCCGCGTTGGACTTGTTTGTTCTCGACGACGACAAGCGCTATTTCCCACCCTACGAAGCCGTTCCCATCATCCGCGAACCAATGCTCAAGCTTCATCCAGAGGTGAAGAGCGCTTTGGACGAACTAGCTGGAAAAATTTCAGACGACGAGATGCGCCAGCTCAACTATGCGGTGGATGGCCAGCGTCGTGACGTGAAGGAAGTGGTCCGCGAGTTCCTGCAGCGAAAAGGACTCTAAAAACTGCACTGCCGCAGATTGAGCAATGAAGTCCGCGTTAATCCGTGGCTGTCTTTCAGTTCTTTTCCAGATTCGCAGGGACTTCCAGATGAATCAGCGGTGGCGGTGTCTGCGAAGGCCCGGCGTGCAAGCCGCACTCCGTCTTCTTGAATCCAGACCACCGGCCGGCGCGGGGATCCTCCCCTGGCAGAACGGCGCGCGTGCAATGGGTGCAGCCAATGCTCGGATAATTCCGATCATGCAACACGTTGTAGGGAACTTTGTGCCGCACGATGTAGTTCCACACCTGCTTCGACGTCCAATCGGCCAGCGGATTGATCTTCACCAACTGGAATTTTTCGTCCCACTCCACCTTATGGGCGCCGGCGCGGAAAGAAGTCTGGTCGCGGCGGATGGAAGTGATCCAGGCGCGCAGCTCGGAAAGCTTGCGGCGCAGGGGTTCAACTTTGCGCACGCTGCAGCATTTATCGGGGTCGCGGGTCCAAAGCGCGGCGCCGTGGGTGCGCTCCTGCTCTTCTGGGGTGAGCGCCGAATAAATTCTTTCCACCTTCACGCCATAGTGGCGCTCGACGCGGTCGATCAGATCGTAAGTCTCGGGAAAGAGAAATTCTGTATCGCCGATGAAGATATTCATCGCGGGATTGACGCGGGTGGCGATGTCAATCAGCACCAGACCTTCAACCCCGAAAGCCGAGGCCATGGCAACGTCGTTCTTGAATGTGGAGAAGGCCCAGCGCAGCGTCTCTTCTGGCTTCCATTTTTCGGACAGCGCTTGTACGTGCTCCAGTGTCTCTTTCACTCGGATTGCTCCTGGGTATCCGCCGGCTCGGAAAATTCCGCGGGCGAGATTGGATTTCGTTCTGGCGCCAGCCAGGCTGCCTTTTGAAGCAGCGAATCATGGCTGGCAAGACGCGTAACTTCTCCTACCAGCAACAACGTAGGCGCTGCCAGTTGTGGAGCCCGGGGGAGGGCTTCGAGGGTGGTGCAAAAAACCTTTTCTCCGGAAGACGCCACTTGCGAAATCACCGCACAAGGCGTGGACTTCTCAAGTCCGGCTGAAATCAGTTTCTGAACCGCCAGTTCGTACCGGTAGCCAGGCATGTACACGACGACCGTCGATTTTGGAGACAGTGATGCCGGCCAGTCGCTGAAACCGGCGGCGGAATGGTGCCCGGTGAGAATCACTAAGCGAAGACGACTTCTCGCGATGCGTCAGCGGGATTTGCGCCGTGGCAGCAGCAGCGAGCGCAGCTGTAACGCCCGGCACAATTTCGACTTCGATGCCCGCCTGGCGCAGCGCCTCGAGCTCTTCGCCTGCCCGGCCAAAGATCAGCGGATCGCCGCCCTTCAGGCGCACTACCTGCATTCCCAGCAATGCAAACTGAACCAGCAGCCCATTGATTTCTTCCTGGCGGACACTTTTCTTGCCGCAGCGTTTGCCCACACTGCGCACCTGCGCGGTCTTCGGAATCAGAGCGAGAATTTCCTGGCCAATCAGTTCGTCATGCAGTACCACGTCGGCGTTTTTCAGGGCGCGGAACGATTTCAACGTGAGCAATTCCGGATCGCCGGGGCCTGCCCCCACCAGGAAAACTTTGCCCTTCATTGCGTTCCTCCCCTGGCGGCGAAGGACTCGCGGCTTGCCAGTTGGTGGAGGATTTGCCGGCGGCTTTCGGGATCCATATCCTGGGCAAAGAGCTCTTCCCGCGCTTCGCCTAATTGCTCGGTCCATGCGGCATATTCCGGGCCGAATTGCTCCTCGAGTTCACGGCGAATCCGTTGCGCCAGAGCAGGGCTTAACCCCGCAGTAGAAATCGCTAACTGAAGCGCGCCACGGCGGACGACCGCGGGATAGTAAAAGTCGCAATGAGCGGGATCGTCCACGGCATTGCAGAGAATGTTACGGCGCTGCGCTTCGCGGAAGACGGTTGCATTGAGATCGGGAAGGGAAGTTGCGGCTATCACCAGAAAAGCGCCATCGAGGTCGGCGCTTTGAAAACCTCGCCGTTCCCAGGTGATGCGGCCCGCGCGCTCCCACTCGGCGACCGTACTATTTCCTTGCGGGGCAACTACGTGAACCTTCGCTCCGGACTCAAGCAAGCCCGGAATTTTGGAGACCGCAATACGGCCCGCTCCCACCACCAGGCACTCGCGGCCCTCCAATTTCACGAATATGGGAAACAGGCTTGCAGCCGGGCTTTTGCCCTGTCCCGTTGTCGAATTGTGCTTGGAATCTGCCATAAAAAACCACCGCCAGACTTTGTTGTCTGGCGGTGGGTATGATTGCTGTTTTGGACTAGATAATCTTATCTCAGCAGCCTCCCCGCGCCAGACACACGCATGTGACAACAAGTACAACATTGACAACGGCTCTGGCGAGAGGCCTTCACAGCACTAAGCCTAAAGGCCATCGTAAAGGTATGTCAAGCAGCCCCTTGGTGGAACGAAGAATAGGCGAAAGCCGCGCTTAGCCGGCGGCTTGCCGCGCGGACTCGGGCTTTTGGGCATGAAGTCCCTCGGACCGTTTACCGCCCACCTCACGGTAAACGTCGAGGATCTGCTGAGCCGAGACATCCCAGGAGAACTTCTTGGCCTGCTCGTAGCAGCGCCGCTTCATCCTCTCACGTAAGCCCTGATCCGTGAGGACGCGGTGCAATGCCCGCATGATCTCGAAAACGTTCTCCGGATTGACAAGAACGGCTGCATTGCCGACCACCTCCGGCAATGACGAGGTATTCGATGCCAGCACCGGCGTGCCGTGCGCCATAGCTTCGAGCGGCGGCAGGCCGAAGCCTTCGTAAAGCGAAGGGAAAACGAAGATTTTGGCGGCATCGTAAAAGACCCGCAGCACATCGATCGGAATGAACCCCAGGAAACGCACGTCGTTTTGAACGCCGCCGCGGATCACGGTGCGGCGCAGGTCAGGATGCTTGGAGAGTTCATCTCCGATAATAATCAGCTTCAGCCCCGGATATTTCCCCTCTTTCTCAAGCTCCGCCTTCAAGGCGGAAAAGGCCTCGATGATGCGCACGATATTTTTGTGCGGGCTAATACGGCCGGCGTAAAGCAAGAAGGGATAGTTGACCTGATAGCGCTCGGCCAGGAATTGCCGGTCGGCCTCCGTGGCGTGACCGCTCAGAAAGCGGGCATCAATGGCGTTGTAGACGACTCGAATGTGGTCCGGTTCAATCCCAAAGAGCTTTTCGATTTCACTCTTGGTAAACCTGGAAACCGCGAAGATGCGCGCCGCCCCTTTGAGCGCACGCCGCGTAAATTGGAAATTCAGTAAACGACGGACATTCGAGTGGCCGTTGGTGCGCGCCATGTGGTCCAGCACATCGTGGACAGTAAGCACATAAGGGCAAGGCAGGCGGCGAGGCATGGCGAACAGATGCGGCACATGCACCAAATCGCAGTTCGATTGCTTGAGAAGCGCGCGAATACCGAAAGTAGCCGCGGGGGGTATTGTCCGGTTCCAGTAACGGAACGGTCTGAAAATTGGGCGGAAGCGGTCCCATCTCCTCGACCCGCTGCGGCGAGCCGATCAGGATGTATTGGCTCTCCTGGTCCAGACGGCTGAGAGCGCGCACTACGTTGCGCGTATAGGTGCCGATGCCAAACTCAGTGATGCGCCGGATATCGATGGCAATCTTCACTGGGGGAATTTAATCACAGGCGAACAGCGAGACACAGGAAATTCAGTCTCGCCACGATCACCGGAAGGAACGGGCGTCCCCTCCCGTGCGGGCGCCTACGCCCGCATCTCCGCCTGAGCTTTGGCGCGCCGCTCGGGATATAGCGGAAATGCCTCCGCCAGTTCCAGTACTTGCGCGCGGATTTTTCGCCAGAACTCGGCGGCATCGCTGCGATGATGCAATGCCTCTGAGATCCAGCGGCCCACCTGCTGCATTTCCGACTTCTTTCATGCCGCGAGTGGTCAGGGCGGGCGTGCCAATGCGGACGCCACTCGGCTTCAGCGGCGGGTTCGTATCGAACGGAATGGCATTCTTGTTTACGGTGATGCCCGCTTCACCCAACGCCTTTTCAGCCTCGCTGCCCAGCATGCCCTGGGAGAAGACGTCAATCAGCATGACGTGCGTGTCGGTGCCGCCTGAGATGACGCGAAAGCCTTCAGCCGCGAGCGTTTCGGCCAGAACCTTTGGCATTGGCCACCACCTGCCGCGCGTAGTCTTTGAACGCCGGCTGCGAAGCCTCAAGAAAACAGACCGCTTTGGCGGCGATGATGTGCACCAGCGGTCCGCCCTGCATGCCGGGGAATACCACCTTATCAATCGCCGGCCGCAAATTCCGCTTTGGATAGGATCATGCCCGAGCGCGGCCCGCGCAGCGTTTTGTGCGTGGTCGAAGTGACGATGTGCGCGTGCGGCACCGGCGAAGGATGCACTCCGCCGGCCACCAGCCCGCGAAGTGCGCCATATCCACCAGATAAAGCGCGCCGACTTTGTCCGCGATGCTGGCGCATGCGCGCAAAGTCAATGATTCGCGGATAGGCGCTGCCTCCGCCGATGATCAGCTTGGGATGTTCTTTCTCCGCCAGCTTTTCCAGATCGTCGTAATCAATGGTCTCGGTTTCCTTGGTGACGCCGTAAGGCACAATGCGATAGGTCTTGCCCGAAAAATTCAGAGGATGGCCGTGCGTGAGATGGCCGCCATGCGCCAGATTCAGCCCAAGAATCGTGTCCCCCGGCTGCAGCACCGCCGCGTACGCCTGCCATGTTGGCCTGCGATCCGGCATGTGGCTGCACATTGGCATGCTTCCGCGCCGAAAAGCTGCTTGGCCCGGTCGCGTGCCAGATTCTCGACCACGTCGGCGAATTCGCAGCCCGCCGTAGTAACGCTTGCCGGGATAGCCCTCGGCGTATTTGTTGGTGAACACCGATCCCATAGCTTCAAGCACGGCGTCGCTGACGAAGTTCTCCGAGGCAATCAGCTCCAGGCCTTCATGCTGGCGGCGGGTTTCGTTATCGATGGCAAGCGCAACTTCGGGATCCACTTCATAAAGAGGGCGGGACATGGCAGTCATTTTCATCACAGGTTATCGGTTCCGTAGTACTTCGTACTTACAGTTCTTCGCAATTGGTACCGTTGCTTTCGTCCTGCTCAATTTCGCTGATTTTTTCGATCCGCCGCACATGCCGGGCGTCTCCGGGAAAAGTCAGTGTTCAACCAGCGGTCCACAATTTTCAGCGCGTGCCTTCGTCGAGCAAGCGGCCGCCCAGCGTCAGGACGTTGGCGTTGTTGTGCTCCCGGCTCAGTTGCGCTTCAACTTCACTGTGCACGTTCGCCGCGCGAATTCCCGGAACCTTGTTGGCGGCGATGGACATGCCGATCCCTGCGCCACAGACCAAAATCCCGCGGTCCGCCCGCCGACCGGCCACCTTCTCGCCCACGGCGAGCGCGTAGTCGGGATAATCCACGGCAGCTGGTTCGAATTCGTGCCCAGGTCCTCCACGCTCATCCCACGGTCCACCAGATGCTGGCGAATTTTCTCCTTCAATTCGAAACCGCCGTGGTCCGCCCCGAGCGCAACCTTCATGGGGACATTGTAAACAAGCAGTTAGCAATTAGCACTTGGCAATTAGCGGCATTCAGCACGCAGTTTTCAGCAATCAGCATTTAACTGAATGCTGAGAGCTGAGTGCTGAAGGCTAACCGCCCTCAAACGCGGTTCGGAAGAAAGACGCTAACTGCCAGCCATCCATGTATTTGAATGGCGTTTCGCCGGTCGTGTAGTGGCCGCAGGGGAGCACAACCACTTTGTGATCCAGCCCGTGCCGTTCGAACTCCTCGACGGTCTCGCGCGGACAGTTCCGGCAGAAAAGTCAGGTCGTACTTCGCATAAATGATCAGCGACTTGCGCGGCCAGCGCGCGAACTGCGAGAAATACGACATCGGGCTGACTGCCAGCCCAGAGCTGGCGCAGGCGGTCGAGATCAATTTCGATTCCAGTCCTTCGCGGATGTGACGGGTGGACTGCCCGTGCCAGACCACGTCCGCAACCCAGGTGGAGGCATGATTGAAAGCGCAAGCGCGGATGCGCGAATCATGGGCCGCGGCCAGAAACGCATAGCAGGATCCAAGACTGGTGCCCACGATGCCGAATTGGCTGTAGCCCTGCTGCTCCAGCCAGTCGAGACAACAGCGCGCATCAATCACGCCCTGGCGGCAGGCGTCGAGGGTGCGGCCTATGTTGGCGGAGACGGCGTAGTCGGCGCGGTGAATCTCCTCTGGCTTGCGAATGTCGTGATAGGGCATGCTCAAGCGCAGCACCGCAATTCCCAGCCAGTTCAGCACCCGGCAGAACGATGCTGTAAGCCAGCGCATCGGCATTCCAGTGCGGCAGCAGAACCACGGCTCGGCGCCCTCGAGCCGGGAACCAGCGCGCGTTGACCAGATTATTTTCCGGGTATGGCGAACGCACCGGTGAGGTAAAGCGCAGAAATTCGGCATAGGTTCCACGCACTTTCTCTTCCAGGCGCGCATCGGGAACCGCGCGCGTGCTGAAGACCTGCACCTCGCGCCGCTCCAGGCGAAAATCCTGCGGGATGGCGTAGGAATAGAACTCGTCGCTGGACGCGACGATGCGCTGGTTGAACTCGCGCAGAAACTTCTCGCTATCTTCGGGCACGTAGCCTGGACCAAAGCCGTTGCGGCATGGCCAATCTTTCGCCCACTCCACGCCCCACTCCAGCGGACGCACCACGCGGTTGTTGTCCACCGAGGTGAGCCGGGTCTCCCAGTCGTACATCCATTGGGCGTAGCGCGAAGGCATTTGTCTTGAGGATAACAAAGGACTGGCAAGCGGTCAGGCGGCATGCAGCGAAGCGCTCCCAAGTGGCAATCGGCATGGACGTTTAGGGCCGCTCGGACGTGCTGACGGGGAAACCAATGTGGATTCGCGCAAGTGTTCCAGCTGGAACACTTTGTCCCAAAACGGGAAATCCACAGGAAAATCTGGAAATGCTATTGACTTCAGAATTTATTTCACGGGGTCAATCCTCATGATTAGGAACGAAATTCCATCGAGGTGACATCTGTCACAGCTATTTTCGGGGAGGTGGTTTGAATATGAAGGTTTGCCGCCTCTGTTGCGTGTAGTTACATTTGGAGTTACAATTGAATATTTGAATGGGACGAAGGGAAGAACCGCCTCAACTCCGGTAAACACGGCCTTGATTTTGCGCAGGCCGAAGAGATGTTTCGAAGACGCTCTGATTGTCCGATCCCGATATAAGGCGGGACTATGGAGAAGAGCGCTGGATTGGAATCGGAACGATCCAGGATCGCGATGCTGTGGTCGCATTCGCGAACGCGAGGTGAAGACACAATCCGGATCGTTTCACTTGCGAAAGGCAACTCGTGAAGAATACAAAGAATACGAAAAGGCGCTCCGGAACGGACTGGAAAAGGATTGATGCAATTACGCGATGCGGACATTGATTATTCCGATATTCGCGCCCACTCGGGCCCGATTTCTTCAAAAACGCGATCATCTGGCCGGGACCGAAGAAGCAAGTCACGCTGCGCATCGATCCCGATGTGCTGACCTTCTTTCGCAAGCAAGGCAAGGGCTATCAATCCACCATGAATGCGGTCTTGAGAAAGTATGTCGAAGAGCGCAAGCGGCGCGCGGGATAGGCGACGTGGTAAGCGACGGCTCAATTCCCAAATGCGAGCCTCGAAACCCGACCTTTCGGGTACTTTGATAATACAACCTGGTCGCTTCCCGGTAGCTTGTGACCGAAGTCAGCAACACCGGAATTGACGAAATGCCTGTATCACTGTATCCTACCAGCAATACAGTTGAATCATGTTCTTTAAATTAAATCCCACAGCCGGCAGTCCGCTCTACATGCAGCTGATCCAGCAGATCCGGTCTGCCGTCGAAAACGGGGCATTGCAGGATGGTGAGCAACTTCCCGGTATCCGGACACTGGCAGAAGAGTTGCTTGTCAGTCCGAATACGGTGGCAAAAGCGTATTCAGAACTCGAACACGAAGGTCTCTTAGAACTCCGTCAAGGCTCCGGGGCGTTCATTTTTGTCGATCGTCGAACTCGCTCACGGGCTGATCGGGTTCAGATGGCCCGCAAGCGAGTCGGGGATCTGGTTGAGCGGCTTCGCGACGAAGGACTCGCGGATGACCAGATCTGGAGAATGTTCGAAGCAGAATTGCTCCACCAGGCTGAGACTGTGAGGAGCCGATGACAAACGACGACCTAGTGATTCAAACGAACAACCTTAGTAAGTGCTATGGGAAAGTCGAAGCGCTCAAGGAGCTGAACCTATCGATCAGACCACACAGTATTACGGCATTTCTTGGGCTTAATGGAGCGGGTAAGACCACCACGATCAAGATGCTGCTCGGCATGATTCGGCCCACTAGTGGAGATGGCACTCTCCTGGGGCTGAGGATAACCAATGCGGCTGAGAGTGTCCGGATGCGCAGGCGGATCGCCTATGTAGGTGAGAATAAACGTCTCTACGACTATATGACCGTAGAGCAAATGATTCGCTTTACGAGTGCGTTTTATCCGGACTGGCGCTCTGACACTGAGCAAAAGCTTCTGCGCCAATATAGCCTGCCGCTCGACCGGAAGGTCAAATCGCTTTCTAAAGGGATGCGCACGAAGCTGGGATTATTATTGGCGTTTGCACGGCGACCCGAGTTGCTGATTCTGGACGAGCCCAGCGAAGGATTGGACCCGGTCGGAATTGAGGAACTCCTGGAGAGACTTGTAGTGCAATGTGGTGAAGGTACTGCCGTCTTCTTTTCCTCGCATCAGATAGCGGAAGTTGAGCGAGTTGCGGACCACATTTGCATGCTCAACAAGGGCCGGCTGGTGCTCGACGCTTCGCTTGACGATCTACGCCAATCGTATCGGCGTATTGATCTCGTGTTCTCATCACCTCCAGCGGAACATGAATTTAGAATCGAAGGCGTCGAGAACGTTCAAACTCGTGGGCACCAGATGAGTGTGGTCACCAGCAAGAATGCTGAAGACGTGATCGCACGGGCGCACTACCTCCAGGCCACTTCGGTTGACGTGACCCCAGTAGGACTCAGGGATATTTTCCTGGAAAGGGTAAGGGAGAATTGAGCGATGCTTTGGCGTAAAGCTTGGTTGGAGACTCGATCGCGGTTTCTGATCTCTCTCATAGGAATCCTTGCCATCTGCTCGTGGATGATTTTTCACTGGGATAGGAACGCACTTTCCTATGTGAAGATTGACTATTACTCCTATGGGCTTTCGTTTACGCATTCGACGCTGGTTGTGATGTGGATTCTCGCTGTCACCCTGCTGCTAATGGGTGGCCTGTTGCGCGAAAGAGCAGTGGGATCCTCGAACTTTACCCTTGCGCTGCCGATCAGCCGAGGACGCCTCATGACCATCCGGATTGGTATGGGGCTACTTGAGGCCGTCACGCTTGCGATTGTCCCGTGGGCCGGGATGTTTTTAACCGAATGGGCCTTTGGGAAGACGCACTCGGTCTCCCAAGCCGCCTTCCATCTTGTTTTGTTGCTTTCGGGAGGGCTGCTGTTTTTCTCGATGGCGTTTCTAGCTTCATCGCTGATCGAGGGAGAATACACGGCTCCCATCGTTAGCTTCGGTGCGGTCATCGTCACGACCATCGCATTCAGTGGTTCCGGCTTGCGCCCCTATAGCCCACTACGGTTCATGGACGGCGCCGAATACCTTAATCACCAGACGAATCTTCTTTCATGGCCAATTCCGTGGTTTCAAGCAACCATATATATCCTACTGGCGATTCTGCTACTGATGGTATCGGTCAAGGCGGTTCAGATACGGGAGTTTTAACCGCCTTGAAGACCTTGAGAAAACTCATGCTGACAGCGGTCGGAGTGCCGATCACTTTTGGATTGGTAACGCAACGCCGAGCCGAGTCGCAGGCCGAAAACCCGTCCGCCGATGGGCCTGTTTACGAAGTTGCTTCTATCAAACCTGCCAAATCCGGCGGCGACGACCAGATGGTGACGACAATGTACACGGCAGACGGGCTCATTTTTACGAATATCCCTCTGCGGAAACTCATTCAAATGGCATACGGAGTCCAGAGTTTTCAAATCGCTGGCGGCCCGAAATGGCTCACCTCTGAAAGATACGATATTGACGCAAAAATGGAAGAATCTGTAGCTTACGCAATGCGGAAACTGAGTCCGCAGGAGAACCAGCGTCAGAGCCAGACCATGCTACAGGCTCTTCTGGCTGATCGCTTCAAGCTAAAGCTGCACCACGAAACCAAAGAAGGTCCGGTGTATGCGCTGGTCATTGCGAAGAACGGTCCCAAACTTAAGGAGGCAAAGCCGGGCAACAATGACGCCAATTGAATTGGTGGCTCGGAAGGGCGCGGGTTGTCGACAATGGGGAGGCTCGGGGAGCCGGAGACGATTACGGCTCAAGGAGCTTCTGTAACTCAATTGGTACAGGCGTTGTCCGAGCAACAGGGCTGTACCGTCTTGGACAAGACCGGGCTCACGGGTAAATATGATTTCAAGTTGCAGTGGATGCCGGAAAGCCAAACTCCAATGTCCAAGGCGGCTGTTGGCGGTCAAGCGGCGGCCAATACGCCGCCTCCTGAGTCTTTCGGGCCTTCGCTCTTTACAGCACTCCAGGAGCAACTTGGCCTAAAGCTCGCATCGCAAAAAGGCCCGGTGGAGAGTCTCGTCATCGATCACGTCGAGAAGCCGTCGGAAAACTAGCGGCTGGAGTGCCGAATGAGCGTCGCCTTGCACGGCCGAGTCTCGCGTCGTCGCACCTGGCCGTTTGCCGACCACCGCGACCTTCTCATCTGTATCTCCTGGGCACGCGCTTCGAAATTCCGCAGAGAATTTCATACGCCACGGTGTTGGCCAGCGCAGCATGCTCCTGCGCATCCATGCTCAGGCCATCAAGATGAGCCCAGCAGGACGACTTCGTCCCCAACGGAAATCCCTGGCAAACCGGTCACGTCCGCCAGAGTCAAGTCCATGGAAATGCGGCCCGACGATTGGCGCGTAGGACTCGCCCACGATTACCCGCCCGCGCGAAGAAAGCGCGCGATTCAGGCCGTCGGCATAGCCCACCGGAAGCACCGCGATCCGCGCCGGAGCCTTGGTCACGTAGGTTCCGCCATAGCCCAAAGCCTGGTTCGCGCGCGACGTCGCGCAGAGAAAGAATGCGGGTCTTCCAGGTGAGGACCGGCTTCACGCCCAAGCGCAACGCGCTGCCGCTGACCTCCCGTCCCGGCGCGCTCGAATGGCAGGTAGTAGCCATAGAGCGCGATGCCCGGCCGCACCATGTTGTACAGAGCTTTAGGCCGCGAAATCATTGCCGAAGTATTCGCGGCATGAAGCAGCGGCGGATCGAAGCCCGCGCCCGCAACACCCGCCGCGCTTCCTCAAAGCGCTGCAATTGCTCCCCCACCGAGGGCGCGTCGAGCACTTCCGAGGACGCCAAATGGGTGGACAGTCCTTCCAGCCATAAGATGCGGCGCGGCTTTCAGCGCCGCGCAAATCTGCGGCAGATCTTCGAGCGGAAACCCGAGCCGCCCCATGCCCGTATCAACTTTCAAATGGATGGGGTGCCTCGACACGCCCAAACGCGCCGCTGCCCGCTCCAGCAACTCGATTTGGCCTGGCTCCCAAACCGTCGGGGTAAGGCGCTGGCGAATGATCTCTTCTTCCTCGCCACGCCAGAAGCCGGTCATCAGCAGGATGCGGCCGCGAATGCCTGCGTCGCGCAGCGGGATGGCCTCATCCAGCGAGGTCACGCCTTGCCAGCGCGCGCCTTCCTCTTCCAGCGCGCGGGCACATTCGACGGCGCCGTGGCCGTAGGCGTCGGCTTTCACCACGGCGCAGACATCCACGCCGGGGCCGACGTGCCGCTGCACCACGCCAAAATTGTGCCGGAGATTGGCGAGCGAAACTTCGGCCCAAGTGGGACGCGTCGCCACCCGCTTAACGATTTCAACTGTAGTAGCCACTTCCGCCGATTATAGCCGGGGGCCGAAGCCGCTCCAGTTACCGCAGGACTACCCCGGCCGACGTGGCTATCCTCCACCGAAGCACGAAGTTCACGGTAATTTGCGTCTCTACCTCCACGGGATCGCCATTCAGATAGATAAGGCCGGTAGCGCCATTGCTGGACCGCGTCCATGGCAGCCTTGATCAGCATGGGAGGGCCGCTGACGGCCTGCAAGTTTTCAATCCTCCCCTGCTTGCTGATCACGGCGCGCAACATCACCGCCCCCTGGATGCGCGCCAACCGCGCCAGCGATGGATACTCCGGCTGCACCCGGTAAATCAGGTTGCCTTCCATCATGCGTGAGACTCGAAGTGCGTGAGGGGCTGGTGGTGGAGGTGGTGGCGCTGCCACATCGAAGCCGTTGCCAAACCCATGCTTAATTCCGTTTCCTGAGGCGCGATCATTGCTTCCGCTTGGAATCCCCACATCGTTGAAATCCGGGGCGACTGGAACAGCGACCTCATTCCCCGATTCGATTGTGTCGGGTATGGTTTGAGGAGCGGTCAAGCTCCGCAAGGTCTGTTCATGGTTTCCCGCCGGCCGGGCCGCGCGGGCATGGGAAGCGGAAGGCGGTGCGGATGATGGCATTACAAGCAGCGGTGAAATCCAGGTGAGTTGCGGCAGGCTCGAAGTGTAGATCAGCGGCAATAGCAGCAAGCCGCCCACTGCGGCGGCCTGCACCGCAAAAGAAGCCAGCGTGCTCCAGCCACGGCGATAACGGCCCGGCCACGCGGAATCCAGCAGGGAATCGGCAAACATGGTGTCCGCCTCCAGAGATCGAATTCGGCTATCTCTAAAGACACCGGCATCATGCCGCTTGGCTGATTGGGAGGAGTCTGCAGGCACGAAAAAAGGCCGCCTCGGGTGGCGGCCTTCGGGGAACTTTTTCCGTTGGGGTGGCGCGCTACTTCGCCGGGGTTGCAGGCTTGGTGGCCGTACCAGCGGGCCGGGTTCCCAGCGGCCTGGAGGCCGAAGGAGCGGAGGCCGGAGATGGCGCGGGCACACCCGATGCGACGTTATAAGCATCCACAACGGGTTTGGTGATGTCGAAAGCATCGCTGGTGGTGATCACCGGTCCCTGAGGCCAGGGTTTGGAATCAAGCAACAGGCCGATGCCATTGTCCTTCAAATACTTCTGGATCACGGGCGCCATCTTCTGCAGAATTTTCTCCAGGATTTCCTGTTGCTGAGCGTTGGCGTCGTCTTTCGCGTCCTGCATAGCCCGGTCAAACGACTTTTGCTTGGTGTCAATCTGGCGAACCAGATTGCTGCGAGCCTCGTCGTTGAGCTTGTCACCCTGGGTCTGCAGCTGCTTCTTAAGGCTGTCGAGTTCGTCATTTTCAGACTTAAGTTCGTTCTGCTTGGGCTCGAGTTTCTTGAAAAGAGCCTCGAGATCGCGCTGGCCCTCGTTGGTCGCCTGGACGGCTTGCTCGAGGTTGATGGTCCCGACCCTAGTTCCAGCAGGCGCTGCGGCAGCGGCGGAACTGGGAGCGGACGGTAAAGCCGATGCCGAGTGCTGGTTTGGGCCAGAGCCGTCAGCGAAATTGCACAGCACGCTGCCATAAGGAAATGCACAAACTTGCTTGTCATGGGTACCTTGAACTCCTTGGGAAATTGTTCCGGGGAATGAGTCCGATCTCTCCCACCTGCACAGGCAGGGCCCTGTGAGGCCCGTCGCCCGCCTCATATGTCCGACTGGAAGCCGTCTCGAGGGCATAGTTCCGCCCTAGACTCAGAACCCAAGCATTATAGGAACAGTGCCACCCCAGCGTCAAACCGGCGTACCTGAGTAGTCGCTAGCTTGCCCCACCGCATGCGGGCCTGCTCACTGAAGTCCGCAAGTTCTGGAAGGTAAATCCGCCGCTTAGATCATTCATGGACACGACAGTCATTGGCCGATCCGCTGGTCATGCAGAATGGGCCCAGTCGACAGCAAAGCCAGCTTGGTGCCCGGTTCGGTGAAATATACGTCGTAGTTGGCTGTCGTCCGTCCGTCGGTGATGAGTCATGGGTCTGATAGGTCGGATGCGGTTCCGAACGATACCCCAGAGACAAGCGGACGTGGTGCCAGCAATACCTGTCCCGTCGGGAACCACATAAACGTCGGCCGACCCCATGCTGGGCGCGGCATTGACCAGGCGTATTATCCGCGGTGCCAGAAGTGGGCACGGTGGTCTGATCGGTCAGCACGATCCCCTCAAAGGTGGTGATTCCGGTCACGATCACGGTGGTATTGGTGCTGGAACCCAAAGAAATGGTGGTGTCGACGATGGGCGTGGTGGAGTTTACCGGTTCAACCTGCAAGTGGCGCGAACCCGCGGTCACCGACATGTATCCGGTGTTGGCGGTGTATGCCAGATTGCTGTTTATGGTGTTGCCGTCCACCAGAACGTTGAGCTTGCGGCTCGGTTGGCGCGGCATCCAGAACCCGCAGATTTGCCACACCGCCGCCTCCGCATCCCGTTGTGGCAAAGATGATTAGACAAACTGGACAATACCGAGCACGCACCGCGCACAAAGCCTTGACATCCTTCTCCCCTGGACAATTGGAATGTTTGCTGCGATGTGCATCGGTGAACCAGAATACCTCGCCGTCCCGATGCAGGACCAGCGTCTGGCACTTCAAGGTGTTGGATTCCGGTTTGAGAACAAAAGTTATCTAACCATCTTAGCCGACAAATGGTGCGTAAAGAGTGCGTCAAGCTTTGTAAAAGTTTGTGGCGGGGAAACGGAGCAATCATGAGGCAGGGTTTCAGCGCTTATCGTCGCGCTGGCGGAGCCAATCCAGGAACATTTGCTCGATGGGCTTGTCGTAGGCCATGAGGACGTGGCGGACGGTGTGTCCGCTGACAAAATGGCAGACTTCTTCGGCGAGGTTCTTGGCGTGGTCGCCGGCGCGCTCGAGCGACTGCGTCATAAAGATGACTTGCAGGCTGGCCTGGCGCTGGAAGTTTTCCGGATTCTCGATGTGGCGCAGAAAAATCAGATTGCGCAGGCGGTCCATCTCGGCGTCGGCGCGCAGCACGTCCACTGCCCGTTTCACGTCGCGGGTGGAGAACGCCGCGCCCACGTCCGTCAACATCTTTTCCAGCACCGTGGCCATGTGGGTAAGGTCGCGCGTGTCCTGGGGATCGATGCGCAAACCCGCGGCCTGCGCGCTGCTGGCAAAACTCAACAGCAGGTCGCCGATGCGCTCCAGCCCGATCATGATTTTCATGCAGGCGAGCAACTCGCGGGCTTCCGTTTCGGTGACCTGGGTGATCGCCGCCGTGACCCCGGCATCAATCTCCATATCCAGGGTGTCGAGTTCTTTTTCGCGCTCGCGAATGGAGGCGAGCAGACTTGGCAGATCCGGTGGCGATGCCCTTCGGCCGCGGTCGCGGCGGCTTCTTTCGCGAGGCCGCAGGCCTCGATGGTCCGTTTTACCAGTTTCGAGTAGGTTGGTTCTGCGATACGGGGTTTCGATCCTGGCGGTACTCATGCGCACATCCTTCGCCAGAGTAGCCGCCCGGGCGCGCGCCTCCTGCAAACCTACGCCGCCTATTTACCAGAATTCCCAAGATCCGACAATAGGGCTTCCGGCGCGATACCGGGTTAACAGGCTGTGAATTTTTCGGCCGGGCTCGATCGCGAATGTACCCAATTGCCGGTACTAGGTTTTGGCGTACTTCAACCACTTGACGATCTCGGGCAGAGTAGGCCGTTTCCCGTACATCAGCACGCCTACGCGGTAGATACGGGCGCAGAGCAGTAGAATGCCGGCAATGGTCGCGATCAGCAGGGTCAGCGACAAAGCGATCTGCCAGGCCGGCGGCGGCTGCACCGCGATGCGCGCATACATGAGTAAGGGAGAGAGGAACGGAATCATGGAGGTCCAGACGGCGATGGGCGAGTCCGGAGCGCGGAGGATGGGTCCCATCATGAACACCGCGACGACCAGCGGCAACACGACGATGATCTGCAATTGCTGCCCTTCCTGTTCGGTGGTGATCAATGGCGCCGATGCCGGCATAAATTGCGCTGTACAGCAAGTATCCCAGCAGAAAGAAGACGACAAACGCCGCCAGCGCAAACGGCGAAATATGGATTTCGCTCAAGCTCGGATACATGGCCAGCGAGGGCAGAGCCAGGGTTCCGGCCATCACGATCCAGATGACCATCTGGGTCAGGCCGACCGCGCCCACCCCGAGCAGTTTGCCGGTCATCAGTTCAGTGGATGTGGTCGAGGAAAGCAGCACTTCCATGATGCGCGTATTTTTTTCTTCCAACACCGAACGCATCACCGAAATGCCATAGAAAAGAACGCCGATGTAGAGCAACATCACCATGCCGAAAATAAGCAAGAACATTCCGCCGCTGGACTTGCTCTCCAGACCATTTTCCATCCGCACCATTTCAAGTTTCACCGGCTTGAATAGCTCATCGGCCTGTTCGTTGGGTGACGCCTCGGGCGGCCAGTTGCTGCTCCGCGATGGCGCGCGTGAGCGCGCGGCTGAGGCGGGACTTGTCCATGAAATCCGTCGCTTTGCGGCCGCTGTAGATCACTTTGCGCTGTGCAATCGCGTCGTCGCTCAGCCAGATGTAGCCATCAATCGCCCCCGCCGTCATCTTGTCGCGCAAGTACCGTCGCGTTCCGCATCGCTCGAATTGAGTGTCCATGTCAATGACATATTTGGCGTCATGCACCGGCGTGTTTCGGACGCGCTCTTTGCCGGGTCGTCTTCGCCTGGTCGTCATCGCGTGCTCTTCGTCTTTCGCCAGAAACTGCGAACGGACCAGTTCTCCCAATTGGCAGCGATGAAGTCACGACCACCAAATGCGGCGTCTTGCCGCCGCTCTTCATGGTGGCGATTTTCATGGGCAAGATAAAAGCCCCGCCCACGATTGCGGGCAGCAGCAAAGTAAGCACGATAAAAGAGCGCGTCCGCACGCGCTCCAGATACTCGCGCTTGATGATCAGCCAGGTGTTACGCATTGGACTTGCCCACCGCATCCAGAAAAATTTCTTCCAGCGAGGGTTCCATCAGCTCAAACCGGTCCAAGCCGCGCGCCGGAAGCGGCCAAGTGCAATAGCTCCTGCGGGATCGGCCTCCGGGCGCAAGGCGCACTTCCACGTAGTTGCCATAATCATTGAACGATTGCACCAGCCGCTGTTCCTGCAGAAAGCGCGAGTCGCCTTCATATTTGATTTGCACGTTGCGCATCCCGAATCGCGACTTCATCTGCCGCAAATCACCTTCCAAAAGGGCGCGCCCATGATTGATCAGGCAGATGGAATCGCACATGCGCTCGGCCTGGTCCATGCGGTGGGTGGACAGGAGCAGCGTCTTGCCCGCTTTCTTGAGTTCGAGCAGCACATCTTTCAGCACGATGGCATTGGAGGGGTCGAGCCCGGAGAAAGGCTCGTCCAGGATAATGAGCTGCGGTTCGTGCAGCAGCGCGCCGATGAACTGCACCTTTTGCTGCATGCCCTTGGAGAGTTCTTCCACCTTCTTCCCGGCCCACTCGCGCAACTCCAGGCGCTCGCACCATTGCAGGGCGCGCTTTCGTGCTTCCTGCCCCGGCAATCCCTTTAATTCGGCGAAGAAGACCAGGTGGTCGAGCACCTTCATCTTGCGATATAGCCCGCGCTCTTCGGGCAGATAGCCGATCTGGCCGGTGTGGGCACGGCGGAAGGGCTCTCCCAAAACAGAAATGCTTCCGGAGTCCGGAATGATAATGCCAATCATCATGCGGAGGGTGCTGGTCTTGCCAGCGCCATTCGGTCCGAGCAGGCCATAGACTTTGCCTGGCGGGATGGCAAAGGAGAGATTGTCCACGGCTACAAATTCGTCGTATTTTTTGCAAACACTGCTTAGCTCGACGGCGTTCAAAGGATTTGAGTTCCGGGCTAAATTTTGATGAATTGCAACTGGGCCTAAATCGAAACTATTAACACCAAGTTGAAAGCATACTCCTCGTTAGCTTCTATCAGCGAGGAGCAATGATAAAGGCGCTGACCAGACCTATCCATGAATGATTCACATCATTTCAGGGTGAACCAATCGTGAATATGCGGACTCACGTACGCCAAGAGAATAAGGAGGGTTGTCCAAAACACCATCAACGGGATTAGCCGGGGCCTCCGCTGGAGTTTAATTTCTTTGCGGAGTTGTAATCGGACAAGTTCCTCTTTCACGATCCTTTGGTGCTCTTGCTCTGAGAGTTCCATAGTTTTTATGCCTTTCGGATCCTTTTGTTTCGACGCAAATGCCAGTGTCGGACGAATGACGGACGACGGATGATGCCGTCGAATAGCCGTCGCCACCAAGGAAATCGGCCCACGAATAGCTTTTCTTCTAAGCTTCGCGGTGTGACAGGGGATACCCACAGACCCAACAGTTGTTCCAACTCGTTGTCAGTTAGCGGTTCCATTGTGGAGAACCCTCCCGTTCGGTTCTTTCAGAGTCGCTAGCATCCGCTTCAAGTTTTGCCGTGCGCGATGCAAGCGGGCCTTGACTGTGCCTACTTCGGCCTCAACCGCATGGGCAATTTCGTGCAGAGTTAGGCCTTCATATTGGGCGAGAATCAGAACCTCGCGCTGCAGTGGCGGCAAGGCATGGACTGCCGCGCCCACTATCTCTACTGTTTCGCGGCGCACGATGTCCACGGGCTGAGCGATAAACGCCTCATCGTCGAGCACATTCCACCGATTCTCACCGCGCCATCTTTTTCGTGCCAGATTGCGCGCTACGCCTAGAAGAAACGGTCGAATCTTTCCCCGGCTGCTGTCGAAGCGCTCTGGCTGGCGCAGGAGCAATAGGAATGCATCTTGCGCGATATCCTCCGCGGCGGCAGTCGAGTTCGTCATGCGCCAAGCGAAGCGGTAGACGGCATCCTTGTGTTGTTCGAATGCCTCTCGGAACTCGGATTCCGTCATGTACCGTTCCTGCTCACCAATCATAATTGCCAGCAATGGCAGCAGAAGATACGGCCGGAATGCCGAAAAACGAAATTATTAGATTTGGTCGCCGGGCTGGGATATCGAAAGAGGTTCAGGCAAACACGGCTCAGGACGCCGGCCCCCGGGGCAACACAAACAGAAACGTGCAGCCGTGATTCAGTTCGCTTTCCGCGCGAATGCTGCCATCATGGGCCAATACGATGTGTTTGGCAATGGCCAGCCCAAGCCCCGTCCCGCCCGACTCGCGGGAGCGGGCCTTGTCCACGCGGTAGAAACGCTCAAACAGCCGGGGCAAATGTTCGGAAGGTATGCCCGGACCAAAGTCCTGCACATAGAATTCCACGCCGCGCTCAACCGGGCGCGCGCCCAGCACGATGCGCCCGCCGGAAGCGCCATACTTGAGCGCGTTGTCCACCAGATTGGAAAAAACCTGATGCACCGCTTCTCGGTCGGCGTTTACCGGCGCTTCGGCATGATCTTCGACCTGCAATTCCACTCCCTGGTTCCGCGCCATCTCACGGAAGTTCTGCACAGCTTCCTGCAAGCAATGTCCCCGGCGCCACCGGCTGCATATCGAAACGCTGCTCGCCGGATTCCACCCGGGCCAAGGTCAGTAAATCCTCCGTCAGGCGCGCCATGCGGGTGGCGTTCTTGCGGATGACTTCCAGGAACTCGCGGGAACCATTGTTCTCCGCGGCGCTGTCCAACAAGCGTTTCGGTATAGCCCTGAATCGAGGTGAGAGGAGTACGCAGCTCGTGCGATACGTTGGCGATGAAATCGCGGCGGGTCTTCTCTATGCGTTCTGTTTCGGTCTGGTCGCGCAACACGACCACGGCCCCGCCGCCGGGCAAAGGAGCCGCGGTCACATCGAAAGTGCGGCCCGGAAGGATGGAGGCCGCCCGCGAGGTGCAGACTTTGCTCTGCTTGCTGGCCTCGCGGACGGCATGCAGAAAATCAGGATCACGAACTGTTTCGACCACGGGAGCGTTGCGCCGCGTGTTCTCTGAGGCAACGAGCCGGTCCATGGCCTGGTTCGCCCACTGCACGCGTTCGTCCTCGTCCACCGCGAGTACAGCATCCTGCATGCTGTTCAGCAGGGTTTCCAACTGGTGCTGGCTGGTGCGCAAGGCGGCAAAATCTTCTTCGAGTTGGCTGGCGGTTTCGTCGACCGCGGCCGCCACCTGGCCGATTTCGTCGCCGGAGTCCACTCCGCGATGCGCGCCGCCAGGTTTCCCGGCGGCGATCTCCCGGGCAAACTGCACGATGCTTTGCAGCCGCTGGCTGGTGGATTGCGCACGCGATCCCCGCCATGAAGAGGCGATCAGGAGCGCCAAGCCCGTTCCCAACAATACTCCCCGCCCCAGGCCGGATGACGCTTCCTCCGCTTCGCGGAGTGAAAGGTAAGTCGTCACCGCCGCTGCCGCAATCACCACCGTGAAAGCAGCGAACAGCTTGACGAAAATCCTTCTTCTCACTTCGGAGCCTCAAAGCGGTATCCGGCGCCGCGCACCGTCTTTAGATAACACGGATTTTCAGGATCTGGCTCGATCTTTTCGCGGATGCGGCGCACGTAAACATCCACCGAGCGCGGCGTGACGTAGGCCGTGTCGCGCCAAACCGAATCGAGTAGTTGGTCGCGCGTGAACACGCGGCCAATGTGACTGGCAAAATAGTCGAGCAGGCGAAATTCGGTAGCGGTTGTGGTTACCGGCTTCCCCTGGACCGTCAATGTCATGGCGCCGGGATCAATTTCGATTTCGCCTACCCGCAGCGGAACCGGCGAGAGGGGCCGCTCGAAGCGGCGCAACACAGCCTTTACCCGTGCCACCAGTTCGCGCGGGCTGAAGGGTTTAGGAATGTAGTCATCAGCTCCTAATTCAAGACCCAGCACACGGTCGGCCTCGCTGCTCTTGGCGGTGAGAAAAATCACTGGCGTGGGCGCCAGCGACTGGGTCTGGCGGATCTGGCGGCACAGCTCCAGCCCGTCTTTGCCGGGAACCATGATGTCCAGAATAAACAACGCGGGCCGCTGCCGTTCCGATTCGGCCAGGACGGTGTGTCCGGTAGGAAACAGCTTTATGCTGAACCCTGCCCCTTCGAGGTGATGACGCACGAGCCGGGAAATATCCGGATCGTCTTCTACGACGAATATGCTAGGTTTCACGGGGGTATTGTAACGGGGGCGGCCAGCCAGCACCTAGTGTCCGTTCGCAGTTTCATCAAACTGTAACAAACGCGGAGACCGACTGTGATCAACGAACCCTTTTCTCTGCTAGGTTCGGTCCCGGAGGGGGAGCGATGAGATATGACTTTCTGATAGAAACCTATGCCACCGAACGAGTGAAGACAGTGAGTATCTGGAGTGAATTCAAGGATGAGGATTTGCCGGTGCGCCCCGGGCAAGGCGATCCCCGCGGCAGAAGCGTGCATGAACAGATGGTGCATCAGTGCATGAGCGAAGACCTGTGGTTCAGAACCATGTTGGGCATCGATGTGAAGGCTCCGCCTTTGCCCAAAGCGGAGACCCGGATCGAATTTATCAAGCGCTACGCGGAAGATAGCGGTAAACGGCTTGATCTGTTGCGTGAGAAAGAAGATTTCTGGTGGGAAGAAGGCGCCAAATTTTTCGATGCCTCCCGCTCCCGGGCCTGGATCATAACCAGACGTTTGACGCATACGTCCCATCACCGAGGGCAGTTGATGGCCATGCTGCGCATGCTGGGACGATCCATTCATAGCAACTATGGGCCGACCGCGGACACCGGAGGTCTGGCGCAAAATGGAGCTGCAACAATTTACGCCTATCCCGATGTCGAAACTCTGGTCAAGGCGGAAGGCGAGGGAGGCGCAAAAACTCCACTGCCACGTGCCGGAGAAAAGCCGGTAACCGAACGCCCGGCCAATAACTCCGCCCTCTGAACCGGTGTTCTAGTGATTGCCGGCGGCACGCGTGTCCAGCCAGCTTTGTAGAATCAGTACCGCCGCCAAGCGGTCCACCACCTCGCCCCGCCGCTGGATGGACATTTCGGAGTCTCGCAACACGCGATTAGCCTCGGCTGAACTCAGGCGTTCATCCCAGAGGTGAACCGGCAACTTAAACTTCTTCCGCAGTTCCTCCGCGAAGGACTGCATTTTCTCTGCCTGAATGCCTTCAGCCCCGCTCATTCGCAAAGGGTAGCCGACCACCAACTCGACTACGCCATACTCGGCAATCACGGCCTGCAATCGCCCGAAATCGGTCTTCTTATTTCGCCGGCGAAGAGTCTGCAAGCCCTGGGCGGTGATCCCTAGCGGGTCGGAGACCGCCAGGCCTATGGTCTTGCTGCCTACGTCCAGGCCTAAGATTCGCGGGGAATGGCTGGTTTGCGAGGCGGGGTTTGCGGGCACGAGAGGATTATATGGCCTGCAAGTCCGGACCGCGGTCTTTCACCGCGGGCAGCGCGCACCACAACGATGAGCTTTCGTGTCATGACCAATGGTAGGAACTGGGCTAGGATACTCCTATGGCTGCCGACAACTCTGCCGTGTTGACTACCGCACGCTCGGAACCGCTCCAGCAACTGCAGGAGCACGGCTCGCAGGCGCAAGCACTGCCGGAAAAAAACACGCGGGAGAAGGAGGGGCCTGAGGCGCAGCGCAGCCATTGGATCCTCAACCTGATCGGCGTGGGGCTAATTTTGGCCTTGTGTGACTATGCGGAGACCGTGCTGGTTGTCACCCTGGTCGCTGCGCTTCTCGCCTTCATCCTGGCGCCGGTGGTGGATGTGTTTACCTATGTGCGTCTTGCCCCGCGGCCTGGCGTCGGCGATCGCAGTACTGCTTTTGCTCATGGTGGTCGGCGGAGTCATTTATTTTTCTTCGAATCAGGCTCTCATCTTTTCCCAGGATCTACCCAAGTACGCCACACGGGTTCGCGAAGAGGCGATGCGCTTCCGCAAGCAGGCGGAGAACTCTGGAGGTACTCGCTCCGCAGCATGAGAAAGGCGTGCTCAGCGTGCGCCCGGCCACCGATTGGACCGATTTGTTCGCCAGCAGTTTTGGCTCGGTCAGTCAAGTCATCTTGCTGGCTTCGTTTGTCCCATTCCTCACCTACTTCATGCTGACCTGGCAGCATCATGTGCGCTCGGCGACGGTCATGCTTTTTCCCCCTGAAAGCCGCCAGACCGCTTATGTGACGCTAGGACTTATTTCCAGCATGATCCGCAGTTTCATGGTGGGAAATTTGCTGATTGGCTTGCTGATTGGCGGCCTTGAGCACGCTGGCTTTTTGGATGCTCCACATTCCGTTCTTCTATTTTGTGGGTTTCCTCAGCGGATTCTTGAGCCTGGTCCCTTATATGGGAATCCTGCTGGCTCTCGCGCCACCGGTTTTTGTGGGGCTTGGGGCATATGGACTCTCAGGATCTGGTGACTCTCGTGTTTATCGTCCTCGGGCTGCACGTGATTGCCATGAACGTTCTCTACCCCAAATTCCTGGGGAGGCGCCTGCAACTGAACCCTCTTGCGGTTAGCTTGTCCCTGCTGGTATGGGCCTGGATGTGGGGCGCTATCGGCCTGCTGCTGGCGATTCCTCTGACTGCCGGCATGAAAATCATCTTCGACCACGTGGAATCGCTGAAGCCCTACGGAGCCTGGCTGGGCGAGTAATGCTTTAAGTCCTCAGTCTTGGGTTTTCAGTCTTCGGTCCCGCCCTTCATGACCTGGGGGTTTGTCAATGTTTTGATCGGGCCGTTCAGCATTCGTGCTATTTCTCCCGTTCGTGCGCCTGACGCTTCCGCTTGGCCATGGGCAGTAATTCAGGTGCTGGGCACGGCGAAATAGCAGAGGGAAACGAACCCGATGACTGAAGAGTGACGACTATTGCTACGCTTGAAAATCGAGGCTTCCGGGAACCGCAATTTGCTCTTGGACAGAGCGTTGGTGAGCAATTCTTCGATTTCCGCATCTTCGCAATTCTTTGCCATGGCCAGTTCGCTGACCAGCAGGTAGCGGGCGCGTTCCAGCATCTTCTTTTCGCGGAAGGAAAGCGGTTTGTCCTGGCTCAGTACCAGCAGACCCTTGAGAACCGCGGCCACTTCGACCAGCGAACCGGTGCGCATCCGCTCGGAGTTCTCCTTGAAGCGGTCCTTCCAGTCGGCGTTGTTGTCGCAGGCGCCATCTGTAAGAAAATCAATGATTTTCTGGATTTCACCGTTCTTGACCACGCGCCGCAAGCCCACCGTTCCCACGTTGTGGAACGGGACCATGACCTTCAGGCTGCTGGCTTTGATCTTGAGCAGGTAGAACTGCTCTACCGTTTGCGCCGATGGTGCGGCTGCTGATCTGTTCGATGACGCCGACACCGTGGTTGGGGTACACCACTTTGTCGCCTATGTGGAAACCGTTACTGCCACTCAACATAGAAACCACCCACGAGCGCAGGCGACCAGAGGAAACAGCGCTAACCTCAGTTTACCTCAAAGGGAATCCAAAGGCAATTTCGGGAAGGATTTCCACAGAGTGGAGGGTATCGGCTACTTCCGTACTGCATCAGTGCCTTTAACTGATTTATATTCATCGCCTATTGGATTTTCGTTTGACATCCGGCCCGATGTTGGAAATCGCAAATTCCTCGAGTATTTTTCGGATAAGGCGCTCCCCCGCCGGATTAACCCGCTCCAAGCCGCACTAGGTTTATAATTCAAGCTTCGACAAGCCATGACCGAGCTAATCAAGAAGAAGCTGCAGGACGAGATCAATGCGCTCGAGCACGAGCTCGTGCATGAGCTCCCCAAGGAAATCAAGAAGGCCGCCGCCCTGGGCGACCTCAGCGAAAATGCCGAATATCACATGGCCAAACAGCGCCAGGAGTTCGTCAAGGCGCGGCTGCGGCAGTTGGGCCGCCGCATCGCCGACCTTTCCCTGATCAACATGAGCAACATTCCCAAGGACAAGGTCGGCCTGGGCTCAACGGTGCGGATTTACGACAGCACCAAGAATGAGGAAGTCGAATACGAGCTGGTGACCAGCGAGGAAAGCGACGTGACCGCGGGAAAGATCTCCACCACCTCGCCCATCGGCCGCGCCCTGCTCAACAAAAAAGTCGGGGACACTGCCATGGTAGTCACCCCCGGCGGCAACCGCGAAATGGAAATTCTCAGCCTCATGACCATGCACAACAAGACCGAGGCCGAAGCCGGATGACATACCTCGTATGACATGCCCTATGACATGGACCAGCGCCTTCGGGCGGGCCTGCGGAGTTCTGCTCGATGCCATCGTCCGCTGGCTCGCGCTGGCGCGCATCAATCCCAACGTGCTCACCTTTATGGGACTGGTGGTCAATACCGTCGCCGCCGTTCTCTTCGGCTACGCCAACGGCGATAACCAGGCGCGCATGTTTCGCTACGCCGGGCTGGTCATTATCGGCTTCGGGTTTTTTCGATCTGGTGGATGGCCGGGTAGCTCGCGCCTCCAACCAGGTCACCCGCTTCGGGGCATTTTTCGATTCCGTGATCGACCGCTACAGCGATGCTTCCCAGTTTCTCGGGCTGCTGGTTTTTTATGCCCGCGGCGAGCGATTTTTCTACGTGGTGCTGGCGGCTGTTGTGATGATCAGCGCCATCATGGTCAGCTACACGCCGCGCCCGCGCCGAATCGCTCATCGGCTCCTGCCGCGTCGGATTCATGGAACGCCCGGAGCGCCTGGTGCTGGTGATTATCGGCGCGCTGTTTAACGTCATGGCGCCCGGTGCTGTGGGTGATCGCGGTTCTTTCCACCATCACCGTGATTCACCGCATTCAATACACCTGGAGCCGGACGCGGTTCGAGGCCCCGGCCGTGGCGCAAACGCGAAAGCAGCCACGCGGCCTAAGCCGCCGAATCATTCCCACCGGCTTCGCATCTAAGAATGTTTGCGCAATGAGTCCAGGAACATCCTTCCAATTCGTCCGCCCGCCCCAGCCCCAATCCCTGGCTGATCGCCATCGCAGTTATGTCGAGCACTTTCATGGAGGTGCTCGACACCACCGTGGTGAACGTTTCGCTGCCCCACATTGCGGGCAACCTTTCCGCGACTACGGACGAAGCCACCTGGACGCTGACTTCCTATCTGGTCGCCAATGCCATTGTCCTGCCCATGACGGGCTGGCTGGCCAGCAGGTTCGGACGCAAGCGCCTGCTAACCGCCTCGGTGGTTGGCTTTACGGCGGCATCTTTTTTGTGCGGCCTGGCGCCCATCGCTCGGCTTCCTGATTTTTTTCCGGGTAATTCAAGGCGCCTGCGGCGGAGGGCTGCAACCGCTTTCGCAAGCCATCCTGCTGGAGGCTTTCCCGCCCGAAAAACGCGGCCAAGCCATGGGTTTCTGGGCGTCTGGGCATTGTGGTCGCGCCCATGCTGGGTCCGGTGCTCGGTGGCTGGCTGACCGACAACTACAGTTGGCGCTGGGTCTTTTACATCAACGTCCCGATCGGCTTGATCGCGGTGATTCTCACTTACCTGTTTATTTTCGATCCGCCCTACCTGCGCAAGAAATCCATGGGCATTGATTATTGGGGAATTGGCTTGCTGGTCCTCGGCATGGGAGCGTTGCAGATCATGCTGGACAAGGGCCAGGAAGATGACTGGTTTTCCTCGCGCTTTATTTCGATCGCTGGCGGTTCTTGCCGTGGTCGGTCTCGCCGGGTTGATCATTCGCGAATTGAATGCCGCGCACCCCGTGATTGATCTCGGCGTATTTCGCTACCGCTACCTTCGCCATCGGCACCTCGCTGATGATGGCGCTGGGCATCGTGCTTTACGGCAGCACGGTTCTGCTGCCCCTGCTGATGCAGGAAGTGCTGGGCTACACCGCGACGCACGCCGGCATTACCAATCTGCCGCGCGGCCTGGCATCGTTTATCGCCATGCCCTTTGTCGGCTATCTGACCGTCGAAAGTGGACGCCGCGAAAACTTCTGGTTGTCGGTTTTGTCGCCGGCGCTTATCGCCATGTACGACCTTTCCGTGCTCAGCCTCTGGCCATGGCTTCCTCGAATTTCTGGCTGCCCTTGTTGGTGCAGGGCGCTCGCTGGGATTGGTGTTTGTTCCGCTGACCACGGCGACCAACGATCCGATTCCGCTCGACCGCATGGGCAACGCCACCAGCATCTTTAACCTGATGCGCAATATCGGCGCCAGCATCGGCATCTCCATCGTGGAGACCATGCAAGTGCGCAAGATGCAGATGCACATCAATGTGCTGGGCGTGCACGTCAACCGCGCCAACCCGGCCACGCAGCAGACGTTTCCGGGCTTGCGCGCATATTTCATGTCCCGGGGAGCGGATCCGGTTACTGCGACTCACCAGGCCTACGCTGCGCTTTGGGGACGGTGCAGCGACAGGCCGCGATGCTTGCCTACAACGACTCATTCCGCTTTCTGGCAGGCGATGTTTGTGGTGATGATTCCGTTCGTCTTCTGGATGAAGAAGCCCAAAGGCAGGAAGCCGATGATGGCGCACTGAAGATTGCGCAGACCTGATGATGTGGCGCGGGGCGCCTCCGCCGGCGGAAACCTCATTCCTGTGATTGCTATTCCTGCCGATCCTTCAGCGACAACGGCGGCAAATATTCTCCCTTCAATTCCCGCTGCCACCAATCTCCCGTAGCTCGCCTTTCCGCGGAGTGGTAAAGCGATATTCGTAGACCATGGCGCGAACATAGCGCGGCGGAGAATCCGGGAATGGATTTTTCGCGAACAGCCGCAGCACGTCGGGCGAGCCTTGCAGCAGCTTGACCATCAACTGCACCGTCCAGGGATCGCTGCGATAGTCCCCCAGCGCGGCAAACCACATTTGCCAATCCAGGCGCGGCTGGTGCGGCGAGACCCACGCGGCCGTCGCGTCAAGTCGCCCGGCTGGTATTTGAATTCATAGTCCGAGCCAGGTTGTGCCGTCGTTGGATCCCTCGACGATAATTTCCGGGCGAGAGGTCGTCATCACGGCGAACAGGCCGTAGGTATTGACGATCTGAAATGGAGCGACGGCGCGGACCGCAATTCGCCCGGCGCCCAACTGGCATGCGGGAAGGTTCCCAGCAACTGATAGCCGCTGACAAAAACCACCAGCGTCGCGACCGCCGGCACACTGCTCTGTGAAAGAGTGGCCAGCGCAACTTCGCGTGGCGCGGCCGATTTCGCGGCCAGTGTTCCGCTGGAAAAGCGCGGCGCAGCAACTTATCGTCCAAAAGAAAAAGACACAACGCTATCGTAAGCACGTTGAAGAATGCATAGTTGCCGGTGAGAAAAATCATCACCTGGAAGAATACGATGCAGCCGCGGCAAAGAAGCGAACCGGCGCGGCGCGAAAATCAGAAAGGGAACAGCCAGCTCGACGAAAAAGACGACATCCAACCGAGAGATGGTGAAACCATTCCGGCAGCTGATAGAAATACCAGGCCAGAGGCGTGGGCAACGGCTGCGTCTGGTAGTGGACGGGCAAAGCGGTGAAACTGTGCCAGGAAGGATCTCCGCTCAGCAGCTTGACCGCGCCCGAGAGAAACATCAGCCGAAACAGCAGCCAGCGAAAAAGCCAGAGCATGAACAGCGAAGAGAGCCCAGAAAGATGGCCGAGAAAGCCGGCTTCAAGGAGCAACGCATCCCACTGGAAGCCCATGAAAACTTGGCCTGCGGTGACCAGCGAAAGATAAAGAACGAAGAGATGCCGCGCGAAGCCATCGCCAGTTCAGGCCGAATAAACCGCCAGCGAAAAGCACACTCCCGCCAGCCAGACCGCTTTAATAAAACCATCGCTCGATGCCGAACCATAAAAGAGTCGGAGCACTCCAATATGCCGAGCGCCCAGATATTGCCGGACTTCGGCCAGAAACTGCGCGACCGGAAGAATGCCGCCCGACCCAATCAGCCCGGCCGCCTGCACTCCGAACGAGGCGAAAGCCATCAGGTAAATCGCGCCCAGCAGGCGCAGAAAAAGCCAACTGGTCAGTTGGTGCGTGGGAGGTCCCGACCGGAATCCCCCAAAGCCATTTGGTCACGCGGTAAGCCGAGCTGACCGGTTTCGCGCGACCACCCGGTAGCCTGCTTCGGTGACGGCTTCCACGCCAGGAATCTGGTCGTAGGCCCAGAGCATCCATGCTTTTTCCGGGCACCGATTGAAGGGTGCTGAAAACCGCGTGCGCCCCGCTGCGCACTTCTCCATCCGGCAAAATCAGTTGAACCGCGGACGCGAACTGCTTTAGTGGGAATGTTGGGGAACCGCGCGCCACTTCCTGATACGGCGCATATGCGATCCGGTCCGCGGTCAGAGCCTTCCAGTAATCAATCCAGGCCTTGCAAAAAGAACAGTCGCCATCGAAAACCAGAAGAGGCCGATCGAGAGAATTTCCATCCATGGCATTTGCACTGACAGCCCTGCCAGCTTATGCCAAAGCGCTAGATCCGCCAGACTCAAGGCGTCAATTTGCCCATGGCCAGATAATTCTGCGAGGGAATTCCGAAGGCGTCGGCGACCCGGTTGAAAAACGCAAACATGGCAATGACGTATACCGCCTCGGAGATTT